>NZ_JBGORS010000001.1:0-763909 GCF_041537385.1 Collinsella aerofaciens
CGTTTTCAAAACCAAGCCCGGCCCCGGCCGGAGGGACCACAGGCGCTACAGGTTCTTGACACCCATCGCGCGCATGGCGTTCAGGATAGCGATGATCGCCACGCCTACGTCGCCGAACACGGCAAGCCACATGTTGGCGATGCCCAGTGCCGCAAGCACCAGAATCAGCAACTTAATGCCCAGCGCAAAGATGATGTTCTGCCAAACAATCGACATGGTCTTGCGCGCCACGCGGATCGCGCGGGAGATGTTGGACGGCTTGTCGTCCATCAGCACGACGTCCGCCGCCTCGATTGCGGCGTCGGAACCCATGGCGCCCATGGCAATGCCCACATCGGCGCGCGTAAGCACAGGCGCGTCGTTGATACCGTCGCCGACAAAGGCGAGCTTGCCCTTGCCACTTTCGGCCGCGAGCAGCGCTTCAACACGCTCGACCTTGTCGCCCGGCAGCAGCTGCGCGTGGAACTCGTCGAGCCCCAACTGTTCGGCAACGGACGCAGCCACTTCCTCGCGGTCGCCCGTGAGCATAACGGTGTGCTTGACGCCAGCGGCGTGCAAGTCGCGAATCGTTTGCTCCGCATCGACCTTGATGGTGTCGGCAATTACGATGTGGCCGGCATAGGTGCCGTCGACGAGCACGTGGAGGATCGTACCGACGACCTCGCAATTGGGAGCGTCGATACCGGCCGCGGCGAGCATCTTTGCGTTGCCAACGACGACGTGCTTGCCGTCGATGATTGCCGTCACGCCGTGGCCCGCGTCGTTGGCGGAGTCGCTAACGCGCTTGGGGTCGACCTCGCCCTGGTAGGCGACACGCACGGACTGCGCGATGGGGTGATCGGAGAACGACTCCGCAAGGGCTGCGACCTCGAGCAACGACTGCTCGGTATAGCCTGCCTCGGGGTGCACCGCGACGACCGAGAACGTGCCGTTGGTGAGCGTGCCGGTTTTGTCGAAGACGACGGTATCCACGTCGGCGAGCGTCTCGAGGTAGTTGGAGCCCTTGATGAGAACGCCCAGCTTGGACGCGCCGCCGATGCCGCCAAAGAAACTCAACGGTACGCTGATCACGAGGGCGCACGGGCAGCTGACGACCAGGAAGGTCAGGCCGCGCAGAATCCAGTTGGACCAGGCACCGGTGATCAGGCCGCCGCCAAGTGCGAGCACCGCGGCCGCGCCGGTGACGGCGGGGGTGTAGACGCGGGCAAAGCGCGTGATGAAGTTCTCGGTGCGCGCCTTCTTTTCGCTGGCGTTTTCAACGAGCTCCAGGACGCGCGCAACGGTGGACTCGCCAAAGGGCTTGGTGGTGCGCACGTGGATGAGGCCCGTCATGTTGATGCAGCCGCTGATGATATCGTCGCCGGACTTGGCGGGGCGGGGAACTGACTCGCCCGTGAGTGCGGCGGTGTCGAGCTGGGTTTCGCCCTCGACGATGACGCCGTCGATAGGCACGCGCTCGCCGGGCTTGACCACGATCACGGTGCCCACGGCGATGTCATCGGGAAAGACCTGTTCGAGCGTGCCGTCGGGCTGCTCGACGTTAGCGTAGTCGGGCGCGATGTCCATCATGGCGCTGATCGACTTGCGGCTCTTGCCCACGGCGTATGCCTGGAACAGCTCGCCGACCTGGTAGAACAGCATGACGGCGGCGCCTTCGGCCATGTGCGGGTCGGTATCGGGGAAGAACACCATGGCAAACGCGCCGATGGTCGCGACGGCCATGAGGAAGCTCTCGTCGAACGCCTTGCCGCGGCGGATGTTATTGAATGCCTTTTGTAGTACGTCGTATCCGGCAATCAAAAACGGCACGAGGAACAGCGCAAAGCTGGCGTAGATGTCGCCCGGGGTGCCGAATGTGGCGGCGAGGGTGCCGAGCTCCTCGAGGGCGTACACCACCGCAAAAATGCCCAGCGCTACCAGGATGCGGTTGCGCTTATGCTCGAGTGACTCTTTTTTCTTGCGCTTCTTCTTTTTCTTCTTGGGGTCGGCGGTGGCCATGACTCGTATCCTCCCATTTGAATGAATGAACACTCGCTCATATAATTTCGCGAGCAAAGGCCGCGGCAAGCGCGGCCTTGCAGGTTGGCGTAAACCTGGGCTAGAGAATAATCTCGCAGTCCGGCTCGGCGTCGGCCGTAAACTCAACAACGCGGTTGAGCACCTCGTCGAACTCAGCATCATCGGCCTCGAGCGTCAGCTTCTGGGTCATAAAGTTGACGGACACGGATTTAACGCCCTCGAGCTTGGCCAGCTCGTCCTGAAGCTCACGCGCGCAGTTGGCGCAGTCGATCTCGTCGAGTTTAAACTGCTTTTTCATGGTGGGTTCCTTTCTCTGTTTTTGCGGCTTGGGTGCAGGCCGCGCTGGTACCGTGGTTGGTCGCTATTCGCAGATGTGGCTCATGCCTTGGTTGAGCATGGTGTAGACGTGGTCGTCGGCGAGCGAGTAGAGAATGTTGCGGCCGTCGCGTCGGAATTTAACTAGGTGCGACTGCTTGAGTGTGCGCAGCTGGTGCGATACTGCCGACTGCGAGGTTTCGGTCGCTTCGGCGATGTCTGCCACGCAGAGCTCGCGGCCCATGAGGGCATAGAGAATCTTGATACGCGTGGTGTCGCTGAAGACCTTGAACAGGTCGGCGAGGTCGTAGAGAAGCTCCTCGTCGGGAAGGTCCTCGGGCGAGCAGGTGGTGGGGATCACGGGCTCGGTGGCCTCGGTGTCGGGTTTCGTTTCATCAACGCGGATGCTCATTGCAATATCCTTTCATATGAACATGCGCTCATATAACTTACTTCCGATTATATGAGCGCATGTTCATATGTCAATGACGTTCAGGTAATTCGTCGCACAAAATGATGGGGAATAGTGGACGAGATTCCGGACTGAGCGGTTTTGATAGCCGATGCCGGGGTGGGTGCCCCCGCGCCGTGCAAAAATTGGAGTATTCTGCAACTATAGGGGGTCCGTTAATCTATTCCAGGCCAAATAAAGCCGCTCAAGAGTTATCCAAGGGCGGTAAGCAGACAAGGTCTTCCTCAAATGTTGCCTAATGTTCCCGTTCGATAGCGTTTTTGTTTCTCATTTGGATTAACTTGTGGGTGCTGGAGGGCCGACCCTGCTGAATACTCGCAATTTTGCACATCGCTAGGGTACCCACCTTGTTAGCCGGTCTAGCTTCCGGCCCCGAAGATTCTGCCCTCGGGCGCGAGACTGCTTATTTGGGCAAATGATGGGCTGTCGGATTCGACAGTCTGCATGTCATCGATTGCCGGAACTTCATTTATTGTCGGGTCATCCAGCGTGATGCCTTCGAGTGTTGCTTTTTCGAGGTCGATTCGTTGACGATCTTCGGAATCCTGGCGAAGCTGCTTCTGAATTCGCTTTTTCTCTTCTATAAACCTTCTGAGCACAAACTGTCTCAGGTCCTCTTGCATGATTTGAAAGTCTTTTGGCAGACGCGAGGGGCGTATGCCCTCTTTCCGTTGGATCGCCTCCATGACCCTAACGAAAGCGCTGGCATGCATAAAGGAATAACGACTGACGGTGATGATTCCGTATCCCATGGACGCAAGCGCATTCTTGCGCTCCTCATCGATGGCGCGGTCTTCTTCCGCGTCATGATAAAACCCGTTGTATTCAATGTCTGTGCGAGATTTCTTTAGATACGCATCCATAAAGAACTTTTTGCGTCTCGTGAGATTCTTTGCGGCAGCGGTGACCTGCACCTCGTAATCGGTCTCAATTCCCTTAATACCAAGCCCTCCTTCGCTTTTAGGCAGCGTTAGCATCATGACAAAGGCCGTTTCCATAGGAGACCGGCATCCGTCGCGCACACATTGGATTGCCTTTCGGGCAAGGGCCAGACCGTAGTATCTGGTAATGGAATTAAAGAACTGTTTTAACCTTTCGGTCGAGGTGAGCGCGAAACGCTCGTTATACGAGGTGGAAGAGCCGGTTCCAAGGGAGTAAGCGCCGCACAATTCAAAGTAGTACTCCACCAGTTCGCGAAAAGGGAGATAGGTGGCGGCCTGAAGTGCGCAAAGCTCAACGCCAACAATGAAGATGCCATCTTTGAGCTCTATAAAGCGTGAGTTCGAGAATCGTTTTGACGAAACGTGGCATTGACAGTTCATTGCATAGCGCGCATTCCTGCGATCAAACACCATTATCTCGAGGCAATCATTTGCGTCGAGGGAAACATCGTGTTTGGTGAGCCATTCTGCGGCTGCGTCAAGGAGCGTTCCGGTGGGACATGATCCGTAAATCGCGGCAGGGTTACAGGGCTCGGTGTCTTTCGCAGACGCCGAATGCGCGGCCTGGTAGACCGCTTTTGCAGTGGTATGTGACAATACGATACTCATGGTATATATCGTGCCAGCTAATGCCGTGTTGATGGCGCTGAGTGGGAAAGTCGTTTTAGGGGCCTAACCAAATGCTGTCCAAAAGCTTGACGCGATTATGGGCTGGCACGCCTAAAATCAATGTTCTCGCAGCTTAGCTATAGCATATAAAAACTCAATTGCTGCACATTTGATATCGATGCATCACCATCCGACAACGAATTACGTGTCGGGAATTGGCCGAATCGTTCAAAATGAGGGTTCAGTATTTGTGATGGCAGATCTATCTGTGGAACGTAGGGCGGCCCCGCTGCGGTGTTTCCCGCTGCGAGGCCGCTCGTGAGCAAGTAGTGTTTGTCGCAGGCGTTGCTATTTCGCGAATAGGTTCTTGAGGTTGAACTCGGCCTGTACCGTGCGGAGCATGAGGTCGGTGTCGTCCAGACCCAGATGCTGCTCGTTGGCGTCGGGCGCGAGGGTGCCGCGACGGCGTGCCCAGTTCTCGAGCGCGGCGGGGGCGGACTCGCGGGGGAGCGAGCGGACGTCGGCATCCAGGCTGCGGCAGATCTGGCGCGAGTCGATGACGATGATCTTACCGGCGCGGCGTGCCTCGGCGTAGCCGTCCAGGTGGATCTTGAACCAGCTGTCCTCAAACGCGGCGTTGTGTGCCATGTACGGGTACTTCTTCATGAGCTTGAGCAGCTGCTTCTGCAGCTCCTTGTTCTCGCGGAACGGCTTCTTGCCGTCGATGTCGTCCCAGGTGATGTGGTGGATATTCGACAGCGGTACATCCTCGCCGCGGTAGATGTCGGGCAGGCCGCAGTAGTGTGCCTCGGCGTCATGCGGGACGGCGTCGCTGGTGAGCTCCATGATCTCCCAGCCCACGTTGATGATATAGCCGCGCTCGGGTGCACGGCCGGTGGTCTCGATGTCGATACCGAGCACGGTGCCCTGGATGGGCTTGCGGGCGTAGGCCACGCCGAGCGCGTCGCGGTCGCCGCGGATTTCGCGCATGACCGACGCGGCGGTGCGCTTTTGCATTTTGCCGATGGCGGCGCAGGTGTCGGCGTCGGACAGGCCGCGCGAGAGCGTCGCGGGCGTCACATTGCGCAGGCGTGCCTCCCCAATCTGGTCGCAAAGGTCGCGGTTGCGGTCGGCCAGGTCGCGCACGGTGGCAAAGTCGAAGCCGGGGTCGTCCTCGGCAGTAAAATACTCGGTCTCGAGCACCTTGAGGGCCTCTTCGCCCTTCTGGCGTTCGGACTCCATGGCACCGTGGTCGCCATAGATAAACATGGGAATAAACGGCTGGCGCTCGTATTCAAGTGCTTGCGAAACGTTCATAGGCTGCTCCTTGGACGGGCCGCGTCGCGCGGCTCGGGGTTACTGAGTTGTGGCGAGATGATAGTTTACCATGGGCAACTATTGGCACCGCGCCCGGGACAACTACAATACCCTAGTTGACCGCTAGGACTTTTACAATGCTGCCGAAAGACACGAAAGGTTCCATCCGTCATGGATTTACTGATTGATATTCTGCTCGACGCCGGCAAGGACACGCTGTCGCTGCTGCCGTTTTTGTTGGTGACGTATCTTGCTCTCGAGACACTTGAGCACGTTGCGGGCGACCGCGTCAACGGCGCTATCAAGCGCGCCGGCGCTGCGGGTCCCGTGGTTGGCTCGCTGCTGGGCATGGTGCCGCAGTGCGGATTTTCGGCCATGGCAGCAACGCTGTACGCCGGCCGTGTCGTGACCTTGGGCACGTTGGTGGCGGTGTTCCTTTCGACCTCCGATGAGATGCTGCCGCTGTTGCTTGCCGAGCAGGTTCCCGTGCAGACTATGGCGATGCTTTTGGCTTCGAAAGCGCTGATCGCACTGGTCACGGGTTTTATCGTGGACGCTGCCATTCGCGGCCTGCGCCGTAACGCCCGCGCGCACGCGGCGATTCGCCGTACCGTGCTGGGAACCGCGGCCAACCCGGCCCACGTGAACTGCGCGCACGACGACCACAGCGGCGGTGACATCATCGACGAGGTGGCCGAGGCAGGCGTGAGCGCCGACCACATCCACGAGCTGTGCGAGCGCGACCATTGCGGTTGTGATGAAGACGAGGACGAGCACGAACACGGACATGGCCACGATCACGGTCATGAGGGCGAACATGAACACCATGATGGTCACGGTCACTCTCACTCCCACGAAGGGACGCCTGTCCTGTCGATCATCCGCAGTGCGATCTCGCACACCGTGCAGGTCTCGGTATTCATTTTTCTGGTGACGCTGATTCTGGTCGCCGTGCTCGAGACGTTCGGCGAGTCCGCGATCGAGCAGTTCCTGCGCGGCAACGAGACACTCGCTGTCCTGGGTTCGGCGCTTGTCGGGCTGATTCCCAATTGCTCGGCGAGCGTGGTCATTACACAGCTGTATCTGGAAGGCGCGCTGCAACTGGCGCCGATGCTCGCCGGCACGCTCATTTCCGCCGGCGTGGGTTATCTGGTGCTGTTCCGCACCAACCGCAGCGCCCGCGAAAATGCCGTGTTCCTGATCATGATGTACGTCATCGGCGCTGGCTGGGGCCTCATCCTCTCCGCCGTTGGCCTTTAAGTAGATTATTGGGACATGTCTTACGATCTACCTCTGTGACCAGGGCATTCCCCGCCGCCAAAACAAAAAGGTAGATTTCCGGACATGTCCCAAAAATCTACCTTGGTTAGCGCAGCAGCTCGGTGAGGTTGCGTTTAAAGCGGGCGCGGTCTTCGCTGGTAAATGCCGCCGGCCCGCGAGTGCGTCCGCCGGCGCGGCGCACCTTCTTTTCCTCGTGGCGAATAAACAGCTGCATGTCGATGGTTGCTTTGTCGTAGACGCGCCCGCGCACACCGATAGCGGCGGCATCGCGCCCGAGCACCATGCTCGCCAAGCCAATGTCCTGCGTCACGACCACGTCGCCCGCCTGCAGGCGTTCGACAATGGCAAAGTCGGCGCTGTCGGCGCCCACGCTCACGTCGAGCGTCGTGACCCAAAAGCCGCGTCGCGCGTGCTCGGCATCGCGCGGGTCGTCGCGGCGAATGTGCCGTTCCAGGTTTTGCGTGCTGTTGCCGGCGATAACAACGGCGACGCCCGCCCGCCGCGCGCAGTCAATCGACTCGCGCGTGACCGGGCAGGCGTCTGCATCAATAAAGAGCGTTCGTGGCATCTAGCGCACCAGTTTGCCAAATTGAATAGCGCGAACAATCAGCGTTACGCCAAACACCAGCAGCGCGGCGCCGCTAAAGATGACGAGCATCTTGGCCGACCACAGCGGATAGATAAACACGAACATGCCGGCGATGATGGAAAGTGCGCCGCTCAGGATGGCGAGGGCGCGGTTGGACGAAAGCTCGGACTCCAGAATGGACATGACACCTTCGACAATCCAGCCAAAGCCGGCCACGATAACCACCATCGTGGTGAGCGTCGCGGTCGAGAAGGCCTGGTTGCGCAGGATTATGACGCCGCCCAAGATAATGAGTAGGTTGGAGATGATGCTCGTCACGCGCCAGCCGGTGGGCAGCAGCGGCTCAAAAATGGCAGTGAACAGTCTGATGGCAGCAGTGATTACAAAGTAAAAACCCAGGACGGTCGTCAAAAAGACGAGGGACTTGGCGGGTGCAAAAAGCAGCGCGATACCAGCAATGAGTGCTAAGACGCCCGTGATGGCGTAGATCCAGCGTACGGCCTTGACGGCTTTGCCCGCCATGCTTTTCCTCGTCAAATCCAAACTGGCTCGATTTTTGGTCATCGTTCTTAAAGATGCCCATAATGTCTCCTTTCCGTGCGGCGTAAGCCTTGATCGTTACAACCAGTATCGCTTAAAGGCGCTGGCGTATGGGTCGGGGAGGGCGAAACGTAACCCAAAGGTCCCGAATTGTTTCCGTTGTTCCCCACGTCGCGATTTTCTATTCAACAGGTGTAGAACATTGCAGCCCTGTTCGTTATTGCCTACGTTTTAGGTTAGATTTTCCTAAAGACAATTGGCTTGAATTGGGGGTCCCTATGAACGAAGCAGTTCCCGCAGCGCCGGTAAGCGCAGAATCGATGGCAAAGCAGGGCTGCGAAAAGCTCGGTCTGGAAGCGTTTGATGCGCTGGTCCGTCGTGCCCGTACGTGCCGTCGCTTTGACGAGTCCATGCGCGTGCCGCGCGAGTTTTTGCTCGAGCTGGCGGAACTGGCGCACCTGGCTCCCTGCGGTGCCAATGCTCAGCGTCTGCGTTTTCATGTGGTAAGCGGTGCAGAGGACTGCGCGCGTGTATTTGACGAGCTTGCATGGGCCGGTGCGCTCAAGGATTGGCCGGGTCCTGCCGAGGGCGAGCGTCCGACCGGCTACATCGCGATTCTTGCCGAGCGCGCTGTTCCGGGTAAGCCCGCCGCGCCCATCACCGAGGTCGACACGGGCATTGCCGCGCAGACGATGATGCTCGCCGCTCGCAGCGCCACGCCCGAGGTGGCAGCCTGCATGTTCAAGGCCTTTACGCCCCACGCGATCGATGCTATGGGGCTCGATAACGACAAGTATGAGCTCAAGCTGATCATGGCTTTTGGCGTGCCGGCCGAGACGCAGATGATCGATGCGATCGATTCCAACCCCGACGGCTCAATTAATTACTGGCGTGACGATGCGCAGGTGCACCACGTACCCAAGCGCCCGCTCGCCGACGTGCTGGTGTAGCTGAGCGTCACCGCGGCGTGATCAGACGGTAAACCACCACAAAGGTGCCTGTCCCCTTTGTGGTGGTACGAGGGGAGAGCGTGTGGCAGATCTGTATTTGGTGCGGCATGGGCAGACTGAGCTCAATGTGCAGAGCATTTTGCAGGGCTGGCACGATTCGCCGCTTACGGCGCGCGGGCGCGAGCAGGCGCTGACGGCGCGTACGGCGTTTGCGGCGCGTGGCGTGGCCTTTGATCATGTGTATTCCTCGCCGTTGGGCCGGGCGCGGCATACGGCCGAGCTTATCGTTGGCGAGGGCCGTTCCATTGAACTGGTCGATGACCTGCGTGAGTGGCATTTTGGCTCGCTGGAGGGCACATCAAATCGCGAGATGCCGCCGCAGCCCTGGGGCGATTATCCGGTGGCCTTTGGCGGCGAGTCGGAAGTGCAGCTTCAGTCGCGCATGGTCGCGGCGCTGTCCCGTATTATGGCCCGGCCGCAGCACGACTGCGTGCTGGCGGTTTCCCACGGCTCAGCCTGCCAGGAGTTTCTTGAGTATGTGACTGGCGGGGGAGAGCTACCCGACAACGGTGCCGTGCTTCATTTTGGCTATTGCGACGGGGCGTTTTCGCTCTTGGGTTGGTAACGAACGAAAGGACCCCTATGAATAAAGATCTGTATCTGGTCCGTCATGGACAGACGATATTCAACCTTAAGCGTATCATTCAGGGGTGGAGTGACTCGCCGCTTACGCAGTTGGGTTGCGACCAGGCGGCGCGCGCCGGCATGTTTTTACGTGCGCGCGGCATTGAGCCCGATCATGCCTACACCTCCACGCTTCATCGCACCGAGCAGACTATCGCCAACTTGTGGCTGGGCTTGGCGTACGAGCGCCTGGACGGCCTGCGTGAGTGGTTCTTTGGCGACTTTGAGGCCGAGCGCGTGATGCTTATGCCCGAGCGCCCGTGGCGCGATTTCTATCGTCAATTTGGCGGCGAGGGCCAGATCCAGGTGCGCGAGCGCATGGTGGCGACGCTGACCGAACTCATGCAGCGTCCGGACCATACGTGTGTGCTCGCGGTAAGCCATGGCTCGGCTATCAAGGAGTTTATGGATCACGTGAAGGGTGCGGCGGCCGACGAGCGCGATCGCGTGCCGGGCAACTGCTCGGTGCTGCACTTTGCGTTTGACGACGAATCCGACACGTTTGAGTTGGTCGAAGTCTTTACGCAGGAGGATTACGCGCGCGAGCTGGGGCTTGAACCGCTTGTAGCGGCAGTAGGCCCGCAGCGCGGGTAGCGCTGGCGTTGCGGCGCGGTTTGCCGGCGAAATTGTTTGATGCGAAAGGGGCGGGGATGCATGCACGGGCATTGCATCCCCGCCCCTTGTTTGTTTGGATGCTGGGTTTTCCAGCTTCGCGTTTGAGTCCGCTAGAACCGTGAGATCTGGTGAGTGAGCAGACCCGTCGGAACCTGCGGCGCGCCGCCGCTGACCTGCGCGGCGGGGAAGAGCGCAGCTACGGCAAAGTTGAACGGCTCTTTGCCGGTGTACGTTCCGGCGGCACGGGCCTCATCGGCCAGAATCTGCGATGCCCCAGCCAGTGCGGCGGCATAGGCGGAGTCACCGGCGAACACGGGGTCGGGTGCCTGATCGAGCATGGCACGGATGGCAGCAACGGCGTCCTCGCGCTTGACCTCCCACACACGGTGCGTAATGCCGGCGGGGTCGGTGACGGCATAGAGCGACGCGCCTTCTTTGGCGGCGCCGAGGATGATATCCATGACGGGCGAGGCTTCGTAGGCGAGCGTTACAGGGCGAGGCTGCACCTTAAGCTCGGCGATTGCGCGGGCGGCTGCGGCCGCATCTGCGGAGGACGCGTTGTCGTCCGTCAGTACACCAACCGGGCAAATTGCCACAACGCCCGTCACGCGTCCCAGCTCTCCCGAACACTCGTACACGTAATACGCCGCGCCTGGATCCTTGAGCATTAGGCCGTCAGCAATGGCGCCGCGCAGGGCGTCGTTGCCGCTCAGGATACCGCCCATCGCAGGCAGCGCCTCGAGCACGCGGTCCTGAGCTGGGCGGATGCAGGGAAACGGAAGTGCTTTCATGGGCGGTCCTAACGCGCGAGTCGGTTTGTTCGCGGCTTATTATGCCCCAACTTGGCCGCTTGCGTCCCAGAGCGTGTGATCGGCAAGCGCGATGAGCACGTTTTGGCAGCGAACGATATCGGCATGGGGCACATACTCGTTGGGCTTGTGCGCGAGCGCCAACGAGCCGGGGCCGTAGCTCATACAATTGCGGTTGCCTGTCTTGCCGGCAATGACGGCAGTGTCGGTGTAGCCGGTAAAGAAGCCGACGGTCGTGTCTGTGCCCGTCACGTCATCGGCGGCACGCTTGAGTGCAGCCAGAAGGGGAGAGCTTGGATCGCGCTCGATGGCGGGGCGGTCGCCTGTCACGGTATAGCTTCCATGGCAGCCGGGGACCGCGGCTTCGGCGCCGGCGATGGCCTGCTCTACCATGCGCGTCGCGGCGGCCGTATCAGTCGGCGGGGCCAGGCGCATATCGACCCAGACCTTGGCATGGTCGGGCACGACATAGGGGCGGTAGCCGCCCTCGATCTGTCCAAACGTGATGGTCGATGGCCCCAGCTCATCGTGTACGGGCAGCGCCATGAACGCGCGGCGCAACGCGCAGACGACCTCTGCCATGGCGGCGACGGCGTCGGCGCCCTTCCAAGGCTGGCTCGCGTGCGCCGTGACGCCTGCCATCTCAATCTCGAACCATGTGCGCCCCTTGTGCGCCACCTGGATCTGTCCGTCGGTGGGCTCGGTGTCCAGCACCCATTCGCGCGAACCGACCCAGCCGGCATCAATGGCCGCCTCGGAGCCACGCATAAAGTCTTCCTCGTCGACCGAGCAGATGAGCGAAAAGCCACGTCGGGGCAGCTCACCGCTTGCCGTCATGCGCTCGAGCGTATGGAACAGTGCGGAAATGGCGCAGGCCAGGCCACCCTTCATATCGCAGGCACCGCGGCCATAGAGTTTATCGTCACGCACGATTGCTCCGAGCGGCGGAATGCCTGTATCCCAGCCGTCGCCCAAGGTGACGGTATCCATGTGGCAGATATAGACCAGCCGCGGCTCGTCGCTCACGCCCGGTATGGTAATCATGAGGTTGCGGCGTCCGGGGAGCACCTCGAGTTCCTCAACCTGCACGGCATGGAGCACCGGATGACTCAACCGCTCCAGCTGAGCCTCAACCAGCGCTTTGATATACCGCTCAATTTCATCCTCATACGCGCCCGGGTCTGAGCTGTCGATCCGCACGAGCTCCTGCGCAAGCCGCCAGGCAAAGTCCTCATCAACCATATGCAACCTCACAATCAGTCTGCTTTCCAAACCGATTGTAAGCCTCTTGAGAGATCCGCGGCGTGCGCGCAGCGGTATTTACCGTTCGCAGGCCGAGCCAGCGCGTTTGCCGTCCAGGCGGGTTTACAAACGACGCGGTGGGTACGTACCCTTCATGGACGACATGCTGTGCGACATATCTGCCTTTCGGTATCACCGGATACCCCCACAGGTCTTGGCAATAATGCCGGACCTGCCCGATTCTGCGGACGATCCGCGCAGGGAGCACCTATGTGAGCATCCGCTCGTCAAGCATTTCCTGGGCACCCCGTTACACGTGTTGGCGCGGGGCGTCTGCGGGCGCAAGGGCGATCGCATTGTCAGGCATGTTTGGAACGGGGAGAGGCCGTTTGATTCCGTGCGGCAGACGGAGTTTGGCCTCGATGTCGCGTCCCCGCTCTTTACCCTGCTGACCCTGGCTTCCTCGGTCTCAAACGAGCGTCTAATCATGTGCATGTATGAGATGTGCGGCACCTTTGCCGTGTGCAAGATTGCGCCTCAGGTAAAGTCGGCACTTGAGCAGGCATATGGGAGCCGATGGAGTGACGCACGGTCGGGCTGGGAAAACGTAAAGGATGTCTCGGGGAATCCAACGGACTTGTGGAAACGACCTCCCTTGATTGAGCTCTCTGAGCTTACAGAGTACGTCGATAAGATCCAGGGGCTCCGCGGCGCTAAATCGTTCACACGTGCCGCGAAGTGCATTACGGGGGTGGCGGCATCGCCGCTCGAGGTCCAGGCTTCGATGCTGTTTGGCCTTACGAGGTTGCGCGGCGGCGAAGGGCTGCGCCTTACCAATAACGTCGAGATTCGCTTGACGCGCAGCGCCCGCCTGATTTCGGGGCTTGATAGGCGCTATGCCGATATCCTGCTGGCAAATAAGGACGGCAGCCGAGAGTGTCTGGTTGAATGCCAGGGTAAAGCCATTCACGGATCCATTGAATCCAAGATTTCGGACTCCGATCGAACGACGGCGCTGCAAGCGATGGGATATCCCGTCATTCTGATGACCTATGGTCAGCTGGCCGACTCCGATGCCTTCCGCGTGGTGATGGAGCTCATCATGTCCTATCTCGATGTGCCGCTGAAAGACAAGACGCCGCGACAGCAGGAGCTCGAACGGCGGCTTCGTGAGGAGATTTTTATCGATTGGGCAGGAATGTAGCCGCGCGGGTGGAAAACGGTCGCGCGGACTAGAGTTTTGGTCACAAAAAGGCTTATATTTCGCCTTGGAGGGGCCTTAAAAATGCTATCTAGAATAAGTTGTTTCGGAAAATGGACAGTCAACTTACATTCGGCACATAGAGATCGATTTTTACCTACTAAAGTCCCTGATAAAGCTGTTTATCAAAGCGGGTGTGCTTAGCGACTTGAGCCTCACTATCGATTATCTGAAAAAACTTGTTCTGGGTATCATTTTAAAGTCGTCCGGAGCAACAAAATCGGCCCCCGTTTCGTGAAAACGGGGGCCGAATGGGCTTCGTGGTCTGCCTGGCAGGATTGGCGCCGGCGCTATTTAATCACGCGCACACGATACATCGACGGAATTTGCTTAAGTGCCTCGATCGTGCTGCCGTCCAGGTGCTCATCGGTGTCGAACATGGTGTAGGCGTTCTCGCCAGCGGACTCGTTGGTCATGCGCTGCACGTTGGCGTTGTCCTTGGCGAGAATGGCCGTGATCTGGCCGATCATGTTGGGCACGTTGGCATGCAGGCAGGCAATGCGGCTTGCGGCGCGCGCCTTGCCCATGCTGCAGGCGGGGTAGTTGACGCTGTGCGCGATGTTGCCGTTTTCCAGGTAATCCTTGAGCTCGCTGATGGCCATGTCGGCGCAGTTGGCCTCGGCCTCGCCGGTGCCGGCGCCCGAATGCGTGGTGATAAACGTGTTGGGCATCTTGACGGTCTTGGGCGTGGCAAAGTCGCAGCTAAACCAGCTGAGCTTGCCCGCGCGCAGGGCGGCGTCGACGGCGTCCTCGTCAATGATGGTTTCGCGCGCGTAGTTGATGAGCACGGCGTCGGGCGCCAGCAGGTTAATCTGCTCGGTGCTGATCATGCCGATGGTGTCTGCCTTGCTGGGCACGTGCACGGTGAGGTAGTCGCAGCCGCGGCAGAGATCCTCGAGCGTGCCCACACGCTGCACCTCGCGGCTCAGCACCCACGCGTGCTCGACGGAAATGAACGGGTCGTAGCCGTAGACGTCCATGCCCAGATCGACGCAGGCGTTGGCGACCTTGGAGCCTACGTTGCCCAGGCCGATGACGCCGATGCGCTTGCCCTTGAGCTCGCGGCCCACAAAGGCCTTCTTGGCCTTTTCGGCATCGACCTGAATCTCGGGGTCGTCGGCGTTGTCGCGCACCCAGTTCATCGACTGTACCACGCCGCGGCTCGAAAGCACCAGCATGCCCAAGACGAGCTCCTTGACGGCGTTGCTGTTGGCGCCGGGGGAGTTAAAGACGACGACGCCCTTCTTGGCGTACTCCTCAACGGGGATGTTGTTGACACCGGCGCCGCAGCGGGCGATGGCGCGAATGCCCTCGGGCAGCTCGTAGCCGTGCAGGTCGGTCGAGCGCATCAGGATTGCGTCGGCCTCCTCGGCGGTGCTTACAAACTCGTAGCCCTCGCCAAACTCGACTTTGCCGTCCTTGGTAATGTCGTCGATGGTTTTAATCTTGCGCATGGAAAAACTCCTTAGCAGGTTTTGATCTAAACAGGGTGGTCTGAGGTGGCTGGTCGGCCCGCGTGTTGCGGGCTAGTTAGATCGCGGACTCAAACTATGCTGCGCTTCGAAGTCTTTCATATACGTGGCCAGCGCCTGCACGTCCTCCATGGTGACGGCGTTGTACACGCTGGCGCGCATGCCGCCAACGAGGCGATGGCCCTTGACGTTTTGGATCTGGTGCTCTGCCGCGCCCGCAACAAAGGCGGCGTCGAGGTTGGCATCGCCGGTGCGGAACGTAACATTGGCGATGGAGCGGCTATCGGTCTGCGTGGTGCCATGGAACAGCTCGCTGTGCTCGAGCAGGTCGTAGAGCAGGTTGGCCTTGGCCCAGTTGCGCTCGGCCATGGCGGCAAGTCCGCCGGTCTGCTCGACCCAACGGAACACCTTGCCGCACACGTAGATGCCAAAGGTGTTGGGCGTGTTGAGCATGGAGCCCTTGGCGGCCTGGGTCTTAAGGTCCAGGTACTGCGGCGTCTGCGCAAAGGCGGGGCCGTCGGCGATTAGGTCGTCGCGCACGATGACCACGGTCACGCCCGCGGCGCCGGCGTTTTTCTGCGCGCCGGCGTAGATGAGTCCGTAGCGCTCGACGTCGAGCGGCTGCGACAGAAAGCAGCTCGAGACATCGGCGACCAGCGGTACGTCGCCGCAAGCGGGCAGCTCGTGGAACATGGTGCCAAAGATGGTGTTGTTTTGGCAGATGTAGACGTAGTCGAGCCCGTCGCCCGCGGCCTCGGCGGCAACGCGCGCGTTGATGTCGGCCATGTCGGGAATGCGGTCGAAATTGGTGTCCTCGGAGCTCGCGAGCAGCACGGCCTCGCCGTACTTGGCGGCCTCTTTGTACGCCTTGTTGGCAAAGTTGCCGGTCACGACGTAGCCGGCGCGGCCGCGGCGCATGAGGTTCATCGGGATGCCCGCAAACTGCAACGTGGCGCCGCCCTGCAAAAACAGGACACGGTAGTTGTCGGGGACGCTCAGCAGACGGCGCAGGGCTGCCTCGGCGTCGTCGATGATCTGCTGGTACATGCTAGATCGATGGCTCATCTCGAGCACGGACATGCCGCAACCGCGGTAGTCCATCATCTCGTCGGCGATCTCGGCGAGCACGCTGGTGGGCAGCGCGGCCGGGCCAGCTGAGAAGTTGTGCACACGTGCCATCTTCTAGGTCCCCCTCATAGTCGTTTGAACGTTCGGGATACTTTAGCACAGTGGAGCGCCAGGCGCGACCGCATCACGGTAAAACTCGACTACGCCGCTATGATTTACAGGATGGTTACATGGGGGAGGGGCCTTACTCCTCCGGCAGGTCTAGGTCTGCGAGCGACCGCATCAGGCTTTCCAGGCGCTTGATCTCTTCGTCGCAAATTAGCTACCCCTGGTCACTACGACGCTAGCGTGGCGATGACGGCTTCGTCGCCGGCGTATATTAGGGTGTCGCCGTCGGGGATGATCGTTTGGCCTTCGCGCTTGAGCATCACCACGATAAACGGGTGCTTGCCCTGCGGCACGTCGCGCAGGCGCTGACCGGCCAGGCGACCGTGGGGCGTCACGGTGACCTCGCGCAGCGTAACCTCGGCACGCTCTTCGAACGTTGGGGCTGCCATCACCAGCAGATCGCCTTCCTGGATCACGGTGTCGCCATTGGGCAGTACCGGATGCGCCCCGTCGCGCAGCACCAGGACCACGAGCATGTCCGTGGCGCTGCCGATATCGGCGAGCGAGCGCCCGGCAAACGGATGGCCAGCGCCCACCTTGAGCTTTACAAACGACATGCCGTCCTCGTCGCGGTAGTCGTTAAAGGTGCGGCGCACGTCGCCGGCCGCATCGATCATATCGAGTTTCTTCGCCACCGCCGGCAGTAGCGAACCCTGCACCACAATGCTCGATACGGCAATCACAAACACTAGGTCAAATAGGTCGTGTCCGCCGGGAACGCCGGCCACCACAGCAAAGAGGCTAAAGACGACCGAAGCCGCGCCGCGCAAGCCCGCCCAGCTTACGAGCGCAACCTGGCGAGGGCTCGTCTTAAAGGGCGCCAGCAGCAGACCGACGGCGATGGGGCGGCTCGCAAAGAGCATAAACGCCATGAGCGCCAGGCCCGGCAGCAGCATTTGCGGCAGGCGGGCGGGCGTCACGAGCAGGCCGAGCAAAAAGAAAATGGTCATCTCGGCCATCTCGGTGAGGGTGTCGAAGAAGTGCGCCATCTCGACCTTGCCGGTGATGTCGCTCGCGCCCAGCACAATGCCGGCCAGGTACACGGCCAAAAAGCCGTTGCCACCCAGGTAGCTCGGCAGCGCGTAGGCGATGATCGCCACGGCGAACAAAAAGATAGTCTGCGCGCCCTCGGCCGTTGCGTGTGCGCGTTCAATCAGGCGGCTGGATGTCCAACCGATGGCAAGGCCCAGCCCCACGCCTAGGATGATCTGCTTGGCCAGCAGCACGGGGATGTTAATGTCGCCGCCGGCCGCGAGTGTGGCGAGCACGGCGGTGAGCATGTAGGCGACGGGGTCGTTGGAGCCCGATTCGACCTCGAGCAGCGAGTCGGTGCCACCTCTCAGCGACAGGCTGTGCTCGCGCAGCACGCTAAAGACGCTGGCCGCGTCGGTGGATGCCACGACCGATCCCAGCAGCAGGCCACCAATCCAGTCAAAACCCAGCACGAAGTGCGCAAACGCACCCGTAATGCCGGCAGTGATGACGACGCCGAGCGTGCTCAGCAGTACCGCGGGCACGGCAACGGGTTTGGCACGGTCGATATTGGTGTTAAAGCCGCCGTAGAACATGATGAACAGTAGCGCCGTGCTGCAGACGGTTTCGGTGAGCGCGTAGTCGCTAAATTCGATGTGCGCCGGCCCGTTGACGCCCAACAGCATGCCGAGCGCGATAAAGATGAGCAGGGTGGGGAAGGGGAGTTTTTTACCGACGGGCTTGATGGTCAGGCACAGAATAATAACGAGGCCGATAAAAAGAAGGATCTGGTTCATGGATGGTGTCCGCTCCTGGGTGGTTGGCGTGGCACGGTCAGTTGTCTGCGGTTATTTGTACCCAAAGATGGTGGGTTTATGGGGTTGGATTGCGGGCGTGCGCGATATCGTCATAGACGGCTGCCGTCTTTGCCTCTGCTCGGAAACCCTTTCCAGCTTTATTGCAACGGAGTACAATGGGTAACGTTTAAGTTCAACTTGAAGTTTTAGTTGCGGCGCCGGGCTTCCGCTGCAATGCAAAGAGAGGCGTACCATGGCGATCTATGTGACATCTGATGCTCACGGGCACGTGCGTGCGCTTGACGAGGCCCTGTCTAAGATTTCGCTGGCGTCCGACGACACGCTGTACGTGCTGGGCGACATGATCGATCGCGGGCCCGATCCGGTCGGCGTTATTAAGCTCGTGCGCTCGCTGCCCAACGCCCGCGTGCTCAAGGGCAATCACGAGCAGATCATGCTCGATGCCATCATTGGCCAGGATCCGCTCGATGCCGAGACCTGGGATATCAACGGTGGCTGGACGACGCGCGAGCAGCTCAACGACATGGAATTTGAGGCATACGAGGAGCTCGTGCGATGGATGGCTGCGCTGCCGCTCTACGCGGTGGCCGAGACCGAGGAGCGCCCGTATCTGCTGGTACATGCCGGCATCCAGACCGAGGCGGCGCGCGCGTTTTTACTTGAGCATGGTGTCGATTGCGGTGACGGCAGGGGAGCGGTCGATGCCGATAGCGAGCTGCTGCGGCAAATGCTCGCCGTGCAGTCGTCCGATGACCTGCTGTGGATTCGTCACGGCTATTGGGATGCGCCGACGGGACTGCTTTCTGCCGAGGGCGAGGGCCCGGTCGTGGTGAGCGGCCACACGCCCACGGTGTCGCTTGGGCGCTATTGCGAGGTTGGCGGCCTGGCGGGGCTCGATGAGGAGTCGGGCCGCGGGCAGATTGTGCGCCTGGGTGGCGAGGATACCGCCGGCGTGCCCGATCGCATCGATATCGACTGCGCCGCCGCCACCGGCTCCGAGTTCGGCCGCGTCGGGATCCTACGCCTGGATGATGGTGCGGAGTTCTACGCGAATATCAACCCTGGAGAATAACCTTGTTCCGCCGTTCTACCGAACGGCGGTCACGTTGACGCTGCGCAGCCCCGAAGCACCCCACCTTGTCGCTCAAACCGTCGCTCGCGTACAGAAGTACGCGTCGCTCCTCTTTCGCGCCAACCTGGGGCACCTCGAGACTGCTCGCTGTCGGTGCCTAAACATCGACGTTTCTTTTCTTCAAATTGATTCGAATTAGGCGCCGTAGGGGTTGCGGTCGCGTTCGATGCGTTGGCGGATGTGGGCGTATTCGATAATCAGCAGAACCAGGAGTAGCGCCATGATGGCTAGGTAGCTCACCACGGCGCCCATCGGACCCAGCAGGTTGATCAGGATCACCGGCAGCACCACGCTTACGGCGAAGCAGATCAGGTAGATTTTGGTGACGTCGCCGGCATGGCGCAGCACCGTGATGATGGCGTAGATAAAGTCGATGGCCGCGGTGACGCCGCCGGCGACGACCATCAACAGCGCCAGCGTACGGTAGCGCTCAAAGCTGAGGCCGTACATAAAGCTCATGAGGGGAATACCGGGACCTGCCATAAATGCGGCGCACACGCCGGTGATGGCCACGATCAGCGCCATAACGGCAATAATGATCAGGTCAAAGCGGCGACGCTTGCGCGGATTCGCCCAAATGCTCGACAGACGCAGGAGCTGCGGTTTATAGATAAATCCAATGCTCAACAAAATAGCCTGCGCCGGAAAGAACAGGGCATTAAAGTACAGCTGATACTTGTAGGCCAGCGTGCCCTCCATCACAAATTTTGGCATGCTCTCGATAAGGTTGAACAAAAAGAGCGCGCCAAAGAGCGGGGCGCACTGCGCAAAGAGGTGGCCGACTTCGCGCAGGCTCACGCGACGCGATTTTTCGGTCTCGAGCAGGGCGAGCGGGGCGGTGACCAGCACAAGCGAGGCAATCGCGGTAACACCCATGGCCATGGCCGCGATGGGCATGCTGCGCGTGAGGAGCAGGGCCACGCTAAAGACCGCGATGACGCCGGCGGAGCGCAGCGTTTGACTCATGCCGGCCAAATAGAGCTTGTCGGCCTGCTGCAGGCGGCCCTCGTACACGTCGGCGATGCCGTCGATCACCTTATAGAGGTAGACGCCCAGGCCGATCGTGGCCATCTGCGCATCGTAGCCGCGGGCGCTGCTGTATACCAGGCCGCATGCCAGCGCGAGCGCTCCGCAGATCCAGCGGTTGAGCTGGTAGGAGGCAAAGGATGTCTTTTCGTCGATGTCCGAGACCTGGAAATTGCGCACGCCGTAGTTGCACGCGATCATGATGAGCGTGCCGGTGACAAAGGCGATGGAGAACTTGCCGGCCTCCTCGGCGCCTACGAGCTGCGTCGACACGATGGTGAGCAGCGGAAACGCTATGCCCCATACGGCGGTGCCCAGGGTATTCCAAAGGTAGTCGCGACGGGTGGCGTGCTCCTCGTATTCCGCTTCCTGCATGGAGAAGCCGCCGCCGTAGACGGCGCCGAGCAGACGGTTCCACCAAGCGTTGACCATGCGGCGGACGGGGCCGGGCTCCCGATCGCGTTCGCGCCGGCGACGTGTGGCTTGGCTGCTATCGGGCCCGCCGGCGTTGCGCTGACTCAGCTCTTGGATGCGTGCGAGTTCCTCGGCAGTGTGCGAGGCGGGGAAGAGGCCGTTCTCGATGCGTCCGCCCTGCCCGTGCGCCCCGCCCGATACGGTGGGGTCGGTGACGCCGTTGCGGCGGGCGATGGCGCGGCGAATGCTATCGATGGGCGTGATGCTCAAAGCGGAGTCCTTTCTGTTGCTGCGCTCTAGTATAGACGCGGCGGCGTTTGCTCGTGTTTTTGAACAGGTTGTTCAATAATTTCGGCGGCGCCATTCAGTAGTCGGCACTTAGGGACGTTCTTTATGTGCCGGCACTTTGGGAACGTCCCTAAGTGCCGGTATCCGGGGACGCTCCTTGGTTGTTGCCTGTTCAAGAGTGTCCCCAACGACTAGTCGTTTAAAAACGTCCCCAATGACTAGGCCGTTTGCGTGCGATTTTTGACCGTTGGGCGGGCGCTTCGACGTTGCCGCAAAAACGTTTTTGCATATCGGGTACAACGGGCTTTACGTGAGTAAAGTGCGCGCTGCGTCCACGTGTCGCGTTTTTAAAGGAGGCCCCATGCCTGGTGTTACCCCTGCAGAAGTTCTATCCAACTTTGGTCTTACGCTCGTTGAAGATCCCGCCGAAAATCAGCCCCGCCTGCTGGTGGACCTGCCGGCGGCAGAGCTTGTCGAGCACGCCATCCGCCGCGAAGAAGGCCGCATGGCCTCCAACGGCGCACTGGTGATCGAGACGGGGGAGCGCACCGGCCGTTCGCCCAACGACCGCTTTATCGTCGACACGCCCGACGTGCACGACAAGATCGCCTGGGGCGCCGTCAACCGACCGCTTTCGATCGAGAGCTACGAGACCATCAAGGCCGGTATCGTCAACTACCTCAACGAGCGCGATGTGTTCGTCACCCGCGGCATGGCTGGCGCCGACCGCAACCACACGCGTCGACTGCTCGTTGCCTGTGAGCGTGCCAGCCAGGCACTCTTTATTAAGCAGATGCTCGCCCGCCCGCTCGCCCGCGAAATCGCGCGCACCGGCGAGCCGGACTTTTGCGTGCTCGCCGCTCCCGGCTACCAGTGCGATCCCGCCATTAAGGGCCTCAACTCCAGCGCCGCCGTGGTCATCAACTTCCAGGAACGCGTGATTCTGGTCGCCGGCACCGGCTACTCCGGTGAGATCAAAAAGTCGATCTTCAGCGTCATGAACTACCTGCTGCCCGTCGAGGACGACGTGCTGCCCATGCACTGCTCGGCCAGCATGGATCCTGTCACGCACGAGACCGCCGTGTTCTTTGGCCTGTCCGGCACCGGCAAGACCACGCTTTCGGCCAACCCCACGCGCCTACTGATCGGCGACGACGAGCACGGTTGGTCCGACATGGGCATCTTCAACATCGAGGGTGGCTGCTACGCCAAATGCGAGGGCCTGGACGCGTTCCACGAGCCCGAAATCTTCAACGCCGTCCGCTTTGGTGCCATATGCGAAAACGTGGTGCTAGACGAGAACCGCAAGCCCAACTACGACGACATCTCGATCACGCACAACACGCGCGTGGCATACCCTGTGGAGCACATTCCCAACGCGTGGACCAAGGGCATGGGCACCACCCCAAGCGTCGTGCTCTTCCTGACCTGCGATGCCTTTGGCGTGCTGCCGCCCATCTCACGCCTGACGGCCGACGCCGCCATGTATCACTTTGTGACGGGCTTTACGGCCAAGATCCCCGGCACCGAGGTCGGCGTCACCGAGCCCACGCCCACGTTCTCTTCGCTGTTTGGCGAGCCGTTTATGCCGCTCGACCCCATGGTCTACGCTAAGATGCTCGGCGAGCGCATCGCCGACGGTCGCACCCGCGTCTATCTGGTCAACACCGGCTGGATCGGCGGCGGCTACGGCGTGGGCCATCGCATTGAGCTGGCCTACACGCGCGCCCTGGTCGAGCGCGCCCTCGACGGCACCATCGAGGACAGCGAGTTCGTCCACGACGATATCTTTAACGTCGACATTCCCACGACGTGCCACGGTGTGCCCGACGGCATCCTGGTGCCGCGCCAGTACTGGCAGAGCACCGCGCGCTATGACGAGGCCGCGCACAATCTGGCGGTGATGTTCGAGGAGAACTTCGAGAAGAAGTACTCGCACCTGCCCGAGTCCGTCAAGGCCGCCGGTCCGCACGCTCAGGTGCACGCCGACGCCCGTCATCGCGGCCGCGGCCTGCTGGGACTCCGACACTAACGTTGCTTCAGACCCAAAACCACCATAAAGGGGACAGGCGCCTTTGTGGTGGTTTTACTCGCGCGGATGACTCGGGTTACAATACGCCTGACATATCGCTCCCTTCTCCGGATGGGGGCAGCGTAAGCGCTCTTGTGGCGGCACCGTAGGACTTTGAAGGTGGCCGTCGTAAGGGCGCTTTTTGTTTAGGCACCCGGGCTCGGGCGCATGCTATGAAGGGAGAGCACATGAAGAGTTTCGTTGCCGAGGATTCGTTTTGGGAGCTATTTCCGCAGGCGGCTGTCGGTGTTGTGGTCGTAAAGGGCATGAAGCCCGCCGCTCAGATTCCTCAAGAGGACGTGGGTGCGATTGCGGCGTTGCTCGACCGCGCCAATATCGATGCGGAGCGTCATCTGACCAGCGATACTATCAGCGAGAACGCACCGGTCAAGGCATGGCGCGAGGCTTATCGGCTGTTCAAGACCAAAAAGGGCGCCCGCTGCTCGATCGAGAACTTGCTCAAGCGCGTGCTCAAGGGCAAACCGGTGGGCCACATTACGCCCGCGGTGGACATCTACAACACGGTGTCGCTGACCTACGCGCTGCCCGTTGGCGGCGAGGATCTACATGCTATCGAGGGCGATCTGCGGTTGGCAGTGACCGACGGTGGCGATTCATTTCTGCCGCTTGGCGAGGAGACAGATGACCCGACGCTTCCCGGCGAGCTCGCCTACATCGATGATGCGGGCGCCGTGTGCCGCTGCTGGAACTGGCGCGACGGCGTTCGCACGGCGCTGTCCGACGATTCGGCCGATGCGTTCCTGGCGATTGAGTGCGTGGAGCCCGAGCGGATGGGGGATTGCCAGGCCGCGATCGATCGCTTGGCTGAGTTGCTCGAGCGCTATCTGGGAGCGACGGTTGTCGTTAAAACGCTTGTGACCCGCGACAATCCTTGCGTGGAGCTGTAGCGAAGTCTGCGGATCAAACTCGATGCCCCAAACCACCACAAAGGTGTCTGTCCCCTTTGTGGTGGTTTTTATGTTGATGGGTTAACAAATGGGATATTTGGGTATGGGTGTTGCCTTGTGCGGCTAAGATGTTTACCCGTTAGCATCATGCAAGCGAAAGGCGGTCGTCTCCCATGCAGCAGAACGACGAGACACGTTTCGAGGACTTTGTCGGACTGATCAGCGGGCTCTACAAGGAGATCCAGCGCATTAAGACATCCGAGGGCGCAAGGCTGGGCCTCAAGGGCTCCGACGTTATGTGCCTGTACTATCTTGAGCGCAGCAAGGACGGCCTGACTGGTGCTGACCTGGCTCGCATGGCAGGCGTGACCCGTGCCGCCGTCTCGCGCACGCTCGCGCATCTGGAGGAGGGCGGCTACGTCGAGGTCGATGATTCGGGCGATGCCGCCGTTAAGTATCGTGCTCCGGTGCGCCTGACCGCTCTAGGCGGCGAGAGCATGAGCGAGGCGGACCGCATCATTCGCGAGGTGCTCGATACCACCGGTAAGGCTATGGGTGTGGAACAGCGCGAGCAGATGTATGCGTCGCTGCGCACGATTCTCAACACCCTGCGCGAGATCTAGAGCCGCGCTGGCGCTAGCTTTCAGCCAACAACTGCATCGTCCCGTTTGAGCGCGTACGCCGTGCCGGGACATTGTTGTCAAAATTCCCTGCGCGAGACCTGTGCAAGAAAGGATTTGTTATGTCCGTCCGCATTATTACCGATTCCGCAAGCGATATGTCGCCGGCGGAGCACCCCGCTCTGCGTGTTTTGCCGCTGTCCGTTACCTTTGGCACCGATGTGTATATGGATGGCATCGACATCGATCACCAGCGCTTTTACGAGATGCTTGTGGAGCGCGATGAGCTGCCCAAGACCGGCCAGGTCAACCCGTACGCGTTTTCGCAGGCGATTGCCGAGGCGCGTGAGGCCGGCGACGAGGCGGTGATTATTACCGTGGGTGCCAAACTTTCGGGGACCAATCAGAGCGCCCGTACCGCGCTTGCCGAGGCGCCGGGCGGCGACGTGTATGTGGTTGATAGCAATAACGTTACCCTGGGTGAGCGCGTGCTGGTCGAGTATGCCCTGCGCCTAGTGGACGAGGGCCAGGGCGCGGCCCAGATTGCGGCGGCTGTCGAGGCCGTCCGTGACCGCGTGGTGGTTATTGGTCTGCTCGAGACGCTGGAGTACCTGGTGCGCGGCGGTCGCCTGTCTGCTGCTGCCGGCGCCGTGGGCACGCTGCTCAACGTAAAGCCCGTTGTGGCTGCCGAGGACGGTCTGATCGTGCAGCTGGGCAAGGCGCGCGGTTCCAAGAACGGACGTAACCTGCTCAACCAGAAGGTCGAAAAGGCAGGCGGCATCGACTTTTCCATGCCGCTGGCGCTCGGCTATACGGGCCTTTCGGATGCGGTGCTCAAGAAGTATATCGAGGACAGCGCGGCACTGTGGGCTGGCCACACCGAGGGCGAACTGCCCGTTCACACCATCGGCGCCACCATCGGCACCCATGTAGGCCCCGGCGCCGTAGCCGTAGCCTTCTTCCAGCCCGTCAACTAGCTCACCTGCCAAAACCACCACAAAGGGGACGGGCGCCTTTGTGGTGGTTTATGCTATTCCGGATGGAAGGGAGCGAGCAATGGCGTCTGAGGGCTTTTTTGAACGGGTGTACGAGGTGGTCGAGCAGATTCCCGAGGGGATGGTCGCCACCTACGGTCAGGTGGCGCTGCTCGCCGGTCGTCCGCGGAGTGCGCGGTACGTGGGCTACGCGCTTCACGACAATCCGCGCCCTGGTCAGATTCCCTGTCATCGCGTGGTGTTTGCCGATGGCCGCATTTGCGAGGGCTTCGCCTTTGGTGGCCCCGATGCTCAACGCGAACTTCTGCTGGGGGAGGGCGTGACATTTGCCGATTCCATGCACGTCGACTTGGGCGCCTGTCGTTGGCCGGCCGGGCTTTAACGGCTTGCTCGCGCCAAAACTACCACAAAGGTGCCTGTCCCCTTTGTGGTAGTTTTAGTTTACCGGGGTTAACTTATGGAGAAGGTGTGACGGCGAATTTTGCCGTCAGAAAGTAAACCACGGTGAACTATATTGTATTCAGCAACGGAGCAGGCCATAGGCGATGAAAAAGCCTGCCCTGTTGAGTTTGATTCGCATTCCTCCCCTCTGTGCGATTCAACGGTGTACTTCGGGAACAGGCCCGCTGGCAATTAACTGCCAGCGGGCCTGTTCCTGTTTCGGTGAGGATTCAACCTCACCGTGTATGTTGTGCGAAGGCGCTTTGCCTAGTACACCATGCCCATGGCCTCCTGAACCTCGGCAAGGGTCTGCTCGGCGATCTCGTTGGCGCGACGGTTGCCCTCGTGCAGGACGTCCTTTACGTAATCCAGGTCGTTCTCGTAGCGCTGGCGACGCTCACGGATCGGCGCGAAGTACTCGTTGACGGCCTCGGTCACGTACTTCTTGAGCTGGCCGGAGCCGCCCATGCCAATCTCCTCGGCAATCTCGACTTCGGAACGGCCGGTGCAGATGGCGGCCGTCGAAAGCAGACCGGACACGCCGGGGCGGTTCTCGGGATCGAACGTGATCATGCGCTCGGAGTCGGTCTGGCTCTTCTTGATGCGCTTGGCCGTCTCCTCGGCGGTCATCGAGATGTTGATGGCGTTGCCGTAGCTCTTACTCATCTTGCGACCGTCCAGGCCGGGCAGCAGCGGGGTCTCGGACAGCAGCGCGTCGACCTCGGGGAACACCTTGCCGTAGCGGTTGTTAAAGCGGCGGGCGATGGTGCGGGTGAGCTCGATGTGCGGCAGCTGGTCGCGACCGACGGGCACCACATTGCCCTTGCAGAACAGGATGTCGCAGGCCTGGTGCACCGGGTAGGTGAGCAGAAGGCCGGTGAGCTCGTGGCCCGAGGCCTCCATCTCGGCCTTGACCGTGGGGTTGCGCGCCAGCTCGGCCTCGGAGACCAGCGACAGGAACGGCAGCATGAGCTGGTTTGCGGCGGGTACGGCGGAGTGCGCGTAGATCATGGTCTTGTCGGGGTCGATGCCGCAGGCAAGGTAGTCCATGACCATGTTGTACACGTTGTCCTGGATGTGCTCGGTCGTATCGCGGTCAGTGATGACTTGGTAGTCGGCGATGAGCACGTTGGTCTTGGCGCCCATGTTCTGCAGCTCAACACGGCCCTTGAGGGTGCCGAAGTAGTGACCCAGGTGCAGACGGCCGGTGGGGCGGTCGCCGGTGAGCATGGTGAACTTTTCGGGCGTTTTGGCCAGGCCCTCGCGAATGGCGTTGCTCTTTTGCAGCGCGACTTCGTAGCTGTTCTCGTTTGGCATGATTGCTCCTAACGTATGTTCATGGGTCAAGATGATAACGCGTTTATTGGAGGGGCGGGTCGTAAGTAGGCGAGGGGCGGGAGAGCGGCGGCTTGTGCGATGGGCGCGGCGTGGCTGCACGTTTGGCCGGCGGCGTCTGGACGCATCCTCGGCAGCAAACCCTAGCGCCTGTGGTGCCGCTCTTCCTTACGCTCTTCCGCCGCCTGCTCCTCCTGCTTAAAGGCGGGGTCGTCGGGGGTGACGAGCTCGTCCTCGTGCGTGCGCTTGTTGTAATGGTGGCGCAGCACGGGCTCAAACAGGTGCAGGTGTTTGGCAAAGGCCGCCGAGCCAATGGCGAGCACGGTAAAGATGAGCACGCGCATGGGGACCTCGACCTGGTTAATCGCGGCGGTGCCGGCCGAAAGCATGATGCACCAGGCATAGATGAGGAGCACTGCCTGTTTTTGGTTGTAGCCCTCTTGGATCAGGCGGTGGTGGATGTGGCCCTTGTCGGCCTGCCCGATGCTAATGTGGGCGCGCTTGCGGCGCACGATGGCGCTAAACGTGTCGATGATGGGCACGCCGGCAACGATGAGCGGGATGATAAGCGAGGTGAGCGCGGCGGTGCGGCTCACGTTGAGTAGCGAGATGGAGCCCAGCGCAAAGCCCAGAAGCAGCGACCCCGAGTCGCCCAAGAAGATGCTTGCGGGGTTGAAGTTGTAGCGCAAAAAGGCCAGACAGGCGCCAAAGAGCGCAATGGAGAGCGCGGCGGCGTCGATGCGGCCCGAGAGAACGGCCATCGAAAACATGGTGAACGACGCGATGCCGCAGATGCCCGTGGCCAAGCCGTCGAGGCCGTCGATGAGGTTAATGATGTTGGTGAATGCCACCAGATAGATCACGGTGATGGGGTAGGCGAGCCATCCGAGCATGATTTCGCCGGGGGCAAACGGGTTGACGATGACGCCGATGCGCAGGCCACCCACGCAGGCGATGAGCGCAGCGAGGACCTGTCCGGCCAGCTTTTGCTTGGGCTTGAGCTGGATGACGTCGTCGATAGCGCCGGTCGCAAAGATGACGGTAAAGGAGAGCGCCAGCATGGGATAGCTAATGTGAAGGCGCGGATGCGGCACCAGGACGGGCGGCCAGCCTAGGTGCCAGGTGCCTAGGATTTGCACAATGCAGGCAACGACCAGGCCCAAAAACACCGCCGTTCCGCCCAAACGCGGGATGGGCTTGGTGTTGATGCGGCGCTTAGAAGGATAGTCGACGGCGTCGAGCTTAATTGCCAAGCGCTTGACCAGGGGCACCGTGAGGAAGGTCGTGATAAAGGCCGCCGCTGCCACGCACAGGTACGGTATGTAGCTCGGGGATGAAGCCATGAATCTAAAAACCGCCAAGCGTCGAAGGGAAAGGTCAGAAGAACGCCATGCGCAAAGGGCATAGCCGAATCATGATACTCGACCAAGGGGGGTGCATGGAATTGCACGCAGCGATAATCACGCGCTTACCAGATATTGGGATGTTGTCGATGGCTTGTCGGGATGCCGGCGGGGATCCATGTGGACTGTAATGGTGATTTTCGGCAAAAGAAAACCACCCCCCACGTTACGAAAATGAACCCACCTAAAACAGGTGGGTGCCCTCATCGACTGTTCCAGCGTCCTTAACAACGAAGGATACCTGTACTAGGTACGACTGTGTGGGCTCCCTAAATAAACGCGACGGTTCACCCAGTTGCTCCGCGGGGGGCGGAATACCTACATCATAAAGCGGCACTTTGTCGATTCCAGTCTTGACATTACAAAAATCGTGTCGGACGATTACGGCGCCTTAGGGACGGAGCCGTCTACGCGGTCTGGCCCTTTACGTTTGACCTGCTGAATCGTTGTTTTGGAGCATGTTTTTATGCCGACGTCGTTGACCGAACTTTTTTCGCCCGCCTGCCATTTGTGTCCGCGCCGTTGCGGTGCGGCGCGCGACGAGGGCGCGCGTGGCGTGTGCGGCGCAGACAACACGCTTAAGGTGGCCCGCGCAGCGCTTCATATGTGGGAGGAGCCGCCTATCTCGGGCGAGGCCGGCTCGGGCACGATTTTCTTTAGCGGCTGCTCGCTCAAATGCATCTATTGTCAGAACCACGAGATCTCAACGGGCAATTTTGGCCTTGAGATTTCGCCCGAGCGCTTGGTCGAGATTATGCTGGAGCTGCAGGAGCAGGGTGCCAATAACATCAACCTGGTGACGGCGACGCATTATGCTCACCTGCTGCCGGCCGCGATTGCCGCAGCTCGGGAGCGCGGGCTGGACATCCCGATCGTCTACAACACGAGCGGCTATGAGCGGGCGAGTGCCGTGACCGCGCTCGGCGATCTGGTCGACGTGTGGCTTACCGACTTTAAGTATGCCGACGTGGGGCTTGCGCAGTCGCTTTCTCATATTAAGGACTACCCGCGCGTGGCCGTGTCGGGTCTGGCCCAGATGGCTCGCGAGATCGATCGCCGCGGGGGAGAGCTGGTGGACGAGGACGGGCTCATGAAGCGCGGCATGATCGTGCGTCACCTGGTGCTGCCGGGGCATGCCGACGATTCGTGCCGCGTGTTAGACCTGGTGTGGCAGACGGTGGGCGACGTGCCGATCTCGGTCATGAACCAGTACACGCCCAATGCACTCATGCGCGAACAAGGCGGCGACCTGGCGCGCGCCGTGACGCGCGAGGAGTATGAGCAGGTGCTCGACCATGCCGACGACCTGGGCTTTACGACGATGTTTTGGCAAGAAGGCGGCGCGGTAGACGAGAGCTTCACCCCAGCCTTCGACACCACCGGCGTCCTCACCAGCGCAAAGTAGCGCGTTCGCCGATGATTTTTCTGGGACGGGGATTAAAAAATCATCGAGAGGATCGCCTTCTCGAAAAGTAGTCAAAAAAGCCCCGTCCCAAAAAGACTGGGTATTGGGCGTTGACAGTTGGCGAGCCGTAGGTAAAATATCAACTTGTCCTGGGGACGTAGCTCAGTTGGGAGAGCGCTGCCGTCGCATGGCAGAGGCCGAGGGTTCGACTCCCTTCGTCTCCACCCTTGGATTTGATAAGCCGCTGACATTGTGTCGGCGGCTTTTTTTAAAAGAAAGGGCTGTACCATGGCCGAGCTTGAGTCCCAACCACTGTCTGCCGAGGAACGCGCCGAGTTGGAAGAGCTCCGCGCCGAGAAAGCTCGTCGCGAGGCCCAGGAAGAGGCACGCCGCGAGCGTGAGGAGCTGGCCGCCCTGCGTGCCGAGCGTGCGAAGGCCGAGGAGGCCGCCGCGAACGTCGCCCCCGCGCCCAAGCCCGCCGCCGCGAAGCCCGCACCTGCCGCGCCCAAACCTCAGCCTAAAAAGGCCGCTCGTCCCAAGTCCGTCGATCCCAAGCCGAGCCGTGACGAGATGACCTTTGCCCAGCGCATGGTTACCTCCAAGGAGCCTACGGGCGAGAACGAGATCCCTGGCATGGCGCCGGCTCAAAAAATCATCATTGTCCTTGCCCTCATCGCGTTTGTCATCTTTATGGGCTACACGATCCTGACCAGCATGGGCCTGCTCTAGCCGATTCGCGCCGGGTGTCATGCCCGAACACTCTGCCCTTCTCCAACCCTCAACCTCTGCACAACGCATCCGAAAGGTCGCCCCATGGCTTTGACCGATATCTCTCATCCCACCGACATCGCAATGCTCACCGATCTGTACGAGCTCACTATGGCCCAGGGCCTGTGGGAGAGCGGCAAGGCCAATGAGCAAGGTTGTTTTACCGCGTTTTACCGCGACCATCCCTTTGGCAGCGCCTATGCCGTCATGTGCGGCACCGCCGAGCTGTCCGAGCTTGTCGAGAACCTGCGCTTTACGCCCGAGGATATCGACTACCTCGCCTCACTCCAGGCCCCGGCCGGCGGCGCGATGTTCAAGCCTGCATTCCTCGACTACCTGCGCGATTTTCGTGCGCATGTAAACATCGACGCCGTTCCCGAGGGCGAGCTCGTCTTTCCGCGCGAGCCCATGGTGCGCGTCACCGGTCCCGCGCTGGAATGCCAGCTGCTCGAGACGGCGCTGCTCAACATCGTTGGGTTCCAGACGCTTGTCGCCACCAAGACGGCGCGCGTGGTGCTCGCCGCCGACGGTCGCCCCGTGGCGGAGTTTGGCCTGCGCCGAGCCCAGGGTCCCGATGGCGGCCTGGCCGTTGCTCGCGCGAGCTACGTTGCCGGCTGCTCCTCTACGTCCAATGTGCTCGCCGGCCGCCGCTACGGTATTCCCGTCTTTGGCACGCATGCGCACAGCTGGGTGATGAGCTTCGATTCCGAGCTCGAGGCCTTCCGCGCCTTTGCCAAGTCGAGTCCCAAGAACTGTACGCTGCTTATCGACACCTATGACGTGCGCGAGGGCTGCGAGCATGCCATTACGGTTGCCAAGGAGATGGAGGCGGCGGGCGAGCGTCTGTCGGCCATTCGCATCGACTCCGGCGACCTCGCCAAGCTCTCCAAGTATGTTCGCGGCCGTTTTGATGCCGAGGGCCTGCCCTATGTGGGGATTTCGGTTTCCAACGATCTGGATGAGTACACGATTCAGTCGCTGCTCGACCAGGGCGCGCCCATCGACAGCTTTGGCGTGGGTACCAAGCTTGCGACCTGCTATGACCAGCCGGCGCTGGGCGGCGTGTACAAGCTTTCCGCCCGCCGTGCGAGCGAGGCAGATCCATGGACGCCGGTGGTCAAGCTCTCCGAGCAGCCCTACAAGCGCACGATCCCGGGCGTGCAACGTGTGCGCCGTTATTACGACGGCTTTGGCGGCCCGGTCTGCGACATGATCTACGACGAGGACCATCTGGCGGGGGAGGGCGCCGCGCACGGCAATACCCTCGTGGCCGTGAATGATGCCGCCTTGGTGACCGACGTGTCCGAACTTGAGTATCGCGAGCTGCTGGTGCCGATCGTGCGCGATGGCAGTGCGGTGGCTCCGCGTGAGAGCATCCAGGACGCGCGCGAGCGCTGTGCTTGGGCGCTCGATCATCTGGACGCAGCTTTCAAGCGCTTCCTGTACCCGCAGACCTATGTGGTGGGCATGGAGCAGGGCCTGGCTCAGGTGCGAGACGAGCTTGTGCGCAAGAACATGGCCGCGGCCTCGGCTTTCCCCTGGGCAAAATGATCCCTTGGGGACGGAGGAAAACGGATCATTTTCTCGTTGCCCGTTCGCCCGTTCGCTGAACAGTTGATTGGTTTGACGTATGACGATTTCTTATAAAACGATGGTGGTAAAGATCGGTTCGTCCACGGTGGTGGGTGCCGATGGCAAGGTCAACCGCGCCTTTATCGGCGGACTTGCCGATCAGGCCGCAGCGCTGCGCAAGCTCGGCTGGCGTCTGGTTGTGGTGAGCTCGGGCGCTATCGCCTGTGGCTGTCCCGTGCTGGGCTTCGACCGCAAGCCGGTCGGTGACCTGCCGAGCCTGCAGGCCTGCGCCTCGGCCGGTCAGTGCATCATCTCGTCGGCCTACGACGAGGAGTTCCATGCGCGCGACCTGCTCACCTCGCTCGTTCTGCTCACGCGCCACGATACGGCCCGCCGCACGTCCTACCTGCATGCGCGCGACGCCCTGCTGCGCCTCGTGGAGCTTGGCGTGGTGCCGGTCGTCAACGAGAACGATACCGTTACCGTCGACGAGATCAAGTTTGGCGACAACGACACGCTGGCGGCGCTTGTGAGCTGCCTGGTTTCTGCCGATTTGTGCGTGACGCTCTCGGACATCGATGGTCTCTATACTGCCAATCCGCATGAAGACCCCACGGCCGAGTTCGTCCCGGTCGTGCATAAGATCGATGCCAAGATTATTGCCTCGGCGGGCGATTCTTCCACATCGGTGGGCACGGGCGGCATGATTACCAAGATCCGCGCGAGCCGCATCCTGATGACGGCGGGCATTCAGAGCGTGATTTGCTCGGGCGAGGAGCCCGATGCGCTCGTGCGTCTCGCCCGCGGCGAGAGCGTGGGCACGCTGTTCGATCCGCCGGCGGAGCGTCTGGACATCGCACCCCGCAAGCTGTGGATCGCGCTGGGCGACAAGGCGCATGGCTCGGTGACGGTCGATGATGGTGCTGCGAAGGCGCTGGTCAGCCGTGGATCTTCCCTGCTTGCGGTGGGTATTCGCGAGGTCGATGGCCAGTTTGCCGAGGGCGATGTGCTCGATGTGTGCGATCCGAGCGGTATGGTCGTCGCCCGCGGTATCGCCGAGGCCGATTCGGACGTGCTGGAGCTTGCCGCCGGCCGCCGCCAGGACCAGATTGCCGGCAACCGCCTGCTCGCTAACCTGGCCGAGAAGCCGGCGATACACAGGGACAATTTAATCGTCTTCGCGTAACCAATTGACGCTGCAAACGCCCCTAAGCGGCAATCTGACGTTCAATCGTCGGGCATGACCAAAAGGTCAATGCCCTCCTCTTTCACGTCACCTTGCTCGCTTGGGGGCGTTTTCGCTTTCCGTCCTCTTTCTGCAATGACTTCATTAACCTGGCACCTGGGGACGTTCCTTTTGTGCCAGCAGGGGGGCACTCCTTTGCTAGAAGATCCGGCGCAGGTCTCCTCGGTTGAGGGCTTCGTCGAAGAGGTGCTTGAACACCACGCTGCCGTGCAGACCGTCGTGCTCGAACTCGTTGGTCACCCAGGCATGCGAGTTGCCCACACGGCTGAGCGTATCGAGCTGCAGGCCCGAATCGACGTACATGTCGTCGAAATACACCGCGGCCTGCAAGGGCACCTCGTTGCAGGCCAGGCGCTGCGGGTCGTAGGTCTTGTCCCAGCTGGTGTCCTCCATCAGCAGGTCCATCGCCGGCTTGAAGGGCTTAAGTTCGGGCATCTGCTCAAACATCCACGGGAACATGGCCTCGCCGGTAAACATGAGCGGTCGCGCGAGCGTGTCGAACTCGGCACGGTGTGCCTTCTCTTCTGCCGCGGCCCAGCGAATGGGCATGGTGTCGCCGTCGGCGTAGATGAACTCCTGAAGCGTCCAGTACAGCGGATTCGTGCGCGTGTTGGTGCGCTCGAAGGCGCGCATCAAAAAGCTGTCAGATACCGAGGCACCGCAGGTCAGCGTGCCGTCGCCGTCAACAAAAGCATGATCGATAATCCAATGCATGCGCTCAAAGCTCGGCTTCATGCCAAAGTCGCTGCCCATGAGCTGTAGGCGCTCGACCGTCATCGGCGAGCCGTCGGGTAGCACGGGCTTCTGAGCCTCGAGCGCATCGGCCAGGGCTGCCACGCGCTCGACGTCGGCGGGGTAGCGGTCGTAATACTGCTGCGTCTTGGCAGCCATGCGCGGGAAGGTGTGCGCGTAGACCTCGCTGGCGCTCGCCGGCACGTGGGGGATGCCGCCGCAGGTAAAGCTTGCCGCCACGCCCTCGGGGAAGAGTGACAGATAGCTCAGCGTCAAAAAGCCGCCGTAGCTCTGCCCGAGCGTGACCCAGGGCCTGCCGCCAAAGCCCACCAGGCGCAGGTACTCAAAATCGCGCACGATAGAGCTGGCGAGGTGACGCTTGAGGAGGTCTGCCTGCGAGCGGTCCGCATCGGCGCCGGCTGCCTCGGCGCGCTCGCCCAAGGCCGCGATCGTGCGTCCGTCCACGCAGCTACTGCGTCCGGTGCCGCGCTGGTCGGGCAGGACCACGCGGAAGTGCTTGACGGCCTCCTCGATCCAGCCATCGCTTGTGGGCGACAACGGACGCGGGCTCTCGCCGCCGGGGCCGCCCTGTAAAAACAGGAGCAGCGGCAGATCGTCGTTGATGCGGTCGGGCGCGCAAACCACGCGATAGAAGAGCTTGATGCTCTCGGGCGCGCCGGCGATTGGTGCCGGCATAGCGCCGCGGCGCATGGTGCTGCCGACGGCCAGGAGCATCGGCTCCAGGCCGCGCCAGTCGAGGGGGACGTCGATGCTGTGGTCCTCGACATACAGGCCGGGGACGTGGTACGAGGTGATGAGCGCCATGTGATACTTCCGTTCGTTGCGGTGTTTCGGGTTGACCAATTCTACCGCCGCGCGCGAGGCCATGCGCAAATCGGCTACCATGGTTGCAAACTTCTAGGAGAAAGGGCCGCCCATGTCGGTCGATATAGCCACGTATGTCCACGATCTTGCCGTTGCCGCTAAGGCAGCGTCGGCCTCGCTTGTCACGGCGAGCGACGAGCAGCGCCAGGAGGTCGTGCGCGCCATGGCCGCAGCACTGCGCAACGGTGTCGACTCCATCGTCGCCGCCAACGAGCTCGATATGTCCGCCGCGCGCGATGCGGGGACCTCGGCGGGGCTCCTCGACCGTCTGCTGCTGACGCCCGAGCGCGTTGAGAGTATGGCCGCCGGCCTGGAGAAGCTTGCCGAGCTGCCCGATCCTGTCGGCCGCGTGCTCGACCACCGCGTGCTCGCAAGCGGCGTGGACCTCACCCGCGTGAGCGTGCCGTTGGGCCTGGTCGCCATGGTGTACGAGGCGCGCCCCAACGTGACGGCCGACGCCGCGGGCATCTGCATCCGCACCGGCAACGCCTGCATTCTGCGCGGCGGTTCGCTAGCTTATCACTCGTGCGCCATGATTTCTGAGCTGCTGGCCGATGCGCTCGAGACCAAGGGCTTCCCGCGCGAGGCCGTGTCGATGATCGAGTCTACCGACCGCGAGGCCACCGGCGAGCTCATGAAGCTCCGCGGCGTCGTCGATGTGCTCATTCCGCGTGGCGGTGCGGGCCTGATCCAGCGCTGCGTGCGCGAGTCACTCGTTCCGGTGATCGAGACGGGCACGGGTAACTGCCACATCTACGTGCATGAATCCGCCGACTTCGATAAAGCGCTCAATATTATCGTCAACGCTAAGACGCAGCGCGTGGGCGTGTGCAATGCCGCCGAGTCGCTGCTGGTCGACCGTGCCGTGGCCGATGCGTTTTTGCCCGCGGTCGTGGCCGTGCTGCATGACCACGGCGTGCTCATTCACGGCGACGAGGCTACGTGCTCCGCGTGCGCTGACGCCGGCTTTGTGGAGGGCGATGACTACGTCGCCGCGACTGAGGAGGACTGGGGCCGTGAGTACCTGGCGCTCGAGATGAGCGTGAAGGTCGTGGCGAACGAGGATGAGGCCATCGCGCACATCAACCGCTACGGGACCATGCATTCCGAGGCCATCATCGCCGAGGACGAGGATGCATGCGAGCGCTTCCTGGATGCGGTCGATGCCTCGGCCGTGTATACCAACGCCAGCACGCGCTTCACTGACGGCGGCGAGTTTGGGCTGGGTGCCGAGATCGGCATCTCGACCCAAAAGCTCCACGCCCGCGGCCCCTTTGCCGCCGAGGCCCTCACCACCTACAAATACAAGCTCCGCGGCACCGGCCAGGTCCGCCCCTAACGCCCGCGCAAACAAAAACCACCACAAAGGTGCCTGTCCCCTTTGTGGTGGTTTTGGAATTAAGCCTGGAAGGTGTCGCGGTCGGGGGCGAAGGATTGCATGGCTGCGATGGTACGGTCGAAGAGCTTGGGGAGCTCCCAGCCCAGCATCTCGGCGCCCTGCGAAATCACATCGCGCGAGCAGCCGGCGGCAAAGCGCTTGTCCTTGAACTTTTTCTTGAGCGACTTGGTCGTAAAGTCCATGACGCTCTTACTCGGACGCATGATGACGGCAGCGCCGATCAAGCCGGTGAGCTCGTCGCAGGCAAACAGTATCTTTTCCATCTGCAGCTCGGGCTTGGGCAGCGAGGTGTTGAAATCGGACGTGTGCGTCTGAATGGCGCGAATGAGATCGGGAGAGGCGCCCTCGCCCTCGAGGATCTCGGCCGCATAGATGGTGTGGTTCATGGGATCGTCCTCATGCTCCTCCCAATCCAGGTCGTGCAGCAGGCCGACGATGCCCCAAAACTCCTCGTTCTCAGGGTCGAACTCGCGCGCAAAGTAGCGCATGGTGCCCTCGACCGTCTCGCCATGGGTGATGTGGAACGGGTCCTTGTTGTGCTCGTTGAGCAGTTCGAATGCGCGGTCGCGGGTGATTCCGGCGGTAAGTGGCTCTGCCATAAGAGGCTCCTTGTGCTCGTAGGTATCGCTAAGAATGAATACTACTAGAACGACTAGAACGAAAAAACCACCACAAAGGTGCCTGTCCCCTTTGTGGTGGTTTTTGGCGCGGATGGGTTAGTTGAGGGCGGCTTGGGCTAGGCGGGCTTCGGCGGCCTCTTCGGTGACGCCCAGGGCCACGGCGAACTCCTCTATGGAGCGGCGCTTGGCCTCCTTAAGTACGCGCATGTAGTAGGAGCTGGGCTTTTTATCAGCTTCCTCGGCCTGGCGAATGCGGTGCATCATGGTCTTTGCCACGCGGACCGTCTCGGGCGCGCCCAGCTTGAGTTGCTGCTTAAAGTGCGTCTCCTCAAGCGAGCTGTTACGCTCGGTAAAGGTGTCGCACTCCAGCTCGTCATAGTGGCTCAGCAGGTGCTCGGCATCTTGCTGGGAGATGGCGGCATGCAAACGATCGGCCTGCGCCACGGGGTACATGAGGATCGTCTGCGCATGTCCCTGCTTGGTCTCGAGCAACAGCATGGGCTGCGGCGTGTCGTCCCTAAAACCGACGACGGTGCAGACTCCCTGACCCGGATGAATGACGTGTTGACCGATTGAGAACATGCTACCTCCAACTTATACGAATTTGCGTATGTCTAGAATACCACGCTGACGTGCGGAAACCCTTACTTTATGCAGGAAAAGCACACAACTCCGATAGGTAAGAGTATTCGATAAAAGACACAGCTCATTCACACCTTTATGCATTTTCAACGCGTGCATAATCTGCAGGCAGACCGGCATCTTTGAGAGACTCCATACAAGCTGTAGTCAATTTTGTGCATATGCAATTTCGATTGGCTTTACCCTGCGATAGTGCCCGTCGCTTGTGATAGAGTGCTACAAACTCTGGCTTTTGCCCTACGAGTGACCAAGAGCTCGGGGGCTTTAACACAAGGAGGATCTATGCCCGAGAAGATTGAAGAGCTGGTACGCGCTGCGCTTGCTGCGGCCCAGGAGGCCGGCGACCTTTCCGCATTTGAACTTGACGATTGCGCTATCGAGCGACCGGCTGACACTTCTCATGGCGAGTGGACCTCCACCATGGCCCTGAAGTCCGCCAAGCTGGCTCACTGCGCCCCGCGCAAGATCGCCGAGGCCGTCGTTGCCCATATGCCCGAGGATCCCGCAATCGAGAAGGTCGAGATCGCCGGCCCTGGATTCATCAACTTCTATCTCTCCGTTGCCGTCAAGAACGCCATCTTTGGCGAGGCTCGCGAGAAGGGTATGGACTTCGCTAAGTCCAACGTCGGTGGCGGCCTGAAGACCCAGGTCGAGTTCGTCTCCGCTAACCCCGTCGGCCCCATGCACATCGGTCATGGCCGCTGGGCCGCTCTGGGCGACTCCCTTTGCCGTGTTATGGACCACGCCGGTTACGACATCCAGCGTGAGTTCTACATCAACGACCACGGCTCTCAGATGAACACCTTCGGCAACTCCATCAGCACGCGCTATATGCAGCTTGCCGACATCATCGCCAAGCAGGGCGTGGATATCGACGAGGCTCACAAGCTTCTGATCGCCGACCGCGACGCCTTTGTTGCCGACGAGAACGACGAGCACCCCGAGACCCATCCGTATCAGGACAACTTTGCCGAGACCTTGGGCAAGGACTCTTACGGCGGCGACTACATCATCGACGAGGCCGCCGAGTTCTGGCGCACCGACGGCGACAAGTGGGTCGACGCCGATCCGCAGGAGCGTATGGAGAGCTTCCGCGAGCGCGGCTATGTGAAGATGGTCGACAACATGCGCGACCTCTGCCACGCCGTCAATTGCGACTTCGATCGTTGGTACTCCGAGCGTTCGCTGTACGTGAAGGACACCGAGGGCGAGACCGCCGGCACCTCCGCCGTCGACCGCGCTTTTGAGAAGCTCGACAAGATGGGCTACCTCTACACCAAGGACGGGGCCCTGTGGTTCCGCTCCACCGACCTGGGCGATGACAAGGACCGCGTCCTGATCAAGTCCGACGGCGAGTACACCTACTTCGCCTCCGACGTTGCCTATCACTGGGATAAGTTCCAGCGCGTCGACCACGTCATCGACATCTGGGGCGCCGACCACCACGGCTACATCGACCGCGTCCGCTGCGTCTGCGACGCTCTTGGCTATCCCGGCAAGTTTGAGGTTCTGCTGGGCCAGCTCGTCAACCTGCTGCGCAACGGCAAGCCCGTCCGTATGTCCAAGCGCAAGGGCACCATGGTGACCCTGCAGGAGCTCGTCGACGAGGTCGGCTCCGACGCCGCCCGTTACACGCTCATCTCCAAGAGCTCCAACCAGATGGTCGACTTCGATATCGAGGCCGTCAAGAAGCGCGACAACTCCAACCCGGTGTACTACGTGCAGTACGCTCACGCTCGCGTGTGCTCCATCCTGCGCCGTGCCGCCGACGTAACGCCTGAGCAGGCCGACGAGATGGGCATGAAGGCCGTTGCCGCCAAGGCCATCGGTGAGAACGTCGATTACTCGCTGCTGACCGACCCGACCGAGCTCGCCCTTTCGCGCAAGCTCAACGAGCTCACCGACCTGATCGCCAGCTGCGCTCGCGATCGCGCTCCGTTCCGTCTGACCCACTTTGCTGAGGAACTCGCCGGTGACTTCCACAGCTTCTACGCTGCCTGCCAGGTTCTGCCGAGCGAGGGCCGTCCCGTCGACCCCGAGCTCTCGCGCGCCCGTCTGGCCGCCTGCGACGCCGTCCGCGTGACGCTCGCCCTGGTGCTTACCCTTGTTGGCGTTTCCGCGCCCGAGCAGATGTAATCTGCGGGTCATTTGACCGTGTAGGTTTGGTTTAACTGAGCCCTATAAGCCCGATCTCCTACGGAGGTCGGGCTTTTTTCGCAAACGCCGACGTATTGATGAATTTGGAACTGCTGGAAATACGAAACTATGCCGGTTTACTACGATGAATTGAGGAATTCTAACCACGCCGGCTTTTTGCTAAAAAGTGCAAGGCATCTACCTGCGGTTTTAGTTCAACAAGTTTCGGAGTGGTCGCGGTTGAGCGATTCATCGTAGTAAACCGCCATAGTTTTGGCGGAGGCAGTCAGATTTGTGGGTGGCAAACAAAGAGTGTCCCTTTTGACTAGTCGTTTAAGAACGTCCCCAATGACTAAGTTGCAGGTGGCGGCGGTTGTGTTACACTAACGCTGCGTAGTTGACGCAATCATCTCGATACAGATCAATGATGTCCGTCGTTTTGAACGGAACTAGACTGTTTAGCCGCCCTGAAGGTTTATGCAGGGAGCATGTGATCACAGGGCTTGAAAAGAAAGTTGAGCAAACACTGTGTCTGATCAACAGCAAGAAAACGAAATAACGACGACGCAGGCCGCTCCCGCTGCACCGGTTGCGTCGGACCAGGTCGCGGCGCCCGCTCAAGCCTTGGCTCCTGAGACGCCTAAGGCTGCAACGGCTGAGAAGGCCGTGCCTGCAACTGGTGAGGAGGCTGCTCCGGCAAAGCCCAAGCGTACGCGCCGCACGGCCAAGCCTGCTGCTGACGGCGAGGAGGTCACCAAGCCCAAGCGCCGTACCACGCGCACGACGCGCGCCAAGCGCACCGTTGCAGCTGACTCCTCGGCGCCGATTTCCGATGAGGTCGCGCAGGCACGTGCGTTGGCGCAGATTAGCGAGGCCCAGGTGGTGCGCGCCCGCCGTCGTGCTGCCGAGCGTGAGGCCGCGGCTCTGACCGAGCTTGCAGCTCCGTCTGTGCCCGAGACGCCTGCCGCCGACCAGCCGACCGAGAAGCCGGCACCGCGCACACGCCGTCGCACGGTTGCTAAGGCCGAGCAGGTTGCCGATCAGGTAACCCCCGAGCTCACTGAGGCTTCGGTCCGTTCCGCGGCAGGGGAGGGCACATCGCCTGTTGAGCCCGCTGCGCCTGTCGAGGCCAACGAAGTTCCCGTTGTCGATCCGGCTTTGCGCCCGCACCGTCGCGGTCGCAAGCCCAAGGCCTTTGTCGAGGCCGAGAAGGCCGCAGCCGCAGCCGCCGCCGCTCGGGATGCTGCGGTGACCGCCAAGTCCTCAACTGCTGCCGATGTACCCGTCCAGGATGCTACGACTTCCGAGGCCGTTTCTGCCGATGCCGAGCCCGCCGACGTCCGTCCCGGTCGCAGCCGTCGCACTGCTGCTAAGCGCACGTCCAAGGCTAAGGCTGCCAAGAAGGGTGCGTCCGAGGATTCCGCCGAGACGACCGCCGATGCATCGACTGATGCCGTCGAGCCCCAGGACGTCGAACAGCCTGCATCCGAGAAGCCCAAGCGCGGTCGCAAGAAGTCCGTTAAGGCCAAGGCCGCCGAGCAGCAGGCTGATGTCGAAGCGCAGGTTGATTCTGGCGCCGAGGCCAATGACGCCGCTGCGGCCAATGTTGACACCGCCGCAACCGATGGTGCCGCCCACGCCGAGGGCGAAGACGGCGCTCGCCCAAACCGTCGCCAGCACAAGCGCAACGAGGAGCGCAACGAGCGCAAGGACGAGCGCAACAACGACCGTCGCAACCGCCAGCGCGATCGCAAGCAACGCAACAAGGAGCGTAATGCCGCTCCCACCGAGCCCACGCTTTCGCGCGAGGAGCTCGCTGCCATGAAGGTCGCCGAACTTCGCGAGAAGGCCAAGGAGTTCGAGATCGAGACGACCGGCAAGAAGAAAGCCGAGCTCGTCGAGGAGATCTACGTCACCGCCGCGAAAGCCGAGGGCTTCCGCGATATCAAGGGCATTCTGCAGATTCGCCCGGACAGCTCCGGCATCATCCACGCCCATGGCTACATGAAGTCCAACGACGACGCCTTCGTGCCCGCCTACCTCATCCGCTCCGCGCGCCTGCGCACGGGTGACGTCATCGAGGGCTCGCTGCGTCCTTCGCGCGGTGGCGACAAGCGCGCCGGCCTCGCCAAAATCACGACCGTCAACGGTCTGGACCCCGAGCAGATTCGCAACCGTCCCAAGTTCGGCGACCTCACTCCGGTCTATCCCAACGAGCCGCTGCGCATGGAGCACGGCAAGGACTCTATTACCGGTCGCGCCATCGACATCGTGTCACCGATCGGCAAGGGTCAGCGTGGCCTGATCGTGTCCCCACCCAAGGCCGGCAAGACCACGATCCTCAAGAAGATCTGCCAGTCTATCTCGATTAACAACCCCGAGGTGCACCTCATCTGCCTGCTCGTCGACGAGCGCCCCGAAGAGGTCACCGATATGCAGCGTTCCATCAAGGGTGAGGTTGTAGCGTCGACCTTCGATATGCCTGCCGACAACCACACCCGCGTGGCAGAGCTCGTCATCGAGCGCGCCAAGCGCATCGTAGAGCTGGGTGGCGACGTCGTGGTGGTGCTCGACTCCATCACGCGCCTCGCCCGCGCCTACAACTTGGCGGCGCCCGCCTCGGGCCGCATCCTTTCGGGCGGCGTCGATTCGGCGGCACTGTATCCGCCCAAGCGCTTCCTGGGTGCAGCCCGCAATATCGAGAACGGTGGCTCGCTCACCATCCTGGCCTCTGCCCTCATCGACACCGGTTCCAAGATGGACGAGGTCATTTTTGAGGAGTTCAAGGGTACCGGCAACATGGAGCTTAAGCTCGACCGCGACCTGGCCGACCGCCGCATCTTCCCGGCTATCGACCCCGTTGCCTCCGGTACACGTAACGAGGACCTGTTGGTCGACGAGCAGATGCGCCCGTTTGTCTTTGGTCTGCGTCGCATTCTTGCCGGCATGAACAACACCGAGCGCGCAGCCGCATCGTTTATCAAGGGTCTTAAGGGCACCAACACCAACCAGGAGTTCCTGGTGCGTTCGGCCAAAAAACACAGCGACTACGAGCAGACGTTCTAGGTTGTCATCCACGCGCAGCAATAGTCATCAATGCGATAAAGGGTCGGGGCTTTGAGCCTCGGCCCTTTTCCATAGCGCCGCTCCGCGCTTATTTTTGACCGTAAGACCGACGAGCAGCAGGTTTCCCGTTTCAATCCGACATCGTCGCTTGCAATCGACAGGGCGGTTTCGCATAATAGCTTTTAAGCTTCGCGACGGAAAACGCAGATGAAACGAACCATATACCGTTGCTTTGGGGCATAGCCCCGCTTCATCTTCTCTCGCGCAGCCAACTGAATGATGCGATTTGGGTGCTGGAAGATGGGGAGAGCTCATGGCTTCTTCTGATGCAACACAACGAGCAGTCCTTGCCGGACTTTCGTGCGGGATCGGCCTTGCCGCTCCCGTGGTTATGTATGGCGCGACGCTGCCGTTTTCGTCGGTGAACGAGACGGTCGTAGCGGGTGCGGTTCCCTTCGCCGTGGGCGCGGTGGCGGGCGTGGGTATCTATGCCGCCTCGCTGGGTATCTCCGAGTACCGTGCGCAGCGTGAAGAGCGTCTGTTCCAGCCCGATGCCATGGGCGGTGCCGCCAATCTCAATCAGCATCAAAGCGAGTTCAAGACCGCCTCGATTCCAGCTCAGCAGCATGATGCTACTCCTTACGCTGCGGCTTCTGCTTCTCAGGCTCAGTCGGAGCAGTCTACCTCGGCATTCCTTTCCGGCCTGACTGGTGCGTTCCAGCGCCGTCATGCCGATGATGGTGTCCCTACCATCGCTCGAGCCGCAGATGCTATGGACGAGGCCGAGGCTTGGTCCATGATCGACAGCATGCTCGACGACGATTCGCCGGTTAGCTGCGACCCTGCGCGCTCGCGCGACGTCTATCAAGTCGCCATCGACGAGCTCACCAACGGCGGGCAGACCGGCTCCTTCAATCGCGATGACATCGCCGCCGCGGCACGCGCCGTGTCGGGCTCCCAGGCCGCCCCTGCGGGCAGCACGGCGGCTTTCGTGGCACTCGTTGCCAACGCGGCAGGCAATAACGCCTACAGCGCTACCTCGGCGGACGCGAACGCTTCTGCCGATAATTCGTACATTGATGAAGCCATGACCGCGGACGAGGAGGCCGTTGCCGCCCGCCGCGCCGCCGAAAGCTCGCTTTGGGGCGCTCCTGCCCAGCAGCAGGCGGCTGAGGCTGCGCCGTACAACGCAAACCTCGCCAGCATGCCTATCATTTCCGGTGTCGCGGACATCGATCTCGATGACCTCGATGAGCCTGCGGCCATCACCGCATCGATTGATGCCCAAGATCGCATCGACACCGGCGACCTTCCGGATGCCTCGCTCGAGGTTGATGTCCCCATGGCCGATTACTCGGGCCACGAGGACATGTGGGCCGCCGCCACCGCGATTCTGGACGAGATCGACGAGCCGGCTCCTGTTGCAGCTCCCGCTCCCGTCGCTGCCCCTCAGCCTGCTGCACCCGCCTATGTCGGCCGTCACGGCGCTGTGTTCCCCGAGGATACCGCCCGTATCTCGCGCGAGGGCATCGAGCGGGCCGAGGCTATTGCCGCCGGCATTATGGAAAATCGTCGTCACGAGCGCGTCAATCAGATCCTCGAGGAAGAGATCGAGCGCCTGCAGTCCTCTACCGCCAAGCGTACGGGCCGTGCCTATCTGAGCGTTATCGAGGGCGGTACCGCCAGCTTCGCGCCGCTCCGCGCGGAGGCATAACTTCTGCATGGTTAAGATCAATCGAAAATGGGCGGTCGTGACCTGCCTGATGGCGCTCTTGATCTGGGGCAATTCGCTGGTTCCCGGCTCGGGGTCGGGCTCGCTGAGCCTAACGGTCATGGAAGCTATCCGCGGTTTCCTGCACGGCGTGGGACTTCCATATGAATGGGTGACCAACTTTGTTGTTCGCAAGTGCGCGCATTTTACCGAGTATATGGTGCTCGGCGTCCTGGCAACGCATGCCTTTGATTTTGAGGGCCGGCGCACCTTTGACGTGCTGCTGCCCACGGCGGTGTTCCTGCTGCTGATTCCCTCGATCGACGAGACGATTCAGCTCTTTGTGCCGGGGCGCGCCGGCATGATCACCGATGTGATGATCGACTGCTGTGGAGCGGCAACGGGTGTTGTGCTCCGATATCTCTTACGGTCGCTGATGTGCGCCAAAAAAGCCGCCTAGGACGTATTGTTTGGTCCTAGGCGGCCTTTTTTATTTGAGGGCTTATATGAGGCGTGATGGCGTTGTTCCGTAGGTCGGATTTGCCGGGCGCGCCATGCCCTGCGGGTGCGTCTGCTACTGAAGCGCCTGTGCGCCCAGGGCCAGGCAGCCCATAATGCCCTGTTTGCCCTCGAGGCTGTTGTTGACGATGTAGCTATCGATGTCGGCCATCTCGAACGTGACGATGTAGCCGTTGAGCATCTCGGCGCACTTCTTGCGCGCGAGCGGCACGATGGGGGTGTGGTCGGCCACGCCGCCACCGATGACGATCTTCTGCGGTGCGTAGCACAGGATGTAGGTCATGAGCGCCTGCGCCAGATAGCCGGCGAGCAGGTCCATGGCCTCCGGGTCATCGGCCATCTCTCCGGCGCTCTTGCCACCCCAGCGCTTTTTGACGCCGGGACCGGCGATGAGGCCCTCGAGGCAGTTGTCGTGGAAGGGGCAGCCGCTGTGCTCGCCAATGGTGTCGCGCGGGTCGCGAGTGACCAGGATGTGGCCGGCCTCGGGATGCATCATGCCGTGCACGAGCTTACCGCCCGAGAGCACGCCGGCGCCCACGCCGGTACCGATGGTCAGATACACCACGTCAGTGAGGCCCTGGGCGCAACCAAAGGTGACCTCGCCCAGGCAGGCGACGTTGACGTCGGTGTCGTAGCCGCAGGGAATATTGAGCTCGTTTTGGATGGTGCCCAGCAGGTCAAAGTAGCGCCATGCCGTTTTGGGCGTCTCCAGGATCTTGCCGTATTGGGGCGAGGCAGGGTTGACTGCGGTGGGGCCAAAGGCGCCGATGCCCAGCGCGGCGATGCCCTTGTCGGCAAACCATGCGTTGACGGCCTCAACGGTCTCCTGCGGGGTCGTGGTCGCAATCTGCTCGCGTTCCAGGACCGTGCCGTCTGCATAGCCCGTGGCGCAGACCATCTTGGTGCCGCCGGCCTCGAGTGCTCCGATGAGCTGCTGCTCTGCCATAGTATTCCTCTCTGGGACGAGTTGCTCCGTGACTAAAGTATAGCGCTCTAAAAAATAAATGAGGTCGCTATAAAAAGAAACCTCGTGGCCCAACGGGTTCACGAGGTTTCTTTAGTGCCTTTAGTTACTGACCGTACTTACCCGCGCGGTTTGATTTTATCACGCAGGAACTTGAGGTTCTCCAGTGCTGCGTTGAGCGTCTCGTCACGCTTGGCAAAGTGGAAGCGGATGAGGTGGTTGACGGGCTCGCGGAAGAAGCTGGAGCCCGGAACGGCGCCCACGCCCACCTTGGAGGCCAGATCCTCGCAGAAGTTGAGGTCGCTGTCATAGCCAAACTCAGAGATGTCCATCATCACGTAGTAGGCGCCCTGCGGCACGTTGTGCGTGAGGCCGATGCTGTCGAGTCCCTGACAGAATAGGTCGCGCTTGGCGGTGTAGAGGTCGAGGACCTCCTGGTAATAGCTGTCGTCGAAGTTGAGGGCGGTGACGACGGCCTCTTGCAGGGGAGCGGCGGCGCCTACGGTGAGGAAGTCGTGGACCTTCTTGATGCGCTCGGTGATTTCGGCAGGGGCGATAGTGTAGCCCAGACGCCAGCCGGTGATGGAGTAGGTCTTGGACAGCGAGCTGCAGCTGATGGTTCGCTCGAACATGCCGGGCAGCGTGGCCATATAGACGTGCTCGTGGGGCGCGTAGACGATGTGCTCGTATACCTCGTCGGTGATGCAGTAGGCGTCGTACTTTTTGCACAGGTCTGCGATAAAGGTGAGCTCCTCGCGGGTAAAGACCTTGCCACAGGGGTTGGACGGGTTGCATAGGACGATTGCCTTGGGATCGTTGTCTCGGAAGGCTGCCTCGAGGACCTCACGGTCGAAGTCAAAGGTGGGCGGGTTGAGCGGCACATAGATGGGCTCAGCGCCCGAGAGGATCGTGTCGGCGCCGTAGTTCTCGTAGAACGGCGAGAAAATGACGACCTTGTCGCCGGGGTTTGTGACCGTCATCATGGCGGCCATCATGGCCTCGGTGGAGCCGCAGGTGACCACGATGTTCTCGTTGGGGTTGATCGGCATGCCCATAAAGTGCTCCTGCTTGGTGGCAAGCGCCTCGCGCATGACCTGGGAGCCCCAGGTGATGGAGTACTGGTGGTAAAGCGGCTTGGGGTCGGTGGCAATGGTGCTGAGGCTATCGAGCAGCTGCGCCGGGGGATCGAAATCGGGGAAGCCCTGCGACAGGTTGACGGCACCATACTTGTTGGAGATGCGCGTCATGCGGCGGATGACCGAATCGGTAAACGCCGCCGTGCGGTTGGAGAGTTCTTTCATGCCTATCCTTTCGAGCATTGGGTGGAGCAAGTTTACTCCTATGGAACCGATGGGATTTGCTTGAAATGGTCTCGAAAAACTCTTTTCAAAATTCTTGAAAATTGGGGCTTGCATCGCGTGGCGTTCCTTGCAATAATAGTCGAGCGCGAAGCGCACAGGACACGGTGGGTGTAGCTCAGTTGGCTAGAGCGACGGGTTGTGGTCCCGTAGGTCGAGGGTTCGAGTCCCTTTACCCACCCCAGTTCTTGCTTCGTGTTGATATCGGGTCGTTAGCTCAGTTGGTAGAGCAGGGGACTCTTAATCCCAAGGTCCAGGGTTCGACCCCCTGACGGCCCACCACACGATATCTCCTCTAAAGTCCGCTATAACGGACTTTAGCTTTGGGTCGTTAGCTCAGTTGGTAGAGCAGGGGACTCTTAATCCCAAGGTCCAGGGTTCGACCCCCTGACGGCCCACCAAAGCATGTTTAGACGGTCAACGAAAGTTGGCCGTCTTTTTTTGTTAACAGTACATGGGTTCGAACCCGTAAGGGCGCGGAGCTGAGGAAATGCCCGAGCATTTGCCAGCGCAGCGCGCAAGGCGCGAAGCGCCGCAGCGGCCGCCTGCACAGCAGGCTGACCCCCTGACGGCCCACCAAAGCATGTTTAGACGGTCAACGAAAGTTGGCCGTCTTTTTTGTTGACCTCGCATGTGGTCGGACCCGAAAGGGCGCGGAGCTGAGCTATCTGCACCGTTATTCCCTTAGGGAAAACACGGCTAAAGCCCCGTAAGCGTGTTCTCCTTGGGGAATCATGCTTACGGGGCTCGATGCATGTTGAGAAATTGTGATCAAACTCTAAGTGAGAATCGAATTAGTCCGCTCGATAGTGCGATCCGAGACTTTCGGTCCGTGCGCGCATGGCTTTGACCATTTCCTGTGCTAGTTGAATCTGCGATTGCAGGCGAGCGAGGGCTGCGACTTCGCTGTCCTGGACTTTCTGTGTGCTCAAGGTCGTTGCCTCCGTCTTCAAGCCCTCAAGCTCGTGTAGTGCCTTTGATAGGCCCGTCTCGGTCCTGTTGATCATGCAATAGGTACTCATCGTGTGCCTAAGGCTGCGTGTCAGGCGCTCGGCGTCTGTTGTGGCAATGCCGTACTGGGGGAGGGCGATATCCGCCTTCAGGGATGCCTCAGCTGCATTCTGTGCTGCCTGGGCTGCCGATGCGCCCGCGATGCGCCCAAACACGATGCCGTTGGCGCTTGACAGGCCACCAATGCGATCGGCGCCGTGCATGCCGCCTGTCGCCTCACCGCAGGCGTAGAGGCCTTCGACGCCCGTGAAGGCTGCCTTGTCGATCTTGATACCGCCGTTAGCGGCGTGGGCATACATCGCCACGCGCATCTCGTCGGTCGGCGCGATGCCGTGCTCGTCTTGTAGCCAGGTGGCAAAGGTCTGCACAAACTCGGGGATGTCCTCGCGGGGGAAGTCGTAGTGGAGCGCCAAGCCTTCGGCGCCTGCTTGATCGATGGCAAGATCGATGGCGCGGGAAGCCAGGCGCGAAGTGAAGGGGCCATATCCGGAGCGCTGCTCAAGCAGATCGTTTAGCTTGCCGTCGGCAATATCGACCGGCTGGTCTACATGTACGTAGCGCCAGGTCTTTTCGTTAAAGACAAGGTTTCGCTTGGGCTCGATGAAGCCGGGCATCATCTGCATGAATTCTATATTAGTAAGCGATGCGCCGTGCACCAGCGCGATAGCCTGTGATGAGCTGAGCACGTCGGCGGAAGTGAGGCTGCGCTCGAACAGGCCACCCGTGCCGCCCGCAGCAATGATAGTGGCTTTAGCTGCCAGAGACATGAGATGCTCGTTTGCGCGGTCGTAGAGCGTGGCGCCGACAATCTTTCCGTCCGTGTCCTCAACAAGGTCGATAAGCTCATGGCGGGGGAGCAGGCGAATGCCGAGTGACTCGATCCGGGTCGTCAGAGCGTCCTCAAGGGGCTTGCGGGTGAGGCCGCGCCACATGCGCGTCTTGTGGTCAAAGCAGGGGATAAATTGCTTTTGCTGAGCGCTCTCAGCGCTTTGCGGACGCTGGAGCTCAACGCCCAGGTCTTGCTCAAGCCATTCAATTGCCTGGGGAATGCTGTGGACAAACGTCTGGACAAGCTCGGGGTCGGCGACGCCGCCACCAACGGTCTGGATGGTGTCGATGAGGTCTTGTTCGTCGTCTTCGTTAACGGGTCCGATAAGCCCCAGGCCCCAGGTTCCGGGGAAGAAGCTCGATCCACTCATAGTCTTGCCGGCGCTTGCCACAGCGACGGTTGCACCCGTGCGCGCCGCTTCGATGGCGGCGCAAAGGCCCGCAATGCCAGATCCAATTACCAGTACATCAGTCGATTCCATCGGATTCCTTTCTCGTCCGGCGCATTGTCGCACGGGTGATCGGTAATGGGGCCGCAAAGACTCGGCAAATCGGTAAAGGGCACATATGACAGGTGGGCGTCATGGACGCTCTGACGTTTCATCTCGTCACATCTCGTATTTCGCCCCAACTGATATATCGGCATTCGCTACCCTGCGATAGCGCAAACAAAAAGAGCCGCTACCTCGAAAGGTAGCGGCTCTAAAGCTCAACTATATGAGCATCGCGCGGGCGTGATTAGGCCTTGAGGGCCTCCTCGACGGCGACAGCGCAGGCGACGGTGGCACCGACCATGGGGTTGTTGCCCATGCCGATGAGACCCATCATGTCGACGTGCGCAGGCACGGAGGAAGAACCGGCGAACTGGGCGTCGGAGTGCATACGGCCCATGGTGTCGGTCATGCCGTAAGAGGCAGGGCCGGCGCCCATGTTGTCCGGGTGCAGGGTACGGCCAGTGCCGCCACCAGAAGCGACGGAGAAGTACTTCTTGCCAGCCTCGAGGCGCTCCTTCTTGTAGGTGCCAGCGACGGGGTGCTGGAAGCGCGTGGGGTTGGTGGAGTTGCCGGTGATCGAGATGTCGACGTTCTCGTGCCACATGATGGCAACGCCCTCGCGGACGTCGTCGGAGCCGTAGCAGTTAACGGCAGCGCGGGGACCATCGGAGTAGGGGATGGTCTCGACGACCTTGAGCTCGCCCGTGTAGTAGTCGAACTGAGTCTTCACATAGGTGAAGCCGTTGATGCGGGCGATGATCTGGGCGGCGTCCTTGCCCAGACCGTTCAGGATAACGCGCAGCGGCTTCTTGCGAGCCTTGTTGGCGTTCAGAGCCAGGCCGATAGCACCCTCAGCGGCAGCGAAGGACTCGTGGCCGGCCAGGAAGGCGAAGCACTCGGTGTCGTCGGAGAGCAGCATAGCGCCCAGGTTGCCGTGGCCCAGACCGACCTTGCGGTCCTCGGCGACGGAGCCGGGAACGGTGAAGGCCTGGATGCCCTCGCCGATGATGGCGGCAGCCTCAGAAGCAGTCTTGGCGCCACGCTTGACAGCGAGAGCGCAGCCGAGGGTGTAGGCCCACTCGGCGTTCTGGAAGGCGATGGACTGGGTGTTGTTGACGATCTCACGCGGGTTGAAGCCCTTGTCGGTGCAGATCTGCAGAGCTTCCTCGAGGGAGGCGATGCCGTTGTCGGCGAGGCACTTGTTGATCTTGTCAGCGCGGCGCTCGTAACCTTCGAACGTAACAGTCATAGTTATTTCCCTCCCTTTCTACTCGTGAACCGGGAACACGCTGGCGACGGAGTGAGTCTCCTCGTCGGTGCGCGGGTCGATGTACTTGGCAGCGTTCTCCCACTGACCATAGTGGCCCATAGCGCCAGCGATGGCCTCCTCGGGGGTCTTGCCGGCCTTGACGGCGTCGGTGAACTTGCCGAGGTTCAGGAACTCGAATGCGATGATCTCGTTCTTGTCGTTGAGAGCCATGCGGGTGACGTAGCCCTGAGCGAGCTCGAGGTAACGAGCGCCCTTGGCCTTGGTGCCGAACATGGTGCCGACCTGAGAGCGAAGGCCCTTGCCGAGGTCGTCGAGGGAGGCGCCCACGGGCAGGCCGCCCTCGGAGAACGCGGTCTGGCTGCGGCCGTAAACGATCTGCAGGAAGATCTCGCGCATAGCAACGTTGATGGCGTCGCAGACGAGGTCGGTGTTGAGGGCCTCGAGGATGGTCTTACCGGGAAGGATCTCGGAAGCCATGGCGGCAGAGTGGGTCATGCCCGAGCAGCCGATGGTCTCAACGAGGGCCTCCTCGATGATGCCGTCCTTGACGTTCAGCGTGAGCTTGCAGGCGCCCTGCTGAGGTGCGCACCAACCCACACCGTGCGTAAGACCGGAGATGTCGGAAATCTCCTTAGCCTGGACCCACTTGCCCTCCTCGGGGATGGGTGCGGGGCCGTGGTATGCACCCTTGGCAACGGGGCACATGTTCTCCACTTCCTGTGAGTACTGCATGCCTCTCCTCTCTATCGTGTTGGCGTCCCGTCTGGGGGTCGTGGCTGGCGATTGCCGGGCGACCCTTCGAAAGGGACATGACATGCAGCCCCTATAATACCGCGAAATGCACGGAATATTCGGCGAACGGCTCAGTTTTCGTAGCGAGAAGTCCGGAAGTTTTAATTGAAACGGTTTAACTATATGTTCTGTGGTCGCGAACTTCCGTAGAGGGGGTTCGTCTTGGGCAAGCTTTTGGTCAGCTCTTGCAAGCGTTGCAGGGGTTGACCTGTTGCAACGGTGCCGTTCGCCGCTTGTTTACTGCCTTTGGCCGCGCGAGAGTATTGTTTTGCGTGAATGTGTTGATGGCACGCTTCAATCGTGCTGTATTGGATGGCAAGCAGATCCCGGCGAAGGGAGCGCCATGCAGCGCGTTTGGAGAACGGTTACCGGCTTTTACCATGTTTGTGCCCGCGGTACGGGCAAGCAGCTCATCTTTGAGGGCGATGAAGACCGGTGGGAGTTTTTGGAGCTGATGCGCGAGTGCTGCCGCGAGGCGGGCGTGACGGTTATCGCCTGGTGCCTTATGGGCAATCACGTGCATCTGGTGCTTGCAGATTACGAGGACGCGATGAGCGCGGCGATGCACCGGCTGCTTTTGACGTACGCGCGGCGGTTCAATAAACGAACGGGGCGCACAGGCCATCTGTTCCAGAACCGTTTTGACCGGCGCTCGCTCGATACCGACCGTTATCTAATGGCCGCCATTCGCTATGTTCACGCTAATCCGCAGGAGGCGGGTATCGCCCTGATCGAGCGTTATCCCTGGAGCAGCTTTGCCGAGTATCTGCGAGCGTATGACAACGATACGACGAGGGGATTTTCGGACCCTTCTTGTGTGCTTGAGCTCTTTGAGTCTGCCAAGGGGTTTCTGGATTATTCTCTGTCGATGCCCGATGGTTCCGATCCGGTGATTCACGATATGGATGAGACGGAGTGGGAGCGGCGTGCGTTTGCCGACAAGATGGCGAAGCGCCTGGGCGTGCCGCTCAACGAACTCAAGACCGTAGCACCCTCGCGGCGAGACGGAATCATTTTCGCCCTGCACAATGTCGGCTACACGCTGCGCGAGATCGAACGGTATACGGGAATCAGCAAGAGTACCGTCTCTCGTATCGTGCGCGCTTATGCGCGAGTGAAGGCTCAGGCTGAGGGCTCGGAATAGAAAATGGCCGAACCACTCTTGTCAAGCGATTCGGCCAACAAAATTCTTAAGATTTGGGACAAATTATATATGTCTTTTTGACTATCTTTTTATATCTTCTTAAATGTCCGCAAAGCCTTATTTTATCGGCTCTACGGGCATTTTGCTTTTGTGGTAAACCTCACATATCTAGGTCTATCTTCTTATATTTTCGCTATCAAGCGTGGTTAAAATCGTGGTAAATACTTCTATGCAATTAGACGCTGAACCTCTGATTTTGCGGTATCTATGGACGCATGAGCGTACCAATTCATTGTGATACTAATGTTTGAATGCCCCATGATATACTGTAAATCTTTTGGGTTCATGTTCTTGCTTGCCAGCCTTGTGCAGAACGTATGGCGTAGCGTATGCGGTGTGATATGTGGCAAGGGATTGTCCTTGTGGTGCTTGTTGTATTTCTTTACCATACGGACAAATAAGGCGTTGTAATCAATCGCAACTTTTGGCTTGTCCTTATGATTGACAAATAGGAAATTGCCCCGTCCGTCTATCACAAATGGTTCTGCCTTTGGGCGTTTCTTCATAACCCGTTGAAATGCCTGTATCGTTTCTCTGCTTAATGGTACTTGCCTTATTCCGCTTTTCGTCTTAGGCGTTTCAATATAATAGCCTTGTTCCTTGCTCTTTAGTAACTGGTGGTCGATAATCACAACTTCATTCTTGAAATCAATATCGGCTACTGTCAGTCCGCACAGTTCCGAGATACGAAGTCCTGTTTTTAACAGTATCAGCACATCATCATAATACTTGTGATACACATTGTCCGTCTTGATGAATGAGAGTAAGGCTTGTTCCTGTTCCTCTGTCAATGCAACTTTCTCTTTGGTATCATTTTCTAGGACTTCACTTAACTTGAAATCAAAGGGATTTTTCCTTACGCAATCGTCTTGTATGGCGATATAGAATGACGCTTTTAACGAGCGTTTATGGTTGTTAATGGTATTGTAGGAAAAGCCTTTGTCTTTCATGCGTAACGCCCATTCTTTAGCGTCAGAGGGTTTTATCGTATCAATGCTCCTAGCACCTAACTTATCCTCTTTCAATAACCGCATGAGTTGTTCCCGTTGTTTTATTGTGCTTTTCTTCACATTTGCCCTCTGTGCGTTCTGTTTGGCATAGAGTTGGCAAAGCGGCATTTTCTTGCCTGTGCTGTCGATACCGTCCTCAATATCCCGTCTTATCTGCTGTTCCAGTTCACGAAGTGAGGGTTTTTCCCGTTTTCCCTTTGGTGTCGGGTCTGTGGGTGTCAATCTCCAAGCATACACATATTTTGTGTTTCCAAATGCGTCTACATATTTATATAAGTATTTCCCGTCTGTTCGTTGGCTCTCTCCAGTATGCAGGATACGACCTTTGTTATCCCGTCTTTTTTCTTTCATGGTGTCTGCTCCTTTCCTTGTTGGAAAGAGCCTTGATATGACTTGTGTTCATCATAACACATACAAGGCTCATTTGCATTAGATTGCGTCCAATTTGTCAATAACCTGTTCAAACTGTCGGCGTTTAATCTGTATGCGGTTGCCATTCATAATGAGCCAGCCAGCGTCCTTGTTTTCCTCTGCTAAGCGTCTTAACTTGTTTTCTCCGATACGGAAATACTTTGACGCTTCTTCAATGGTAAGGGTGTATTTTTCCCATACGGGAATATCGTTGTTATTCATCAGATACCCCCTTTCCCATGTTTCGTGTCATACTGGATATAGGGGATAAGGTCGGTGCGGTTTATCCTCTGTAAATGGGCGGTTAATTTACTGGAAAGGGAATTGCTGTATCTTGCCTTATCAAGCATAGTTCCCACTTTTTCCAGTCCGCCTAATGCGTCATGTTCTTCCAAGAAGTAAAAACTTTTGACAGCGGAAATCACGCCACCCTCTGTGAGCCATTGCTGTGTTTCTTCAAGGGAATTTTGCTGTTTTGGTACTTGCAGTTTTAAGACTTCCACAGCCCCTAAAAAGCGTTCCCAAAACCGACAAGTTTTCCATCTGCTCTTATTACTTTCGTTTCTGTTTGGTACGACAAAGCGTAGGTTGTTTGCCAATAGACCGAAAGCCAGTTCTCCAAGTTCCAGCGGTCTTTCCTTGAATGTCATGGCAAAAGCATGAGCCTTATCATCACGCAGTTGCATTTCTGTCCGTTTCCAACTGCCGACTTCCTCAAGCGTCTTATTATGTTTTGAACAGACTTCCTTATCCTTATCATAAAAGCGGTAGGACAATCCCGATTTACCAGCACCGATATAAACAGTCTTTGCGGTGTCGAAATCATCAAACTTGCTTTCGTCAAAGTGGTAGCCCTCACTATTCGAGATAAATTCCTCTTTTTCGCATTTCTTCTTTATCTGCTCTATGGTAAAAAATGGCTTTTCGTTTTTATCATCAATGGCAATATCAAGCCTTGTGAAGTGGAAGTTATCCTGTCCGTATCTTCGCTCACAATGTTTGAACATATCCCCAAAAGTACAATTCCTACTGTCGAGAATACGGAAAATATCATCACACCCTCTGCCGGTCATAACAAGATAACAGCCTAACCCTTGTGGGTTATCCTCTGTTTTTCTTGCGTCGCCCGATACATAAATATCTCCAATCTGCCAGCGTGCTTGATAGGTTTTGTATTTAATGCTTGCCGGATAGACATTGAAAATGTCAGTCGGTAAACCTAAAATGTGCATGATGACATCTTCAGCAGTTGCCGTTTCAAATACAATGCTGATGTAATCAATCTTAACGGATAAATTTTTGTGTGTAGTTATAGTGCATTACTCCTTTCGTATGTCCCGTTTTTTGCGGTGTAAAAATTGTGTTTTTTCCTTTATTTATCACAGTTTCTAGGTACTATGACATGTATGCGCAGGGCGGTGTTACATATACGCCCTGTACGGAACGCCTGCGGCGTTCCCTTTTCTTCCTGCACCAGCCCCGTTCTTAACGCTCACGAGCCTTTGGGAGGCTCGTGGCTAAACGGGGCAGGCACAGGAAGAAACACAGTTTTCGGTCGGATAGTCCATGCCTATTCATGCTATCAAAGCGAAAACAACTCTTTTCTATGCTTACTCAAGCGTGTGATTAACCTCATTGTGCTTAATCACTATATCTGCTATGATAATAACGCCTTTAGAATTACTTGTCAAGAACTTTTTCTTGACTTTTTCGTCTATAATAAGTATGATAGGCTTATAAAGGAACGAAAAAGCCGGGAAAGGAGAAGATATAAGAAGTTATGGAGCATGATACAAAGAAAATAAATTTTTTAGGGGAGAACATACAGACCATAAGAAAACACAGGAAAATGAAACAGCAGGAGCTTGCGGACGCCATCGGTATCAATATGCAGAGCCTTTCCAAGATTGAACGAGGGGTAAACTATCCGACCTTTGACACGCTGGAAAAGATAATGGACGTACTGGGAGTAACGCCCAATGAATTGTTGTCGGGGGAATGGAAGTTTGTCCAACAGGCGGAAAAGGAGGTATGCCAGTTTTTAAGGACGGAAGAACGCCTAAACGCAGAGTTGAAACATGGACACTATGATAACTTCTTTGACAGCGAGGAAGAATGGCTGGAATATGAGCTGGAACAGTTGCGGAAATATATCACAGACTATATCAGCGGAACAGACATACAAGCGTCCGACCTTTACCCTATCAAGGAATTTATCCAGCACTTGAAATTTCAGAAAGTATTAAACCGCTATGATGATTTATACAGCATGGATATGTTCGGGGAAAGCACAGAGGGACATAAGTACGGTACGCCTTATCAGGTTGTAAAGAAGATAAACCCAAACTCAAAAGAGGATATGGAGCTGTTACGGGAAGTATTAAAAATCAGTGATTTTGACAACGGGGACGAGTAGCCTTTTTCCTCTTGCGTGAAAGATACAGCAAACAAAAAGCCCAGATCAAGAGTGCAAGCACCACTTCTAAAGAAGTGGCAGGCTCTTGACAGGGCTTTTTCTTTTCTGTTTATGGCAGACAAGAGAAAAAAGGATAGCTATATTGTATAGTTTCTCTAATAATTTTAGAGCAATGAATTTATCACAGGTACTTCGTCTTTTCATTGTAAAAGTACAATCGTGGAAAGCACTAATATTGGTACTTTGATTTTGTGCATTATGCACAAAATATGATAGCAACAAAGAGGTCATATATAAAATAGAAACAAAAATAACTTGACATTAAAAAAAACTTGATATAGAAAATCCGATTATCCGCATAAATACAGCATTTAAGGGCTGTTCATCACTTGAAAAAATAAGTGTTTTACCACGAATTTACCATAATTGAATATGAGTCTTGATATGACGAAATATAAAGGGAGATTGCACGTATAATAAAACCGCGTATCTCCCTTTAACAAACTATCTAAAGTTTTCTACATTTATAACTCTGGAAAAACAATCGCACAAATTCATGTTGTGAGTGACCATGATTATAGTAATGCCCTTTTCATTTAATTCTTTCAAAAGTTTCATCACTATCAATTCGTTCTCTTTATCAAGTCCAGAAGTTGGTTCATCAGCTAATATAATCTGACTTCCTTGCAAAATCAATTTAATAATTGCAATTCGCTGTTGCTCTCCACCGCTTAACTGATATACTTTTTTGTTAAGCATGTCACTTAGCTCAAATTGCTTTAAATACTTATTGATTAGTTTCAGTTTTTCTTCTTTTTTTACTTTTTTATATTCAAGAGCTAATTTTAAATTCCACAACACGCTTTCATCTTCTATTAGTCCATAATTTTGAAATAGATAGCCTATTGTATATCTTCTCAAAATCATAGCATTTTTACCGTTCATGGACAAATTTTTATGACTATCAATAGTGATTGTTCCCTCGGATATATCAGTAATCAATCCTATTATATTTAAAAGTGTCGTTTTACCTGCCCCGCTTTTCCCTACAAGCCCCACAAATTCGCCTTTTTCTATTTCTAAAGATAAATTTTCAAATAGAACCTGATTTTTCCCATATTCTTTTTTGACGTTCTTTAATGTAATCAATGACATACTTATGCCCCCTTTTCAATCTCATATAAAGCGTTTGAGATATAAATTCTATAAAGCAATTCGCAGAATATGTAGTCAATAAGTATAATCGCAAAAAGGCAAGCAAAATAATAATTTATAGCAGTTAATACGCCTGATATAATTATTTCGATTCCCCAAAAAATATACCGATTTTTCAGTGTCCTAAAATGAGAGAATCCTAAAATCTCTTTTGCCGCATATCTCTTTCGATTTACAAAAATGTCCACATAATTTGAAATATACAAAATAAACAGTAAAGACACTATAAAGACAATCGTAAACATAGTGAGTGTTTTAAGAACGAATGTCACATTTTCAAGTTGCATTAAATAAGGTGTAAGTAATGTTCCGGCTGTAACTAATTGCTCTAAATCATATTCTGATAACAAAGAAGAAAAATCTTCTCTTGACTCCATTTGAAAAAATAAACACCTTGTATTTAAAGAATCCAAATAGTAAAGTCCTGCAAAATTGCCCGTATCAACAATGATAATAGGATTAGCCATATCCGAAAAACCATTTTCTGTATTGACTTTTATCGTAGAATCATCGTCTATATAAACAACATTAAATTTATCAATAGTTTTTTCTTCTCCCGGTATTCCATAAAATTGATTGTAATTCATCAATCGGAAATATTCTTGCTTAATATATTCGCTAATAGAATTTTCATCATTCTTATATTTATGTGGAACTAATACTGTTGGTTCACTAAATATATCTTCTCCCAATGGTTTTCCACTGAGCTGGATATTTGAAAATTCATTCAGATAATTTCTATTTGCAATAACAAGCTGTTGTTCATAATAGGGGCGTGATGTCTGCAAACCACCGTCTGTCCTAAAATCACATAGTAGTGAATGGTTATGATTATACATCTCTAATGTTTGTTCAGAATATTTTTCTAATATGTCTGTGTTTGCTAACGCATAATCATACTCCGATGAATTAAAACCATTAGCGGTATAATATCCGTCCAGATACTTATAATCTAAAACAGCTTGTTGGCTTTGTCTAAATGAGTTCCCCTGATTCAGCAATGAAATAATAGTGATAGCGATTATTACCGAAAAAATTATTTTTATAGCCTGAACTACAATATTTGTGCCGCTATTTAAAGTCTTATTTTTTATCATTGCCTCTAAAGAAACAAACTTAATTAAAATACTTGTAATTAAAACACAAAGTATATTTATAGCTAAAACACCAATAAAGAACAGTACACTTGTTGCTAAATAAGAAAAATCATATCTGTTTGTTAATGCGTAATATAAATTTAGCAAGAACAGTAATACTAAACATATTACAGCAAAATATTTTATTACGCTGGTAATTTGCTCCTTTAAAATATGTATAGTAGAAAAGCCCATGCTTTTTTTAATACCTATTTTTTTCAAACTATAAGACGTATAAATACAGTATATGATTTGAAGTACAATAAATAAGATTACAAAATTCAGAAGATTCAATTCTAATACCATACTATACGGAATAGCGTCATTTTCAAAGTTATTTATTGCGACGGACAGTTGAGAAGCTATCTCTTTAATTGCGTTAGCTGGTAAATCTGTATAGAATACACCAACACTATCTAAAAAATCTTCCTTTTGCAATTCATGATATTGAAACAAAATAGAGGAAGATATAGGCTGTTTTTGTGTAAACTCATTTAATGGATAGCAATATAAATCATAAACAGATTTATCTGTGGAAGTGAGCGTATTGTTAATGAGTTCTAATTTATTTTGAGAATATTCTTCTGTAAATATTGTATAAAATTTGTCGAGAATTTCTGGCGATGTTTCTTCTAAAACATACCCTTTTAAATTCTCAGTAGCAATGTTATTCTTTTCATAAATGTTGTAAATAGAAGTATTAAAAATATATGCAAAGAGTATGACTTCAAGGAAAATAAAAATCTTTAAAAATTTTTTCATAACATACGCCCCTTTCTTTGAAGAAATGTATAAACTAGGGCGGGACAAATAGCCCCGCCCTTGGTGTTTGAACTATTTTACTTAATATGGATAATAATCATATTAAGATGTTTCGTTCGCCCACCAAACTCTCTTTGCATCTTTGTAAGCGTAGTTTGACTTGAATCCACTGGTATATGTATCTCCGCCGACCTTTACAGTTGCCTTTACCATGTAGTTGCGACTAATACCTGCTTTACGCCCAATTTCGGAATATACAATGGTGTCTGTTTGCCCTCCATTGTAGTACAAATCTCCACCCGCTACATCAATAGCCCACGCTGTAAGTGGAGCGCCGACAACCATAACTGCTGCTACAAGACCAACTACTTTCGTTCTCAACTTCTTTGCTCTCATTCGATAAACCTCCTTTCTCTTTTTTACTTTTTGATAGTTTTATGTCACGTACTGTTTTTGCTAACCTCAACATAACATATATTTTTTTTAAATACTACTGATTATTTTGTCCCGTGAGCATGCCGTCGAGGGTGCGCCAGGCGAGCTCGGCGCATTTGACGCGGGCGGGCATGTGCGAGATGTCCTGGAGCTGGGCGGCTTCGTCTAGGTCTTCCAGGTCTTCCTCGGAGAGCTGCTCGCCGCGGATCATGGCGAGGAAGAGCTCCGCCAGGCGGCGAGCCTCCTCGACCGTCTCACCGGTGATGAGGTCGGCCATGATGTCGGCGCTTGCCTGGCTGATGGCACAGCCGTGACCGGTAAACGAGGCCTCCTCGATCACGCCGTTCTCGACGCGCAGCTGCAAGGTGAGCTCGTCGCCACAGCTGGGGTTGATGCCGTCGTGCTCGTGCGTGGGGGCGTCCATCTCGTACTTGTAGTCAGGGTGCGAGTTGTGCTCCATAAACGTAGTGGAGGTGTACAGATTACCCATTGAACGTGCTCCAAACGTGATGCAGGCCGGCGATGAACTTGTCGATATCGGCCTTGTCGTTGTAGAAGGCCACGCTGGCGCGGCAGCAGGCAAGGTTCTCGACGCCTAGCCAGGTGAGCAGCGGCTGCGCGCAGTGGTGACCGGCGCGGATGCAGACGCCGTCCATGTCCATGATGCTCGCGACGTCGTGCGGGTGGATGCCCTTGACGTTAAAGCTCACGACCCCGTGGTGGTTGTCCCAGTAGATCGAGCCGATGATCTGGACAAAGTCGAGCTGCATGAGCTCTCCCATCAGGTAGTGGACGAGTGCCTGCTCGCGTGCCTGGATGTTCTCGTAGCCCACCGTGTTGACCAGGTAATCGAGTGCGGCGCCCGTGGCGAAGATGCCGGCGGCGTCCTGCGTGCCGGCCTCGAACTTCTCGGGGACGGGAGCCCAGACGGCGTCCTGCTCGGTGACCGAATCGATCATCTCGCCGCCGGTGAGCATGGGCGGCATGGCGTTGAGCAGGTCCATCTTGCCCCACAGCACGCCGATACCCATGGGGCCCATGGCCTTGTGCGCGCTAAAGGCGAAGAAGTCGGCGCCCAGGTCGGTCACATCGACCGGCATATGCGGCAGCGACTGCGCACCGTCGACGACCAGGTAGCCGCCGTACTTGTGCACGAGCTTGCCGAGGTTCTTGACCGGGTTCTCGACGCCCAGCACGTTGGAGACCTGTCCCACGGCCAGGATCTTGGTCTTGGGACCCACCTTGGCAAGAACCTCCTCGGTGGTGAGCTGGCCGGTCTTGGTGGGGTAGAGGTAGACGAGCTTGGCGCCGGTCTCGCGGCAGACCTGCTGCCACGGAATCAGATTGGAGTGGTGCTCCATGATGGTGATGACGATCTCGTCGCCCGGTTCGAGCACTGTAGGCGCAAAGCTCTTAGCGACCAGGTTGAGCGACTCGCTCGTGTTGCGGGTGAAGACGATCTCGTTGGCGTTGGGGGCGCCGATGACGTCGGCGATTTGCTGGCGGACCTTCGCGATGGCCTCGGTGGCCTCGACGGACAGCGAGTACAGGCCGCGCAGGGGGTTGGCGTTCATGCGCTGATAGAAGTCGCGCTCGGCGTCGAGCACGCAGGCAGGGCGCTGCGCGGTGGCGGCGCTATCGAGGAAGGCGATCTCGGGGTGCTGCTGGAACAGCGGGAACTGGCCCTTGTAGGGGTTGGTCTCGATGTCCACGGTGGGCCAGCCGCGCGAAGCCTCGTCGCTGGCGTCGAGCTCCATGGGTTCGGGGGCAGTACAGGTGTCGCATTTAACGTGCTCGGTGTCGATCATGCGAGCTCCTCTTCAAAGTTGTCGATCAGGTTGTTTCCCAGGCGGACGACGGCGGCGCGGGTGCGCTCGTCGGTGGCGGAAAGCGCGGCGTCCTCCAGCTTGGCGCGGATGAACAGGTCCTCGGCGGCGTTTTGGTCAAGGCCGCGGCAGGCGAGGTAGAACAGCTGCTCGTCGCGGACGTGACCGATGGTGGCGCCGTGGTTGCCGGCGACGTCGTCCTCGTCGCACAGGATGACGGGGACGGTCTTGTTGTCGACGCCCTTGTTGGCCAGCAGCACGGTTTCGCGCTCGGTGCCGGTTGCGCCCTTGCAGCCGTGCACGAGGTCGATGGTGCCGCGGTAGACCTTCTTGGACGTGCCGGTCAGCACGCCGTTGGCGTCGATCTCGCACTCGGTCTTGCGACCGCGGTGGCGCAGCTCGTAGTTAAAGTCGCGCACCTGCTCGCGGGCGCCCAGGTAATCAGTATCGATGGTGACCTTGGCGGTATCGCCCAGCAGGTCGCCGGCAAGGCCAGTGGCGCTGGCGCCGGCACCCAGGACGGTGTGCTGCACGTTGACGCGCGCGCCCTCGTCCAGGAACAGGCCGGTGTCGTCGAGCGCGATCCAGCTGTCGTCGAGTGTCTGCGTGCAGGTCACGTTGACGGTGGCGTACTCGTGGGCGCAGACGCGCAGCACGGAGCCCACGACACCCTCGCCAGCAACGGGGGAGTCCAGGGCGATCTGCAGGTCGAGCGTTGCCTGCGGGCGGGCGACGACGTCGATGGCGGCGATGGCCGCGGCGGCATCGATACCGCTCACGCGCACGGTAACCGTGGCGTGCTTGTATGCGGGCACATCGATGACGATGCGCTTGGTGGCGTGCTCGGTCAGATGCGCATAGGCAGCCTCGCCCATGCCGGTTTCGAAGGCTTCAGCAGGGGAGAGCTCCTCCTCGAGCTTGATGGCGCCGGCCTGGTAGACGGAGGTGGCGGGCACGTCGAGCTCGGTCTCGGGCGTGATGCGGGCGCGGTCGGCGGCATCACCGGGGGCGGAGGCGCGGCGCTCGGGGAAGCGCTCGGCCATGGCGTTCATGGCGGTGCCAAACGCGTCGGCAGCGCCGGAAAACTGCTCGCCCAAGCCTTCGACCTCAACGGCCTCCGCGGGAGCGGCGGCAAGCTCGTCAGAGAGCTCGAGCTTGGTCTGATTCATCTTCAGCCAGCCCCAAGTGGCAGCCGGCATCGCGTTGACCTGCTCAAGGGTGGTAGCAGCGGTGTTGGTTTCCTGTTTCATTATCCGATCGCTCCTTCCATCTCGAGCTTGATCAGGTTGTTCATCTCGACGGCGTACTCCAGCGGCAGCTCCTTGGAGACCGGGTTGGCAAAGCCGTTGACGATCATGGTGCGGGCCTCTTCCTCCGAGATGCCGCGGCTCATCAGGTAGAACACCTTGTCGTCGCCGATGCGGCCGATGGTGGCCTCGTGGCCGATGTCGACGTTCTTGGCGCGGATGTCCATGGCGGGGATGGTGTCGGAGCGGCTCTGGTCGTCGAGCATGAGCGACTGGCAGCTCACGGTTGCCTTGGAGCCCTCGGCCTTGGGCGTGGCCACGATGGAGCTGCGGAAGGTCTGAATGCCGCCGCTCTTGGAGATGCCCTTGGTCTCGACGGTTGCCGAGGTCTCGGGGGCGTTGAGCACGACCTTACAGCCGGTATCGAGGTTCTGCCCGGCGCCGGCAAAGGTGATGCCGGTAAAGCTCGACCGGGCGCGGCGGCCGTTGAGCACACTCATGGGGTAGAGGTAGCCCACGTGGCTGCCGAAGGAGCCACTGATCCACTCTATGTCGCCATCCTCGTCCACGCGCGCACGCTTGGTGTTGAGGTTGTACATGTTTTTGGACCAGTTCTCGATGGTCGAGTAGCGCAGGTGCGCACGCTTGCCCACAAAGAGCTCGACGGCGCCGGCGTGGAGGTTGGCAACGTTGTACTTGGGCGCGGAGCAACCCTCAATAAAGTGCAGGTCGGCGTCGTCCTCGACGATGATGAGCGTGTGCTCAAACTGGCCGGCGCCCTTGGCGTTAAGGCGGAAGTAGCTCTGCAGCGGGAAGTCCAACTTGGTGCCCTTGGGCACGTAGACAAACGAGCCGCCCGACCATACGGCGCCGTGCAAGGCCGCAAACTTGTGGTCGGTGGGCGGGATGAGCGTCATAAACTTCTCGTGGATGAGCGGTTCCCACTGTGGATCGTGCAGGGCTTCTTCAATACCGGAGTAGACGATGCCCATCTTGGACGCCGTGTCCTGCATGTTGTGGTAGACGAGCTCGGAGTCGTACTGCGCGCCGACGCCTGCCAGGTAGCTGCGCTCGGCCTCGGGGATGCCCAGGCGCTCAAAGGTGTTCTTGATGTCGTCGGGCACCGACTCCCAGTCGTGCTTTTGGTCGGTGTTGGGCTTGACGTAGGTGACGATGTTGTCCATGTCCAGGCCCTCGATCGAGGGGCCCCACGTCGGGTCGGGAAAACGATTGAAGATCTCGAGGGACTTTAAGCGCAGATCGAGCATCCACTGTGGCTCGTCCTTCTTGGCGCTGATCTCGCGCACGATGTCGGGCGTGATGCCGGCGTCGAGGCGCTCGAATCCCTCCTCGCCGTAGGTGAAGTCGTAGAGGCTGCGGTCGATGTCCGCGACCTCGGTGCGGTTCTTGGTCATTGCGTCGCCCCTTTACGCCTGCTGCTCGGCAGCGGCGGCCTCGGCCTGGGCGCGCTGCTCGGCGGCCTCGCGCTCGAAGGTCTCAAAGCCGTTCTTGTCGATCCAGGGGATCAGCGAGGCATCGTCCTCGCGCACGATGTGGCCCTTGACCATAACGTGGACGCGGTCGACATCCAGGTGCTCCAGGATGCGCGTGTTGTGCGTGATGATGAGCATGGAGCCGTCGCAGCTCTTGCGGTAGGCGTCCATACCGTGGCTGACGGTGGACAGGGCGTCGACGTCCAGGCCGGAGTCGGTCTCGTCCAAGATGGCGAGCTTGGGCTGCAGCAGCAGAAGCTGGAGCATCTCGACCTTCTTTTTCTCGCCGCCCGAGAAGCCCACGCCCAGCTCACGGTTGAGGTAGGCGGTATCCATGTTAAGCTCGGCCGCGAGCTCCTTGACGCGACGACGGAATTCCTTGCCCTTCATCTCCAGGCCGGGGCGGCCGGCGATACTGGCGCGCAAAAAGCTCGACAGTGGCACGCCGGGGATCTCGACCGGGGCCTGGAAGCTCAGGAACAGGCCGGCGCGCGAGCGCTTGTCGGTGGTGAGCTCGGTGATGTCCTGGCCGTCAAAGACGATGCGGCCGTCGTTGACCGTGTAGACGGGGTCGCCCATGACCAGGTGGCCAAGGGTGGACTTGCCGGCGCCGTTGGGTCCCATCAACACGTGGGTCTCGCCGGCGGCGGCGTTAAGGTTGACGTTGTGGAGGATGGTCTTCTCGTCCACGGAGGCGGTCAGACCTTCGATGGAAAGCAGCGGATTTGCGCTCATGCTGTCCCTCTCTGTATATGGTGTACTCATGGGTGTACGAAACCCTAGGAATCTTCTCGGAATAAAGTTACTATGGGTTCGGCGTTAGTCAAGGGAAAACCCGACTAATCCACTCGACTTTTCTAGATGTGGGACAAAATAACCTGTTGTGTTTGTCCCACTTACTTAAGATTTGGGACAAACAAACCTGGTTATGTTGTCCAAGATGCGATGGGAGGGTAGGTATGCTCATTTCTTCTAAGGGCCGCTATGCCCTCCGACTGATGATCTATATCGCAGCGCTGGGCGACGCCGAGGGCAAGATCGCTCTGCGCGAGGTCGCCGACCGCGAGCGTATCTCGCAAAAGTATCTGGAGCAGCTGGTTCGTCCGCTCATGAAGGCGGGCCTACTTAAGAGCGTGCGCGGCAAGGGCGGCGGCTACATGATGGCCAAGGACCCGGCCGAGGTGCGTGCCGGCGACATCCTGCGCGCCGTCGAGGGCAGCACGGCTCCGGTGGCGTGCGATGGCATCGACAACAGCTGCGCCCGCAGCGATCTTTGCTCGACCGTCAAATTCTGGCGCGGTCTGGACGACGTGATCGAAAAGTACGTCGACGGCGTGACGTTGGCCGACCTTGCTGCCGTCCCCGAGATCAACTTCGACATTAAGCTGTAGGGCTGCAGATGGTATCTCTCGACAAGGTGTACAAGCAAATTGAGATTTTTGCTCGGGAATGTGACGCCGAGAGGGTTGTGCTGTTTGGTTCTCGTGCCCGCGGTGACAACTTGCCTAAGAGCGATATTGATATTGCTGTAGCAGGTTGCCGGGATTTCGACCGTTTCTCATATCTGATAGAGGAGCGTCTTGATACTCTTTTAGATATAGACGTCGTCAATCTGGATGAGTCCTTATCGCAGCAATTGCTCGATGAAATTGCCAGGGATGGTGTGATTCTGTATGAAAAAATATGAGAACTTTGCCAGCGCCTTGGCGAATCTTGAGGATGCACCCAATCAGGATCTTAGCAATGATTTTGTTCAGAGTGGATTGATTAATAAGTTCAACCTTCAGTTTGAACTGAGCTGGAAGCTCCTTAAACGTCTGCTCGAGTATGAGGGCGCCACGCTTGCTGCATCGGGGTCTCCTCGTGCCATCTTGAAGGAAGCCTACCGATTCTACGACTTTATTGATGAGGCGGCATGGCTAGATATGCTCAGAGACCGCAATACGAACGTCCATATCTATGACAACAAGCTCGCTCAAGATTTGATTCAGCGTATCTTGAACGTCTATATCCCCGCTTTCTGTCAGTTGAGAGACGGGCTGATGGGACGCTACGGCGATCTTCTTCTGGTGCCCGACGACCAGTTCGTTTAATTCCTTTAGATTTCGCGGATTTCGCGGAGGGTTGTTGCCGTTTACCGAGGGGTTGTTGTGCAACAACGGACGAGCTGCAATACTTACTTTTATCTTTGCAAACTGCACTTTAACTACACCAATGCAGGGAGGATCTTATGCAGCCCAAGCATTCTGCGATTGTCGCGGGCCTGACGCTGGCGCTTTCGTTTGGCGCCGTTACCGCACCCGCACCCGCTGCCGCCGAGGAGCCCACACCGGGCGTTGCCTCGGATGCGACCGATATCGATAAGGGTCTCTATACCCAGCAGTCCTTCTCGGGCGTGCTGAGGTCGGTCCAGGGCGTTTCGTTTGTCAACGTGACTTCCGAGATGAAGTACTTTACCAAGTACGAGAGCCATGGCAACTACAACCAGGGCTTTTCGTATGGCGACGCCTACAACGCGCTGGGCTATTACCAGTTCGACCGTCGTTGGTCGCTCATCCCGTTTATGAAGCAGGCCTACAACTACAACCCCGAAAAATACTGCATGCTCAAGGATGCGATTGATTGCGGCAACGAGATTTCCAACACGAGCAATGCCATGTACGAGAACGGCCAGCTCACTGAGCTGGGCCATATCGCGCAGGATGCCTTCCAAGGTGCTTATAACACCGATCCTGCTGAGTTCTCAGCACTTCAAGATGCCTATGCTTACAACTCGTACTATGCGGTGACCGAGGCGTGGCTTAAGAGCGCTCTTGGCATTGACATCTCCGGCCGCGCCGATTGCGTCAAGGGCATGGTGTGGAGCATCACCAACATGTGCGGCACCGGTGGCTGCAGGGACTTTTTCCGCTGGGCGAATCTTTCCAACGATATGTCCGACCGCGAGTTTGTGACGGCGCTTTCCAACAGCGTGGTCAATAATGTTGCCACCAAGTTTTCAAGTCAGCCCCAGTATCATGAGGGCTGGAAGAACCGCTACCGCAACGAGCTGAAGGACTGCTTGGTTTATATCGCCGAGGACGAGGCCGCTGCCGCTGCGACGCCCGTGCAGCCCGAGCCTACGCCGGCGCCCTCGCCGACGCCTGATTCGAATGACGACGCGAGTGACGATGCCAACGATGACAGGATGGATGCGCCCTCGACCGATGCTGACGGCGATGGCTCTGCTGGTGGCACTACCAACGACGGCTCTACCTCGAACGGCTCCGATTCGAACGGCTCTGCTGCGGGCGATTCGTCTTCAAGCTCTGCCGGCAATACGGACAGCGACGCTTCTGGTTCGACCGGCGCTGGCACCTCTAACTCATCCACCGGCTCGAGCGATTCGTCCGTTGGCACCGGCTCTAACAACGGCTCCGGCTCTGACGCAACCCCTGGCTCCGATGCTTCCAAGGATGACTCGAATAAGGCGCCGGACGTTCCCGTTGCTTCGCCGGACAAGAAGCCTTCTTTCTCCGAGCAGCTTGGTTCTACGCTGGGCTCTTCGCTGATGGCTGGCGTCAATAACGGCTCGACCCAGAACAAGGGCAACTCTGATCAGGTTTCCACGGAAAAGATCGAAGCCACAAAGGGCGACTCCAAGGACAAGGCTTCCGAGAAGACCGAATCCGATAAGGGTTCTAGCTCTGAGGAGAAGAGCGACAAGTCCGAACAGAAGAAGGACGAGGATAAGAACTCTGAATCTGAGGAGAAGGACAAGAGCAAGGCCGAGGGCGAAAAGAAACAGTCCGAAGACGACGACAAGAGCGGTGCCGACAACCAGGTCCAGGAGCAAAATGGCTCCAAAACGGTGACCACCACGACCACGACGACTACAACTACCAAGTCCTCGGGCGGTAACATGCCCAAGACGGGCGACTTGATCGTGATGGCGAGCCTTGCCAGTGCAAGCTTAGCTACGCTGGGCGCTACGTCTATCGTAAGTGGTAAGCATAAGCTCGATCAGCAGAAGAAGGCTTCTGGGGAGGACGGCTCGGAGGAGTAATCTTCCAGATCGTTTTCTATAAGAGTTTGGGACGGGGTCCGGTGCGGCGGCATCGGGCCCCGTTTTTGTTGTGCAACGATTTGTTATGCCCCCTCGGGGGTCTGTTGCTACCGTTGCCCGAAACGTTTGCATGTCGATATTGTTGCGCTCTACCCACTCGCTACAATGGGCATCGTGCTGCGTTAGAAGGAGAGTTTACGGTGTCTGAACAGGCGAATTATGGTGTTGCTCATGCGTTTGGCGCACGGTTGCTCAGTTATGCGGATAACGCAGCTCTGCCGGTTGATGTACACGACTTTTCCGATGCAATCAATCGGTGTTTACTCGTCGATAAGACTATGTTTATTGCCGATATATTGGACAGCGAAGCGCCTGTTGCGCTTTGTTGTCGGCCCAAGGGTTTTGGCAAGAGCATGAACCTATCGATGCTCAAATGCTATTTGGAACGACCTGATCAACGGCCGGATCGAAGCCCGTTCGTCGGCACCCAGATTTGGCAGGAGGGTGGTGGTCGCTTTCGTGATGAGTACGCGTGCTATCCGGTCATCATGCTCGACTTTTCAGCTGCCGCTGCGAGGCGCGACGCCGATGCTGCTGCGGCTATTCGCAGCGCTGTCGCGCACGAGTGCGCCCGATTGCTGCCGCTGCTTGCCGCGCCTGATCTGTCAAGACGTGAGGTTCGTCTTATCGAGAGGGCGGCGCGTGGGGTGGCCAGCGATAAGGAGATCGATGCGGCGACTGGCGTGCTTATTAAACTGCTCCAGACGGCTTTCGATGAGCAGGTTGTTCTTCTGATTGACGACTACGACGCGGTATGTCCAAAGCGTTTGGACGCTAAGGACGACGGTAACGTGGATTCCCTAGAGCCGCTCAGCCGGATGTTGTTCGACACCATTGCCGACGCCGGCGACTCGTTGCGATTGACGTGTCTGATGGGCGAGCACCCCGGTCCTGCCGAGCTTGCGTTGTCCCAGCGTGGGGTTTCCTATCGATCGGCGACGCCACTGTCGAGTTGGTGTGATCGATGGTTCGGTTTTTCGGACGACGAAGTCCAGGTGCTGTTGGATTGCATCGGTCGCAACGGCTGTCTGGATGACGCGCGTGAGTGGCTCGAGGGCTACCTGCTTGGTGGTTTTTATTGCTCGAGCCCGGAGCGCGTGGTGGACTACGCACATCGCGGTTGCGTCGCGCCCGTTCGGGCGGATCTGTATGGTTACGCCGACCGTCTGAGCGCATGCGTCGGTGACTGGAATCTCATGCGCCTGTCCGCATTGTTCGATTTGGTTGAGCCGCATGGGTTTATTGAGGCGCCAGTGCATGTGCATGCCGAGGAGGCCGATGCCGCCAAGCCCGAAGATGTCTGGACTGCGCTGTATCTGTCTGGATTCCTTACGACGGACATGGCGGGGCATTCGGGGGACGGCGCGTGCCTTCGTTCCCTGCGTCTGCCTAACAACGAAGTGCGTCAGGCGCTCCGTCTTGTAATTCTGGAATGGTTTGAGTGCGCCGTTGAGGACGTTGGAGTTATCGACTCGTTCCATGACGGGCTGTGTCGAGGAGACGAGGACACTGTAAAGCAAGCTTTGAGCTGTGCTATCGGCGATCTGGGTATCGATGTGGGCCAATCAGATATGCCGACAGCCTATCATCTGGCGCTGCAGGGGCTCTGCTTTGGACTGCCCGGCTATTGCAATCCCAGCTCCAAGCGAAGTGGCGTCTCGGATCGCTGGGATATCCAGGTGATTCCCACCGGTCGGGTGTTTGACGTGGCCGACACGCTCGGCATGCTCGATGAGCGACCGCTCATTACGATCAACATGATGTACGACCCTGGCGTCGATGCCCTGGGCCTGGAACTGTTGGCGGTTCAGGCACTGCTCGACATAGAGCGCGACGGCATCGATGATATCCGCGTGCCGCGCCCCGCCGTCGGGCGCATGCGTTGGGGCTTTGGTTTTGACGGTCAGCGTGTGTCCGTGGTGTGCCAACGACTGTAGCGGCGGGCGAAAGCCCTTTAGCGTTCTGCGTCCTTCAGGGGCGGCATGGGCTTCCAGTTGGGGTCCTTGACGATCTTGCGGGCGTCCTTCATGCCACGGCGCAGCGCCGGAATGCCGGTCTTAAAGCATTTGTCGACTGCTGCCAGACGAATGAACTCCTTGCAGAAGGTCGCGGCATTGCCCAGACGGAACAGCACGGGGTGGTAGTCGCCGTAGATCTGCATGTAGCGTGCCAGATAACCGCGGTTGCGCATGATGTAGTAGCGGTTGGTGTCGCTCGTGGAGTTGAGCTGTCGTTTGCCGGCGATGTCCCAGTTAGAGACGGCGCGGGCGCGCTTGAGCACCACGTCGGCAACAACGGCGGCGGGGAAGTGTTGGCTGGCTACGTAACCGTAGCAGGCATCGTCGCCGTAGATAAAGAAGCGCGCATCGGGCAGGCCGATCTTGTCGACCACGCGGCGCGAGAACATGCCGCCCTCAAAGCACAGCTGGTTCATGGCGCGGTAGCCCTCGGGTCCCAGGTCCCACTTGGCGACAGGGTTGGGAATGCCGAGCGAAAGGATGAGTTGGTATTGCCAAAAGAAGGCGCCGCCGTCAAAGTCCAGGCGCGAACCCTGGATGACATCGTAGCGGTCGGTCCACTTGGCCAAGCGCTCGATGCCTTCGGGGATGACGAGCACGTCGTCGTCCATCACCCAGAACCACTGGGCGCCCAGGTCGTATGCGCATTTAGTGCCGGCCGAGAAGCCGCCCGCACCGCCGCCGTTTTCGAGCTGCGGGGCGTAGATGACACGGTCGGTGCCGCCCTGCGCGTCGGGCTGCTCGGTGTCGATGCCCCACAGGTTGGCCAGGCGCTCGTTGAATGCGGTGCACATGGCCTCGGTCTCGCGCGAATTCTCGTTATCGACAATCATGATGCGCCAGGGCGTTGCCGTGAGCTCGGTCATAGAGTCGAACAAGTTGGCCAGGAGTTCCTGGCGCTTGTACGTAACGACGACGATGGCGAGCTTATCGATGGGGGCGGGGAGGGTTGAAGGCATGGGGCAATATATCCTTTCACGCGCGGCGCGCGTGCGCTGCACGGAAGCTATCGAATACGTCCTTGGGACTGTCCTATTGTAAAGGCTCGGCGCACTTTGACGGCAAGCTTTGAATAAAACGCAGGAACCTGCCATGGGCGAGGTGACTGCTATACGTGACTGCTATACGTAACATTGATGTGCTGATTACTGCTTGAGAGCACGAGCGTTTCAGCGACCGCGATTAAGCGCAAGGCTTCGATGGGTATGCTGCGTGCGGCTTTGGGCTGCATGACGTCCTTTCTTATCGGTTTGTCTCTGCGAGCTCCATAGATTATATAAACGCCCGCTGGCGCGCTGACCCTTTGATACCATGAAACGACAGGTATTTCCTAAGGAGCACATTTGTCTACTAACGCCTCTGGCAGCCCTGTTCTGTCGCTGCTTATTCCCATTTACAATGTTCAGCACTACCTGCGCGAGTGCCTCGATTCCGCCCTGGCGCAGACGCTCAAGGATATTGAGATCATCTGCATTAACGACGGGTCGACCGACAACTCGCCGGCGATTATTCGCGAGTATATGGAGCACGATAGGCGCGTCAAGATGATCGACAAGGCCAACAGCGGCTACGGCGACTCGATGAACCACGGTCTGGAGATGGCGCGCGGCAAGTACGTGGGCATCTTGGAGTCCGATGACTTTATGGCGTCCGACGCACTCGAAAAGCTTGTCTCGGCCGCCGATAGCAATAATGCCGACTTCGCGAAGGCGAACTTTGATTTCTACTGGTCTAAGCCCGAGGAGCGCCGCTCGCTGCACGAGATGTTTAGACCTCAGGATTGCGGCAAGCCGGTGCACCCGAGCGATACGACTCAGTTCTTTAAGCAAAAGCCGTCGATTTGGTCGGCCGTGTACCGTCGCGATTTTCTTGAGCGCAACGGCATTACGTTCCTGCCGACTCCGGGGGCATCCTTTCAGGACACGTCATTCGCCTTTAAGGTGATCGCGTGCGCCGATAAGGCTGTTTACCTGCATGATGCCGTGTTGTCGTATCGCCAGGACAACGAGAATTCCTCGGTCAATTCTTCGGCCAAGGTCTTTTGCGTCAATGCCGAATATGCCGAGATCGAGCGCTGGATCCGAGAGGATTACGCTCGCAATCACGCAAGTGATGACGTCGCGCGCATGCTCAAGTTCAATCAACTTATTAAGTACGATTCGTACATGTGGAACTACGTGCGCCTGGCGCCTAAGTTCTATAAAGAGTTCCTGGTCCAGATGACCAAGGAGTTCCAGGCCTCCTTGGACGCAGGAGACTTTTCGCTGGACGACCTTAAGCCGTGGAAGCGCGCGAATCTTGCTGCGATCCTCAAAGACCCTGAAGCTTGGGTGGACGAGCACCCGCACTTTGCGACGGACGGCGCCCTGGGACGCGCCAAATACTACGCCTCGGTTGGAGGCCCAGGCGTGGTCGCCGCCTTCCTCATCGAATCGCTGAGGGGGTAGGTCGACATGGGAGAGGCTTCGACCCCCAAAGCGACCATCGTCGTTCCCGTATACAACTCGGCACGCTCGATTCAGCGATGCCTCGACTCGCTGTTGGCACAGTCCGAGCGCTCGATTCAGGTCGTTTGTGTCAATGACGGATCGACTGATGATTCCCTGAGCGTCTTGCATCAAATGGCACAGACCGACGGACGTGTGCTGGTGATTGACCAGAAAAACGAGGGTGTCTCGTGCGCTCGAAACGCCGGCATCGATGCCGCCGAGGGCGAGACCGTCTTTTTTGTGGACGCCGACGATTACATCGATGCCCAGACGGTCGAGCGCGTGTTGCATGTCATGGAGTCTGCGGATGCCGAGGCCGCCGTTTTTGGCGGCGTCTGTGAACCTGCCGATGCTGCCCCCAAACGCGTCCAGCAACTCATGAGCCCCAAAGCCGGTACCTTCGGCGCCCGTGATCCCCAACTGCTGTTCCATTCGAATGCGCAGCCCTATGCCTGCCGTGCGGCTTTTTCGCGCGAGCTGCTCAATCGCGAAGGCATTCGCTTCGCCCCCGGTTTGGCTTTGGGCGAGGACGTCGTCTTCCAATTTGCGGCTTATGCGCTTGCCCGCAAGACCGTCGTCATGCCGGACAAGTTCTACCACTACGTGATGGAGAGTGAATCGGCGACGCACGAGTTCAACAGTGCCGATGCTCGCGCCAAAAAGCTTGACGCCCACATGAGGATGCTCGAGGAGGTCTTGGAGGACTGGGCGGCCTACGGTCTTTTGGACCTGTGCCCCGGCGAGCTGATAACTTGGTTTTTAGACCTAATTGTGTTCGACCTGGCGCGCTTGGATGCCGATGGTTTCCATCGCGTGGCGGCTCGCGTCAACATGGATCTCACGACGTTTTTGGGAACGGCGTGGGCGGATATGCCTGCTAAGGGCGCCGTTCGGCGTGTTGCCCACAAGCTCGTTGCGGCGACCTCGGGCGTTTCGATGGCAGACGCCACGCTGTTCTATCTTTCGACTCGCGGTCTCAAAGCCTGTCTGGAGCGCTTTATCTAATTCCAAGCGCTGCCGCCCGCCGCAACCCGGCTGCTAAAATAACCCTGTTACACGCTATTCAACAGGAGGTTCTCTTGCAGAACTCTGATACCCCTAAAGTTTCGCTGCTTGTCCCCATTTGCAATGTCGAGCGCTATCTGCGCGAGTGCCTCGATTCCGCCGTGGCGCAGACGCTCAAGGACATCGAGATCATCTGTATCAATGACGGTTCCACCGATAGCTCGCCGGATATCATCCGCGAGTACATGGAGCGCGACCCCCGTGTAAAGATGATCGACAAAGCCAACAGCGGCTACGGCGACTCGATGAACCGCGGTCTGGAGATGGCGCGCGGTGAGTACGTGGGCATTCTTGAGTCCGACGACTTTATGTTTGAGGATTCGCTCCAAAAGCTGGTCGCCAAGGCCGATGCTGAGCATGCCGATGTGGTAAAGGGCGACTTTTATCTGTATTGGTCCACGCCCAGCGAGCGCCGTGAGCTGTTTGGGATCATCGGCGAGTATATGACGGGCGCCGCGTATCGCCCCGTCGATCGCCCGGGCATCTTCTACCGCAAACCTTCCATTTGGTCGGCCATCTATCGGCGCGAGTTCCTCAACGACAATCAGATTCGGTTCCTTCCCACGCCGGGCGCCTCGTATCAGGACGCAGGCTTTAACTTTAAGGTTTGGGCATGCGCCGAGCGTGCAGCGTTTATCGCGGACCCCATTTTGTGCTATCGCCAAGACAACGAGAAGAGCTCAGTTAATTCGCCCAACAAGGTATTTTGCGTGTGCGACGAATACGCCGAGATGCAGCGCTTTTTGGATGAACGTCCCGAGCTCAAGGTTCAGCTCCAGGGCATTTTAATGCGCATGAAGGTCGATACGTATCGCTGGAATGACGAGCGTCTGGTCGATGAGCTGCGCGAGCAGTTTTGGGAGAAGGCTTCGCCCGAGCTCAAGGCCGATTGGGATGCCGGTCGCTTTGATCTGTCGCTGTTCGATCCGCGCGGCGAGACCGACTTGCGCCTGATGGTCAAGTCGCCCCGTGCTTATATCGATTCGCGCTTTGACTTTAAGAAGCCCGGCAAGCTCAATACGTTTAAGCACTACTTTAAGATTGGCGGCCTGCCGCTGGTCTGGCGCGTGCTGACGTATCAGCGCACCTACGGTGATAATCCGCACCCCGATGACGTTCCGGTCGCACAGTAGGAGCACTTGACTATGGCTACCCCCAAGATTTCCGTTGTCGTTCCTATCTATAAGGTAGAGGAGTGCCTGGCATGGTGCCTGGACTCTCTGCTTGCGCAGGACATGCCCGATTGGGAAGGCGTGCTGGTCAACGATGGCTCGCCGGACGGTTCGCGCGATATTGCGGCTGTCTATTGCGAAAAGGACGCGCGCTTTACGCTGGTCGATAAGGAGAACGGCGGCCTGTCGAGTGCGCGTAATGCAGGCATCGCTGCGTCCGCGTCGCCTATCGTCGCGTTCTTGGATTCCGACGACCGCTTTACGCCCGATGCATGCCGCGTGATCGTCGATGCCTTTGAACGCGAGGATTGCGACGTGTTGACCTTTGGCGCGAATCCGTATCCGCTCGAGGCGGGGTATCCATGGCTTAACTATGTGTTGAGTCCGCGCGATGTGTCGTTTGAAGGCTATAACTCTGACCTGCTGTTTAAGGAAGCGTCTCGCCCCTTTGCATGGCGCACCGCCTGCAAACGTGAGTTTTTGCTGGGCAACGGGATCGTGTTCGACGAAACCGTTAAGTATGGCGAGGACCAGGTCTTTGATTTTGCCGTGTACGGTCGTTCGCGCAAGACCGCGCTTATCTCGAACAAGCTGTATGACTACCGCGTGGCGCGCAAGGGTTCGCTCATGGATACCATGCGCTATGACGACGAGACGCGACTGCTGGAGCACGTGAAGATTTACTCCGCGGTGCTGGCTGACTGGCAGCGCGACGGTCTCGATGTCCAGCATGCCGATGACCTGGCGTACTTCCTGTGCGATCTGGTGCTGTACGATGCGCTCAGGTTGCTGGGTTCGGACTGCGGCAAGGTGTTTGCCGCCGTTGCCATGGCGCTTGCCGGTTCTGCTGTGGGCAGCGATGCTGCGCTCGCACAATGCGCTTCTTCTGTTGCTGCTATGGTGCGTGCGGCGCTTACCAGCAAGGCCCCCAATGCCCGTGAGTGCAAAAAGCTCATGTTCGATTACGACGTCTTGAGGTTTGGGCGTCTGGGTGCCTGCAAGCGCATGGCAGCGAACGCCCTGGGAAAGCGAGAAGTGTAGATGAGTATCAAGCGTTTGGCACTTTGCCGCAGTCAGGGCCGTCTGTTTGTGCTGCTTCGTTTTGCCGGTCAGGATGTCGCCGCGCTTATTGAGCGGGAGGGTTCTCAAGCGTTTGCCCATGCGACGACGAGCGGTTCTTCTGTGCCGTCGCTGGCGTTCCCGGTCGATCATGGCCGTGTACTGGCGCTTTGCCCTTCCGTTTCCGATTACGAGCGCGAGCTCGCCGTCTTGGTGCTTCCGTTTTTGGATGGCTCTGCAATCGATGCTGCATTTGTGTCCGGTGGCCAAAAGCTTGGCTCCATTCGCCTCGATAGCCGCGTGGCCAAGCTGGAATCCAAGGTTAACTACAAAGCAAAGCCTGCGCCGTGCGCGCTTATCCGCGACGCGCAGCGTGGCGAATGCTGCGGTCGCTACGAAATCGATGCCATTCGCTATTTGCCGGCAGACGCCGGCGCGGTGTGGCGCTATGAGGTTACCTGGGCGGGAGACCCCCAGTGCGCACCTGAGCTCAAGATCTTCGATACGCATATGAATGTCATCGATGCCACCGTGCATGTGTTTGAGTCGCAGGTCGATGTGCCGCAGCGCAACGGTTGCCGCGTCAATAAAACGTATCTGAGCGTTGAGATGCCTCAGGATATACGAGATTTTGTCACGATTGCGGCTGACCCCACGGGCCTAATCCAGAGCGGGTTTTGCGCTATGGACGGTCGCCTGTACAACGGCATGGTCGACGACAGTTGGAGCCGCATGAAGGACGCGCGTGCAGACGACGCAGCTTATCGACGTTGGTTTGAGCAGCATCGCGCAAAGCCGGGCGATTTGGCGTGCCAGCGTGTCGCTTCGGCGGCCTTTGCCTATAGGCCGCTCGTGAGCATTGTGGTGCCGTGCTACAAGACTGATCGGGTCTACCTGCGCGAGCTGCTGGATTCGGTGCTAGCCCAGAGCTATGACAACTGGGAATTGCTGCTGATGGATGCCTCGCCTGAATGGGATGCGGTGGCCGACTTTGCGGCGGATGCCAATGACGAGCGCATCCGTCGCATTGAGCTGCCCGGCAACGGCGGCATTGTGCTCAACACCAACGCTGGTATTCAGCAGGCGAATGGCGACTACATCGCGTTCTTGGACCACGATGACATCCTGGAACCGGACGCGTTATTCCACTATGTTGCCGCGCTGAACAAGGCTGCCGAGGACGAGCGTCCCCAGGTCCTGTTCTGCGACGAGGACATGTTCCAGAAAACGGGGGAGTGGGGCCAGCCGGTCTTTAAGACGCGGCTCAACGTCGACCTGCTCTATAGCCATAACTGCGTGACGCATTTCCTGATGGTGGAGAAGGCGCTCATCGATCGCATTGACATGTCGCAAGAAGACGTCGCGGGCGCCCAGGATTATGATCTGACGCTCCGCTGCCTTGTAGCCGGCGCGCGCTTTGAGCACGTTGCGCATGTACTGTATCACTGGCGTGTGCATCCCGGTTCCACCGCCGATGGCTCTGCAGATAGCAAACCGTATGCCATTGAAGCCGGGCGCCTTGCGCTTCAGCGTCACTTTAACGCGCTGGGCATTTGCGGAACGGTCGAGGAGACCGATACGCCGTTTGTCTACCGCATGCGCTATGCGCTGCCGGAGCCTGCGCCGCTGGTGAGCATTCTGATTCCCACCAAGGATCACATTGAGACGCTCGATGCCTGCGTGATGTCGATCGCCCAGAAGGTCGCGTATGCCAACTACGAGATCGTCTTGGTGGAGAATAACAGCGAAGCCCCGGAGACGTTTGCGTATTACGAAACCCTGCCGGAGCACGTGGCCGCGGCATCCGAAGGCAAGGGCATCGCGCGCGTTGTGTACTGGCCGGGCGAGTTCAATTACTCCCAGATCATCAACTTTGGTGTTGAGCATGCCAAGGGCGATTACCTGCTGCTGCTCAATAACGATACCGAGGTCATAAGCCCCGACTTTATCGAAGAGATGATGGGGTACCTGCAGCGTCCCGATGCGGGCGTGGTGGGTGCCAAGCTCTACTTTGCCGATCATATGGTGCAGCATGCCGGCATTTTGGTTGGCGTGCGTGGCGCACTTGCCCACGCCAACCAGGACTTCTCGGCAAAGCGCGAGGGCTATCTTGCCCGCGCTGTGCGTCCGGGCAACTTTAGCGCCGTGACGGGCGCCTGTCAGATGGTCCGACGCGACGTCTTTGAGCAGGTCGGAGGCTATAACGAGGAATTCGCTGTCGGTTTTAACGACGCAGACTTTTGCCTGCGCGTGTGGGAGGCGGGCTACCGCACCATTTTTACGCCCTATGCCGAGCTGTACCACTACGAGTTCACCTCGCGCGGCAGGGAAGAGGCCAACGAGGAAAAGCTGCGCCGCTGGAAGCGCGAACAGGCCCTGTTCATGCAGCGCTGGCCGGAGTTCTTCCTCGATGGCGATCCGTGGTTGGGGCCAAACCTATCTGCCGAGAGTGAGTATTTCTCGGTCTAAGGCAATGGGTTTAGGAAGTCCTGAACTTTCTTTCGCTATGAGCTTGGAAGAAAGCAATGGTGGACTACTAACTAAGTCATATTACGAAAGCTCGATACTTCCGCGATAAGTTTATACAAGCTTATACAGCTCGATATTATTCGATATAAGTAGATATCGCACTTGCCTTTGCCGGCTTACCCGCCGGCGTTATGGATCTTATTAACGGCAAGGCGCTTACGTTCTTGCGTCGTGCCCTCTCCGAAGATCTGGCGCCTATCAACCAGGTGGAGGTAGCGCTCTCTATGGGCGATAGCTTTGTCGCGACTGGTTTGACCATAGAGGACGATCTTCTGTCGAGAGCCGCTAAGGCCACTAAGGGCTATGCCTATCTGGTGCAACTGGTCGGTTACTCCATTTGGCAACGCGCCAACTTGCATCGTGCCAAAAGTGCCATTGTGAGCGAGGGCGACGTCACCGAAGGCATTGCGCTGGCAGAGGCTCGTTTTCACGATGTTGTTCACGAGCCCGCGATTTCTGGACTTGGACTCAACGATATCAAATACCTTTTAGCCATGTGCGAGGATAAGCAGCAGTCCAAATCATCTGAGATTGCTAAACGCATGGGTAAAAAGACCAATGAGGTCAGCTCTATTAGGGCTAAGCTGCTTCAAAGAGAGGTTATTCAAGCTCCGCAGAGGGGCTACGTGCAGTTTGCCGTGCCGGACCTAGATATCTATCTGCGAGAGAATGCCGCGGAGATTCTCGAGCGGTTCTAAATCGAGGCATGAATAGCCGCCGGTTAACTGCCCTTGTCGACTTGGCTCGCGTCCCCCCAATCTAGTAGACTCTGAACCGTTGCTAGATTGGGGGGATTTTCCATGAAACGCTCCATGAAACGAGTTTCCGGGGCCGTTCGGATGCCGTGGCGCAGCAGGGACTTGAGCTTCTCGGCGAACACCTGCTCTTTCGAGTTCGCAAGCAGGCAGACGCCCTCCTGCCGGTGTGCCACGTCGAACCACAGCTCGTCCTGCTCCATCGCAGCGCTCGCGTGGACCCCCAGGTCGAGCTTCGTGTCGAACGTGCTGCGCCCGTCGCTGACCTTGAGGTTGACGCGCCTGCCCTTGTAGTCCTGCTGCGACAGCTCCTCTATCTCGCCGGCGATGCGGACGGTTACGCCGTCGCCGAGGTTCGAGAGGGCGGACACAAAGGAGCGAATGGAGGCGTCGGTCATCGGGTACCGCACGAAGTCGAGGTCTATGTCCTGGGTTGCGCGGCGCCCGCTCCCCGACAGCGCGCACATCAGGACCCCTCCCTTGACCGTCACTCGGTCGCGCATGCCGGATGCCGCCAGCTTTGAGAGGATCACGTCCTGGCAGACGCGCGCGGTCGCGTTGAGGCAGGAGTAGCCCTCCTCGCGCTCGTAGCGCGCCCTCATCTCGTTCAGGTCCATCAGAATACCTCCTCCATGGCGCGCTCGAGGTGTGCCTCGCCGTGCGGGATTGCCTCCGCGTAGTCCTGCAGCCTGTATATGTCCAGCCGCTCCGACCGCCTGCGGAACGAGGCGACGGCCTCCCGGTAGAGGTCGCAGGGCAGCTTGTTGCGCGAGCGCATGAGCTCGAGGAGCATGCGCTCGGGGTCGTAAGCGGCAAGCTCGGTCCCGTCCACCGAGACGGTCGACCTCCCGACGCCCAGCCATCCCTCCGGGATGAAGTGCTGGCGCACGGCGGCGTCGCGTATCTTGGTCCCACCGCGCTTCGTGGCCAGGTCGATCCGGTCGGGGGCGCGGTCACGAGCCCGTGGGCGTAGAGCGCGGTCTGCCCGGTCAGGATGCCCCCGGGGTAGCGCTTCGCGATCACGGCGAGGGCGTCCTCGTCCCGGTTGGTCGAGTACATCCCTCGGCCGACGGGGTGGAGCGTCCCTTCCGACACCGCCTTGCGAACGCGGTACCTGCTCCCGAGTTCAGCCAGCGCCTCCCGGTAGGTGATCACCATGCCGACCTCCCCTCGAAAGCCATATAAACCTACATCTGATGATAATTGTAGGCTTATATGGCTTTTCATGGAACGACTCATTGTGGCACCTCCCTCGCCATGACGGTGCCTAACTTTGATGGCCCTTTCCTCGTTTGCATCTGCTATATGAAGGAACGTCGATTCTGGTGCTCGGGCGAAGGCGCTACGCGATGAAATTCTCCACCAGCGTAACCATGGAGTCCTTCTCGCTTGGGTCAGAGAGGGCAATCATGAGCGTCATGGCCGCGAGCGCGTTGCCCTCCACGCGGAGTCTTTCGCCGTTGCGCAGTATCCCGTTCTTGTCGAGGAAGTGAATGAAGAGCGCCGCTGCAGAGCGCTTGTTGCCATCCAAGAATGGATGGTCCTTCACTACGAGGTAGAGAAGGTTGGCGGCCTTTGCTTGAACGGAGGGATATAGGTCTTGGTCGCCAAAGCCCTGATAGAGGGCGCTGATGATTCCGGCGAACTGGTTGTCCCGCTCTCGTCCGAACAGGGTGGACGACGAGTAGAACGGTAGGCTGCGGACGACTTCGAGGGCTTCGGTGTAACCGAGCTCCCAGTTGGGCTCGTTGCCCTGGGGCGCCTTCATCCTTCCCGTGTCGTATTCATCGAGCAGAGTCAGGCTCGGAAGGTACTTCTGTAGAATTTCTGCCGCACCGGAGAGTTCCGGAGTACTCGACCTCTCGAGGACCTTGAAGACCGTTCCGAGCGCCTCGAGTCTCTTTTGGTTGATGGAGTATCCCTGGAGTAGATGCTGCTTGAGCACGCCATTTGCCCACCGGCGGAAGTACACGCCCTGCTGAGACTTCACGCGGTAGCCAACCGAGATGATCATGTCGAGGTTGTAGTGCTCGACCTGACGTTTGACCGTTCTTGTTCCCTCTAAGCGAACTATTTCAAAAAATGAAATAGTTCGAATTCCGGCAAGCTCTTCCTTTGCTGCGGAATGAATGTGCTTGGAGATAGTCGGCACTCCGCGCCCGAACAACGTCGCCATCTGCTGCTGGGTTAGCCAGACCGTATCGCCGTCGACGCGCACATCAAGGTGGACTGCGTGGTCGGGGTCCTCGTACAAAGCGATCTGCTGGCTTGCGTTGGAATTGTCCATGATGTATGCCCCTTCGGTTTAGTCGACATGCTATGATCCGCACGCCGGAGGACGAGTGGTTTCAACATGCCGGTATTGCGTAGCTTCAACCGGCATCCCGCCGGTCAGTCGGCGTCGCGTGCGCCGGCTAAGCCAGGGTCGGGGCAGCGGGGATCCGCGGCGCCGGCGCTTCGTACCATTGGGGGCCTCCGAAGCGACTTTCACTCTGTCTTATTCTGGTAGATACAGTGTACCACGAAACGCGAACATGCGTACGTATTTCTGTTTAAATTTTAGCTGGACGCGGCGGTGTGTCGTCCTCTGCCTTGTTCTCCGAAGCCAGCTGTATTCCGGGCCGCGGTTCTACAAGGCAGGGGGTAGTCAGATGGATAGGATTATCCTTCTCCTACTTCTCTTGACCTTCCTGGTCATCCTGAGCAAGTAATGGGCTTTAGTGGGTGCCAAGCTCTACTTTGCTGGCCATCTGGTTCAGCTAGCTGGCATTGTGGTCGGCGTGCGCGGCGCCCTTGCCCATGCCAACTGGGACTTTTCGGCAAAGCGCGAGGGATATCTTGCCCGTGCCGTGCACCCGGGCAACTTCAGCGCCGTTACGGGCGCCTGCCAGATGGTCCGTCGCGACGTCTATGAACGGGTTGAAGGCTGCGACGAGAAGTTTGCCGTCGGTTTTAACGATGCGGATTTTTGCCTGCGCGTATGGGGCTACCGCACCATCTTTACACCTTATGCTGAGCTGCACCACTACGAGTTCACTTCGCGCAGCAGGGAAGAGGCCAGCGAGGAAAAGCTGCGCCGTTGGAAGCGCGAGCAGGCACTGTTTATGCAGCACTGGCTGGAGTTCTTCTTGACGGGTGATCCGTGGCTGGGGCCGAACCTTAGCAGCGAGTGCGTGTATGGTGCGCTGAAAATTACTGTGCTTGTTCTGGCTTGTTGCTAGGCGTAGCGCGCGTCCCGCCGGTTGAGAAGCTCGCAGTGGTTCGACACCGCCTCTACCTGCGGCGCCTGCTCCTGCGGCTCCTCCGGCTGCCCTTGCTGCCCTGCGGCTTACCATCCTACTCACCCACGTATGACTCCCGTGCCCCGAGCGGGCAAAAGGAAATGCCCACAACGTCTCCGTTGCGGGCATTCTCCGGGCCGGCCACAAATAGCTTTATCGAATCCGATTGCTCTTCATCATCCGGATCGTTGGCGTCTCGTCGGCAAAGTCATCGTCTATCTGTAGTTCAAGGGGCACCGTAATGGAGCTTCCCAACGCGGTCGCGGTTCCCGGGGCGAATGCGGGAAGGCGCATGACCTGGCCATTTGATATGGAAGGGATATTGCGGCGAACGTAATCGAGGTCGTAAGAGTTCTGAATGCGGTGGATTATGAAGGTTCCCGTCTGAGAGAGCACGACGCGGGAAAGCTCACTGGGGATTTGGCTGATGGCGGTAAGGTAAATGCCAAACTTACGGCCCTCCCGTGCAATTCGATTGAACACTGAGTCGTCTGTCAGGTCTGCATCCCTGATATAGCGATGCGCCTCGTCAAAAATGAGATAGATGGGTGTCGAGGAGCCTCTTCCTGCATCTAGGCTAGCCTGAAAGAGGGTGCGCGCAACGTAGTGGGAAAACAACTTCAATCCTGACTCGTCGATTATCTGAGATACGTCTAGCACAAGAATGCCATGCCCCTTGTTTAAGAGGGCAGCAATTGACTCGCCCCGCTCAAGTGAGAAGAGGTCTTGCGAATACCTTTCCCTAAGGTTTCTAAGCTGAGTAACCAGCCCCTCTGAATACGACCTTATCTGACGGTTGCCCCGCACTTCTTCTTCGTCGAACACGAAGTCAAGCGCATCAACGACGTCAGAGATTGAGACCTCGCTTTTAGGTTTTTCGTACTCACATAAGATGCGTTCGATATTGGGAAGTCCATCGGACATGTATTCGTCCTCGATGAACTCCTTCAAAAGGGACTCAAGCCCTTCGACGACATCTTTCGATATGTTTCCGTATTCCAGGTTGAAAGACGCTAACAGGTTATGAGCGGTCTGAGGGCGAGAGAAAGGTCCGGACTCGCGTTCGAGAATCTTGTTAAGTTCTCCCTCAATCGGCTGGTAATACTTTGAGACCTGAAACTTCCTCGCTGCGTGGCTATCGATGCTCGTGTCCCGAATTGCGGTATATGCAAAGGCAGCAAATAGCTTCTTCTTGCCCTCCTCGTTGAGGTGGGAGTATCTCACGGCCCTCTCAAGCAGAGGTTTCTGGATGCGTCGCGAGGGGTCGAGAATAGCTGACCAGTCATCCATCGACAACTCTCCGGGCGCGAGGTGGTACTCATCAGCGCCGATTCGTCTCGTGCAGCCGTAACCGCCGCGCGTGAGAAAGTCATAATCGCCGTGCAGATCGAAGACGAAGAATCGGGGCTCTGCATCGAGCGCGTCCTCGGCATCTAAGAGCGATGCCGCCCTATCAAGCAGGAGCCGCGCGGTTGAGGACTTTCCCGAGCCGGTATTACCGAGAATAGCGAGATGACCAGAGAACAGGGAATCGATATCAAAAGTGGGTCTTACTGAATCGTACCCAGCGAGGGACCCAATCTCGACTCCTTCCCGCACGCAAAAGACCCTCTTGAGGATTGATTCATCGCAGGCATAGACATTGGAGCCGACCATGGGGAGGTCTACTACGCCGGGCACGTAGGAAGATCCTTCAATCTCTCCAATGGGGACGGCGGTGAAGATATAGCTCGTGCTAAACCTCGACGAAGGCTGGTCGGAATACGGCCTCTCGGCCTCTTCTACGGAAGTCACGCGAAAAATGATCTTTGTCGAGATAGAGAGATAGGAAAAGAGATATTGATTGAGCCCGTTTAGATGCCTTGGCTCGCCATCGAGCATCCGGTCTGAAAAGTCGGAACGTGATGCGCGTAGTCTTATCTTCTCCTGATCCATATAGCAGATGGTGCCGATGAGCCAACCCGGATTGGGAACCTCATTAGTCATTCTTGTCACCAAGCCCCAAAGATCCAGATGCCACATCGTCTCCGAAGGTGATCTCGGGCCCGATAAAGTCAGCAAATTCCGAGAAGTATAGCGGGCGCTTGCGGTCCAGTTCCCTTTCACTTGGATATACGAAATAGGTGTTCGCGCCACCTGCCTTATCGTAGAACACACGTGTAGGGGAACCGACATCTGCTTCTGCCGGGTTGCCGATAAAGGCGAGGAGCGTGAAATCGGGCCTCGCAAGAGCCTGGCTGATAAGGTTTGATATGTGAGAGTCCGCGAAGCTGAATCCACAAGTCAGAAGGACTGTGTTGGGGACGGCGAGGGCATTTACGAACTCGCGGAACATATCGCTATAGGGGGAGCCCTGGGTCAAGGCGTATTTGGAAGTCATCGGGGCGATAAGTTGTCTGTCGCCTTGGTACTCGTCGGTGATGTCGGGAAACCTGGGGACCCTTACGACGTTTCCGTCATAAATCCTCCAGTTGATGGACCCGTGCATCTTGTAAAGGCGAAAGAAGGGGTTCACCGGTTCGTAGTGATCCCTGAATCTCTCGTCGAGGTCAATCGGCCTGCGATGGTATTCCCGCGGGTTGAATGTGGGTATCAGCCCGTTCGAGAACCCGTCCACATAGGCGTAGCCGCTCGATTCAAGGGCCATCTCATGAAATAGGTCGTAGTTTGTTGTGAAGAGATTAACGACGTCGAAGGCAGCTTGACCACCGCGCGCAAGGATCTGTCGCGATACGCCAAGTCCCTGAACAAACTTACGATAGCTATCAAGGACGTCGGAGTGCTCCGCGCTGTATTTGATGTCGACGGACTCGAGAAAGGCCTTGCGAACTGCATCGGAAACCCTCTTGTCGTCATCGGCGCTATCTAGAGAGCCCTCGATGCGCTGACTCAGCCACGAGAGGAGGTTCTCTATGTTCGAGTACTTCGCAGGGTCTTCGTTATCTCGACAGGCAATTTTAGTTATCCGACTTTCCAGAAGGATAGATAGATCGGGATCGTTGAGCTTGAGGTACGCTCGCAAGTTCCTGAAGGTTTCACCCATCAGGGGAATGGCCGGAGTAGATGCGCCAGAGCCGATAAGCGTGGCTAGGTTAATCGACCTGGAAAGAATGCCTTGAACAAAATGTCTGGCTTCTACCGCGTTTACCTCACGCCTTGTTGCACCCCTCTGCAAGGTAAAAAGGGGTTTGGAGGATTCTTTCTGCATATCGGAGGACACGTTGCCCGGTATGTTTATTGCGTTGTCAGACATGCATGCTCCCAATAAACTCAAGAACTCCTGCTCGAACGCGCCCGGGAACTGAAACATCCGCTCCTTGCCCCCGATGCTCACGTAGATCGAGCCGCCGTCTATCCTCGTCACGGTGCCGGCGCCCCATGCCTTGTGGCGCACCTTGCACCCGGCTCCCAGTGCGTTCAACTGGGCCTTGTTCGACGCCGGCCGCGCCGCTGTCGGCCGCGGTTTTCGGCTTCTCTGCGCCAGCCTTTCTCGCCGCGACGGCACCGTGTATGCAGTCGGTCGCGCTCTTGTGGTAGCGCGAGGCCACCACGGAAAGCTTGCGTCGCAGCACCTCAGCGAGGAAGTTGCCGTTGTCGTACGGCGGCTCCAGGAACCGGGAGTCGATGCGCTCCGTCTCGGATTTCACCATGTCAAGCATGGCGTTCACCTCGCACTCGTTGGTGAAGACCTCGCCAACGTCCTGAACGCGCTCCTTTGATTTACCCTGTACAGCCAAAAAACACCCCTTAGCCCATGCCGGCGGATCAGAAAACCGCAGCATAAAACACTAGTGAACAATTCTAACAGAAGGTGCGGACGCAATATTGCATCTGTTCCCAAGCGGAGCCTTTGCAGCAACCGCCACGGGACGCAGGCCAACCGTTCATTATTATGCCCCCCCAGCGGAGCAACCACTGCCACGTGCTCGCCCGTCGGGGGCCGCCCGCGCCGAACTTGCGTTCGCTCCGGGTGCCGAGCTGGGTCGGTCGCGCCGCGGGCCGCCCATGCGCGTGGAATGGCCTCGTAGCCGAGTCCCAGGTACGCGAGCACCGGTGTCGCCGCCGCGCCCGCGATGCCCAGCCAGAACGCCAGCGGCTTCGTGCGGACCCTCCAGTTGATGCCCATAGGTCTTCTCCTTCCATGGGCAATTCAAAGGGGCTGGTCGCCTGCGCGCCGCGGAGGAGGCGCAGGTACAGCCCGTACGTGGGCGAGGTCTACGTGGCGCCTGGGAACACCTGCCTGGACGAGAGGGGCAGACACCGCTTCGCGGCCAGCCAAACGGGCTGTGGGTCACAGGCATCACGGAATTCCGCATCCCCGCCGGCAAGTGCACCTCTCGCCGGCGATCAATTGCTTCAACGGAATGCCCGTCGGCTGGTCCATCGGCACGCCCCCGAACGCGGTGCTTGCCAACTCATCGCTCCTGCGGGCCTGCTCGCAGCTTGCGTATGGTGAGCACCACTGGGTGCACTCCGACCGCGGCAGCCATTACCGGTGGCCCGGTTGGATCGCCATCTGCGATGGGCACGGCACCGTGCGCTCGATGACGAGGAAGGGGTGCTCACCCGACAATTCAAGGGCGGAGGGCTTCTTCGGCAGGCTGAAGGTGGAGTCCTTCCACGGAAGGGGCTGGGACGATGCTGGCATGGGGGAGTTCATGGAGATGCCGGACGCCTATCTGTTCTGGTACCGCGACAAGCGCCGCAAGAGCGACCTGGGCTATATGAGCCCGATGCAGTTCCGAAGAAGCCTAGGTCCTGTAGCGTAGGAACACAGTCCGGGGTTTCCACTGCAGTCCCCGGTGTTCAGTTTAGCCTTGACAGAAGCAGTCCACCTGGAGCGCAACGTCGCGGAGTGGTGCCGCCACAAGCGCGTCGGGGGCGCCACCGTTGCCGCGCTGAAGGCCGCCTTCATGGACAAGCTCGGTAAGGTCGCGTAGGATATCGGCCGACAACGGCCCTGGAGGGGCTTACACCACTTTTCGTGACACAACTTGCCCTCCAGGTGTAATTGGCTAAATTGTTGGTATGCGGGATACGTTAGCGACTCATAAAAGTTGCACGGTTGATGGGGGAGAGTTTGGGACGTTCAAAAGGGCGCAATTCAAAGGTTGAGCTTCTGCGCATCATCTCGATGTGGTTCATAGTGGCTCATCATTTCGTGATTCATAATGCTGAGCCTATTTCCGTTTTCCCCGGGACCGTTGCACGCATGGTACTGCACGGCGTGTTGTACCCTTCGGGGCGTATTGCCGTTGCCGTGTTTTTTATCATTACGGTGTGGTATCTGGCCGACGCGCAACTGACACTTAAGGGTCAGCTGCGAAGGGCTTGGACCCTGCTGGGGCAGATGCTCTTTTCAGTGTGCCGCTCGTCCTGTACTTTGGCGTGTTTAATGCGGGGGATGGGCTGCAAGCTGGAGAGCTGATGGCTGCCGTCTTTGCTCCGCTCGCCTCGCTGTGGTGGTTTCCTACGGTGTATATTCTGCTGATTCTTGTGGCACCCTATCTGTTCGACGGGTTGCGTGCGTTGACGAGCCGGCGGCTGGGCGAGCTCTGTATGCTACTGGTCGTGCTATATGGGGTCTTGCCCGTTGTGCCGTATTCGACAATTGGTGGCTTTGTTTCCTCCCTGACGGGTCAGACGGTCGTGATCGCGTGCGTGACATGTTGGTTTAAGTGGCATTATTGCGATGGGGCGGGTCCGAGGGTTTTGGTGCTGCCCGTTCTTTCGTACGTTGCTGTGTACGTTTGCTACTTTGTGGCTCAAAAGGACGTGCTCCTTTTGAGCGCTTTCGCTTCCAGCGTGTACGGATCGGTGGTGACTAATCCTGGAAGCCTCTTGTCGCTTGCGATCGCACTTCCGGTGTGCTTGTTTGTCTTTAATGCTCAACCTGCGCATTGGCCTGCTGTCAATTACTTGGCCACGTTGTCGTTTGGCGTGTACCTTGCCACGGACAGCGCGTACATGCAGGAGCTGCTGTGGAAGAACTTGCTTGTGTTCTCCCACTGCCACCCAGCGTGGGGGCTGCTGTCCGTAATGCTTGTAGTGACCGGCGTGTATGTTGTCGCGTCCTGCGTCGAGGCGATTCGACAGGTTCTGTATCGGGCGCTGTTCAAGCATCCGGGTAGGGTGTTTGATGTTTTGTGGGACAAGATTACAGGGGTCTCTTTGCCAAGGTAGGCCATTGTTGGGCCAAGTCCCAAGCTGTGCACAAATTCGTAATCGCGTTTCTCCTACGCTGCCTTCCTCAGCTCGGTTCCGATAATGGTGTAAGGGCGAAATTGGGTTAACAGTAGGTCAAGTAATTCAGTTAGAATTGCTTGAACTCTATTTTGTTTTGGTTAAAGTCTACTATTTAGATTTACGTAATTTATTGGGAGTGCATATATGAAAAAGGTTCGTTGCGCAGTTGCTAATTTGGTTACCGCTGTTCTGGTTTCCTCTTCCTTCCTTGCTCCCGTTTCGTCGGCCTATGCACTTGAGTTTTCCTCGCTCTCAAATAATGAAGCCGAGGCCTCTAGCTCCTCTTCACTTTCGGATTTCGTTTCCGAGGATACTGAGAAGACCGCCGAAGCCGACTCTTGTGAGGATACTGAGGAGACCGCCGAAGCCGACTCTTGTAATTCGGAAGTCGAATCGGCCGCTCAGCCGGCCCAATCTCCCGATTCCTCTTCTGTCGATGCCTCTTTCCAATACTTGTACATTGCGCAGCCCTCTCTTTCTTTGGGTGCTATGCAAGAGGCGGCGTTCGCAACTGCATCTGATTCTGATGTTTTGACCTCTGCGTCCCTATCATTCGTCAGCAATTTTGGCGAAGAGCGCTCCGTTGAAGCTTCGGCTTTCTCTGGGAATGCTGCGGGCTTTACATTCGGACAAGATTTGTTGGTAGCGCGGTATTTTTTAACCGGTATTACGTATCAGGTGAAGGATTCGAACGCAGTCTATTCAGTGGACCTCTCGTCTGAGGATTACAGCTTTGACGTAGTCAGTTCGTCTTCTTCATCTGATCGCGTTGACAATTCCGATGATATGTCGGTCTACTATGCCGATGAGAACGGCAATCCTGTCGAGGCTTTCTCTATTGAAGAGGCGCTTTCCGGTTCTGAAGATGATGACGGCATTGCGGCTTATAGCATCGATTCCCGTTCAGCTCGTAAAAACGTTCGTGTGATTGCACTTGATGCCGGTCACGGTGGATCCGATTCTGGCGCTCAGGGCAATGGGAAGAGCGAAGCCGACTTAACTTGGAAGATTGTTAGCGCGTGTAAGACCAAGCTTGAGAATTACGGATTTAAGGTAATTCTCGCTCGTGAGCAGTCGGGCAGTTACGGAAGCAACGACTTCCTTTACCGCGTTCAGCGTTGCGTCAAACAGGGCGCTCAGGCCTATATCAGTTTCCATATCAATTCGGGTTCGTCCGCAGCTCATGGTGCCGAGGTATATTCGCCTACCGTGAACGGGGCTGACTATACCCAGGTTTCGTACGAACTGGCCCAGAAGGTTCAGAACAATCTTGTTGCTCTCGGACTTACAAACCGTGGTGTCTTTCAGATGCAGGTAGGCGACGAATTCGCCGTTATTCGTTGTGCTCGTGAAGCTGGAATCCCCGGTATTTTGATTGAACACGGATTTATCTCCAATTGGGGCGATGCGAACAAGTACTTTAGTGATGCCGGGTGCAAACGTCTTGGAGAAGCTGATGCGGATGCCATCATCGCGCAGTTCCCCAAATCCTCTTGGCTTGATTATTCGTCTGTTTTCGATGTCGACTACTATCTCAATAAGTATCCAGATGTTAACGAATGGGCAAACGGAAGAAAAGATAAGGCCCTGGATCACTTCATCAACTACGGCATGTCGGAGGGGCGCCGCGGCTCCGAGGCGTTCGACGTGCAGAGCTACTACAATGAGTACCCCGATCTCCGCGCCGCCTTTGGCACCGACCTCGCCAGCTACTACTCGCACTACCTTATGTACGGCAAGAAGGAGGGGCGCCACGCCACCGGCTGCTCGAAGCTCAAGGGCGCCGCAACCAAGGCAGGCGGCGTGGACTACGCTCCCGTCTACGACCCCGAGTTCTACCTCTCCCGCAACGGCGACGTCGAGAAGGCCTTCACTAAGTCGACCTACGGCGGCGTGACTGTGGTCGACGACTCAGCCGTCCTGGATCACTTCATCAACTACGGCATGTCGGAGGGCCGCCGCGGCTCCGAGGCGTTCGACGTGCAGAGCTACTACAATGAGTACCCCGATCTCCGCGCCGCCTTTGGCACCGACCTCGCCAGCTACTACTCGCACTACCTTATGTACGGCAAGAAGGAGGGGCGCCACGCCACCGGCTGCTCGAAGCTCAAGGGCGCCGCAACCAAGGCAGGCGGCGTGGACTACGCTCCCGTCTACGACCCCGAGTTCTACCTCTCCCGCAACGGCGACGTCGAGAAGGCCTTCACTAAGTCGACCTACGGCGGCGTGACTGTGGTCGACGACTCAGCCGTCCTGCGGCACTTCATCAACTACGGCATGTCGGAGGGCCGCCGCGGCTCCGAGGCGTTCGACGTTTATAGTTATAAAACGAGATATCTCGATCTTAGGAAGGCTTACGGAAGTAATTTAAAAGGGTATTATCTCCACTATCTCGAATATGGGATGAAAGAGCATCGTAATGGTTCGAGCATGACTGGATTTGAGGGCTATATAATGTCCCCGCCTTTCACTTCTTACGAGGATGCTGCCGCTCATTACAGCAGGACTGTTGGGAGGCAAACTTATCCAACAAGCGTGTATAAAAGCAAAGGCAGCGCATCTATTGATGAGTTTTGTAAGATTCTTTACGAAGAAGCCTCATTTGAGGGAGTATGTCCTGAAGTTTTATATGCTCAAGTCATGAAAGAGACGGGCTATTTAAGATTTGGAAATTTGGTCCAGGCAAATCAGTGCAATTTTGGAGGCGTTGGAGCCACCGGTCCTGGAAATCCCGGATATACTTTTTCTTCCGTTAGAGAAGGGCTTAGAGTTCAAGCGCAGCATTTAAAAGCGTACGCAACAACTGAACCTTTGAATAATCCGTGTATTGACCCACGCTTTAATCTTGTTTCCCGTGGGTGTGCTCCCAAGACAACGGACCTAAATGGACGTTGGGCCGTTCCCGGTAAAGGTTACGGCGAAGGCTTAAATGCAATTGTCCTTGACGTTTTGTGCATGTAATGGGTCTACAGACGTTCTAGAGCCGATATGCAAATCTAGTTGCATATCGGCTCTAGTTTTTCGGCTATATATGTAATCTTATATTGTTGAGAATTTCTGACAGTCTTTCATAGGAGATGTCAAGAAGTGCTGATATCGCTAAAGATTACAGCAATGACCAAATAAATATAAGCACAGAATACTTTGGGATCAGAATTATCGGCTGAAAATAATAGTAAACAAAACGTATGAGATAGACAGAAGCCATCCTGAGTAAGTAGCGGGCTCTAGGCTTGTAATATGACGATAGCCTTCCCTGTCGAGACGGCTGTCGTATGGCGCGAAAGCGCAACAAAAAGATAAACGGTGAAGGGCAATACCGGATGCACTCCGTGTTCCACTTTAGTATACATCAACCGTGGCTTGCCCTGAACATTTGTTCCCAACTATATGTGACGCGAATCTACGAATTTGCACCTTGAATATTAAACCATATTCTGTTTAATTGACAACTCTTCCTTAACAAGAGCTGGCTCAGAAGTGCGGCCCAGAAGTGCGGCCCAAATATCCCGCCATCAGCGATTCCTCTTACCTCTTGCACGTAATCTCATAACAGAGGGAATCATATTTGTAATAAGGCGGTATCTAAGCATTGGGAAAGGACCGGTCAGCATATTGAAAAGAGACCAAGCAGCATAGTAGAAATGCCAGCCATCTTCCATGCCTTGTCCCTTCCATGGAGTCAAAGAGAGGTTTTGGAGATACTCATTTGAATACCTATGCGTATTGCCCAATCTCCAAGGACGGTCCTCACCAAGGAAATGCACGATAACGGGGTTGCTTACCCACTCAGAATACCGGCGTGGGTCGGGATCGAACCAAGGGGAGACCCGCTTCAGCATCGAAAGCGGATAATAATAGAAAGAGTTGCAATAATTATACTTTACTGGAAGAGGCATGATTCGCTCATCAAGGACAAGATTTATCGCATCCTGATCGTTCGCAAAAAGCTCGGCTCCCCGCTCTTTCAGACACTCTAGTAGCTGCTTTTCAATCTCATTTCTACGCCAGGATTCAAGGTCAATCAAAAGGACTCCAGCATTAAAGTACGGCTTTCCTCCATGTCCAAGGGCCTTCATGCGTTTCGACGATACAGTTGGCTCAGGACATGCACCAATTATGCAGCCGTGCTCGTTCAGCGGAGCGTCCCAGAGCTCCTTGAGGCTCCCCCTGACCATTGTGTCTGCGTCAAGATAGAGAACGCGTTGAATATCGCTGACCAAAAACCTTGCCAACAGCAGCCTAGAGAGTACGATCTCATTCCAACCCTGCGTATCAAAGTCAATGCAGCCAGCTTCCATGAAACCATCGATATCAATAAAATCGATCTCGACACAATACTTATTCAAAAAAGAACGCAGCGTCTCTTTCGACGTCTGTGACACCTTGTCGCAGAATACGAAAAAGTGAATTGCGTCATCGGGAGACGAGTTCTCACAAACAGAAGCAACTGAAGCTGCAAGCTGCGGCACAAATGCCTCATTGACCGTATATAGAAGATTCATCTGTTCTCCAAAGCATTATCAACAAGCCATGATTCTAACAAAGAAAGGGAATATAGTCACCACGGACTCGGAGGACCACCCACCAAACTCCGAACACAACAAACCTGCGTCGTCACAGTCAGGCCAACGTCAACCCACTCGCGCACTTCACGCTACCACTCCCGAAGGCATACGTGTGCGGCGTCTCCAATGTAATCAAATGTTTCCAGCGTTTAGGTGCGTTTCGAGTGAAGCGCCTGTGTGTCTACGGGAGCGGCTTGCGGTATGCTGGGAGGGGCGGATGGCGAAGCCTATTTGCTCGTGGCAATCCTGATGGTACCCGCAACCGCCGCGGGAACGCATGCGGCAATAATGGCCACGTTGATGCCGTTCATGCCGAAGGCGGTAATAAGGTAATCCGCCGCAAGGACGATAACGGCGAATGAAAGAGCGTTGATGATAATTTGGGTGATCCCGTCGCGCATGATGAGGAGGGAGTCGTTTACGTAGAGCAGGATGGCGATTGACGTTGTGGCTCCAAGAACATATGGGAATATCCACAGGTAGGGCTCGATCTTGCTTCCGTAAACGAGTTCGAGCAGGGGGCCACCAACGAATGAGAATCCAATCGTAACTATTGCCATGCATGCAAAGAGCAAGCCGAATACCTTGAAGAAGCTCTTCTTGAAAGCTGTTGCGCCTCCATTTTGCAAAGAGTGTGCTAGGGTGCCAATAAGCGGACTGTAGAGATACGTCGCGCCTGCCTGTATAAGAACTGCGGGAGTCGCGATGCTGGCGTAAATTCCTAGGAGTTCTTGTCCGGCAAGAACGCCGTAGCGTTGACGGACAATAGAAACGATGGACGTTGCTAAGAAATTGGCGATTGTCGGCATAAGACATGCTTTTCCGAGTTCGACAAGATGTTCGTGAGCGAAGCTGGGCTTGATATCCCCAAATCGTCTTGCGTGGGGGAGATCGTAGAAGAGGGTCACGAGCATGCAGCAAAACGCCATACCGATGATCGCAGCGGGCAGCGAGTTGATCGTTACGAGTGGGGCGACGAAGCCGACGAGGGATAGCACTCCGCGCATGAACTGGGATTTGCCGATGTAGTCCATGCGCTGTCCCTTTTGGTCGACTCCGTAGAGCACGTCGACAAAGGTCTCATCGATTTTAAAAACGAGGAATACAAAAGTGGCGATCAGGAAGGAAACGTTGTCGCTGATCGCAGCGACGTAGATGCAGCTCATGATCAAGCTGAATAAAATCGATACTAAGCGAAAGCCAATATAGTCATTTGCGGAATGCTCGCAGGAAATGTCGGAAACCTGGTAGGTCCTCATTTTATATAGGCTGACGGAGGCAAACATGCTGCCAACGGACATGGCAAATGCAAGCGCTCCGGAATTGCTGTAGTCGGTCGACAGAACAACGACCAGGACGGTTGTAAGCCACTGGCATCCAAGGTAAAAAATGCAACCAGCGGCGTTCCAGAGCGTGTTCTTTTTCGTGCTCAAGGGTACGGGGACGTTGGGCATGCAGCTCCCTTCTCGTGCGAAGCGTTCGTTCGAAAGACCTTAGTAATTTTAGTGCCCTTTTCAACGAGTGCAAAGGTGAACGTATAATGAACAGGCATGCCTATACGATTAAACGGGAGCGATTCATGACATTTGGTCCCTCTGACCATACCTTTGTGCTCTGCGCGTACAAAGAGAGCCCCTTTCTTGAAGAGTGCCTTCAATCCTTGCTTGCGCAGACTGTAAAGACCAACGTGTTGATTGCCACTTCGACTCCGTGCGATGCAACGCGTGAGCTTGCTAAGCGATACTCCGTTAAGTTGTACGTTCGGGATGGAAATCCTGGGATCGCTGATGATTGGAATTACGCAGTAAGTTGCGCTGACACCTCTCTTGTCACCGTTGCGCACCAGGACGATACCTATGAGCCTGAGTACGCGGCTCATCTTCTAACTGCTGCGAATAAGATGGACAATCTGCTCATCTTCTTTACCAACTATGGTGAGTTGAGGAATGGTGCCAAGGTTGACGATAACCAGCTACTTCGAATCAAACGCCTGATGCTTACTCCCGTTAGGGACGGAAGATTTGCTACGTCCAGATGGATGCGTAGGAGAATTCTGTCTTGCGGATCTGCAATTTGTTGCCCGTCCGTAACGTTGAATATGAGCAAGTTGCCTAGGCCTCCGTTTATTGCAGAATTCCGCTCGAATCTCGATTGGGCGGCATGGGAGCGCTTTTCAAAGCTGCCTGGTGCTTTTTACTATGATTCCAAGGTGATGATGCACCACCGTATTCATCAAGAATCTGAGACATCTGCCTTAATTAAGGATGACACGCGAGAAAAGGAGGACCTCGCGATGCTCGAGCGGTTTTGGCCTTCTTTTATTGCGAAGCTGTTGTTTAAATTCTATCGCCGAGGTCAGGAGAGCAACCAATTGTAGCGGCGAGTTCTTGTTGAGTTGTCTATGAGAGATTGGCGGATGTTGAATAGTAAAAAAGTGTTGGTAATTGTGCCAGCGTATAACGAGGAAGAATCTCTAGAGAGAACAGTTGACGAGCTTGTTTCTGTTGTGCCCGATATCGATTATCTCGTGGTAAACGACGGTTCCAAGGATGCAACTGAGCAAATCTGTCTCGACCGTGGCTTCAATCATGTCACTCTTCCGGTCAATTCTGGTCTTACAGTTGGATTCCAGACGGGGATGAAGTACGCGCTGCGCAATGGGTATGACTATGCTTTGCAGTTTGATGCAGACGGCCAACATTGCCCGGAGTATATGTCCAAGATGCTCGACCTTGCGATCGCCGAGGACGCCGACATCGTTATCGGCTCGCGCTTTGTAAACAAGTGTAAAGAGGTTTCTGCACGCATGCTCGGCTCGCGCATCATTACGGTTGCGATCAAGCTCACTACCGGCAAGCGAGTTGCAGATCCGACTTCTGGCATGCGTATGTTTAACAGGAAGATGATCGAGCTTTTTGCAAACGACGACTCTTTGAACCCAGAGCCCGAGTCTATTTCGTACCTGATTAAGAAGGGTGCTAAGGTTCGTGAAGTTCAGGTTGAGATGCGTGAGAGGCAGGCAGGGGAGAGCTATTTGAACATCCCTAAATCGATTGCCTATATGGCTCGCGCTTGCATCTCCATTCTCTTCGTTCAGTGGTTTAGGTGATTGAATAATGTCTATTGTGCTTAGGGCCGTCCTCCTGCTCGGGGCTCTTTTGGTTTTGTATTTTGTCATCAGGAAGCTAAGGAAGGCGCAGATTGAAGTGCTGGATTCTGTGTTCTGGCTTTTCTTCGCCTTCAGTTTCGTTGTGCTGGCTGCTTTCCCACAAGTTGCCTTTTGGCTGTCTTCACTTTTGGGATTTGAAAGCCCGGCAAACTTCGTGTTCCTCTACGTGATTGTATTGCTCCTGTATCGAGAGTTCAGTAACACGGTGAGCATCTCGAAGCTGCGCAGGAGGATTAATCAACTTGTTGAGGAGCAAGCGCTTCGTTAAATTTGTCATATCTATTATTCGTTCGCCCCTCGAAAGGAGAGACTGTGTCTCTTCCTCACTTTGTTGCGATTGTGTTCTTCGTTTGCGCGATCTGTCTCGTATCCAAGGGCAAGTTGCCCTTACGCTTTTCCTTTTTCTGGCTGTCCTTGTCGGTGATAATCCTCATCGCTGCTATTTTCCCTGGTTCCATTGGAGCAATTGGCGAATTGTTTGGTTTCGTGTTGAACACTAACTTCGTGTTCTTCCTTGATCTGTTTCTTCTCCTTGCGTTTTCGCTGATGCTTAGCGTAATCGTGACGAAGCAAGCAGCAAGCATAAAGGATCTGACTTAGCGGCTTGCGATTATCGAGAAGGAAATAGTAAGAGACTGCTGAGCGGACAGACAATAGACGGTGTTCGGCTTGGGTTGCGGGAGGGATGGCCGCCTTGTTGAAAAATGGTATCGCTAACGGTTCCGCCGTCGTGTTCTTTGATGTTCACCGTACGGTCATAGTGTAGATTCAGACAGGAGACGATTTGATGATTCCGATTGTTCACGGCCATGCTCATATGGCTAAGACGCAAATACGGAGATGTTCCGATGGGTATCGGTTGAGCGCGCTTCCGCTTGTGTGCTTTGTACTGCTTGCTATCTCGGGTGCAGTGCTGTTTGTTCGCTATGACGTCACGGCGGCAATCTTTTATTGGTGCATGGAGCTTGCGTTATTTGCTTGTTTAGCGGTTCTTGCTTGGTTTTATCTTGCCTCCGAGCGAAGCACCCTGTTCGGAAAGGCTTCTCCTCGTCTTGCCTTGAGTGTCTGTGCATTCTCGGCTCTTTTTTCTATATTACTTGAAGCCGGAACCGTGGTGGGTACGCCAGAGGGGTCCGTGCTATCTATAATGGATTGGAGTAAAAAAGAAATAGTACTCTTTTTCTTTGCTGTATTTATCAGCAGCTCCTTTATCTTGCTAGCTGTGAAAAAGCCCGCGTTGGCCAACAAGGGAAGGGCGCGTGCATTTTTTGCTGCAAACCCTGTTCTGGGCATCGTTGTTTTGTGCATAGTCGTTCTATCCGTAAATGGTCTGTTGGCGGTTGCGTCCACTGTACTGATGCCGTTTCTTGGAGCATCATTTGTGCGTACTGTTCACCTCTGCATTGTGATTATTCTAGGTGTCGCTCCTTGGTTTATTGTGAAACCGGGTCTATACAAGACCGTAGTCTCCTTCTCCATCGCCGCGCTTTCACTAGGTTGTTTTTTGATTTCAGCTTTACCGAACCTCACTGCTGTTTCTCCGGACGATCAGATCCATTACGCTCGTTCTCTGGGCCTGTCCTATATGGGGGATCCTGTCTTCACCGGGTCTGAAATTGAATTAGTTGCGGTTCCATGGGTGGAAAATAACAGTCTTCAGTTTGATGAGGTGCATGACGCGGAGATGGATCTGAATGACCTCCATTTGTCCCAGTTGGCTTCAGGGGAAGTTTATAGTTCCCCTGGTTTTGTAGCTGCGGTGACCGGTGAATCGTTGAGGAACATTTCGACCATTTCCTATATTCCTTGCGCTCTCGGTCTTTGGTTGGGGAGGTTGTTGTCCCTTCCATTACTTACGGGCTTTGCCTTGGGAAGGCTGTTCAACCTTTTCTCTTATGTTGTCGTGACCGCCGTTGCAATCCTCTATATTCCGAAATGGAAATCTTTGATTGCGACGGTTGCCCTACTTCCTTATGCTGTCTATCTTGCATCGAACTATTCCTATGATCCGTGGGTGACTAGCTTCTTATTGCTTGCAGTTGCTTTGGTTCTAAGGGAGTTGTCGAAGCCTGATGAGAGGCTGGCGCCATTAAGCGTTTTCGCAATTACAGCGTGTTTCTTTTTGGGCTTGTCTGCAAAAGCTGTTTATTTTCCGTTAATTGGAATGATGCTGTTCATGCCTGCTTCGAAATTTAGGAATTCGAAGCAACGGAAGTTATATGTGGCTTTGGTGATTTTGTTCGGCATCCTAATGGTGTGTAGCTTTACCTTACCGATGCTGTTTTCCCCCGCTGTGCAGGCGGGAGATGTGAGGGGAGGCGAGGGGGTCAGCGGAATAGGACAAATACGCTACATTCTGAATAATCCGATGGAATTCCTCGGTACATTATTCGGTTTTATGGTCAATCTGCTCGCGCCCGCTTCATCGAATGACTACTCTCTTTCGTATGCATATATGGGCAATGTTGTTGTATCGCTCCCATTTCTTTCCACTCTGCCCTTTCTCTGTATTTATACGAGCGCCTTTAATGTCGAAGGTGATTCCTCTAAAAACCCTGTAACCCCTGCCCTCCGTATGTGGATCCTTGCGCTTGTTGTCGCAAGTGTCTCTTTGGTGTGCATGGCGCTTTATGTCGGTTACACGCCCGTTGGTGACACTTCGGTAGCAGGTGTACAACCGAGATATTTGATACCGGTACTTGTTCCGGCGTTCATTTCTTTGTGTGCACCTCGGGCCCGAATCGATTGCGTGTCGCAGCGGTTTTATTTTTCTTCCGTCATTCCTCCTGTAGTCATGATTCTGATGTCTTTCTTTGCGTGCCTGTGTTGTGTGATTGGTCGGTAGCGATACCGTTTCTTATTACAGTTCATTTTTCAGTGTCTAAAAAAGATAGGGGTCAAGCAACGGGGGTGCGGTAGGAATCTTGGGGCGTTAGGCTGCCAGGCCTAGCGCCTTTCTGTACTGGCTCGGGCTCTTCCAGAAGAGCGAGAGTTTGATCCGCTACTCGTTATAGTCGACCAACCACGCGTCCAGCTTTTCCATGAACCGCTCTACCCTCACGCCCGACCAGTCCCTGTATGGAAGAACTCCTGCTTAAGCGTGCCAAAGAACCCCTCCATCCGCGCGTGTCCGGCGTCCTTGCCTTCCTCGACATCGTGCGGGAGACGCCGTGCCGCCCGCATATCTCGATCAAGTCGGGCCAGCGGTAGCGGGCGCCCCGGTCGCTGTAGAGGACCGGGCACTCGCCTGCCCCAGGTCGTACAGGCGCGGGATAACGAGATTTGCCTGATTTATCAGCTGCGCGATATATTATCTTGTACCTAATGCTTAATAGGTTCCGAGTCCGTGCCGTTAAACTCCTATTCTTCCATCACATGTAAAGGTTTGCCCATGATAGAGGTTTGGTATATTGAAAAAGGGAATGCAGCTGGCATGTTCGCACAAAGCGTTAATAGCAACGGCTCAGATTTGCCGCCAGCCCTCCCTTGGGTTGAGCCCTCCCTCAATAACCTATGGTTCGAGGCGTGTAATTCTCATTTATGCGGAAACTACCAAGCTGCAATCATTAGCACGTCTGTTCTTCTTGAATTTGCTTTAAGAATGGTCGTTTCGAATCTTGAAGATGTGCCATCAATTCGAGAAGACCACGATGAGATGTTCGGAAAACAAACCTTGAGGCCAGTCATCAATTGTGCAAAAGGTAAAGGGCTTTTATCAGGCGATACAAAAAAGTGGTGGGATGCTTACTGTGAGCATATTCGAAACAAGATTTGCCATGGTGATTTGCTCCATATTCTCGATGACTGCAGAGAAGTCCCTCAGTTCGTTGATTATTTCGATCCAAAAGAATCACGAAACAACACAACGCAGTATTCTTACGAGCAAGTTATTACACATCCTGCAGTGTTTCACCATAAGTCAGGCATAAGATTCTCGAAGCATTTTCTTCACGATGCGTACGGCAAGCTATCTGATCTAATAAAGCAAACGAAATGGGAAGAGTACGACGAATGGTGGAAATCTCAAAGAATCGCCTACGAGAGCTATTTTGCATACCGTTGGAATTATTCATCTCTGAAAAGCGGCATACAATCTGCGCGCAGGCCATTTGGATCCGCAAGTTAATGATTTTAACTTAGTTGCGGTTCTTCTGGTTATTGCGGTTAGCGGTCGTTTGTTTTTGGCTCAGGTTCATCCGGATTGCATCCGCGCATACCTCAGTCAAAGGGTCGCTTATCGCTTTCTTGTGGTCAAATTGAGTATTGCGCGCTCTGGATAGCACCCGTTTCGCGTTTTCCGTATCGCCTATCATTTCACGGATTCGCTGCCTCCGTATCACCCGTTCCGCCGTTTCCGTGTCTCTTTGTCCCTTCCGTAGAATCTGCTTGCCATGCAACCGATCGACGGAAGGAGAAACCACATGGCAAGGATGATAAAGGTGAAGCTCATCATGGAGCTCCGCGACCAGGGCATGGCGAGGAGGTCGATCGCCAAGACCAGGCATATGTCCATGGGCAGCGTCTTCCAGGTGTTCGACATCGCAGACGAGCGGGGAATCACGTGGATCCAGGTCAAGGACCTGGGCGAAGAGCAGGTCTACAGCCTGTTCCACCCGGAAAGGAACGTGCGCGAGAGCGTGTTCGAGGAGCTCGACTGGTCGTACGTCCATACGGAAATGGCCAAGGTCGGGGTCAACCTGCGACTGCTGCACGACGAGTACAAAGTCCAGTGCGCCCGCGAGCACAAGGCGGCGATGGGGTACACCAGGTTCTGCGGACCGCAAGGTCGACCTCAGGGTCGGCGAGTCGACGCTGTAAATCTACCACTCCGGCGAGCGCATCGGCACGGTCCTGTCTTGCGGCCTACTTTTTCTCAACCCGTTGCTGATAATCTGCGACGGGTTGGTCATCGGGTTTAGCTCGCCGAGGTCAAGCAAGGGAATATTGATGGCTCCATAAAGGCTCCATATTTCACTCTGAAGCTTCTCGTAGGACGTCAGCGCCGATTTGAATAGCTGTTCCTTTTGCAGCGAGAGTGGCGAGTTGAGAACCCGCTGTCGCAATTGCCGTTATAACCACATCGTCCATTTACGCCACGGTAGTGTCGAGAAAGTTGGTGTAGCGCCCGATCCGAAGTGAGTCGGCCCGGCGTCCTGGAATCTGGAATACGGTTGATATCCTATGCCGCCTCGACCCTGTCCGCAAGCTCGAGGCCGGACTCGAGCATCTTCCTGGCCTCCGCCTCAAGCCGCGCCCACTCGACGGGACCGTCGATTCCCCGAGTGCGACCGTCATCGTAGAGCTCGTTCATCCTCACCTCCGAGAAGTACCTGGACTCCTGCCATATCTCGTCCTGCTCGCACATGACCGCGCCCGCGAGCCGCACCAGCGAGCCCGTGGAGGGGAACACCTGCACGACGCGCGACCTGCGCTTTATCTCCCGGTTGGTCCTCTCCTGCACGTTGTTGGTGCGCAGGCGCTTCCAGTGGGTCGGCGGGAAGTCGAGGTAGGCCAGCGCGTCGGGCTCGGCCTCCTCCAGCACCGCCGCCGCCCTGGGGCAGCACCCCTCCAGCATGTCGCACGCCGCGTGGTACATGGCCGTCACGGTGGCGGCGTCGCGCCCGCGGAACACCTGCGACACGATCCTGCCCACGCGGCGCCTGAGCTGCCAGGAGCCGGCCTCGCGCATGCAGTCGCGCATGAGGTGGACCGCGCAGCGCTGCCACGCGGCGCCCTGGAAGACCTCGCCGAGCGCCCGGACGAGCACCGGGTGGGCGTCCGAGACGACGAGCCGCACGCCCGCCGCCCCGCGCGAGTGGATAGCCCGCAGGAAGGCGAGCCACGAGTCGTAGGACTCGGTGTCGACCACGTCGACGCCCAGGACGCGCCTCCAGCCGCCCGCATCGCAGCCGATGGCGGTGACCACGGCGGTGGAGGCGACGCGCCCCTCGCGGCGGCACTTGACGTAGGTCGCGTCGAGCCAGACATAGGGCACCGGCGAGCCGCCGAGCGGCCTTCCGCATAGGTCCTCGATATCTGCGTCCAAGCTCGAGGCGATGGCGCTCACCTGGTCCTTCGAGAGCCTGGAGACGCCCATCTTCTCGGCCACCCTCTGCACCTTGCGGGTGCTCGTGCCCGTGGCGTACATCTCGGCCACGGCGGCCACGAGGGCGCGGTCGACGCGCTGGTAGCGCTCGAGCACGTCCTCAGGGAAGAAGCTGCCGGAGCGCAGCTTGGGGATGCGCAGCGTCAGCGTGCCGACGCAGGTGGCGAGCGACCTCTCGCGGTAGCCGTTTCGGCTGTTCGCCCCGCCGCCGCACAGCTGGTCGGCCTCGGCGTCCATCACGGCGTTCACGACCTGCTCGGCTAGTCTGCGGAGCAGCTCCTGCATGTCGATGGCGCCGTCGTCGAAACGGGGCATGGCGAGCATGTCCGGCGTCGGGTCTGATAAGATTCCCATAGCGGTCCTCGTCCTTTCCCAGAACCTGTTGTTGTGGTGATTTCAGATTCTAGGACGAAGGCCGTTTTTCGTTAAACGGGCGCTAGGGTGTCACCCTTACACCAACATTTTCGACGCGATCTACGCCACCTACTTCTAGACCGATTATTCAGCGTAAATATTTCTTCAAAACTTTTAAATCACCTTGCGAAAGCAATATTCTCGCTGAACGATTCTGCTTGGTATTGAAGTCGTCGAAGAGAATATACTTTCGGTTGTTATTCAATAGATACACGTTGCTGTGGGCAATTGAATTGCGCAAATGTCTTAGCAAACAGCTCATTTGCATTCGTCAGCAGATTTTCTGCTGCAGATGAAACACTTGCTTTTCCGTGACACCGTCGAAGAACTGGATAGGGAATAACGCTCGAGTTGCTTTTTGTTAATGCTTCCGGACGTATAGAATCGGAATGAGTCATTCTGAATTCTCGTTTCACGAAGAAAGCTTGCCAAAGTCCGAGCAAGTCCAGCCTTCGGGATATCACCCGCACTCGAACTGCTGATCGTTGGTGCAAGATGCAAAAAGAAGCTAAAGAGGCTTTTGAGCTTCATGTCCTCCGTCTCGAAAGGAACAATGTGATTGGATAAAATATCTGCAATCTTCAAAACCGCATTCCTAACCCGACCCGACTAATGCTAATCGATCTAAAGCCCCGACACATCAATCTCGCCCGACATCAGCTTGGGAAGTAAGGTGTCACGCAAATTCGCTAGCGTTCTGCTTTCGGCGGCGTAGCTCTCCATGGCATTCTCCAATGGAATAACCTTCCGCTCGTATTCTAGTCTTCTCCCATTCTTCAAAACAGGAACTGGCAGTAACTTTAGCGTTGCGAGGTTCAGATTAGCTTTAACTGCTTGCTGGAGTCTTCTTACATAATAGTCCTCTTGCCAACCCCCAATGAAATGGTCTATGAGATTTCTTTCTCTAAATACAGAAAAAGGAATCAGTAACTCAAAATTAAGTCGCCGTAATAAGGGGACGGGGGAATGGAGGTCCCATCCCCTTATCTATAGTGCAATGATATTGCTAATACCTATTGTGAGGCTGCATTTGGATCTCACAAGTGGTAATAGCGATTTCCAGGTTCTCCCACGGTGAAATTCGGGTTCATGTATGGATCGCCTTCGACATAGTAGTTTGCCCAGCGATAATTCATGTACGCGACCTCTTTGTGGAAGCGAATCTGCTTGTCCGTGTTGTTTTCAACGCCTCTAGAAATTGACTCGTAATGATACAGCTCGACTTCGGGCGTGTATACAATCAGATCGTTAATCTCGCGAAGCTTTAGGCAAAAGTCAACATCATTAAATGCGACTTGAAGCTCTTCGGTGAAACCTCCGACTTTTTCGTATTCGCTTCGTTTGGTCATGATGCAAGCCGCCGTGACGGCGCTGAAATCTTGCTGCGCATCGTTGAGTGCAAAATAGCCCCAGTTGTCTTTTGGCATGCTTTGGCAGAGATGTCCTGCCACGCCGCCCGTGACGCATAGGCCAGCGTGTTGAATGGTGTTGTCGGGATAGTAGAGTTTTGCACCAACTGCGCCAACATCCTCGCGTGCGCAGATGCCAAGCATAGTTTCAATCCAATTGGGCGTAATCACTTCGGTGTCGTTATTCAGCAGCAAGAGATAATTTCCCTTGGCACGGGCCACTCCAAAGTTCATGAGCTTGGAAAAGTTAAATTCGTGCTCCCAGGTAACAAGGCGAACGATATCAGGGTATTTGGCTTGTAACTTATCGTAATACTCGAATGTCGCATTTTCCGTGCTGTTATTTTCGATTATCACAAGCTCGTAATTGTCGTATGTGGATTTCTCGACAATTGACGTAATGCAGTTATCGAGGATATTAGCGTAATCTTTGGTTGGAATGATGATCGAAACGAGCGGATGGGAATCTGGCGCGGCATAGGTTACTTTATATGTAAAGGGACGACGTGCCTGTTCGACCTTTGCATTGAGCCCAAGCCTGTCCAAATGATTCTGAACTGCTTTGATTCCTGCGATAGTGGCATACGGCTTGCTGTCGGCATTAGCCGCGGTTGATGTTTCGCTTAGGCGCCAGTGATATAGAACTTTTGCAACATGGTGGACATTCCTTGCCTTTTCAACGGCCCGGAGAGTCAAATTATGATCCTGGGCTCCATCGAACTCTTTCGTATTCGGTTCTAGAGTGTCAAGAAGGGACTTACGGATGGTAAGCATGTGGCATATATAGTTATTATTTCTGAGTAAATCGATATTGAAATCCGGTTTAAAGAACGGCTGTGCCAGCTTTCCATCGGGCATGAGTTTGTCTTCATCGCAATAAAGAAGATCAACGTTATCATTGTTTTCAATTGCCTCGGCATACGAGAACAACAAATCCGGTTCAAGGATGTCGTCATGGTCAAAGAAGCTGACGAAATCGCCCGAAGCAGCAGCTACTCCGGCATTTGTGTTTTCGGAAATGCCCTTATTCTCGGCAAGGGTAATTGATTTAATTCTGTTGTCGCGGGCTACCTCATGCTCAACGCGAGCCTTTAGTTCCTGATTGTCTGGACTTGCATCAACTAGGATGAGCTCCCAGTTTGCATAAGACTGGCCCTTAACGGATTCCGCCATATCGTTAAAAAACGGAATAGGCGTGTTGTAAAGAGGGACAATAATGCTGAACTTCGGAGCGCTGGTAAAGGCTATTTTTCTCTGCTTTTCCAATGCTCCAATGGTTGCCTTATGCTCCGTGAACCATTCGGGGTATTCAGGATCAAACTGTGCATGGGTAAAAAGGAAGTTAGTTTCTTCTAGAAGTAAGCCAAGTTTATCGGGTGTGAGACAGTCGAATGAGCTGAATGAAGGATGATTTTGATCGTCAATAATAAAGTAGTAACGATCGAACGCTTTTGGCATTCGGACTGAGAGCTGCGTTTCAAGCTGTTTTTTCCCAGCAGCGAATCCAACGCTTGTTACATTTGAGCCGAAATCGACGGTAGTCAAATTGACTTCGTTGAGGGATCGATCGAGGCAGCGAACCTTGATTTGTGAGTCGCTACGGTACGGAGTTCTTACCGTACACCTAAGGATATATTCGTTTGAATCCTCAATACACTGCCAAAAATCAATCGTTGCCATGTCAAACTCTGAAACGTCATCATAGTTTCTAAGTTTGCTGCACATTTCGGGTTTTATTTTGTAGTTAAGACGAGACTCCCATTTTATGTTCTTGCAATTGAGTGAAATAGAGTCGCTGCTCAGAGTGCGACCGTCTGAATCAATTTCATTTAATTCAATTATGATGGTGCGAACATCGGGATCAGGGATTACAAGAACGTACGAGTTCGGTTCGTCGCTATTGTCCCTGAAATTTAGAAGGGATAAAGGCAAACGGCGATTATCGTCCGTAGTCGCTTGAGCTGTTACGCTGGAGGCTTCATGGACGCCTTCGATTTTAAGTTGCTGGTAGATTTTCCAGTTTCCTCTGCATACTCCGGTTGTTACGACTCGCATGGTTTGCCTTTCGTTTGTTGGACACTGCTCATTGTACTTATTCACTTCATGTCTCGCTATAAATGCAGAGAGGAGTTCCGTGATTTCTGGCATTCTTAGATGTGTCGCTATGAGTTCGTCAGACGCTCCGTTCCGCTGTGTTAACATCGAAGAGGACATCTACGTACATCACGCTTTCTGTCGCTGTTGAGGTTCAGGTTATGGTCCTCGCGGCGCTCTGCTTCCTAGTCGTTGCTCATTTCGGGTCCATTGACTTCAAGGGGGTTATTATGAAAGTTGTCTTGTTTGTTGGAGGGGCTGCAAGGGTCCTAGGCGGGGGCTGCGCCCAACGAACGGATTGACGTGACGTGCGAGGTGTGTCCTAGGCCCAGGGGTTCGAATCCCCCGGCCCCCTCCGTAAAGAAAGAACCGCCATTGGGGCGACCCTTATCTCCTGGGATGGCCGATTCGGCCGCCGCCACTCTTTTCCAGGTCTGCGGACCTGTGTTCGTCCTGGAACGGAAACAGGCTCCTCGCTATCACCCAGAGTATTCCGATGATCTCGGCGGTCGTCGCGCCCATCCAGGAAATTATCACCTCGGTAGGGATTTCGCGCTGCAGCCACATGAGACGGGCGGTGTACGCGACGACGAGGGTGTTGCATGCGACCAGCTGCCACTTGACGCACTTGAGCGCGGCCTTTCCGAGTTCGGACCGAAGGTCGTTCTCCGCCTCCATCCTCTTGACCACGCTCTCGGTCTGGGCCGCCTTGGCTCGCCGTTCCCGCTCCTCGCTCGAGCATTCGACCCTGACCTCGTCTAAATGGGCGCTTTCGATGGGGAAGACGTTTGCTCTCCTTTGTGCCGAACCCATGAGGTCGATTGCCTCTTGTGTCCCTTTTGGTGACCTGCTTCCGCGCTGGTCTGCGCTATCGCAGCCCAAGGTTTTCCACCCTATGGCCCACGGCGGTTACGGATACGTCGAGTATGTCCGTCATCTCACCGATGCTACAATTGCCCGCCCAGGGTTTCGCTACGACCTGTGCCGGCATGAGGAGCGCGGCGGCAAACGAGTTCGCCCATATCTCCTCGGGGTCTGTCCCTCGAGACGAGAGGGCGTCCCTTCGCTCAATGACCCCAGCAACCTCCCCGTCTCCTAGGTTTTGGTACGAGTGGATGTAGAGGCGCTCCGTCACCTCGCACGCCGTTATGTGCCCACCGCCTCATCCAGCTCGTCCGCGACCCTGTAGTGCGTGTTTGTGTCAATGGCTAACTGAACAGCGCAGTGGACCAAATATGGTCCAATGGTTGGAGTCTTGTGGTCCGTAAGGACGTGAACCAAAGAGGCTGCATGCTTGGCTCTCTCCGTCCTTCTTTTGTGCAGCTCTGCAACCTAGGTTCGGCCTCGCGTATACTTATATAATCTGTGTACGCCCAACTCTGGAGGTCCAACCTATGAAAGGCATCATCCTCGCGGGTGGCTCGGGCACGCGCCTGTACCCGCTCACGCTCGTGACCTCGAAGCAGCTGCTGCCGGTCTACGACAAGCCCATGATCTACTACCCGCTTAGCACCCTCATGCTGGCGGGCATCCGGGATATCCTGGTCATCTCCACCCCGACCGACCTGCCCAACTTCGAGCGCCTGCTCGGGGACGGCTCGCGCTACGGCGTGAACCTCTCCTACGCCGAGCAGCCCTCGCCGGACGGCCTGGCGCAGGCATTCACCATCGGCGAGGACTTCATCGCCGGCGAGCCGTGCGCCCTGGTGCTCGGCGACAACATCTTCTACGGCAACGGCCTCAGCCGCCACCTGACGCGCGCCGTCCAGAACGCCGAGTCCGGTAGGGCCACGGTCTTCGGCTACCACGTCGACGACCCCGAGCGCTTCGGCGTCGTGGAGTTCGACCGCGAGGGGAGGGCCGTCTCCATCGAGGAGAAGCCCGCCCAGCCCAAGAGCTCCTACGCCGTCACCGGCCTGTACTTCTACCCGGGCGACGTGGCCGCCAAGGCGCATAGGGTCGAGCCCTCGGCCCGCGGCGAGCTGGAGATCACCACGCTCAACCAGATGTACCTGGAGGAGGGGACGCTGTCCGTGGTCACCCTGGGCCGCGGCTACGCGTGGCTGGACACCGGCACCATGGAGAGCCTGCACGAGGCGGCGGAGTTCGTCCGCGCCGTCGAGCACTCCCAGGACCTGCCGGTCTCGGTCCCGGAGGAGATCGCCTGGGAGAACGGCTGGATCACGACCGCCGAGCTGGAGGAGGCCGCGAAGGCCTACGGCAAGTCGGTCTACGGGCGGCACCTCAAGAAGGTCGCCGCCGGCGAGATCGTCAACAGCCCGCGCGAGTACTAGCGCCAGCTTGTTTTCTTTTAGGGGTCACCGTTTATCTGGTGGCCCCTTTCGTTATGATTACGTTGACCATAAAGACAATATGATTGGGAGTGGATGTGTTAAGCGTCTACTTTGGCGATATGCCAGAAGCGATTTACAACACAGCGACATATTTCAAAAACTCTTACCGGTCTTCTTGGATTACGGATTCCTATGCAGTCTCGATAATTAAAGATGTCGATCGATCGGATGTTGTCTCCGAAAACGTCATCGAAAGCCCTGTGCTCGGATCCATCTCCCCACTCCAGCTTTCTGGTGGCGTGAAAACGCTGCTGCTTATGAGATTTGATCGTAAGCATATTTTTAACGCCTCTACCTGTGGTGACAACTGTGCCAAGTGGATTCTCGACATGGCGAAAGATCGCAAGCTCGTTGTGAATCTCTATCATGTGATGGACTTTGGTCGCGAGGATTTTAAAATTAAAGTCGTGAATAGCGGCCGAATCGTTCACAACATGGCCGAATTGATTCACGAGTCGATTCCGTATCTGTAGGTACTGCTTATGAACGGTTCGCATCTCGTTAAGATTTCCCGCCGCAGGGGAACTAAGTACACATTTACCATCAAGCGGAACATCACTATTGTGCGTGGCGATAGCGGCACGGGTAAGACGACACTGTTTGACATGGTCGCAGACTACATGCGAACGGGCGAGCAGTCGGGTGTTTCCTTACAATGTGATTGTCCCTGTGTCGCTTTGACCGATTATGATTGGCGAAACCAGCTTTCGTCCGTTCATGACTCGATTGTATTTGTCGATGAGGGCTTAAAAGAGATTCATTCTGATGAGTTTGCCCATCATGTGCTGTATTCTTCGAATTATTTCGTGCTGATCTCAAGGGCTGATTTCCCCAATCTTCCGTATAGCGTGGATGAGATTTACAAGATTAAGACGAGCGGAAAATACCATTCTTTCATCCCTGTTTATCAAGATCGCGGGAATCATCGTTATGCTATTTCCCGGTCGGCGCCAAAACAGGACTTTTCTATCCTTCTATGCGAGGACAGTAAGTCTGGTTTCCAGTTCTTTGAACGGCATTTCGCTGACAGTGAGCTTACCTGTACTTCGGCCATGACGAACAGCGCGATTTTGCGCTGGTTGGATCAGCATCTTGACGATCGCGTGTTTGTTGTTGCGGACGGAGCGGCATTTGGGTGCTATGCGGACCGCGTCCTTAAGCTGCAAGACATTCACCGCGATACTGTTACGGTTTGTCTTCCCGAGTCGTTCGAATGGCTTCTGCTGAGCTCCGGCGTAATTTCAGGGTTAGATGTTAAGGCGGTTTTGCAAGAGCCAGAAGCGTTTGCAGACAGTGAAAAGTTTAAAAGCTGGGAGGACTTCTTCTATAAGTACTTACGCGATAAAACTGGGAATTCGGTCTTCCGGTACGACAAAGACTGTATTCCGGAGGCGTTTTTTAGGGGGAGTAATTCTGCGAAGGTTATGGCTCTTATCGCATGCCGAAATGTCCGATAGTTTTGTTGAATAGTGTCGCGTCGTCACTTCCTGCGGCATACTAAAGAAGCTGTACTTGCTTCAGATTGGATTTTTATGTCTGGGTTTTTCGAACCGAAGAACATCATCGTCACGGGCGGCTGCGGCTTCATCGGCAGCAACTTCGTCCATTACGTGGTCAACAACCACCCGGACGTCCACGTGACCGTCCTGGACAAGCTGACCTACGCCGGCAACCCCGAGAACATCGCCGGCCTGCCCGAGGATAGGGTCGAGCTCGTCGTTGGCGACATCTGCGACGCAGAGCTGCTGGACCGCATCGTCCCGGGCCACGACGCGATCGTGCACTACGCCGCCGAGAGCCACAACGATAACTCCATCGCCGACCCGGAGCCGTTCCTTCGCACCAACGTCGAGGGCACCTTCCGCCTGCTGGAGGCCGTGAGGAAATACGGCATCCGCTACCACCACGTCTCCACCGACGAGGTCTACGGCGACCTTGCGCTCGACGACCCGGCGAAGTTCACCGAGGAGACGCCGTACCACCCGTCCTCTCCGTACAGCTCGACCAAGGCGTCCTCCGACATGCTCGTGCGCGCCTGGACCCGCACCTACGGCCTGCGCGCCACGATCTCCAACTGCTCCAACAACTACGGCCCCTACCAGCACGTGGAGAAGTTCATCCCCAGGCAGATCACGAACATCATCGACGGCGTCCGCCCCAAGCTCTACGGCCGCGGCGAGAACGTCCGCGACTGGATCCACACCGAGGACCACTCCAGCGCCGTCTGGGACATCCTCACCAAGGGCCGCACGGGGGAGACCTACCTCATCGGGGCCGACGGCGAGAAGAACAACATCACGGTCCTGCGCATGATCCTGGTGGCCATGGGCCGCGACCCCGAGGACTTCGACTGGGTCGCCGACCGCCCCGGCCACGACCGCCGCTACGCCATCGACTCGACGAAGCTCCAGCGCGAGCTGGGCTGGAGGCCGGCGCACACCGACTTCGCCGAGGGGCTCAAGCAGACGATCGACTGGTACGTGGCCAACGAGTCCTGGTGGCGCCCGGCCAAGGAGGCCACCGAGGCCCGCTACCGCGCCCAGGGGCAGTAAGACCGAACCCCGGCGTACCGCGCCGCGGGGCGCCCGCGCGGGGCCGCAGGGCATGGGGATGATCCTGCGTTCCCGCGCGGGCGCCCCCGGTTATCCAACCTCTTCGATAGGAGCTTTTCCCATATGGCAGACATCGCATTCGAGAAGGACCTCTCCGTCGCGGAGACCGGCATCGAGGGCCTCAAGGTCGTCGACCTCGCCGTCCACGGCGACTCGCGCGGCTGGTTCAAGGAGAACTGGCAGCGCGCCAAGATGTGCGCGCTCGGGATTCCCGACCTCCGCGTCGTCCAGAACAACATCTCCTACAACGAGAAGAGGGGCGTCACCCGCGGCATCCACGCCGAGCCCTGGGACAAGTTCATCTCCGTGGCCCGCGGCTCGGTCTTCGGCGCCTGGGTGGACCTGCGCGAGGGCAGCGCCACCTTCGGCAAGGTCTACACGACCGTGCTGGACCCCTCCAAGGCCATCTACGTCCCGCGCGGCGTGGGCAACAGCTTCCAGGCGCTCGAGGACGGCACCGCCTACACGTACCTGGTGGACGCCCATTGGTCGCTGGAGCTCAAGAGGACCTACACCTTCGTGAACCTCGCCGACCCCGAGCTCGCCATCGAGTGGCCGATCCCGCTTTCGGAGGCGACCGTCTCCGAGGCCGACCTCAACCACCCGATGCTCAAGGACGTCGTCCCCATGGCGCCGAAGCGCACCCTCGTCACCGGCTGCAACGGCCAGCTGGGCCATGCGGTGCGTGCGCTCGCCGAGGAGCGCGGCGTGGCGAAGGACTTCGATTTCTGCGACATCGACACCTTCGATATGTCCGACCCGGAGGCCTATTCGCAGTACGACTGGTCGCTCTACGGCGCCGTCATCAACTGCGGCGCCTACACCGCGGTGGACAGGGCCGAGACCCCCGAGGGCCGCGTGACCGCCTGGAAGGCCAACGCCACGGGGCCGGCGCTTCTCGCCCGCACCTGCGCCGGGCACGGGATCACCCTCGTCCACGTGTCCAGCGACTACGTCTTCGACGGCACCGAGGAGGTGCATACCGAGGAGGAGCCCCTCAGCCCGCTGTCCGTCTACGGCCAGACCAAGGCCGCCGGCGACATCGCCGTGGCGGGGTGCCCCCGCCACTACATCATGCGCTCCAGCTGGGTCATCGGCGAGGGCCACAACTTCGTGAAGACCATGAGGGGGCTGTCCGACCGCGTCGCCGACCCGGAGGACGGGCTCACGCAGGTCACCGTCGTGGACGACCAGCTGGGCCGCCTGACCTTCACGCGCGACATGGCCGCCGCCATCTTCCATGTGCTGGGTACGCACGCCCCCTACGGCACCTATAACTGCACCGGCTCCGGTGCCGTGAGGAGCTGGGCCGATATCGCCAGCGCCGTCTTCGAGGCCGCCAACGGCAACGGGGACAAGGTCTTGCCGGTTTCGACCGCCGACTACTACGCGAATGCCGCCGGCCCCGTCGCCCCGCGCCCGGTCCACTCCGCGCTCGACCTGTCCAAGCTCGAGTCGGTCGGGTTCAACATGCCCGACTGGGAGGAAGAACTGGGGGAGTACCTCAAGACGCTCTAGCCGCTATTAACTTTTCGAGAGTAAAAGCCGCCGTTCTTTAACGGCGGCTTTTCTTATGCCTGGCGTATAGCCCCGCTGCAACAAGGGCGGCAGCGGTCGCCAGACTCACTGCAAGCCCCGCAAGGGCGCCCGGAGTCTTGTAGGTCATCACGATCCTATTCGCGCCTTTCTGCATGTTCAGGGACGACAAGCCCTTATCGGCGGCGGGCGTTAGTTCTGCGGTGGTTCCGTTTACCGTTACGTTCCAGCCCTCATCGTACGGAACGCTCAGCAGCAGGTTGCCGTCATCCTTGGCGGTATACTCGCCTTCGATCCTTCCGTCCTTAAAAACCGTCGGAATAAACTCGCTCGTCTTAAGCTCGCTAATAATCTGTTCGAAAACGTCAAGATTGAGGGCATAAAAGACCGGCTCATTGTCTTGGGGCATGTCTGTATAGCCCTCCGCGACTCCGATTGCCACCGTATGCTGGCTCGGGGTGTCCGATGTGCCTGCAATCTGTCGGATATTGTTGTCGAATCTCCAAGCCTCGTTTTTGATTGTTCGCTGGTCGATGGTGAGGGCGACGGGCCAATAACTGCCGGCGGTCGCATCTTTGTTGATGTAGAGATACCCGATGGAGCTTGCCGGAACAGTAACGCTCCATTGCTTTAAGCTATCGCCATTCTCCGTGCTCGTGGCCTCGATCTTGGTATAGAGCTCGACCTCGCGGCCTAGGATTTTGCTGTAGAGGTCGTTCTGCTTTTCGAAGGGGTTCTCGCTCTTCAGCGTGCTGTTTTGGATATCGCTTGAGGCTGCGACGCCAATGCTGAGCGCATAGGGGTTCTCGTACACTGCGCTTGTGGAGTCGGCCTGATTCATCTTGGCTAAAACGTATCCCGCAGGTACGTTCTCAGGAATGGCATACTTGACTCCCAGTAGGGCATCGACGGCGAGAATAGGCTCGGCATAACGGGTCGAGAATTCGCCGACGCTGCTGTATCCAAGGGAGTTGAGCAGTGCGATGGCCTTCGGGTTGTTGGCAGACGAATACGAAGACAACTGGTTGTATCCAAGCGCCAGGCCTTCGTTGAGGGCGGCGCTGTCGACGCGTGTGGTTGTGCGGTCAATGCGATAGAACGACGCCGAAGTCTGGTCTTGAATGGCCGTTATAGTGTCGGTTGCGGTGGCAACATAGGCGCTGTTGGCTTTTTCGGAATAGCCTGTGTACAGCTGGTTCCACATAACATGGGCGTTGGCAAATAGTTCGATTGCCGTGAGTGCCAGAAGTGACATGATGATGGCTGGACGTTGGGCTCGACGTAATGTTGGCCGCTCTTTGAGTTTCTGCAGCGCGTATCCTGCGGCCCACAGCGCAAAGAAGCTCAGCAAAAAAGCCGTGCGCGAGTAGAAGCCGTTGGGAACGCGCATGCCGCACCAGATGTACTCGAGCGGGCTCAAAACGGAGCTTGCGACCAGGATTATCGTGACGACGAGTGTTGCGATGCGCGTCTTGATTGAAACCGTGCGGTTAACCAGCAGGCTCACCGCAAGCAGCATCATGATGATGCCGCAATAGAACTGCGGTGTGCTTTCGTTGCTTACCCACATGCAGGGAAGAAAGCCCCTGATGAGCGACTTGAGGCTGGTTTTAAGTAGGGGGCCGAGTGCTAGAACGGGACCGCCCTTGGACATGGCAAGTATGGTCGGCAAAAAGGTCCAAGCGGACAGAAGCAGTCCAAGCGCGATGGCCCCGGCGAATCGCAGGGCCCGATCGAGCATGAGCTTCCAACTAAATCCTTCTTCTGCAACATAATCGACAAATTCGACCAATACGAAGATGCAGAGGAACAGGATGCTGATGTAGGCCGTATACCAGCAGAACATGACATTGAGCGCCGTTGCGATGACGAGGCAGATCATGCGCTGCTTGCGGATGAGCTCGTAGCATCCGTAGGCGCAGATGGGCAGCAGGATCAGGCAATCGATCCAGAGCGGGTTGCGCATGTTGCTGATGGTCCAGCTGCAAAACGTGAACGAGAGGGAAAGCAGGAATATGGCGGGCTTAGACAGGTCAAAGCGCTTTTGCACATACCAAGCGCTGCTGATGTGGATGCAGCCCAGTTTGAGCGCGGAGATAACAAACACGAAGAGCGTCAGCTTGTCTGCGGGAAACAGCGCGCAGAGCAGGTTGAAGGGGCTGGCGAGGTAGTAGCTATAGAGCCCCCATGTGTTCATGCCGAGTCCTTGCGAGAAGGAATAGCGAAGGTTTGCCTCACCTAAAAGGACGCGCCGGAACCAAGCAAAGAAGTCGATGTATTGGTATTTGAGATCGTTGGTGAGAAACGAGTTGTCGCCAAAGGGGTAGACATGCCCTGCCGCTGCAAGTGCGACAAAGAGTGCGACGGAAAATGCGAAGCAGGCGGCGTAGAACGCCACATTCTTGAGCGTGCTGTTATTGGGCCGTGTCATCAGATTCCTCGTTGGATTCTCGAATGATATAGATGGGACGTCGCTTGGTTTCCAAGTAGGCTTTTGCCAAGTATTCACCTATGATTCCCAGGCACAGAAGCTGCATGCCGCCAAACAGCGTTATGAGGCAGGCGAGCGACGGCCATCCGCCGACGGGGTCGCCCCAGACAAGCGTCTTTACTAGGATGACGACGAATCCCAGAATAGCGATGAGACAGAAGACGATACCTGTGAGGGCGGCGAGGGAGAGCGGCGCCGTGGAAAAAGCGACGATGCCGTCGATGGAATAGAGGAGCAGCGACCAAAAGCTCCATTTGGTCTCGCCGGCCACGCGGTTGACGTTTACGTAGGGGAGCCATTTGGTTTTGAAGCCCACCCAACCGTAAATGCCCTTGGAGAATCGGTTGTATTCGCCCATGGAGATGATGGCGTTGACCATAGGCCGCTTCATGAGCCTAAAATCGCGTGCTCCGTCGACGATGTCGGCCTTGGAAATGCGGTTGATGATCTTGTAGAACATACGGGCACAGAACGACCTGATGGGAGGCTCGCCTTTGCGGGTGGTCCTGCGTGTGGCGACGTTGTCGTAGTCTTCGGTTTGTAAGATCTCGTACATCTGCGGCAGGAGCGAGGGCGGGTCCTGCATGTCGGCATCCATGGTGGCGACATAGTCGCCCTTTGCGTGCTGGAGTCCGGCGAGTAACGCCGCCTCCTTGCCAAAGTTGCGCGAGAAAGAGTGCCAGCGGATGGCGTATGGATGCGCCGCCGCGGCTTCTGCTTTCATGACGGCGAGCGTTTTGTCTGCCGAGCCATCGTCGATGAGGACTGTCTCAAAGGAGATGCCGGGGTCTTGCTGGGTCATGATGCGAACGACGCCATCGAGCTCTTTGAGAAAGATCGGAAGTGATTCCTGCTCGTTGTAGCACGGCACGACGATGGAGATGAGCGGCATGGTGGTTTACCTCTCGCTTGGCTTGGAAGTGGGGTGGCCGAGCTGGTCGTCGTAGGCGTATTTGCTGTACACGTTGACCTCCCACTGCTTTTTTTCGACCTTTGCCACGGAATCGAGGATGAATCCGGTTGCAAGGCTCAGACCACAAAGGAACATAAACGACGCGGCGAGCATGGCGGTGGGGAAGCGCGGAACGAGGCCGGTCTGGAAATACTCGACAACGATGGGCATGCCCAGGACGAGGCCGATCACCGCAAACAGAAGCGCGACGAGGCTGAAGAACTTCAGCGGGCGGTAGTCCTTGAACAGCGTGCCGATCATCGCAACGACTTTAATGCCGTCGCTCACGGTATTGAGCTTGGACTCGGAGCCTTCCGGACGGTCGCGGTACTCGATGGGCACATCTTTGATGCGCCAGCGGTGGTCGACGGCGTGGATCGAGAGCTCGGTTTCGATCTGGAAGCCTTCGGAAAGCACGGGGAAGGTTTTGACGAACGGGCGGCTCATGGCGCGGTAGCCGGTCATGACGTCATCGAAGCTGTAGCCATAGATCCACTTGATCATGGCGCGGACCAGATTGTTGCCAAAGCCGTGGAAAGCACGCTTGTTTTCCTCGGCGTAGGTGCCGTTGGAAAGGCGGTCGCCTACGGTCATATCGGCCGTGCCGTTGAGGATAGGCTCGCAGAGGGCTTTGGCCGCCTCGGCGGGATAGGTGTCGTCTCCGTCGACCATCAGGTAGCAATCGGCGTCGATGTCGCGAAACATCTGGCGGCACACGTTGCCCTTTCCCTGACGGGGTTCAAAGCGGACCGTGGCGCCGTGCTCGGTGGCGATGCGTGAGGTGTCGTCCGACGAGTTGTTGTCATAGACATAGACCGTCGCTTGCGGAAGCTCGCGGTGAAAGTCGTCGATGACTTTGCCGATCGTGAGGGCTTCGTTGTAGCAGGGGATGATGACGGCGATGGATTCAGAATTCACTCAATGCTCCTTATACATTCAATCCTTGAAAGTATAGCCGTTTGGGCTTGGCATCCTAAGATGTGGGTTAGTTCTCCAGTTTTGTTGCGCGAATCGTTTACATGGCCGTCGGGTCTATACTGTTCGTTTGTCAACGATTACGAGTAAAGGAGTTGCATCCGTGTCGGATCAGACAAAGCAACAAGAAGCTCGCAGTCTGCCTGCGACGTTTGCTAAGAACGAATTTGAGAAGGACGCGTTTATCCTTCGTCAGCTGGTTACCAAGGATTTTAAGATCAAGTATCGCCGTAGCGTTCTGGGCGTCGCATGGTCGGTGCTCAATCCGTTGCTGATGATGATCGTCATGGCCATCGTGTTCTCGACGATTTTTGGCCAGGGCCGCAATGGCTCAATGACGCCCGAGATGTACCCGCTGTACTTGATCGTGGGTAACATTACCTTTGCCGTCATGTCCGAGTCTACGAACCAGGCCCTGACGTCTATCGTGGGCGCTGCCCCTCTGCTCAAGAAGGTTAAGGTGCACCGCTGGGTCTTCCCGGTGCAGAAGGTGCTCTTCTCGCTGGTCAACTTTGCCTTCTCGCTGGTCGCCGTCGCCATCGTCATGCTGTGGTTCCGCGTTATGCCTTCTTGGCACCTCATTCTGCTGCCGGTTTGCCTGCTGCTGCTTATGTGCTTCTGCATGGGCCTGGGCATGATGCTCTCTGCTCTTACGGTCTTTTTCCGCGACGTTATGCATCTATGGAGCGTCGTCATTACGGCGTGGACTTACATTACGCCCATCTTCTGGACGACTGACTATATTGCGCAAATGCCGCATCTCGTGCGTATCTTGATGTATGCGAACCCCATGTTCAACTACCTGCAGTTTATGCGCGATATCTTTCTGTTCCAGACTATGCCCTCGCTCATGACGTTTGGTATGTGCGTTGCCTGGGCGGTTCTTGCGCTTATTATTGGCTACACCGTGTTCCATAAGTCCGAGCGCAAATTTATCCTCTACATCTAAGGAGTGCTGTGATGACTGAATCTGTTGTTGATTACAGCGAGCAGCCTCTGGCTGTCGAGGTCGACGACGTCACCATGATCTTTAACATGGCGTCTGAGTCGCTGACCAACCTCAAGGAGTACTTCATCAAGCTCGCCAAGCACGAGCTGTTCTTTGAGGAGTTTAGGGCGCTTAAGCACATCTCGTTCGAGATTCATCGCGGCGAAGTTGTCGGTCTGGTTGGCACCAATGGCTCCGGCAAGTCTACGATGCTCAAGATCATCGCTGGCGTGCTTGAGCCTAGCGAGGGCAGCGTTAAGGTGCATGGTAACATCGCACCGTTGATTGAGCTTGGCGCAGGCTTTGACCCCGAGCTGACTGCCCGTGAGAACATCTATCTGAACGGCGCCCTGCTCGGCTATACCAAGGAGTTCATCGATGCCAACTTTGACGGCATTATCGAGTTCGCTGAGCTGCAGAACTTTGTCGATATGCCGCTTAAGAACTTCTCCTCGGGTATGGTGGCGCGTATCGCCTTTGCAATCGCGACGATTACCGAGCCCGATATTCTGATCGTTGACGAGACGCTGTCCGTCGGTGACGTGTTCTTCCAGCAGAAGTGTGAGGCCCGCATTCAGCACTTTATCCAGAGCGGTGACGTGACGGTTCTGTTCGTTTCGCACTCCATGGAGCAGGTTGAGCGCATCTGCCAGCGTGCCGTTTGGATTGAGAAGGGTGACCTTCGCATGGACGGCCCGGTCGATGAGGTCTGCAAGGCGTATCGCGAGCAGTTCAACTAGGTTATAATTACTTGCGCCCGACAGGCTTGCGCTTGCTTGGGCGTGTGGTTATTTGCTCCATTAGCTCAGTTGGATAGAGCAGGGGACTTCTAATCCCAAGGTCGACGGTTCGAATCCGCCATGGAGCACCATCGTTTATTAAGCCCGGACCGCTTGGTGGTCTGGGCTTTTTTCATCTTGTATGCTGCTGAAGCCGAGCGCGAGCAAGCCGCTGCTGTTTGTTGGGGTTGGCATTTTATTTTTCCAGATGCTCTTTCAGCAGCTCCAACGCGTGGGCGTAGCCTTGGAGGCCTTCGCCGGTGATGGTGGCGAAGCAGGCTAGGCGTGCATAGCTCACCTGGCGGAAGTCCTCGCGTGTTTCGACGGCACTAATGTGGACCTCCACGGCCGGGATGGCGACGGCCTTGAGGGCGTCGAGGATCGCCACGCTCGTATGCGTGTATGCCGCCGGGTTGATGACGATGCCGTCGACCTTGCCGTAGGCCTCCTGGATCTTGTCGACGATGCTGCCCTCGTGGTTGGACTGGAAGACCTCGACCTCGTCGAAGCCCTGTGCGGCGCCCGCTTCCTGGCAGATCTGCACTAAGCGGTCGTAGTTGTCGCTGCCATAGATGCCCGGCTCGCGAATGCCAAGCATGTTGAGGTTAGGGCCGTTGATGACGAGTGCTTTCATGGTTGCTTCCTTTGCGATTGGAAAACCACCACAAAGGTGCCCGTCCCCTTTGTGGTGGTTTTGATTAGAGAGCGGATGGGAGGGTGTCGAGGAGGGCTTGGGCGGTGTTGGCGGCGCAGTCGCGTGAGTCGATGATGTAGTCGGCCCAGGCGCGGTAGCGCGGCATGCGCTGTTCGGCCAGCTTGTCGATGCCATCGCGGGCGGTGATGGGGCGGCCCTTGTGGGCGAGCTCGTCGAGCTTGCGGTTGAGCATCACAATCTGGCTGTTCTGGTGCAGCAGCGGGTAGTTCTCGTCGCGCGTGACCACGCCGCCGCCGGTGGAGAGCACCAGGCCGCTGCGCTTGGAGATGTCGGCCAGTGCCGCCGTCTCCTGCTCGCGGAAGGCCGGCTCGCCGCGCTCGACGATATAGTCGGCACAGGGCATGCCCAGGCGTTCCTCGAGGGCGCGGTCCAGGTCGATGTGCTCTCGCCCCGTGAGCAGGGCGATCTGCTCGCCCACGCGGGTCTTGCCCGAGCCCGGCATGCCGATCAGCGCGATGTTCTGTTCGCGGCGTGACAAGCGCTCCGTTACGTCCTGGATGCGCTCACGCGGGGTGACCTGGCCGGTATAGCGCTCGACGGCCTGTGCCGCTTGGGCCACGAGCATCAGCAGGCCGCCGATGCAGGGGATGCCGCGGCGCTCGGCCTCGAGCATGAGTCCCGTGCGTGCAGGGTTGTAGACAATGTCGATGACGCCCTCGAGCGCATCGAGCCCCTCGAGCGTGCAAGGCGCGTCGGGACAGTGGGGGAACATGCCGGCGGGCGTGCAGTTGACGAGCAACGCGGCGTCGGACTGCTGCGCGATGTTGTCGTAGTTGACTTCGCTCGTGCGGCCGACCGGCACGACGATGGCGCCCAGGTCGCCGAGCACCATGCTGGCAGTGGTGCCGGCGCCACCGGTGGCTCCGAGCACGAGGGCCTTCTTGCCGGCAACCTCTACGCCCAGCTCCTCGACTAGGCACTGAAAGCCGAAGTAGTCGGTGTTGTCGCCGCGCAGGCGGCCGTCGGGCAGGCGCGTGATGGTGTTGACGTTTCCCATACGCTCGGCGAGTGGACTCAGCTCGTCCAGGTATTCCCTGACGGCGCGCTTGTAGGGGATGGTCACGTTGGTGCCCTCCCATTCGTCACCCGTCATAAAAGCCTGGAGGTCCTCGGGCTCGCGCTCAAATCGTACGTACTCGAGCCCCGCGAGCTCCTTGTAGATGGTCGGGGTGTAGCTGTGGCCCAGCACGCGGCCCAGCACGCCGTAGGGGCGGGTTGCGGCGACATCGGTCATCTAGAGCACCTCCGTGTAACTGCCAAAGTAGGTGAAGCTCTCGCACACGTCGTCGATCGAGTCGAGCAGGTCGTCGAGGGCCTTGCTGCCAAAGGGGCAGTCAAGGTCAAAGTAGAACATAAACTCAAAGTCGTGCCCGGGGATGGGGCGGCTCTCGAGCTTGATGAGGTTGATATTGAGTGCGTAGAAGCGCTCGAGTACGCGATAGAGTGCGCCCGGCTCGTTGGCCGTGGTAATCATGAGCGAGGTGCGGTTGGCGCCGGGGTAGACGCGTGGCTCGCGGCTGATGACGACAAAGCGCGTGTAGTTGTTGTCCGAGTCCTGGATGTTGGGCTCCAGTACCTCCAGGCCGTAGAGTGCCGCGCAGCTGCGCGATGCGATGGCGGCAACATCGGCGCGTTCGGAGCTGGCGACCATCTCGGCCGACATGGCCGTGTTGGGGTACTTGGTGGCGTGCAGGTCGTGCGCCTCGATAAAGCCGGCGCATTGGGCAATGGCCTGGCCGTGGCTGTAGACCTCGTGCACGTCCGCAAGCTTGGTGCCGGGCTTGACGAGCAGGTTGTGGTCGATTTTGAGGCGAAGCGAGCGCACGATGTGGAAGTCGAACTGGGCGAGCAGGTCGTAGACGGCGTTGACCGAACCGGCGGTGGAGTTCTCGATGGGCAGCACGCCAAACTCGCAGAAGCCGTCGCGCACGGCGCGCATGACGCCCTCGAAGGTCTCGAAAAACGCGATGTCGGGCACGTCGAAGAGCTTGCACGCGGCTATCTGGCTATAGGCACCTTCCACGCCCTGGCAGGCAACGGTGGCCGTTTGAGGGAAGGGCGTGTCGGAGGCTGCGGCCGTGGCATGGGCCTTTTGCGACACCGTGATGCCCTTGAGCTCGTTGATGTAGCGCTGCTGCTCGGCTTTGCTCATGCTCATGAGGAGACGGAACAGGGTGATGGTCTGCGCCTCGTAACGCTCGGGTGCGCGGCTGGCGAGGTTGTTGAGCTTGGAGCGCTCGCGGGCGGGGTCGAAGACGGCCTTGCCCATCTCGATTTTTGACTTGGCGACCTCGGTGGCAATGTCCATGCGCTCGACAAAGCTGTTGAGGAGCGTGGTGTCGATGCCATCGATGGCCTGGCGAATGTCAGCAAGGTCCATGGAGGCCCCTTTCGTGAATCGTTGCCTGGGGTGGGCGGGTTAGCGCTGGCCTGCGTCTTCGAGGAGGGCGTCCCAGATGGCAAGGGCGGCGGCTGCCTCGGCTACGGGGACAGCTCTGGGGACGATGCAGGGATCGTGGCGGCCGTGGACCGAGAGCTCGGCATTTTCCATAGCGTCCATGTCCACCGTCTGCTGCTCGCGGCCAATGGAGGGCGTCGGCTTTACGGCCATGCGCCACATGACGGGCGCGCCGGTCGAAATACCGCCCAGGATGCCGCCGGCGTTGTTGGACTCGACCTCGATCTCGCCGGTCTCGGCATCGATGCGATACGGATCATTGTTCTCGCTGCCGCGCATGGCGGCCACGGCAAAGCCCATGCCAAACTCCACGCCCTTTACGGCGGGAATGCCAAACGCGATCTGCGCGATGCGGTTCTCGATGCCGTCGAACATGGGGTCGCCGATGCCCGCGGGAAGCCCGTAAATGCCGCACTCCACGATGCCGCCGATGCTGTCGAGTTCGTCGCGCGCGGCTAGGATCTCCTCGCGCATGCGGCCGGCGGCGGCGGCATCGATGCAAGGCAGATCATTCGAAAGGATTGCCTTGCGGTCGGCCTCGCGATAGACCATGTCGTCCATGGGCAGGTCGGAGATGCCGCCAATCTGCGCCACGTGCGCCATGACCTTGATGCCACGGGCCTCGAGTGCCTGCAGGGCGATGCCGCCGGCGATGCACAATGGGGCCGTTAGGCGGCCGGAGAAATGCCCGCCGCCGGCGACGTCGTGCATGTTGTGGTACTTCACGCGCGCCGGAAAGTCCGCATGTCCCGGACGGGGCTTGCGGCGCAGCTCGGAGTAATCCTTGGAGCGCGTGTTGGTGTTCTCGATAATTGCTGCGATGGGTGCGCCAGTGGTGTGTCCATCGACCACACCGGCGATGATGTGCGCGGCGTCGGCCTCGCGGCGCTTGGTTGCGGTCTCGTCGCGACCGGGGGCACGACGGTCGAGGAAGGCCTGCAGCTGCTCCTGGTCAACAGCGATGCCCGCCGGAATGCCATCGAGCGAGCAGCCGATGGCGGGGGAGTGCGACTGGCCGAAGATGCTTAAGTGCAAGACGTTGCCAAAGGTCGAGGACATGCTATTCCTCCTCGAGTGTGACCTTGCCGCCCAGCAGGCGGTAGTGGTCGAAGAAATCGGGATAGGACTTGTTGACGGCCTCGGCGCCGTGGATCACGACCTCGCCGGTGGCGCGGCTCGCGGCGATAGCGGCCATCATGGCGATGCGATGGTCGTTGTGCGAATCGACCACGCCGCCGGTGAAGGCATCGACACCCTTGATGATGAGGTCATCGCCGGCAATGCGCACCTGCGCGCCCAGCGCGGTGAGCTCGCGGGTGGTGGTGACCAGACGGTCGGATTCCTTGATGCGTAGACGGGCGCAATCGCGGATAAAGGTGCGGCCCTGTGCCAGCGAGGCCACGGCCGAGATGACGGGCACCAGGTCGGGAATGTCGTGGGCGCTCATCTCAAAGCCGGCGAGCTTGTCGGACTGCACGGTGGCGGCGTTGGTGGAGCGCACGATGCGGGCGCCAAAGCGCGAAAGCGCGGCGAGCACGTTGCGGTCGCCCTGCGCGGAGCTCAGGGATACGCCCTCCACGGTGATGGGGTCGGCGCCGATAGCGCCGGCGCACAGCCAAAAGGCGGCGTTGGACCAGTCGCCCTCGACAGCAACGCTGCCGGGCGTGCGGTACGAGCCGCTGCTCACGCGGAAGTTCGTGACCTCGGGCTGGCCGTCCTTGGCCGGAATACGCTCGACGTTGACCTCGACGCCAAAGGCCTTCATGGCCTGGATCGTCAGGTTGATGTAGGGACGGCTCTCAATGAGGCCGGTTACCTGCACGCAGGAGGGCTGGGCCAGCAGCGGGGCTGCCAGCAGCAGGCCGGAGATATACTGCGAGCTCACGTTGCCCGGTAGTACAAAGGTGCCCGGGCGCATGCGTCCACTCGTCTTGAGCGGAAAACCGCCCAGGTCCTGTAGGTCGCAGCCGGAGGCGATGATCTCGTCCGAGAGTGGGGAGAGCGGGCGGGCGCCCAGACGACCCTGACCCACAAAGGTGGCCTCTGCCCCCAGAGCGCAGGCGACGGGCAACATAAAGCGGAGCGTGGAGCCACTTTCGCCGCAGTCAAGCGTGCCACCGGCAAGGGCCTTGAGCAGGCCAAACTCAACACTTTTCATGGTGGGGTGGACCTGGAAGCCGTCCTCGACGGTCTCGATGCGAGCACCCAGGGCCGTAAGGCAACGCACCGTAGCCTCGATGTCGGCGCAGGTGGTGTTGCAGGTGACGTGCGTCTCGCCGTTGGCAAGTGCGGCGCAGATGATCAGGCGATGTGCCATCGACTTGGACGCGATGGCGGGAACGGTGCCCTTGAGCGGGGACGGGGTGATGCGGGCTAGCATGCGGATGCGTCTCCCTTCTGGCCGAGGCCCTCGGCAATGAGTTCGTGGAAAGTGGAAAGCGGCGTGCGGTCGATGCTGCAGCGGCCAATGCCGTGCGGAATCACCAGGTCGATGGTGTCGCCCGCGCGCTTCTTGTCGTGGAGCGCCTCGGCAAAGACGGCATCGGCATCTAGGTCGCAGCGGGTCTTGAGGCCATGGCGGGCGCAGAGTTCCTCAATACGACCGGGCAGTGCAGCATCGCAAACGCCGTGCAGGGCCGCGGCGCGCGTGATGATGCCCATGCCGATCGACACACAGTTGCCGTGTCCGAGCTCAAAGTGCTCGCAGGCCTCGACGGCGTGTCCGGCGCTGTGTCCAAAGTTGAGGAGCTTGCGCTGGTTGGTTTCGCGCTCGTCGGCGACGACCACGGCGCGCTTGATGTCGATATTGCGGGCGATGATGAGCGCTACGCGGGCCACGTCGCGGTTGAGCAGCTCCAGCGTGAGCGGGGTCTTCTCCAGCTCGGCGAAGAGCTCCGGGTCGGCGATCACGGCGTGCTTGACGACCTCGCCGCAGCCGTCGGCGAACTGCTCGGGCGTGAGGGTGGCCAGGCACCCCACATCGGCAATGACCACACTCGGCTGCCAAAAGGCGCCGGCCAAGTTCTTGCCGGCAGCCAGGTCGATGGCGGTTTTGCCTCCCACCGACGAATCCACCATGGCGAGCAGGCTCGTGGGGATCTGCACAAACTTGCAGCCGCGCATGTAGGTGGCGGCCACAAAGCCCGTCACGTCGCCCACGACACCGCCGCCGAGTGCCACGATCACGTCGGAGCGCGAAAGCTCGTGCTCGGCCACAAACTCCAAAATGGCAACATAGGTTTCGGCGCGCTTATGGGCCTCGCCGGCCTCGAAGGTGCAGATGCTCACCTCGTAGCCTGACGCTTCCAGGCTCTGCTTAACGGGCATCTGGTAGAGGGGGCCCACGTTGGTGTCCGTAACGATGACGGCCTTGGTGCCGCCGGCAGTGGCGCGCACGAGCGGTCCCGCCTGCTCCAGCAAAAACGTGCCAACATGCACCTGGTAGGGGCGTGCGGTGTCGATATCGATGGTAATCGCCATAAGCTTCGGTCCTTTCGACCTGGCGTGATGGGTGGTCTAGTGGGAGGCCTCGTCGTCGAGTGCGCGCTTAATTCGGTCGCCCTCGGCAAGGAGATTCTCCAGATAGCGCTGGTCGCGGTCTTTAAGGGCGCGGCTGTAGGCGCCGAGCGATTCGATCAGATGGTCGATCTCGAAGGCGAGCGCGTCGGCGTCGTCGATCATGAGCTCGGACCACATCTGGGGGTTGAGGTGTGCCACGCGGGTGAGGTCGCGGTAGCTGCCGGCAGAAAAACCGTGGTGAACCTGAGCGGTCGGGCTCTTAACATAGGCGTTTGAGACGACATGCGCGAGCTGGCTCGTAAAGGCGATGACGCGGTCGTGCTCGGCGGCGCTGGTCACGCTGAACTTGCCAAAGCCCAAGGGGCGCACCATCTCGCGCACCTGGCCCAAAAGCTCCAGCTTGAGCGCATCGTCCACCGCGGGCGGTATGAGCACCAGCGGGGCGCCCTGGAACAGGTCGGCGCGGGAGTGTGCATAGCCCGAGTACTGCGTGCCCGCCATGGGGTGCGCGCCCACAAAGTAAAAGCCGTGCTCGCGGGCAAGCTCAAAGGCGCGCTCGCACACGATGCCCTTGACGCCCACCGTGTCGATCACCACGGGGCCCATGATGGCCTCGGTATCGGTGGCGTCGGCGAGTGCCTGGGCGTGTGCCTCGAGCCACTCGATGCAGGCTTCGGGGTAGCAAGCCAGGACGATGATGTCGCACTCGCCGAGCGTCTCGTCGTTGAGCTCGCCGGCAACGGTGCCCATGCTGGCTGCCGTCATGACATCGTCATCGGGGTCCCAGGCCAGCACGCGGACGCCCGCCTGCGCATAGCCGCGGGCAAAGCTGCCGCCGATGAGGCCCAGGCCCACGATGCCGGCGCACTTGGGGCCACCCTGGTTAACGCGTGCGTTTCTTACCGTACCCATGGCCTACTCCTGAACGGTCTCTTGGCAGACAACCTCGCGGATGGCTCGGATGCGGCGCATGGTGTCGTCGAACTGATCAGGGGTGAGGGCCTGGGCGCCGTCGGACCAGGCGCGGCTCGGCTCGTCGTGGACCTCGATCTCCAGGCCGTTGACGCCGCAAGCGGTCGCGGCGAGCGCCATGGGCTCAACGTAGCGGGTGTAGCCGGTGGCGTGGCTGGGGTCGGCGACGACGGGCAGGTGCGACAGGTGGTGCAGCACCGGCACGGCGTTGAGGTCGAATGTGTTGCGAGTACGGGTCTCGAAGGTGCGGATGCCGCGCTCGCACAGGATGACGTTGTCGTTGCCCTCGCTCATGATGTACTCGGCGGCCATGAGCAGCTCATCGATCGTGCCGGACATGCCGCGCTTAAGCAAGATCGGAGTCTTGGTCTTGCCGACCTCTTTGAGCAGGGGGAAGTTCTGGGCGTTGCGGGCGCCGATCTGCATGACGTCGATCTTCTTGTCCAGGAAGACCTGCACGTCGCGTGGGTCCATGATCTCGGTGACGATCGGCATGTCGAGCTCGGCGGACGCCTCGCACAGCAGGTCCAGACCGGCGGGGCCCATGCCCTGGTAGGCGTACGGGGAAGTGCGGGGCTTGTAGGCACCGCCGCGCAGCATCGTGGCACCGGCGGCCTTCACGCGGCGGGCGATGCGGATGAGGTTCTCGCCCTCGACGGAGCACGGGCCGGCGATGACCTGGAACTGATCGCCGCCGATCTTGACGCCGTGGCCGCAGTCGATGACGGAGTCCTCGGGGTGGAACTTGCGGTTGGCGCGCTTGAACGGCTCGGAGACGCGCTGCACGCGCTCGACGACATCCATGGACTCGAGCAGGAACGGGTCGATCTTGGTCGTATCGCCCACCAGGCCGATGATCGTCTCGTTCTCGCCGCGCGAGACATCGGTCTTCAGGCCCTTTTTCTCAATCCAGCTGACGATATGGCTGACGGCCTCGTCGCTGGCGCTCTGCTTTAAAATTGCAATCATGGTGTGCCTCTCACCTCGATGGATAACCCTTGCAAAAACGGCCCGCATCGCGAGCCGTGTATATATGGTGCATGAGAGTTTATACTATCTGATTCGCTTTTGCCTTCTAAAGTGAGCCGTTGTGCCGCGTCTTCCTCGGAATTGCAAAGCTTTTTCTTTTATTTTGATAGCCCGTGGTGCACTTGGGTATAATGCCAAACGTTGGCCCTATTAGCTCAGGGGATTAGAGCGTCTGCCTCCGGAGCAGAAGGCCGTTGGTTCGAATCCAACATGGGGCACCATCGAACGTAAGACCGTCCGAACCTCGCATGGTCCGGGCGGTTTTTCTTATACCGACGCGACGTGATGGGACGTGGTATGGCAGCAACGGATATCGAGCGCGGACTCTCGACCGCCGAGGTCGAGGAGCGCATCGCCGCCGGTAAGATCAACCGCAACATGGAGCTCAAGACCAAGTCGGTCAAAGAGCTCATCATCGAGAACCTCTGCACGCTGTTCAATTTGATCAACGTGATCTTGGCGTTCCTGGTCATTTTGACCGGTTCGTTTAAGAATCTGACGTTCCTGTTCGTGGTGTTCCTCAATACTGCTATTGGCGTCATTCAATCCATGCGTTCCAAGAAGATGGTCGATAAGCTCACACTGCTGACCTCCAAGAAGGCCATCGCGGTGCGCGACGGCGCCGAGGTGGAGCTCGACCTGGACCAGATCGTGCTCGATGACATCATCCGCTTGGGGCGCGGCGACCAGATCCCCGCTGACGCCGTGGTGGTTTCGGGCGAGGCGCTCGTGAACGAGAGCCTGCTGACGGGCGAGAGCGATCTTATTAAGAAACAGCCAGGTTCCGAGCTCATGAGCGGCAGCTTTATCGACTCGGGCCTGCTGCGCGCCCGCGTGATCCATGTCGGCGCCGACAACTACGTAGCCAAAATTAATAACGAGGCCAAGTACGTCAAAAAGGTCAATTCCGAGATCATGAACGCGCTTAACGCCATCGTGCGGTTTGCGAGCATCATCATGATCCCGCTCGGTTTGGCGTTGTTTTCCTCGAGTGTGAGCGAGCTGTGGGATGCCGCGGGAACCCCGGGCGATAGCGCGCTTTCGTGGTGCTTCTCCGAGCTGCTGGCCGGCCGCGTGCCCTCGTCGGCGCTGCTGTCCACGGTGGGCGCCCTGCTGGGCATGATCCCGCAAGGCCTGGTGCTGCTGACCTCGTCGGTGCTCGCCATCGCCACGGTGCGCCTGGCCCGCCGCAAGGTGCTGGCGCAGCAGCTCTACTGCATCGAGACGCTCGCGCGCGTCGACGTGCTGTGCCTGGACAAGACGGGCACCATCACGTCGGGTCGCATGGAGGTCGAGGGCACGTATCCGCTGCCGATCGAGGGCTTTGGCATGGGCGCGGGGGAGGGCGAAGCCGCCGTTCCCGTCGATACCACGGTGCTCGATTTTGCGCTGGCTAACGTGGCACGTGCGACTTCGGCCGATGCCAACGAGACCTGCCAGGCGCTGCTCAACTATTACGCCGATCGCCCGGTCGAGGTGTCCGAGCCGCTGTCGGTCATTCCGTTCTCGTCCTCCAAAAAGTGGAGCGGCGCGTCGTTTGCGCAGGGCTCCTATGTGATGGGTGCGGCGCAGTTTGTGCTCTCTGATCGTGCGTTTGCCCAGGTCGAGAACCGTGTCGCCGAGCTTGCCGATACCTGCCGCGTGCTCGTGGTGGCGCGCGTGGACGGCTTTACGCCCGATGGCGATATGGCGGGCGAGGCCGAGCCCGTGGGCTTTGTGACCATCCGCGACGAGATTCGTACCTCGGCGGCCGAGACCATCGGTTACTTTAACGAGCAGGGCGTGACCCTCAACGTGATCAGTGGCGACGACCCGCGTACGGTGTCGTCGATCGCTCGCGTGGTGGGCGTGCCGGGGGCGGACGCTTATGTGGACGCCACGACGCTCGATACGCCGGCCAAGCTCGATGCCGCAGTGGACCGCTACCATGTCTTTGGTCGTGTGACCCCGCAGCAGAAGCGCGAGCTCGTGCAGGCGCTCAAGCGCCGCGAGCACACCGTGGCCATGACAGGCGACGGCGTCAACGACGTGCTGGCGCTCAAGGAGGCCGACTGCTCCGTGGCCATGGCGGCCGGCTCCGATGCCGCGCGTAACGTGGCCGAGATCGTGCTCGTCGACAACGACTTTGCCTCGATGCCCGCCGTGGTGGCCGAGGGCCGTCGCTCCATCAACAACCTGCAGCGTTCGGCTTCGCTGTTCCTGACTAAGACGCTGTTCTCGATGGGCCTGGCGGCGCTGTGCATCGCGCTGCCGCCGTACCCTTTCGAGCCGATTCAGATGACGCTCATCAACTTCTTCTGCATCGGCGCGCCGGGCTTTGTGTTGGGCCTGGAGCCCAACAATGCTCGCGTGAAGGGGTCGTTCCTGACGAACGTGCTCAAGCGGGCACTGCCGGCGTCGATTGCGGTCATTTTGGCCGCGGCGCTCGATATCTTTGTGGCGCGCGTGTTTGGCTTTAACCAGCTCACGCTGTCTACGATGTGCCTACTTACGTCGTGCGCGGCGAGCGTCAGCCTGATCTGGCGTATCTCGCAGCCCCTCACGCCCTTACGTGTGGCGCTCTTTGTGTTTGTAGTTGCCGGCATCCTGACGGGTGTTATCGGATTCCCGAAGCTGCTGTCTATTGCCAACCTGTCGATGGGCCAGATGGTTATCTTGGCTGTCATCGTAGTCTTTACCTGCTCGGTGTTCTTTAAGCTCGCCACGATGATGGATTCGCTCAAGCCGCGTCGTCGTCATGCCGCAACTGGTTTTGGCCGTGGTGTGCGCGTCCGCCTGGGTCGCGGTGGCGGCAAGGTGAGCTCGACGGGTTCGACGGCGGAGCGTTTTGCCAAGCGCGTTGCCGCCGATATGGCGCAGCGCCGTGAGGCGCGCACTGTCCGCGAGGCCGAGGCCCGTGCACTCGAGGGCGTGGCCCAGGCCCAGCCCAAGAAAAAGAAGGGTAGCGGAGCCAAGCGCTCTCGCGTAACCAAGTCCGCCCAAGGCATCAAAGTCTCGATGCCGAGCAAAAAGAAGAAGTAACTACGCGCCCTGGCGATGTTGAATTGGTGCCTTGCTCCTGTGGGGCCGTGGCGATGTTATGCTCTAACCTCGATTGTTTGAATTGCTTCGAAAAGAGGATGCCGTGATCTGCCCGCATTGCCTTAAGACTATCGAGGACGGCGCCTCGTTCTGCCCCTACTGCAACGCCTATGTGGGTCCGGGCGATGGTCCCGAGCACACCGAGTTCGTGTTCTGTGAGGGCTGCGGTGCCCGTCTTTCTCCGCATGATCGTACGTGCCCCAAATGCGGACGCCCGGCTCCGGGTATCCTCTCCGAGGACGCGGCCGCATCCGATCTGGCAGCGGGCCGCACGGCGGGCTTTCCGCGCCTAACGCAAGAGCAGATCGATACCGAGGTGCCGCATGCGCCGGCCTCTGCCGCTGCGGTGCTTTCGGACGCCGCCGACCCCAATGAGACCTGCGTGCTGCCAGCTTTCGATAAGGATTTCGGTATCCCCAAGGTCGATATTCCCACGTCCGTTTCCCTGCATGACGATGCTCAAAAACCCAAGCGCAAGTTGCACCCCGACGAGGACGCCTATCACAAGCATAAGCGTCATATTCCTAAGCCGCTCATTATCATCGCGGTCCTTGCCGTCGTGTGCGGTGGTGCCTATTGGTTCGTGACGACCGATCCCATGGGTGTCATGCCTGGCTTCTATGATCAGTTTGGCCAAGCTGCACAAACCACCTTCCCCACGCGTCAAAAGGGCGAGGCGACTGAGGACGATACCAAGCAGGGCGATTCTGCCGAGGTGGTCCAGGAAGAAACCGTGCTCACCGATGATCAACTCTATACCAGGCTCGACGGTCTGTATCAGACCATCGTGTCCTACGCTGACGAGGACCAGATCGGCGAGGTCATCGATTCCTTTAACAACGGCTATCTCCGAACGCCGCTGTCCACCCGTCAGGAGCTGTCGCAGAGTGCCTACGCCCTGCGCGACCAGATTAAAAAGACGCAAGATGAGCTCAACAACCTGAAAGTACAGGACGATACGGTCTATGCGGATGACATTGCCCACTTAAAGCAGCTTGCCGAGTGGATGTATGAGCGCGTCGACGTGATCTGCCAGAGCTGGGATATCTCGCTGGCCATTCCCGATGGCGAGTCGATGAGTTCCCACCAAAGCGAGATCCTGGCGCCCATCGCGCAGAGCGGCAACAGCGCGCTGAACCAGTACGATGCCAATGTGGGTTCCTGGAAGCCGCAGCAGCGTTCCTAAAATTAGTTCGCCATAGTCGGCATAACCTACGTGCGCAATTGATGTAAGCCCGTGCTTATTGCTACAATTCGTACAAATATGCTTTAAACGCACGAGGAAGGAACCACATGTTTGGTTTTAAGAAAGAGCTCTACACGCCCGAGTATCAACTTGTCGGCGACGAGTGCGCCGTAATCGAGACGTCGAAGGGTACCATCAAGGTCAAGTTTGACGGCGAGGGCGCTCCCATTCATGTCGCGAACTTCTGCGAGCTTTCCACGATGGGCTTCTATGATGGCCTTAAGTTCCATCGCTATGTGCCCGGTTTTGTTATCCAGGGCGGCGACCCCAATACCCGCGACATGTCCGGCGCCGACGTCGCTGCCGGTCTTGAGGGCCCCGACGGCATGCCCGGTACCGGTGGCCCCGGCTACTGCATCAAGGGCGAGTTTGCCACCAATCCGCGCAACAGCCATGTCGATGGCGCCCTTGCCATGGCACGCTCCATGGACCCCGATTCCGCGGGTTCGCAGTTCTACTTCTGCCTGGGTGCCCAGCATAACCTCGATTCCGGTTACACCGTCTTTGGTACCACGGTCGAGGGTCTCGATGTGATTTCGCAGCTGCGTGCCGGCGACGAGATCGTCCATGTCGAGATCGTTCACGAGTAAAGGGGACTTCCTTGAATAGCCAGCTGATCCAACAGGGCCGCGCCGCTTACCGCGCGGGTGATTTTTCCGCTGCAGCCCAGATGCTTGGGGCGGCAAAGACTCCCGATGAGATTATGGGCGAGGCCGATCACCTTCGTGGCAACGCCTTGATGCACCTGGGCATGTATGCCGAGGCCGCCGAGGCCTATGCCGCCGCCCTCAACGACGGCACCTACGGCAAGCGCGGCGCGCTGCTCACCAACCGCGGCAAGGCGCTCGCCGCCGTGGGCGACTACACGACGGCCGCCCAGGCGTTCTCTGCTGCTACGCAGGATGCTTCCTATGCCACGCCGTTCAAGGCCTATCTGGGTCTAGGCAATGCGCTGTTCCAATCGGGCGACTATGCCAACGCGGGAACCGCCTTCCGTCAGGCTGCCATCGACGGCGCCAATCCGGCTCCTGCCGCCGCGCTCGGCGAGCTCGGTCGTTGCTTCATTAAGCTCGGCCGTCCGGCGGATGCCGTGGAGACCTACCGCACGGCTATCGACTTTGCCGGCCCCCGCGACGACACGCGTGCGCTCAACGCCGGCATGGGTCAGGCGCTTTCTGCCGCCGGCCGTCCCTCCGACGCACTCGACGCCTTTAACGCCGCTACTGCCGATGGCATCTACCAGCTCACCTCCGAGCAGGCCGATGAGCTTGCCCGCGTGCACGATTCGCTTGCCGCGCTGTCTGCCCAGACGGCTATGGCCACGGCTCCGGCGCCCGCGATGGACGCTCCTGCCGTCGATCCTCTCGATCCTACGGGCGCGACCGGTCAGTTTATGCCCGATCCCTCGGACACCGGCTTCTTTACGCTGTCCGAGTCCGAGATGGTCCAGCAGGACCGTCAGGATCGTAAGCAGGCCAAGGTCCGTCGTCGCCATCGCCACACGGGTCTCAAAGTCTTCATCGTGCTGCTTCTGCTCATTTTGATCGCCGCGGGCGGTCTGGGCTTTGCCTACACGCGCGGCTTTGGCTTCCCGTCTCAGGAGTCTGTCGTTACCGATCTGTTCCAGGCTGCCGGCGACGGTGACACCGCAAAGGCCGAGTCTTGCCTGGCCTCGAACCTGTCCGAGGACGCTAAGTCGATGATCATCTCCTCGATTCCGCAGGGTGCCACCGTGTCCGTCGAGGGCATGGATCAGTCCATGACCGAGACGACCGCCAAGGTGAAGGCATCGCTGTCCAAGGGCGGCGAGCAGGAGTACACCGTCAAATTCGTGCGCTCCGACAACCATATCGGCTGGGCCGTTTCTTCGCTCGATATGGATTTCTCGGCTGCTGACAACCAGTAGTGACCTTATGGGATTTAGCTTTGCCCGGCGCTTCACCGCAAGTGAGGTGCCGGGCTTGCGCTAGTATGATGAGCTAGTAGTTTTCCAGCAATCATCCAACACATCAGGAGTTGCGTTGTTTTCTTTGATGGATATGTTCTTCGGTAGCTATGCGGGCGATCTTGCCATCGACCTCGGCACCGCAAATACGCTTGTCTCCGTACGCGGCAAGGGCATCGTCATTCGCGAGCCCTCTGTTGTCGCCATCGACAAGAACGACGAGCGCATCCTGGCGGTCGGTATCGAGGCAAAGCGCATGCTCGGCCGTACGCCCGGCAACATCGTGGCCGTTCGTCCCCTGAAGGACGGCGTCATCGCCGACTTCGATGTTACCGAGGCCATGCTTCGCTACTTTATCGACAAGGCGTCCGAGAAGCGCTATCCGTGGACTCCGCGTCCGCGTGTTGTCGTCTGCGTTCCCTCCGGTGTCACGTCGGTCGAGAAGCGCGCTGTCTTTGAGGCCACGATCCAGGCCGGTGCCCGCCAGGCCTATCTGATCGAAGAGCCTATGGCCGCCGCTATCGGCGCCGACCTGCCCGTCGAGGAGCCCACCGGCTCCATGGTCATCGACATCGGTGGCGGTACCACCGAGGTCGCTGTTATCGCTATGGGCGGCATCGTCGTCTCGCAGTCCATTCGTATTGCCGGCGACGAGTTCGATCAGGCCATCCTTACGCACGTTCGTGATGCCTACAACCTGGCCATCGGCGAGCGTACGGCAGAGGACATCAAGATCAAGGTCGGCTCCGCCGTGCCGCTCAAGGACGAGCTCGACGTCGAGGTCAACGGCCGCGACGTGATCACCGGTCTGCCCAAGACCGTGCGCATCGAGAGCGAGGAGATTCGTCGCGCGCTCAACAAGCCGCTCGACGAGATGGCCAAGGCCGTCAAGGACGCACTCGACGCTACGCCTCCCGATCTTGCCTCGGACCTTATGTACTACGGCATTTTGCTGACTGGTGGCGGCGCGCTGCTGCGCGGTCTCGACGTGCGCCTGCGCGATGAGACCGGCGTTTCGGTCAACGTCAGCCCCACGGCGCTCGATAACGTTGTTAACGGCTGTGCCCGCGTGCTCGAGGCCAATGCGTTTGATGGCGGCTTCGTCCAGACCAATGCTTAATTTCCAAAAGGTGGATTCCATTTGGCACGATCTTCGGGTTTCTCCACAAATCTGAATACCAAGCGACAATCAACGGGTATGCGCCCGTTGATTGTTTTCAGCCTGATTTCGGTGTTGCTGCTCACGTTTTATATTCGTGAGGGCGAGACGGGGCCGATTCATGCCGTTCGTTCGGGCGTGACGACGATTACCTCGCCGGTGCGTTTTCTGGGCTCGGCTGTGGCGGCTCCCTTCAATGCGATCGGTAACGTGTTCTCTAACCTTACGGCGTCACAGGACACGCTTGACGAGCTTAAGAAGCAAAACGAGGAACTGACCTCTAAGGTCGCCGAGCTCTCCGAGGCTCAAAAGACCGCCGAGCGACTGGAGGGTCTGGTCGGTCTGCAGTCGACCTACAACCTCAAGTCCACTGCAGCTCGTATCGTCGGCGCTTCGGGCGATGCCTGGACCTCGACCGTTACCATCGATAAGGGTTCTGCCGACGGGCTTACCATCAACATGCCCGTGACGAGTTCTGCCGGTGTCATAGGCCAGATTATCGAGGTCTCGGCCAAGACGTCCACTGTGCGCCTGATTGGCGATGAGAACTCGGGCGTGTCCGCCATGGTGCAGGACACGCGCGCCCAGGGCATGCTGCAGGGTCAGGCTGACGGCACGCTGCGTCTTGAGTATGTGAGCGTCGATTCCGACGTTAAGGTTGGCGACATCATCGTGACCTCGGGCATTGGCGGTGTGTTCCCCAAGGGTCTACCGCTCGGCACCGTCTCGTCGGTTGAGAAATCGGCAAACGACGTGTACTACACCATTGTGGTGCGCGCCCAGACGACGGCCGAGAACAACGAGGAAGTGCTGGTCATCACCTCGCTGACCGACGAACAGTCGGCCTCGGATGAGGACGTGAGCACGGCCAACAGCACGCCGCAGGGAACGTCGCGCGATGCTGCGACCAAGACGAAGGACGAGAGCTCGGATGACGGTTCCGACACGTCCGAGACGACCGATTCCGGCTCGAGCGAATAGGGGGCATGTCCATGGATCTACACGAGCAGGGGATGAGCTCCCGCACGTTTGTTATCGCCGCCATCGTGTGCGTGCTGCTGCAGGCAGGCCTGGCACCGCAGATCTCCATTGCGGGCGGTCGCGTCAACTTCATGATTATCCTGGTGTGCCTAAGCGTGTTCTCGGGCGACCCGACGCGTGCCGTCGCGTGCGGTTTTTGCAGTGGCTTGTTCTATGACCTTTCCGCTGCCGTGCCGGTGGGCGTTATGTCGCTCCTGCTGACCGTGGGTTCTTTTGCCCTGGTGCATAGCGCTGCCGGTCAGACCGGCGGTACCCCGAGTGCGCGCGGCATCACTGTGGGCGCCTTTGCGCTCGTCATTAATGTGATCTACAGCATCATCTTGCTGTTTATGGGTTTGGAGACGAGCTTTGTCGTTGCGATCTTCGGCCATGCGCTGCCGTCTTCGATCCTGACGGGTCTGGTTGCCATTCCGTTTTTGATGTCCGGCGTCGTGCCGCAGTCCGGTTATGGATTCTCCGCACGTGGCGGACGCCAGACGGGCATGCGCTTTAAGCCCAAGACCCGTAAGCTCAAATAGGGGAGGCCCGTAGATGTCTTCCCAGATGACGGTTATTATCGCCGGTATCGTGTTGGTTGTGGCCATCGTGGTCGCGCTGGTCATCATGCGTCGCGGCGATTCCCGTTTTACCTACGATACGCAGCATGGAACGGCCCCGCGCGCCACCGAGGGCGAGGGCAATACCGCGGCGACCGCCTTTAAGGGCCGCTTTTCCATCCTCACTACGGGTGTGGGCGCGATGTTCGCGGCGCTTGCCGTCAAGCTGTGGGGCATGCAGATGGTCTCGTCGGGCTATTACGAGAAGCAGGCTAATAGTAATCAGACGCGCACCGTTACCACACCCGCTGTGCGCGGCCGCATCCTCGACCGCAATGGCGTGGCGCTTGTCCAGAACCGTCCCTCACTTGCTGTCGTGGCCTACCGCGACCTTGCCGAGGATGAGGTTCTGGTTCGTCATCTTGCCAACGTGCTCGGTATGCCCTACGTGGCTGTGCTGCGCAATATCCAGGACAATTCCGAGGGCGCCCAGAGCCTGCATACCATCGCGACAGACGTCCGTCGCTCCACGGTTGCCTATATCAAGGAGCACGCCGGCGAGTTCCCGGGCGTCAAGATTGCCGAGCGTACCGAGCGCCAGTATCCATATGGCGAGACGGCCTGTCACATTTTGGGCTATACCGGCACCATTACCTCCGAGCAGCTCGAGGCCCAGAATAAGAAAACCTCTGGCGACGATGATGCTTCTGCTGGCCGGATTACGTACCAGTCGGGCGATATCGTGGGCCAAGCGGGCGTTGAGAGCTACTACGAAAACCTGCTGCAGGGTATTCGTGGCGAGCAGACCGTCAAGGTCGATGCCTCGGGCAATGTTACCGGTCAGGCCGGCGCCGTACCCGCCAAGGCCGGCTCCGACATTAAGCTCACGCTCGACCTTAAGATCCAACAGGCCTGTGAGACGGCTCTGGCGAGCGCCATCGAGCTTGCCAAGACCACTGGCTACAGCAATGCCGGCAACGGCGCTGTGGTGTGTCTCGATCCCAACAATGGCGAGATCCTGGGCATGGCGAGCGAGCCCAAGTTCGATCCGTCCGTCTTTATCGGCGGCGTCTCAAATGACGTGTGGACCGAGCTCAATGATGACAAGGGTTCGCACCCGCTGCTCAACCGCGCCATTAGCGGACAGTACATGTCGGCCTCGACCATCAAGCCGCTCTCGGCACTGGCCGGTCTTGAGTTTGGAACCTACACGTCGGGGCAGACGACCAACTGCACGGGCTATTGGACGGGTCTGGGCAAGTCGTGGGGCAAGTACTGCTGGCTGCATTCCGGCCACGGCACCATGACGCTGCAGTCGGGTATCGCCAACTCGTGCGACCCCGTCTTCTACGACATGGGCAAGGCGTTCTTTTATGACGAGCAACATTCCGAGGGCCTGCAGGAGGTCTTTCGTCGCTGGGGCCTCGGCAAGACCTGCGGTATCGATCTGCCGAGTGAGGGCGCGGGCCGTATTCCCGATGCCGAGTGGAAAGAGTCGTACTTTACCGACGCCTCTGCCGAGGACCGCAAGTGGAATGCCGGCGATATGACCAACATTGCCATCGGCCAGGGCGACATTTTGGTGACGCCCCTGCAGATGGCGTGCGCCTACATGGGCCTTGCCAACGGCGGCAAACAGTACGTGCCTCACGTGTTTTTGTCTGCCGTGTCGCGCGATGGCGACGGCGATGCCTATAAGTACAACGGCAAGGGCAAGAAGAAGCGCCTGGAGGCCAAGATCAACAGCGATTCGGATTTGACTCTTGTTCGCAACGGCATGCACGACGTGATTTACACGGCATCGACGTCCCTGGCGGCTCACTTTGGCACCCTGACGCCGCAGGTATACGGCAAGTCGGGCACGGGAGAGAAAAGCGGCGAGGACGAATACGCGTGGTTCTGCGCCTATGCACCGGCCGATGATCCCAAGTATGTCATCGCTACTGTCCTGGAGCAGGGCGGCGGTGGCTCAGATACCGCGATGCATGTCGTGCGCGACGTGCTCGGCGTGATTTATGACGAGCCCGATACCTCTTCGGCCTCGGGCGATTCTTCGGTTCGATAGGAGGTTGCGATGGATTTTTCTCCGGCGGATCTGTTCCGTTCAACCAAGACCGGCTCTCGCAGCAGCCTGGACCGCGTCAACAAGCAACTTTCGGCCTCGCGCGGCACGTTTCGCCAAAAGGTGCATATCGGTGTGCTCGTGGCTACAGTGGCGCTCGTCGCCTACGGTGCCATCATTATCTGGTCGGCTTCGCAGTTTAAGGCCGATGCTTCGTTCTCACGTCATCTGCTGGGAATTGGTATCGGGGCGGTGCTGGCGGTGCTGGTCTGGCGTACCGACCTGCGCGGTATTTCCAACTTCTCGACGGCGTTGCTCGTCATCGATCTGATCGTTATCTTCTCGCCCAAGATTCCGGGTCTGTCCTATACGGGCGGTCTGGGCATGACGGGCTGGATCAAGATTCCCGGTATCGGCTTGACATTCCAGCCGGTTGAGCTTGCCAAGCTCATCACCATCTTCTTTATTGCCACGCTTGGCTCGCAGTATAACGGCCGCATCGATACCGTTCGCGACTACGTCAAGCTCTGCGGCATGCTGTCCATTCCGTTTTTGGCCGTCGTTGCCATGGGCGACCTGGGCTCAGGCCTGGTCGTGCTGGTTTCGGGCGCTATTGTCATCTGCATGAGCGGTGCACGCCGCGAATGGGTGCTGTCGACCCTGGCCCTGCTCGTGGGCCTGGTGGCCCTCGTCCTGGCGCTCGATTCGGTCTTTGATTCGTTGCTCGGCCACGATGTGCTCATCAAGCAGTATCAGATGAACCGTCTGACGGTCTTTATCGACCCCGATAATGCCGATTCGGACGATGCCTACAACCTGCAGCAGTCGCTTATCGCCGTTGGCTCGGGCGGCTTCTTTGGTAAGGGCTTGGGCCATGCGACGCAGTCGGCCGGCGGCTTTCTGCCTGAGTTCCACACCGACTTCGTCTTCGCCTTCCTGTCCGAGACCTTTGGCTTTTGCGGTTCCCTTTTGCTCCTGTGCCTCTACGTGCTGCTGATCTTTTCGACGATTCGCGTCGCCTTTAAGTGCGAGTCGCTGTTCTTGCGCCTATCGTGTGTGGGCATCGTTGGCATGTGGGCGTTCCAGACCTTCGAAAACATCGGCATGTGCATCGGCATGATGCCGATTACCGGTATTCCGCTACCGTTTATTAGCTTCGGTTCGTCTTCGATGATGATTCAGCTGCTGACGGTGGGTATCGTACAATCCATATGGCGGCATCGTTCGGGCGCCGCGTAACCGCTGGAGGGGTTTGCTATGAAAATTCCCGTAGATAAGCTGACCCGCGCTTTTAAGATGGGCGCGTCCGTTAAGAAGGATTCCGATACGCCGGTGCGCGTCTCGGTCTATCTGGATTCGTCCGCCTCGCGCTTTCTCGCCGAGACGGTGCGTGACGCCTTTGTGCCGCAGACGACCTCGGGCATTGTGCGCGTCGAGCGTCTGGGGGAGGAGCGAATTGCTCCAAAGACCGATACCGATGTGGTACTGGTACTTTCGTGTGGTTCCGACCGCTTGGAGAGTGCCGTGCAGGAGCTCGTGATCGCCGGCGCGCCCGTGTGCGTGCTTGCTGAGTCTGCTGTGGAGGTGCCGTTTATCGAGGAGTCCACGCCCATGCTCGGCGTGGTAGCGGCAACAGATAAAACGTATCTGCTCGAGACGCTTGCCCGCTGGATTCTCGATCGCACCGACAAGGAAACTGCTTTTGCGGCGAACTTTACCTTCATGCGCATCGCGGCGGCCAATCGTATCATCACCTCGTGCGCGCTCACCAATATGGCGACCGGTGCGCTGGTGTTTTTGCCGGGCGCCGATTATCCCGTTATGGCGTTGGCGCAGGTGGGCATGCTCTTTGAGCTCGCTGCCGTCTTTGGACGCGGCATTAAGCCTGAGCGCGGCTACGAGGTCGCGGGCGTGCTTGCTGGCGGCCTTGTGATCCGCGCGGTCACTCGTGCGCTCGTCAAGCAGACGCCGCATATTGGGTTTGCCGTTAAGGCACTTACCGCCGCCGCGGGTACCTATGGCATGGGCCGCGCGCTCGTGTCGCTCTACGAGCGCGATGTGGACTACAGCCGTGCCAACGAGGTCGCTGCTGCCACGTTCTCGCGCGTTCGTGACCTGGTGACCACGGTCGCCGGTGCCACCCGTCCTATGAGTCCTTTCGAGGATGCATCCGATCTCGCTGCTTAGGGGTTTCTTTTGCGCGTTCCATACCAAGACTGTTTTCATTTAATTGAGCCGCTGCTCGCCAAGGTCGAGAAGCCGAGTCGCTATATCGATCACGAGTGGGGCACGCTTTCCAAGGCCGATGCCGATTATCGTTGCTGCCTGATTTATCCGGATGTATACGAGGTCGGTCTGCCCAACCAGGGTATCGCCATCCTCTACAACATCCTTAACCAGGCCGAGGGCATCTCCTGCGAGCGTGGCTATGTGCCGTGGCCTGATATGGGTGACGCCATGCGCGAGGCGGGTATTCCGCTTCTGTCGCTCGAAGGTGCTGCCCCCGTCGCATCGTTTGATATCGTCGGTCTGCATGTGCCGCACGAGATGGCGGTGACGAACTTCCTCGAGGCTCTCGACCTCGCTGGCATTCCGCTGTTAGCGGCCGACCGAGGCGAAGACGACCCCATCATCATTGCCGGTGGTCCTTCGGTGTACAACCCCGAGCCGTATGCGGCCTTCTTCGATGCCATCCTCATCGGCGAGGGCGAGGAATCGCTGCTCGAGACCTGCCAGCTGCATCGCCGCCTGCGTGACGAAGGAGTCCCGCGCGCGCAGATTGTTGAGCAGCTTGCATCCATTGCCGGCAACTACGTGCCGTCGCTCTATGAGGTTCGTCACGACGAGCCCTGCTCGCCGCATGGCTACACCGTGCCGCGCGAGGGCAAGGATGCGCCGACCGTGGTCTACAAGCGCGTCGTCGAGGATTTCGGCGCCACGAATCCGCTGTCGCAGTCGTGCGTGCCCTATGCGCAGCTGGTCCACGACCGCCTGTCTATCGAGATTCTGCGCGGCTGCGCTCGCGGCTGTCGTTTTTGCCAGGCCGGCATGACGTATCGCCCGGTGCGCGAGCGTTCGGCCGACCAGATCGTCTCGTCGGTGATTCAGGGTCTGGAAAAGACCGGCTATGACGAGGTGTCGCTGACCTCGCTCTCCACGACCGACCACTCCTGCATTCGTGACGTGCTCGGCAGGCTCAACCGTCGCCTGGAGGATACGGGTATTCGCGTGTCTATTCCGTCGCAGCGCTTGGATTCGTTTGGCGTGGATATGGCCGAGTCGGTCGCCGGCGAAAAGAAGGGCGGCCTGACGTTCGCGCCCGAGGCCGGCAGCCAGCGCATGCGCGACATCATTAACAAGAACGTGACCGAGGAGGACCTGGACCGTGCGGCCAAGGCGGCCTTCGAGGCCGGCTGGAACCGCATGAAGCTCTACTTTATGATGGGCCTTCCCGGCGAGCGCGACGAGGACATCGTGGCCATCGCCAATCTGGCCGATCACGTGCTGGAGCTCGGTCGTTCCGTGGTGCCCAAGGCTCGTCGCGGCTCGATCTCGGTGTCCATCTCGGTTTCGGTCTTTATCCCCAAGGCTGCCACGCCGTTCCAGTGGTGCCCGCAGCTCGACTACGACGACGTCAAGCGTCGCCAGAAGTTGCTTATCACGAGCGTTCGCAACCGTGCCGTCCGCGTGCATTACCACGATGCCGAGACTTCGCTCATCGAGGCCGCGCTGTCCCGCGCCGGTCGTGACATGACGCCCGTCATCATCGATGCTTGGCGCGCGGGCTCTCGCTTTGACGCCTGGGTAGAGCATTTCTCGCTCGATAATTGGAAGGAAGCTGCTGCCAAAAACGGCATCGACCTCAATGAGCTCGTGCACCTTCCCTACGAGTTGGACTGGCGCCTGCCGTGGGAGCACGTGAGCCCCGGCTGCACGCGCGGCTTCCTCGAGCGCGAGTACCGTCGCTCGCTCGAGGGCGTCACGACTCCCGACTGCACCCGCACGTCGTGCACCGGCTGCGGAATCTGCCCCACGCTCCACGCCAAGAATGTATTGATGGGTGATCGCGCATGAGTGAGCGCCTGACCGACAACCCCACGCTCTTTAGACTTCGTGTTCGCTATGGCAAGCGCGATCGTCTTAAGTACCTGGGCCATCTCGAAGTGATCCATACCATTGAGCGCATTGTGCGCCGTGCGGGACTTCCCTATGCCGTCACGCAGGGCTTTTCTCCGCACATGCGCGTGGGCTTCTCTTCGGCGCTACCGGTGGGTACGTCGTCGACCTGCGAGTGGTATGACCTGTTTATGACCGAGTTCGTGGCGCTCGACGAGGCGTTTGGGCGCCTGTCTGCGGCGTCTCCGGCCGATCTGGCACCCATCGAGGCGGTGTACATCGACGTGCGCACGCCGGCGTTGACGGCGCAGCTCACGCGCCTGTCGTATCGCATCGATTTGCACTTGGATTCCGAGGCGCCCGTAAGCGCCGACGAGGTGCGTCGTGCGATCGACACGTTGCGCGCGGACCATGGCATCGACTACGCGCGCGGCAAAAAGAGCAAGCGCTTGGATTTGGATCACACGCTCGTGGGCTATGAGCTCACGGCGGGGGAGCGCCCGGACCATTTAGTGCTCATGCTCGACACCCATGCCGATAACGAGGGCTCCATGCGTCCGGAAATTTTGCTTTCCGCCGCTGATGTTTTGTTGCAGGGCTTGACCCCGGGCGTGGATGCACCTATTGTTTCCACCGGTATGCAAGACCTCGTGACCATCTGCTCCTACGATGTCGAGCGTCAGAATCAAGCATGCGAGGACGACGAGGGCCGACTCGTCAGCCCCATACCTGTGCGAACTTGTGGATTTGCTCCACATACTCGTTGACGGGGGTATTTTCGCCTGCTACTATATTCGGCTGTTGCACTAACTGATGCATGAAGGGCAAGTAAACATGTACGCAATCGTTAACACGGGCGGCAAGCAGTACAAGGTCGCCACCGACGATGTCATCACCGTCGAGAAGATCGAGGGCAATGAGGGCGACAAGGTCACCCTGCCGGTCATCTTCCTCAACGATGGTAAGAAGATCGTCACCGATCCCGACAAGCTGGCCAAGGCCAAGGTTACCGCTCAGATCGTTGAGCAGTTCAAGGGCGAGAAGCAGCTGGTCTTCAAGTTCCACAAGCGTAAGCGCTATCGTCGTCTGAAGGGTCACCGTCAGCAGCTCACCAAGCTGAAGATCGTGAAGGTCCAGGCTACGTCCCGCGCCAAGAAGGCTGTCAAGGCAGAGGCCGAGGCTGTTGCCGAGGCTCCCGTCGCCGAGTAGATTACACTCGTAACGAAAGAGTAGGTATACACAATGGCACACAAAAAAGGACTCGGTTCCTCCCGTAATGGCCGTGACTCCCGCGGTCAGCGCCTTGGCACGAAGCGCTATGCCGGCCAGACGGTAACCACGGGCACGATTCTCGTCCGTCAGCACGGCACTCACATCCACCCGGGTGAGAACGTTGGCCGTGGCAAGGACGACACGCTGTTCGCGCTGGTCGACGGTACCGTTGAGTTCCACAAGGGTATCAAGCACAGGGTCAGCGTACGCCCGCTCGCGAACGCGTAATTCACCCTTCATAGAGCACATATGTGGGAGGCACTTGAGTTTTAGGATTCAAGGGTCTCCCTCTTTTTGTAGGAGGCGATTCTGTTGTCACAGTTCACCGATATCAGCCGCATTAACGTGTGCGGCGGCGACGGCGGAGCCGGATGCATGTCGTTTAGGCGCGAGGCATTTGTCCCCAAGGGCGGCCCCGATGGCGGCGACGGCGGTCGTGGCGGCAATGTCGTCATCCAGGCCGATGCTCAGCTGTCTTCGTTGATCGATTACCGCTTTAAGCATCACTTCCGCGCCGAACGCGGCACGCACGGGCAGGGTGCCCGTCGTAACGGTAAGAGCGGCGAGGACCTGATCCTGAAGGTTCCCATGGGCACCGTGGTGCGCGAGCTCGACCCCGAGACGCAGACCCCGATGTTCGAGATTGCCGACCTGGTGCACGATGGCGAGCGCGTTGTCGTGGCGCCCGGCGGTGCCGGTGGCCTGGGCAACACGCACTTTGTGACGTCGGTGCGCCGCGCGCCCGCGTTCGCACAGCTGGGCGAACCGGCCGAGGAGCACTGGATTGAGCTTGAGATGAAGCTTATGGCCGATGCCGCGCTCGTGGGCTTTCCCTCGGTGGGTAAGTCTTCGCTCATCGCGCGCATGAGTGCCGCCCGTCCCAAGATCGCCGACTATCCGTTTACCACGCTCGTGCCGAACCTCGGCATGGTGCGTGCCGGTGAGTATTCTTACGTCGTTGCCGACGTTCCTGGTTTGATCGAGGGCGCGAGCGAGGGCAAGGGCCTGGGCCACCAGTTCCTGCGCCACATCGAGCGTACGGCCCTGATCATGCATGTCGTCGACATGACGGGCGGTTTTGAGGATCGCGACCCGGTTGAGGATTACCGCATCATCAACCGTGAGCTCGAGCAGTATGGCGCCGAGCTCTCGGAGCGTCCGCAGATCGTCGTCGCCAACAAGTGCGACGCGCCGGGCACGGCCGACAAGATTGCCGATCTCAAGCGCGCCGCGCTCGACGACGGACATATGTTCTTTGCCGTGTCCGCCGTGACGGGCGCCGGCCTCAACACGCTGATGCTTGCCGTGGGCGAGCAGGTGGCTAAGCTGCGCGCCGAGTTGGCGGTTTCCGATGAGCCGGTCGATCTGCGCGACGAGGAGTGGGAACGCCGCCGTCTGCAGCGCGAGAAGCGTTTCCGCATTGTCCAGGAAGAGCCCGGTGCCTTCCGCGTGGTCGGTCGTGCCATCGAGCGCATGGTCATCCAGACCGACTGGGAAAACGAGGAAGCCGTCATCTACCTGCAGCACAAGTTTGCGCGTATGGGTGTTGACGACGCGCTCGAGAAGGCCGGTTGCCGTGCGGGCGACGAGGTCCGCATTTGCCAGCGCGCCTTTGACTTTGAGGGCGCTGAGGACTTCTCGGAGTACGAGGAGCTCGAGGACGCTGGCGAGGACGTTGCCGTTGAGGCCATTGACGTGGCCGATGCTGCGGATGAGGGCGTCGAGGTTGTCGATGCGGCGGATGCCGCGGACGATGCCGAGACCTCGGAGGGCGAGTAAGCCATGTCGCTGCGCGGTGGAATCGGTTTGCCCGAGCTGCCCATAAAAGAGGGCAAAGAGTTTCGGCTTGGCATTATGGGCGGCACATTCGACCCGATTCATTACGGGCACCTGGTGACTGCGGAGCAGGCGCGCGAGTCGCTCGACTTGGACGCTGTGCTCTTTATGCCGGCGGGCTCTCCCGCCTTTAAGCTTGACAAGCCGGTGACGCCTGCCGAGGACCGTTATGCCATGACGGTCCTCGCCACCGCCGCGAACCCGGCCTTTTTGGCGAGCCGGTTCGAGATTGACCGTCCGGGCGTAACCTATACGGCCGATACGCTTCATGCCCTTCGCGACTTTTACCCGCCGCTGGTAAAGCTCTACTTTATTACGGGCGCCGACGCGATTATCGATATTGTGACCTGGCATGATGCCGAGCGAATCGCTGAGCTTGCTACCTTTATTGCGGCGACGCGACCGGGTTTTGATATCGATACGGCGCGTGCCCGAATCAAAGAGTCGGGGCTGCCGTTCGACGTGCGCTATATCCAGATTCCGGCGCTGGCGATCAGCTCGACGAACATTCGCAAGCGTGTTGCCCGCGGTATGAGCGTGCGCTATCTTACGAGCGAGTCCGTGCTCGGCTACATTCGCAAACGCAGGCTATATGCCGATTTGGGTCAAGAAGATTTTGAGTGATGGGGGTTACGTTGTCGGTAGAGGATCAGTTTGAGGGCGATGAGCGCGCGCTGCTCAAGCGCATTCAAGAGCTGCTCGATGTTCGCATGAAAGATAAGCGCAAGCGCTATGTGCATTCGTTGGGTGTTGCCGAGACCGCACTTCATCTGGCCGATGTCTACGGCGTTGACCGCTTTGATGCCGCTGCCGCCGGCTTAATTCACGACTGGGACAAGGTGCTTTCCGATGACGAGCTCGTGGCCCGCGCGCTTCACTATGGCATCAAGGTTGCCGGCTCTCCTTCCGCCGCGACGCCGCTTTTGCATGGCCCTGTTGCCGCCTATGAGCTTCCGCAGCTTTTTCCCGAGCTGTCGCCGGCCGTTTTCCAGGCTGTCGACCGTCACACCGTGGGTGCCTGCGACATGACGCCGCTCGATATGGTGGTCTTTGTGGCCGACGCCATCGAGCCCAACCGCCATGGTGATTATGCCCACGCGCTGCGCAAGATGGTGGGGAAGTCCTCGCTCGATGAGTTGTTCTTCTCCTGTTTTGCGCAGGGTCTGGTCTATGTGATCCAGTCCGGGCGCTATCTTTATCCCACGGCTATTACGATTTACAACCATTACGCCCAGCTGTGCTAGCTCGGGTGTGTCTAGAAAGAGGTATTCCATGGCCGACGAGACCATGACCGACGAGCAGATTCTTGAAGGTGTGGAGCACAAGAGTTTCGTTGCCACGTCCGACCGCACCGCCGCCTCGCTGTCCGCGAGCGGTGTCGCCGCCGAGGATGTCGCCCGCGCCGCCGCGCAGGCCGCCTACGACAAGAAGGGCGAGGACGTGCAGGTACTCGACCTGACCGAGCTTTCCGACGTGTGCGACTACTTTGTGCTCGCTACCGGCACCAACAACCGCCAGGTCGATTCGATCGTCGACGAGATCGAGGAGAAGGTCGCCGAGGCTTGCGGCGAGCATCCGTTCTCCATCGAGGGCCGTGAGCAGAAGACTTGGATGCTCATGGACTACGGCTCGGTCGTCGTCCACGTCTTCACTCCCGAAGCCCGCGACTTCTACCGCCTAGAAAAGCTCTGGGGTGACGCTCCTCAGCTTCCCCTCGACCTCCTCTAGTAGCTCATTTGGGACGGGCTTTTTTAGCTAGCTTCGCGCATTTCGCCGGGCAGTTGCGGTTTTCCGTACCTGCCCGGCTTTCTTTTTGCCTAAAGGCGGTTAATCGTTGAAACGGGATTGGCGGCCGTAAGATAGGGCGGTGTCGCCGAATTTGTCTCGGACGGCGTCGATGGCGACGGAGAGGTCGCGTCGGTCGCTGGATTGGGCTCCGCGGTCGTCGACTTCGCAGAACAGGTCGGTCTGGATGCCGCCCTGATGGTCAAAGTCGCTCATGCCGATGCCTGCTAAGCGAACATGCATGCCTTCCTGCCAGATGTTGTCGAGCAGTTCGAGCGCAACTGCCACGAAGATGTTCTCATCGTCGGTCGGATGAGGCAGCCGGCGCTGTGCCGAGCGACCGCTTCCATACGAATACTTGAGCTTGAGCGTCACCGTGGCGCCCGTTAGTCCCTGACGGCGCAGGCGGCGTCCCACTGACTCGCCCAGCAGCGCAATCGCCGCTTCGATGTCCCCGCGCTCAGTCAAATCTTTCGCAAAGGTGCGTTCATTGCTGACCGACTTGATCTTGCGCTCTTCATCGAGACTCGTGACTTCGGAGATTTCGAGTCCCAGCGCACGCTGGCGCATGCGTTCGCCGTTGACGCCAAAAATAGAGGCCAAGGTGGATTCCGGTGCACGTGATAGCTCGCCGAGGGTGTAGATGCGCATACGGCGCAGTCGCTCCTCGGCCGAGCGCCCGATGCCGCTCATGGCAGATACCGGCAGCGCGGCCAAAAAGCGCTGCTCGGTTCCGGGTCGCACGATGGTCAGCCCAAACGGCTTATCCCGCTCGCTTGCGATCTTTGCGACCGTCTTGTTGCAGCCCACGCCAATGGAGCACGTTACTCCCAGCGCTGCCACACGGTCGCTTATACGCCGCGCAACCAGCAGCGGGTCCTCGGGCGCAAAGCGACCCGGTGTGATATCGATAAATGCCTCGTCGATGGATACGCGCTCCACGCGCGGCGTCTCCTCGGCAAGAATCGCCATGACCTGCGCACTGACCTCGCGGTAGCGATCGAAATGCCCGTGCGTCCAAATGGCCTGCGGACACAGGCGCCGTGCCTCGGCTGAGGGCATGGCGGAGTGTACGCCAAAGCGACGTGCCTCGTAAGAACAGGTGGACACAACGCCACGAGAATCGGCGTCCCCGCCCACGATGAGCGGCTTTCCGCGCCATTCGGGATGATCGAGCATCTCCACGCTCGCAAAAAACGCATCGAGGTCCATGAGGCCCACCGCCGGACCCGTCCAGGGAGGCGGCGTGAGGCCCATGGCATCCTCATAACCGTATGTATGTTCGCGTCTTTCCATGTCATGAGTATACCGCGCAGCTCATGTGGGGTGCGTGTATGTGCTTGCAAATCCCGAATTCTTGTCTAAGATATGGATTTGCCCTCGACTACACCGAAGAAGTTGGTCTCACGGACTTCACCTGCCCGCGTCGATGGCGTATTATGTTCAACTGTTTGTTTGTAGTTGCAGCCTAAAGCTGCTTGGTTGGAGGAGTTTCCTTTGGCAGTCAAGATTCGCCTTGCTCGTCACGGCGCTAAGAAGCGTCCGTACTACCGTGTCGTCGTCGCCGATTCCCGCGCCCCGCGTGACGGTCGTATCATCGAGGAGGTTGGCCGCTACAACCCGATGACCGCCCCCAAGACCATCAACCTCGACCTCGAGAAGATCGCCGACTGGCAGTCCAAGGGCGCTCAGCTCACCGACGCCGTCGCCGCTCTGGTCAAGGCCGCCAACGAGGGCGAGAAGACCGAGACCGTCGTCAAGAAGTCCAAGAAGCAGCTCGCCAAAGAGGCCGAGGCCGCTAAGGCTGCCGCTGAGGCCGCTGAGGGCGCCGAGGAGTAAATCGTGCCTGAGGTTGACGCTGCACAGCTCGAGGGTGAGGCAATGCTCTCAGATCGCATCGCCGATCTCGTCGAATATCTCGTTGTTCAGATCGTCGACGACCCGGATTCCGTGAGCCTTGAGGTCATCGATGGTGACGACGCCTCTACGATTGAGGTTTCTGTCGCCGAGGATGACGTTGCTAAGGTCATCGGCCGTCGTGGCCGTACCATCAAGGCCATTCGCACGCTCGCCCGTGCGCTGGCCGCTCGCCTCGACACTGCTGTCGAGGTAGAGGTTCTGGGCTAGGACCTTGAGGTCCCAGTACAAAAACATCGCCCGTGTGGTCAAGCCGCACGGAAGGAAGGGGGAGGTCCTCGCGCAGCCGCTGCGGGGGCTTCCTTCTGTATTAGAGCCGGGTATGCGCGTCGCCCTGACGCCGCCGGCGCTCAAGCGCGACCGCTTTTGCACGGTTGTGTCCGTCACCGATACGGGCGATGGCGATCTGGTCTCGTTTGAGGGCATTGACGACTTGACGGCCGCCGAGGGTATCACGGGATGCTATGTGCTGGCAAATCGTGACGATTTTGAGCTCGATTCACTCGACGCCGCCTATACCGACCTGATGGGTCGCGAGGTGGTCGACGAGCGCTTCGGTTCACTCGGCACGATCGTCGAGATCATGTCGACGCCCGCTAACGATGTTTGGGTTGTCGAGGGCGATCGGTACGGCGAGGTACTGATTCCCGTGATCGAGCAGGTTGTGCTCGATCTTCCCGACACAGGAACAATTTCCGTCCACGTTATGGACGGCCTGATCGATATGGACAAGTAGGGAGGACAACATGCTGATTGAGACCCTTTCGGTCTTTCCCGAGATGTTTGAGCCCGTCATGTCCACATCGATTTTGGGCCGCGCCCGCAAGGCCGGCCTTTTTGATTTTAAGGCGTATAACCTGCGCGACTGGACGCACGACCGTCATCGTACCGTCGATGACGAGCCGTACGGCGGCGGGCAGGGCATGCTCATGAAGGTCGAGCCTATCGCCGAGGCCATCGAGGCCATTAGCGCGGAGGGCCCCAAGCCAACGGTGGTGTTCTTCACCCCGTGCGGCGAGCCCTTTACGCAGCATGTGGCCGAGCGCCTGCTCAAAAGCGAGCGCCTGCTGTTTGTGTGCAGCCGTTACGAGGGCGTCGACGAGCGCGCGTATGCGTATGCCGACGAGCGTCTGTCGATTGGCGATTACGTGCTCACGGGCGGCGAGCTTCCCGCTATGGTCGTTGCCGATGCCGTCGTACGCCTCATCCCCGGTGCCCTGGGCGACGAGATGAGCAACGTGGACGAGTCGTTCTCGACCGCCGAGGACGGAGGCCTGCTCGAGTACGCGCAGTACACCCGCCCTGCCGAATTCAACGGCGAGGGCGTGCCGCCGGTGCTCGTGAGCGGTGACCATGCCAAGGTTGACGCCTGGCGCCGTAAGAATTCAATCGAGCGCACCTGCCGCTGGCGTCCCGACCTGATCGAGACGGCGCGCCTTACGCCCCAGGAGCGCGCATACGCGCAGGAGATTCTGGACGCTTCGTATTCGCAGAGCGAGGAGTGAGAATGGTTCCATCGCAGCATTCCGCGTTGAGGGGCGCCTTTGAGTGGATCGCGGTCATCGCAATCGCGCTCGTGGCCACCTTCCTGATCCGCACCTTTGTGGTCGAGCCCTTTGTGGTGCCCACCGGCTCCATGGAGGACACGATCGAGATTGGCGACCAGATCCTGGCACAAAAGGTGAGCCTCGAGCTCGGTCAGCCCGTCAAACAGGGTGATATCGTGGTGTTCCACAACCCCGATGCCACGTCCGAGCATGACGTGCTGGTAAAGCGCGTCATCGCCACGGCCGGTCAGACGGTCGACCTTCAGGACGGCAAGGTCGTCGTCGACGGCCAGGCGCTCGATGAGGACTATACGACCGGCATGAGCTGGCCGCTTTCGGTCCAGGCGCCCGCCGCCCAGGTGAGCTTTCCCTACACCGTCCCCGACGGGTGTGTGTGGGTGATGGGCGACAACCGAGAGAACTCAGCCGACTCCCGCTATTTTGGGCCGGTCGACCGCTCCGACTTAATGGCCGTTGCACTCGTTCGCTACTGGCCGCTCAACCGCATCGGCGCTATCGATTAAAAACCGCTATAGTACAGTACCTAACCGTGTATTCGTTTCGACGAGGGGATATTAGAGGCATGAACGCTTCATCGCTTTCCTTCCAAGACATTATCCTGCGCCTCCAGCAGTACTGGGGCGAGCAGGGCTGCGTCATTATGCAGCCCTATGACTCCGAGGTCGGTGCCGGTACCTTCCATACCGCGACCACGCTGCGCTCGCTCGGTCCCGCCGAGTGGCGCACCTGCTATGCTCAACCTTGCCGCCGTCCCGCCGACGGCCGCTACGGCGAGAACCCTAACCGCATGCAGCACTACTATCAGTTCCAGGTGCTCATCAAGCCGTCGCCGGTCAACGCCCAGGAACTCTACCTGGGTTCGCTGGCCGCCATTGGCCTGGACCCCAACGACCATGACGTCCGCTTTGTCGAGGACGACTGGGAGAGCCCGACCCTGGGCGCCTGGGGCCTTGGCTGGGAGGTCTGGCTCAACGGTATGGAGGTCACGCAGTTTACGTACTTCCAGCAGGTGGGCGGTATCGAGGTCGACCCCGTGCCCGTCGAGATCACCTATGGCCTGGAGCGTATCGCCATGTATGCCCAGGGCGTCAACTCCGTTTACGACCTGGTGTGGAGCTACCTGCCCGACGGTACGCCCATGACCTATGGCGACGTGTTCCTCGAGAACGAGCGCGAGTTCAGTGCCTATAACTTTGAGGTCGCCAACGTCGAGATGATGCGTCAGAAGTTTGACGACTACGAGGCCGAGTGCCATTCCTGCCTGGAGCGCAAGCTGCCGCTGCCCGCATACGACTGCGTCATGAAGTGCAGCCACGCTTTCAATCTGCTCGATGCCCGCGGCGCGCTGTCCGCGGTCGAGCGTGCCAATTACATCCTGCGCGTCCGCGCCGTCGCCAAGGCGTGCTGCGAGGCCTATATGGCCGAGGTCGCCGGAGTCAATGAGAATGCCGACCAGGAAGGCGAGGTGGCGTAAGCCATGGCAGACGCTAAGGATTTCCTGTTTGAGATCGGTACGGAGGAAATGCCCTCTGCACCGCTGAACAATGCCGTCAAGCAGCTTGGCACCATGATCGCCAAGGGTCTCGACGAGGCCGGTCTGGTCCACGGCGAGGTCCGCGTGATCTCGAGCCCGCGTCGCCTGGCTGCGCTCGTTGCCGACGTCGCCACCGCGACCGATGAGGTTCACGAGGTCAAGCGTGGCCCTGCGGCCAACATCGCCTTCGACGCTGACGGTAACGCCACCAAGGCCGCCCAGGGCTTCGCCCGCAAGTGCGGTGTGGCTGCCGAGGATCTGGTCCGTCGCGAGGACACCGACGGCCGTGAGTATGTCTTTGCCGAGAAGAACATTCCTTCCGCTCCGGCTACTCCGATCCTGACGGCCCTGTGCGAGAAGACCATCGCCGGCCTGCAGTGGCCCAACTACCGTAGTCAGCGCTGGGGCCACGAGCACGCCACCTTCGTGCGCCCGGTCCGCTGGATCTGCTGCCTTTTGGGCGAGGAAGTTGTGCCCGTGTCGTTTGCCGACGTGACGAGCGGCAACACCACGCGCGGCCATCGCGTGCTTGGCCCCGGTGACCACGTTGTCGCCAGCCCCGCCGCCTACGAGCAGGTGCTCGAGGACGCCGGCGTGCTTTCTGCCGAGCGCCGTCGCGAGGCGATTCTCGCCGGTATCGCCGAGGTCGAGGCCGCCCGTCCCGGCTGCCATGTCGATACGCCCAAGAAGGTCTTTGAGGAGGTTATCAACCTCTGCGAGTGGCCGACGGTGCTCGTCGGTACCTTCGATGAGGAGTTCCTCAAGGTCCCGCACGAGATCATCTGCGAGTCCATGCTCACCAACCAGCGCTACTTCCCGATCTATGACGGCGAGGGCAAGCTGACGCGTGAGTTCGTGGTCGTCTCCAACAGCAAGCCCGAGAACGCCGAGCGCGTGATCGACGGTAACGAGCGCGTCGTGCGCGCCCGTCTGGACGACGCTAAGTTCTTCTACGAGGAGGACCTGAAGATCTCCCTCGACGAGTTCCGTGAGCGTCTGTCCAAGGTCGCCTTCCAGGAGAAGCTCGGCAGCGTGCTCGCCAAGTCCGAGCGCATCGAGCAGCTCGCGCTCGCTATTGCCCGCGAGGCTCATCTGGGCGCCCATCTTGCCGCCGACGCTGCTCGTGCCGCGCACCTGTGCAAGGCAGACCTGGTGTCCAACGCCGTCGTCGAGTTCACGAGCCAACAGGGCGTGATGGGCGGTTACTACGCCACCGCGATGGGGGAGAACGACGAGGTCGCTCATGCTATTCGCGATCACTATCGTCCCCGCTTTGCCGGTGACGAGCTGCCCGAGGGCACCGCTGGCTGCATCGTGGCCTGCGCCGACAAGCTCGATACCATCGCCGGTATCTTTGCCATCGGCGAGCCCCCGACCGGCTCCTCCGACCCCTACGCGCTGCGTCGTGCCGCTATCGGCATCATCAACATCCTGCGCGACCGTCTGCCGATCGACCCCACGTCGCTGATTGACTTTGCTCTGCAGCTTTACAGCGAGCAGGGCATTGAGTTCGACGCCGCCGAGGTCGCCCAGCAGGTTCGTGACTTCTTCCATGGCCGCCTGGTGAGCATGGCCCGCGACGAAAAGATCCCGGCCGATACCGTTGCCGCCGTCTCCGCGGTGCACATCATCGCCCCGTCCGTCTTCTTCGCCCGCTGCGCCGCCCTCGACGAGGCCCGCAAGAATGATGCCGAGACCTTTGACAACTTGGCTACCGCCTATGCCCGTGCCGCGCACATCTCCAAGCCCGAGCTGGGTGCGGAGTATGACCGCAGCCTGATGGGCGAGGTCGAGCTCGCGCTCGCCGACGCCTCCGAGGCTGCTCAGACCGCTGTCGATGCCGCCCTTGCTGCCGAGGACTACCCGGCCGCATTTGCCGCCCTCGCCGCCCTGCGCGCGCCCATCGACCGTTTCTTCGATGAGGTCATGGTCATGGACAAGGACGAGCAGCTTCGCGATAATCGCCTTAAGCTGCTCAACCGCTTCGAGGCCGTTTTCTCCGGCATCGCCAACATCGGTGAGCTTGCCCGCAAAAAGTAAGCCAGCTTGCGCATAAGCGCAAAAGGAGCCCCGCATGGATTGCCCGGTCACCGCTCGTCCCACCGTTATCGTTATCTCCGACTCGCTCGGCGATACCGCTTGTGAGGTGGTGCTTGCGGCGTCCGGGCAATTTGATGAAGGGGCTTTTCGCGTTTTGCGCCTGCCCAAGGTGACCTCCGTGGAGCAGGTCAAGTCATTTGTGGGGCCGCGCGTCGATGCCGACCATCGCGATATCGCCGTGTTCCATACCATCGTCGACCCGGCCCTTCGTGCTCGCGTGCTCGACTACCTGGGCATGCTGCACATTCGCTCGGTCGACCTGATCGGTCCGACGCTCGCCGTGCTTACGTCGCTCATCGGGGCGCCGCCCAAGGGCGTTGCGGGCGTGATTCACAAGACCGATGACCGCTATTTCCATCGTATCGAGGCCATGGAGTATTTCGTTGAGCACGATGACGGTCGTGGTTGCGACGATCTGTCGGGTGCCGATATCGTGCTGCTGGGTGTGTCGCGTACATCCAAGACGCCGCTGTCGATGTATTTAGCCTATCAGGGCTACAAGGTCGCCAATGTCCCACTGGCGCATGGCATGGAGCCGCCCAAGTCGATTTACGAGGTCGACCCGATGCGCCTGTTCGGCCTGATTTCGACCGTCGATATGATTTCCGAAATTCGCGATAGCCGCTTGGGCGATGACTACGCCCGTGCCGTTGCCGTCTCCTATGCCGAGCCCGAGAGCGTGCGTAGTGAGCTTGCGGAAGCCCGCGCGCTCATGAAACGCCTGGGCTGCTTTGTAGTGCGTACCGACGGCAAAGCCATCGAGGAAAGCGCTGCCGAGATCATTGCTCACCTCGAAGAGATTCAAGAGGCAAGAGCCCGCCGTGCCGCCCGCCGCGCTCAACAAAAGTAGCTCACTTGGGACAAGGTTGTTTGGGTAGCTAATTTGGGACGGGGCTCTTTTAGCTACCCAAAGAGAATACTTGGAAATAATGCTGATAAATGGTAAAGCGATTTAGCAAAAACATCGCATCCTACCTGCATTTTCCTTGTAGTGGTATCTTCATAAGGTAACCACCTTTACCTACCGTTTACCGCCGGTTTTAGCACGTTTACCAAACCGCGCACCCTCTGCTCAAGCCTGTCCAAAACCCGCCGTATAGTTCCCTCACGGCCCGCATCCGGCGGGTCGATTCGTTACCACGGTCGTGCGCGTGAGCGCATGGAAGGGGAAGTATCGTGAGCGATTGCAAGAGGGTTTACCGTTTTGGCACCGACGCCCAAGGCACTTGTGTGACTGAGGGCGACAAGTCCATGGACTTTGTGCTTGGCGGCAAGGGCGCGAACCTTGCCGAGATGAGCCGTATCGGCCTGCCGGTTCCCGGCGGCTTTACCATTACCTGCCAGACCTGTGTCGAGTATTCCGGTGCCGGCAACGTGTGGCCTGATGGTGCACTCGATGAGATCGTTGCCGCCGAGGCAGACCTCGAGGCTCGCTGCGGCAAGAAGCTCGGTGACGCCAACGACCCGCTGCTCGTATCGGTGCGCTCGGGTGCTCCGTTCTCCATGCCCGGTATGATGGACACGGTTCTCAACCTGGGTCTCAACGACGATTCCGTTCAGGGTCTCATTGCCCAGACGCAAAACCCGCGTTTTGCCTGGGATAGCTACCGCCGCTTTATCCAGATGTTCTCCAACGTCGTCATGGGCGTCGATGCCGACCTGTTCGAGAACGCCCTGACCCAGGCTCGTCTGGTCGCCGGCGTTCGCGTCGATTCCGAGCTTTCGGCCGAGGATCTGCAAGAGCTCGTCGAGACCTTCAAGGGCCTCTTCTCCGAGAACGTCGAGGCCGCCCTGTACCCCGAGCTCGAGGTTGTCGATGGCAAGCCCGTCTTCCCGCACGACCCGGAGCTCCAGTTACGCCTTGCCATCCAAGCCGTCTTTGGCAGCTGGATGAACGAGCGTGCGTGCATCTACCGCAAGCAGCATGCTATCTCCGACGAGCTCGGTACCGCCGTCAACGTGCAGGCCATGGCTTTTGGTAATAAGGGCGAGACCTCCGCGACCGGCGTTGCCTTTACGCGCAACCCGGCCGACGGCACTAAGGAGTTCTACGGCGACTTTCTGGTGAACGCCCAGGGCGAGGACGTTGTCGCCGGCATCCGCAACACCGAGCCCATCGCCGACCTCAAGACCACCCCGGGCCTCGAGTCTGCAGGTGAGGAGCTCGAGCGCGTGTTCCTGACGCTCGAGGATCACTATCGCGATATGTGCGATATCGAGTTCACCATCGAGCAGGGTAAGCTCTGGATGCTCCAGACTCGCGTGGGCAAGCGCACCGCTACCGCCGCCCTGCGTATCGCCATCGAGATGGTCGAGGAGGGCCTGATCACCCGTGAGGAGGCCGTGAGCCGCATCGACCCCGCACAGCTCGACCAGCTCCTGCACCCGCAGTTCGACGCCTCCAAGAAGTACGAGGCGCTGGCTAGCGGTCTGAACGCCAGCCCCGGTGCCGCCGTGGGCGAGGTCGTGTTCTCGAGTGATGACGCCGTCGCACGTTCCGCCGAGGGCCACAAGGTCATTCTGGTTCGCTGGGAGACCAACCCCGACGACCTGAAAGGTATGGTTGCCGCCGAGGGCATCCTGACCAGCCACGGTGGCAAGACGAGCCATGCCGCCGTTATCGCCCGCGGTATGGGTACGCCCTGCGTCTGCGGCGTCGAGCGCTTCCATATCGACGCCGCCGAGAAGGTCGTGCACATCGAGGGCAGTGACCGCGTGCTGCATGAGGGCGATGTCATCTCCATCGACGGCACCCAGGGTATCGTCGTCGACGGCGCCGTTGATCTGGTTTCGGCCGAGCTCACCGGCGACCTGGACACCATCCTGTCCTGGGCCGACGAGATCCGTCTGGACGAGACCGACGGTCACGCCAACCACGTGCGCGTCAACGCCGACAACCCCGAGGATGCCGCGCTCGCGCTCGAGTTTGGCGCCGAGGCCATCGGTCTGTGCCGCACCGAGCACATGTTCCTGGGCGATCGTAAGAACATCATCCAGAGCTTTATCCTGTCTGACGAAGAGGCCGTGAAGCAGCAGGCCCTGGCCGATCTGCTCAAGGTTCAGACCGAGGACTTCCTGGCCATGTTCAAGACCATGTCCGGTCGCGATGTGGTCGTTCGCCTGCTTGATCCGCCGCTGCACGAGTTCCTGGACGATTCCCGCGAGCTCGAGGTCGCCATCACCAAGAAGGAGGCCGCCGGCGCTCCCGAGAAGGAGCTCACTGCCCTGCGCGCCCGCCTGCGTCGTATCGACGGCATGGTCGAGTCCAACCCGATGCTCGGCCTGCGTGGTGTGCGCCTGTCCGTCGTCTTTAGCGATCTGCCGCTCATGCAGGTTCGCGCCGTCGCCACGGCTGCTGCCCGCCTTATCAAGGAGGGCGTCGACCCACGCCCCGAGATCATGGTTCCGCTCGTTTCCATCACGGCCGAGCATGTCCAGACCCGCGAGGTCATTGAGCGCGTGATTGCCGAGGTTTCCGCCGAGGAGGGCGTCGAGCTCAACATTCCCGTAGGCACGATGCTCGAGCTGCCGCGTGCCTGCATGGTCGCCGACGAGATCGCCCATCATGCCGACTTCTTCTGCTTTGGCACCAACGACCTCACCCAGACGACCTTCGGCTTTTCCCGTGACGACGCCGAGGCCAAGTTTATCCCGCTGTACCTGCACAAGAAGATCCTGAAGGACAACCCCTTCGAGACCATCGATACGGCAGTGCTGGAGCTCGTGCGCATGGCCGTCGAGAAGGGTCGCGCCACCAACCCCGGCATGCACTTTGGCGTATGCGGCGAGCACGGCGGCGACCCCAAGTCGATCAAGGGCCTGTTTAACGTGGCCGACGTGGACTACGTGTCCTGCTCGCCCTATCGCGTGCCCCTCGCGCGCCTGGCTGCCGCTCAGGCCAAGCTCGAGGCCAAGCACAACGCCTAGCGCCCCGCATATCGACGTCTAGTGTAGCCCCCCTTCATGCCGCCCGTCTCATTCGTGAGGCGGGCGGTTATCATGTGCGGGTTTTGTCTTTTTGTCTGCGTAAAAAATTGTTCTTGCAGCAGAAACCCGCGCGTGTATACTCGAATACGTTTGTTCAACTACGTGCCGGCCAAGATGGTACGGCACCTCTAGAAGAGTAAGGAATTGCACATGGATTACATCCGCGCAATCGAGCGTCAGCAGATCCGCGAGGACATTCCTCAGGTTCGCGTCGCCGACAACGTCAAGGTTCACTACCGCATTAAGGAAGGCGACCGCGAGCGCATCCAGGTCTTCCAGGGCGACGTCATCCGCATGGCCGGCGCCGGTGCCCGCGAGACCTTCACCGTCCGCAAGATGTCCTTCGGTGTCGGTGTTGAGCGTACCTTCCCGCTTCACAGCCCCAAGATCGCCAAGCTCGAGGTCGTTCGCCATGGTCGCGTCCGTCGCGCCAAGCTGTACTACCTCCGCGACAAGGTGGGCAAGGCTGCTCGCATCCCCGAGAAGCGCTAAGAAGATCGCAGCGTCTGTCCACTCGTTTGGACACAAGGGTCACCTTCGGGTGGCCCTTCTTTTTATCTGATTTGCATGCAAGGAGGGCCTGGTATGGCCAACATGACGAGCTCGGTTTCGGCATCGCAGGTTGCCGGTGAGTTGGCGAGCGCTACGTTTGAGGAGATTCCCGCCCTCGTAGAGCATTATCGCGAGGACCCGCGCCAGCAGGTGATCAAGGCTTGTGAGCGCGCCCTCAAACGCCATGCCAAAGAGCTTGCCGAGCGCGAACGCGTCAATGACATGTACGAGCTTATGCATGAGCTTGGCGGCGATGGGGTGGTCGTTGGTGTCGACGAGGTGGGTCGCGGATCGGTGGCCGGCCCTTTGACGGTATGCGCCGTCTGTCTTCCTATGGAGCCGCGCGTCTGGGGTATCAACGATTCCAAAAAGCTCACGCCCGCGCGCCGCGAGTTGCTCTCGGTGAAGATAGCCGAGGTGGCGACTGCCATTGGCTTTTGCCATATCGCTCCTGCGGATATCGATGAGATGGGCATGGCCCGTGCTATCCGTGCCGCCGTTGCGGGCGCCGTGGCTGATACGGGACTTGAACCCGACTGCGTCCTCATGGATGGCAACCCCTTGGGCGCCGTTCCTAACGAGCGCGATGTGGTGAAGGGCGATGCCAAAATCGCCTGCATCGCCGCGGCGTCCATCATGGCCAAGGTCACGCGTGACGAGATGATGGTCGAGTACGACGCCGAGTATCCCGAGTACCATCTGGCCGAGTCGAAGGGCTATGCAAGCCCCGAGCATATCGAGGCCATTCGCAAACATGGACTTTGTCCACTGCACCGCGTGAGCTTTTGCGGAAACTTTCTGCAGACTGAGCGCCTTTTCTAGGTCAATTGTGGAGACAGGGACCTCTGGGGCTTTATAAACCTGCTGGTAGCGGGCCGTATGCAACACCATTGTTGCGTACGGCCCGTTTTTTGACGGCATTTGGTCAGCTTTTGGTTTGCTTCCGGTACTTACCCGCATGAAAGGTGCCCTCATCATCGGGGCAATGCAGCGTGCGGGAAAGGAGACCCCATGAGTGCCGCAAGCAAAAAGAGCAAGACGCAGCAGCTCAAGGAGCGTTGGGAAAACGGCGAGCTCGACTGCGGGGCGATGACGCCCGAGTTTATCAAGGGACTCAGTCCCCGCGAGCTGGGCATGCTGGGCGAGCTGATCACCATCGACTACTTTAACGAGCGCGGCTACACCTTGCTGGAGCAGGGTTATCGTTGCTCCGAGGGCGAGGCCGATCTGGTGCTGCTCGATGAGCTCGACGATGTCGTGGTGATGGCCGAGGTCAAGACCAGACGCGTTGCGCTGGATTGCAGCACGCGGGTCTTTCCCGAGGAGGCTGTGGACGCCCGAAAGCAACGCCGCTATCGCCGCATCGCAAGTTGCTATCTCATGGAGCATTATCCGCTCAAGGCGATTCGCTTCGATGCCGTGGGTGTCACCATTCGTGGCGGGCATATCGCCGAGATCGAGCATCAGTACAACGCGTTCGATTGGCAGGTGTCGTGATGGCGTTCGAGACGTTTGCCGTTCACGCGGCCTGCATCCGCGGCGTCGAGGCGATTCACGTCACGGTCGAGGTCTCGCTTGCCGGCGGCGTGCCGGGCATCCAGATGCTCGGCATTCCGAGTATGGAGGTGATGGAGTCACGCGGTCGTATTCGCTGCGCGATGCGCTCCGCCGGGTTCGAGATCCCGCGCTCGGGCATTACGGTCAATCTGGCACCCGGCGATATTCGCAAGACCGGTAGCGGCTTTGATCTGCCCATCGCCATCGCGGTATTGGCGGCCGATGGTCAGATTCCCCACGACAACCTCGATCGCTGCCTTATCGCAGGTGAGCTTGGTCTGGACGGCACCGTGCTGCCCGTCAAGGGCGAGGTGGCGTTTCAGCTGTTGGCGCGTGATATGGGGCTGTCCTTTATCGCCGGCAGGTCCGATCAGCATGTGCCGCTTGCGGGCGTGGATTGTGGATTCATCGATCATTTGTCTCAGCTTGCTCATGGTATGGGCGATGCCGCGCGGCACTACTTGGATTCTGAGGGCGTCGAGGCGACCTTTGAGCCCGAGCTCGACTATGCCGACGTACTAGGGCAGGAAGTCGCAAAACGCGGCATGGCGCTTGCGGCGGCAGGTGAGCTCGGTTTGCTTATGATCGGGTCCCCGGGATCGGGCAAGACGATGCTCGCCCGTCGTATGACCGGCATCCTGCCCGAGCTTTCCGTTGAGGATCAACAGGAGGCGCTGTGCATCCATTCGGTCTTGGGCGAGAACATCGATGGATTATTGGCAGGTCATCGGCCGTTTCGAAGTCCCCATCACAGCATTTCAACGGCTGGCCTCATTGGCGGAGGACGCCCGGTGCATCCGGGTGAGATCAGCCTGGCTCATGGCGGCGTGCTCTTTTTGGACGAGCTTGCCGAGTTTCCCACGGGTGTGCTGCAGACGCTGCGTCAGCCCATCGAACGCGGCTATGTGAGGATCGTGCGCGTCGACGGGGCCTTTACCTTCCCGTCGCGCTTTCAGCTGCTGGCTGCGAGTAATCCCTGCCCCTGCGGCTTTTTGGGCGACCGTGAGGTGCCATGCCGCTGCTCGGCATCGATGGTCGAGCGCTATCGGTCTAAACTGCGCGGTCCTTTGGCCGACCGTATCGACATGATGATCGATGTGACCCGTCCCGACCCCCAGGTGATTATCGAGGGAGCGGAGGGTATGTCGTCTGCCGAGTTGCGTGACTACGTTGTGCGCGGTCGCGCCTTTCGCGCCTGGCGCGAGTCCCGTATGGACGATGCGGATGCCGAGGCCGAGGATGATGAGACGCGGTCCATTGACGGCGTCGTATCGACCTTTGAGCTCGATGATGCGGCGGAGAAGTGTGTGCTCGGCCTGTCGAAGCGCACGCATCTCACGGGCCGCGGCATCGTGCGCCTGGTTCGCATTGCGCGTACGATCGCAGATGTCGCCGAGAGCGAGCAAGTGACGCAGAACCACGTGCTCGAGGCGGCGATGTATCAGGGAAGGAGGGACCAATGATGGCCGAGGAGACCTTTGAGCTGCATCCAGGTGATGCGTTGTATCCCGAGACCGTTTTGGAGCTTTCTGATGTACCCCAGACGCTCTATGTGCGCGGCAACCCCGAGGTGCTTTCGACGCCCGCGCTCTCCATCATCGGCGCGCGCAAGGCCTCTCCGTATGGTCTTGCCGTGGCAGAGCTTGCGGCAAAGGTTGCGGTCGAGGCGGGCGTGACGGTAGTTTCGGGTGGCGCGGTCGGTTGTGACCAGGCCTCGGGTTGGGCTGCGGTCAACGCTGGCGGCAAACACGTCGTGGTGCTGGGGACGGGCGCCGACGTGGTCTATCCGCGCTCGAGCGCGGGGCTTATTACGCGCACGCTCGATACGGGTGGCGCGGTCGTGTCGATTTCTCCGTGGGGCATGGGTCCGCGCAAGTTTGCCTTTCCACGCCGCAATCGCGTGATCGCGGCCCTGTCGCAAGCCCTCTTTGTATCCGAGGCGGGTATGCCTTCCGGGACGTTTTCTACAGCCGAGGCTGCTATGGATTTGGGGCGAGAACTTCTTGCTGTGCCGGGGTCGATCCTATCGCCCGAGTCGCGTGGCACGAATTACCTCATTGCGAACGGTGCCTGCTGCATCATCGACGAGGAATCTATCGAGATGGCTATCTCACGCATCTACGGCACCCTGCGCTACTCGCGCCCCGATGCTCCCGGCATTGCCGACCTGGATCCAACGCAGCAGACCGTGATGCATGCGCTCATCGCCTCTCCGCTCAAGGTCGACGACATCGCGGCGCTCGTCTCGCTCGATGCCGTCGGCGTACTTAAGCTCCTGGGCTCGCTTGAGTTCGAGGGTCTTATCGAGCGCATGATGGATGGAAGGTATGCGCCCTCCAAGTTTGCCCTTCACGCCCAGACACCCTTCGGTCACAATGGAAAACGTGTCAATTAGAAAGGTGTTTGCAGATGCTGTTTGATCAGGTGACGGTTATCGGTGGCGGTCTGGCGGGTTCGGAATGCGCGATCCAACTGGCAGACCGCGGGTTTGCCGTAAAGCTGTGCGAGATGCGCCCCCAGGTGAGCTCCCCGGCCCACCATACCGATCACCTGGCAGAGCTCGTCTGTTCCAATTCGTTTAAGTCGACCCGTCCGGATTCCGCGGCTGGTTTGCTGAAGGCCGAGCTTGAGCGCATGGGTTCAGTCCTGCTCGATTGCGCCCATCGCGCGGCTGTTCCCGCCGGTGGCGCCTTGGCAGTCGACCGCGTCAAGTTTTCCGAGCTTGTCGAGGCCGAGGTTGCCGCCCGTCCCAATATCGAGATCGTTCACGGCGAGGTCACGCAGATTCCCGAAGGCCACGTGGTCATTGCCGCCGGCCCCCTGTGCTCGCCGGCGCTGAGCGAAGAGGTCATGAAGCTCGTCGGTGGCGACGCCCTTGCGTTCTTCGATGCCGCAGCGCCGATCGTCGATGCCTCCACGCTCGATATGGACGTGCTGTTCTCGCAGTCGCGCTACGAGGAGCAGGGGAGCGGCGACTATCTCAACGCTCCGCTCAACAAGGAAGAGTACGATGCCTTTATCGAGGCGCTTACCACGGCCGACCGCGTGGTGCTCAAGGACTTTGAGGGCGGCGATCTGTTCCAGGCCTGCCAGCCTGCCGAGGAAGTTGCGCGCACCGGCAAGGACGCCATTCGCTTTGGCGCCATGAAGCCCGTCGGCCTCACCGACCCGCGAACCGGTCGTCGTCCCTGGGCGGCGATTCAGCTGCGTGCCGAGAACAAGGAGAAGACCGCCTATAACCTGGTGGGCTTCCAGACCAACCTGACCTTTGGCGAGCAGAAGCGCATCTTCCATATGGTGCCGGGCCTGGAGAACGCTGAGTTCTTCCGCTACGGTGTCATGCACCGCAATACCTTTGTCGACGCCCCGCACGTGCTCGATGGCACCTTTGCCGTGCCCGGTACCGGCGTGCGCCTGGCCGGTCAGATCACCGGCACCGAGGGGTACATGGAAGCCGTGGCGACAGGTCTGCTCGCGGCGCTCAACACCTATGCCGAGGCTATCGGTGCCGCGGGCATCGAGTTGCCGCGTGTTGGCGCCCTGGGTGCGCTCGTGGGCTATGCGACCGATCCTGCCACCGTGGGCTATCAGCCTATGCATGTCAACTTTGGCCTGGTGCCGCCGCTCGAGGACGGTAAGCGCCGCAGCAAGCGCGACCGCTACCAGGCCTATGCGGACCGTGCGCTCGAGGCCCTTGATGCCTATCTGGCCACTCGCCCCGATCTGTTTGGAGGCGACCGGTCATAGCCTTTGACCTGTACGACACCGTCGACTCGTTTATCGCCTATATCTCACGTGTCGAGGGACTTTCTCCCAACACGGTGACGGCCTATGGCTCGAGGCTGGAGCGCTTCGCTGCCTGGTGCGAGCGCGAGGATATCGATGCCTTCGCTGCCGACGTGCGCACCATTCGTCGCTATCTTGCCGAGCTTTCGCGTGAGCAGGTAGCTCCCCGAACGCTTGCGGCGCACCTGTCGGCTATCCGATCTCTCTATCGCTGGATGGCTGCCGAGGGGATTGTCGAGGGCGATGCGGTCTCGGCGATCGCATCGCCCAAGCTGCCGCGTGACCTGCCGGGCGTCCTTACAACCCAACAGGTGGAGGCGCTGCTCAAGACGCCTGATACCTCAACACCCGCGGGACTGCGCGATGCGGCGATGCTCGAGCTGCTCTATGCCTCGGGCGCCCGTATCTCTGAGCTCGCAGCACTCAATGTGGAGTCCATTGCGTGGTCCGAACGCACGCTGCGCCTGTGGGGCAAGGGGAGCAAAGAACGTATCGTCCCTCTGTATCGTCGTGCGCTCGAGGCGACGCGTCTCTATATTGAGGAGGGGAGGCCGGAGTTGCTCGCTCGGGCAAAGCGCCGTGACCCCGCTACCGGGCCGCATCCGCTGCTTATATCGGCGCGCGGTAATCGCATGAGTGCCGCCATGCTCAGGCGGCGGTTCCATACGCTGGCGACACTCGCCGGCATTCCGGCCGACATCGCCCCGCATGCGATGCGCCATACCTTTGCGACCGACTTGCTCGAGGGCGGTGCGGACCTGCGCTCGGTTCAAGAGCTGCTGGGTCATGCGAGCCTGTCCACGACGCAGATCTACACGCACCTCACGCCCGATCGGCTCAAACGTGCCGTGGCTCAAGCTCATCCCCGCGGTGAGTAACGCGCGGCGATTTTTTGAGAGGGATGCCCTCCATGCCGCACTCAGGTGTGTGGTTTTGATTGCGGGTTGGCAGGAAGAAGCAATCCTGCTATCATTCATCGGGTTGCTTCACGGCAACATGTTTTTATCACGCACGCGCGGCTACTTCATACCGTGGTGCCCGGGCTTTGGTAGCACATGTCCGGGTTGGTTTTGGAGGATGACCCCGCGCGGAGGCAAACCACAGGAGGTTTAACATGGCTACCAAGATTAATATCCGCACCCTGCTCGAGGCCGGCTGCCACTTCGGTCACCAGACCCGTCGCTGGAACCCCAAGATGAAGCCGTTCATCTTCGGTGAGCGCAACGGCATCTACATCCTCGACCTCAAGCAGACCATCCTCGACGCCGACCAGGCCTACACCTTCGTCAAGAACGTCGCCAAGGGCGGCAACGTGCTGTTCGTCGGCACCAAGAAGCAGGCTCAGGAGGCCGTCAAGAACGCTGCTGAGCGCGCCAACATGCCTTACATCAACCAGCGTTGGCTCGGCGGCATGCTGACCAACTTCGTCACCATCCGCTCCCGCATCAACCGCATGGAGGAGCTCGAGGCCATGGTCGAGGACGGTCGCATGGCTGTTCTGCCCAAGAAGGAGCAGGCTGTTCTTGGCAAGGAGCTCACCAAGCTCCAGACCAACCTCGGTGGTGCCCGCGACATGAAGGGTCTGCCCCAGGCTCTCTTCGTCATCGACACCAAGCGCGAGGAGAACGCTATCAAGGAGGCTCAGCGCCTGAACATCCCCGTCGTCGCTCTGATCGACACCAACTCCGATCCCGACGAGGTCGAGTACGGCATCCCCTGCAACGATGACGCTATCTCTGCTGTCACCCTTATGTGCGAGCTCATGGCTGACGCCTGCCTCGCTGGCTCCGGCAAGGAGCAGGTCTCCGAGGCCGAGATGGCCGCTGAGCCCAAGGCCGAGTAAATCAGTCTTAGTTAATTCTTTTTCATCTCTTTGAAAGGAACCACAATGGCCCAGATTACCGCCGCTATGGTCAAGCAGCTCCGCGAGATGACCGACTCCCCGATGATGGAGTGCAAGAAGGCTCTCGTCGAGGCTGACGGCGACATGGACGCCGCTGTCGACGTTCTGCGTAAGAACGGCCTTGCCAAGGCTGCCAAGAAGGCTGGCCGTGAGACCAACGAGGGCGCTGTCGCCGCGTTCGTCTCCGAGGATGGCAAGACCGGCGCTCTGCTCGAGCTCTCCTGCGAGACTGACTTCGTTGGCTCCAACGCCAAGTTCACCGGCTTTGCTTCTAAGGTCGCTGAGGTTGTCGCTACCACCGAGCCTGCTGACGTCGACGCTCTGCTCGAGAAGCCGATGGGCGAGGAGACCGTTTCCTCCGAGCTCACCGAGATGATTCACATCATGGGCGAGAACATGAAGATCTCCCGCTTCGCCGCCCGCAAGGCCGAGAACGGCGCGCTCGCTTCTTACATCCACATGGGTGGTAAGATCGGCGTCCTCGTCGAGTTCGCCTTCGAGAAGGCCGAGACCGCTCAGGCTGAGTCCTTCAAGACCTTCGCTCACGACGTTGCCCTTCAGGTTGCCGCCGTCGCACCGATCTGCGCTACCCGCGATCAGGTTCCGGCCGAGACCGTCGAGCATGAGAAGCAGATCTACATGGCCCAGGCTGCCGAGTCCGGCAAGCCCGAGGCTATCCAGGAGAAGATGGCTGTTGGCCGTCTGGAGAAGTTCTACAAGCAGTCCGTGCTCACCGAGCAGGAGTTCATCAAGGACAGCTCCCTCACCATCAAGAAGTACGCTGAGCAGGTCTCCAAGGAGCTCGGCGACACCATTACCGTCGTTGCCTTTGACCGCCTGGTCCGTGGCGAGTAAATAAGCTCTTGTAGCTGGTAATGAGCAGGCTGTGGGTTTTACTCACAGCCTGCTTTTTCATGGCTCCCCGTTAAGCCTTTGTTATCATATTGAGAGTCTAATTAAAGGAGGATCGCTTTGTCCGACATCCGATATAAACGCGTGCTTCTTAAGCTTTCCGGCGAAGCACTGATGGGCGACGGCCAATATGGCATCGACCCCAAGGTTACCGACCATCTTGCCAAGCAGGTCAAGGAGCTGCTCGCCGTTGGCCATGAGGTCGGCGTCGTTGTCGGCGGTGGCAATATTTTCCGCGGCATGGCCGGCGCTGCCGGTGGCATGGAGCGTGCTCAGGCCGACTACATGGGCATGCTTGCAACCGTTATGAACGCGCTCGCCCTGCAGGATGCCTTCGAGCACAACGATGTTCCCTGCCGCGTGATGAGCGCTATCCAGATGAACGAGATCTGCGAGCCCTATATTCGTCGTCGCGCTATCAACCATCTGTCCAAGGGCAACGTCGTCATCTTCGCTGCCGGTTCGGGCAATCCGTACTTTACGACCGACACCGCCGCGGCTCTTCGTGCGTGCGAGATCGGCGCCGAGATTCTGATTAAAGCCACCAAGGTTGACGGCATCTACGACAAGGATCCCGTCAAGTGCGTCGATGCCGTCCGTTTTGACAAGATTACCTATCACGAGGTTCTCGTTCGCGGCCTGCAGGTTATGGATTCCACGGCTACGGCCCTGTGCCAGGATAACCGTATGCCCATTTTGGTCCTCAACATCGATGGCGAGGACACCGTCAAGCGCGCGCTTTCGGGTGAGCCCGTCGGCACGCTCGTCTATCAGGAGGATTAAGCATGGCAGAGAACATCACCGCCCATATGGACAAGTCGCTCGAGTCCCTCAAGCATAACTTCTCCAAGGTCCGTACCGGCCGCGCCAACGCTAACATTCTGTCCGACATCACCGTCGATTATTACGGTGTTCCCACGCCGGTCACGCAGGTTGCCGCCGTCAAGACCCCCGAGGCCCACATGCTCCTCATCGAGCCGTGGGACAAGGCGCTTATCAACGCCATCGTCAAGGCCATCGGCGCTTCCGATCTGGGTATTACCCCCAACTCCGATGGCACCGTCGTTCGTCTGCCGTTCCCGGCTCCCACCGAGGAGCGCCGTCGCGAGCTCGTCAAGGAGTGCCGCGAGTACGCCGAGCAGGCCAAGGTGTCTATCCGTAACATCCGTCGCGACTTCAATAATAAGCTCGAGCGCGATGAGGAGCTCACCGAGGACGATGTCCGTCGCGAGCAGGCCAAGGTCCAGAAGCACACCGATGAGTATGTTGCCAAGGTCGAGGAGCTTCTGAAGGAAAAAGAAGCCGAGGTCATGGAGATCTAAGGTGCAATACGACGAGCATAAACTGGTCGAGTACTTTGCCGACGCCCCTGCGGGCGTCGGTTTTTCCGACCTTGACCTCAATAACATTCCGCACCATATCTCGTGCATCATGGACGGCAACGGTCGTTGGGCCACGTCGCGCGGTCTTGCACGCACCGAGGGTCATAAGGCAGGTATCGTCTCGCTGCGCGAGATCATTACCGCCTGCGTGCGCCTGGGCGTCGACGTGCTTTCTGCCTATGCGTTTTCTACCGAAAACTGGAACCGTCCGCAGCATGAGGTCAACGTCTTGATGCATCTGTTTGTCAAGACGTTTATCGACGAGCTGCCGCTTCTGAAGCGCGAAAACGTGCGTGTTGTCTTTTTGGGTGACATTTCCGCGCTGCCCAAGAAGACCCGCGACGTTTTTGAACGCGGTCTTGCCGAGTGCGCCGATCACACCGGTATGACGCTGGCGCTTGCCGTCAACTACGGCGCGCGTGCCGAGATTACCCGCGCTGTCCGTCAGATTGCACTCGACGCTGCCGCCGGTAAGATCGATCCTGCCGCAATTGATGACGACATGGTGGCTTCCCACCTCTATACTGCCGGCCTTCCCGATCCTGAGCTTGTGATTCGCACCTCTGGTGAGCTGCGCCTTTCGAACTATCTGCTGTGGCAGGTGGCTTATTCCGAATTCTACGTCACCGATACCTATTGGCCCGACTTTGATCGTTGGGGCCTTGTCGACGCCATTTTGGCCTATCAGGGCCGTGACCGTAGGTTTGGTGGACTGAGCAAGACCGAGGAGGCTTAATCGTGTCCGATCGTCCCAAGGCATCTGCTCCCAAGACGCCTGCGCGCAAAGCTGCCGCTGCGGGAGCGCCTGCAGCGAAGAACGGCGCCGGTTCGTGGCTGGCGGGCTTTATCACCCGTGCCGCCGCCGGTATCGTCTACGCCGTTGTCTTTATCCTGTGCTTGGTTTTGGGTATCGTGCCCACGGCCATCTTTGTTTCTGTTATGAGCGGTCTGTGCTGCTATGAGTTTTTCCGTATGACAAGGCTCGATGGCAAGATGGCTAACGAGCGCATGGGTATCGCTGCCGCCGTACTCTTTCCGCTATCGGCGTTGGGCGATTCGATGTTGCTGAATGCCCTGCTTTTTGCCTTGATGCTCGCTGTGGGCATTTGGTATGTCTGGTCGCCGCGTACCCGTATCTCTGATGTGGCCGTGACGCTCATGGGCCCCATCTACACTGGCTTTATGCTGTCGGCTATCGTGCTGCTGCGCGATGCCGTGCCCGGTTTTGCCGGTGCCCTGCTTTCAGTGGGCGTTTGCGCGTCCCTTTGGGTCTCCGATTCGTTTGCCTACATCGTGGGCAGCCGTATCGGCAAGCACAAGATGGTTCCCAAGATCTCTCCCAAAAAGAGCTGGGAGGGGTTTGCCGGCGGCATCCTGGGCTCGGTTTTGATTTGGCTCATCCTGTGGGCGACGCACTTCTACAAGCTCAGCCTGCCCTATGCGCTGCTGTGCGGCGTGGTCGTGTCCATCCTGGGCGTTATCGGCGACCTTATCGAGTCGCGCATCAAGCGCGGTGTGGGCGTCAAGGATTCCGGCAACCTTATCCCGGGCCACGGCGGCATGCTCGATCGTAGCGACTCGCTTATCTTCGGCTGCATCACCGCGCAGCTGTTGCTCATGATCGGAGGCGTGCTGTAATGTCCTTCCAGACGGCGTATGGCCCCGATGGACGCCTTCGCGTTGCCATCCTGGGTTGTACGGGCTCTATCGGCACCCAGGCGCTCGATGTGTGCCGCCAGCATGCCGATCGCCTGCAGGTGACGGCGCTGTCCGTTAACTCCAGTACCTCCGAGCTCGTTGCCGCTGCCCGCGAGTTCTCGGTTCCGGCGGTTGCCGTGGCCGATGTCGATCATGGCGATGACGCCGTGCTGCAAGAGTTGCCCGAGGGCACGCAGCTCGGCGTTGGCGCGCAGGCGGTTTGCGAGCTCGCGCGTCGCGACGATGTCGACTGCGTGCTTGTCGCTATTGTGGGCGCCGCCGGTCTCGAGGCGAGCCATGCGGCCTTGACCTCGAATAAGCGCCTTGCCCTTGCCAACAAGGAGTCCCTCGTTGTCGGTGGCGACTTGCTTATGCCGTTGGCGCAACCGGGCCAGCTTATTCCGGTCGACTCTGAGCATTCCGCCATCTACCAGTGCTATCTGGGGGAGAACCCGCGCGAGGCCCACTGCATTTGGCTCACCTGCTCGGGCGGTCCGTTCTTTGGCCGCACGCGCGACGAGCTCGATCGCGTGACGCGTGCCGATGCCCTCGCGCATCCCACGTGGGCCATGGGTGCCAAGATCACCATTGACTCCGCCACCCTTATGAACAAGGGCCTGGAGCGCATTGAGGCCATGCATCTGTTTAACTGCGACCTCGATTTCATTAACGTGGTCGTGCAGCGTCAGTCCAAGATTCACTCTATGGTCGAGTTCGCCGACGGCTCCGTGATGGCGCATCTCGGTGCATCCGACATGCGTATTCCCATCCAGTTCGCGTTCTCGTATCCCGAGCGTTGGGATACCCCGGCGCCTCGTATCGATTTCCGCGAGCTGGGGCAGCTCACGTTTGATGCTGCCGACATGGATACCTTCCGCTGTCTGGCACTGGCCGAGCGTGCCGGCAAGACGGGTGGCACCATGCCGTGCGTGCTCAATGCCGCCAACGAGGTCGCCGTCGATGCCTTCCTGCACGATGGCTGCAGCTTTACCGATATCGATCGCATTGTGGAATCCTGCATGGACGCCCACGATATGCAGGCGGTCGATTCGTTTGAGCAGCTTCGCGACATCGATGCGTGGGCGCGTGAAAAGGCTGCGCAGGTGCTCGCTGCAACCCGTTCCTAACCCATAAGGATTGCTTTTTCGTTTTATGGATACTGTTCTGAGCGTTCTCTCATCGGTCTTTTGGGGCCTGCTGATGCTTTCCGTCCTCGTGTTTTTGCACGAGGGCGGCCACTTTTTGGCGGCGCGTGCCTGCGGCGTCCGTGTGACAGAGTTCTTTTTGGGTCTGCCGTGCCGCTTTGACATCCATTACACGTCGCGTCGCATTGGAACCAAGTTTGGCGTGACCCCGCTGCTGCTGGGTGGCTACGCTGCCATCTGCGGTATGGATCCGACCGATGTCTCGTGCTCCGATCGCGTGCTCGCGGCTATCTATCGTCATGGTCGCGTGACCGTGGCCGACCTTGCTGTCGAGCTCGAGCTTTCCGAGGAGGATGTGCTCGAGGCATGCGCCCTTTTGCTAGGCTGGGGCTCCATCGCACCCTGGTATGAGGAAGGGGAGAAGCCCTCGCCGAGCTACTATCCCACCAAATATCAGACGTTGCCGCGAGATACGGCAGGCTATACCACCTTTGATGGTCGCCGTTTCGATCGCGAACATGCGACTGCCGAGGGCGATGTGTGGGAGCTGCCGTGCGGCGAGGCCGAGTTCCTTGCGCAAGAGCGCTCGCACACCTATCTTGGCCAAGGCTTTCTCAAGCGCGCCTTTATGCTGCTCGCGGGCATTATCGTCAATATCTTGACGGGTTTTTTGCTCCTTATGAGCATCTATTCCATTGCGGGTGTCACCGTGCCGATGGATACCAACGTGATCGGTCAGGTTGACGAGGGGTCTATTGCCGCCAAAGCGGGTATCGAGGCCGGTGATGCGATCCTTTCGGTTGACGGTGTCTCATGTTCCACTTGGATGGATGTCTACGATGCCATCGGCAAGGCCGCCGGTAAGGACGATATTGCTATTGAATATGAGCGCGATGGCAAGCAGTGCTCGACCTCGGTCGCACTCAAAGAGAACGAACGCCTGGGCGTTTATGCCTCTACGCAGGTGGTTCGTTTGGACCCCATCACCTCGGCGCGCCTCTCCTTCTCCTATGTTGCGCAGACGGCGGAGGGCGTGCTACGCCTGCTCCAGCCGCAGCATACGATGGAGATCCTCGATCAATCCTCCTCGATCGTGGGTATTAGCGTCATGTCTTCGCAGGCAGCTGCTGCCGGTCCCATCACGTTCTTGTCGTTTGCCGCGCTCATCTCGTTCTCGCTGGGCTTTATGAACTTGTTGCCTATCCCGCCGCTCGACGGCGGCAAGCTGGTCATCGAGATCATTCAAAAGATTGCTGGCCGCGAGCTGCCGCTCAAGGTCCAGACGATTGTGAGCTATGTGGGCATCGCACTCTTTGCACTGCTGTTTGTCTATATGCTTCGTTCCGACATCCTTCGATTTATTCTGTAGGGGAGTGTTTGGATTGTCTCTATCCCATTCTTTGCCGCGCGAGCTGACGCGCCCCGTGCATGTGGGCGGCGTGCAGATCGGCGGCGGCGCGCCGGTCGTGGTTCAGTCCATGACCTGCAGCGATACCGCCGATGCTCAGGCAACGCTTGGGCAGGTTCGCGCGTTGGCGCGGGCGGGCTGCGATATCGTGCGCGTGAGCGTGCCCACCGAGGCCGCGCTCGAGGGCTTCCGTACCATCTGTGCTGAGTCCCCGGTGCCGATTGTCGCCGATATTCACTTTAACCATAAGCTCGCCATCGGCGCCGTCGAGGCTGGTGCCGCCAAACTGCGCATCAATCCCGGTAATATCGGCGATTGGGCTAAGGTCGATGCCGTCATCGACGCTGCCGGCGCTGCGGGCTGTGCGATTCGCATCGGCGTCAACGCCGGCTCGCTCGAGCAGGACATCGCAGAGCGCGACGAGCTTACGCAGCCCGAGAAGCTCGTGATGTCGAGCGAGCGCTTTGTGCGGCACTTTGAGGACCGTGGGTTTACCAACATCGTGCTTTCCGCCAAGGCCCATAGCGTACAGACGACGCTTGATACCTATCGCGCTCTGTCGCGCGAGATACCGCATGTTCCGCTCCACCTGGGCGTGACGGAGGCGGGAACCAAGCTTCAGGGCACCATCAAGAGCTCTGTAGGCTTGGGTATCTTGCTTTCCGAAGGCATCGGCGACACCATGCGTGTGTCGCTCACGGCCGATCCGGTTGAGGAGCCGCCGGTCGCCTGGGGAATTTTGCAGTCGCTGGGCCTGCGTCGCCGTGGTCCCGAGATTGTCTCGTGCCCCACGTGCGCCCGCTGCCAGGTTAACCTCATTCCCATCGCCGAGGAGGTCACCGAGCGGCTTAAGAACTACTCCGCGCCGCTTTCGATTGCCGTGATGGGATGTGCCGTTAATGGCCCCGGCGAGGCTTCCGACGCCGACCTAGGCGTGGCCTGTGGACGAGGTCAGGGCCTGCTCTTTTCGCATGGCCAGATCATTGGTAAAGTAGCTGAGGATCAAATTGTCGACGCGCTCATGGCCGAGGTCGACAAGCTTATTGAGGAGAAATAAATGACCCGAGCAATGTATATGTCTAAGCTGTATGCTCCGACGCTCAAAGAGGATCCGGCCGACGCCGAGCTTGCGAGCCATCGCCTGCTGCTCCGTGCCGGCATGATCCGCAAGGAGGCCGCCGGCCTGTATTCCTACCTGCCGCTTGCTTGGCGCTCGATTCGCAAGATCGAGAACATCGTGCGCGACGAGATGGACGCCGCCGGCGCCCAGGAGCTCATGATGCCCATTATGGTCGACGCCGAGCTGTGGCGTGAGTCCGGCCGTATCGATGCCTATGGCAAGGAGCTTGTGCGCTTTGACGACCGTCATGGTCGCGAGTTCGTGCTGGGCCCCACCCACGAGGAGACCGTCACGGCCCTGGTGCGCAATGAGCTGCGTTCCTACAAGCAGCTGCCTGTCAATCTGTACCACATTCAGGACAAGTTCCGCGACGAGTTCCGCCCTCGCTTTGGCCTGATGCGCGGTCGCGAGTTCATCATGAAGGACGCCTACAGCTTCTCCGCCACGCAGGAGAGTCTGCAGGAGGAGTACGACAAGATGAAGCAGGCCTACGCCAACATCTGCGAGCGCTGCTACATCAAGGCTCTGCCCGTTGTCGCTGACTCCGGCGAGATCGGTGGCGATACCTCCGTCGAGTACATGGCTTTGGCCGACGCCGGCGAGGCTTCGCTGGTCTACTGCGACGATTGCGGCTTTGCTGCCGATGACGAGGCGGCAAGCACCAAGGTCGTCGTGACCGAGGGCCCCGGCGACGGTACGCTCACCAAGGTCGAGACTCCGGGCATGGGCACCATCGAGGCCGTTGCCAAGTTCTTTGGCTTCCCCGAGAACGGTACGCGAAAGTCGCTGGCGTTGATCGATGCCGAGGGCAAGCCCGTCGTGGCCATTGTCCCGGGCGACCACGAGCTCAATGACTGCAAGGCCGAGCACGTCTTTGGCAAGGGCTATCGCATGATGACCGACGAGGAGCTCCAGACCTACGGTCTGCACAAGGGCTTTATCGGACCGGTTAACTTGCCCGAGGGCATCCGTCTGGTGTGCGACGAGAGCCTGCGCGAGTCCAAGCAGTGGGTCTGCGGTGCCAACGAGGTCGATTATCACTTTACCGGTGCCTGCCCCGAGCGCGACTTTACCGTCGATGAGTGGGCAGATCTGGTCACCGTCGTTGCCGGCGATCCCTGCCCGCACTGCGGCAAGCCGCTCTCTGCTGCCCGCGGCATCGAGGTCTCTCAGGTGTTCCAGCTGGGCACCAAGTACTCCGAGGCCATGGGTGCCACCTTTATGGACGAGGACGGCAAGGAGAAGCCGCTCATCATGGGTTGCTACGGCGTTGGTGTGTCCCGCTCGCTTGCTGCCGTCGTGGAGCAGCACAACGACGAACACGGCATCGTCTGGCCGGTCTCCGTTGCCCCGTACGAGGTCGCGGTGATTCCGCTCGATCCCAAGAAGGAGGAGTGCGCTAACGTTTGCGACCAAATCGTCGAGGGCCTGTGCGCCGAGGGTATCGAGGTTGTCGTCGATGACCGTGACGAGCGTCCCGGCTTTAAGTTTGCCGATAACGACCTCATGGGCTTCCCGTATCAGGTCGTTCTGGGTAAGCGTGGTCTCAAGAATGGTACTGTGGAGCTCAAGGATCGTGCCACGGGCGAGCGTGAGGACGTGGCGATCGACGAGGTCGTCGCCAAGGTTGCTGAGCTTGTTAAGGCGGCCCGCCGTTAATCGACGATTTCGCTTGTAGTTCGATATACGGGACGGCCCCGCATTTCTCCAAATCGGGGAGATGCGGAGCCGTCCTTTTATCTCGTGGCATTCTCAATATCTAAAAGGAAAAACCCCACAGCCCATATGAGCTGCGGGGTTTTTCCTTGTGCCTCCGATGCGAAATAAATCGCTCAGATATTACTGATAATCGACGACGTCGATCCAGTTCTTCAGGAACTCATCGTTCACGTTGCGCTTACGAGCGAGCTCGGAAGCGGCGACGATGCTCGTCCACTGACGCACGACCTGCATGGGCATGTCGGCGCGGTCGCAGTAGAGCTCCAGGTAGGCCTCGGCCTGGTCCTTGCTGTTGAGGGCGAAGAGCAGGTAGGTGGTGGCAACGTCGGCAGCAGGGGAGCCCTGGGTGGCGTGTGCCCAGTCGCACACATAGAGCTGGCCGTCGTCGCCGACGATGACGTTGGAGGGGTTGAAGTCGCCGTGGCAGACCTTGAACTCCTTGGTCATGCCGTCCAGACGCTCCTGAAGGTTGTAGCGCGTGGTGGCATTGAGCTGATCAAGGCTGTCGATCATGCGGGCGAACTTGTCGCGCTGACGGTTGAGCAACGGGGAGGTGTAGCCGTGGATCTCGATCTGGAGGTCGACGAACATCTCAAGGTACTCACCAAAGCGCTGGGGCTCGGCAGTCATCTTCTCGGCAAGGGTGGTGCCCGGAACCTTCTCGGTCACGAGCGCCCAGCCATTGGCGTTCTCGAGCTGGGAAACCTCGAGAGCCTTGGGGCTGCGGATGCCGCACTCATTGATGCGGGCAAGATTCAAAGCCTCGTTGAACACGTCGGAGACGGGCTTGGTCTCGTTAAAGACCTTGACGATCTTGTCGCCCAGGTCGTAAACGACCTTGTTGCCACGGCGGACGAGCTCGGTCTTGGAATCGGGTAGCAGCATGGTTGCATCCTTTCAACGATGCGATAGAAGTGACGGCGGGGGTGTGTGAAACACCCGTGCACCCCCGCCGTTAAAAACCGTGCTAAAACTAGCAGACGGCGTAGTCCTGAGGCTCGCGGCCGTAGTAGGCGTCCAGGTAGAGCTCCTTGATCTCGCTCATGAGCGGGTAGCGCGGGTTAGCGCCGGTGCACTGGTCGTTGAATGCCTGCTCGGTCATCTCGTCGAGGGTGTCGAGGAAGTACTGCTCGTCAACACCGTAGTCGGCGATGGTCTTCTTGACGCCGATGAAGTCCTTGAGCTCCTCGAGCTTCGTGATGAAGTTCTCGAAGACCTCCTTGTCGTCCTTGCCCTCGATGCCGCAGTACTTGGCCATCTCGGCGTAGTTGTGCAGTGCGTTGGGGTAAGGATACTGGGAGAAGGTACCCATCTTGACGGGAGCCTCGGCGGCGTTGTAGCGCATGACGCGGGTCAGGATGACGGCGTTGGCGAGGCCGTGGGGCAGGTGATGGAAAGCGCCGAGCTTGTGAGCCATGGAGTGGTTGAGGCCCAGGAAGGCGTTGGCGAAGGCCATACCGGCCATGCAGGAGGCGTTGTGCATCTCCTCGCGGGCATGCGGGTCCTTGGCGCCGTTCGTGAAGCTGGAGGGCAGGTTCTCGAAGACGAGCTTAGCAGCGCGCTCGGAGAGGCCCTTGGTGTAGTCGGAAGCCATGATGGAGACGTAGGACTCGATGGCGTGGGTCATGACGTCGATGCCGGAGGCAGCGGTCAGGCCGCGCGGGGCGGTCATGCAGTTGTCGGCGTCGACGATAGCCATGTTGGGGAGCAGCGCGTAGTCGGCGAGCGGCCACTTGATGCCGGTCTCCTTGTCGGTGATGATGGCGAACGGCGTGCACTCGGAGCCGGTACCCGAAGAGGTCGGGACGGCGACGAAGTAGGCCTTCTTGCCCATCTCGGGGAAGGTGAAGATACGCTTGCGGATGTCCATGAAGTCCATGGCCATGTCCTCAAACTTGCACTCGGGGTGCTCGTACATCATCCACATGATCTTGCCGGCGTCCATAGCGGAGCCACCGCCGACGGCGATGATGACGTCCGGCTCAAAGAGAGCCATTTGCTTGGCGCCGCGACGTGCGCACTGCAGCGACGGATCGGGCTCGACGTCGTAGAAGCAGTCGTGGGCGATGCCCATCTCGTCGAGCTTGGCCTCGATGGCGCGGGTGTTGCCATTCTTGAAGAGGAACTGGTCGGTGACGATGAAGGCGCGCTTCTTGCCCATGACGGTACCGAGCTCGTCGAGGGCGACGGGCGTGGAACCCTTCTTGAAGTAGACCTTCTCGGGAGCGCGGAACCACAGCATGTTCTCACGGCGCTCGGCCACAGTCTTAACGTTGATCAAGTGCTTCACCCCAACGTTCTCGGAGACGGAGTTGCCGCCCCAGGAGCCGCAGCCCAGGGTCAGAGACGGCTTCATGCCAAAGTTGTAAAGGTCACCGATGCCGCCGTGCGAGGACGGGGTGTTGATGACGATACGGCAGGCCTTCATGACGTGCTCGAACAGGCTGATCTTCTCGGCCTGGGCGGGGTGCACGTACAGAGAGGCGGTGTGGCCCGGGCCACCGGCGAGCACCAGGTGCTCGGCCTTGTCGACGGCCTCCTGGAAGTCCTTGGCGTGATACATGGCCAGGACCGGGGAGAGCTTCTCGTGGGAGAACTCCTCCTTGGCGGGGTCGGTGGAGGTGACCTCAGCGATCAGGATCTTGGTCTTGGCGGGAACCTCGATGCCGGCGAGCTCGGCGATCTTGGCAGCAGCCATGCCGGGGATGCGGTGGTCGAGGGCGCCGTTCTTGAACATGGCGGCACGCAGGGCCTCCATCTCGGCACCCTGCTTGACGAAGTAGCAGCCGCGCTTCTGGAACTCGGCCTTAACCTGGTCATAGATGGTGTCGATGACGGTCACGGACTGCTCGGAAGCGCAGATCATGCCGTTGTCGAAGGTCTTGGAGTGGATGATGGAGTTGACGGCGAGCAGCACGTCGGCGGTGTCGTCGATGACGACCGGGGTGTTACCGGCGCCAACGCCCAGGGCGGGCTTGCCCGAGGAGTAAGCGGCCTTGACCATGCCCGGGCCACCGGTGGCGAGGATGATGTCGACGTCGCGCATGACCATGTTGGTCAGCTCGATGGAGGGGACATCGACCCAGCCGATGATGCCCTCGGGGGCGCCGGCCTTGACGGCGGCGTCAAGCACGAGCTTGGCGGCGGCGATGGTGCACTTGGCGGCAGCCGGGTGCGGGGAGATGATGATGGCGTTGCGGGTCTTCAGGCTGATCAGCGTCTTGAAGATCGCAGTGGAGGTGGGGTTGGTCGTCGGGATGACGGCGCCCACGATGCCGATGGGCTCGGCGATCTTGGTGATGCCGTAAGCCTCGTCGCGCTCCAGAACGCCACAGGTCTTGGTGTTCTTGTAAGCGTTGTAGATGTACTCTGCGGCGTAGTGGTTCTTGATGACCTTGTCCTCAAGAACGCCGCGGCCGGTCTCCTCGATGGCCATCTTCGCCAACGGGATACGAGCCTTGTTGGCGGCCATGGCGGCCTCATAGAAGATCTTGTCGACCTGCTCCTGCGTGTACGTAGCAAAAAGCGCCTGGGCCTCTCGCATCTGAGCGAGCTTAGCCTCAAGCGCCTCTACGTTGTCCACAATTGCGGGAGTAGTGTTTTCCGGTGACTTCTTCACCATTTGTGTCTCCTTGCGATCGGAGATTTACCCTACGCCTTGCATGATAGCAAGAAATTATTCGGCGAACGGTAAGATTCCCGTAAAAGGCATACTAAAACGCTTCAATATACTGAAGCGTTTTAACAAAACGATCCGCCTGCCGCATCGCCTCAATTATTGGGCGCAGGTCAAGCTACAAGGCATATCAGCTGGGCTACGATCCCTTTGACATTCGCAAACACTCATTTAAATCCGTCCCCAATGAGTGCAAAAAGGCGCCCTCCGTAGGGGAGGACGCCTTTGGTAAGTTCTATGTGAACGCGAGGTCTTTGACCCGGAGAGTCCGAGGTACTTGTTGGTAAGACCTTATTTAGGAGCGCGCAACCTTGCCGGACTTGAGGCAGGTGGAGCAAACGTTCATCTTGCGACGGTGACCATCGACGACGACGTAGACGCGCTGGATGTTGGGGCGGAACTTACGGTTGGTGACGCGGTGAGAGTGGCTGATGGAGCGACCGGCAACGGGGTGCTTACCGCAAACTTCGCAAACTTTGGACATAACTGACCCTCCTTGGGCGACAAACGAACATGTCGCGTTAACAAACAAGCCTGAACTATAGCACAGAAGTCACTCCCTGTGCGCAATCTACACAGAGATATTCCTCTTTTGGCGATAGTGCCCACGCCACGGCCCTGGACGTAGATCCGATTTGCGTGCAGCAGGGGGGATTATGCCAGCTCGTGCGTGCGTTTTCAAGCTCGTCCCACAAATATATATAGGTTTATTGAGCGTAGGGCTCCGTTTACGGATTGCTCTGTATTTATGCTCGCAATTAAGCTCAAGGTTGGCTACACTATCCCTTGACCATTAAAGGGGTACGAGATACCCACATGGAATTACATAGCTGCCAAAGAGCAGCCCTTCCTGTGGGTGTCTGGTCCGCTTTGAGCGGTCGGGCATCTATTTTTTTGACTGTGTCAGCAGTCAAGACATGTGAGGAAGGAGATCGATGGGCACGACTTCCCCCAAGGCGGTCATCATGGACGAGACCGCCGTCAATCGAGCGATGACCCGCATCGCGCACGAGATTCTCGAGCGCAACGAGGGCTGTGAAGACCTCGCTCTGGTCGGCATCGTCACGCGCGGCGACCTTCTGGCAAAGAAGCTCGCCGAGGAGATCAAGGAGATCGAGGGCGTCGACGTTCCGCTCGGCAGCCTGGACATCAGCTTCTACCGCGATGACTATGCGACCAATTTCGCTCCCGCGATCCACGCTACCAACATTCCCTTCAGCGTCGACGGCAAGCGCGTCGTGCTGGTGGACGACATCCTGTACACGGGTCGTACCATCCGCGCCGCTCTGGACGCCGTCATGGACCTGGGCCGTCCGAGCCGCATCGAGCTGGCAGTTCTCGTTGACCGCGGCCACCGTGAGCTCCCCATCTCGCCGGACTTTGTCGGCAAGAACGTTCCCTCGTCGCATGAGGAGAACGTGCACCTATATATGAAGGAAGTCGACGGCCACACCGCCGTCGAGATTAACGACGTCGCGCCGGGTTCCCACGTGGGCTCCGCGCCGCTGGGAGGTGAGTAGTACCGTGGCGTTCAACCATAAGCACCTGATCGACATTACCGAGTACTCCGAAGAGGACATCAAGCTCATCCTCGAGACGGCCAAGGCGTTCTCCGAGGTCAACGAGCGTGCGATCAAGAAGGTCCCCACGCTCAAGGGCAAGACCATCGTCAACATGTTTAACGAGCCTTCGACGCGCACCCGCAGCTCCTTCGAGCTCGCCGAGAAGCGTCTTTCGGCCGACAGCCTCAACTTTGGCGGCTCCTCGACCTCCACGGTCAAGGGCGAGAGCCTCGTCGACACCGTCGAGACCCTCAACGCCTATAAGATCGACTGCATCGTCGTGCGCGACAAGCATGCCGGCGCGCCCTACATCGTCACGCAGAACTCGCCCGCGAGCGTCATCTGCGCCGGCGACGGCAAGCACAACCACCCCACGCAGGCCCTGCTCGACCTGTACACCATCTGGGAGCACAAGGGCGACTTCCACGGTCTGAAGGTCGCCGTCGTCGGCGATATCGCGCACTCCCGTGTCTGCGGCTCGCTGATCCCCGCGTTGAAGATCATGGGCTGCGAGACCTACGCCGTCGCCCCCGGCACGCTGCTGCCGCCGGCGCCCGAGGTTCTGGGCTGCGACCACGTGACGAGCGACCTCGATTCCGTCCTGCCCGAGCTGGACGTCGTCTACATGCTGCGCGTGCAGCAGGAGCGCCTCGAGGGTGCCCCGTTCCCGACCATTCGCGAGTACCACAAACTCTTCGGCCTGACCAAGGACCGCGAGAAGCTCATGAAGCCCGACGCGATCATCTGTCACCCGGGCCCCATCAACCGCGGCGTCGAGTTCGACTCCTATATGGCCGACCACCCGCAACGCTCCGTCATCCTGGAGCAGGTCTACGCCGGTATCTGCGTGCGTATGGCTATCCTGTATCTACTGCTTGGAGGTGCCGATAATGGCCTTGCTTCTTAAGAATGCCCACGTCGTCGACCCGTCCGTCGAGCTTGACGGTGTCGTTGACGTCCTGATTGACGGCGACAAGATCGCCGAGGTCGGCGAGAATCTCGCCGTCGAGGGAGCCGAGGTCCGCGACCTTTCCGGCAAGTACCTCGTCCCCGGTCTGGTGGATATGCACGTTCACCTTCGCGAGCCCGGCTACGAGGTCAAAGAGGACATCGAGAGCGGCACCCGCGCAGCTGCCAAGGGCGGCTTTACCGGCGTGTGCTCCATGCCCAACACCGATCCCGTCACCGATAACGGCACCGTCGTGGAGTTCGTCAAGTCCCGCGCTGCCGAGGTCGGTCACTGCCGCGTCTATCCGTCGGGCGCCATGACCCGCGGTCTTAAGGGCGAGGCTATGTCCGAGATGGGTGATATGGTTGCCCACGGCGCCGTCGCCTTTACCGACGACGGTCGCGGCGTGCAGGGCGCGGGCATGCTCCGTCGCTGCATGGACTACGGCAAGATGTTCGGCAAGGTCTTTATGAGCCACTGCCAGGACGAGGACCTGGTCGGCCACGGCCAGATCAACGAGGGCAAGGTCTCTACCCGTTTGGCTCTCGAGGGCTGGCCGGCTGCCGGCGAGGAGCTCCAGATCGCCCGCGACATCGAGATCGCCAAGCTGACCGGTGCCAAGCTGCACATCCAGCACATCTCCACCGCCCATGGCCTGGAGATCGTGCGTGCCGGTAAGGCCGCTGGCGTTCAGGTTACCTGCGAGGCTACCCCGCACCACATGTTCCTGACCGAGAACGACCTGGACGAGACCTACAATACCTCGCTCAAGGTCAATCCGCCGCTGCGTACCGAGGAGGATGCCGAGGCCATCCGCCAGGGTGTCATCGACGGTACCGTCGACGCTATCGTCACCGATCATGCTCCCCACACCCCGTGGGAGAAGGCCCGCGAGTTCGAGCTTGCGCCCTTTGGCATGATCGGCCTCGAGACCTCGCTGTCGCTTGTGCTCACCGAGCTGGTCAACACGGGCAAGATGAGCATGGGCCGCATGGTCGAGCTCATGGCCATCAAGCCGCGTGAGATCCTGGGCCTCGACCAGGTTCAGGTCAAGGCGGGCTCCGTTGCCGACCTGACCGTCTTCGACGCGTCTGCCACCTGGACCGTCGGCGAGGACGGCTACGAGTCGCGCGCCGAGAACTCCGGTTTTGCCGGCCGCACGCTCACCGGTCGTGCCACCGATGTGTTTGTCGGCGGCAAGCAGACGCTCGCCGACGGCTGCATCTGCTAGCATAGCCTTATCGCTTTTGTGCGCGGTGCCCTTGCGGTGCCGCGCTTTCTGTTCGCCTGAACCATGCAACCGCATGGGGGATTGGAGCGTCTATGCCCACACCTTCCACTGCACGCATGCACGACTTCGAGGTCGTCTCGAACCAGGAGATCGCCGACGGCATCTTCTCGCTCGTTATCTCGGCCCCCAAGCTTGCAAGTGCGCTCAAGCCCGGTCAGTTTGTGAACATTGCCGTGCCCGGCGATGCGTCCTCGCTGCTTCGCGTGCCCCTGAGCTTCTATCGCGCCGACGCCCAGGCCGGCACCGTCGAGCTGTGGTACGCCGTCGTGGGCGACGACACCCGTCGTCTGTCGCAGATGGCCCCCGGCTCCAAGTCCAACCTGTTGGGCCCTGGCGGCCGCGGCTGGCTTGTTCCCGAGGGCACCAGGAAGGCGCTGCTCGTGGCGGGCGGCATCGGCGTTCCGCCCGTGCTGTGCCTTGCCGACAAGCTTGCCGAGCAGGGCGTGGATGTCGACGTTTGCCTGGGCTTTGGCACCGCTTCCAAGGCCGTGGGAGTCGATGAGTTCCGCGCGCTGGGCGCCACGGTTAACGTGTGCACCGATGATGGCACGCTGGGCACGCACGGTTTTTGCACCGACCCGGCAGCCGAGCTGCTCGGCGAGGGCGGCTACGACTATGTGGCCAGCTGCGGCCCCGCTGTCATGATGAAGAAAGTCGCCGCCGCTGCCGCCGAGGCCGGTGCGTACTGCGAGGTGTCGCTTGAGCGCATGATGAGCTGTGGCTTTGGCGCCTGCAACACCTGCAATGTCGAGACGGTTGACGGTATGAAGGGTGCTTGCATGTGCGGCCCCGTGTTCGATGCTTCCAAGGTGGTGGTCTTCTAGTGGGTACCGTGAACATGGCCGTCGATTTCGGCGGCGTCAAGATGCAGAACCCCATCAACACCGCAGCCGGTACCTTTGGCTACGGTTGGCAGTTCCAGAACTTCTTTGATGTTTCCCAGCTGGGCGCCATCACCACCAAGGGTTGCGCTGCCGAGCCCTGGCCCGGCAATCCCGCGCCCCGCATGGCCGAGATTCCCGGCGGCATGATCAACTCCGTGGGCCTTCAGAACCCCGGCGTGGCCGCCTTTGCCCGCGAGTCCGGTCCGTGGCTCGAACAGCTGTCCAAGGACGGCTGCCAGGTCATCTGTCAGGTTGCCGGCCACTCCGTTGACGAGTTTGTCCGCGCACTCGAGATGTATGTCGAGCTGTGCCCCTGGGCCGCCGGCTACGAGATCAACGTGAGCTGCCCTAATATCGCCGCCGGCGGTGCCGCCATGGGTTCCACGCCCGAGGGCGCCTCCTCCGTTATGGCTGCCTGCCGCAAGGTGACCGATAAGCCGCTGTTCGTGAAGATGGCACCGGTCAACGTCGCCGAGATCGCCAAGGCCCTCGAGGCTGCCGGCGCCGACGGCCTTTCGGTCATCAACTCCATCCAGGGTATGGCCATCGACGTCCATACCCGCAAGTCCCGCGTGGCCAAGCCCAAGGGCGGCCTTTCGGGCCCGCTGTGCCACCATATCGCCGTGCGCATGGTCTGGGAGGTTGCCCAGGCCGTCGATATCCCCATCAACGGTGTCGGCGGTGTCATGACCGGCGAGGATGCGGCTGAGTTTATCCTGGCCGGCGCCACCTGCGTGTCGGTCGGCATGGCCAACTTCGTCGATCCGTGTGCTTCGCTTAAGATCGCGCATGAGCTCGAGGCCTGGGCCGAGTCCCAGGGCGTAAAGGACATCAACGAGCTGGTGGGTGCTTTCGAATGCTAGAGAATGATGCCCGCGACCGTGTTATCGTCGCCCTCGACTGCGACCGTGAGCGCGCGCTCGAGCTCGCCCACGAGCTTTCGGGCCATGCCGCCTGGCTCAAGGTTGGCATGACGCTCTATTACGCTGAGGGTCCCCAGATCGTCAAGACCTTTAAGGACCTTGGCTTTAAGGTCTTCCTCGACCTTAAGTTCCATGACATTCCGCATCAGGTGCGCGGCGCTGCCCGCTCGGCCTCGCTTGCCGGTGCCGACCTGCTTTCGGTCCACGGCCTGGGCTCGGGCGCTATGCTCGCTGCCTGCCGTGAGGGTGCCGAGGAGGCGCGCGAGGACCGCGCCAAGCTCGTCGCCATCACCGTGCTTACGAGCATGAATCAGGATGCCTTGAGCGAGATCGGCGTCGAGTCGCCCGTGGCCGAGGAGGCCGCCCGCTTGGCAAAGCTCGCTCAGACCAACGGCATCGATGGCATCGTGTGCTCACCGATGGAGGCTCACGACATGCGTGAGCTGCTGGGTCCTGATGCCCTGATCGTGACTCCGGGTGTGCGTCCGGTGGGTGCCGCCCTTGGTGACCAGTCCCGCGTGGCGACGCCTTCCCAGGCTATCGAGCGCGGCGCGAGCCACATTGTGGTGGGCCGTCCCATCACCGGTGCCGACGATCCGGTTGCCGCCTTTGACGCCATCGTCGCCGAGCTGGTCGAAAACGTCGCGTAAAAGATTCCCCTAAGTCACCACTTTTGGGTCTCATTAGCACAAAATAGCCCCTGTGCCTGCGTAAACTTTCCCATCCTTTGTGTGGAATCGCAGGTCAGGGGCTTAACTTTGGGCGCAGTATATTGCACTTTTTGCGGGTATCGTCTAACCTATGGAGCCGCGATTGGGCATTTTGTACGTTCTACGTGCTAAAATGCCAATTATTGAATCAGATATAACCCAACTATTTGGAGGTACGAATGGCACTCCCTCAGCTTACCGACGAGCAGCGCAAGCAGGCTCTTGAGAAGGCTGCTGCCGCACGTCACGCCCGCGCTGAGCTTCGCGAGCAGATCAAGAAGGGCGAGAAGTCCCTCGAGTCCGTGCTCAACTCCGATGACCCCATCGCTTCCCGCATGAAGGTTTCCACCCTCATCGAGTCTCTCCCTGGTTACGGCAAGGCCAAGGCCGCCAAGATCATGGAGGAGCTCGGTATCTCTGCTACCCGTCGCGTCCAGGGCCTCGGCGTCCGTCAGCGCGAGCAGCTCCTCGAGCAGCTGACCAAATAAGTGAGCGCTCAGGATTCCAAGCTCTTTGTGATTTCTGGACCGTCAGGCGCAGGCAAGGGTACGCTCGTCACTCGTGTGCGCGAGCGCCGCTCGAACCTGGGTCTGACGGTTTCGGCTACCACGCGAGCACCACGCAAAGGTGAGGTCGACGGCGTCAACTACTTTTTTCTGACGCGCGAGGAGTTCGACCGCCGCGTGGCAAACGGTGAGTTTGTTGAGTGGGCCGAGGTCCACGGTAACTGCTACGGCACGTTGGTGAGCGAGGTCACATCCAAGCTCGCCTCGGGCTCGTCTCTGATTTTGGAGATCGATGTCCAGGGCGCCCTGCAGGTGAAGGAGCGTTTCCCCGAGGCCGTGCTGATCTTTATCAAGCCGCCTTCGCTTGAGGTGCTCCGCGAGCGTCTAGTCGGTCGCGGTACCGAGACGCCCGAGACGATTGAGCTGCGTATGGCAAACGCCGCCGATGAGCTTGCCCTTGCCGACCGCTACGACGACGTCGTGGTGAATGACGATCTCGACCGCGCGACCGATGAGCTCGTTCGCGTTCTCGATATGCATGAAAGGATCTGAGGTCCGTGTCCGTTGTAAAGCCTTGCATTGACGATCTTCTGGAGAAGACCGATCACAACCGCTTCCTGCTCGCTTCGCTTGCCTCCAAGCGCGCCTGCGACATCAATAGCATGCTGCGTGGCCAGCACAACCGCGTGCTTGCCGTCCAGGATGTCGATGACATCACCATCGGGCTTTCCGGTGCCGATACCATCTCGATGGCTATGGACGAGATTGTCGACGGCGACATCTCTTACGACGAGGCCCGTTACGAGAAGGCGCTCGGCCACAAGGTTGCTGAAGCCTAAATGGCGGCTCGCGTCTGCCTGGTCCACTATCACGAGGTTGGGCTGAAGGGCAAGAACCGCGCACATTTTGAGCATATCCTCATGGATAACATCAAGGCGGCCTTGGCCGCCTTTTCCGTGAACGCCGTGTCTCGAATTTCCGGTTATATCCTCGTGACCTTTAACGAGCATCAGGCCGACGAGGCGGCGCGTGTCATTCGCACCGTTCCCGGCGTTGCCCGTGTGTCTTTGGCGTATCACACCAATCGCGACCCGCAGGAGTACTGTGCCGCCGCCGTGAAGGCGCTGCGCGAGTTTGGTTCCTTCGATTCGTTTAAGGTGCACGCCAAGCGCTCCAATACTGACTATGAGCTCACCTCGATCGATATCAATCGTCAGGTGGGCGAGGTGCTGTGTGAGGCCTTTCCCGATAAAAAGGTTCAAATGCACGACCCCGATGCGATGGTGCACGTACTGGTGGTCCAGGGTAGCGTTTATGTGTACGCGCGCTCCGAGCGCGGCGTGGGCGGTCTGCCGGTGGGTTCTGCCGGCAAGGTCGTGACGCTGCTGTCGTCGGGTATCGATTCTCCGGTGGCGACCTGGATGCTCGCGCGCCGCGGCGCGGTGTGCGTGCCGGTACATTTCTCCGGTCGTCCGCAGACGCCCGATACGAGTGAGTATTTGGTGCAGGACATCATCCGTGCGCTTGAGCCGGGTGTCCAGGTCGGCCGCCTGTACGTGGTGCCGTTTGGCGACTGCCAGCGTGAGATTTCGGTCACCTGTCCCAGCAACCTGCGCGTGATCATGTATCGCCGCATTATGTATTCGGTTGCTGAGCGCATTGCACACATCGAGGGTGCCAAGGCCATCGTTACGGGCGAATCGCTTGGACAGGTTGCCTCCCAAACGCTTGAGAACATCATGGCCGTCAACGAGGCCGTGAAGATCCCCGTGTTCCGTCCTCTCATCGGTTCGGACAAGCAGGAGATCATCGCGCGCGCCGAGGAGATCGGTACGTTCGATATCTCGACTGAGGCCGCTCCCGACTGCTGCACGCTGTTTATGCCGCGCCGTCCCGAGACACACGCTAAACTCGATGCCGTGCATGAGGCGTGGGAACTGTTTGATCACGAGGAGATGATTGAGCGCCTGCTCAAGCAGACCGAGTACATCGACTTCGAGAGCAACACATATAAGGCCCCTAAGACCTTAAAACGCAAACATTCGGAGCTTGCTCCGCGTGAGATTTACCAAGATCACGAGTAAATTTGTGCATAGACCGACGATGCGCCTGTATCGTCGGTCTTTTGCTATCTGGGCATTTTGCGACTAAGTGTTCATTTGCTGACGCGTGCTTGAATAAATGGACAGATTTGTGCAAGGTTTTGGTCAGCTTTTGGTTTGACCGCAAAAACCGGTTTTGGGGCGTGGCCGTTGCGGAGCTCCTTTCCTGACACGATGGTGTTGGGAGGTTTTGCTATGGCGCAGCGCGAACAACACGAACGAGTCAAAAAGATGGACCGCTGGGCGGGCAAACTGCTCGGTCATAAGGCAGTGGTGGTGGCGATACTGGTCGTCATTGCGATGGCGAGTGGACTGGCGATGGCGAACCTAGGCGGCAGTGCCGGCGGCGTGTCGTTTGAGCGCACTGATGGTTCGGGCTCGTTAGTGGAGCCGGTATCCGGAGATGCTTCGAGCGGAAAGACATCCGAAGGCTCTTCGCCTAAGGCGTCTGCCGCGGTAGAGGTCTATGTCGATGTTGACGGCGCCGTTGTGTCGCCCGGTGTATATCGTCTCAAGGACGGCGCGCGGGTGGCTCAGGCGATTGATGCCGCCGGCGGGCTGGCGCCCGAGGCAGACGTTACGGGACTCAATCGGGCATCTAAGGTCGTCGATGGACAGAAGATTCACGTTCCAACGGTAGGGGAGCAGCAGGCGTCCATTGCGGAAGCCGGTGTTGATGGTGGGGCTTCCGCATCGTCGGGCGTTAGTGGCGCAACAGGTCTAGTAAACATCAATACGGCAAGCGCAGAAGAGCTGCAGACGCTTTCGGGCATCGGCCCCTCCATGGCCCAGTCGATTATTGATGAGCGGACAAAGAACGGTGCTTTTGCCTCGGTTGACGATCTGATGCGTGTGTCGGGAATCGGCGAGAAGAAGCTTGCCAAAATCAAAGATTGCATCTGCGTATGAATGCGACCGAGCGCGAGCATGTGATGCCTCCGCGGCCCCTGATTCCGTGGACGATGGCCTTGTGTGCCGGCATGTGCATGAGCTGCGTCTTGGTGCTCAACATGGCCGCTGATGCGCTGCTGAGGGAGCGGGCGCCGGCGTTCGGGCCGCTATGGGCCATTCCCGTTGCGGCGGCGGTATTCGTTGTACTGGCTCAATCTTGTGCGCGGCTTGCCCCTTTGAAGCGGTGGCTGTATGCCGCGTCCGTCGGCCTCGTAGCGAGTGCGGTCGTCTCGGCGTGGTGGTCCGTGGATGTGCTCAGTGCCGCGAAGACGCTCGACGGTCGAGCGGCAAGCAGTCTCGAGTTTGTCGTGCAGGGTGACCCATCCATAAACGACGACGTGTATTCCTATACCTGCGAGGCACGCGCGGACGGTAAGAACTTGGCAACGGTTCGCCTATCGTGTGATCGTGAGCTCAAGGTCGGGGCGCACGTGCGTGTTATCGGTCGCGTTTTACGTTTTGAGAACGATGCGTATGGACGATCGCGCGTGCTCCGAGGCGAGGTGCGCAAGGTTAAATCCGTTCGGATCGTGTCGGTCGATGAGGGCTTTCCGGTGCCGCTGCTTCGGCTGCGAAATGGGCTGCTTGCATCCATCGCGCCTGCGACCGACCCGGCGCGTGCGCTCATAGCCGGTGTCGTCTGCGGTCGTTCGGCCGAGCTGCGCGCCCAGCCGGCGGGCGACTGGTTTTCGGTGACGGGAACGGCGCATCTTATCGCCGTCTCGGGCAGCCATTTGGCTATCGTGGGGTTTGTAATCGAGGGTGTATTGCAAAAGACTCGGTGCTCACGTGGTCTTCAGCGGGCGATATTGGCGATAACGCTTGTGGGTTATGCTGCCTTTACGGGCGCGTCTCCCTCGGCCGTGCGTGCGTGCTGCATGGTGTTCGCGACGCTTGTCGTAAACGGCGCGGGGCGTCGTCGGCACGGCCTTTCGGCACTCTTCGTAACCATGTCCATCTTTGTGCTACTGCGGCCGACGGTGCTGTTCGAGATGGGCTTTCAGCTTTCATGCGCCAGCGTCTTAGCCATCCTTTGCTTTTGCCCCTATGCGACCTACGCTTTGGGTGAGTTGCGTGTGCCATCGGGCGTTGCCGGCATGCTTTCCGTCACGCTGTGCTCGCAGTTGGCGACACTTCCCATTACCGTTCCCGCCTTCGGTACGTTCTCGATCATTGCTCCGCTGGCAAATGCGGTCATCGGTCCGGTGGTGAGCGTACTGCTCGCTGTGTCGATCGTGTTGGCTCCCTTTTCGCTCGTGGGACCGTTGCGGACTTGGGCGCTCTTTGTGCCCATGATTGCCGCCCGTTGCGCGCTGTTCTTCGAGCAACTGTTTGCCGCCGTGCCGGGTGCATCCGTGAATGTGCCGCCCGATAGCATGTGGATTTACTTAGTGCCGTGTTTGCTGGCGGTTCTGCTGGTCTGGTGGCCGCGTCCCCGTGCACGTCCTATGGCGGTGGGGCTTGTATGCCTGGTGCTTTTGGCTGCGATTCCGTACGTCTACTGGGATCGATTTGCTCCGCCTTCGGTGACGGTGCTCGATGTGGGCCAGGCCGATGCGATTCTTATCCGCCAGGGCGGCGCAGTTGCACTCGTCGACTGCGGACTCGACGAGCGCGTGGTGGCGGCGTTGGTTCGCAATAACGTGCACCATATCGACGCCGTCTTTGTGACGCATTGGGATGAGGACCACTGGGGTGGTCTGCCTGCCGTGCTCGAACAGTTTTCGGTCGGAACGATTGCCGTGGCGGCCGATGCGCTGGAGGATGCCCCTGCCGAGGTATTGAACCGACCTGGCGTGGAGTATCGGCAGGTGCGCCGTGGGGATACGGTCGACATCGGCTCTTTTTGCGCCCGCGTGATGTGGCCATTCGAGTCCGTGGATGGCGAGGGAAATGAGGACTCGCTTGTCCTGTTGCTCTCTTATGTTCAGGAAGGCAAGGGCCTGCGAATACTTCTCACCGGTGATGCCGAGCTCGACCAAGAACGGGAATTCGTGCAGGAAGTGGGGGATATCGATGTCCTTAAACTTGGACATCACGGCTCCAAGGTTTCAGTCGATGGCGAGTTGCTGGACGTCCTGAAGCCCGAGCTTTCCCTCGCGAGCGCGGGTGAGGGGAATCGATACGGCCATCCGTCTGACGCCTGCATCGATGCCGTTAAGGAAGCGGGTGGTGTGTTCGCGTGCACTATCGAACACGGCGACATTACCGTCACGCCGACTGCGAATGGCTTTGCGATGCGATGCCAGCGACCGTGACGACGTCGTTGGCGTGTGGTGGGCCCCTGGGCTAGAATGACACGGAACGAATACGAAGGCCTGCGGGAGGGGAGCGCAATGTCCGAAACCGGTTTGCTGCCGGCATATTTGATCGTCGGTACTGACGGCGTCAAACGCGACCACGCCGTCTCGCGTATGAAAGCGCGTCTGGAAAAGACGGGCATGGTCGAGTTCAACCTCGACGAGCGCGACATGACCAAGGACCCCGATGTCGAGTCTATTATCGGATCGCTTAACACCTTTCCCATGGGCAGCGAGTTTCGCTTGGTAATCCTTGATGGCTGCTCAAAGCTCGCTAAGGCGGTCTCGGAGCCGCTCGTCGAGTATCTGGCGAGTCCCAGTCCCACAACGGTCTGCCTCATCATCGCCGACTCGCTTGCCAAGAACACGCGCCTGTATAAGGCGATCGCCAAGATCGACAAGAAGGCTATCGTCGATTGCTCCTGCACCAAGCGCTGGGAGTTACCGCGCCGCGTGCAGCAGATGGCGACGCAGCACGGCAAGTCGATCTCGACGGCGGCCGCCGAGGAACTCGTCTCGCGTTCGGGTGAAAACACTCGCATGCTCGATAACGACTTGGCTAAGCTTGCCCAGATGGTCGAGGTGCCCCAGATTGAGCTTGCCGACGTTGAGCGCTGGATTGTACGTACGGCCGAGGTTCAGCCCTGGGACTTTCTCAATGCGGTCTCGGCCCGTGACATGCGACGCTCGCTCGAGCTCTTCAATCTACTGCCCGCCAAGAGCTACGTGTGGACCTACACGCTGCTATGCGGTCGAATCCGTGAGCTGATCGTCGCCAAGGCGCTCGATGCGCGCGGACAGGGTCGTGAGCTCGCCGCAACGCTCAAGCTCCAGTCCTGGCAGGTCAAGAATCACCTGACCTGGGCACGTCGCTTTTCGATGGCAGAGCTCGTCGCAGCGCTCGAGGGTGCCGTTGATGTGGAGCTCGCGCTCAAGGGTTCGGCCGATTCTCAGACCGCGCTTTTGCTCTGGATTACGAACATCTTGAGAAAATCGTGATGATACCTGCCTATTTGACAAATTCGTTCTATCCCTTTGAGAGGGAGCGTGCTATAGTAGGCGCTTGCATGACCTCACCGTGTCTCAGAGGTGTCATACATTTTTTGCAAGGAACTCGAAAGGAACTCCAGAAGTGGCAAACATCAAGTCTCAGAAGAAGCGTATCCGCACCAATGAGGCAGCTCGCATGCGTAACAAGGCTGTCAAGTCCGAGCTCAAGACGCTGACCAAGCACGTCCAGTCCGCCGTCGCCGAGGGCGACGCCGAGAAGGCCCAGGCTGCCCTCAAGACCGTCACCAAGCGTCTCGACATGGCTGCCGCCAAGCATGTTATCCATAAGAACCAGGCTTCCAACCGCAAGTCCGGTCTTGCCAAGCTCGTGAACAGCATCAACGCTTAAGTTGTAAATTTCACACCACACAGATTACGCGCATAAATGGAGCCTGTTTTATGGAACAGGCTCCATCTTTTGTACCGCTCGGGTAAGATAGTCCGCATGAATACTTCAATTGACATTTCCCACATCCGCAACTTCTCGATCGTTGCGCATATCGACCATGGCAAGTCCACGATCAGCGACCGCATCCTCGAGCTCACCCATACCGTCGACGAACGCGACATGGAGTCGCAGCTGCTCGACACCATGGATATCGAGCGCGAGCGCGGCATTACGATCAAGTCCAATGCCGTCCGCGTTTCCTATGACGCCGACGATGGTGAGACGTATCAGTTCAATCTGATCGATACGCCGGGCCACGTTGACTTTACCTACGAGGTCTCGCGTTCTCTGGCCGCCTGCGAGGGCGCGGTGCTCGTCGTCGATGCCACCCAGGGTGTCGAGGCGCAGACCGTCTCCAACGCGACGCTCGCCATGAACGCCAATCTGGACATTGTGCCGGCCATCAACAAGATCGACCTGCCCTCGGCCCATCCCGATGAGGTTAAGACCGAGATCGAGGATGATCTGGCCATTCCCGCCGACGATGCCGTGTGCGTCTCGGGCAAGACCGGCGAGGGCATCCACGATCTGCTGGAGTCCATTGTCTTTTTGATCTCTCCGCCCAAGGGCGATGCGAACGCGCCGCTCAAGGCACTCATCCTGGATTCGTACTTCGACGAGTATCGTGGTGTCGTCGCCACGGTGCGCATCTTTGACGGCTCCATCAAAAAGGGCGATACCCTGCGCATGATGCAGGCAAAGGGCGACTTTTTGGTCGATGGCGTGGGCGTCAAGCGTCCCGCCGAGACCCCGGTCGACGCGCTGACGGTCGGCGAGGTCGGATACGTGGTCACGGGCCTGAAGGACCCCGAGGCCGTGCGCGTGGGCGATACCCTCACGTGGGCCTCGAACCCCTGCCCCGAGCCGCTTCCGGGCTACCGCGAGGCCAAGCCCATGGTCTACACGGGCCTGTTCCCGATCGACAACAAGGACTACGAGAACCTGCGCGACGCCCTCGATAAGCTTCACGTTAACGACCCTTCGTTGGTTTGGGAGCCCGAGACGTCTGTGGCGCTTGGCTTTGGCTTCCGCGTGGGCTTCTTGGGCCTGCTGCACATGGAGGTCGTTAAGGAGCGTCTCGAGCGTGAGTTCAACCTGGACCTCATTGCCACGAGTCCCTCGGTCGACTATCACGTCTACAAGACCGACGGCGAAATGATCGATGTCCGCAGTCCGCAGGACCTTCCCGAGGCCACGCGCATCGAACGTATCGAGGAACCCTACCTCAAGGCAAAGATCATCTGCCCGCCTGAGTACACGGGTGCCGTCATGCAGCTCGCCATCGAGCACCGCGGCGTCACGACTGACATGATCCACCTGACGAGCAAATCGGTCGAGATGCGCTTCGATATGCCGCTCGCCGAGCTCATCTTGGACTTCTTCGATCAGCTCAAAAGCCGCACCAAGGGTTACGCCTCGCTCGACTACGAGTTCAACGAGTACCGTCCCTCCGAGCTCGTGAAGCTCGATATTTTGCTTTCGGGCGACGAGGTGGACGCGCTGTCGTTTATCGTGCACAAGGATAAGGCTTATGGCCTGGCCCGCGGCTTGTGCGACAAGCTTAAGGAGATCATCCCGCGTCAGCTGTTCGAGGTGCCCATCCAGGGTGCTATCGGCAACAAGATCATCGCCCGTTCCACCGTCAAGGCGCGTCGCAAGGACGTTCTTGCTAAGTGCTACGGCGGCGATATCTCGCGTAAGCGCAAGCTGCTCGAGAAGCAGAAAGAGGGCAAGAAGCGTATGAAGGCCATCGGATCGGTCGAGGTCCCGCAGGAGGCCTTTATGGCGATCCTCAAGGTGGACGAGTAGGTCTATGGCTCTTTCCGAATATAGTCTGCGGCTGCTGGGCGCCTATGCCGAGCAGCCGTTCCTTATGGCTCCCATGGCGGGCGTTACCGACCCCGCCTATCGCATCATGTGTCGCCGCCGCGGTGCCAACCTTGCCTACAGCGAGATGGTGAGCGTGGCAGGCCTTGCCTATGCCAGCAACAAAACGTGGCGCCTGGTGCTGCCGGCCGACGAGGAGCAGCAGATTTGCGTGCAGCTCTTTGGCTCCAAGCCCGATCAGTTTGCGAGCGCCGTCGCCGCCGTCGAGGAGCGCGTTGGCGATCGCCTGTCGCTCATCGATATCAATATGGCATGCCCCGCCCGCAAGGTCGTTACCAAGGGCGAGGGCTCGGCGCTTATGCGCACGCCCGACCTGGCGGAGAAGATCGTCGAGGCCACGGTGGGCGCGGCGCACGTGCCCGTGACCGTTAAGATCCGCAAGGGTTTTTATGCCGAGGATCGCAACGCCGCAACGTTTGCCCAGATGCTCGAAGGGGCAGGCGCCTCTGCAGTTGCCGTGCACGGTCGTTGTGCCACGCAGCTCTATACGGGCCAGGCCGATTGGTCTGTCGTCGATGAGGTTGCCGACGCTGTCGAGATTCCCGTGATTGGTTCGGGCGATGTGTTCTCGGCCGAGGACGCTGTTGAGCATCTGCAAGGCTCGGGTGCCAGCGCGGTGTTTATCGCGCGCGGCATCTACGGCAATCCGTGGGTGTTCGGCGATGCCCGAGCCCTTGCACTCGATGGCATGCCGCTTCCTTCTCGCTCCTCGGTCGAGCGCCTGGAGGCTCTGCGCGAGCACCTGACGTTGACGCACGAGCTTCTGCCGCTTATGTCGCGCGCCCGTACGTATGCAAGCTGGTACTTAAAGGGCATGCCCCATGCTGCCGCCTGGCGCGCTCAGGTGGTGCGCTGCTCCACGTACGAGGAATTTATGGCGCTGGTCGATGATGTCGAGCGCGACGTTGTGGTCTGCGAGGCCGCGCTTGCCGCCGGTGAGTCGGTGCCCGCGCATTCGCTGGAGGCTTAAGGGTGGCCGTTACCGCGCTGTATGTGCACGTGCCGTTTTGCGCTCAGAAATGCCGTTATTGCGACTTTGACTCGCGCAGCGTGGCCCCGTGCGACCTGGAGGCTGCGCTCGATGCCTATTTTGAGCACCTGTATGCGCGGCTCGATGTTTTTGGCAACGCTGGGGCACTCAGACAGATCCGCACTGTCTACGTAGGCGGCGGCACGCCGTCGCTGGCAGGGGAGCGCCTGGTGAAACTTGCCCGTCGTATCTCCATGTGGTGCAAGCCCGTTGAGTTTACTTGCGAAGCCAATCCTGAGTCGTTGACCGCTGAGCTCGCCACCGCGCTTGCCGAGGCGGGCGTCACGCGCATCTCTCTTGGCGTGCAAACCCTCGATAATACCGAGCTGGCTGCTATTGGCCGCATTCACGATGCTAATCGGGCACTTGCGGCTATCGCGACGGTGAAGGACGCTGGCCTCGATGTGTCGTGCGACCTGATGTGCGGCCTTCCCGGGCAGACGGCCGCAAGCTGGCGGAGCACGCTCGATGGCGTGCTGGCGGCGGCGCCGCATCATGTATCGGTGTACCCGCTCACTCTCGAGGAGGGCACACCACTCTATCGCATGGCGTGCCGTGACGAGTCTCTCGAGCCCGACGAGGATTTTCAGGCTTCGTGCATGGACGCGGCGCGTGAGCGCCTGGGTGCGGCCGGCTATCATCCGTATGAGGTGGCAAGCTACGCGCTCGACGGCCATGAGTGCGCCCATAACATTGCCTACTGGACCGGACGGGGCTACCTGGGCCTGGGTCGTTCTGCCGCGGGCATGCTCGACGACGAGGATTTCGACCGTCTTGCAGGTTTGTTCCCCGGCGTGTCTTCTCGAGGCGATGCGTACCGCGTGCGTCTGGTGCAACGTGACGATGACGCGACGGCGTTCGAGGCCGAATATCTGTCGCAGCGCGAGGCTGTCGCCGAAGACTTGATGCTCGCCTGTCGCATGACGCGCGGTGTTGCGTCCGACCTGTTGGCTCGTGCAGCTTGCGTCATCCCAACGGGCGAGCTGGCAGCTGCCTGCGATCGCGCGCTCGAATTGGGTCTTGCCACTTGGGTGCCCGAGACGCTCTGGGGTCATGAGGGACCCTTCACTTCGGCAGATGTCGTAGCGGGCCATGTTCGAGCTCGTCTGGCACCGACCCATCTGGGCTGGCTCGATGGAAATGTTCTGTTCGAGCTGTTTTGGGATCTAGCTTAGGCCGCTCGGGTAGAATTACCGGAATATATACGCTGCTGTGAGCAGGAGGTTGCCGCGCATGGCGACGATGAACGAAAAAGATTACTACGAGATTCTGGGTGTCTCCAAGGACGCCACCTCGCGTGATATTCAAAAGGCCTTCCAGCAAAAGGCCCGTAAGCTCCATCCGGACGTCAATAAAGAGCCGGATGCCGAGGAAAAGTTTAAAGAGGTTTCCGAGGCCTATGCCGTGCTTTCGGATGAGCAAAAACGTGCGCGCTACGACGCCATGCGTTCTGGCAATCCCTTTGCCGGTGCTCCTACGGCTTCGCCCTATGGTGGCGGCTACGCCGGCAGCACGGGCTATGGCAATCCCTTTGAGGGCGGCTTTCCCTTTGGTGGCGCCTGGGGCCAGCAGCGTCGCGGCCAGGCTGCCTACAATCCCGAGAACGGCGCCAACGCGGTCGTCGATATCAAGCTCGACGCCAAGGAGGCCAAGGGCGGTGCCCGCAAGACCGTTCGCTACACGCGCTTCAATACCTGTGGTCACTGCGGCGGCTCTGGCTCCGTTTCGTCCGAGCATGCACATACCTGCCCGAGCTGCGGTGGCCGCGGCCACATCGACGTCGACCTGTCCTTCCTGTTTGGTGCGGGCACGTTCCAGTCGGTCTGTCCCGAGTGCGGCGGTTCCGGTAAGGTCGTGGCCGACCCCTGCCCCGATTGCGGCGGCAGCGGGCGAACCCGTGTGACCTCCGAGCAGACGATTGAGTTTCCTGCCGGCACGCACGATGGCGACGAGGTCCGCATTAGCGGCATGGGCCATGCTGGCACTAACGGTGCCGCGGGCGGCGACCTGGTCGGCCGCGCCCATGTTGAGGCCGAGCGCTTGGAAGGCAAGGCCCGTACTGGCTTTTACCTGATGGGCATCGTGGCGCCGTTTTTGGTACTCTCGGCCATCTCGGGCGTGTTCTCGGCCTTTGCCGTGATGTGCTTTATCCCCTTTACCATGGGCCTGTTCATGGTGCTTTCGGACGGTGTGCTTCATCGCAGCCTGCTGTGGTGGAAGCGCGGCGCGATGCAGTTTGCCAACGGTTTTGCCAACGGCTTCATGTTCGCGCTCGTGTCGGTTTGGTTCGCGAGCTGCTCGCAACGGGCCATGCTTTCGCCGTACCAAATGCAATAACATCAAACCCTCTGTTTGCGGTCGGCCCAGCTTGGGTATAGGACGCACTGTGACAATAATGAAAGTCGGAAGGATTCGGTCGTGTCGGAAAATAGGGATTACTACGAGGTACTTGGCGTCGACAGGGATGCCGACGCGCGGACGATTAAGCGTGCGTTTCTAAAGAAGGCCCGTACCGTACATCCGGATGTTTCGGACGATCCCGAGGCCGAGGCCAAGTTCAAAGAACTCAACGAGGCCTATTCCGTTCTTTCCGATGAGCAGAAGCGTGCTAACTACGACCGTTACGGCACCGCGGACGGCCCCGGTGGCTCTGGTTATGTCGACATCAACGATATCTTTGGTGGCATGGGCATGGACGACCTGTTCTCGTCGTTTTTTGGCGGCGGTGCCGGCGGTGGCGCCCGCGGCCGTCGTGAGCGTCGTCGCGGACGTGACATGGCCATCTCGCTTTCGGTGACGCTCGAGGAGGCGGCGCTCGGCTGCAAAAAGACGATCAGCTATGACCGCCTTGCCCCCTGCGAGGATTGCAACGGCACCGGTAGGGCCGAGGGCGCACAGGAAAAGCAGTGCGGCCGCTGCCACGGTACGGGCTACGTCACGACGGTTCAGCGTTCGTTCCTGGGCCAGGTTCAGTCTTCCTCGCCTTGCCCCGACTGCCATGGCGAGGGCACGGTCATCGACCATCCCTGTGAGACCTGCGACGGTCAGGGCCGCACGCCTTCGCACGAAAAGATCGACATCGATATTCCCGCCGGCGTTTCTACCGGTCGCCAGCTGCGTGTGAGCGGCTTTGGCGAGGCCGGCCTTCGCGGCGAGCCTTCGGGCGACTTGATTGTCAACGTGCGCGTCGCCGACCATGAGCGCTTTAAGCGCAACGGTGACGACCTGTACCTGGTGAGCGATATCTCGATTGCGCAGGCTGCGCTCGGCTGCGAGATCGAGGTCGAGGGCATTATGCCCGACGAGGTCGTTAAGGTGACGGTTCCCGCCGGTGCCCAGTACGGCGACACCGTGAGCGTCAATAATTACGGAATGCCGCGCATTGGCGGTGGCGGTTCGCGTGGCCGCCTGATCGTGCAACTGCGCGTGGTCGTTCCCACCAATCTTTCCAATAAGCAACGCGAGCTGCTCCGTGCTTTTGCCGATGAGATGGGCGATGACGTCGCTTCCGGTAAGAAGTCGGTGACCGACCGTATCAAGAGTGCCCTCGACGATATCCTCGATTAAGGAGCCCGCGTGCTCGCACCCCATATTTCCGTCGTCAACCTCGGCTGCCGTGTCAACCGGGTTGAGTCTGACCGTATCACTGCCGATCTTATGCGCCTGGGCTTTGCTATGGTGGAGCCCCACGATGCCGATCTGATCGTCATTAACACCTGTGCCGTTACGGGCGAGGCCGAGGCCAAGACCCGTAAGGCCGTCCGTCATGCGCTGGCCCATCCAAACGAGCCCTATGTGGTCGTGACCGGATGCGTGGTCAATTTGCACCCCGAGGAGCTGTTGGAGCTTTCGGATCGCGTGATTGCCGAGCCGTCTAAGATCAATGTCGCCGAACGTGTCTGCGAGGTGCTGGGCGTTGAGTCCGATAGCGTTCCCGCCTGCAGCGATGGTGACGTGGTCGATGCGCTCGGTCGTTCGCGGCTGGGCGTGAAGATTCAGGACGGCTGCAACCATCGCTGCACCTATTGCATTGTGTGGAAGGCCCGCGGCCCCGAGCGTTCCGTGCCCGTCGAGTCCGTTCTCGAACAGGTGCGTGAAGCCCAGGAGGCCGGCGTGCCCGAGGTGGTGCTGACCGGTGTGAACCTGGGTGCCTACGATGGCAAGAGCGCGACCGACGAGCATGTCGAAATCGATGAGCTGCTCGAGGCCATCATGGAGCGCACGACTATTGCGCATGTGCGCATTTCCTCGGTCGAGCCCATGGATATCTCTGAGCGTCTGCTTAAGGTTATGGCGCGCTATCCGCAGCGTATTGCCCCGTTTTTGCACCTGCCCGTGCAGTCCGGCTGTACGGCGACGCTGCATCGCATGGGTCGTCCCTATAGTGCCGAGGCCTTTGAGGACACGGTGCGTATGATTCGCGCCAACTTGCCCCAGGCGTCTCTTTCGTGCGATGTCATCGTCGGATTTCCTGGTGAGACGGACGAGGAGTTCGAGGAGTCGCTGGCGCTGTGCCGCCGTGTGGGTTTCTCGCGTATGCACGTGTTCCGCTACAGCAAGCGTCCCGGTACCCTTGCTGCCGACATGCCCGACCAGGTGCCGCCCGAGGTTATGGCCGAGCGCAGCCGTCGTATGCGAGACACGGCGCAGGAGCTCGCTATTGCCGATGCTCGTTGTCGCGTGGGCACTGTCGAGCGTGCCGTGCTCGAGTATGGTGACAACCTGACGCTCGGTTCGTTCCATCATGCCCGTCTTGACGATACCTGTGGACTTACAGCCCCGTGCCTGCTCGATGTTGCTATCATCGGAGTCGATGATTCCGGCTTGGTCCATGCGCGCAGGGAGGTCCATGGAAGCCTCGAAGATTAGACTTACCGTTCCCGAGGGAATTGATCCCTCGCGCGTTTTGGGCGCCGGCGACGGCGTCCTTCGTGCGCTCGAGAGTTTGGTTCGCGCTCACGTGGTCGCCCGTGGCGATAGTATCGCCGTGAGCGGTGACCCGGACGAGGTCGAGCTCGTGGCGCGTTTTTTCGAACACGCTTTTCGCGAGGCGGCCGCCGGGCGCACGCTGTCTGCCGACGATGTCTCTCGCTGCCTGGCCGTCTTGCGCGACGGTGAGCACGAGGCTACGTCGCTTCGCGATGACGTGTTGCTTTCGTATCGCGGCCGCGTCATTCGCCCCAAGACGCTCGGGCAAAAGCGCTATGTGGATGCCATCCGCTCGCATACCATCACGTTTGGCCTGGGTCCAGCCGGTACCGGTAAGACTTATCTGGCCATGGCTCTCGCCGTTGCCGCGCTCAAGCGCCACGAGGTGGGCCGTCTGATCTTGACGCGTCCGGTTGTCGAGGCGGGGGAGAACCTGGGCTTTTTGCCCGGCACCCTCGAGGAAAAGATCGATCCGTACATGCGCCCGCTCTACGATGCCCTTTTTGACATGATGGATCGTGAGCGCTCCGATGAGCTTATGGAGCGCGGCGTGATCGAGATCGCCCCGCTCGCCTACATGCGCGGTCGTACGCTGAGCGATGCCTTCGTGGTACTCGACGAGGCGCAAAATACCACGCCCGAGCAGATGAAGATGTTCCTGACACGCCTTGGCTTCAACTCCAAGTTCGTGGTTACCGGCGACCTGAGCCAGCGCGACCTGGTGGGTCGTCGTGGTGGCTTGGCGGATGTCGAGAAGATTTTGGGCCGTGTCGACGATGTGGCGTTTGCACACCTGGAGCGCGCCGATGTGGTGCGCCATGCCCTGGTGGGTCGTATCGTCGAGGCATACGATGCTTATGATGACGTGCGTGAGCAGCGCTCGCGCGACCGAAAGGAGTCCCGTTGAGTGTATTGATCAGCAACGATGCCGAGCTCGATACGCTGCTCGACGTGCAGGAAGTGGAGCACATCTGCGAGGTTGTGCTTGCCGCCGAGGGCGTTGAACGTGAAGTCGAGATTTCCCTTTCGTATGTCGACGAGGACGAGATGCACGAGCTCAACCACGAGTGGCGTGGCATCGACCGCACCACCGATGTGCTCTCGTTTGAATGCGACTCGGCCTTTGACGAGGATATTCCCGCCGACGAGACGCTCGAGCTCGGCGATATTATCTTGGCCCCGCAGGTCATTGCCCGTCAGGCCCCCGGTTTTGGCAATAGCCCCGCTGACGAGTGCCGTCTGATGCTCGTACACGGAATGCTGCACCTGCTGGGCTATGACCACATCGAGGACGACGAGGCTGAGGTCATGGAGGCTCGCGAGGACGCTATCCTGCGCGATCTGGCGCTCGAGCGCGGCGAGGATCCTAAACTGGTCCACGTCGGCCCCATCACCAATCATGCCCACGACTAGGAGCCGTTTATGATTCCCGGATCGAACAAGGACCATCCGTCCTTCTTAAAGTCGTTCTCCTACGCCATGGAGGGCTTCGTTACCGCCGTCAAGACCGAGCGCAACATTAAGGTCATGCTCGTGGCGGGCGTTTGCACCGTCATTGCCGGCTGCATTGTGGGGCTCGACATTGCCGAGTGGGCAACGATTATCATTTGCTGCGGCCTGGTGATTCACGGCGAGCTGTGCAACACCGCTATGGAGGCCATTGTCGATCTGGCGACCCAGGAGCTCCATCCGCTGGCCAAGCGTGCGAAGGACATCGCCGCCGCCTCTGTATACGTTCTTTCCATCACCGCCGCGATTGTGGGCGTGCTGGTATTTGCCCACGCGCTCGGCTTTATTTAGAAAGGGATTCCCATGTCCGACAATATGCAGCCTACCGATGAGATTTTGGACGACGAGTCCCTGGACGAGGCTGAAGGTGCCGATTCGTTTGACGAGGCCGAGGAGTTCGACCCGTTTGAGGGCATGAGCGATGAGGAGCTCGACGCCCTGTGCGACGAGGGCGACAGCCTCGCGGGCTTTGGCGACGTGGAGCCCGGTTTCCGCAGCGGCTTTGTGGCCCTGGTCGGACGCCCCAACGCCGGCAAGTCCACGCTGCTCAATGCATGCTATGGCAAAAAGGTCGCCATCACCTCGCCGGTAGCCCAGACGACTCGCCGTCGCATGCGCGCCGTCGTCAATCGTCCCGGCTACCAGCTGGTCTTTGTCGATACCCCGGGTATTCACAAGCCCAAGGACGGTCTGGGGTCCGAGCTCAACAAGAGCTCTCTTTTCGAGCTGAACGATGTCGATGTTGTCGCGTTTTTGATTGATGCCACCAAACCGATCGGCAGGGGAGACGCCTGGGTTGCCGAGCGTGTCAAGAATGCCCGTTCCAAGAAGGTCCTGGTGCTCACCAAAGCCGATGAAGCCGACCCCGCACAGGTCATGGAGCAGCTTAAGGCCGCCCATGAGCTTATGGAATATGACGACGAGATCGTGACGTCGTCGGTCAAGAACTTTAACGTCGATGCCTTCATCGAGACCGTTGCGCACTTTTTGCCCGAGGGTCCGCGTTGGTTCCCCGAGGACATGGGTACCGACGCTTCCGATGAGACGCTCGTTGCCGAGTTTGTGCGTGAGAAGGTCTTGCGCCGCACCCGTGATGAGATCCCGCACTCCGTGGGCGTGATTTGCGATGCGCTTGAGCAGACCAAGAAGGTGCTGCGCGTGCACGCCACCATTTACGTCGAGCGCGAGGGCCAAAAGGGCATCATCATCGGCAAGGGCGGCGAGATGATCAAGCATATCGGTATCGACGCCCGTCGCGATCTTGAGCGCATCTTTGGCACGCAGGTCTTTTTGGAGCTGGACGTGAAGGTCAAGGCTGGCTGGCGTGACGACGAGGCCCAGATTCGCCGCTTTGGCTATAACGCCGAGGATTAGGGACACGCGGCGCGCATGGCAGGCTCCCGGACATATCGCACAAAGGTACTCGTCCTCGATAAGACCAAGCTCAAAGAGACCGACCTGATTCTGACGATGCTTGACGAGCGGGGTCGGCAGGTTCGTGCCGTGGCAAAGGGCGCGCGCAAACCCGGCGGGCGCTTGGCGGCGCGCTGCGAGCTGTTCTGCACCGTCGATATGCTGCTCGCGCATGGTCGGTCGCTCGACGTGGTTTCTCAGGCCGAGCTCATGGAGGCGCCGCTCGGCGCCGCGCCCGATTACGAGACGACTTGCGCCGCAAGCGCGATTGCCGAGGTGGCGCGCGTGTGCTCGTTCGAGGACGCCGAGGACCCGTTTACCTTTGCCATCACGCAGCGAGCGCTTGCCTTGGTGGGCGGCGGGCTCGACGCGGCGCATATGGATCTACTTGTGGCGGCATATGCCTTTAAGCTGCTGTCCCACGTTGGCTACCGACCCGATTTTTCGGCCTGCGTGCTGTGCGGAGACCCCATGTTGTCGTATTTTTCGCCCCAGGCGGGCGGTCTCATGTGCGGGTCGTGCGCGTCGAGCGTTCCGGGTGCCGAGCTGGTGTCGACCGGTGAGGTCGCATGGCTGCGCGCCCTCATGTCTATGACCTTCGATGCGCTTATGGCCGAGAGGGTCGACCCCCATACCGCTGCCTTTTTGCTGGGGCTTTCGCACGTGTGGGCTGCGACGCACACCGATCAACGTCTCCGTGCGATGGAATTCATGTTGGGTCGGTGATGATGCGCAGGCACGGGCTGCTTGTGGTAACATACCGATCTGTTGGTACCTCGACCTTGGATGCTCGCTCCACCGGCGGCTTCCCAGTCCGAGGCGAATCGAGTCGCCCGTGGGCGACGCAAAACGAAAGGTGAAACAATGACTGTTTCCAAAGAGCGCAAGGCGGAGCTGACTGCCCAGTTCGGTAACACCCCGGTCGACACCGGCAACCCCAAGGTTCAGGTCGCCATCCTGACCGAGCGCATCAAGGAGCTGACCGAGCACATGAAGTCCCACCAGAAGGACTTCCACACCCGTCGTGGCCTGCTCATGCTCGTCGGCCGTCGTCGTCGTCTTCTCTCCTACATCAAGAAGAACAACATCGTCGAGTATCGTGAGCTCATCAAGGCTCTGGGCATCCGCGACAACATCCAGTAGGATTTGTACATGCTAAGAGCGTCCTGCGTAGCGGGGCGCTCTTTTTGTGTAAGGGCGTGAACAATCACGCTCTGAAGCGTGGCGGGGGCAGGGGGCCCGCGTCACATGAGAAGCCCGCAGGCAAGGGGCCTGTGGGGTAAAGGAGAACAATGACACTCGTATCCAAGACCTTTGAGCTGTACGGCAAGACCTACACCTTTGAGTCGGGCGAGCTTGCCAAGCAGGCCACCGGCGCCTGTCTGGTCAAGCAGGGCGACACCACGATGCTCGACACCGTGGTCGTCTCCAAGGAGCGTAAGAACTACGACTTTTTCCCGCTGACCGTCGACTTCAACGAGAAGATGTACGCCGCCGGCCGCATCCCGGGTGGCTACCTCAAGCGTGAGGGCCGTCCCAGCGAGAAGGCCACGCTCACGGCCCGTATGATCGACCGCCCGATTCGTCCGAGCTTCCCGGACGGCTTCCGCAACGAGGTGCACATCGTCGCCACCTCGCTCGTCGCCGACCAGGTCAACCCCTTTGACGTCATCAACGTCATGGGTGCTTCCCTGGCCATGACGCTCGGCGGCGTGCCCTTTGAGGGCCCGCTTGCCTGCGTGCGCATCGGCCGTAACGTGGAGACCGGCGAGTTTATCGTCAACCCCACCTATGAGGAGCGCGAGAACTCCGATCTGGATCTGGAGCTGGGTGGCTCCGCCGACTTCATCTCGATGGTCGAGGCCGGCGCCGAGGAGATCTCCGAGGACGACATGCTCGCCGCCATGAAGTTTGGCCAGGAGGCCCTTGCTGCCTTCTGCCAGGCTCAGGACGAGTTTGTCGCCGAGTGGGAGCAGGTCAACGGCGCCATCGTCAAGAAGGAGTACCCGCTCGACCAGCCCGTCGAGGAGGTTCAGGAGCGCATCTTCGCCCACTACGACGAGATGGCAGCCGCCCTTCGCGACGCCGACAAGCTCTCCCGTATCGGCAAGGTCGAGGCTCTGAAGGAGTCCATCCGTGCCGAGTTCACCGAGGAGGAGCAGTCCGCTTGGGAGCGCGAGATTCCCGTGGCGCTCAAGAAGCTTGAGAAGAAGGCTATGCGTACCATGGTCGTCGAGACCGGCGAGCGCGTCGACGGCCGTGCCGCCGATGAGATTCGCCCCATCATGGTGAAGGATAACTACCTGCCGCTCGTTCACGGCTCCGGTCTGTTCCAGCGTGGCCAGACCCAGGTGCTTTCCGTCCTGTCGCTCGGTATGCTCAACGAGGGCCAGCGTCTGGATACCATCGAGCCCACCGAGGGCAAGCGCTACATGCACCACTACAACTTCCCGCCGTTCTGCACCGGCGAGACCGGCCGCATGGGCAGCCCCAAGCGCCGCGAGATCGGCCACGGCAACCTGGCCGAGCGCGCTTTGCTTCCGGTGCTCCCCGACGAGAACGAGTTCCCCTACGCCATTCGCGTCGTCTCCGAGGTCATGGAGTCCAACGGCTCCTCTTCGATGGCTTCGACCTGCGGCTCCACGCTCGCCCTTATGGACGGCGGCGTGCCCATTAAGCGCCCGGTCTCCGGTATCGCCATGGGCCTGATCCAGGAGGAGGGCAAGACCGTGGTCCTGTCCGACATCCAGGGTCTCGAGGACTTCCTTGGCGACATGGACTTTAAGGTCACCGGCACCACCGAGGGCATTACCGCTCTGCAGATGGACAACAAGGCCACCGGCCTTACCTTTGACATCTTGGCCCGCGCCCTGCAGCAGGCCAAGGAGGGTCGCGCCTTCATCCTGCAGAAGATGCTCGATGTGATCCCCGAGCCGCGCCACACCACGCGCAGCACCGCTCCGCGCATCGTTTCCATCCAGGTTCCGACCGACAAGATCCGCGACGTCATCGGTTCCGGCGGTAAGGTCATCCGCGGTATCCAGGACGAGACCGGCGCCTCGGTCGACATCCAGGAGGACGGTACCGTCTTTGTCGGCGGCACCGGCGAGTCCGTCGACCAGGCCGTCGAGCGTATCAAGCTCATCATCAAGGTTCCCGAGCCGGGCGAGGAGTACACCGGTCGCGTGGTCTCCATCCAGCCCTTCGGCGCCTTCGTCAACCTGCTGCCCGGTAAGGACGGCCTGCTGCACATCTCCCGCGTCGCCAAGGGCCGCGTGGAGAAGGTCGAGGACGTCCTCAACGTGGGCGACGAGGTCAAGGTCGTCGTCATCGAGGTCGACGATCGTGGCAAGATCTCGCTCGATCGTCTTGACAAGCCCGAGGCCCCGGCTCGCGCCGAGGGTTCCTCCGAGGGCGACGGCGAGCACTTCCAGCGCCGTGAGCGTCCGCGTCGCGAGCGCTCTGAGCGCAGCGACCGTCCGCGCCGTCCCGGCGACAACGGAGGCCGCAAGCCCCGCCGTCACCACGACGCCGAGTAACAGCAACACATAAGCAGCTCAAAAAGGGCGACTCCGGACAGGGGTCGCCCTTTTGTTTGCGCCCGGGAGGGCCGCACATGAAGTTTCCTGCTCTACAGTCCTGCTCACGACGGAGGCCACATTAAGTGGCCTCCTGTTCGTGCGGAACTCGCGATAAACTTTACCCGCGGACCCCGCCGGGAATAGCAAAAGGGCTGGTTTGGGCGGGTTGCGATTGTGTCAGACAGTCTATTCAGTTATTTGAATTCAGATCTTTTGACAATCGCATGCGCGTCATTGCCCCAGATAAAACCGACCAAAATAAAGCTGTCCTATTTTGGCAGGTCTGGTCTCAGCGGGCCCGGCACGGGCTAAGTTTATCGCGAGTTCCGCACGCAAAGGAAAGCACTTAATGTGCTTTCCGTCTTGCGCAGGACTGTAGAGCAGGAAACTTAGCCCGTGCCGGGCCCGCTGAGACCAGACCGGCGGGATAGACCGGTTCAGATGGGGCTTTGATGCATGGGTGGTCTGTTGTTGTGCAAATGGGTATCATACTGTGGTTATTGCATCGACTCTGCGTTGCATGTTTGTACGTTCCCGGCGGTCGGTTTGCCAGAAGCGCCCCGTCGGTTGTTCCAGACCCGTTTCGAAGAAAGGAAACCACACTAACCTATGGCAGCTAAAAAATCATCTCCCTTGAAGATCATCCCGCTCGGCGGTCTTGACGGCATCGGCAAGAACATGACGGTCTTCGAGTGCGGCGACGACATGGTGCTCGTCGACGCCGGTCTTATGTTCCCGGATGACTCCCAGCCTGGTATCGACCTGGTGCTTCCCGACTACACCTATGTTCTGGAGAACGAGGAGAAGCTCCGCGGTATCATCGTCACTCACGGCCACGAGGACCACACCGGTTCGCTTCCGTACCTGCTGCAGGACCTCAACAACAAGGTGCCCATCTTCTCGAGCAAGCTGACGCTCGGTTTTATCGAGGGCAAGCTCTCCGAGTTCCGCATCCGCGCGCCTAAGTTCCGCGAGGTCAAGGGCGGCAGCCATGTCAACCTCGGCGGCATCTCGCTCGACTTCTTCTCGATGACGCACTCCATCCCGGGCGCTCTGGGCGTGTTCATCCGCACCAATCAAGGCACCGTTATGCACACCGGCGACTTTAAGCTCGACCAGACGCCCATCGATGGCGTCACGCCCGACTATGCCGCTATCAGCCGCTTTGCCAAGCAGGGCATCGACCTGCTGCTTTCCGACTCCACCAATGCCACGGTTCCCGGCTTTACCAAGTCCGAGGCCGAGGTTGGTCCCAACCTGCTGCACGCCATCAAGAACGCCCCGGGTCGCGTGTTCGTCGCATCGTTCTCGAGCCACATCCATCGTTTGCAGCAGATCTGCGATGCCGCCCGCAAGTGCGGCCGTAAGGTCGTTGTGACCGGTCGCTCCATGCTCACGAACACCCGCGTGGCGCGCGAGCTCGGTTATCTCAATATCGATGATGCCGATATCATCGATGCCTTCGATATTGATAATCTTCCTGACGACAAGATCGTCGTCATGTGCACTGGTTCGCAGGGCGAGCCACTGTCGGCCCTGTCCCGCATGGCCAATGGCGAGCACAAGACGCTCTCCATCCACGAGGGCGATACCGTTATCCTCTCGGCAACTCCCGTTCCTGGCAACGAGAAGGCCGTCCAGCAGGTCGTCAACAGCCTGGCCAAGCTCGGCTGCGACGTGTGGGATAAGAACCGCGCTCTCGTCCATGTCTCGGGTCACGGTAGCCAGGAGGAGCTCAAGCTCCTGATGGCCATGGCCAAGCCCACGTACTTTATGCCGGTTCACGGTGAGGCCGTGCATCTGCGCGCCCATGCCCAGCTGGCCCGCAAGATGGGCATCAAGGACGATCATATCTTTATCCTCGATAACGGCGACACGCTCGAGATGCGCGGCGGTATCGTCAAGCTCGGTACGCCCGTCGAGTCCGGTGTCGTCTACGTCGACGGCCTGCGTATCGGCGATACCGACCCCATCGTCCTTCGCGATCGCCAGAAGCTCGCCAACGACGGTATGGTCACGGCCGTTGCCATCGTCTCCCTCAAACACAAGAAGATCGAGGCCATCGAGTTCTCGGGCCGCGGCGTCTCGTTTGCCATCGACGACCAGTTCTCCGAGGATGCCTCCGCGTCCATTATGAAGACGATCGAGAAGGGTAAGTTTAGCTTTACCAGCAGCGGTTCCGATGCCATTCGCAAGGCCGTGCGCGATTCGCTCTCTAACTTTATCTGGAGCCGTACGCGCACCCGTCCGATGATCATCCCGGTCGTCATGGAGGTTTAGTTTGGCGCGCGGATCTGCACAAAACGCCAAAGGCAATAAGGCCAATAACCAACCGGCATCTGCTAAGGGTGCCGGTTCCCATCTGCGTGCCAATAAGGGCCACGAGGCAGACTTCGACGATTTTGAGCCCTTGGTCGAGCCCTCGGCCAACCGCGATATCGCCGGCGTGGTCATTGCCGTTTTGGCGATCGCGTCCTTCATTGCCGTGATCTCACCGGCAACAGCGCCCGTGACGGCTGCTGTTGCCGGGTTCTATCACCTGGGCTTTGGCCTGGGCGCCTACGTGTTGCCGATCGTCATCTTGCTGTTTGCCGCCACGCTCTTTTTGGGTGAGGACTCGCCGCTCAACGTGCGCTCTGTTGCGGGCGGCGCCGTGGTCTTTATCGCCGTCGTCTCCATTCTTTCGCTGATGGTGCCGGGCACGAGCGATTCGTGCGACCTTATGTTTACGCCGCAGAACCTTTCCGTGTCGGGTGGCTACATCGGTGCGTTTATTGCGAGTGCGCTGCAGAATGCCCTGGGTAAGCCTATCGCCATGGTAGTCCTGCTGGGGCTTGTCGTCGTTGGTTTGGTCATTATCGGTTTTTCGGTGGGTGGCGTTTTGCGCTCCGCACGCGATCGCGCTTCCGATTTTGCCGAACGCCGTCGTGCCGATGTCAACGCCAGCCCTTGGGGTGACGACGAAGCCCTGTCGGTGCCCGGCGTTGCCCGTCCGCACCTGAGCATTCTTCGTCAAAAGGGCTCCGATGCTGCCGTGACCACGGTCATGGGCAACGATGTGGACCCGGTTTTGGACGATGACGACGAGGACGATGACCCGTTTGTCGATGTGTCCGAGGCCGTGGAGGCCGAGCGCGCTAAGACCACGCTGTTGCCGCGCCGCCATGCCAAGAAGGGCAAGGCTGCGCCTAAGCTCAATACGAGTGAGCCCGACCCGTCTTGGTCCGATAGCGAGATTGAGCTCACCGAGGGCGATGACGAGGACGACGAGGCTCCGATTGAGACCGCAAAGACAACTTTGCTGCCGCGTCGCCATGCAAAGCGCGGCCAGGTAACCGGCCAGCTTTCGATGGAAGACGACTCCGATAAGATCGACGAGTCCGAGCCGCCGTTTGCCGTAAATCCCGTCTCGGCCGCACCTCAGATTCCCGACTTCCTGAAGCATCCCAAGGTTGCCGATGCGCCTGCCACGAGTGCTGTCGAATCGGCTGCGGCTCGTGATGGGGGAGTGGATGACGGCGCCGCAGATAACGAGGGCGAAGAAGAGGACGGCCTCAAGCTTCCGCCGCTCGAAATTCTGCATGCCAACCCGCAGTCGGCTTCCGCCGCGTCTTCGGACAAGGAGCTTGAGCAGACCGCTGAGTCACTGCAATCCACCTTGCTTGAGTTTGGCCGCAGTGCCCGCGTGGTCGGCTGGATCGCCGGCCCCACGGTGACGACCTTTAAGCTGCAACCTGGCGAGGGCGAGCGCGTGAGCAAGATTTCGAGCCTCGAGGACGATATCGCGCTTTCGCTCGCTGCCCAGTCGGTACGTATCTTTGCCCCGATCCCCGGCACCTCGCTTGTGGGCATCGAGATTCCCAACCGCAAGCGCCAGAACGTCAATCTGGGCGACGTGCTGCCCTATGTGAAGGGCGGTCCGCTCGAGCTCGCCATCGGCCGCGACGCCGAGGGCACGCCGGTTGTCGCCGACCTCGCCAAGATGCCTCACCTGCTTATCGCCGGTACGACCGGTTCTGGTAAGTCGGTGATGATCAATTCCATCATCACGACCTTGCTCATGCGCGCCCTTCCCGAGGACGTTCGCCTGATCATGGTCGACCCCAAGCGCGTCGAGCTTGCGGGCTATAACGGTCTGCCGCATCTCTATGTGCCCGTGGTGACCGAGCCCAAGCAGGCCGCGAGCGCTCTGCAATGGGCCGTGTCCGAGATGGAGCGTCGCCTGAAGGTCTTTGAGCGGCTCAACGTGCGTAAGATCTCGACCTACAACGAAAAGCAGGCCGCCGGCGAGTTTGAGCATTACGACAACCCTCCGCAAAAGATGCCTTACCTGGTCATCATCATTGACGAGCTCTCTGACCTGATGATGGTCGCCGGTAAGGATGTCGAGGCCTCGATCATGCGTATTGCACAGCTGGGCCGTGCCGCCGGTATTCACCTTATCGTTGCCACGCAGCGCCCCAGCTCCAACGTGGTGACGGGCCTTATCAAGGCCAACATCACCAACCGCATCGCCTTTAACGTCGCCACGGGCATTGACTCGCGCGTCATCATCGACCAGATGGGTGCCGAAAAGCTCACCGGTTTGGGCGACATGCTGTTCTCAAAGGTCGACTGGGGCAAGCCTCGCCGTATCCAGGGCTGCTTTGTCTCGGACGACGAAATCAACGAGATTGTCGAGTTCGTCAAGTCGCAAAGCGAGCCCGACTACCACGAGGAGATTCTGTCCGCCGTGGCGCCCGCTTCCATGTCCATGGCTGGTGGCGGCGGCATTGTCCGCACCGGAGTCTCCGAGCCGCAAGACGATGATCCGCTCATCTGGGAAGCCGCCCATATTGTGGTGGAATCGCAGCTGGGCTCCACATCTGGCCTGCAACGTCGTCTGAAGGTTGGCTATGCGCGCGCCGGGCGTATTATGGACATGCTGGAAGAAAAGGGTGTCGTCGGCCCGCCCGACGGTTCCAAGCCGCGCGAGGTCCTGTTGGACGAGGAGGGGCTTGCCGCGCTGGAATCTGTCGACGCCGAGATGGCACGTGAAGATCGTGAGTTTGGAGGATTCTGATGGCTGCACGCTTTGGTGACATGCTGCTCGAGCAGCGTCGCCGAATGGGCCTTTCCATTCAGCAGGTCGCCAACACCATCAAAATCAGGCCGCAGATCATCGAGTTTTTCGAGACCGGTAATTTTGCTTCGATGCCGCCGCGTGGCTATGCGCAGGGCATGATTTCGAGCTATGCTCGCTTTTTGGGCCTCAATCCGCGTGAGGTCGTCAATGCCTACTTTGACGACCTGATGGCATACGAACGCGAGACGTCGCAGCAGGGCGGTCGTTTCCAGGACGCTGCCGGCTACGTCAATTCGCGTTCCTCTGTCGATAACGGGCGCTTTCTGATGGTTCAGGGCGGTCGTTCGACCCGCTATGGACAGCGTCCTCAGCAGGCCGGTTATATTACCGAGACGGGTTCGGGCGAGGAGATTCGCTCACAGCGTGACCGGTTCCGCAGTACGCCGATGCCCGAGGACCGTGCACTTCCCGCTGCCCGCGGCGTGGCGCGTGACCCTCGTGCCGGCTACGGCGACGGCGGCTATTCCGATCGCGGTCACCGTGGTATCTCCACCGGACGCTCTCGCGGTGGCTATGCGGACGCCGACACCACGCAGGTGACGCCGCGTCTTCGCTCTCAACCACAGCCGTATGGCCAGCGCTCTTCGGCTCCGCGTGCGGGCCAGCGTGGCTATCAAGGTCGCGGTGAACTTGCGCCCCGCTCGGGTCAGCGCAGCCTTCAGGGCCAGGGTGGCTATCGCGGCCGTTCCGATAGCAATCGTGGTCGTATGCCTCAGGGAGGCGGCCGCAGCAGTTCCAGTCGTGGACGCGGCGGTTCCCATGCTCCTCAAAACAACGGGCTCGATCCGCGTATCGTCTACGCCGGTATCGGTGCCGTGGCGTTGCTGCTGGTCGTGCTCATCGTGGTACTTCTGCGCGGCTGCGCATCTTCGACGCCCGAGACCACGCTCGAGACGCCCACTGCTACCAAGACGACGACCAAGAAGTCTTCTAAGAAGACCGAAACGGTCGACGAGGACGAAGACACCGATGAGGCGACGGATGAGTCGACCGATTCGGATGCCACCAAGACGACGGCTAAAAAGGAAGAGAACGAGGTAACGAAGGTCAAGGTCTCCGTTGCCAAGGGAAAGACCGCCTGGATTGAGGTCAAGGTCGACGGTAAGTCGGTCTATGGTGCCCAGGCGACTGGCCCCTTTGAGCAGGAGTACACGCCCGAGTCCTCGATCGAGATCACCACGTCCAAGCCTTCCGATGTCACCGTTACCAAGAACGGCGAAAAGGTCCGTTACGATACCAAGACCTCGGGCGTAGCGCGTGTGACGATCACCGTTCCCAAGAAGGAGACGACTGATTCCGAGAATGGTGAAAGTTCTGATGGTGCCGACACCACCGATGGTACCGACACCACCGACGGCACCGATGCCCAGTCCACGGATGGCGACGATACCGCAACTGACGGCCAGACGCCCACCGATTCTACCGACTATTCGTACGATAGCTACTAAGCCGCTCGTACGCGAAAGGAAACATCATGGCTAAAGATTCCAGCTTCGACGTCGTGTCCGAGGTCAACATGCAAGAGTTCGACAACGCCTTCCAGCAGACAACGCGCGAGATTTCCCAGCGCTATGACCTGAAGGATTCCGGCGCCACGATCGAGCTTTCGAAGGGCGACAAACTCTTTACGATCAACGCCCCGGCCGACTTTGTCTCCAAGCAGATCATCGATGTCCTGAGCTCCAAGCTCATCAAGCGCGGCATCGACCTCAAGGCCGTCTCGTGGGATGCTCCGCAGGCGGCATCGGGCGGCACCGTGCGCGTGCTCGGCCATATCGTCGAGGGTATCGACCAGGCGACCGCCAAGAAGATCAATAAGGACATCAAGGACCAAAAGCTCAAGGTCAAGGTGACCATCGAGGCCGAGAAGCTGCGTGTTTCCTCTGCTTCGAAGGACGCGTTGCAGACCGTGATCCAGTTCCTGCGCGACCAGGACTACGGCCAGCCGCTGCAGTTCACCAACTACCGCTAATATCATTCGAAAGGACTGCTCTCCAACATGGATACACCGTTGGGCTCCGTGCTCTACATCACCCTCGGGTGCGCTAAGAACGAGGTTGACACCGACCGCATGCGTTCTCTTTTAACCGCCGCGGGCTACGAGGAGGCATTCGACCCACAGGATGCCGATATCGCCATCGTCAATACATGCTCGTTCCTCGCCTCCGCAACGTCCGAGAGCATCGAGACCACGCTCGAGCTCGCCAACGAGGTTCAGGACGGCGTTCGTTCTTGTCCCATCGTCATGTGCGGCTGTGTGCCGTCGCGCTATGGCGACGACCTGCCTGACGAGCTGCCCGAGGTCGCTGCCTTTGTGAAGGCCGACGAGGAGGACGGCATCGTGGCGGTCATCGATGGCGTGCTGGGTGTCGAGCGTGAGATCGCTGCCTATATTCCGCAAGTCAAGCGCACTGTCGAGGGCGCCGTTGCTTACGTCAAGATTTCCGATGGCTGCAACCGCTTCTGCAGCTTCTGCATGATCCCCTATATTCGCGGTCGCTATCATTCGCGCAATGCCGAGAGCATTATCTCCGAGGTACGCGACCTGGTTGCCGGCGGTGTGCGCGAGATCGTGCTGATCGGCCAGGACACGGGCATCTGGGGCACCGACTTTGCCGACGAAGACGTCACCGTTGGCTCGCCGCGCAATCTGGCGCAGCTGCTGCGCGCCGTAGCCGAGGCCGTGCGTCCGCAGAACGTCTGGGTCCGTGTTCTCTACCTGCAGCCCGAGGGCATGACCGACGAGCTTATCGAGACGATTCGCGATACCCCCGAGGTGCTACCCTATATCGATATCCCCGTGCAGCACTGCGACGCACGCATCCTTAAGGCCATGCGTCGCTCCGGTTCGCGCCAGGAGCTCGAGGACCTGTTCCGCGATCTGCGTGAGCGCATCCCCGGCATCGTGATTCGTTCCACGGCCATGGTCGGCTTCCCGACCGAGACCGACGATGAGTTCCGCGACCTTATCGACTTTATGGACACCGTCGGCTTTGACTACACGAGCGTCTTTGCCTACTCGCAGGAGGAGGGTAGCCTGGCCGCCAAGATGGAGGGTCAGGTCGACGAAGAGGTCAAGCTCGAGCGCGCCCAGGAGGCCATGGACCTGGCCGAGTCGCTCGGTTTTGCTGCAACTGCCGCACATGTGGGCGAGCGCGCCCAGGTGATCGTCGACGGTATCGAGGAGAACGAGGATGGTGCCGAGCTCATCGGACATGCCTGGTTCCAGGCGCCCGATTCCGATGGCGCGGTGCATCTGGACGCCAGCGAGGCGTCCGTGGGCGATATTCTGACCGTCGAGTTTACCGATAGCTTCTGCTATGAGCTTATCGGCCATGTTGTGGAGTAGGAGAGCATCGTGGCAAACGAGAGCAATAAGGAACTGACGAGTGTCTGGACGCCCGCCAACATCGTGACGTGCGTTCGCATCGTCTTTATCCCGGTGTTCATGATCGTGTCGGCACTGTCTCACACGAGCGTTGCCGGTACGGATTGGAGCACCTTCGACGGCCCGCTCGCCGCCGCTGCCTTCATTCTGTATGTGATCCTGTCGTGCACCGATAAGGTTGACGGCTACCTGGCGCGTTCGCGCAACGAGATCACCGACTTCGGTAAATTCTTGGACCCCATCGCCGACAAGCTACTCGTGTTCTCGGCCTTGCTGCTGTTCTTGGACTTTGGCGCCGTGTCGGTTTGGTCCGTGTTCATCATCTTGTTCCGCGAGCTGTTGGTAAGCGCCCTGCGCATGGTTGCGAGTGCCGCCGGCGTGGTCGTTGCCGCCGATAAGCTTGGCAAGTACAAGACGGCGACCACGATGGTCTCCATCTGCGGTTACCTGTGCGTCTTTGCGATGGCCGGCTTGCACCTTGGCCCGCTGGCGCTGACGCTCGGCATCTACTCGGTGTCGCGCTTCCTGTACGCCGTTGCCGTTGTCCTGACCGTTATCTCGGGCGCCCAGTACTTCTGGAACTGCCGCAAGATCGTCTTTTCGGTCTAGGTTCTGGTGGGTATGACGGACTCTTTTGAGCAGATTTCCGCACATAACGAGGAGCTGGCGCGTCATATTGTCGAGCGCGCGAGCGCTCGGGGCGTGACGGTTTCGACGGCTGAGTCGCTGACAGCAGGTATGATCGCCTCGACGATTGCCGATATCCCGGGCGCCTCGGCGGTGCTGCGTGGCGGTGCGGTGACCTACTGCGATGAGATCAAGCATCGCGTTTTGGGTGTTGATCAGGAGACGCTCGACCGCTATACCGCGGTGTCGCATCAGACCGCGCGCGAGATGGCGGCGCGTTCGCTGGAGCTGTACCAGAGCGATATTGCAGTGAGCGCAACGGGTTATGCCGGCCCCGGCGGCGGCACTGAGGACGATCCGGCTGGCACTTTCTATATTGGCTGGGCGTATCGCGCGGCTGATGGGGAAGTGCCGGTCGTGGACTCTGTGCGCTGCCACTATGAGGGCGACCGTTCGTGTGTTCGTGCCCATGCGGTCGCGGAGGCATTGGGACGCATTGCCCTTGTGCTTAACTCTATGGAATAGACGTGTTTTAAGGGGCCTTCGGGCCCCTTAATTGTGGAGATAGGGACCCCTGACGAATTTTATCTTTGTGCAGGTAGTTGTTGTATTTTTTCTCGTCATGATTTTCTTGGTTCGCCTGCGGTCAAGTTTTTGGTCAGTGTTTGGTCGGCGTTTGGTTGGGTTTTGGAAAGGTCGGCTGCATATGATTTATCTGAACGGTTGACCACGAACAGCCGTTCGTTTATTATCGATGCAGGTTGTTAAGAGGAGGGCTTTTCATGGCCAAGAATTCAGGTCCCGTACGTACCGTTCATGCTCGCACGACGGGTAAAGAGCGCGATGAGATGATCGCCACCACCAAGGCCGAGATCGAGAAGAAATTCGGCCAGGGTTCCATCATGAGGTACGGCGACGGTGGCCCCGAGCTCGAGGTCGAGGCCATCCCCACGGGCGCTCTGGCACTCGATGCCGCTCTGGGTATCGGCGGTGTGCCGCGCGGCCGAATCGTCGAGATCTACGGTCCCGAGTCCTCCGGTAAGACGACGCTTTCGCTCGAGATCCTGGCCGAGGCCCAGGCAATGGGTGGCGTTGTGGCATTTATCGATGCCGAGCACGCGCTCGATCCCACGTATGCCGCGCGCATCGGCGTGGATATCGACGAGGTACTGATTTCCCAGCCTGATACGGGTGAGCAGGCGCTCGAAATTGTTGACATGCTCGTGCGTTCCGGCGCCATCGATGCCATCGTCGTCGACTCCGTCGCCGCGCTGACCCCGCGTGCCGAGATCGAGGGAGAGATCGGCGATACCACGGTCGGCTTGCAAGCTCGCCTGATGAGCCAGGCGCTCCGCAAGCTCGCCGGTTCGCTGTCCAAGTCCAACACGACGTGCATATTCATTAACCAGCTGCGTGAGAAGATCGGCGTCATGTTCGGCAACCCCGAGACCACGACGGGCGGCCGCGCCCTTAAGTTCTTCTCTTCGGTGCGTATCGACATTCGCCGCATCGACAGCATTAAGCTTAAGGACGAGGTTATCGGTAACCGCGTGCGCGCCAAGGTCGTTAAGAACAAGGTGGCAGCTCCGTTCCGTTCTGCTGAGTTCGACATCATGTACGGTACGGGCATCTCTAAGGAGGGCTCGATTCTGGACATGGCTGTCGAGTGCGGCATCTGCAAGAAGATGGGCTCCTGGTTTGCCTATGGCGAGGACAAGCTCGGCAACGGTCGCGAGGCTGCCAAGGCGTTCTTGCGCGAACACCCCGATTGCGCCGACGAGATTGAGCATAAGGTCCGTCTTGCCTGCGGACTTGAGTTTGATGACGATGCTCCGTCCGAGGTTGAGCTGACCGATCAGCCTGCGCCTGAGGAGTTTGACGAGCTTTACGCCATCGATGGGTCAGCCATGCTCGATGATGACGACGAGTAGCGGTTACGTTCATGTCGTATACGGTGACCGAGGCCGCGGTCGTCTTTCCCGATAAGAAGGCGGCCTCCTCGTTCTCGAGCGGGTATGCGTCCAAAAAGCCTTGTGCACATATCGATTGTGAACTTGAGGGCGGTTTTGAGCGGTCCATTTGGATTCCCGTGCGGGTCGCGCGCCTGTATGTCAAAAACCGCCCCGATCTTCCCTGTGATTGGGATAACTTTCGTGATGCGGTGCAGCTCATCGAGCGTAAATGTGCGCTTACCATGGTGACCGAGATGTTATCGCGCCGCGACCATGCGACGGGTGAGGTCCGTGACAAGCTGGCTCGCTACGGCTTTCACCAGCCCGCGATCGATTTCGCCGTCGAGCGCGCCACCGAGTATCGCTTTTTAGACGAGAACCGCTTTTGCTCGTACTTTATCGAGGAACGCAAGCGGCGTGGTTGGGGACAGCGAAAAATCGAGACCGAGCTCAAGCGCCGTCATGTCGTGCTCGACGACATTCCCGGTTATCCCGAGGATTATTTTGCCGTCGAAGACGATTTGGCGCGTGCGTCAGCCCTGCTCGCCAAGCGGCGTGTTCCAGAGACGCGCGGATTCGAAAAACTGGTTCGGTTTTTGATGGGCAAGGGCTTCTCGTATCACATCGCCGCCGAAGCCGTTAAGGCACGTCTTGATGCCGAATGCGAGGAATATGCGCTTTAGGCGTATGCGTTTTGTGGCCCTGCCGTTCACCGCGTTTTAGCCGCCGTGCTGGGGCCATTTATTTGACAGTTGTTGTGGTTCAACGTACGATAAACACTGTCATTTGTTTTGTGATATGTGCTCATCTGTGATGAGTTTGTTTATATGTTTATCTGTATCCGACCCGCATAAGCTGCGCCCATATTACTCAAATGTCGCGAGCCGTTCGTAAGGACGGTTCGCTTTGTTGTGTAACGAATCCATAAAAAGGAGTGAGCATGCCTATCATCGCAGCGCTCGTTGGCATCGTTTTGGGTGCCATCGCCGCCATTGCCTACATGCGCACCGCCAAGCAGGGTAGTCTTCACGAGGCCGACGAAAAGATTCAGTCGGCACATGCACAGGCTGAGTCCCTGATCGGTGATGCTAAGCGTCAGGCTGAGACCCTCAAAAAAGAGGCTCTGCTCGAGGCTAAAGAGGAGATCATCAAGAACAAGCAGGCCGCCGAGGCCGAGGACAAGCAGCGTAAGAACGAGATTCGTACGCTCGAGAACCGCGTGATGCAGCGCGAGGAATCCCTCGATCGCCGCAACGACGCTCTCGACAAGCGCGAGCATCAGCTGTCCAGCCAGGCCGGTCAGGTCGAGAAGCGCTCCCGTGAGCTCGAGGAGCTCTGTGCAAAGCAGACCTCCGAGCTTGAGCGTATCGCCGACCTTACCCGCGAGGACGCCCACAAGGAGCTCCTCGATAAGGTTCGCGGCGAGGTCACCCACGAGGCCGCCACGATCATTCGCGAGTCCGAGCAGCAGGTTCGCGCCGAGTGCCACAAGACCGCCCAGGAGATTCTGTCTCTGGCGATTCAGCGCTGCGCTGCCGACCACACTGCCGAGGTCACCGTTACCTCCGTGCACATTCCCTCTGATGACCTCAAGGGCCGTATCATCGGTCGCGAGGGTCGCAACATCCGGACCTTCGAGCAGGTTTCCGGCGTCAACCTCGTGATCGACGACACGCCCGAGACCGTCGTTCTTTCGAGCTTCGACCCGGTCCGTCGTGAGACCGCCCGTGTCGCCCTCGAGAACCTCATCGCCGACGGCCGCATTCACCCCGCCCGCATCGAGGAGATGTATCACAAGGCTGCCGATCTGGTCCAGCAGCGCGTGCGTGAGGCTGGCGAGCAGGCTGCCTTCGATACCGGCATCCACGACCTGCACCCCGAGATCGTCAAGACCCTTGGTGCCCTGCGCTACCGTACCTCGTTTGGTCAGAACGTGCTTCAGCACTCCCTTGAGGTCTCTGATCTGTGCGGCGTGATGGCTTCCGAGCTTGGCCTGGACGTTGTGACCGCCAAGCGCGCCGGCCTGCTGCACGACCTGGGCAAGGCAATCGACCATGACGTCGAGGGCCCGCATGCCGTCATCGGCGCCGAGCTGGCCCGCCGTTATGGCGAGAAGCCCGTTATCGTCCACGCTATCGAGGCTCACCATGCCGATGTCGACCCCAACACGGTGCTCGATGTCCTGGTACAGGCCGCCGATGCTGTCTCTGCCTCTCGCCCCGGTGCCCGTCGCGAGTCTGCCGAGAACTACATCAAGCGTCTTGAGAAGCTCGAGGAGATCGCCAACTCCCATGACGGCGTCGAACGTACCTATGCCATGCAGGCCGGTCGCGAGGTCCACGTCATGGTCCAGCCGGACAAGATTTCCGATGCCCAGTCCACGGTTCTGGCTCACGATATCGCCCATCAGATCGAGGAAGAGATGGAGTATCCCGGTCAGGTGCGCGTCGTCGTGATTCGCGAGAGCCGCGCTGTCGATATCGCTAAATAACATGAGCGACGCGAACGAGCTCATCTCATTTATCGCGTCGATGTCGGGGGAGGGCAACCTTCGCGTCGAGGAGAACCTTGGCGAGGGGTATGTCCGCCTCCGCGTTTCGGAGGCCGAGCGGCGCCAAGCAAAGCACGACATTCAGCATGTCGAGGATATCGTCATCGAAATGCTCCGTAATGCTCGCGATGCCGGCGCCGACAAGGTCTATCTCGCCACGACCAAGGAAGACGGCGTCCGCACGCTTGTCTTTCTGGATAACGGTTCGGGCGTTCCGCAGGATATGCAAGAGCGAATCTTCGATGCCCGCGTTACCTCCAAGCTCGAGAGCATGAAGATGGACCGCTGGGGCGTTCACGGTCGTGGCATGGCATTGTTTTCGATCAAGCAGAACACCGATGAGGCCCGTGTGGTCACGTCCGGTGTCGATCTTGGTTCAGCCTTTAAGGTGAGCGTCGCGGCCGACCGCCTCAGTGAGCGTGCCGATCAGTCCAGCTGGCCCCAGGCCGTCAAGGATGAAGACGGACGTTATGTCTGCGCTCGCGGTCCACATAATATTATTCGCGCTGCTTGTGAGTTTGCGCTCGAGGAGTTGCGTGGTTGCGATGTCTATCTTGGTTCTCCGTCTGAGATTGCCGCGACCCTCTACGCTCAGGCATCTAGCCGGCTCGATACGTCGCGTCTCCTGTTCATCGATGATGAATGCGAGCTTCCGGTTGTCGATCGTTTAGGCCTTGCTTCTGATGCCGAGGACTTTATCCGTATCTGTTTGGGTTTGGGTCTTGAGATGTCCGAGCGCACGGCCCATCGCATTTTGGCAGGGCAGATTAAGCCCGTTCGCGGTGTGACCGCGCGTCTGCTGCGCGAGCGTGATTCGTCCTCGCATGCGCCGGCTCCTGTTGATCTCGCGAAGGATCGTCGCGGGCTACGTATTGCCAAGGATGACATGGCACAGTTTTCGCGTGCTGTGGAGCGCGACTTTAATGACCTTGCCGCTCGGTACTATCTCAACCTTTGCGGCGACCCAAAGATTCGTGTTTCGCGTGATCGAATCACCGTGACCTTTGATCTTGCCAAAGAGGAATAGTGCCTTTACCGAGTCCACTCGGTACGATACAGTTATTGCAGTTAAAACGTACTTTTAAATGCAGGAGTTTCTTCATGGATTGCCTGAAGGTATCAAGCAAATCATCGCCCGCGTCCGTTGCCGGCGCCATCGCCGGCATGGTCAAGGACGGTGTGCCCGTCAACATCCAGTGTGTCGGCGCCGGTGCCGTCAACCAGGCCATTAAGGCCGTTGCTATCGCGCGCGGTTTTTTGATTCCAACCGGTTTTGATATTTCCTGCGCGCCCGTGTTCTCCGACATCCTCATTAACGGGGAGTCGCGCACGGCCATCCGCCTTTCTATCTACGTTCACCAGATCAATCGAGCTGCTATGGATAACGTCGTCATGGATGATGTTAAGCCTGTGGCATAGCTTCTGCTTGCCTTGTTTCGCTCCCCATCGTTAGGACTTATGCACATGGACCAGCGTTCCGTACGCGATATTCTTGCCGGTAAAACCTACTTTATCCGCACCTTTGGCTGCCAGATGAATCAGCACGACTCCGAGCGTGTGAGCGGTCTGCTTGATTCGTATGGCTGCCTCATGGCGCTCGATCCCGCGCATGCCGATATCGTTGTCTTCATGACGTGCTGCGTGCGCGAGGCCGCCGATACTCGCCTGTACGGTCAGTGCAATTCCTGCAAAAGCCTGCCGACTTCGCCTTCGGGCAAGCGCGTGGTTGCCGTTGGTGGTTGCATCGCGCAGCGCGATGGCGAGGGCCTGCTCACCAACGTCGATAACGTCAATGTCATCTTTGGTACGCATTCCATCGCACATGTGGCCGAGCTCGTTGCCGAGGCGTTCCTTGATGGTAAGCGTCATATCCGCACCAATGAGCATGAGGATACGGATGCCATGAGCATGCCGTGGCATCGCGAGACTCAGTATCACGCCTGGGTGCCCATCATGACGGGCTGCAATAATTTCTGCACCTATTGCATCGTGCCGTACGTGCGCGGTCGCGAAAAGAGCCGCCCCTTCGAGGAGATTGTCGACGAAGTGACCGGTTTGGTGCGCCAGGGCGTGCGTGAGATTACGCTGCTGGGCCAAAACGTTAACTCATATGGTCGCGATCTGTTTGGCAAGCCGCGTTTTGCCGATCTGCTGCGTGCCGTGGGCGATACGGGCGTGGAGCGCATCTTCTTTACGTCTTCGCATCCCAAGGACCTGCTGCCCGAGACCATCGACGCCATGGCCGAGACGCCTGCCGTTATGCCGCAGCTGCACCTGGCCGTCCAGTCAGGTTCGACGCGGATCCTCAAAGAGATGAATCGCCGTTATACACGCGAGGACTATCTGGGCCTGGTCGATCGCATTCGCAACCGCATGCCCGATATCGCGCTCTCGACCGACATTATCGTTGGCTTCCCGGGCGAGACTGAAGAAGACTTTGAGCAGACGCTCTCACTTGCCGAGACGGTCCGCTATGCTCAGGCCTATACCTTCATCTATTCCAAGCGCGCCGGTACCCCGGCCGCCGAGATTGACGATCCTACGCCGCATGAGGTTATTCTCGAGCGTTTCAACCGCCTGGTTAAGGTTATCGAGACCACGGCACACGAGTATAACCAGGGTGAGCTTCATACTGTGGTGCCGGCGCTCGTTGAGGGAACGAGTAAAAAGAACGACGCGGTCCTGCTGGGCAAGAGTCCCAAGAATCAGACTGTGCATGCGCCTATCCCAGAGGGTTACAGCATCGATCAGCTTGTTGGCAAGATCGTTGATGTTGATGTTGACGTTGCCAAGACCTGGTATTTGTCCGGCTCCGTTGTGGGCGAGCCGCGCTAATGGTTTCTCCCGGGGCAGGTCTTTCCGCCGTTGCGATCGTCGGTCCGACGGCGGTTGGTAAGAGTGATGTTGCCGACCGTTTGGCAGCTCGTCTTTCGTCCGAAGTGCTGTCGTGCGATGCGATGCAAATCTATCGCGGCATGGACATCGGTACCGCAAAGATGGCGCCCGATGAGTGTACGGCGCCGCTGCGTCTCGTCGACATTGTAGAGCCGGGTGTGGCATATTCTGCTGCGCTTTATCAGGCTGACGCTCGCGCGCATGTTGAACGTCTCCTTGGTTTGGGTTGCCTGCCGGTTTTTTGTGGAGGTACGGGGCTGTATCTCAAGGCCGCCCTTGATGAGATGGACTTTCCCTCGGGTGAACTTGAGGACGATCGTCGTGCGAGCTATCAGGAGCTTGCCGAGCGTATTGGCGAGGAAGAGCTGCATGCCCTGCTTGCCGAGCGTGATCCCGAGTCCGCTGCGGTCATCCACCCTCATAATGTTCGCCGCGTGATTCGCGCGCTCGAAATGCACGATGATGGCGTCTCCTATGCGCAGCAAAAGTCGCAGTTTAGTGTTCCGCGCGAGCATTATCACGCTCTGTGGTTTGGTCTGACGCGTAATCGCGAGGTGCTCTACGAGCGCATTAACCTGCGTGTCGATCTGATGTTTGAGCAGGGCCTTGTCGATGAGGTCCGCGGTCTTATGGGCCAGGGGCTGGGAGATGCCCTGACGTCGATGCAGGCAATTGGCTATAAAGAGATCATCGATGCTTTCAATGGTATGATGAGCATGGATGAGGCTCGCGAACTCATCAAGATGCGTTCGCGTCGTTATGCCAAGCGTCAGCTTTCGTGGTTTAAGCGCGATGACCGTATCGTGTGGTTTGATATGGATGAATGTACGATCGATGAGGTCGTTGAAGATATCCTGCATCGTATTGAGGCTGCCTAATGGCCCGTTTTCCTCTTGTTCCCACGGCACCCGAGCCCGAGCGTGCCATTTTGGTTGGTGTTGAATGGCGCGACAATGCATGGCCGCTCGATCGCTCGCTTGATGAGCTGGAGCGTCTTGCCCACACGGCTGGTGCCCAGTGCGTGGCACGCTTATCGCAGCGTTTGGTAAAGCCGTATCCTAAATCGTTTATCGGTTCCGGTAAGGTTGAAGAGCTGTGCGGCCTGGTACATCGCATGGATGCCGATGTCGTTATTTTTGACGACGACCTGACGCCCTCGCAGCAATCCTATTTGGAGAAAGCCGTGGGCGAGCCGGTAAAGATTATCGATCGTACTGCACTGATCTTGGATATCTTTGGCCTGCATGCTCAGACGCGTGAGGGACGCCTACAGGTACAGCTGGCACAGCTTCAATATTTGTTGCCTCGTCTGCGTGGCATGTGGAGTCATCTCGCCAAGGAACAGACGCGCGGCGGCATCGGCTCACGCTTTGGTCAGGGCGAAAGTCAGCTCGAGGTCGACCGTCGCCTCATTCGTAATAAAATCGCTGCGCTTCGTCGCGAGCTCAAGCAGGTTGAACAGCGTCGCGATGTTCAATCCAAGAGCCGCATTGAGTCACCGGCGTTTCGCGTCGCGTTAGCCGGTTATACCAATGCCGGTAAATCGACGTTGCTCAATCGTCTGACCGGCTCTACGGTACTTTCGCAGGACAAGCTGTTTGCTACGCTCGACCCGACGACGCGTTCGTATCGTCTGCCCGGCGGTCGCGGCATGACGATTACCGATACTGTCGGCTTTATTCAAAAGCTGCCGCATGGTCTGGTCGATGCCTTTAAATCGACGCTGTCCGAGGTGTTGGGTGCCGATCTAATTCTCAAAGTCGTAGATGCGTCTGACGAGGACTATGAGCGGCAGTTGGAGGCTGTCGACCGCGTGCTTGATGAGATCGGCGCCGGAGAGCGCCTAACGCTGACCGTATTCAATAAAATCGATCTTCTCGATAGCGTCGATCGATTGAGTTTCCGTCGTCGCTATCCGGAGGCCGTTCTGTTCTCGGCCCAAACGGGCGAGGGGCTCGACGATCTCGTCGACCGGATTGCTCGCGAGGCAGCTGCCACCGATGTGTTGCTCTCCGCTGATATCCCGTATCGCGAGGGCGCTCTCATCACGCTGGTGCATGAGCAGGGAACCCTTCTGCATGAAGAATATCTCGAGGACGGTGTTCGCATTGTGGCGAAGTTGCCGGCTCGTATTGCACCGCGGCTCGAGCGTTATCGCACCGAGTAGACGAGCTCCAAAATGCCCAGAATGATGGGCTGATGCAGCAGATAAAAGGGGAGTGCATGGCGTCCAAGGCTGGCGAGCGCCGGGATGGGATTGGCGTAGGTCCATTCTGGCGCTTCGAGGCTTGATGCTTGTGCTACCTGGGCAGCAAAATAGCCGGTAAGGTACATAAAGACAAACGGAATGAGCGGATAGTAGTCTCCCGAAACAAAACCCGGGCCCGGAAATCCTAGCCATGCCAGGCAGGGGAGTGGGTAGATCGCTTTAGGAATGCCCCAGGTTAGGGCAAAAAGAACAAGGCACGTCGCGATGCCCCACGAGCCCGGTAATTTTTGGAGTAGCGGACGGGTGAGTGCAACCACCGCCGTGCACGCCGCCATGCAATAAATGATGCCAAAGTTCACTGAATCGTCGACCGATACGAGCGTTGTTGCGATCCAAACGACCAAAGCTGCGGCAGCGTACTTGGCCGCTCGTTTAACATTGTTGCGTGAGAGCGTGCACATCCAACCCGCGATAAACAAAAATACCCAGCTGATGCTGGCGCGCCAGATGTCTTGAAAGAGAGTCTGGGTAAACCATGGCATCTCCCAGTCGTACAGGTACGCGAGATCGTAGCAAGCGTGAAAACCTGCCATAGAAATCATCGTAAACCCGCGGACGGTATCAAAGATGGTGATGCGTTTTTGCATTACGAGAACCGGCGCATCAAGCCGACGACTTTGCCCAAGATAACGGGATTCGTTGCATAGATAGGCTCCATGGTGTCATTCTCGGGCTGCAGGCGTACGCGTCCCTGCTCCTTGTAGAACGTCTTGACGGTCGCTGAACCATCAATCATGGCCACGACAATTTCGCCGTTCATGGCGCTCTTTTGTTCACGGACGATGATGTAATCGCCATTGAAGATGCCGACATTGATCATTGAGCTCCCATGCACCTCAAGGATAAAGGAACCCTGATCGGTGGCGATTTCGGTCGGGATAGTAAACGTGTCTTCGATATTCTGCTCGGCCAGAATGGGAATCCCAGCCGCGACGCGACCAACGAGCGGTAGCGAGACCGTTCCGCGAGGTGCGGTGGGCTCGTCAGATTTAGAAATTGATACAGAGGAACCGTCCTCGTTAAAGAGTTCCAGGGCGCGCGGTTTGGTGGCGTCGCGCTTGAGTAGCCCGCGCGCCTCCAGGGCAGAGAGATGGGCGTGCACGGTGCTGGGGGAGGAAAGGCCCACGGCAGAAGCCATCTCGCGCACGCTGGGCGGATAACCCTTCTCCTGCTGATATTCCTTGATGAAGTCGTAAATTTGCTGCTGACGCTTGGTAATTTTGCGAGCCATCAGGGCATCCTCTCTACCCATGTCAAACAAATGTTCGAATTTTGCTTGACAGGAACAACTGTTCGAAGATAATAATAACCGAACATTCGTTCTCGCGCTAGACATTTTTGTCCGCGCGGCTTGATAAAACTGTTCTCAGCAAAACACGCGAGAGGAGAACATGATGAACGTAACGAATATGGTCCAGGGAAACCTCGCCCTTAAGCTCGAGACGCCTGCAGAACCCACTTTTACGGTTGTTCAGGGTGGCCGCTCCGGCATTCAACCTTTGACCGTACAGCCTGCTCGCAATCAGCAGGCTGTAGTCGCGCCGGCCCGCGTTGCCCTGAAGGTTCCGACGATTGTCGCCGTCGCCGTTGCGCTTACGCTCTTCTTTGTCCTCGCTACTTCGGTCTTTAGCGCTCGTCACGCCGCGTATGCCGAGTCCGTTTCCAACATTACTTACGAGACCATTCGCGTTCAGACTGGCGATTCTCTTTGGTCGCTTGCCGAGGAATATCCAATCGAAGGCCTTTCCACGCAAGAGACTTCCGACATGATCCGTAATGTCAATCATCTGGAGCATGGTTCGCTCGCCGCCGGTGCGCATCTTAAGGTTCCTGCTCGTTCGTAATCATTATCGCGCTGCGCATGGTACCCTTGTTATCGTTTAAGAGGAGGTACCATGCGCTGTCCCAAATGCGGCAAGGCACATACCCGCGTCGTTGATTCTCGTATGCAGGAGTCAAATAACACCATTAAGCGCCGTCGCGAATGTTGCTCGTGTAACTATCGCTTTACAACGTTCGAGCGATGCGAAGACCCAATCGAGGTCATTAAGTCAGACGGAACCAAGCAGCGGTTCGATCGCAATAAGCTGCTCGTCGGCTTGATGCGCGCCACCATCAAGCGCGATATCGACACTAAGAAGCTTAATGAGATTATCGATGACATCGAGGTCGAGCTGCGCTCTCGCACGCTGACGGCCGTCACGTCCCATGAGTTGGGTGACATGGTGCTCAAGCGCTTGGCCAAGATCGACAAGGTGGCCTACATTCGCTTTGCCTCGGTCTACCGTGATTTCAAAGACGTCGATGAGTTTCTGCAAGAGCTCGACAAGCTAAGGTGATTCCATGTCCAACATTACCGTCAACATAAAGCGTCTCGACCCCACCGTCGAGCTTCCCAAATACGCTCATCCCACCGATGCCGGCTTGGATCTACGCTCCAACGAAGACTGCGTCCTGAAGCCCTTCGAACGCCGTCTGGTCTCTACGGGGCTGGCTATCGCCCTGCCCGATGGCTACGCCGGCTTCGTCCAGCCCCGCAGCGGCTTGGCCATCAAGCAGGGCCTGTCTATAGTCAACACGCCGGGCCTCATCGACGCCCACTACCGAGGAGAACTCAAGGTTATCCTCATCAACCTGGATCCCACCAACGACATCCAAATCAACAAAGGCGACCGCATAGCCCAACTCGTCATCCAAGAAGTCCCCACGGTCAATCTCATAGAAGTAGAAGAACTAGACGAAACCGACCGAGGCAAAGGAGGCTTCGGCTCCAGCGGCATCGCTTAATCATTTTCAACATGTAGGGTCGGCCTCTCACCCGGGACCCACACATATCATCGCGTGCTCAAACATTCTCGCGGGGCGCTCGTATCCCTTCCGCCCGCCTCCCACACATATCATTCCATGCTCAAACATTCTCGCTTCGCTTCGCTCGCTGCGAAACTGCGCGTGGAACGATATGTGAGAGGGGCGGGCGGGCGGTTACTCGCTTGAAACAATATTTACTTTTCTAGTAAGCCGATTCGACAAAGGGGCTGTCCCTTTGTCGAATCGGCTTACTGTATTTATATTTTCCTGTTTTACCTTTGCAGGTTCTAATGGAGGGGATACCGAAGTAGCTGCTAGTAAGTAAACGCAGCCGCTCTGCCGGAGCCGCCCTTATATCGTTCCACGCGCAGTTTCGCAGCGAAGCGAGAATGTTTGAGCATGGAATGATATAAGGGCGGCTCCGGCAGAGCGGCGGACATTCGACTAGCGGATATGCGCGGGTTTGCCGCCCCAGTAGAAGCGGCAGAAGGCTCGTTTGCGCTTTTGGGGTTTGCCTACGAGCTCCATGGTTGCGATGGCTATGTCTTCGGCTGCGTGGGGGCGGCGTAGTACTTCGCCGTTGATGAGTAGGGCTTTGAGTGATTCGGGATGGTCGTGCAAGTGACGTAGGGTAACGATGAGCTCTCGTGCGGTGGTGACATGCATGCTGGCGCCCATGCCGGTGAGCATGGTGGTGTTGGCCTTTTCCTGGCCATAGGACTTGCCCAGCAGAATCATCGGCAGATGTGCACATAGACACTCGGTGACCGTGAGTCCGCCCGATTTGAGGATTGCCAGGTCGCACCCGTGCATGAGGGCCGCCATGTCGTCGACATAGTCCAACACCGTGACGTTCTCGAGCTTCATGGCATCGAAGAGCGTCTTCAGCCGGGTGGCATACTCCACGTCTTTGCCCGGCAAAAAGACAAAGTGCATGTCCTCGAAACTGCGCAGGAAGGGGAGGGTGCGGTCCATCTCCGCGCGAAAGCGGACGTAAGGCTGAGGCAAGCTGGCGCCGGCCATTACCAGCACGATGGTCTTGTCGGTGGGGAGGTCGAACTTGGCTAGCTCTTCCGCGCGATCGTAATCTGTGTCGAATCCGGCGCGAATAGGAATACCGGTAATGCGAATATTTGCCTCGGGCACCTTGCGCGGGCGCAGCGTTTCGGCCATAAATTCGTTGGCAACACAGAATAAATCGGTGTCCTTGTGGGGCCACCATCCCTCGACTTCGTAGTCGGTCGGTACGCAGATGACCGGATAATCGATACCCGTAATTACGCGGGCGCCCACGGCGACATTGGCAGCTGTGATGTGCGTTGAGACCACGGCTATGGGCCTGCGGCTACGAATATATTCGTTGAAGGCGGGGAACATAATTCGCGACCATGCTGTGCCGCCACCCCAGAGCAGATGTCCCGTAAGCGTATATCGCCAGGTCAGGTCGTAAATGGGACGCGTGGCTCCCGTAAAAGAAGCCGCGGTTTTATTGCCGTCGAATTTAATACGTCCAAAATCAAGGATATCGAGTACTTCAATCTCAACGTCCTCGGGGATGCCATTGGTGCCGCGGATGAGGTCGAATGCCTGCGCAATCGCATTTGCGGCGGCCTTGTGGCCCGAGCCGACCGAGGCGTGCACGATGGTCACGAGAGGTTTTTGCTGAGCCAAGAGCGTGGTTTTCTTCGATTGGGGAGTGCTGAGCGTAAGCAGGGGAGCGTCGTCGCCCGTCTGCGTCTGATCCATCGATAACTCCCCTTCGACGTTGTAACACGGATTTATCATTGTAGTGCATGAGTGTCACGTTCACGTAAATTTGGGTATGAGCGCAAAGAACGCCAATCTTTCGACAGGAGGTCTCTTCATGACTACCCATCAGCCGATCGATGTTGCTATTATCGGTGGCGGCCCCGCGGGCTATGCTGCCGCCATTTACGCTGCGCGCTCCAACCTAACGACGACCGTGATTGAACAGGGCATGTCGGGAGGGCAGATCGCCACAACCAATGAGGTCGAGAACTATCCGGGCATTCCGCTCTTGAGTGGCGCCGAACTCGGCGAGCGTTTTCAGCAACATGCAGAGGGCCTGGGAGCACAGGTTGCATGGAGCATGGTTACGGGTATCGATTACGATGCCGATACAGCGCTGTTTACGGTGCATCATGATATGGGCGATACGCTGGCCTCGAGTGTTATCGCTTGCATGGGTGCTACGCCGCGATCTGCTGGTTTTGTTGGCGAGGATACGTATCGCGGTCGCGGTGTTTCGTATTGCGCGACGTGCGATGGCATGTTCTTTCGCGGTAAACAGGTCTTTGTCATCGGTGGCGGCAATGCCGCCTGCGAGGAAGCCCTGTTCTTGTCAGAAATCGCCAGCAGTGTGACCATCGTGCTGCGCCGCGACCAGTTCCGTGCGCCCGATGGTGTTGTTCAGAAAGTACTCGCAAAGGACAATATTACAGTTAGGTACCAAACTAGTATTGTGGAGCTTTCGGGCGAGGCGATGCCCACGAATATTATGTTTAAGGACAACGCTACCGGTGAAACCTATTCCGAGTCCTTCGATCCTGGCTTGTTTGGCATCTTTGTCTTTGCTGGTACGCAGCCCCATACCGAGCTTGTAGAGCATCTGGTGGATCTGGCGCCCGACGGCGGTATTTTGACCGACGAATCGATGGCAACCCGCACCCCTGGCTTATTTGCTGCTGGCGACATCCGTTCCAAGCGTTTACGCCAGGTTGTGACCGCCGTTTCTGATGGAGCCATAGCGGCAACCAGCGCATACGCGTTTCTCCGTGGATAAGTACGATAATATATCTTATGTAAGGCTGTTATCAATTTACTAAATGGCGGGACGAAGCATCAGTGCACTGTCCCGCCAATTTTCTTGGCGGCTATGTGGTATGCAAAACTAGATAACCTAGAATACAATATAGAAAACGAACGGAGGCCTCTTATGAACCACGCTAAATACGTTATTCCGATGTCCGATTCGTCGGTCAGCATTAAGCCCGAGGATATTCAGCCCACGGTGCTACCCGATGCATTCATTCAGTCCGATATCGTGCGTAAACTCAATACGTTGAGTCTGCCGCGCTATAACCAGTTGCCCAATGTGACGCTCTACCGCGACCAGGTCATTGAGTATGTTGCGCTGTGGATGGAGCCGCTGTCCATTTGCGTTGAGCACCCTGTCATTACGCCATCGATGATCAATAACTACGTGAAGGTCGGCCTGGTGCCTGCTCCGGTCAAAAAGCAATATGGCCGCGAGCAGATTGCCCGCCTGATCGCTATCTGCCTCTTTAAGCAGGTGTTACCCATTGCTGCGGTGCAGGCACTCTTTAACATTCAGCGTTTGAGCTACGATGCCCCGACGGCCTTCGATTATGTGGTCGATCAGCTCGAGGCATCGATTCGTTCGGCGTTTTCCGTCGAGCAGACGCCGGTTCCCGATACGGCGCATCAGGTAACGCGTGAGTCGCTGCTTGTGCGCAGTGCGGTTTCATCCTTCGTTTCGAAGGCGTACCTGATGAGCTATCTAAAGTTTAATGGGTTTAATAGCTAGCCGACGTATAAAACGGGCGGAGCAAAGGGTCATCTGTCACTTTGTCCCGCCCGTATTTTTGCTTGGTTGGACGTTATTGGCCCGAAGCCACGCCCATGCCGTAGCCGATAATGAGCCCATGCATTTCGGCATAGTATGAATCTAGCCCGTTACAGGGCATGATGATAGTCTTGGAACCTGGCCAGCGCTCCACAATTCGGCTGGCAAGTGCTTGGGCGCCTGCCTCATTCTCGACATGGTCGATAACGACCTCGCCGCCCGTAAAACCTTCGGCTTCCATGGTGTCGATGATCTTGTTTAGCATCTTCTTTTCGCCACGCGTGTGACCGACGAGTTCGATTTTACCGGCCTCACTCGCCGTGCCCAAAATGCGGATATTGAGCTTGTTGGCAATGACGCCGGCTGCCTTAGGGATACGTCCGGCTTTGGCCAGGTTTTCGTAATTGCACAAGCTGAAAAGGATTTTGCTGTTCTGCTCAAGGCTATCGAAGTATGCGCAAGCGTCCTCGAATGAGACATCCGGATTGCTTGCAAGATAGCGGTCGAACAGCAAGAAAATGAGGTCCATTTTGCCGCCAGCTGCGCGCGAATTGACAAGATGAATATTGCGGTCCGGTTCCTCGGCAAGAACCATATCGCGAGCCGTGGCTGCTGCGTTGTAGCTGCCCGACACGCCCTCAGAGATTGGCATGCAGATGGTCTTGTCTGCCAATTTGAAGAGCTCGGCCCACTCCCCTACGCTGGGACAAGCGCTCGAAGAAGCGTTCGTCTCCGCCTGAACAGCGCAGTTGAGCTCATGAACATCGAGTGAAAGGTCATCGATGAATTCACGCTCCCCCACTCGAATTTTGAGGGGCGCAAATGCAAAGGTGGTATGGGGCGCGGTCGGTTGCCAATCGCGGAGGTTGCAGCTTGAATCGGAGATAAGTGCCCAGCTCATAGAGGGTCCTTTCTAATTGTTCCTCAACAATTATAGCCATCTTGCAAACTGAATGTACGGCTATCTAGTTTTGAATACTAGATAGCCGTACAAGATTAGAAAAAAAAGAATGGACCTCGCGACTTAAAGCCACGAGGTCCACATTCACACGCTGTGTAAGATGACTTAGTAACGCACGAAGATATAGTTGTTGTTCATGCCGGCGGCAACGGAGCTGATGATAACACCCGTATTGTAGTCGGAAGCATGAATCATCTGACCACCACCGATGTAAATGCCGGTGTGGTACGAGTTGACCACAACGTCACCGGGCTGCGGATCGGACACACGCGTCCAGCCCATAAAGGTACCCGTGGTGCCGAGGCGGCAATAGCGACCAGTGAGGCAATAGCTAACAAAACCAGAGCAGTCGAAGCTGTTCGGGCCAATTCCGCCCCAGGAATAAGCGCAACCAAGCTTGCTGTAGGCGCGCGAAACAACGGAACCGCCATCGACGGACTGGCTCGGAGCAGAAGGCGTCGGAGCCGGAGCAGGCGTGGAGGGCTGCGGCGTCGGAGCGGGTGTCGGCGTAGGAGCCGGAGTGTTGCCGCCCTGGTTGTTATTGCTGGTCTGACCACCGTTGTTGGTGTTCTCGGTCGTACCGGCAGTCTCGTTGCTCACCGTGGCCTTCTCGGCAGTACTGGCGTTGATGCCGGCCTGCAGCGCGGCGTTGGCCTCGGCCTCTGCGGCAAGCTCGGCCTGCAGCTGCGAATCCAGGGAGTTTACGACGTTCTGGGCTTCAGCCTGCTGGGCGTTAAGCTCGTCGACCTTCTTTTGCGTGGTGGCGACGTTCTTCTCCTGCTCGGCCTGCTTATCGGTGAGCTGCTGCTTAAGCTCCTTGACCTCTTGAATGGTCTGAGCTTGCTTGTCGGAAACTTTGCCGTAGTAGAACAGGCGGTTGAGCATATCGCTCAGATCATCGACACCCGTCAAAACCTGAAGCAGGCTCAGACCGCCGGTTTTGTACTCGCCGGCGACATAGGTCGAGAGCTTGGCCTGACCATCGGCGATCTCCTGCTGCTTTTGCGTGATCTCGCCGGCAGTCTGATCGAGCGCCTGCGTCTGCGTGGCAAGCTCATCGTAAATCTGCTGGGTTTGGGTGCCGATCTGCTCGAGTTTCGTACGAGCAGCGGCAAGGTCGGATGCGGTATCGGCGTAGGCAGGAGCCGCGAGGCCCAAGCCCAAAACACAAGCGAGGGTTGCCGTAGCAGCGCAGCGTGCCATGTTTTTGTGCGTGTTTGCTGTGCGCATGTAGCTTCCTTTCCAGTAACTAAGGGTAACGGCTAGTCTACCGTCACCAGGCTAAAGAGCTCCACATCGTCATCAGACGGCGTGAGCTTCTCGCGCGGGTTGAGAAACGCAAGCTCAAGTATACAACCGTAACCGATAAGCTTTGCGCCCATATCTCGCACCAGTTTACCTGTTGCCTCGACGGTTCCGCCCGTCGCGACCAAGTCGTCCAGAATCAACACGGTATCTTTAGAGCTGATAGCGTCGGCATGGATCTCAATTGAATCGGTGCCGTACTCGAGCTCGTAGCTCTGGCTTACGGTCTCGCGCGGCAGCTTGCCCGGTTTACGTGCGGGAACAAAGCCGGCGCCAAGGGCTACAGCCACCGGTACGCCAACCATAAAGCCGCGAGCCTCGGGACCCACGACCTTGGTGATTCCCATGCCGGCAAAGTGCTCGGCGAGGGTATCGGTCATGGCTTTGAGCGCCTCGGGATTGCCAAAGAGCGGCGTGATGTCTTTAAAGATGACTCCGGGCTCGGGATAGTCGGGGATGTCGACGATTTGAGATTCGAAGTCGTACATTGCATGACCTTTCAATGGGTTGCCGGATAAGCGGCAGCGGTTATTTGCCCGCCGTGGCGGTACCGGAGTGCGAAGGGGCGACGACCTTGAGCGGCTTTACGAGAGAATCCTCGTGCGAAGCCGGCGTGGCTATCTCTTCGTTTTTGGCTTTGGTGGACTCGGAGCGAGTGATTTCCTCATCGAGTGCATCGATGTCGGCGTCCTCGACCACGGCATTGAGAGACTCAAAAACGCGGTTCTTGAGCAGCGCAGTGTGCACACCCTCGGTCAGGTCGTGAAGCTTCTTAAACGCACGTTCGAGCTTGGCGTCGCGCTCGTCATCGGAGGTATCCATTCCGAGCATGCTCACGAGCACCTGCTCAAACATCGAGGACTCGCGGTTGGCGGAAGACACGTACTGACGCAGGTTGCGGGGCTCGATATGGAAGCGTGACAGCTCGGAGCAGTAGCGGATGATTGGAAAATCGCGACCATCGACGAGCTCACGATTCTGCGGACTCTTGATGATGCGAATGAGGTCGTTCTCGGCGAGCGAGCGGATAAACGAAATCTCGACGCCCAGCATATCGGGAATGGTCTCAATGGGATGCAGCTTTTGCTTAGTCTCCTTGGGCTCCGTCTTGAGCGGAACATCGGACAGCAAGCCCACCTCGTAAGCGAGCGTTGACAGGTCCGTGGCGTTTTCCAAGCGCTGCTTAATCACGTTGAGCGGCATGTAGCGGGTCTTCTGCAAATGCAGGATGACCTCCAGGCGATCAACGTCCTCCTTAGAGTATTGACGGTATCCCTTAGGCGTACGATGAGGGGTAATGAGCCCCTCATCTTCTAGAAATCTAATTTTTGAGTTCGAAAGATCGGGGTATGCGCCTCGAAGTAGGTTGACGACTTGGCCGATACTCAGATAGTTGCGTTCGGCCATGCCCTACTCACCGGTTTCGATGCGCTCCGGCGTGCTCTCGTGGTAGATGAGCGTAAACGTACCGATCTGGACGGAAGAACCGTCGTGCAGCGGGGCTGCATTGACGATGGCACCGTCGACCCAGGTGCCATTGAGCGAGCCCAAGTCCTCGATGCGAGCGCCGAGGCCCTCGCGGATAATGCGCGCGTGGCTGCGCGATACGGTCATGTCATTGAGGAAGATGCCGTTCGCAGGATCGCGGCCGATGGTGGTCACGTCGTCCTCGAGCTCAAAGGCGGCACCAGTCTGCGGACCCTTGACGATGGACAGAACGGGGGCGGTGATGCGCACGTTGGCCATGAGGTCGGGAACGGTGACGTCGCTTGAAGGCACGCGGAATACGCAGGTAGCGTCAGCAGTCTTATCATTCTGAGGCATATTGTTAACCATGTTGTCCATGACAACCCCTAACTTATCGCGGACGTGCCGCAAATAATGAACCGTACGTAATCATACCCCAACGAATCAGTCTTCGATTTCGGGGTTCAGAAAGTCGATGTCCTCGTCCTCGGGATGCGCGAGAGCCTGTTTAATGGCCACTCCGCCCTTAATGGAATAGATGACAGCCGTGAGCATGGAGAAGATCACGCCGCCGTACACAAAGAAGATGCCGAGGGGCACCGAGCTTCCGTTGAGGCCCGGGAAGGCCGTAAGGGTTGAAGGTAAAAGATGCAGGCCGTCAATAACGGGGAACCCGAGCAGCATGAGCGAGAAGCCGGTCATGAGCAGTGCAGTGGCAATCTTTCCGGGAAAGACGACATCGATGGGGCGACGGTGATAATGACGAACGATAAGCGTGCCGATGCCCAGATAGATGTCGCGGCCAATAATGAGCACGCAGACCCAGATGGGCAGCTCTCCGCGGACCACCAGCCCAAGTACGCCGGTGAACAGCAGCGCACGGTCGCAGATGGGGTCCATGACCTTGCCGAGCCACGAGACCGTCTTGGTCATGCGGGCGATCTGACCGTCCATCCAGTCGGTAGAGGCGGCAACGGCGTAGATAACGATGGCGATGACGCGGTTGTTATCCGTCACAAACAGGTACAGAAATACCAGAGTGAGGATCAGGCGCGTAAAGGTGATGAAATTGGAGATCGTAAAGATCTTATTCGACGGGTAATCGGAAGTGCCGATAAGCTCCTTTTTGATCTTCTTTTTGATGCCCACAGGACTCCCCCGCTGGTTAACGACAAAACTTTCGCTACTATACCCGTTCCGGCGATGTCTATCCAGCGTAAGCATAGAGAGTCCAGACATGAGGAAGGCGCTTTTGGGCGGCGGTGGATTTCACATTCGTGTACATCAGCCTCCAAACATGCCGAAAAATGTCGGTTTTGGAGGGTGATGTACACGTTTTGATTCGGTGATTACATCGATCGGGAAAGTTGTTGCCTTAAGCAAATTAATCATGATGTGCGGGTCGAGAAGGGTTGGCGCCAAAAGAACCCAACGGCCGTTACGGCTTCGTTAGAAACGCGCCCCACCATGGATGGTGAACCCGAAAGGTAAGGCGCGCGGGCACGGTGACTCGGCCCGCGCGCCCGGAAGAGAAAGGATAAACCCATGGGTTACATGCTCGAGACGCGTGGGCTCACCAAGCGCTTCGGCCGCGGCGACCAGGCGCAGGACGCCGTGGCCGACGTGAGCCTTCATATCCGCGAGGGCGAGGTGTACGGGCTGCTCGGTCCCAACGGCGCCGGCAAGTCGACAACGCTCAAGATGATCTGCGGGATGCTGCGGCCGACGGCCGGGGAGATCCTCTTTGCCGGGCACGCCTGGCGCCGCGAGGACCTCTACGCAATCGGCAGCCTCATCGAGGAGGCGCCGCTCTACCCCAACCTCACCGCGCGCGAGAACCTGCGCGTGCGCACCACGCTGCTGGGCCTTCCCGAGAGCCGCATAGATGAGGTGCTCGCCGCCGTGGACCTCGCGGACACCGGGAAGAAGCGCGCCGGGCGCTTCTCGATGGGGATGCGGCAGCGCCTGGGGCTCGCGTTGGCGCTGATCGCCCGGCCACGCCTGCTCGTGCTCGACGAGCCCACCAACGGCCTCGACCCCATCGGCATCGAGGAACTGCGCGACCAGATCCGCGGCTTCGCGGCGGCGGGTACGACGGTGATCGTCTCGAGCCACATCCTCTCCGAGGTGCAGCAGATGGCGGACACCATCGGCATCATCTGCGGGGGGCGCCTTGCCTACGAGGATGCGCTTCGTCCCGAGCAGGACCTCGAGGAACTCTTCATGAGCTTCTGTCGGGAAGGGCGACGAGCGCGCGGGGAGGTGGCGGCATGACGGGTGAGAAAGGCGGCCTGCTCGCGGCCCTGCGCGCCGAGGCCCTGAAGTCGCGCCACGCGGCACCGGTTCGCCTGGCCGTGCTCATGGCGCTGCCGATGCCGCTGCTCGGCGCGATGCCCTACCGGGGCGTGCAGATCTTCAGCGCGTGGAACTACTGGTACGCGCTCTTCCTGCCCGTGTCTCTCTCGCTCGTGGTGGCGTGCGTCGCGCGGGCGGACGCTCGCACGCGGATGCGGGGGCTTTTGGGCCTGGGCTTCCCGCTCGGGCGCGCCTGGTGGGCCAAGGCGCTCTGGTGCCTCGCGCTCTGCGCGCTCTCGAACCTCGTGGTCTTCGGCATCTACCTCGCGGGATCGGCGTTCTCCTCGCAGGGCCTCACGGCCGCGGGCACGCTCACGATGCTCCTCTGCGCGCTCGTCAACACGGTGACCGCGGCGTGGATGATCCCCGCAGGGCTCTTCCTCACGGCGCGGCTCGGCATGCTCGCGGGCATCTTCTGCCCGCTCGCCGCGCAACTCGTGGGTGGGTTCGCCTGGTCGCTGATGCCGCTGCCGCAGCTCTTTCCGCCGTCGGCGAGCATGGTCATCCCCACGAGCTTCATCCCCGTGCTGCCGAGCGGCGAGCCGCTCGCGGCGGACATGGCGCTCGGCGGGGCGCTCGCGGCAGACGGCATGCTCACGCTGGCGGGCCTTGCGGTCTGCGCGCTCGCGTTCGCCGCGCTCACGGCGGCGGGCGCGGCCTGGTTCGCGCGCTCCGAGGAGAGGTGATGGCCGTGACACGACTCTCCGACCCGACGCCGCGCATGACTCTCCCGCGGGCCCTGCTCTCCGAGGCCCTGCGCCTGGCGCGCTCCCCGCTCTCGGCGGCGCACCTCGCCTGCGGCCTGGCAGCCGGTCTTGCCTGCGGCGACTACTTCTCCGTAACCCGATGGGACCCGGCGCTGGGCGCGGACGCCTACGCCCAGTTCCTCGGCGCTCTCATGCCGCTCATGTCCGCCATCGTCTGCGGGCTCGCTGTGGACGAGGAGCGCGCTGCCGGGCGCCTCGCCAACCTCATGGCGGTCCCCTCGCGCGGGCGCGCCGTCGCGGCGAAGCTGCTCGCCCTTGCGGCGCTCGGCGCGGGCGCGCTGGCCGTGGCGCTCAGCGTGTTCGGGGGCGCGCTCGCCGTCGCCGGACGCCTGCCGCTCGGGCCCGCTCCGCTTGCGGCCGCCTGGGCGGGCATCGTGCTGGGCAGCTTGCCCCTCTACGCGCTGGGGCTCGGCGTGGCCCTGCGCCTCGGCCGCAACGCCGCCATCGGCGGCGGCGCGGCGGGGACGCTCCTCGCGTTCTTCTCGGTGGGCGGACTTGCGCACGGCCTCATGACCGGCGAGCTCACCGGTGCCCTGGCGACGCCCCTGGGCTGGGTGCCGCTCGCCTGGCCCGCGCGCCTGGGGTCGCTCGGGGTGGAGGCCTTCATCGACGCCGCACGCGCGGCGGGCCCTCTCCTCACGACTGCGCTCGCTGGCCTCGCGCTCACCCTGGCAGCCGACGCCGTCCTTCTCGCCTGGTTCTGCCGCTTCGAGGACGGGAGGGCAGATGCGTAGGAGGCCGCTCGCCGCCATGCTCGCCCTCCTCTCCGCAGCGCTCCTTCTGGGCGGGAATGCCCTGCTCGACGCCGGCTGGGGGTCGGCGCTGCGCTCGATCGCAGACCGCGTGCTGCCCAACCCTGAGATCCCCATGTGGGCGCCCGCGCCCGAGCCCGGCAGCCACGCGAGCTCCTACGCCGACGCCACCGGGGCGGGGACAAACTACGTCTACCTGGTGGACGCTGCGGACGACAGGGGCAATGTCCGAGAGCTCCAGCTCATCTTCTTCGGGCGGGAGTCGGACGGCGAGGGCTGGCTCGAGATCGAGGCGCGCGGCGGCTCGGGCGTGCGCTACCACGCGTGCGACGCGGCCGAGGCGCCCGCGGCTGCGCGCAGGGCTCTGGACCGCTGAGTGCGGCGCTAGTACAATTCCGACGAGAGTTTCAGGAGGTCGAACATGGCGAGGATACTGGCAGTGGATGATGAACGGGCGATTCTCGACGCGCTCGCGCGCGTCCTCGGCCGCGACGGCCATGAGGTCGTCAGGGCGGCCGACCCGACGACAGTCCCGGGGATGGACCTCTCGCGCTTCGACCTCGTGCTCTGCGATGTCATGATGCCGGGGCTCGACGGCTTCGAGCTCGTGCGGCAGATCCGCCCGGACTTCGACGGGCCCATCGTCTTCCTGACCGCGCGCGTGGCCGAGGAGGACGCCGTGGCCGCCTACGGCCTGGGCGCCGACGACTACGTCCGCAAGCCCTTCGGGGCCGCGGAACTGCGCGCCAAGGTCGCGGCCCATCTACGCCGTGAGCGCCGGCCGCGCTCGCACGCCCTCTCCTTCGGGGAGGTGCTGATCGACCTCGGGGCGCGCGACCTCGCCGTGGGCGGCGAGACCGTGCCGCTCACTCCCACCGAGTACGCCATCTGCGAGTACCTCGCGCGCCACCCCGGGCAGGTCATGAGCCGCGCGCAGATACGCGAGGCGGTGCTCGGCTGGGAGAGCGACGCCGACGACGCGGCCATATCCATGCAGGTCAGCCGCGCCCGGAGGAAACTCTCCGAGGCCGGCGCCGATCCGATCGCGACCGTCTGGGGGATGGGGTACAAGTGGCAGCTCTGAGGACCGGGGCGCGAGGTCGCGGGGGCATGCCGCTCTCCTTCGTCATCGCGCGCTACTTCGCCTACGCGTTCGCGGCGGTCGCCACGGCGTGGCTCGCCTCGTTCATGGCGCTCTCCGCGGCGATCAATGTGGGCTTCGTCTACGAGGCAAGCTGGGGGCCGGCCAATGCACGCGAGGTCGCGGAGGGCCTGGCACGCGACGGCGTCTGCGGGCAGCAGGACGTGCCGACGGCGTACCGCTACCTCATCCTGAACAAGGACGGATACGTGCTGATGACAGACCTCGAGGGCACGCGGCTCGAGGACGCGACGGAAATGGCCCGTACGGCACTCGCCGCGGATCCGGGCACAGTGGAGATCGAGGGCGGGGGCTCGGGCCTCACCTACGCCGCGTTCCCGCTCAAGGACGGCGGGGCATGCGCGCTCGTCAGCGAGTACCTGCCGCAGTGGGTCTCGCGCGATCTCGCCGGCCTGCTTCCCAACCCGCAGAACCTCATGCTCGTCGGCGCCACGGCGGGAAGCGCGCTCGCGCTCGCGCTCGTGGCGCGCCGCGCGAGCCGCGTGATCTCGCGCAAGATGGCGCCGCTCGCGGAGGCGGCGGGGCGCGTCGGCGCGGGGGAGCTCGACTTCGCGGTCGGCAGCACCAACGTGCGCGAGGTGAACGACGTCCTCGCCGCGATGGACGCCATGCGGGCCTCCCTCGCCGAGTCGCTCGAGGCCCGCTGGGCCGCGGAGCGGGGGCAGCGCGAGCAGGTGGCGTCGCTCGCCCACGATCTCAAGACGCCGCTCACCGTGCTGCGCGCCAACGCCGACTTCGTGGCGGAGGAGCTGGAAGACGAGAAAGACGCCGACCTCGCGGCCGCCGCGCGCGACATAGCCGGCAGTGTCGAAAGGCTCGACGGCTACGTGCGCCTGCTCATCGAGGCCTCGCGCGGGTCCGGCGGGGCGGAGAGGGCCCCCATGCGGCCGGCCGAGCTCTGCGAGCAGGTCCTCGCCGAGGCCGCCCAGATCGCCCGGGCGCGAGGCGTGACGCTCGACGCAGCCACGGGCCCCGCTGTCGCGGGCGCGCCCGAGGCCCCACTCGACCGAACCACCCTGGCGCGAGCCGCCGCGAACCTCGTGGCCAACGCCGCCGAGCACGCGCGCTCGCGCGTGGTGGTCTCCTGCGACGTCGCTGGTGGATACCTCGTCATCGAGGTCGCCGATGACGGACCGGGCTTTTCTCCCGCCGCCCTCGAACGCGGCTGCGAGCGCCTCTTCACAGACGACTCCTCTCGCTCCTCGCGCGACGGAGGCCGCCATTACGGGCTCGGCCTCCACGTCGCCTCCGAGGCCGCGAGCGCCCACGGGGGCTCCGTCTCGCTCGCCAACAGCCCCTCGGGCGGCGCGGTGGCCACCATCGCGGTCCCCCTGTGCGGGGCCTGACGAATCAGGCCCTCACACTGGCATACCTCGCAACCAAACGCTTCCCGGATAATTCATGAGGCCGTACTCGTATTCGAGCCTGCCTATCTCTGCGGCAAGCGCCTCCGTCATGTAGAAGGTTTTCGTGCGGCCCGTCGACTTCGCCAGGCGGTCGTACCTGTTCGCGAGGTCCTCGGGGGTTCTCAGGGCTGCGGTGGCGGTTGCCATGATGCACCTCCCGGTTAGATGTAATACGTGTATTACTTTCTATCACATCACCCGAACCCCGCACCGGCGTACGGTCGTATCTGCTATTTTACCTTACATTTTGTCAACCGGCCCATGCTCGGCTTGTTCAGCCAGATTAAATCAACTGTTAAATCAATCCAGGCCTGTAGGGGGCGGTGGAAATCTTTCGAGGACTGGGGGCGCCGTCCCTGGGTCGGCTCCTCGATGGCCGCGGCTGAATTCCCCTGCCATCGGCTGCGTGGGTTCCGGCACGGGGCTCTGGCGCTGCTCGAACTGGGCACAAGACTCGGCTGTTGGTCGTACCGGACGGCATACGTTTTGAGACCGGCAAGCTGATGCCGGCTCGAGGACAGCGGCCCGGTGCACCGGGCCGATCGATAGCGGTCTCAGGTTCACAGCGCAGCTTCTCAGGGCTCGCATATATAGGAAGACTTGATTGGTAATCGATTTTAATGAAGTCGGCAGCGCATGTCAGAGTTTTCAACAAATTTAACATGCCACCCTTTATATCCGCACGCGCGTAATTCAACTCATAAGGACCGGCTATCCCTTACCAGTGACACAATCTCAAACGCACAGAACAGAATCATCAGTCCAATCATCGCATAAGAGGCAGCCGAACCTTCAAGCACTATTCCACAAAGAACAATCTCCGCGCCGCCAATAAGAACTGTTATCAGGCGCTCTGCCTTTTTGCTCTCGCCGCTCGCATAAAAAGGCGGCAAAGCGCACAAGATCACATATAGCCCGGGAAGGGAATACAGGATCGATAGTCCAAGCCCCCCATCAACCGCAGTGTTTTGCGTAAGAATCAACTGAACCCAAACGGCAATTATCACTGAGCAGGTTGTCGATAAAAGAAGACTAGAAATATAGCACGCAACAAAGTCCCGTCGCATTCGAACAGAGAAATCCGCGAACTCTCTTCGCCGCGTGGAAACAATAAGGTACACAGAAATTGCAATAGAGCCAATCAGGGAAAACAGCGGAACAACCAGCAATTCAAGCTTATTACCCCATCGATCAACCACACCCCCACTCCAATGAGCGGGAATTGTATCAGGGAGGACTGACCAAGCCGCCCATAGAATCAGAAATGGAAGAATAGAGAGGATGAAAGATGATAACACTGCAGTAATTTTTTTTGAGGCTCTCATCGATTCCGCATCTCCTTGCGCGCCCACATTCCACTCCGCCTTAAATCAAGTATACGTTTTGAGACCGGCAAGCTGATGTCGGCTCGAGGACAGCGGCCCGGTGCACCGGGCCGATCGATAGCAGTCTCAGGTTCACAGCGCAGTTTCTCAGGGCTCGCATATATAGGAAGACTTGATCGGCAATCGATTTTAATGAAGTCGACAGCGCATGTCAGAGCTTTCAGCAAACCGCAGGTAAATTCGTATACCAAAAATTGGTACACGGATTTACCTGCGATGTTCATGCTTGGTCAAAAGCCTATCAAGCGATATATCCATTATTTTAATGCGCGCGCCTGAGCTTTTGACTGAAGTGGCAGTCCGACCGCCGGCAGGCGGCCACGCTATATCCAAAGGCCACGCCTACTCCCCGTGCCCGGCTACGTCGACGACCCAGTGCTGCCCGTCGAGTTCCTGCCGCAGAGCTACATCAGGGACGTCTTATTGGGGGACGACCACATGGAACCCCGGGAGATCAAGCTGTACGGCTGATCCATCCGTCAACAACATGTCAAAGCCCCAAAACCCAACAGGATCGCGAACGAGGGGATGAATTGACCGCCCGGGTATTTGCGCCAGGGAGGTCAATTTTATCATCCATGGGTGCGATTCTGTGAGGCCATTTTTCTGGCATCCGCCGTTTGCTCCGGTCTCAACGCACCCATCGACCGTTCAGTAATCTTTGCGAACGCGACCACGTGCGCATTTGTCGAACAATCAAATGTCCGACAATGTCTGACGGAGCTGTCAGATATTCACGCACGAACAGGCGAGCTTCGCGAGCGATTGTAGGCAACTAGTAGCCCCAGCTGCGTCTTTGGCGCAGGTTCGACGTCTGACATCTTGAATGTCTAACGTTGAACGAAGCTGGTTGATAACAAGCAGGTGGAATAAACATGGAGACCGACACCTCTCGCGCAATCGGCGCGCGGTAAGGGTATGGCCCATCTCATATGTTGCCAACGCTAACGGTGAACCTGAGCGCCCGGGCACATTCTTTGTTGGCTGAAACCGGCATAGCAACTAGCGGAAGGCATCATCGAAGGAGTGTGCTGGAAAGCACCCGTCTCCTTAACTGTTAGAAATGCAAGTTAATAATCTATGTGGCCAATATGATGCCGTTGAACCCGCGTATCGATACCGCTCAGCCATTCGCCTCGCCCCCGTCGCACGTATCTTCATCCGGTCTGTCATTATTAATCTAACGATGCTTTGAGGAACGTAGGTGCTTCTAAATGTACTGTCGACTTCTTCTCAAACTAATCCTAAGAGACAAGGCCGTATGGATTTGTACGCTCGTTCTCGCTGCAGCCTTTTCCGTCCCCATTGCGTTCAATTCACCCATCTACGGGCCCTTCTTTATGAAACAGGGCATGCAGGGCTTTGTCGACGCATTCAATACGCGCGCGCCCCAGGCCAGCGGCACAGACCTATCTCCAGAGCAGCAAAATGACGCGGAGCTTGCAAGATACGCGAACGCCGCCCTTGCCGCTCAAACCGACGCCGCCTTTCTCGATTCTGCCGAGAGCTACTACGCGCTCATGGGCGAAGGCTTCCAATCCGGGTCCATCGTGGGAGACCGAGAGACCAATGACGCAGCGCTCGCATATTGCCGTGCCCTGAGCAGCTCCGGCATCACGGATATCCCGGCCTCCGCAAACGACCTGCCATTCCTTTCCTTCCTGCCTTACGCCATTGCCACGGCGCCGTCTTTCCTTCCCTTCATCCCCTTCCTTCTCTCGTCGATACTCGTGCTCGGCGCCACAAGGCCCGGGACCCTGGCGGCAAAGGCGCCCGTGCCCAAATTCCGGCGCCTTATTCAGATCGTGTTTTCGATAATCGTCGCGGGGACCGCGATGCTCCTCGCCGGCCTCGCACCCGGGGGCATTTACGCCTTGGTCCTAAACGGCTTCGGGCAAATTGGGTACCCGATCGCCTTCTTCCATGACGGCGCGCTTACCACCACGACCGCGGGAAACGTCTTCACAGCCCTGCTTCTCGCGCTTCTTGCGGGCGGAACCTTGATATCCGTTTGCTCCGCCGTCCTATCGACCGCAACGAGGCGCGTCCTCGCGGGCCCCCTTACCTCCGCGCTGCTTGTCGCGGCCCCGGCATTCCCGTTATTGTCCGATTCGGCACTGGGGCATAATGCCGTGCTCGGGCTCCTGCCACTGCCCGTATTCTCGCCTATCGAGGCAACGGGTTACGTAGGATGCTTCCCGACAGAATTCATTGGCTCCGGTTCGGGCGGCGCATCGATGCTTGCCGTGGCCCTGGCATACGTCGCGGTCCTTTTCGCGGTCGGCGCCGTTGCGACACGTTCCCCCAAACAGCCTGGACCCGCGAAAAAGCACCATGGGCTCGAGCTTCTAGACGCGAGCGTGGGATACGGGAGCACGACGATACTTTCGATCGGGTCGCTTTCCTTGGGCCCGGGAACGGCGGCGGGCCTCGTTGCTCCCAACGGCTCGGGGAAAACCACCCTTCTTGAAGCGCTGTCGGGCCAATTTCCCACCCGCATCCGCTCGGGAAGCCTGGCGGCAGACGGAATCTGCCAACGTCGATCAGCCGAATTTGCAGAACTCGTCTACCTGAGCTCTTCGGGCGGCGCGGATCTCTATCCCACGCTATCGGCCATCGAGCACCTTGCTTTCGTTAGGGAGGCGTGGAAATCGGCCGCCGACATCGACTCGCTCTGCGACTCCCTCGGAATCTCCCCATATCTCGACAAGCCGACCCGTAAACTCTCGACGGGAATGAAGCAGCAGGTAAAGCTTGCCATGGCGATAGCGACCGATTGCCCGTACCTCATCCTCGATGAACCGCTGAACGGCCTCGATCCGGGAAAGCGGAAAACCTCCTGCGACGCGATGCGCAGCGAGGTGGCGCGGGGACGAAGCGTGCTCATTTCAAGCCATCTGCTCGACGACCTGGCAGACCTCACCGACTCGTTCTACTTCATCGAGGCCGGCACGCTCGTGGAAAAGACCGAGTCGTCCTCGCAGACGCTCAAGCAGGAATACCTCGATACATACGAGGGAGGTGAATGACATGATAGGCAAGAGCTATGCAAAGATAGCGATTGTTGGCTTTGTGCTTTGTCTTGCAATGGTGCTATGTGCATCATTTGCAAGGTATAGGTCCGAGCAGTCGTTCATCGATGGCGCTGAAAATGGGTTTGGCATAGACGGGATGTATGCCAACGATGGCGCGACCAGGCCGTCTATGGCGATTCTTGCAGGCGAAGACATGGAATGGCAAATCTGTAATGACGATGGCTCTTGTCTGAGTGGTCGTTTGGCCGCAACGAGCGACCCGAATTCGTTCGATCTTCTCGACAATGATGGAGCGGATTGCGGTTCAGTTCACCTTTCATATGCATCGCGAGATGGGATGGACGGCATTCTCTACGTCTCCCACGAGACTGGCGATTTCAAGATGCGTAGGACTAACCGAGTGCCGGCTTTTATCGAGGAGTGAGAGTTCCCGGCGGCCTGCCGATCAAGCCACCGGGGTATCGAATCCCGCATTCATCCGTACACACACGGACGAATTCGGGAAGTGTCCGGATAAAGTTGATAATCAAGGAAACAAAGCCGTTCTGCCTGGGACGGCTTTGGCCTGGACTTTAACTACAACATCGCAATCGACACTTATCAGCTCGCGCAACGCGCATGGCCAAATCTCGGACGCTGGTGCATGGAGGACCTTCGAGATTTACTGGACATCCAAAACGACGACGCACACCGCGTGCTCGCCGACAGCGAAGACGAGATGGCTGTCTACAATGCGATCAGAAACGGTGTGAAGTCCGGAGAGCTTTCTGTGGAACCGCCGCGCCGTCGCGCGAGCCGACCGGGCAACCCGGGCAATCTGGTCCCGGCTCTCCCGGTCGTATTCCTACGATATCGCCCCTAGATCACCAATGTGTCAGATAAAGAATGAGGCAATGGCTATGATCACGCCTACGGCAGATGCAACGACTGCGCCTTTTTTCCTCTCCTTTAGTCCGACGAATAGGGTTGCCGTAAAGTAAAGGGCGGAAATGCAGGCTATGGCAAGCGAAACGAGTTCCTTGGGCGGTTTCAGCAAGAGGTCGCTAGCAAAGAGTAATGCAAGCAGGGCAAAGCCGATTGTGGTCAAGTATCTCGATTGATTTTGCGACAACATGGCAACTTCCTTTCAGAACATGCAAGTGAAAAGTCGGTACGATGTCATTGCGGTTGCAAAAAAGCCGCCGCTAGGACCGGTTGTCACGAGACCGGCGATAACTTCAGCGGTGCCAGCAAGCTAGAGATCGCGCAGGCAAGCCTCCTCCTTCGCGTTCAGCTTGACCTTGTGAGGGACGGTGCGGTTATTTGCAGATCCGTGAGAATCGCACCACGCCTTGGAATATGAATCCGTGCAGCGCCCGCGCTCAAAAAAAGGGATATATCGTAATTTTCGTCGTAGTTGTCTCCGACGTAGATCTCGCTGCTCTCGGCGGGAGATCCCTCGTCGGCATGGGCTGCCGCAACGGGCACAAATGGTGTCATGACAAGGGAGAGGCAAAGAGCTGCTGAGACGATGGAGGGCAGGCATTTCTTCATGGCTGGCTCCTTAATCTGGCCTTTGATAGTTACTTGATGTCGCCTTCTTCCGCTTTATATCCGTTGTATTTGGCGTATTTCTTTAATAAGGCAAGAGGTTCTTCCTCTCCTTCGGATAAGCCGATGATGTTTCCTTGATCATCCAGTATGAATACGGACGGAATATGCTCAAGTTCATATTCGTCATACACGGTATTATCTTAATCTATGTATATGGGAAAGTCTCCTTCATGGACCGAGGCTTCGTTTTGAAACGGGATACCGCTTCGATTCGTTCCGGACGCGGATGTGGACGTAACTGGTCTCGGTGCCAAGTGCGATTTCAGTGACGTATATGACTAAACGGGAATGTTTGAGCAGTGCCGGAGTCTTCATCTGGATTGTTCCGACTGAAACGTCAGCCCGAATACACTGCATGGCAACTCCAACAAGAATGCCCCCGGCGTAATCCTTCCCAAGGCACGGCAATAGCCAAGTTCAAGTGAACGCATAAAGGTGGCTCCCGATGGTTCGGAAGCCACCTTCACAATTTAACCGATGGAAAAATCGATTGCTAATTCAATTTGACCCAGATGGCTGGGCGAACTCCGAGAGTCGAATCCTGCGTGCTGCCGAGGTCGCCGCAGGAGATGCCACCTTCTTCGTCAATGTAACTAGTCAAGGGTTGACCGGCGTAGTAGGCCCCATATGAATCGTCTTCGCATTTCTCTATATCGGAAGCCCACCATGCCTCGGGGACGTCCGTGCCGGCTAGAGTCGCGTACATATTATCCTCGCTAAGGTAATCGCTCCAGGAGTCTAGAATCGTTACGTCGCCTGCTAAAATCCCGCGCTCGGCATCGTTGAAGGCGTATTCTTTGAAGGGTCCGTTCAGATACCTATACAGCGAGCTTGACTTGAAGTCCCATACGTCTCCATTCTCGCTGAATTCCATCTCATCGATGCAATGCTCGGTCATGAGGAGAGCCCTGTCGCCCTCCTTGTGGAGGACTATCCATTCAATCGGTTGGCCCTCGATATCCTTTCCTGTATAAGCCGAGAGCTCGCCCGAATATGTTCCCAGTTCGACGGTCTGCTCAATCGCGACGCTTTCGATTTTCTCCTGCTCCGCCTTCATGTCCGCCCTTGCTTCGAGCATGGACGGCAGGGGCGAGATGGCGACCATGACGGCAAGCAGGACGATGCCCGCGACAGCCGCGACGGCTATTTTCTTCCTCCTTTTGGAGAGGTTCGCAATCTTCGCGCCGGCCTCTCTTGCCTTCTCGCCCGAGTCCTCGTATCCCTGCTCGGCCAGCCTCTCGAGGCTTTCCTTTGCGGCCTCAGCTTCCTTCCTGTTGCCCTTCTCGAGTATCGCGACGCTCGTCTTGTAGACCCTGTCCCTTCTGGATTCATCCAGGAACGCGGCATCTTCCAGATCCGCCAGTTTCTCGCGCACGGCGCCGCAGTTCCAGCAGGTTCCGCGCTTGAGGTTCACCGCCCCGCAGCCGCACTGCCACCATCCCTCGTGCTCGGAATGGACACCCGAGCATTTGCAGGCATCGGCGCCCATCTCGGAGAGCAGGACATCGCGTTCCGACTCCTCGATTCCGTTGAGCGCGAGTGGCGCGGGGCTATCGATGTCGACCGGGTCGTCGAAGGACGTCTCGCAGTCCGCTCGCGTCACAACGGCACGCGAGCCGGTGATAACAGACAGCTTGATTCTCACCGCCTTGGGCCTGAGCACCTCGCCGGCGGGCAGGTCGGCATCTAGGAGCGAGAAGTCGACGTTCTCCGTCTCCCCTCCCTCGCCCTCGAGCCCGACCGTGAACTCTATGCGGCTGATGGGTTTCGTCGATACGTTGACGATCTTTGTCTGGAGGAAGCAAGCTCCCGTCTCGGTGTCCCTGGAGACCTGGACGGCCAGTACCCTGACGGGGCAGAGTTCCTGCCAGGAGGGGTTGGCGTCGCGGTAGACGATCTTGTACTTTGACATGTCTACACCTCGGGCAGGGCGTCTTCATCCGTTTTTGCGCTGGGCGCCGGCGCAGCTCGGTCTGGCAGTGCGCAGACGATCAGGCCGACCATGAGCGCCGTGCCGAAAAGGCCGATGAACCAGAGGATTCCCGCGTCATTGGTGTAATGCCCCTTGGCCCTGGCAATCTTAACGAGCTCCGCCACGCCGCAGATGTTGGCGGCGATCGCCAGGAGAGGCAGGAAGAAGATGATCAGCTCCATAGTTCTCATTTTCGGTCCTTTCTTCTCGGCCGCCAGCTTCGACACCGGCGGTCATCCGTCACTTCCGATAACACCAATTCTACTGTCCTCACCTGCGAATTTGTTGAGCAACAAATTCGATTGAGTGAGCGGTTGATTGCGCCGCGAAGGCGTTTAGTTAATTACGTTTGCCGCTGCGGCAAGACCGATGCAGAAATCTGAAATAGCCCTACGCTCGGCGATGTATCTACAAACCCTGAGCGAAGGGAGCCGCAAATGCATGCAGCGGCAATTAACCTTCGGGGGGGGGAGGTATCTCCTAGGAGAACCCGCCTCCGAGGCCAATCTATCATCGAGTACGTCCTGATCATCGCCATCATCGGCCTGGTGATCGTGTTCGCGGGACCCGGCGTGGCGGGGGCCATCCGCAACCAGTTCAACCTGGTCGGCAACACGGTGAGCAATGGGACGACCGGCGGGGTCGAGGGCGGCGCAACCGGCGGCGGCTCTGCGGGAGCCGATTCCGCGACCGTCCAGGCGGCTGTCGCCAAGGACGCGAAGGACTGGACGCTCGACGAGCAGGAGGCCGTGGCCGAGGACATCGCCGCCAAGGGCGAGGCGTCGCCGGCGTACGCAAAGGCGAAGGCCGCGATGGACGCGGGGACGAAGTTCTCGATGAAGTTGACGAACGGCAAGACGCTCGAGTATCGCATCATCGGTATCAACCACGATGACCTCGCGGACGGCTCCGGTAAGGCTGGGCTCACGTTCGAGGTAACCAACACTGCCATGGACGAGCAGCGAATGAACGCCACGAGCACCAATGCCGGCGGCTGGGAGAAATCGGAGATCCGCGGCCGCCTCAATTCCGGTGACCTCTGGTCGCTCCTACCGATCGAACTCCAGTCCAAGGCGAAGGCCGTCACGAAGATGACCGATAACAAGGGTGGTGGCAGTGCCAGCGCCCCATCGGCCACGACCGATAAAGTCTTCCTGCTCTCGATGACCGAGATCTACGGAGACCGCCAGACCGACGGTACCCAGTACGAGTACTACAAATCCAAGGGCGTGACGTACTCGAACCATTCAGGGGTGTCGTCGAGCTTTTATCACTGGACGCGCTCCGTGGATCCGAGCGGCTCCGCGTACTTCCGCTGTATCTATAGCAACGGTAACTATAACGACTACGGCGCGACGTACTCGTATTGCATATGCCTCGCCTGGTGTTTTTAACCTGTCTTCTAGCTTGTCTTCTAGTTTGTCTAGTGAAAGGCCCGTGCAATCCTGCGCGGGCCTTTCTTTTGGCGATTACTTGAACAATTTGAGGTTCATGGTACAAAGGTAGTCGGTTCGAGGAAAAAGGGGTCGTACTGCGCCTCTCAGAGCGCCTGCCGCACTTCACCTCTATTACCTCTGCGGCGCCCTCGTATAGAGCCCATCCCGCTTGGCGTTTCGTTGCAACAGCCCACTTGTCCACCGATCAAGTGAACTACTGGAATAAATATAGCGACACGCTTGTTCGTTACAGTCGCTATATCTGTGTAAATCGCCGCGATAAATACGGCCTGTACTCGGCTGTATACCAGCTACGCGTATGTAGATTCGTATCGCGTTAATAAATCGGCTCAAGCGCGTGCAAAACGCGCAAGTAACCGCAAAAAGCGAGTATGGCGCAAGTAGATTATTGGCACCCTGTTGCTTACTGAAAATTAATCAATTGCTTAAAACAAAAAAGGTCAGGCACTAGATGCCTGACCTGCAAACTTCTGGTCGGGACGACTGGATTCGAACCAGCGACCCCTTGACCCCCAGTCAAGTGCGCTACCAAGCTGCGCCACGTCCCGAAGCTTTTGTTTGTTGCTGTGCTCTCGCTCGCAACAGGGAGTATATTAACCCGAAACTTTGCCCTTGTGCAAGAACTTTTTTACAAATTTTGAAGCAAGTCCAAAATTGTATCTGCGAGCTGGGGTTTTGTTAGAACGGGAAGTTCTTGCGTGCCCGCTGTGCTCACGATCCAGGCCTTGTTAGTATCGGTTCCAAAGCCCGAATCGGCGCGCGAGACATCGTTGGCGATAATGGCATCGCAACCCTTGCGGGCGAGCTTTCGCTGCGCGTACTCCACGACGTTATCGGTCTCGGCCGCAAAGCCGATCACGCACCGCTCTCCCTTTTGGCGCGAAAGCTCGGCCAAGATATCGACCGTCTCGACCAGTTCGATGCGATCCAGGCGCTCGTTGGCCTTTTTGAGCTTATGGTCGGCAGGGGCTGCGGGCGTGTAGTCAGCGACGGCAGCCGCACAAATGGCCGCATCGGCCGTCTGAAAGGCGCCCAGCGCCGCCTGCAGCATCTCTGCGGCGGTCTGCACGCGCATGCACTCCACGCCGCGGGGGACATCGAGCGATGTCGGTCCCAGCACAAGCGTGACCGCAGCGCCGCGGCGAGCAGCCTCCCCCGCCAGGGCGATGCCCATCTTGCCCGACGACCGGTTGCCAATAAAGCGCACGGGGTCGATCGGCTCGTGCGTGGGGCCGGCGGTGATTACGATGCGCTTGCCCGCAAGGTCTTGCGGCGCGGGGTTGAGCACCTCGCAGACGGCCTTAACGATGTCCTCGGGCTCGCTCATGCGTCCCGTGTCCACGTCGCCGCAGGCAAGGTAGCCACTACCGGGTCCTACCACATGGACGCCACGGTCGCGCAGCGTGGCCATGTTGGCCTGCGTCGCCGGCGCCTTCCACATGCCGTTGTTCATGGCAGGGGCGATCACGATGGGGCGCGGCGTGGCAAGCAGCGTGGTGGAGATGAGGTCATCGGCGATTCCGTTGGCCATCTTTGCGATGATATTGGCCGTCGCGGGCGCCACGACCACCAGATCGGGCTCCTGCGCCAGCGAAATGTGGTGAATGGGGTCGGAGGGGTCGTCGAATAGACCAACGGCGACCGGCTCGTTGGTGAGCGCTCGGAAGGTGAGCGGGCCCACAAACTCGGTGGCATGCTCGCTCATAACGACCTTGACGCGCGCGCCGCGCTTTTGCAGCAGGCGCACGATATTGCACGACTTATAGACGGCGATCCCGCCGGTAATACCCAGCAGGATCGTTTTTCCCTCAAGTTGCATTGAATTGTTGGATGCCGCCGTCATCATTTAGGCTTCCTTGTTGGGAAGCACCAGCAGGCGGTGGCAGTACGGGCAATGCGTAATCTCACTACCGTCGTGGTTGAGGTCGCTCATGGACGACGCCTGCAGTGCGGTGTGGCAAACCGTGGGGATGTTGCCCTTGATGGTCTCGACGGCCAGGCCGCGGAACTGCTTGAGCAGGCGCTCATAATCGGTGAGCACGTCGGTCGGCAGCGTGGCGGCAAGCGCGGTGCGCTCCTTGGTGGCGGCATCGATCTGGGCCTGGAGGTCGGCGGCCTTGGCGCGGGCGGCCTTGGTATCGGCCTTCACGCCCTCCTCGAACTTGGCGATGATGGCCTGCGCGCGAGCCTCGCGGTCGAGCGCCTCCTTATGGGCGACGACGACATCTTTGCGGGTGTGCTCGATCTTGTCCAGACGCTTTGCCAGGGTGGCAAGCTCATTCTCCAGGTCCTGCACCTCGCGGTAATCAGATCCGTCGACGTGACGCTTCTTGGCGGCCTCGATGGCGTTATTGGTCTGGATCTCGGTGGTGTTGAGATCGTCGAGTTCAATATCCAGGTCCTTGCGCTGGGCGTAGAGCTTGGTCATCTCGGCCTTGAGCTTAACGTAGGTCTTGCGCTTGGAAGCGAGCTCCTTGAGCTCCGGCATATTGGCAAGTTCGCTCTTGTTGCGGGCGAGCTCCAAATCGATCTGTTGCAGCTTGAGTAGCGTAGCGCCGGCGCTCATAGGTTCTCTCCTTTTGTCACAGTCCACCATTGGCAAGGGTTCAGTATTTTAATCGCATGACGGGGGTCGACCCCGGCGTCAACTGCAGAGTTCATCAATATATCAACGAACGGCTCCTCGGAGCGGTCGTGTCCGAGCAAGATCACCGGCAGCCCGCGCAAGGCAAGGTCTTGCGCCACGTGGTAGCCCGCCTCGCCCGTCACGACAACATCTGCGCCCGCGGCGATAGCGAGCTCTCCGAAGTCGCCCAGGGAGCCGCCCAAAATGGCGACGGTGCGGCACGGGCGATCGGCTTTGCCCCACACACGCGGGTCGCTGCCAAAGGCCGTGGCAGCACGGGTGGCAAGATCGCGCAGCGTGCACGAGTCGTTGAGCGTTGCAAGTGCGCCCAGGCCGGTGGCCTCGGGGTCGTCCACGTGCTCCAGTGAGCTCACGGGTGCGGCACCCAGCAGCTTGCTCAGGCAGACACGGGCTTCGTGCGAGCGGTCCAGGTTGGTGTGGAGCGAGATAATGCTCACGCCGCAACGCGCTGCCTCGTAGAGCGCCGCGCTGCATTGGGGGCGTGTGGCATCTGCCGGACAAAAGGCCTCGGGCGCCTTGATGTATATAGGATGATGCGTCAACAACACGTTGGCACCGGCCTCCTGGGCGCGGTGCACGTTGGCTTCGGTCGCGTCGAGTGCGCAGGCCACGCCGGTAATTTCGGCGGCTGGGTCGCCAACGGAGAGTCCTACGTGATCCCAGCCCTCGGCGTCCGTCTTGGGATAGCGTGCCAGCAGGGCGCGCTCGAGCTCGGCGACGATCATGCGGCACCTACGATCGAGAGCAGCGTCTGGGCAAACTCGTCCAGATCACTCGGATTCACGCGGTCATCGAACGAGATGCGCAGCGACCCCAAAGCCTGCTCGCGACCAATGCCCATGGCGCTGAGCACATGGCTCGGGTCCATGCTGCCGCTCGAGCACGCCGAGCCGGCCGAAACCTCAAAGCCGGCGGCATCGAGCTTGATGATGAGCTCCTCGGAGTCCATGCCGTCTACGTAGATTGAAACCATACCCGGCAGACGATCCGCCTGCGCGTAGTCGCCCATCGTGGCGTGAATGCGAGGATGGGCCGTAAGCGTGGCGTAGAGCTTGTCGGACAAGGTCTGCAGTTCCGCGCGCTCCTGGGCCACGTGGGGCGCCAGCGTGCTGGCGGCAGCGGCAAAAGCCAGCTGCGTGCGCAGATCCTGCGTACCGGCGCGACGGCCGGCTTCCTGTCCACCGCCAAAGATACGCGGACGCAGCGGCGTGCGGTTCTTAAGGTAGAGCGCGCCGGATGCCACAGGGCCGCCGATCTTGTGCGCGGCAACGGTCATAGCGTCGACGTCCAGCTCAGTGACATCGAGCGGAATATGCAAGTAGCCCTGGATGGCATCGGTATGAAACAAGGCGCCGGCGGCATGTGCGACGGCGGCCAGCTCGCGGATGGGCTGTACCACGCCGGTCTCGTTGTTGGCGACCATAATGCTCACGAGCGCAACGTCATCGCCTAGCAACTCGACAAGCGCGGCAGGCTCAATGTAGCCCGCGCGGCAGGGCTGCACCAGGTCGACGGTAAAGCCGGCGGCACGCAGCAGCGGCAGGTTGTCCAGAATCGAATCGTGCTCGATGGCCGAAACGATGACACGATTGCGCTTACGATCGCGTTGACGAGCTCCCTCGGCAAGACCGAGCAGTGCCAGCTGGTTGGCCTCGGTGCCGCCGTTGGTAAGGATGATCTCGGACGGGCGAACGCGAGCGCCAAAGCTGCGGGCGATCTCGCGACGGGCGACTTCCAGGCGTGCGGCGGCCTTGCGGCCAAGCGAGTGCAGCGAGTTGGGGTTGACGCCGGCAAGCTCACTGTCGTCATATTCGCGCTGCGCAAGGCGCGCCTCGGCGCGCATGGGCGTCGAGGCGGCATAGTCAAGATTCACTGGTATGCGGTTTTGACCTGCGGTCATAAGGGTTTATGCCTCCTGTGCGGCCTCGTTGCCCAGCTTCTGCAGCAGCGCAACCTCGGCGGCGGGATCTTCGGACTTAAATACAGCGGAGCCGGCTACGAGCACGTTGGCGCCGGCCTTGACGACCTCGGCGATGTTCTTGGAAGAAATACCGCCGTCGACCTCGATGAGGGGCGAAACGCCGTGACGCTCGCACATGGCCTTAAGCTCGTGCAGTTTGGCAATAGTACCAGGGATAAAGCTCTGGCCGCCAAAGCCAGGGTTCACGCTCATCAGCAGCACCATATCAACGACGTCGATGATGCTCTCGAGTACGCACACGGGGGTGGCGGGGTTGAGCACCACGCCGGCCTTGACGCCGCGCTGCTGCAGATGCGTGAGCGTGCGGTGCAGGTGTGTGGAGGCCTCGTAGTGCACGGTGATCATGTCGGCACCGGCGTCGGCGTACCAATCGACCGTCTCGTCGGGATTCGACACCATCAGGTGCGCGTCGACCGGTACATCGGTGGAGCGCTTGACGGCCTTGAGGATGTCAACGCCAAAGGTGAGGTTACCGGTAAAGTGACCGTCCATAACGTCGAAGTGCACGTAGTCGGCACCGGCGATCTTGTCGAGCTCGCCCTTGAGGTTGGCCATGTCGGCCGAAAGGACGGACGGAGCGATTTTGATGGAACCCATGGTAGAAGCCTTTCTGCGCTAGTCGGTGAGTCCGTAGAACTCTTGGGAGGGTACGCGATCGGTAAGGATCTCGAGCGCCCTATCCAAAGTAACACCGTTGTAGAGCGTTTGCTCCACGGCAAAGGTGAGCGGAATGTCTACGCCAAGTGAACGGGCGAGCTCGCTCACACTTCGGGCGGCAACGGCGCCCTCCACGACCATATGCGTGCGCGTCTGGTACTCGTCGAGCGAAACGCCATGAGCGAACTCGTAGCCAAAGGTGCGGTTGCGCGAATGCTCGGAGGTGCAGGTGGCGATAAGGTCGCCCATGCCGGCAAGTCCCATGCAGGTCATGGCCTGGCCGCCGCGGGCGTGTACCAGGCGACTGATCTCGGCCAGACCGCGCGTCATGATGAGGGCAAGCGTGTTGTCGCCCGCGCCCGAGCCGGCAGAGATTCCGCATACGATAGCGATGACGTTTTTCATGGCGCCGCAGACCTCGACGCCGGTCATGTCTTGCGACAGGTAGATGCGGAAGGCCGTGGAAAGCAGCAGCTCTTTAAAGGTCTCCCCCACCTTCTGGTCCTCGCTGGCGATGACGGCGGCCGAAAGTCCGCCGCGGCAGATCTCTTCGGCATGGTTGGGGCCCGAAAGCGCCGCCACACGACGCTCGTTGCCGATCTCGCTGGCGATGACCTCGCTCATGAGCAGGCCGGACTCGGGCTCAATGCCCTTGGTGAGGCAGAGCACTGGGGCATCGGCGGCGATAAAGGGCGCGGCCTGGTGGCACACGCTGCGCAGGTGCGTCGAAGGAACGGCAAAGATGATGGCATCGGTGCCTTCGAGTGCCTGCGCCAGATCCGTCGTGGCAACAACATTGGTCGGCAGTTCATAGTCCACTAGGTAGCGAGGATTACGGTGCTCGCCATTGATGCCGACGGCGGTCTGCTCGCTATGGGCCCACATGGTCACGTGCTCGGCTCGCGCGGCGGCAAGGCCGGCGACGGCGGTTCCCCAGGAGCCGGAGCCAATCAGCGCAACATTCATGACTCTCTCCTACTTATCGTCGGGCTCGGTGACGCGCTTGGTAAACGAGAGCTTGGACTCCTTACCGGCCATGAGCTTTTTGATGTTCGCACGATGGGCCCACACCACGGTGATGCTGATCAGCGCCATGCAAAACTTGAGGCCCAGGCTGCTGTACGGAAAGACCGCACAAGCAGCGATGGGAAGACCGATGGCGGCGGCAAGTGAGCCCACCGACACGTATTTGGTGATGGCAACGGCCACGATAAACATGCCCAGCAGCGACAGGCCAATGGGCCAGTACCAGGCGAGGATGACGCCCAGGCCCACGGCAATACCCTTGCCACCATGGAAGTTGAGGTAGGGCGAGAAGATGTGGCCCCACACCGCTGCCAGGCAGATGACACCGAGCATCCAGTCGCCGGGGGCTCCGGGCGCCATGATGCTTACGGGGAAGCCATAGCCCACGCTCGCGATGAGCGGACGCGCGATAAGGACGCAGATGGCGCCCTTAAGACAGTCGAGCAGCAGGGTGAGCGCGGCGACCTTGGGACCGGCCACGCGCAGGGCGTTGGTGGTGCCGATGTTGCCGGAGCCCGCCTTGCGAATGTCGGTGTGGTTGAACACGCGGCCCAGGATCAGGCCAAACGGAATCGCTCCGATAAAGAACGAGACCACGGCGCAGATGGCGGTCAGCAGAATCGGATTATGCATCCTTTTGCTCCTTCTTCCTAAAGAAGAGTCGAATGGGCGTGCCGGCAAAGTCGAAGGTCGAGCGCATGCGGTTCTCTACATAGCGCTGGTAGGTGTCGTTGACCAGGTCGCTGTGGTTGACGAAAAACGTGAACGTCGGCGGGTTGACGCCCGTCTGGGTCACGTAGTGCATGCGCAGGCGGCGCTTACCGTCTACCACGGTGTGGCCAAACTCGCGCAGGTCGGTGAGGAACGTGTTAAGGCGCGAGGTGCTGATCTTTTGCGAGCGCGTCTTTTCGGCGGCGTCTACCATCGCCCAGATCTTCTCGACGCTGCGGCCGGTGAGAGCAGAGATGCGCAGGTACTGGGCCCAGGGAGCCATGACGCCCAGACGGCGGTCGATGGTCTCCATGCAGGCCTCGCGCTTACGGTCGTCGTCGAGCAGATCCCACTTGTTGAGCAGCACAACGATGGCGCAGCCGCGCTCGATGGCAAGACCCATGACCTTCTGGTCCTGCTCGGTAACGCCCACGGAGGCGTCGACGACGAGCAGCGCCACGTCGGCGCGGTCGATGGCGCGCAGGCCGCGGACCATGGAGTAGTACTCGATGTTCTCGTACACGGTGCTCTTCTTGCGAATGCCCGCGGTGTCGACCATGCGGTAGTGCTTGCCGTTACGCTCGACGACAGTGTCGATGGCGTCGCGCGTCGTGCCGGCAATGTTGGACACGATAGAACGGTCGGCGCCCAGGATGCGGTTGAACAGCGACGACTTGCCGGCGTTGGGGCGGCCGATGATGGCCACGTTCAGCGCATCGGGGAACTCGTCGGCGACTTCATCCTCTTCCTCGGGAAGCAGCGCCACGATGTCGTCGAGCAGGTCGCCCGTGCCATGACCATGCAGGGCCGAGAGCGGCGTGGGCTCACCGATGCCGAGCGAATAGAACTCCCAGATGCTGTCGTTCTCGCGATCGGGGTTGTCGAGCTTGTTCACCAGCAGAAAGACCGGCTTGTCGCAGCGCTTGAGCATGCGAGCGACCGACTCGTCCTCCTCGGTGACGCCGGTGCGGCCGTCGACCACAAATAGGATGACGGCGGCTTCCTCGGCGGCGGCGAGCGCCTGGTCGCGGATAGACGTGGCAAAGACATCGTCACTCTTGAGCGGCTCGATACCGCCCGTGTCGACGATAGTGAACTCGCGGCCGTTCCAATCGGCCGTGTGATACGAGCGGTCGCGCGTGACGCCGCGGGACTCGTGGACGATGGCGTCCGAAGTCTGGGCCAGGCGGTTGACGAGCGTGGACTTGCCCACGTTGGGGCGTCCGACGACGGCGACGATAGGTTTCATCTGCTCTCCTTTAATGGGTAGGGTCAGTGGAAGTGTTAGAGTCTGCGGGCACAATGCCAAGGATGCGCTCCAGGGTATCGAGCAGCTCATGCGGCATGGTCGACACCACATGAACCTCGGCGCCGCGACTGGTAAGGCTTGCGAGTAAATCGTCACGATGATACTCGTCAAGCGTCATGCCGTCAGCGTTGAACATGAGCTTAGGCACAAAGAGCATAACCCCCGACAGGTCTTGGGGCAGCTGCTCCAGAATGTCACACGCGACGATGAGGCCGGTCACGTCCACGTTGCCGCCGAAGTAGCGGTTCTTGATGGCCGTGACAGTGCCGCCGAGACCATGCGGCGACTCCACAAAGCGCGCCACGGTGTCGCGCGCGCTGGCGCCGGAGAGGCACAGCAGGTGCTGGCTGCGGGCGGCGATGACCGCGCGGACGCGGGTTAGTCGCTCGGCATCGGTAGCCAGCACGTCGTCGGTCTCGTCCAGATACGAGCGGATCATGCCGATGCCGTCGTAGTACTGCGGGTAACCGTCGTAAAAGTCCGCCTCGGGAGGATCGATGCCGGCGTCCAGATAGAACTCGTCGCTCATCTGGAAGGTGTGGCGGCCAAAGCGCTCATAGGCTCGGTCCTGGAACGGTCGGATCATGGCAATGGTCTCGCGCGCTAGCTCGGGCTTGTCGCTATAGGACCAGCTAAAGCGGTTCTGATGCTTGGTAAAACCGAGCGGCACAATGCCCAGGCTTGTGATTTGCTCGTGCTCCTCGCAAAAGCGCAGGGTCTTTTCCAGCTCATCGCCGTCGTTCATGCCGGGGCACAACACGATCTGTGCGTGAATCTCGATGCCGGCGGCCATGATGGCCTCGAGTACGTCCATGCCGCGCTGGGCGTTGCGGCCCATCATACGGCGGCGCACATCGGGGCTCACGGCGTGGACCGACACGTTCATGGGGCTCATGTTGCGTTGGATGACGTTTTGCACGTCCTCGTCGGAGAGGTTCGTGAGCGTGACAAAGTTGCCCTGCAAAAAGCTCAGGCGGTAGTCGTCATCGCGAATATAGAGCGTGGAGCGGCCGCCCTTGGGCAGCATGGTCATAAAGCAGAACACGCAGGCGTTGACGCAGGTACGCATGCCGTCGAAGATGGGGCCATCGAACTCCAAACCCCAATCCTCGCCGGGAAAGCGGTCGAGCTCGACGGGGGTGACGGTGCCGTCGCGCGGGTCGAAAACTTCGAGGTCGACGGTGTCGTCGTCGGCTTCCCAAAGCCACACGATCATGTCGGTGAGCTGCTCGCCGTTGACCGTTAGCACGCGCATGCCCGGCTCGATACCCACATCCCACGCGGGTGATTCGGGACGCACGTTCTTTACGAGCGCGCCCTCACCCGGCTCGGGGTCGCGGCTGCGCCCGTAATCGGCCACCTCGGCGGCGTATGCGGGTACGGTCTGGTCCATGATTAGCGGCAAAGCTCCTTGATGCGCGCGACGGCGCGCTCGATGTGTTCTTGCGGGGTGGAGGCTCCGGCGGTGATGCCGATGTGGTGAGCGTCGGTAAACCACGCGGCCTCAAGCTCGGAGGCTTCCTCGATGTGATGCGTGTGCTCGCAGACGTCTGCGCAAATCTGCGCCAGGCGGCGGGTGTTGCCTGAGTTTTTGCCGCCCACGACGACCATGCAGTCGCAGCGGTTGGCAAGTGTGGCTGCTGCCTGTTGACGCTCACTCGTGGCGGCGCAGATGGTGTTGATCACGCGCAATTCCTGCACGCGCGGGGTGATAGCGGCCACGACCTCGGCGAGGTTCTGCGCGGTCTGGGTGGTCTGTACGACGAGGCCTACCTTGCCCTTGAGCGGCAGGGCATCGGCGTCGGCGGCACAGCTCACGACCTGCGCGTCATCACCAGCGTGGCCCAGAATGCCCTCGACCTCGGGATGGCCCGGCTCGCCCACGACGATCACGTGGTAGCCCTCGCGCACTAGGCGCTCGGCCGCCACATGGACCTTCTTCACGTAGGGGCAGGTGGCATCGACCACGTTAAGGCCACGCTTGCGGGCAGCATCGATCACCTGTGGCACCACGCCGTGGGCGCGGATGATCACGGTGCCCGATGCGGCGTCGTCCAAGGTGTCGGCTAGACCGATGCCTGCCTCGGTGAGCTCGCGTACCACGATGGGGTTATGGATGAGCGGCCCCAAGGTGTGGACCTTAGCGCTCTCCCCTGTCTGCGGCGCTGCAGCCAGCGCCATGTCGAGCGCGCGCTGCACGCCGTAGCAGGTGCCCGCGTGGGCAGCGATCTCGATGGTGGGGACGACCTCCTCAGCGGCGGCCGCAGCGGTATTCATGACGTTCTCACCCATGGCTAGAACCTGCCCGGGTGCTCGGCGCACAGGTCGTCACGCATGGCGTATACGCGGCTCATGGCCTCGGACTCAAACCATGCCAGGCGCTCCTTGCGCTTGAGCTCGGCCGGTGCGTCGGAAAGTAAGACGGCCTTGCCGGCACGGATCCAGCACTTCTTGGGGCGCATGAGCTTTTTGCCTTTGGGCGTGATGTCGGACCAGCCACAAATGGCGAGCGGGTTGACGGGCGCCTTGCCCATCTGGGCGATGAGTGCAAAGCCGCCGTGGACCTCGGACTTGATCTCGCGCGAGCGGATACGCGTGCCCTCGGGGAAGATCAGGACGTCCTCGCCGCGCTGCAGCGCATGCTGGGCGGCACGCAGACACTTCATGTCGGCGGTGCCACGCTCGACGGGGATGCCGCCCACGCGGCTAAAGGCCCAGCGCACGATCTTGCTCTTCGCAAACTCGGACTTAAAAATGGGGCGAATGCGGCGGCCGCCAAAGAACAGTGCCGTCTCCACGGCCAAGAGTTCAGCCATCGAGGTGTGGTTACAGATGACCACACTGCCGCGGCCTTCCTGGCGCTCAAACAGCAAGTCGCTGTCCTCGACTTTCCAGCGCCACATGAGCTTGGAGAAGGCCCACAGGATGCCCATGACCACGGCGACGGTGCCGCGGATGAGCGCCGGGAACTCGGCGTAGGGGGCGTTGTAGTAATCCTCGGGCGTCTGCTTAAACAGGCGCATGGGCTACCTCCTTTGGTTGATGAGGTCCTCGATTATCGAGACGACCTCGTCGATGGTGTGGGCGGTGGAGTCGACGTGCACGGCGTCCTCGGCAGGCACGAGCGGTGCGACCTCGCGGCTGCTGTCGAGCTTATCGCGCTGCTTGAGGGCATCGAGGGTCTCGTCGACCTCGGCCTCGAGCTGCTCTTCGGTGAGCGGCTGGGCGTCGTTTTGGTGGCGCTGCAGCACACGGCGACGGGCACGCTCGCGCGGGTCGGCGGTCAGGAACACCTTGACCTGCGCGTTGGGGAACACGACGGTGCCGATGTCGCGACCCTCGGCGACGATGTCGCGGTCCTCGGCGGCACGACGCTGGTGGATGAGCATGGCGGCGCGCACGCCCGGGTAGGCCGAGACCTTGGACACGTTGGCGTCGACCTGCGGGGTGCGGATGGCGGCCGATGCGTCCTGGCCGTCGATGGTCAGGCGCGTGTCCTCGCCGGTGCCGTTGGTAAAGCGAATCTCGATCTGCTCGGCGAGGGCGTCGATGGCCGCCTCGTCGTCCAGGTCGATGCCGCGGTCGAGCGCGGCGAAGGTGACGGCGCGATACATAGCGCCCGTGTCGAGCTTGTTAAAGCCCAGCTGGCGGGCGATCTCCTTGGCGATGGTGGACTTGCCGGAACCGGCGGGGCCGTCGATGGCGACGATCATGCAATGCTTCCTTTCGGTGGTTGACGTGCTGGTATGGGACGCGGGCGCTGGGGCTCGGCGGACTGGTTAGCCCGTGTAGCGCTCGCGGTAGGTGTTGCGCTTGGGCGCGGAACCGTGGCTGCCGTGGTGGCGCGTGCGGCTCGCGGTGTTGGTCGCCGGCGCGCCGGCGCGCTTGGCGCTCGCCTGCTTGGGCGGGATGCCGCCGGCCTTGAGGATCTGTACCTCGCGGTCGGTGAGCTCGCGCCACGAGCCCTTGGCCACGTCCTTGAGCTCCAGGCCGGCAAAGTTGCAGCGATGCAGGCGGATTACCGGATGGTGAATCTTGCTCAGCATGCGCTTGACCTGGTTCTTGCGCCCCTCGCGGATGATGACCTCCACGGCGGTGGTACCGGGCTTTACGCCTTGCGGAGCCACGGCCTCTGCTTCGCGCGCGTTGATGACGCGGCAGATCGCCGGCTGGCACAGGCCGTCGTCGAGTTCGATGCCGCGGCGGAGTGGTTCTAAGTCGCGATCGGTCAGGTGGCCGTCCACGAGCGCCTGGTAGGTCTTATAGACGTGCTTGCTGGGATGCAGCAGGTCCTGCGACAGGTCGCCGTCGGTGGTAAAGAGCAAAAGGCCTGTGGTGTCGCGGTCCAGGCGGCCCACCGGGAAGAGCCCCGGAAAGCGGTCGCGCGGGACCAGCTCGGCCACGCAAGGGCGCTCCTGCGGGTCGCTCATGGTGGTGAGGTAGCCGGTCGGCTTGTAGAGCATCAGGTACGCGGCGCCCTGGTTGAGCTTGACGGGCATGCCGTCGACCTCGATATGGTCGCGGTCGACGTCGACCTTGGTGCCCAGCTCGGTCGCGACCTCGCCGTTGACGGTCACGCGGCCGGCGGTCATTAGGTCTTCCGAGCCGCGGCGGCTCGCCACGCCCGCGCGCGCCAAAAAGCGCTGCAGGCGCATGGTGTGCGGATAGACGGGCTGAGCGTCGGTTGCGGGTGCTGCGTTGCCCGTGGCGCTCGTCTCCCCTACTTCGTTAGTCCTCGTCATGCAAATCCTCCGAGGTTTCGTCGACGACCAGGTTCTCCAAGTCCTCGATTGCCTCAACATCTTCAATATCGGTATCGAGCAGTTCGCGCTCTTCGTCCAGGTCATCGGCCTGCTCCTCGAGCGTGGACTGAATGCTGCGGCCGCTCAGGCGCTCGCGGATAAACTGACGCGACTGCTCGTCGGGGGCAAACTGCTCCAGGTCGGGCAGGTCGCGGGTGGAGCGCAGACCGAACTTTTCCAAGAAGGCGTTGGTCGTGCCGTAAATGATGGCTTGACCGCGCTGGGGGTCGCGGCCGAGCTCGCGCACCAGGCCCTTGTCCACGAGCGACGCGATGACGCCGTCGGAATTGACGCCGCGGATGCCCTTGACCACCTCGCGCGTCACGGGCTGGTGGTATGCGATGACGGCCAGGGTTTCGAGCGCTGCCTGCGACAGCTTTTGCGTGTCCCAGCTCAGCACGTAGGCCTCGACCACGTCGTGGTAGGCGGGATGCGTAAACAGGCGCCAGCCGCCGGCAACCTCGCGCAGCTGAAAGCCGCGGTTGGCCTCCTCATACTCAACCTTGAGCTCTGCCAAAAGCGATGCGCACTCGCCCGGGGCGATATCCAGCGCACCTGCCAGCGCGGGCGCGCTCACCGGGTCGCTCGACACCAGCAGCAGCGCCTCGAGGGCGCCTTTGAGGCTGTTTGCCTCCAGCGTGGAAAGGGTTGACATGGTTGCGGCTCCTATTCGGTGAGCTCGGGGCCCTCGCCGGGCACGTATGCCTCGGCGCCCTCGACTCGGTTGATGCAGATGGTTCCGAAGATCTCGTCCTGGCTCAGCGTGAGCGAGCCGCGCTTGGCGAGCTCGAGCATGGCCAGGAAGGTAACGACGAGCTGCTCGGTGGTGGCATCGCCGTCCAACAGCTCGCGGAAGGTGCAGGTTTGGTGCGCCATGGTAAAGCGGTCGACGGAGGCCACCGTCAGGTCGAGCGGCACGCGATGCGGCGCCACGTGCTCGGCCTCCAATAAGAAGGTCTGGCGCTTGCCGTCAAGGTCGGCACAGATGACGGCCAGACCGCGCAGGGTGATGCCAGCCAGGTAGTCGGGCATGAGCCCAAGGAACTCGGGGTCGGGGCCGGCCACACGCGGGTGCATGCGGCTTTCGGCCTGCATGCGCGCGCCCAGGGCCGCAGCCGCGCCTTTAAACTGCTTGTAGGCAATCAGGCGCTGAATCAGGACCTCGCGCAGGGCGTCGCCGTCGAGCGCGCTGAGTTCCTTGAGGTCTTCGTCGAACTCGTCATCGTCGTCATCGACTTTGCTCGGGGCCTCCTGCGGCACCAGCGAGGCGGCCTTGATGTCCAAAAGGGTTGCCGCGACCAGCAAAAAGTCGCTCGCCACGTCCAGGTCCAGCGCCTCGATGCGCTCGGCCTCGGCCAGGTACTGCTCGGCCACCTCGCTGATGGAGATGGCGCCGATATCTACTTTTTGGCGGGTTACCAGCTGCAGCAGCAGGTCGAACGGTCCGCTGTAGACCTGCGTCGACACGCGATACGACATCTTCGACCTCCTTTGACGGCGCCTTCGCGGCGCGGTTTGGGTGCATGTTGCGACCGTTTTGCACGATCGACCTGTAAGTTTACCTTAGATGCCGGCGATTGCGAAGTTGAGCAGCTGCTCAGCAAGCGGATACACGGTAACGTCGAAATAGCGGCCGATTACATCGATGCCGGTCCACATAGGCAGCAGGTACAGCACCAGGATGAGGATGGGCATAGCGTATTGCTGCAGACGGTAATAGTTGTTGAGCGCCTTGCCCTTGAGGAAGGGCACGATGATCGACGAGCCATCGAGCGGCGGAATCGGGATGAGGTTAAAGAACGCGAGCGACAGGTTGACCACGATAAACGTGGCACCGAAGTTCATGATTTGGGACGCAACGGCAAAGGACATGCTTGCGTAGAGGTTGCCATAGGCCGGGTGCATGAGGGCTGCGGCCAGGCATGCGAGTGCGATGTTCGACGTGGGGCCGGCCGCGCTCACCAGGACCTCGTCGCGCTTGGGGTGCTTGAGGTTGTTGAGGTAGACGGGTACCGGCTTGGCAAAGGCGAACACCGGGCCTCCGGCGGCGAGCATAAGCAGCGGCAGGAGGATGGTGCCAAACGGGTCGATGTGGTTGAGCGGGTTGAGCGAGACGCGGCCGCGCGAACGGGCCGTCTTATCGCCGAGTGCCCAGGCCGCGGCGGCGTGCGCGCTCTCGTGGATCACGATGCCCACGATGACGGCGACGGCGCTGGCGAGCAGGTTCATGAGGTAGCTGCTGGACATGGCGCTCCCCTAGCGGACGCGGCGCGAGGCGCGCGTGAGTAGGTAGTCGGCCACAAACAGGATGACGGCCACGATGGCGTAATCCAGACGGAACACGCCGCCAAAAGGCGACGTGATGACGCCGTAGCCGGCAATGGCGCTCGGAAGTGCGTGCGAAAGCTCAACGACAAAGCCGACGATCTGCAGCTTGGCGGTGAGACCGCTAAAGCACAGCAGCACGGTCATCGCGCTCATAAAGATGCCGCAGATGCGACAGGCGATGGCGATGATGCTCATCGCCACGGCGGCGGCCTTACGAGAGTTCACGCGCGGTCTCCTCTTCGATCTGGGTGGAAAGCTCCAGCCATTCGTCCTCGAGCTTGGGTAGCTCTTGCTTAAGGCCGTTATATTCCCCCAGTGCGGCGTTGAACTTGTCTTGATCGGCATAAAGCTCTTCGCTTGCCATCAATTCCATAAGCTCGTCATAGCGGGCGCGCTTTTTGTCGAGCTCCGTCTCGATCTTCTTTAGCTGGTTGCGCACGCCCTTGAGCTTTTTGTTGAGCGCAGCGCGGGCCTGGGCCTCGGCGCGCTTTTGCTCCTTGGTCTTTTTGCCCTCGGCAGGCTTGGAAGCGGCGGCGGGCGCATCGGGCTGGGCCGCAGTGACCTTGGCGGACTTGGCCGTGGCCGGCGCACTCTCCGTGGACGCCTCGGCGGCGGCGCGGGCTGCGAGGTCCTCGCGCTTGTAGAGGTAGTAGTCGTAGTCGCCGTCATAGACCGTGACCTTGCCATCGCGGATGTCGATCACGCGGTTGGCCACGGCGCGCACCAGGTGCTCGTCGTGGCTGATCAGCACGATGGTGCCGGGGAAGTTTTGTAGGGCGTTCTCGAGCATATCCACCGAGTCGATGTCCAGGTGGTTGGTGGGCTCGTCCAGGCACAGGAGCGCCTCGGGGGCCACGAGCATCTTGGCCAGGGCCAGACGCGCTTTTTCGCCTCCGGAGAGGACGCGAACCTGCTTCTCGATGGAATCGTTGTCGCTAAACAGGAAGGCGCCCAGCAGGCTGCGCTGCTGCGGCACGGTCCACTTGGGCGTGACGGTGTCGATCTCTTGCAGGACGGTATTGGACTCGGTCATGCCCTCGAGTGCGTGCTGGGCGTAGTAGGCCACGCCCACGTTGGTGCCCAGGTCCCGGGTGCCGGTGGTGGGCGGCTCCAGGCCGGCGAGGATCTTCATGAGCGTGGACTTGCCGGCACCGTTGGGGCCGACGAGTGCCACGTGCTCGCCGCGGTAGAGCTTGAGGTCGATGTCGCTGTAGATGTGCTTGTCGCCGTAGGACTTGGAGACGCCCTCCAGGCCCACGACCATGTCGCCGGAGCGCGGCGGGTCGGGGAACTTAAAGTCGATGTGCTTGTGGCCCTCAGGCAGGATGACGAGCTCCTTTTTGATCTGCTCGATCTTGCGGATGCGCTCCTGGGCCTGGGCAGCCTTGGTGGGCTTGTAGCGGAACTTGTCGACGAAGACCTGCATATGGGCGATGTCGCGCTCCTGGGCGGCGCGCTTGGCGCGCATCTGCTCCAGGTTGTCCTCGCGCTGCTTGAGGTAGCTGCTGTAGTTGCCGGTGTAGGTGGTCACGCGGCGGTTTTCGAGAGCAGCGACGTGGTCGACGCAAGCGTCCATGAAGGCGCGGTCGTGGCTGACGATGAGGACGGCGCCGTCGTAGTTGGCGATAAAGCCGCGCAGCCACTGGACGCTTTCGAGGTCCAGGTGGTTGGTGGGCTCGTCCAGAAGCAGCAGGTCGGGGTGGCGCAGGAAGAGCTTGGCGAGCGCGATGCGCATCTGCCAGCCGCCCGAGAACTCGGAGCACGGGCGCTCAAAGTCGGTGACCTTAAAGCCCAAGCCGGACAGGATTTTGCGGGCGTTGCTCTCGAGCTCGTAGCCGCCCAGGTGCTCAAAGCGGTCCTGGACCTGGCCGTACTCGTTAAGGAGCGCGTCGACGTCCTTGCCCTGCTCGGAGAGCTCGGTGATCTGGGCCTGCAGCTCGTTGGCGCGCTCGCCCATGCGGCGGATTTCCTTGGCGGCGGCCATGACCTCGGCAAGGATGGTGGTGTCCTTTTGCTCCAGATTAGTTTCCTGCTCTAGGTAGCCCACCTGGCAGTCCTTGGCGTACTGGACCTGGCCGGAGTCGGGACTGTCGATGCCCATAATGATCTTGAGCATGGTGGTTTTGCCGGCGCCGTTGGGGCCCACGAGCGCGAAGCGCTCGCCGGGGTTGATCTGGAAGGACGCGCCGCTAAAGAGGACGCGTGCGCCGAAGCTTTTTTCGATCTTGTCGACCAGGAGGATCATGGTGCCGCCTTTGACCTTGTGTGCCTATATGAAAAAAGGCCCCAACTTGCGTTGGAGCCTCATTCAATGCTCGGGTGGAGACGAGGGGAATCGAACCCCTGACCTCTTGACTGCCAGTCAAGCGCTCTCCCAGCTGAGCTACGCCCCCGTGCGAAGAAATACTATACGGGAACTCGGACGGCGATGCAAGGACATTTTTGGAAAAACTTCTGCGGGGGCGGTGTGGCGGTGCCCGGCAGCCGCTCGGGGCGCCCGGAAGCGGGCAAGACGGCCTCCTATCGACTGCAAGGACAAAGGCGAACGCCTGATTCTCCTGGTCGACAAGATCGTGCGTTGAACGACCATCGCGTGCATGGTAGTATTCTTCCTCGTGGTGAGAAACTAATGCAAATGGATAGCCGCCATTACTATCGCAGCCACTAACTACAAGGGCTCTTGGCGCAACGGTTAGCGCAGGGGACTCATAATCCCTGGGTTCTGGGTTCGAATCCCGGAGGGCCCACCAGAATTTCTAAAAGGTCAGACACCATCTCTGGCCTTCTTTCTTTTATATAGCTTAAATTGTGTGCCTATATGAAAAAAAGCCCCAACTTGCGTTGGAGCCTTCTTCAATGCTCGGGTGGAGACGAGGGGGATCGAACCCCTGACCTCTTGACTGCCAGTCAAGCGCTCTCCCAGCTGAGCTACGCCCCCGTGCGAAGAAGTACTATACGGGAACACCGGCGGCGATGCAAGGACAATTTTGGAAAAACTTTCCGCGACGGTATGAGATGAGGTTACAAATCTACTAATAGCCAAGAGCTAATAAAGCCGCAAAGTGTTACACCTCTGCAACAGTTTGAAACACTTATACACGCTTGCATTAAAAACGTAAACCATAGTTACATTTAGTCTATGAGACCCGAGGTACAAAACTTTTAGTTAGGTGATTTTATACATTTGTAGGAATTGTGAAGGGGTCATATTCAATAAAAAAGGAGGCCCCATTTTAATAAAGTTGCAAAATTTGGTGTCACTTTTGGTGTCACCTTTGGTGGCAAAAACAAAAAGGCCAGAGGCTTAATACCTCTGACCTGCGCTTTTGATGGTGGGCGATACAAGATTCGAACTTGTGACCCCATCCGTGTGAAGGATATGCTCTACCCCTGAGCCAATCGCCCGTCGCCTTTCGGCAAAAGAGATACTATCATAGCCGCGCGTGGTTTACCAAGAACTTTTTCCCCTCGATTTTAAATTCGTGGGCGCTGGCTGCTCTGGCGCGGTCCAGATTAACAGCAAACCCGCAGCTCAAGGAGCCTTTACCGCTTTATCCACGAGGTCTCGGGGCGGCAGATAAGACGCGCGTTGTTGTAGGCCATCTCGAGCGTGAGGCAGGTGCGCGCGGCGTAGAATCCGCCCTCGCGTTGGATTGTCAGCGCCAGCTCGGGCTTGTCGCCGGTCAGGCACAGCGGCAGAAGCAGTTGAATCCGTCCACCGTAGAACTGTGGCACGGCGAGCGTGTAGTTGGCGGCGGCGCGGCGGGCGGCCTCGACGACGGCGCCCTCAAAGGCGCGGCGCAGTAGCAGCGAGTTTCCCTCCCCCATCAGACTGGCGGGGATGCGCGTGAGGTTTTCCTCGTCGCCCAGGATGTGGTCGATGTTGGAGCGGATTGGCAAGCGGTAGTCAAATACCAGCTCGGAGGGGTCCTCGGCAAAGCGGACACGGCACGTCAGGTACTCAAACGAGACCAGCATGGGGTCGCTTTCCCTAAAGAAGCCCTTCAAAAACCAGCGTTGGTGTGCGTCGGGCTTGGTGTTGGGCTCAAACAGGCCGTAGATGGTCTCGTAGCGGCGCGTGTACAGGCCGGTGTTGAACAGGCAACGGTCGTCGTCGAACACCAGCGGCAGGTTGGACGGCGCGGTCTGGTTCACGTCGCGCTCGGTCAGAAATACCGCGCGGCTAAACGAGAACGACAGGTAGTTTTTGAGGATGCGGTTGCTGGGGCCCCAGTCCTCGGGATCGGCGAGGTCTACCAGGCGGTCGTAGCTGGGCTCGGGGCAAAACGCAAAGTCGTAGACATTGCTGCACAGGGTGCCGGGGATCTCCATGTGGCGTCCAATCCAATTGATAGCTGGCGTGCGGATGGTTTGATTCTATACGGGCGGCGTCTCCTTGAGGAGCACAGCACAATTGAGCCTAAGCTTATGCGCGAGCTCCTCAAATCGACAAAGTCTCTACCTGCTGTTTCATTGCTTGAAAAGGGCGGTGCGCCTCTGCTTTGGGAAGCATAATTCTAACCATTTTGCTAACCACCATGGTTAGCAAAATGGTTAGAATATGGGCAGAATAGAATCGGAAGGCGGACAGCATCAAATTCCAGGAAACAGAGACAATCGAGCTGAAGGCCATTGCGCAGAACGGCATCAAGAAGGAGATCGTCGCATTTGCGAACTGCGGCGGCGGCACGGTCTACGTTGGCGTCGCCGACGACGGCGCCGTGCCGGGCGTCGAGGACGCGGATGCGTGCGCCCTGCAGGTCTCCAACATGGTGAGAGACGCCGTTAAGCCAGACGTCACCATGTTTGTCAGCTATAAAACGCTCGACTGCGACGGGAAGGCGGTCGTGGCCGTCAAGGTCCAGCGCGGCACGAACCGCCCCTACTACCTAGCGAAGAAGGGCCTGCGCCCCGAGGGTGTCTACGTGCGGCAGGGGTACTCCTCCGTCCCGGCGACCGATGCTGCCATCCGGCAGATGATCAAAGAGACTGACGGCGACAGCTTTGAGGACATGCGCTCCCTCGACCAAGCGCTCACCTTCGAGTCGACGAAAGGGGAATTCGAGACACGAAAGATCCCCTTCGGCGCGCCGCAGATGCAGGCCCTGAATATAACCTCATCGGACGGTCTCTACACAAACCTCGGCCTGCTCCTGTCCGACCAGTGCCCGCATACCGTAAAAGCGGCCGTTTTCGAGGGGACGGACCCGAGTGTGTTCAATGATCGCCGGGAGTTCTCCGGGTCCCTCATGCAGCAGCTCGACGAGGTCTACGACTACATCGACTTCCACAACCAGACCCATGCCACTTACCAAAAGCTGCTGCGCGTCGACACCCGGGACTACCCGGAGGTCGCCGTGCGCGAGGCCTTGCTGAACTCGATCGTGCACAGGGACTACTCCTTCCGCACCAGCACGCTGATCAGCGTCTACGACGACAGGATCGAGTTCGTGTCAGTCGGCGGCCTTCTGCCCGGCTTTGAGCTGGAGGATTTGATGATGGGCGTCTCCGCCTGCCGGAACCCGCATCTCGCCAACGTCTTCTACCGCCTGCAGCTCATCGAGGCATACGGCACGGGGATGAGGAAGATCATGGGGGCCTACGCGGGTGCGGCCTCTCAGCCGCAAATCATGGCCACGAACAACGCATTCAAAATCGTCCTGCCCAACACGAACTTCGCAGCAACGGCAGCGGAAACGCCCACGGCAAACAGCAAGGAGGCGCCCGCTGCTTCCTATTCCCGAGAGGACGAGATCCTGCGGTTCTTGGCAGAGCACCCCTCAATCACCCGAAAGGAAGCGCAGACGTTGCTCGGGATCGGCCAGTCCACGGCCGGCCGCATATTGAAAGAGATGGTGGATAAGGGGCAAATCGCAAGACACGGCGGAGGCCGCACCTTGCGATACGAATTGGCGTAATGATGTGTCTCTGAGGCAATTGTCCACTTTGCCTTCTGGTCAAGAGCAATTGGCTAACGGGCGAGTTGGGGCTCTTATGCCGAGTTCACGATTTAGGCAGGAGAACCTGTGCCCGCGAGATTAATTGCGCCTCATCCTTTTTCTCGAGGGCAATCATCGAACTTAAGGTGGCGCATCGGGGCCATGGAATTAAAGAACTTATCGTCAAAGTAGTCGAGTAGAAACTCTGGAAAAGCCGACAGCACAAACACCGAACCGTCCTCGCTCCGCATTCTTTTCTCCTCGCGGAAAATCGCATCGACCGTAACCAGCTCTCGATATGTCCCAAATGAAACCTCATCGAGATCGAGCAGGCACTTGCATCTCAATACGAAGGCAGCGATTGCATCTTTCCATTGGGGAAGCTCCATGTGCTTCCCCACGTTAACGTTTCCCTCTCCCGACATCTTTTTATATTGAGCGATTTCCGAGTTGTCAACAAAACAGCCTGAATGCGCCTGGCACTGCCCCGCGCGATAATCGTACAGCGCCTCGACCATCGGGTAGCTTATATAGAGCTTTCCGCTCTCGTGCTCGTTATCGAATGCGAGGAGCATTGCCTCCACAAGGGCATCGGACTCGCATCCAGGCGCATTGTTTTGATGGGAGTCGTAGTCAAAGAAGAGAAAGACCTCGTCAACAGAATCCCGCTCCACGCCCTCTAGACATTTTGCAGCGGAAGGCACCGTTTCTCTTAGCACCTCCACAACATCCAGATCGAAGTCCTCCTCTGCAAGCCGTTCGTAGAGCATGTAGATGTTCTGCGCCGCTGGCAGACAGATCACCCTCAGGTCATCTCTCCCTTTCAGAAAAAGCTCTTTCATCTTCTCCGCAAAGCGCAGGTCACGCGACTCCCCTTCAACGATGAAAAGCGTGACCGGACTAGCCATCGAAAGCACCGGCCTTAAACATCTTCTGGAGGTTATGGGCCAATCTGAGCTCCTTGGGCGTTAGCTTCTCCAGCGAGCGAATCTCCCCCTCCTTGAGAATGAAATAGACATCGGGCCGCATGAGGTCGTTCGTCAAAAGGTCCGTGTTGTGCGTCGTAATGAAAACCTGGACACCCTCGAGGTCCCGCAGCATCTCCACGATCGACCGGGACAATTCAAAGTGATAAAAAGCATCGAATTCATCGATGAAGACCAAGGAAGCCTTGCTCATCTTGATATACCAGTAGTAGTACAGAGCAAGTGACATGGTGCCTGTCGAGGCAACCGACGCAAACGGAACGGTACCGCCCTCGAACCTGCAATAAAGCTCGGGAACTCCATTCACGTTCACGGATACGAGGTTCAGGGAGATTCCCTGCTGGCGCAAGAATTCTTGGAAGTCCTCCATCTTCCCCTCGCGAATAATGCCCTGGGTAAAGCTATCCGTGCCAACCGAAAGCCCCTGGTACCCGCGCTCGTCGAGTGAGTAGAACATCAGCATGTTGTCGACAAAGGAGGTGAAGGCTCTAAACGCCCTGGCAGACGGCTCATCTCGCAGTATTGCATTGCTCTTGACGTATTTGACACGCGACAGCCTGTCGGACTCAGCGGGGAGATCGGTAGAAAGCGAGAGGGACTCGGCGCCCGGCAGGTCAACATGGCCCGTTTGAGCGTCGAACCTGTAGCTCAAGACCTCCACGTCATCAATGCACAGGCTCTCGTACACAAGCGTCTGTGGGTCGGTTTTCCCGTAGCGGTATACGACGTCGATATTGTCGAAGACAAAATCGTATTGAAACTCTGTGATTGAACTCTTTGAATCAAGGCACCGATATGGCAAGTATTTTTTGAGCAGCTTTTCCTTGTCGGTCAGATGCAGAACGATGTCGAATATCGCGAGGGCGAAATTGGACTTTCCGCTGCCATTCGCACCATATATGATGCCCTTTGCCTTAACGCCGCCCTGAATCACCTGTTGATTAAATGAGTAGTTGGCGGGATCGGATAGATCAAATGTAATTCGCTTATCGAAGCACTTGAAATTTGAAACCGAAAACTTCTTGAGCATGGTACAGTTCCTCTGCTTTCTGAGGTTATTTGAGACACAGGGTAAAGCAGCTGAGCAAATCGGTCAATTTACCCGTATTTTTAATACGGATATTCCGAAGAAAAACTACGGAAGTACGCGATGCGCACCGGACCTGTCCAACCGATTCCGTAGTGCTGGCAACTACATGAGACAACCTACGAGATATGCGGGGCGAGGTTTTCCAGAGCGACGAACGATAGAGATGCGGATCATCCGAAGAAGGTTGAAATCCACTCAGCCCGGCAGCGTGTAGGCGCAAGTTGAGCGGCGTGCGGAACCCAGGAGCGCTGCTCCCAGCAGGAATAGCGCTAAGGAGACTGCGATCCAGTTGACGTCGGTGGTCTTGGGGAGCGTGGCGGCGGCGCTGGCAGCCTTGGCCTTGGATGGCTTGGACGCCGTGGCCTTGGTCACTGTCGCTTTGGTTGTCGTGGTTATCCTGGGCGTCGTGCTCGCCGGCTTCAGCGCGGGATCCGTCGCGGGCCCGGCACCGGGCTGCCCAGTGGCAGGACCGGCACCGCCGGCCGGCTCGCCCGTGCCACCGGGCGCCTCGCGCCCGCCGGTCTCCCCCGCCGGCGCCGTGGCGCCCTGGGGCTCGATCACTACAAGCGGCGCCATGGCCCCGGAGGCATCCAACACGCCGCCGGCACCGAAGGCCCCGCCCGCAGGCGTCACAAACCGTGCGGACGCAAGCGACCCGCTCGTGCACCCGACACCGCCATCGGTACCGGTCGCATCGAGCCACGAGGCATCGACGGAAAGCCCACACCCGGCCGAGCCGTCGCCGGCGCCAGCGTCCTGCAGGCACACACCGTAGGCACGCACGCCGGCGGCGGGCGCGCCGCCGCGCACGGCCGTGTCGTCGGCGATCACGCGGCCCACACGCGTCACTCCTTCTCGCGCACAGCGCAGATCACCTGGGTGCGCTCGTCGTTCCTTTTGGAGAGTACCTCGCGGCTCGGGTATCCAATGGCCTTTATCGTGCGCGCCAGGCTTTTCCCGTGCCCCGGGTAGCGATTGACCGCATCCCGCTTCGCCTCGTCGGAACACCTCGGCCTGCGATGCTCCCTTTCCAGGAGCTCATCGCCGTCGATCTGGTACTCCTTCCACCAGTTGTGGAGCGTGACGCGGCTGGGGTAGCCGAGCTTTGCTATGGTGTCAGCCGTGCTGCATCCGAACCTGGCGAACGTCACGATGACCTTTGCCCTTTGCTCTGCGCTGTACATCCGTATGATCCTCCCGGTTCTCTTTTGGTCTAGGATTTCCACCGCAGCCCCAAGGGGCTAGAAGGATAAAACAGGCAGGGCCATTGCAGCGCTACGTGTTGAGAACTTGGCCAGCAACGAGAAGTTTGTGAAACGTTTTGTGAAGCGTGGCAGGACGAAGCTACCTCTCGGCAAAGGTACCCCAACCGCCGGCAGGAACGTCGACACAGCTTTCGAGGTAACTCTTCATGATGTCTTCCAATGTGGGCACGCGTCCTTCGGCCAATATGCCCAAGGCATCCAGCACATCGAATACGGCGGCTGCGTCATCGACCCCGAGGAGGTCTTCGTTGCACAGGTCCAACCTCGCACCAAGCACAGTATACCCGTGCTGCACAGCGACCCTCGCAAGGGCATCGTCATCGGCAACCAGCGGGTGCCTTTGGATCTCGACAACCAGCCCATACTCTTCGCCGGGCTTTCTGGAATCAAGATCGAACGCGAGCCCGATCTCTTGGACGACGAGCCACGTTTCGGCATATAGCTTCCCTGCCTCGTCCAAGAATAGCCTCGTCATGGCGGGCACGACATCCCCATACCCAAGAAACTTCCCGCAAAGAAGCGTTTTCGACAGGGAAGAAACCTTCGGATAGCGAGACAGCCACGCCCTGCCCTCTCGAGTTTTAAGCAAGGGGCAAACCTCTTCGGGATTTCCAAGCATTTCCGTAAGCATGTAGAACCTGGCACAGAAGGCGGCGGCGGTAATGTTAATCCGAATGCCGGGCGCGTAATGGCTCATCGGAGTCTCGAAGCCGGCGGCCCTTTCATACGCGCCTCTGCACTCGGCACGCATACCAAGCAAGGCGTAGCACAGGCTCATCTCGAGATAGGGATATCCGAGGGACGGTTGCTTGTTGAGCGTAGCGAGGCGCTCTTCGGCAATCGAGAGCTGCATTTTTGCCACCTCGGGTTTGTCGTACAGTGTCAGCCGGGCAAGCTGCCATCGACACTCGAGCGCCGCCATAACCTGCAAGCTTCCCTCAAGGAGGCCTATAGCCTCATCAGTGTACGACACGGCGCGCTCAACGTTCTCTCCCACCATTAAGGCTAGGGCAGCGCGTTCTCGCAGCACTTGGGAGCGCCGCAGAATCGCCTCGGGAGGAAGGCCATCCTCCATCACATCCAAATCATGCTCCGCGTCCCCATCCTTGAAATACCGCATTACGCTCTCAGCCAAAGTATTTAGGGAGCGGTCATCCACCGCCAAGCCCGAAAGCATCGCCCTCAGGTTCATATGGGCATAGTAACGTGCATCGGGGTCGCTCACGCACAAAAACCGATCGCATCCTTCGAAGAAATTGAGCACGGGGGCGGGGTCGAGCCCGTCGGCCCACGCGATTCTTCCCAAGCTCGCCATAGCGACGACGCGCTGTTGCTCGGAAAGGGAGGCATTGCTGAGGGTGCTTTCGACCTCGGCCAAATACAACTTGTTCCTGTCCTCGATGCTTGCCCCTATCTGCCTCATGAAAAGAAGCCGCAGATTGAAGAGCTGCCCAAAATCGTTGGGGCCAATCGGCGCAAGCGCCTTTTCGCATTCCTCAATCAACCCCCACCCTTCTTCAATGCCGCCATCAGGCAAGCCGATTTTCGTTTTATTCAATGTTGCATTCTCAAACAGTAGCAAGAGGAACGACTTATTCCGAACGCCCAGACGCTTGGCTTCACGATACGTCTTCTTGAACTCGTCGTCGGCGACTTTGAACTGACCGTTCACGATATAGCCAACCGCGCGGTTGTGCCAAAGCTGGACTTTGATGAAAGGGTCTGTCTTGTCGGATATCTCGGCCAAGGCGCTTTCGAGTTCCGCTTGCGACCCAGCACGATCGCAAGCGGAGTCCGCGATAATATGGAGGGCGAAATGCCTGAAAGCCGGTTCTAAGTTTTCGTCCTCAAGCATCCTTTTTGCAACGCCGTTGTTTCCCAAGTAGATGTTGCAGAAAATCCTGTCCTTGTCGAGGCAGGCGAGCTGCCTTCTGGACAGTCGATCACGGTCAACCGAGTTCATCAGCCTGAAGGCAGCTACGTAGTCGCAATCGGGAAGAGAGGGATCAGCCTTGCCCACTATGTCATCTAGCCGCTGCGCACACCAAAAATAGTTGGCGGGAAGAGCGAGCAGACACACCGCGAGAAAGACCGATGCCACACCCGTCAACCATAAAAGGCTAAGCCTAACCGATGCAAACAATGCGACGAACGCCAGTGCCACAACAAAGATATCAGCCTTGTAAAACCGCGCCAAAGCCTGCTTACACAACCACAGCAACGCCGGCGCGACGACAATCGAAACCGCCAGGATAGAAAGGGCCGGGTCAGGCCCCGTGATGATATCAATCGCAGCAAGGATATCTTGGAACCCCATAATCCTCCGCTAGACTCGAGTCCAATACTCGTTTGCTATTGTAGCTTGCATTCTATAGTGATCTTCCTTCATGTAGTTTCAAATAGAACACATGTTTTGGAAATTGTTTTTGCAATGACTGGGATATCCGCAACCCGCCGCCAGCATAAAACGCGCATTGTGAGAATTACCTGATCAGCCAGTTTGCAAATACTACCAGCGGACTGCATATGCCAGCTCGATTGCGAGCTACGAGGGCTTCGCGGCGTGCGCATGTTCACCGGCGACAAGGCCGTCGGCATGGTCGGCTCGCTCGCCGAGATGTTCCCTGGGGCCAAGTGCCGGCGCTGTGCAGCGCACTTCATCCGCATACAGTGGTCTACTGCCCCTGCGCCCTGTACATAGCCTCGGTTGTCTCGTGGACGCCGGCCGCCGTCAGGGTGGCGCCGTGCTCATGGCACGCCGTCCAGACGGGCTCGCCCCCGAAAAGCCGTACGAAGGCGAAAAGTAAGGCGAGAAAATGGCCTTCCTGTTGCACCTGATTGGAATGGGTATGGGGCTGTGCACGCTCGTCGCCTACGCCTGCATCAAAGTAGGGGCTGAAAGCGAAGCGGTTGACGACGCGAGCTGATTAGTGATCGTCAAACTGTTCGGAACCGAACGAAAATAGAGAGGCCCTTTGCAAAAAGGACCTCTCTGCTGATGGCATTCTAGAGAACAGCCCTGGATTGCCCTAAGGCAACAGTAGTGAAATCTTTTCCTTGACCTTACTTGCCATGGCGTAAGACTTAGCAGCTTTGGATGTTCCGCCAAGGGCCAGATAAACATCCATCACCATGTCCGCAACAGTTTGAATAATTTCATCTGAAAGCTTGTCAAGGTCGAGATTCTCTATGTCACCAAATGTCAGGCTATCTTTATTGGACAACATGGAAGCAACGCCCATTATCACGTAAAATCTTATGTCGCTTATTTGGGAACCCTCTAAGTCTCTCTTAATTTGTGGAAACTTCAGGCAAACCTGTTTTCCGAGACTAGCGGCTCTGTAGTAAGCCTCAAGGTTGCCATCCTGACCAAATATTTTCTTATATTGAACTTCGTCAGACAAAAGTGTCGACGGTCTTGCCCTTGCCTGATCCGGCCTGCCGAGAAGTATCGACATCATGCATTGCGCAAGAAAGGAGAGGGTTACGATCTCTTCTCTCTTCCTCCCCTGGTTTTTGTAATAGTTCTTCCGCCTTTCATAATACAGTCCATTTCTTTTCATGTAGAGTTCTATCTGGATATGGATTTGGTCAGTAGCGCGAAGCGATGTCTTTTTCACCTGAGTTTGGTTGTTCGTCGCCAGTATCACTCTGTTTCTGGTCTCATCGCTTCCCGGCACAAGGATTTTTACCATCACATTTCTGGAATCTTCGGCGTCTTCTGTGCGAGACTCCATAAATTTATATATTTCATACGACGTTTGAAGTCCATTAACGATGCGAGGCTCTTCCATTTTCACTTCTGCTCCTGCTATTTGGTAGGCTTCAGAAGCCAGTATCGTTACCCCGTTGTTGAGCCACCAGAAATCGTCTTCGCTAGGATGCTCCAACGTTTCCCTGATTCCTTTGTTGACTGAAACATTTCCCTCGTAATCTCTGACGTTCGCCTCAAAAAGATAGCTACGGAGCTGTTCTTGGTCGTCAGTGAGGAAGCGGTAGTAATCCGACAAAGACACCAGGCCAAAGACATCCGTTCTCTGAGGAACTGATGCATAGGACCCCGAAAAACGCATAACAAGCCCACTCTCTGCGGGAGGCGACCAGATGCGCATCAATTCGTCTGCTCCAACTAAAACACACGAAGAACTAAATCGGCTTACGCCGACGATTTTGTCAATGGCAGCGGGAAGCTGCTCTTTCTGAATCTTAACGCCGTCCGATGGTGAATCCGCATTCGCGATGTACACGAACTTCATTCGGATTTCGTTTCCGGCCATCGCCGCCGCTTGAATCGCTTCTCTTATTCTTCCAAAAGTATCGATAACGCGATCAGAATATTTATCGTCGAAATCATTTAAGTTTTTATCGAATGTCAGAAGGTCATTGCAGGTGTCCTTCCACTTCAAGAACGCGTCTTCTTTGAATGATTTTGAAACCTTAGTCTGAAGAATAACAATTTCAACCCTTGATCCACGATTGATGTAGTTTTGAATCTGGACATCCTCACTCAAGAAATAATTGTTGGCGAAGATGTAAATAGCATCGCAGCCCCCGTCTCGCGACCCTCCAATGAGCCCCTCCGCTATCTCATCGTCGTCAAGGTCGTATGGAGCCATGTATCGAGAAGAAGCCAACAGTTCAAAGTAGTCCCCTTTAGAACTATATTCAGTCTGCTTAGAGAATTCGTCCGAAATGAATCCGTCTATCAGAATCTGGCTGTTGGTTGGCATTCTTCCTCCTAAAGATGAATAAGCTAATGAAATGATACGACTTTTATGATTTTAGTGTAAGCACCAAAACAACCGCGTCTTAACAGCCTGATAAGCTTTGGGCAAAATCGTCGCAACACTTTATTCAGCATGGGCTGCGGTGACGCAGGCAAACATAGAACGCAGGAACATGTGGGCAGATCGTGAGTAACCGTCTTTCTCCGTACCGCCCGCTACAGGCGGTACGGAGAAAGACGGTTACTCGATAGGTATCTATCGGAATGCGACGCTGCTATATCACTGCATAAACTGGTCGACTTTGGGAACGGTTACGCTTTCAATAGCGGCACTTATTCAGATGACGGCAACTATAAAGTTCAGACAATCAAGAACGTGCGGGACGGCAACGTTGACTGTTCTGACGCCAATCGTATCGTGAACATTCCTGGCCGCATAAAATCGTATTGCAGACTCATGCTAGGAGATATCGTGCTTTCGCTCATGGGCAGTGTTGGTAGGGTCGGAATTGTTGCGGAACCTGACTGTTTACTTAATCATCGAGTTGCCGTGCTCGTTTCTGTCAGGAAAGACACGCTGACAGGATTTTTTTCTGGTTCTGGCAAACTGCCTTTAAGGAACATATGATTGGCATTGCACAGGGAACTGCCCAGTCTAACCTGAGCGCCTTGAAAAACTACAGTTGGAGATACCCCATAATTCCGGTGCCATTTCGGCACTTTGCGAGAACTTGATGCCTCTGTTCGATACCATTCTCGACAACAGGATTGAAATGCAAGCACTTTCCTCGCTTAGAGACGCTCTCCTGTCGATGCTAATGAGCGGGGAAAATCGCGATTGACGAGGTTGTACAATTTGAACATGGACAATAAGGGAACAACGACAAGTTACGAAGGCGTGCTGCCCTCCCATATGCCATTCGATATCTGGGAGGTATACGCCCGTCTCGTGCTTCAATTCCTTGATGAAGCAACGTATAGAAACCTGTCGCATAGGGACAAACCCGACCTTTGGGATGAACTCCATGACCTGGGAGTCGAGGTAACCCAAGCAATATCTCAAGAAACCCAGGAGGCGGACGCTTTGTATGCGAAGCTCCGCGAAACGGATGACGCAAAGCTTAAGGAACGGCTGACGGAACGAATCGAGCAGGTTGGTGCTGAGGTGTTTGATTGGGGCCTCTTCGGTCCCAGCGGCAAAGATTCTTTTGGCCTGGTTATAGAAGCTTACAAGGAAAAACTTGGTAAGCTAAACGGCGGCGGGTATAGGCCATTTGCGCACAATCACCTATTCATAAGGTCGGATGTGCTGGCCGATACGGTAATGCTCGAAGAGGCGCTTGCTGCCTTTCTTTCATTGAGTGCATATTCGGTCTCTTTCGAGCGCGTCATTGTCACGGTGCCAGGGCATAACTACGATTTCGATCTTGTATCTCAAATGTATAAAGCCATATCGTTCGGAAGTGATGATCAATTTAGGATCGCTGAACAAGCGAGGGCGCTTGTCTTAGGCGCGGAGATGAGTTAAGCCACCAAATAATCATTTACCGGGACGTAGGCCTACGCTTCAGAATTGTTTCCATCGAACCAGGAGGAAAGGAGCCCCCGATGGAAGCGCTGATCAATATGGTCCCAGCTCAGATGCAGCCGGTTCTAGACTATCTGCAGCTAAAGCAATTAAAAGCAGTGCTCGAAATCACTCTGCAAAGCCATGCCGAAAGCAGCGTGCCCAGCCGCTGTGACACTACGTCAAATTACTGGCTGGGATTCAACAGCTATCTAACGTTAAATCTCTGGTTTGGATCGGTGGCCAAATCGCTCTAAACCAGAGATTTAACAACTTCCAACCAGATTTTTTCATACTCCATAAAACTCCGCTAACCGAAAACGGTCGAAGTTACATTCAAACCATTTGGAGCAATTTGGATGTGTTCCGCTCTGTGTGCTGAAAACAATCTCGTATTCGGCAACGAGGAACGTTTCTGCCAGTTTTGGAACGCGATGTCCAGATGGATCTGCAAGTGGAATATAAAACAAGCGGCGCTACTATTAGTAGCGCCGCTTGCATCATCAAAGAAGAATCGTTATCGATCGTCTCCGGGGTTTTTCGTTCAAAATTAGAGCATGTCGATTACGGCTCATCGAAGTCCATCCACTCTACAGGCTGCATTAGACCGTAATAATCGACGGGCGTTTTGAATCGAATCCTGCCCAAATGACCGTCGCTCTTCCGCACCCAACTGCGTCCGTAGCGATCGGTGAAAGCCACCTCGCAGCCGAGGGCCTTATGCATCGAGCAATCGAGATGCCCGATGCACCTCACGGTTTTGCCCGGAGCAACGGACGAGAGCAGAACCCTGCCGTCGCTCCCCTCGACGGCCCTCCCGTCTTCAGGCCCGGCGCCTTGGACGAGCACGGCAGTGAGGATAACTTGGTAAACGAGGTCGTTGCTATTGTTCATCACCTCTAGGCCGAACTGCGGCGCGATATCAGCCCTGCACCCTCCAACCGTGGCCGTCTCCCTCTCGGACATCCTGACCACACGGGCACAGATGGCCGATGCCTGGCTCCGCGCGGCCGCCCGGCGGCCCCGTACCAGCGAGACAATCCACTGGAGGAGAGTGAGCGCCAAAGATAGGAAAGCAACAGCCGTGCCGAAATCGATTTGGCCGTTGAAACAAATTACAACGCCATCCGTGATCATTTGGCCAACCCATCCGCCAGTGTCGCCGCCTCAAGGAGAGGCTTCCGGTCGTCGGGCCCCACTTGGCGGACGGCTCGCTGCCCCCGTCGCACATCCCGCATTCTGGCCGTAGGCCTCTCGTGAAGCCCGGGGTAAAAGAGTACGCGGTAGAGCTCGTAAAACCCTTCGCAAGGCATATCATCGTCGAAACGCACGATACCACAGCCTCCCTCCTCTACAGATTCCGCCTTATAGAGGCCTTACAAAACCTCGCGTCTGGATTCAGCAGGGCTGTAGCAGGATTTGACCGGAAAGGTGTTAGCTTGGATTATGTGAATGCCAGACGAGCCCGCCCTCAGCAAGCACACCCTCCTGCTCGGCGAGGCAGACAGCGTATGCGCCCTCCTCGCCAACGTCGGAGTAGCAGTTGCGTTAGGGCTAATCTAAATACAACCAATTGGCCGATTTCCCATTGACGGTAACATTCCAGACATTGGGCGGCAGCAACCGGTGCGTGGCGATGCGCTCGCCGGCGTGGTAGATTGACAGCGTCGGCTCGCCGACCCAGAGTCCCTGCAGAAGGGCCGCTCGGCCTCAGCCGCCTCCCCCCCCTCTTTGGGCAGCGCATCGAGCAGAGTCTTGCCCAGCTGCGTGACGGCGTTGACCGAGGTGTAGTCCAGCTGCCTGCCGTCCCCGGCGCCGCGCACGCGTGCTATGCCCGCCTGGAAGGTATAGCTTATGCCCGCGAGCACCTCGGCGCGCGTCGTGGTGGCCTTCTCCGCCGCGAGCCTCTTGAGGCGGGCAATCCTAGCCTTGACCTCATGCTCGGCCTCGAGCTTGCAGGCCTTGTTGTCCACCGTCTCGGGCTTCCAGCGCGAGCGGTCGGGCTATGCGGCGAGCATCGCCTGCCTCTGCGTCTTGCCGGCCACGCGCTCGCGGCAATATGTCTCGTGGCGCGGGTTCGCCATCGGCTCGTCGGCGTCCAAGCACCGCCCCCAATCAATCGCGCCCGCCGCGAAAAGCGGGAAGCCGCCCCGAAGGACGGCTTCCCAACGCCCCATGCGGCGGAGGATTACCGCACGGCTATGCTCCTAGACGTGTCGCCATGAGAAGGGCCGCCCCGGAGGGCGGCCCTTGGCGTCGCGTTCGGGCTACAGCCCGATGAACTCCCTGAGTCCAGGGTGAGAGAGCGCCATCATCGCAGCCATAATGAACACGAGGGCGACGTCTGCGGCGATCAGGCAGTTCCTCGGCCAGTTGCCCAGTTCCACCTTCCTGTGGTTGAAGGACATCTTCCAGATGAAGACCAGCAGGATGCAGACCGTGTTGATGAGCACGAAGCCCACGAGCGCGGCGAGGAGCACGATGGCACGTATGCCGCCGTCGATGCCAAGCGCGCCCATCGCGGAGGTCGAGAACCCGACGCCGCCGTTGAAGGCGAGCACGACCGCCGCGAACACGCCGAGGATCGCGATGTACTCCATCCTCGTCTTGTCGAGGCGCTCGTCGAACTCCCTTTCCAGCTCTGCGCGTTTCTGGTCCGCCTCGTCCCTTTCCGCTTTTACTTCGGCGATTGCCGTTTTGAATGCGCGCATGGCCTGCTGCTGTTCGATGTCGTGGCTCAGCCTCGTTTTTTCCAGGTCGATGTGGTCGGCGAGTTTGAGGACACTTTTCGCCTGGTCACAAAGTCCATGCTTCGTCAGGTACTCATGGATGATGCGAATGTTCTCAGCGAGGCAATTGACCGAATAGGGGACCCCTTCGTCTAAGTCCCCAGAGGACTGCCCGAGTGCATTGAATACCAGGTCGCAAATGTCGGCATATCTATGGCGATAGGGCTCGCTCCCCCCATATAGCTTTGCGAAGAAGCTCGAGGCTCGGCGTATGTCCTCTTGGGAGAGCACCGCAGCATCATCCGTGCTGGCGAGGGATTCGAGCATGTCGCGGAGAGCCTTGCGTTTCTCTGCGTCGTCACTGCCTGCGTTTATTGGAGGAACTTTCAGGGGCGGTTTCGAAAGAGTCCCAATTTTGCTGGTGAGCAGAGAGAGGGCTCTTCCGATGTTTTCGGCCGCCTTTGCGTATTCTTGTTCGGTCACTCAGAGACCTCGCTAGCGCACTGCATGATCAGCTCATTTGGGATGATTCCCTTGTGTAGGCGCTTCTGGTTGTAGATGACGTCCCACGGGGACCCCTCGGCGTGTGAGATCCTGACGAGTTCCCATGGGGATTTCTCGGCGAGCATGTCCACCCCCGCATCCAGGAACGGGCGGATGGAGTCATTTATCTCGGTGTCGAACTCGCGTTTTATCGGGAAGCCGCCGCAGTCAGAGAACTCAACGTAGACATCCCTGATGACCGGGCCGTAGGGCCATGCCTCAAACTGGTCGGCGAATAGCAGCTCGCCGGTCTCGCTCGCGTGTATGACTTGCAGGAAGTAAAGAATCTTCTGGAGCTGAAGATTGCTGATGGGCGTGTCGTGGCGATATCGCCTGCTGACGGCGTACTCGGCGATTTCCATCGCGCTGTACTCTGTCCCGATTTGGACTTTCATCTGTTTCCTCCTTTTCCAAATCATACCAGTGATGCGCTTCCCATCTGAGCTTATCGTGATAAAAGCATCTCAGCTCGTCCGGACAAAAAACGAACGGTCCCTCCAGCGGGGGTTTCGGTCTCGGACGCGCCCCCTAGTCCTCCACGGCCCCAGCACCAGGACGAACGGCACGTGCGGCAGGAACGCCATGAGCACGAGCGCCGTGACCGCAATGCCCAAAGCCCATTTCACGTCTTCGCCCATCACTTCACCTCCTTACGCACGAACCTGCAGAAGCGCGCACATGCGCCCAAGGTCGCTACCGTGTATCTCGCGGTCGCCGCACCCCTCGCTAATGGCGCGCGTTGCCCTGCAGCCGGCGAGCCCGGACTCGAGCTCTCAGCTGGCCACCGAGCAGATCGAGCGCTTCTGCCCCAAGGCCGCCGAGCTTTTGGAGGAGGCCGAGGCCGACGCCCTGGCCTACCCGGACTTCCCCTACGAGCACCACGTGAGGCTGCGCACCAACAACGTGCAGGCGCGCGCCAACCGAGAGCTCAAGCGCCGCAGCCGGGTCGTGCAGGTCTTCCCCAGCGGGAAATCGCTCATCAGGATGATGGGCGCCGTGTTCGCCGAGATGGACGAGGACTGGGCCGGCCGCCGCTGGTTCAACGACGACTCCATCGGCAGGGCCGTGGAGGGCGCCAAGGTCAACGCGCCTGAGCACGCCTACGAGGGCACCGCAGCAGAGCACGCGGCAAGGATCATCGCGCTCGTCGTGGCCGACAACCCGATTCCCGGTAGGAAGGCGGCGTGACATGAGCTAGAATGGCGGAATTCTAGGTGATTCTCGGCTCACTCAGGCGGCCTCCGGCCACCATCGCGAGCCGAGCCTTACACCAACTTTCGCGACACTATCTACAGCTCGCCGTTCTTTGTCTTCCTGACTAGCCCGTTTTCCAGCATGTAGCTCAGCATCTTCTTATGGCATTCCGTATCGTTGCCGTTTAGGTAAAAGCGGCAGACACCTTGTTTCGAGCCTTCCGAGATGAGAGTTTCGGGGCTAGAGTGCTTGGCAACCTAGTTAGAAGAGTAGCCATTCTCCATAAACATCGGTTGAGCGGACACAATCCCTTAAAGGAAGGAAAGAGCCAAGTTTTCCATGCTCAGTTGCAGTATGTACTATGCCGACGACCTGGCCCAAATCATTAAACACTGGCCCACCACTCATTCCATGACGAAATGAGCAATTCGTATAACAAAGTGTGCCTTCTTCGCTTGGATCTCCGACCCTGAGCAAATCTCCGCTGTGTAGCTCAAAGCTGAATCTAGATTCGGAAAAATGGTGTTGGTAAGCAGAAATCCTGTCGCCCTTGGCAAGCAAATCCATATTTGATGGAAGCCGGGGAATGTTTTTTAAGATCGCAGGGGGAACATCTTGTAGTATTACAGCATCGTGTTTGTTGTCCTGAACTACCTCATTCCCAAATCTAAATATTGCAAGTGGCGTCTTATCTGAGCTGAATAATTTAATATCCCTGCTTTTTTTATCGCGGGAAACGGCATCGCATATCACATGCCATGCCGTAACAAGACCGTAGCCAGCCAGATAAAACCCAAGCCCTTCAAATGAGTTTTGGTTGCCATCCTCTCCTTCTAGATACAGAAGCGAGTCTTGCTGAAGTGCGACTGGGAAAACAGGTGTGTCTTCTGGTTTCGTTTTATTGTACAGGCTGCCTAAACGCATAAGTGGACCCGATGTCCAGGGATCCTCAATAAGAGATTTGTAAAAATCAAGACTTCCGCGTAGAGACGCTTCAAACGACCCTCTTTCTGCATCGGTAAGCTTGGCAATGGTTTTACCGTAATAGCAGCCCATCGCGCCTTCAATGTCGCCATTGCTAAGTCGATGGAGCGTTGAGCGGAGTCGCCGATATTGCTCGCGTTTTATATTTGTCTTTTGATTGCAGACAACGCCCGTGACCAGTTGTCTTGAAAAACTGCAACTGTAAAACGATTTATCCTCGTTGAGCTCAAACGATTCGGTTCCATGAAAGTTAGTGATTGCGTTTCGTAGCTTATTGGGCAACCTGAGCTTTCCACCTGAATAAAAATTTCGATAAAAGAAGTAAGAACTTTTAAATGAGAACGTAAGATCATCGGCATATCGAGAGTATTGGTATCGATATTCTCGCGATAGGTGCATTAGCTGTTTATCCATACCGAGGCAAATCATGTTCGAAATAATAGGAGATGAGGGAGCGCCTTGAGGGAGTCCTTTCGGTGTCGCAACAATCCTTGAAATACAGAATGCAACTTCAGGGGTTAGACCTAACTTCTTGGAAACAAGAAGCCCGTACACTCGTCTTGACGAGATAGAAGGAAAGAAGTCCTTAATATCCAGGCCAACAATTACTTGCGAGCCAATGTGATTTTCAGCATTTGTTTTTATTGACCGTCCTTTGACAAAACCATGGACACAAGGCAATGGCTTATAGCCTTTTTCAAGCTCAGAGGCGATGAGTCTTTGAGCCCTTTTTAAATCAGATCTTGGGATTAATAGTTCTCGATAGCCACCGTTTCTTTTTGGGACCAATCTATTTCTATATAGGTCATACATGGAAGTTGGATATACAAAGAGATCAAGCTTTTCCAAGGACAGGCCAAGAAAACCAGCCAGATCGCCTTTCGACTGAAGTTCGTTGAGCATCAGATTATCCTTAAAGTTAATAGCCGGTTCCTCCGTAGAGTCGTACCTGATAGACACGTAGCAGAATATAATGTGCAAACAAAGCACTTCCGATTGCGATGCGCAAACGCTAATTCGAACCGGCTATAGGGTCATTTTACCAGTCTTTAATTTTGCGCAAAGGCTGAACCGCGCTTTATAACTCCGCGATGGAGCAAGTATGATGTTGGCGCGCCTTCCACGGTGTCGTCTGTGCAATGAGCCCCTTCGTGTCCTTTCAGGTAGAAACAGTAGCCTCCAGATTCCATCGATACTGCAATCTGAGTTTCCGTGCTCACGTGTTTGCCTCGGATTTCCATTCAGAATAGGCATTCAGACGATGTCTTCCTTGAAGATGATTATGAATGGAGAGAAGAAATCTTTCTTGTTTGTCATAGGGCGCTATCAATGTCGCGAATTGAACTTATAGCCGACATGTGCACCGAAAATGCTGAGAGATGATCTTCTTGGTGATGCGACGGCATGCTGCCAGTTGTAAGGTCATCGATTAGCGATAATCGGTGATTAGCAAATAGATGAGAAATCGATCACCGCACACTTCTGAAAAATTGGCACCTCAGCAGCGATATGCGGCACCAAAAAGTGCCAATCCCAGCAGGAATAACGATAAAGAGGCGGCGATCCAGTTGTTGTCGCCGGCCTTGGGGAGCGTCGCGGTGGTCTCAGTGGCAGTCTTGGGCCTAGAGGACGTGGATATAGTGGTCTTGTTTACCGTCGTCTTGGACGTCGTTGATGTCTTGGTTGGCGCGGCCGCGGGTTTCTGCGCGGGATTTGCCGTGGACCCTGTGGTGGGCTCTCCGACAGCGGGGTTAGCATCGGCGGGAGATTTGTCCGCGCTATCGCCCGGTACCTCGCCCCAGTCCGTCTCTCCCGCCGGAGGCGTGGCTACATCGGGCTCAACCACCACATGCGGTGCCACCGCACCGGAGGCGTCCACCACGCCACAAGCACCAAAGGTCCCGCCGGCAGGCGTCACAAACCGCGCGGACACAAGCGACCCGCCCAGGCACGCAACCCCGCCATCGGCACCGATCGCATCAAGCCACGAGGCATCGACGGAAAGACGACAGCCGGCCGCACCATCGCCAAGGCCCGCATCTTGCAGATACACGCCGTAGGCGCGCACGCCCGCTCCGGACCCTGTGCCCGCGGCAACGACGCGCCCGCCGCCGCGCACGGCCATGTCGCCGGCGATCACGCCGGCAACCGCCTCGTCCGTAATATCGGCCCCGTCCGCCCGCGCATCGACGGTGCATCCGTCCACCACGAGCGCCTGCGAAGCGTGGATCCCGCACTGCGAGCCCGTCGCCGTCAGGGTCCCGGTACCGCGAAGCGTCAGGTTGCCCCACACCTCCATGCCGCACAGTGTGATGTCCGCATCGGGCGCATGCGACTCCGCCACGGAGTTTTGCCCGGCAAGCGTCAGCACCAGGTCGCCCTCGGCGCCGACGGCCTCGCCCGCGTAGCCGTTAAGCTCCAGGTGGTCGGCATCGGTCCAGGCCCAGCCAGGGCCCGACACGCCCGGCTCGTAGTACGTCGCGCCCGCGATGATGAGGCTCTCCGCTCCCGCGGCATAAGAAGGCCCGCCCAGCAAAACGCATAGGCAGGCTATGGCAACAATCGCAATGTAATAACGGCTGGTGTGGGACTTGGCAGCAAACATACCCGCTCCGATCTTCGCTGGAGCCAATAGAATGTGCACCAGAAAATGCCCTGGTAGCAGCAGTTATTAGTTTAGTGAGATCGGACGAGTGGCAAACGAATTACCTGTAAACGAACCCGGAAATTAGGCGTAAATCGTTTTGCCAGTCGGTGAAAGGAGGGGCCGAGCCCGGCATGGGGTCGCAGGCTACCAAGGGTACAGCGCCAACCAACGACGCATTAGCTCTGACGCTCCTTAAAGATTCGCAAAGCTTTCTCTAGCTCGGGAATATCATCGACGATTACTTTCCAAGCAAGGGACCGATCAACCTCTCGATAACCGTGCGCTACGAAGTTGCGAAAACCCCTAATATCATTCCAGGGATACTCTGGGAAAGCCGATTGGACCTCATCAGAAAGATGGAGCGCATCCTCAGCGATTCTGTAAACGGGGCTCATGATCGCGTCGTAGGCAAGTTCGCCTTCCTCGCTCCTATCGCAAACAAAGGAACTCTCCGTGGAGCCAAAATGGTCGATACGTTTAGTCAGCGTCTCGCAATCAGACAGAATGACATTGATGAGTTCAGCATCTCGTTTATGCCGCTTCATAAAGACGCACCTCATCCTGTTCAATGTTTTTGCGGAAAGCCGGACGCATGTGCTCGGGCGGGTTGGTCACAATCTCAACCTCTCGCCCGAGCTCCTTTTCGAGTTCAAGGGAGATTTCGTATAGCGTGCCAAACGTCATGCTGTCGCCGCAAACGAGGCGCAAATCGATATCACTATCTGGCGTCTGCTCACCGCGGGCAAAAGAGCCAAAAAGATATGCCTCGCGGACGTCGTAGCGAGACAGTACGCGAGAAACAGCGGCAGATATGTCGACAAAAGTAATCATGGCTCAATTTTACTTTTCGATTGTATGGAAGGCAATCGCCATGCGTGTGCTCCACGGCTCTTCAGTAAGGTAAGATTCAAAAACCCAGCGTGGATGCAGTTGTCGAGCTAAACCCTAGTCTCCTCTGGCGGTTTGCCAGTTGGGTGTTCGCGGAACGGGAATACTCTTATATGCGTACACGTCCTTTGCCATGTCGATTAGGTCCTCTTCAAGACCGCCAGCCTCTACTTTTGAATTAATATAAACAACGCATGATTGCTGAACTTTTTGAAGCAGCCTACTCCATTTTAGATGCATTAGAATGACTTTAACAATATCGACTTTACTCGCATTACAGCAGGTGATCACCGCATCGAGCTGCTTGTCGGTCAGGATGGTGCGATCCAGCTTCCATTCACATCTTTGTGCCATGAACGCAATGCAATTCGAGGCGATATCCTCATTTAGAGTCACCATTCTTTTAAGTAGAGGCGCTCCTTGCTCAAAGTTTGCCTCGGTATCAATCAAGTTGAATAGATCATCTTTTGCCCATTCATTCCAGGCTTTTACGATATCTGTTGGGTCGAGACTATTTAAGTAATGAATAATTGCGGAAACAGCCTCTGAGACTAGGGCTGGAGTGCGTCCAAAATGGGAAAGCAGTTTAGAGCGGCTTTCCTTCTCGTCAAAACGAATTGATGAGAATAGGCAGTACTTCCTAATGCGTTCATAAGGTTTGCTGAGCTCCTCACAAGGCGCTACTGCAAACTTAAGCCACACTTCGCTAAGGGAGCGCCATGTTTGGCGATTCGCAATATTCAAATTGCTGAGTCCCCAAACACTTCCGATGTGCCCGGGAACATCGTTGTTTACCAACGCCGACTCCATATGCGACTTATAGAAGGGCATGTGATTCGTTGCCCAAAAATTTAGCTGCGAGAATAGCGCTGCAAATATAATGTTTGACGAGACTTCGTCGTTGCATGACGCCTCAATGAGCTGCTCAATTGAGGCGAGCAGCGAGGTGCTTTCGTCATTGAGTTCCAATTCATCGCATCTGGCCAGCAAGTAAATTTGAGCGTTGACGGCTTGCCCCAACGTACTATTGAGCGCCCTGGAAAACCAATCCACCTTTACGCTATTTGAAATTCCTTCGTGTGAGACGCATGTCAGTATTCTTTCGGGTGCGACCGAGCTGAGAGTAAGCTGGACGCATTCCGCGACATGAGCATTGTCAATTTTTCTGACTAAGTACTCAAGGGCGTGAATCGTTGCCGCGTAGGACTCATGATATGTTGCTGTTATGTTGAAAACAGGAAGTAGCTGTGCAAGTTCATCGGAATCTAATGATTCCCATGGAATGCTAAGCAGCATGAATTTAGCTGCGAGCATTTCAGGCTTGGATTCAATTCTGTTGGCTATGTCTGAAATGACTTTAATCACTGAGTCAGGGTGGGCGTTACAGCTGGCCCTAACTATCTCGTCCGCTTCAAAGTCATCATGACCAACATCGCCTGCCCTTTCAAACAGCTGGATTACTTTTTCTGCCGTAAATTCCGATGCGGTCAATGGGATAATTTGCGGAAACCCGCAGGTAGTAAAGGACGATAAGTCCGGAAATTCGGTTAGCTTAAAGTTGGGATGGTCGACTGCGATCTGTTCAAGTTGTTGCTGCAATAGATCGTCCATTACATTGTTGTCCACAAGCCACTGATATAAGTTGAAACGCGCATACGAACAGTGGTGATCGTCCGCATATTTGGCGAATGTTAAATTAACCCCCTCGATAAACTCTTTCTTAGCCAACTTGCTTGCTTTGGGGTACACCGTGAGGACAAGATGGTATATCTCAAATTTGGCGGCTGGATCTTTAAGAGCCCCGCACTTAACTGCGAGAGCTAAAGCCTGGTTAGCGTCTGATGGGCTCAGGCAATATAAATAGAGGCCCAAGCGTTTTATGAGACTGCACTTTGAATCTATTAAAGCAAGCACCTTATTTGCCTCAAGTATATTTGTCAAGAAGAGTTTGCGACCAACCTCCCTTGCGCAATCGATCATTACGCAAAAAGTGCCCTCCTTAGGCATATCTTGCTCATGATCTTCAATTGCATGGCGAATAAAACTTGATGAGTCTATCCATTCACATAGATCGGTATAGCCAGCTTCAAGATTAGCAATGTCACTCAAACGATTACAGAGCAATGAAAGCAGCCGCACGCCAAGACGATCCGCCCAGGCAACGATTGCTTTGGTGACGGTTTCGACGTTATCGGAAAAATTAAATCTAAAACGAGGGCAAAAACTGCCTTTGGTGCCGGCGAATCCTTTAACCCACTCCGCTTTGTAAGAGAGCATGATTTCAATTAATCTTAGCGCCAGATCTGGACTTGCAATTTTGGACAATAGCTTTGGGAACGTGAACTCCATCCATATATCGTCTGTCTTATCGAGATTTAAAAATGAGAGCCAGAAGGAAATGCTGGCATCCGAAAAATCATGGGAATCGGCAATGTGCTCAAGCGACTGACAGACATATGTCGATGACAACATTCGACCTTTTCCCGAGACAATCTGATAGACATCTACGTATTGATCGACTGAAAAAGATTCAACTGACCAATGGAGAAAGGTCCATTCCCAACCATCCAGTTTGTCTTTTGTTAAGAATGAATCGATCCCGCAATCAACGAGGCTCTTCAATGACTCAATACTATTGGCATTTGTACAAAAAGCGGTAGCAAGAGCATTTCTTTCTTCATCACCGTCTTCGGGATTGGTAAAGAAAGAGGCAAGGTTCTCGTATTCCATATAAGACAGCTGGGATGTTAATTCTGCATACGATGCAACAGCAGAGCGGCGTACGCTCAACGACTCATTACTTAATTTTTCCCACCCCATAAATAGAGGTGCCAACTCGTTATAGTCATTAAAATGGACTGGGATGACACCAAGTGAACTCCACTCACTATCTCTACTTTCACCTCGCTCAAGTGCGAAAATGCGCCCATTCATATCTGCCGAAATGGATCGAGTTAGATATTTGACCATCATATCGCTGCAGCTATAGCCAACAAATAGCACGGTATACCGCGTGAACATATCAAGCAGAAAGCGCGATGCCCACGCGTTGGTGATATATGCCTTTCCAAAATCAACATCTGTTAAGACGGTCTGTTCTGGACACAATACGTTTCCGTGCAAATAGACGATCCCTTCAAAATCGTCACCCAGGGGTAATGCGGGGCCAATGTACGTCTGAGGTGAAATGCCTATTGATTCGGCGGCACCTTCAAACCTGCGGTCGAAGTTGGTTGTAACTACACGTACTTTTCTTTTGATGCCAAATAACTTTAATATGCCGACATGCAGGGCAGAATACCCTTCAAGTCCTTTTCCAATGGCACGAGCACACGCTTGGTGTATATTCCCCATTTGATCTAAATGACCAAGCGCCGTTTCGCAAGGCTCTTCCAATAGCTCATTTATGTTTGTGGAACCCGGTCGAGCAACAACCTCGGCGATTTGTTTAACAAGTCCCCTAAAATCAGGAAGAGGGCAATCACCTTGCATTGAAACGCCGGATCCAGCAAATATTACAAGCTCGTGCTTCAGGAGCGCTTGATTTAACCCATCGGGTACTTGAATGTCATTAATGTACATGTCGTAACCTTACTTAAGCGCCAATGGAATAGATAAGCGACGGGCTTCTATTCTTCGTTATTAATGTCAGCGTTAATAACGAAACGGTCCCACTCCTGCACTAGAGTAGCAACGCGGTGATCCGTAACATCGTCTAAATCGTTTTGATTGGGATCCGTTTTGATGTAATGTGCTGCAATAAATTTCTTTGCCAAAGGTTCCAAGGATGAATACCATGGCTTCTGCCAAATTGACGAGACCATTTCATGGGTAATGCTTTCATCTCCACCATGAATAGACCCAAACATGACTTCGCCGGTATTTAATGATCTTCCTATCGACATCTGTTGTGTTCCGAAAAGAATCTTTGCTTCGTCGTTGTCCATAAGAATATTTTCGAAATGATTCCAATTTGAGAAGTTGTTATCGGTGTCTATCGCTTGCCAGATCTTGAACTCAAAGACCGCAGCCCTTCGTAGCAGCTCCATAAAATTGCGATTCATCCAATTTGAGTATTTTTTACAAAGCTCGAGATAGAACTCATCAATTAGAACAATCTTATCCAAGGCCGCGTTCTCACGATTTAGCCTCTCGTCTCGAATAAAATAAATTAAGCCAGCAAAATACTCCTCCTTTTCGCGTTCGATTGTATTGATCAGCCAATTGCTGAATTCAAACTTTCCAATGCGTTTTCCAAGTGCTTCGAATAGCCTCGTGTAAGATTCGATTGGGCTCAAGAACAAGCGAGGAGCCAGAGCGTTGCCCTCTTTGCACATCAGAGTTAATACTTCTTCAGCTAGATGCAAACAGCGATTCGAATCTATTCCGGCAATGCCAATTATTAATCTGCCTGCCAACTCGTTTTTTTCTTCATCTGAACGGAGGTTTCTGAATGCATCACTGAGTGATTTGGAATTTGAAGTGTTACAGATTAAATCGAATTCCGTCTTAGAAGAACCGGATTCGAGTTTAGAGCAATAGAAAAGTTTGAATAAAGCGTAAGAACTAACTCGACCCTTAATCCTGGCAGTTTCTTCAATTATCTCGTAACGACGATTGTGCTTTTCCGTCAAATCCAACCCTAAAATGTGCCTAGAAATACTACTAGGCTCCATTAAGCAATCTTTACAGGATCGACGTACGGTGCTTTCGAAATCCTGATTAAACTGAGCAAGTTGATCACTAGTCCAGTTAACGACCTTTTCGCCAAACAAATAATCAGAGTTTTCCCAAAGCCAGATGCTAAGGTTTGGCGCTAGGCACTGGATGGCAGACATGCCTAAGATGTCTGCTGGGCATATCTCATCATCAGTACGCATTTGACTTGTTATGGCGCTATTTTTAAGCCTACAGATGTCGCGAGGAACGCGAATTAGGGGAAGCACCACTCGAGATAGAACTGCGTGTGAATGAAGCCTGTCATCCTGATTCATCGAATCGGCAAACCGTGATTTAGCCTGCAGTTCGTGAACTATTAAATCAAGTTGAGGCGCTACGTCAACCTCGAGAAGCTTTGGCATTTCAATGGGGAGTTGAATTATCTTCTCGAGATAACCAGCTCCATCCCCTTTTTGAATTTTATTTAGTGCGCGTTCAACAATAGAGCGATCGTAAGCAAGCAGATATACAACATGAGGAAATGAGGCAGTTAGAGCAACTAGTTTAAATACTAGGCAAATTTCATCATCAGAAAGGCGATCGATATCATCAATGACAACAACAAGATTTGGATGGACTTTCTTCAGTTTTTTATCGATGTCATGCTTCTGGTCTTCGAGTGATTTGACATAACTCTGAAGTTGCTTGCCTAAAACCCGCGCTCCAATTTTAATAGCAAATCGACTTCCGACCGATAGGGCGACCCCTAGCGGTGGATTAGGAGACAATAGTAATGTAGAAAGAGATGCGAGGCTTGGATAGGAAATGCTTGCTGAATAAGTTGACAACGCTTCCCCGATGCTGTTGCAAGTTTCATTTTCTAGGTCAAAAGTGGTGCCCGTAAGTTTGATTTTTACAGAATTAAAAAATTCAGTAAGCAACTGCTCTTGGGAGTTAAACCTCCAAGGGTTAAACCTAAGCACTTCGGGGGCATTCAAATTATGAGATTTTCTGTCGGATAGTTCAGATTCAACAAGATTTATCAGAGAAGTCTTTCCGCTCCCCCACGATCCTCTAATTCCTATTGTAAAGGACGAGTCTTCGGCATTTGCGGAACAAATGCAATCTGCAATTCGTTCGGCTAACCTTGAATAGCTGTACATATCCTTATCGCGATTATTAATAGGCGTATCATTGGAAAGCCCTTTTGACTCCATAGTATTCCTCCAAATACTAAAGAAATGGCTTGTAGGATATAAAACTGTTTAGGTTTTGCATCGAGTCCGCCTTCGACATTTCTGGTTTACCAGCGCACTTCACGTCGAAGGTTCATTAGCCCAGGCTTTTGTAGGAACTCCGAAGGAATTGCCTCCATTGTTTTCCCCTTCGCATTATGGCGCCAGTCGGCAAGCGGAATATAGCAAACCTTTCGTGCTCGCGTAAGCCCGACATAATGCATATTCAGAGATTGTCGATATGCGTCATAGTCTTGATTCTCGTAATTATAAGGAGGCATGAGGAACTTATAGCAATCAAGACAGAACACAACGTCGAACTCAAGTCCCTTCGCCTTATGGTATGTAAGCAGGTTCACCTCATCTTCGCGGGCAGGCCGAAAACCACCCCTAAGCTCATCGACATCAGAAAGGACCTCACCGAGATCAAATCGCGCTTCCGGGTCGACATCGTTCTCAAGACACAGCTCTTCTAGGCTGCAAAAGGAATCATATAGCTCGATCCATGAATCATCTGGGGCATTCTTTAGAGCCCGCAGAAGGTCGTTAGCTGTAAACCTTGCGCGAGGCATTTGCTCTGTAGGAATATACCTGTCGAGAAAATCACCCACATAACCACTTGAGTACAGAAACGCCAGCAATTCCCTGAAGAATATGCGAGACCGGCTGAAGCTAACGTCCAGCTTCGTGGAAATAACAATCTTAGAAGGTATGCCGAGAAGTCCTGCGTACCGCTCGAGCATCATGTTGGATGTAGACAACAATGCGAACTCGTTGCGGCGCTCAACTTTGTATTGTTCGGTAATCACATCTAGATGCTCACAAATGGTCTCGGCTATGTTTCTTTCGTCGCCCGATACCTTAACCAGCACAACTCTCTTGTCTTGACAGGCGCGAGAAGGCGCTTGCGTACCTAGAAGCCTCAGTGAGTAATCAACGATGCTCCGATGGCACCTGTGGTTTTCGGTAATCTCGAAAGTCTTGAAGTGTGGATCCGCAATCAGCTCATTTAGGAAGACTGAAGACCGGCCGTCATATGCAAAGATAGCTTGATCCATATCCCCGAAGGCCACGCCTCGAATTCCGATGTTGACGAGTTCTCTGAACAGCATGTGCTGGGCAAGTCCACAGTCCTGATATTCGTCGATGAACACCGCCTTATAGCGGGCGTGCAGGAAACTCCTCACGGCGGGGACGTGTTTCACCATGCAGTAAGCGACCTCGCTCAAAGCCGAGACCGGAAGCACTCCCAAGGAAAGTGCGTCGCGGATAAGATCCCAGCGGTCCTCGTTGGGGTTTACCCAATGGTCTTTGATCCTCGACGCGGGAAGCGACTGGTCATCGTCGACTATATCAATTTCGACCATTCGACCAACGATATGGGGGACGAACTGCTGGATAATCATAGCAAGGCAAAAAGCATCGATCGTTCCGAAAAACGAATTGCCAGCACGCACCCCTAAGCCAGAGCACCTGTCCCTAAGCTCAGTACTAGCCTTCCTGGTGTATGAAATGGCCACAACGCCCTGATAACTCAAAAGACGCTCAGATGCTTTGACTATCATCCTTGCCATCGTAAAAGTTTTGCCGCTGCCCGGTCGTGCCGAAATGACGGCGGACTCTTCACAGGCGATAACCTTGGCCTGCTCCTCACTAGGCTTAATCATCGCCGTGACCCACAGAAGCCAGCAGTTGGAGTCTCCTCAACGGCTTGCAGAAGGTGCTTTCCGCAAGACATCCCAGTTCGCTTGGATACTTAGAGATGAACGCATGCATGCCCTCTGCCTTTCGCACGGTCATCGCGGCGTAAAGCTCTTCTTGGTTATCCACTCCATAATGCTCTTCCAGAACTCCGCGGAGACCGCTTGCAATGAGATCGTACTCGAGGTCGCGATCTGAAAGATATATTCCCTCAAAATCAAGGGCATCGCGCAGCTCATTCACCGCGGATGCAACTTCAACAGGGACAGCCGGTCCGCCATCCCATGTCAATGAATTCTTGATTCTCAGCCATAGCGCCTCAACGTAGGAACGTCCGAGCGATTCGACGATCCCGTATGCGCGAGCAACTCCGGCAAGCCTATATCGTTCCTTATTTGGGACCTTGAATACATCGTTATCAGTGCGTAATACCCAGGGAATCCCAAGCGCCTCGCAGCAAAGCACGTAAGGTTTGAAACCGATGCCATCCACAGAAAGAATTGACAGGTTTTCTCGGTCAAGGTCTATGCCGATTGCTGCTGCAAGGGCCCGGAAGAAGACGATTTCCGATGGTCCCTCCACCAAGAACACTCCGCGGCTGAAGAACACCTCCGCCACAATAGGGTTAAGACGATAGCCCAAGGCATCGATTTTCCTTCTGAGCTCGATGCCGGAGCATGTGGGTTTGCCCTCGTTGCCCATCTTCACGAGCGCGTCGGAAGCAAACCGCTCGACAATCTGAGGCGAATGGGTCGTCAGAAGAACCTGTCCGTCAATACAGCCGGAAAGGTACTTAGCCAATGCCCGCTGCTGCTGGGGGTGAAGGTGCGCCTCAGGCTCTTCTATGGCGACGATGCTTACCTTCTCAACAGGCTTTTTAATATTTCTCTGAGAAAGCCAAGTGGAGAAGAACAGTTGGTTGCTTCGACCCTCGCCGCCAAAAGTCAAGGGAACATCATCGGACAGATAGGCGAGCTGAAGGTTGTCAAGAAGCTTGCCCGCGTCCGTGTTTCCAGCCACAAGACGGGCCTCGCGTCCCTCGTTCAAGGCCGACATCCTGGCCATCTCATCGTTCACAGTTTTAAGAGCATTGGTTATGTAATGGAGCCCGTTAATTCCGTCGTTCAGCGATTCGAGGCTGCTTTGAATCTCTTTGATCGAAACGTCGTCGTCATGAGCATCGTCGTCGTTTCGTGAATTGCGTGCGGCCTCGAGCAGGGCAGTCTGGCTGCGCTTTAGGAAGCGGGCGGCGTCGCGGGTGCTGTTAACATACTCGAGCACCAGATGCTTGATATAGAAGCGTGACTGTACGTGCTCGATGCCAAGTTTTTCATTTCCGACCAGAAACTTGTAGTCACCTTCTCGGTTGCAGGTATAACCAATAACAGTTCTGCCTTCGGCTAAATTGCCGCCGAATGCGCTGATCAGGCAATCCTCGTGGACGTCGCATAATGTCGCAGTTATCTCCACTCGATCAGGATTGGTTCTACAGTTGAAATCGGACGAAGAAAGCTCGAAATCCCTCGCGGAGAGGCTAGGATCGAAAAGAATCCTCAACGCATGCAAGAAGTTTGTCTTCCCCGAATCGTTAGGCCCGAAAATAAGAGTCTTTTCCCCAAGTTCAACAACAACGTCGTCGAAGTTACGGAAACCCTTGATATGAACTTTTTCGATTTTCATTATTGAACCACCGCCGCAATTATCCCTTTTAGTTTCAGGCAACTATTTATTCATTGCCGCCCACGCATCGCCGAAGTCTTTCACCCACAAGCGCCATGCATGCGGCATACTGAATTAAAAGTTCGTTCATTGCAGCGTTCAGCTGTGATTCGCTATGCGACTCATGCGTCACTCGGTGCGTTTTCTCTCGGTATAAAGTCATGGCGTCGTTCAGGTCATTTCCAGGTAAACGTGCACTGAGTAGAAGGATATCCTCTAAATAATGTCGCTGAGCTTCAGAATCATTGTCGTCAATAATCCACTCGATATAATTTCTTCCGGTCGCGGCATACTCCAGCATTTGTGTATAGCATTTAAAGTTTGCGCGCATACTGTGCTGAATCGTCTCTTGAAGACGTGTAAGGTTCTCCCTTTCGTATTGTCGCCAATCGTCCTTAAGCGTTAACCTTCTTTTCTTGTCTTCAAGCTCGTTTTGGTGCCTGATAGTCATACGCGTAGCGAGCAGTGTTACGCCGCCGCCAATTAGGGTGCCTACTAGGGAGGGAAGCATGGATGCAACTGAATCAAGAATCGAGACAAGAATAGATTCATCCACCATCTTTGGCCCCCAATCAAATTAATAACCCGTAGTAAACCAGCTTGGTTTGTGATTTTACATCCTGAATAACCAACTATAGCCGTCGATACGAGCTCATTGCCGATTCCAGGTGCACCTACATCCCCTCCCCAACTCAGTCCAAAAAGTTTGCAGTTGTTGACTGACGTTACCGTAAAATTAACCCCACTTACATATACACGGAGTGTTGGCCTGGCGCCGCCTCCGGGCCTTGGCGCCCACCTTATCGAGAGGCACCGCTATGAAACGAGTTTTTTTACCGCTCGCTCTGCGCAGTTCTTTGCGTATCCATGCTTAGCGCAGCAATACCTGTAAGGGTTTTAGCGGAAGAAGAACGGCTTCAAGAAAACACCTTGGAGCAGTCTGAGACTGGCGCAGCGGACAATTCGAGCGGCAGCATGACAGGCGACATCGATACAAGAGAGATCGGCAATGAGTCTATCAAAAATGAATCCGATTTCGCGAATCCAATTTCGCATCAGGCGGAACCTCAGGTTTCCCTAGCTTCTGACATGTCGCCCGATTCGGAACAAGCCACAAAGGCCGCAGCAAATGGATATCAGCACAGCGATAGCGCCACCAGCGGCAGTGTCACCCTCACCGTCGAATGGAACGATCCAGTACTTGGACAGCCAACGACCTTCCATGTAAGCGCAACAGGTGGCAGTGGCAGCTATCTTTTCCGCATGGATGCACCCTCGTACTCCAACCCCAACGAGTACGCCTACGAGTCGGTCGCCGACCCAAGCCGCGGAGAGTGGACAAAGTACACCGACGCGTGCGTTAGCCACGACTTCACGTTCACAACGACGGCTAGCGGATCATACAACTTCCGCTTTTACCTCATGGACAAGGCGTCGGGCGTTTACTACTTGCCCACCAACACGTATATCCAGGTTGAAGATGATGCGTATCCCAGTGTTGCGAGTATTGTTAATAAAGCAGTGTCCCAGGCCAGGCAAAACACAAATGGTTCTGAATACGAAATGGCCCTTTATCTTCATGACTGGCTTCTAGATCAGCTTGAGTACGACAACTCGCTGAAGTGGTCATCTGCTGAGAGTGCCCTCACGCGCGGCCTAGGCACCTGTCAGGAGTATGAAAGCGCCTATTCCAAGCTGCTCACCGCTGCCGGCATCACCAATTCAGAGACCCGCGATACCTATGATGTCCACACCTGGAATGCCGTCAAGCTCGACGGAAAATGGTACCAGGTCGACTGCACCTGGGACTATACGTCCGATAACTTCTACGGCGATTTAGATCAGCGTCATTTGTACTGCTGCCTCATCGACGAGCTCATGGCAATCGCGCATCCGGGGCACGAAAATATTTATACCGCCGACAGCTACGCTACACGTTCTACCAGTCTTAAAGATAACTACTTTATACGTAATGGTAAGGATGATGAGTGGGCCGCAGGTATGTCGAACGAATTCAGAAAGACCTTGACTTTCGCGATGAGGGCTTCTCTATCGATGCCGACAACCAGTCCTTCCCGCCCAGCATCAGCGGCATCCAGAACGGCATTATCGTCTGCGCCATGAATCAACGCGAGTGGAAGGCAGACGACACCAAGGCCTACCTCACCGCCGCTTCCAACGTCACCATGACATCAAGCAACAAGTGGACCGCAAAGTATGACTTCATAAAGCACATACCAAGGTGAGGCAGCAAAACCGGTACAAATCGTCCCCGACGGCGAGTACGAGATAGAAAAAGCCGGGTCGGGCATGACGATGCTAGACATCTCGGGCTGTTCGCCGGAGAACGGAGCGAACGCCCAGCTCTGGAATCGCAACGGGTCCGGAGCTGGGCGCTTCAGACTCACCTATGACAGCAGGTTCGGCGCGTACAAGATCGTTTGCTCCGGGACCGGCCTAGCACTCGACGTGAAGAGCGCCAACTTCTCCTCGGGGGCTAACGTCCAGCAGTTTTCCAGGAACGGCACCGCCGCCCAGAGATGGGTAATAGAGGCGCGCAAGGACGGTGCATACGCGATAGATTCAGCAGGCAACCCCAGCCTGGCCCTCAACGCGAAATGGGTCTCCACTTCGGACGACACAAACGTGCGCATCTTCACGGCAAGCGGAGCCTCCGCGCAGGGCTGGAAGCTAGTGTCTATAGCAAATAAAACTGATAAGGTTAGATTAGACAAATCAACCCTAATCAATGAAATATGGATTTAACGGGTAAGATAGCGCGTGTTATTTTACCCGCTCCAAGTAGCGTGAATTGCGTCAGCCATCTGGATATGGAGCCCTACCTTTCCGGTCCAAGTGCCCGGCTGCCATGGCGAGCAGGCGGTTCCGCCATTCGGAGATGGTCTTGTTGTTGGCGCCGCACAGCTCGGCCTCGTACTCAACTGGGACGCGAGGCGCTTGGACGTGAAGAAGAGCATCCCGACACGGGCGGCTTGAGGAGCGCTCAAGAGCAATGCCCATTAGAGGGACGAATCTTCTCACTCATGAGCGGCAGTTTCTTTGTCGACATCCTCGCCGAACAACGGGAGCTCGTCAGCGGAGCGACCCGTCGCGAGCATCTCGAGGGGTCGCTCCTTTCATATCCATCTGTTCCATTCACCCGAGTGTCAACCGAAGGAATTGTCGACAAATATAGATTCGGGTGAGCATTCGGGCACATTCTCTATTTGGCTGAAGAGCATAGCATTCGGGGGCCATGCGACCGCCGAATCATAAACTGCTATTTAAACTGTTAGAAAAAAGATCTATCCAACCATTGATTCAATAGCTTTGACGATATCGCTATCGATTTCTGAATCGAATTTGCGCGCGAACATCATTCTTGAATTCCTGATGAGTTCTAAGTCTGCAATTCCCGACACACGGGGTGACTCATCAGCACCCCAATCGATAAGCCGCATTATCGCATCATCCCTTTGATCGCCGGGGCTCGAAAGCATCTAAATCTACTCCCCGCATCCCAAACCTCAGTTTGCAGGAAGATTCCATTGCCGCACATAGAATCCCAGAAAACCGAACGTATCGACGAGGCATTCTTGACAAGGTAACGAGCGAGGCCAACGGTGATTGAAAACCAGTTGTCACCTTTCATCAATTCCAAGTCTCTAGCAGGCTTCCTAAAACTCTGCAAAAGACTCGATAGAAGGCCATCCATCTTTCGTAAGAAAACCTGAGATTTGCTTATCCCGAAAGTATTCTAGATAACATGCTCACCGATTCTTCTCCGATAGTCCCTGTTGTGGTTTTCGAAGCGAATGGACTCTTTATTTCCACAAGAGTCAAAGAATGAGTGAATCTGGTCCTGACTTTAAATAGAAAGATCTTGACCGCTCAAAAGGTGAGAATAGGAATAGTGTCCCTTTGCAACTGCGGAGTTGAGAAAGTTGAGTTCACAGGCGATTTGCGAATACGCGCCCCAAGTGACTCTGATACGAGGAATTAAAAAGATCCCCGTCTTACTGACAAAAGCCAACAAGCGATTTTCTTTCCATCCGCTTTTTTGCATCCATAGGGATGAAGATGTCGTTTCGTTCATTATCGAGGGCTCTCATCAGGGTGTGAAGAACCTCATTGTCCTTATGAGCCATAACAAGGAAAGCGTGTTTGCCCCCAGTCGCATCGGAGCGAGTTGGCATTGGTATACAAACTTCCATATGTCTACCACTCGCGAGGTTTATACTCGCCTTCCTCGGCAACGATATAAGGTGAAGGCTGCTTATGTTCAATAATTCGCGGTTTATCGAGAACAACCGTCGAGTTATCGGGTACGTCTTGGAATACAACGCAGTTTGCTCCGATCTTGACGTTATTACCAACGCGAATTCCTCCGAAAATCTTGGCGCCGGGACCGATGAAGACATTATCACCAATAACGGGAGCTTTCCCTCTGCTGCGTCCTATAGTTACTTGGTGAAAGATGGTCACATTTCGCCCTATGGTTGCCCCCCCCCGCAATGACTATACCGTTGATGCCGTGCGCAGTGATATTGGGTGGCGCCAAAAAATTCTCGCACACGCATGAAGCATCGTCGCTCCATCCAGGCATGATATCCGCACAGCTCCTGCGCATCTCGTGGTGAACATACAACGAATAATAAGTTTTGCGGATACCCCGGGCACTTCCAGTAAGAAGGGCGTGTCGCCTTCTCCAAAACTTATCGTCATCGTACCTTCCGAAAACCATATTTCTGAAGCCATGCCAAATCGCCTTTGCGCCCATCAGCATCCCCCGGGATTATTGAGCGAGCGGAGAACACAAAGCGTTCTTGATATGCCTTCGGAGATGCCCATATGCGCAGACCAACCAAGTTCGTCACGTGCCTTGTTTCCATCCATCAGCGCAAGCGTGGCCTTAGAGTACCCTGCCGCCTCCTGAGCGTCGGGAAATTCGAATACAACTTTAACACCACTGGCTTTAGCTACAAGTCCCGCAAGATCCTTCAACATTACATCGGATTCCCTATCTGCGAGGTTGTAGGCTTCCCCGTCGATACCAAGGAGCAGTATATGAAGCAGACCAGACACGGCGTCTGCGACGTGCAGGTAAGAGAACTTCTGCGTCCCCTCGCTCTTGAGTACAACGTCCTCGCCGGCAAGCGAGCGATGTAGGAACTGGGAGAGCGCCTTGGAATCATCGGGCAGTAGTGTGGGCCCGTAGACGCGCGCGATGCGCGCGATAACGGCCTCGACCCCCTTCTGCGAACGGTAAGCTTGACACATAGCCTCGCCTAGTCGTTTTGATTCGTTATAGCAGGCGCGAAGAGTGTTGCAGTCGATGTTCCCGCAGTACTTTTCATCATAACGTTCCACGTCACCGCGGTTCTGGCCATAAATCTCGACCGATGAGGCAAAGAGTAGCCTAGCACCGCATTCGGCTGAATAGCTGAGGAGATTCTGTAAGCCGTCCACGTTGGCTCGGATGGTGCCGATGGGATCGGTAGCGTACTGGCGCGGGTGAGTGGAGCTCGCTAGGTGCAAAACGTAGTCCGCGGGGGCGGCAGGGCTGTAACCTATCGCAGCAACGGAGCCCTCCTCAAACGAGAAGTGGTCTCGACCGAAGTACGGCAGTCTCGAGCGCGCTTTCTCGATGTTGCGCCCCAAAGCGATGACGCTACACCGCGCCCCATCAATGTCGTTCTTGCGCATCAGAACGTCGACGAGGAAGGTCCCGATCAAACCGGTCGCACCGGAGATGACGACCGTTTTATTCGCGAGCTTCTCCCATGGCAGGGGAAGCGAGCAAACTTTGTCAACGTCGGCGATATACTCTGGGCATTTGAGCCTATTCATCGCGGGCATCCCTCTCCGTCGCCCATGCGCGGAAGAACTCGAGGTTTTCCGGCGTGGTGAGCTTGATGTTGCGGTCCGACCCGACGGCGAAGTTGAGCCTCACGCCCAGCTGGACCATCATTGTGTTCGTGTAGTTGGAGCCGTCGATTCCGACACCTTTCTCAAAAGCCTCGTGATATTTGGAGTCGAGGAGCCCAAAACGGTAGGCCTGCGGTGTAGACACACGACGAAGCGTCTCGCGGGGGATGTACTGCGTAGTGGTGGCGGAATCCTTCTTGTCCACAAGGAAAATCTGCTCGTTGTAAGGCATGCTTGTGACAGCGTTGCCGCGCTCCTTAGCCACGCGGACGACGTCGGTGATAACCTCTGGGTCGAGCATGGGGCGCACGCCGTCGTGAACGATGCAAATGTCATCTTCGGCAAGCACACCCTCAAAGTTGTACACGCCGTTGCGGATAGACTCCTGACCAGAGGCACCGCCTTTGACTACCCACTTCAGCTTGTCAATTTTGTACTGCCTTGCATAGGCGCGTAAGACCTGCTCCCAGCCGGCTAGGCATACGACCTCAATGGCATCCACAAGCGGGTGCTCCTGAAAAGCCTCGAGAGTGTAGACGATGACGGGCTTCTCGCCAACATTGATGAACTGTTTGGGGATCTCTTGCCCCATACGCGAGCCTACACCGCCCGCGATGATGATTGCCACGTTCATGAATTATTTTCCTTCCCCGGAATTTACCTTCCATACCTTCATCCCATGAGTGACCCGCTGGTCCTCAGGCGGAAGCCGCATATAGTCGCCGTAGAGCCCCCTTAGGTACGCGTCCCAGTGCGGACACGCCTTGAAAGTACGACCCTCGAACTCCATATCGATCAAGTTGTCGAAGTCCTCGGTGGGAAAACCTGGCTTATCAGGCTTGTAGGGCCCCCAAACAACATCCCCCGCTTCATGCGTATCTCCGAACTGAAGACCACGAGCCCTCTCCCCTAGCTCGGAAAACTGCTTTTCCGCAGGAAACAACGCCCTATGAATCGGAAATAGGACATGTTTTGCGACCTTTTTCAAGGGATTTGAAGTAGATGTTTTGATGTTTACGTATGACCGCAATGCCCTAAAGAATGTCTTTTCCTGAGCCGCCATTAGGGTCGCTTTCTCAGTATTTTCGTCAGGCATGGCATCAGCGGGAAAAATGTCGATCCAGAGAAACTCTTCGATCACCTCTTCTAAGTGCGGTTCCTGCGCCCTCCATGAAGGGTTGGTCAGTTTCATGAAGGGATAGATGTACCCCTTGCGTCCAGGAATATTGGCAGTCAACCCAGCAGGCACCCACTCGGGATGTGATGCAAGTTCATCGAAATCAGGCCTGGGCATAATGACGTCGATATCGTCATCCCAAGGAATGAATCCTCTGTGTCTCACGGCACCTAGAAGCGTGCCGCCATCAAGTGAATAACGAAGCCCATGCTCGTTTGTCATCCTGTCAAAATCGACGAGCATAGCAAGCAAGAGTTTTTGGATTTCCATTGTGGGAAGGTACTGCATCATTACTCCTTAGGATTCTTATGAAAGTCTGTCTTCGACCGCGCCGCGCGCCAGAGCATGAAAACTCTTACTAGCAACAACAAGGCATCGCAACCCCAGCGAGCAACACAGATAACATCAAGGGTTATCAACCCGGCAAGGTAAAGTGCCAGAAGCGAGACCACATTAACGATCCCAGTGAATAACGTCGAGACGGTCAGCTCCTTTACATGCCCCATGGCGCCCAGAACCGGCCAGCCAATCAGAATTCCGTAAACTGAGAAGATAAAGATCGGCGAGATCATCCACATAACATGGGCACCGCCAACGTACTCGGGTCCTCCGAGGACGAGCATGATAGGCTTAGAGAGAGCGCAATACGCAACGATACCTAGGACGAGAACAGGCAACGCAACCAGCGCCAACTTTCGTGCGAACCCGAAGTCTCTGTTCTTGATCATATGGGGGTAAAGGCTGTTAGCAATAGGCGTGTAGAGCGACTGCACGGCATTCACAGTCGTGAGCGTAAGCGACCAAAAGGCGATGTCCGTCTTGCTTGTGATCGCTAACCCGATAATCACCGTTGTGAATCCAGAGAAAAGAGAGGAGCTGACGTTCGAAACGCAATAGATGGCGGAGACGCGTAGTTCCTCGAAGCTCTCCTTAAAGGTGGGCCTTGCTATACCGACGCCGAACATGCGCTTCTGGGCGCGATAGCTCCATGCGATGTCGACGATCTCCGACAGTACGTCAGCTACGGCAACGAGGATAAGGTCCCCCGGCCCGCGTACGAGAAGGATCGTAAGCGCGACCTGCACTCCCTTGGATGCGAAATATCGGGTCGTCAAAGGCCCCATACGCTCATTTCCCTGAAAGATGAAGTCGGGCAGCACTGTGCGACCTGCCGTTGCAAAGAACGCCCAGATGACGTAGACCGTATTCTCGGCCATAATAGGAATAAAGCGTGTTACTACCATGACACAGAAGAAAAGGCCGCAGAGCAACATGAGGCGTGCGACCGTTATCGCCCCCACGAGGCGGGAGAGAGCTGTAGTGTCCCCCCTGAGATCAACTACCTTCTTGGTACCAGAGAGTGTAAAGCCGAAATCGGCGATGGTTTGGACCACGCCCATGAAGGAGAGAACATAGGCGTAAACGGCATAGCCCTCAGTCCCGAGGATGCGAGTAAGATAGGGAATAAGCAGCAGCGGAAAGAGATACTTGAGTATCTGAAGGCCATACTGCCAAAGCGTGTTCTTGTAGAATGTATTGTGCTTCACCGACAGCATCCTCCTTTAAAGACGAAGGAGACGTTAGCCAATCTATTAAAATAGAATCGACGGATAGAAAACCGCAATTTCGCAACTCCAATGGACTTGAAGGGGGGGGGGATGAAATACCTAAATGCAATTGCCCCGCAGAAAGAAGGCAATAAAGATGCAAGGCGCACTATATAGAACTCCGCCGAATAGCCTTGAAAACGCCAAGCGCCTTGCGGGAAGTTGAAGAAACAATGACGTTATTCGACAAAACCATGCTATGAACTAAATCAGGGAAGCCGCTAACGCGCTTACGATACTCAAGTTTGATCATTTTATCGAATGTATTTTTTGCCTCATCATCCAGATCACAACGCCACAGGATCTCATCGAGATCGCAATAATGCTGACAAATGCCGCGCCTTGCATTTAGATGCGCGCTTTTCGACCATCTTGCCGCGTACTGAAGCATTTCATCGCACACTCGGCCCCAATCGGCCACCTGCTTTTCTTGGAATACTTTCGTACTGTTAGAGTCATGCTGTCGGTAATAATAGAGGGGCTCATCAATATGAAAGAGGCTACGCGCCTTATCGAAGACGGGAAGCAACTGACAAAGGTCCTCTCCGTGCATAAGGCCAGTCCGGTTTGTATACCAATCATATCCAGGGAACAAATCGGTGCGAATAACCTTATTCCAAACGCTGTTGAAATCGCAGCCGCATAACATACTTCTAATGGCATCAAAATCTCCGCCAACATGTATCCCAGGAGAAATGCAGGCCTTCAACGATGGCCGAACAGGATCTAGTTTCATGGTGAAATCGAAAGAAATGATATCCGCATTTGACGATGTGATGGCAGAGCAGACTTTCTTGAGACATCCCGCCAGAAGACAATCGTCAGAATCAAGAGCGAGGACATAGCGCCCCTTCGCCCTACGAAGGCCGTCCCGCCGCGCGGCTAATAAGCCTTCGTTATCCTTGTGGATTGCGAAGGCCTTTTTGTTCCCTTTGCAATATTCGTCACATATCTTAGGTGACCCATCAGTTGAGCCATCGTCAACAAGGATAACCTCATACGCTCCTCGCCCTTGGGCATCAATAGACTCCAAGCAGGCTGGTAGGAAGCTTTCGGTATTGTAGACAGGCACGATAATGGAAATATCGGGCTTCACATCAAGCATAAAAGACTCCTAAAAGCGCTGAGGAATACGGGAAAAGATTGCAGCTGCCGCCAAATACGAATGTGATAGCGAAATAGAGCACGCAAAAAGTAATTGCAAGTACCCCGGATAGCAAACGCTCGTTACCAAGGTTCTCCGATAAAAATGGATAGAGGAATCCCGAGATAAAAAGAAATGGGAAACTGAGTCTAATCAACTCGGGACTTATGCTTGCAAACTGAGCGAACACAGCCGAGGATACGCCGCAGCAGATGTAAAAATTAAGCATCTCCCGATTAGCAGGTCCCATTGAACTTTTATGGCCCAAAAACAACATAATCATACAAAAAAGCAGGTAAATTAACATCGTGTTGTTCAGTGAACCCATTCCAGCATGTTTCACTTGAAACGAATATGACGACGTAAAGGACGAGACCAGATCCATTAAATCTGGCCCAATCAAAACTGCACTGACAGCACAGACGGCAATGCCGAAGCAAAACAACATAGCAAGAGTTTTGGATGAGCGAACACCCCTGCTCTCGCAACAAGCAATGTAGATAACCCAAACAAAAATGCCCACAATTGACATCCTATGAAAACCAACGGCAATCGCCAAAAAAACAAAAGCAGGTAGATTTTTCCCGTGAATCAGCTCATAAACCATCAAGACGAGCATGCTTGTTGCTAGGCACTGCCTGAGTATGTTTAGCGTGTATCCAAAGACAATGAAACAAAGAAAGAATCCGATGACAGGATACCCTTGAGGAAATTGTTTTTTTGCAACCAGAACATAAGGAAGAAAAAATATTAACTCACAGAAGAAAAGCACTGCGTTGAAATCGCCAGTCAATCTCCCTAGAAACCAGAATAAAAGCACAAAAATCGGCTCTTGATCCGAGCAAGCGCTGAGGGCTCCTATAGGCGAATAAACTTGAGACGCATTAAAACAGCTTAGAGGATATGCCGAAGTATCTGTTCCAACGGTTATATCTCTAGCACCCGCCACTACACAAAGGGGCAGAACCGATATTATCGCGAGGACAAGCCCAACTCGCTTATCGCCGATGCGCGCTGAGAGATAAAGCAAAGCAATATGGAATGCAAACGCAACTAGATAGATCTGCATCACTGCACCTGCTCAGCAAGTTGTACATAGCCCTCAGAGATGCCGTTAGTCGATCCGTCGTCGACAATGACGACCTCGTACTCAAAGTGGTCCTGACGTGCGATGCTAGCCAAGCACTCGCCAAAAAAGTTCTCGACGTTGCATTCGGGAACGATTGCACAAAATCTCACCTTATCAACCCTTAATTTCTTGGGGTTTATCCAATTGCTTTGCCCGAGACTGCGGCGTAGAAGGCGTAGAAGGCGTTGTGCGCCTTTGGGGAGATCGCGAAGAGCATGCACCGCAGCCTCCAGGTACGGGACGCCAAAGGGCTCCGTGAAGCTCGCCCCACAAGCTCGCGAGCACGCTTCAGATACGACCGCCCTTCAGCCCTGTCGCCAAAGGCATCAAGGTCGACGCGCAGCGTACAGTAAGCTCGAAAGCACTCAAACTCGTCTTTAAAGCCGCCCCCGGCAATTAGTCGCACGGTCTCGATAGTCTCATCCATGTCTTGCGCGTGCTTGGGGCCCTGCTTCTTAAACGTGGTGATGGAGCCGGGTCTCGTTACATACGCGTAGAAAGGAGCATCAGAAAAGGCAATCTCCCCAACACGCGAACAGATAGAGGCGATCACGCCCATGTCTTCGAAAAGCTGCCCCTCGGGAAAGGCAAGGTAAGGGATCAGGGACCGGGCGAAGAGCTTGCCGCACGCTGAGCCACTCTCCCCGTTGAATAAAAGCAGCTTCCTAAAACGCTCAGCACCGGACTCCACCTTGAACTCAGCAGCCTGCTCAATCTCGTAGTTCTCGAGAAGGGGCGTCTTGGCGAAAGACCCTGCAACAAGAGTCACCTGGTATTTCAGGGCGGCTTCAACCATAAGCTCAATGGTTCGCGGGTCGATGAGGTCGTCTCCGTCAACATACATGAGATAGTTGCCGCGGCATCGTTGCGTGCCATAATTGCGAGCGGAAGAGAGACCCCCGTTCTCCTTATGGTGAATCACAACGCGTGGGTCGTCTCCGACGGTGTCTTCAATCAAATCTATAGTATTATCTGTGCAGCCATCGTCCACGATAAGAATCTCGATGTTCGGATACGTCTGACTGAGCAGCGACCTCACACAAGGAAGTGCGAACTTCCCCACGTTGTACATGGGGACGATAATGCTTACCAGAGGGTAATCGACTTCGGAAGCCATTTTGCTACGCCCTCCGTAGAAGAATTCGATAGATCAGCGACCTCAGCGAATTGGGCATAAGGCAGACCAGCGCGTGCGGCACATATGAGCAGACATAGTCGCGTTCAGTGAAATAGCCCCGCTTTACCTGCGCTCTCTTGAAGGCCTTGGCGTACTTGAGGTACTGAACTCCGCCCCTGCGGGCGTAGAAGTCCTCGCTTACGCGCATGGCAACTAAGGGCTCACCCAAATTGTCCGCACAGCAGCCGCACGCGAGCATTCTGTTGAAGAGGTCCCAGTCCTCAAAATAGAGGAAGTCTGAACTGTAGTTGCCCGCTTCCATCACCTTTGACTTTCTAAACGTCATGGGAGGGTGACGAAAGGGATTGCGTCTCTTGGAGTAGGCAAGGATTGCATCTAAGCCTTTAGGTAGTTCGGTTGTGGCTACGGGCTTGTCGGGCGAATCAATGAACTCGGAAACATCGCTGCCGACCATGTCGAGACCGCCATCTAGGGCGGCGAGCTGCTTCTCCATGCGGTCGGGTCGGGCAACGTCATCGGTGTCCATGCGAGCGACAATCTCGTTGGAGCAGGCGAGCATGCCCTGCTGCAGGGCATATCCGAGACCGCGGTTCTTAGCGTACGAAACGAAGTTGAACAATTTGGGGTGTGCGGAGTCATAATCCAGAAGCACGGCTTCCAGTTCGTCCGTCAATGGACCATCTTTGACCATGACAATTTCAGTCGGCGGCACGGTCTGAGCAAGCATGCTGTCAATCGACTCTTTAAGGTACTCTGGGCGCTCCTTAGCATACAGGCTCATAAGTACGGTATAGGCAGGGTATTGCATTATTATTTTCCCCTCCTCATCGCCTTGAACGTTTTGACGAACACGCGGGCGTCAAGTCCAAGCGACTGATGACGAACGTAGAAGAGTTCACGGGCCTGTCGCTGACCACTCCCCCAAGTCGAGTCATTACGATCCGTTGCGGCCCACCAGCCAGTAATGCCCGGCTTACAAGCAAGAACTTCGTCGCGAGCGTCACCGTACTCGTAGGTTTCTTCGAGCGTCACAGGCCTTGGTCCAATAACGGATAAATCCCCTATAAGAACGTTGATGAACTGCGGCAATTCGTCGAGCGAAGTGTGACGTAGAAAACGACCAACGCGCGTAATGCGAGGGTCATCGTCAACCTTTTGTTCGCGCTGCCATTGCGCCAACTGCTCGGGAGTCATGTACTTCTCAGGATGCTCGTGAGCATCAGAGACCATGGTTCGGAGTTTGAAGATATAGATAGGCTTGCCGCCCTTACCGACTCGCTTTTGGCGAAAAAACGGCTTGCCGGGAGAGTCAATCTCTATGGCGATGCATGCGGCTACGACGGGGATAGCCAATACCACGCAGACGCCAGCAGAGAACACGATGTCAAAGGCTCGCTTGAAGGCAAAGTAGCCTGGCCCACCTTTCTTGGGAGCAGCAGCATTGGGATCGGCAGCGGGTGCCTTATAGCTTCCTGTCGCTACGAAACCTTGCGCCGGAGCAGGGTTCTCGACGGGAGGCGGAAATTCCGTCGCCACAGGAGCATGAGAGCCATTCTGCCGATCAATGACTTGAGCGATCATTGACGTACCACAAGGAACATCAGTTATATATTTAGTTTTATCCGACACGTTCTCTTCCAACACTTCGTCCCCGGGTCGGGGATCCTCCCTGTTCTGTGTACCGACCGTCTGCAGCTAGGCGATCGCCTTTTTAAGGTTGCGCATGACGCGCTGCTCGTTTGAAAGAACGGCAAGGCCAACGCGGGTGGTTACGCGCCGGCCGCACAGGTCGAGCTCCAAATAAGCAGTGCACTTGCGTCTATTAATGGTTTTGATGAGGCCTTCGTGGCCCAGCAGTGGACCAGCCGTTACTACGACCTGGTCGCCGTCTTTTAGGGCCTCACTCATGGGCACTACGCGGTCTTCCCTATGCGTAAAGCTGCCAATAAGCTGGACCTCTTCTTTTGCCAGCGGCACAAACTGACCGTCCTGCGCAAGCACCCGGGCAAAATCGTCCATTCGCAGCAAATACTGTTGAACGGTTCGAGGATCTGCCGTATCGCAGATAAGATAACCGGGGAACAGTGGCATGATCGTATTGACCCATTCGCCGTGTACCTTGATCTCGGTTTGATATTGGGGATAAAAGAGCTCCTGCATGGCGCCCGCTGGCACCATACGCTCGATGCGCTCGCGCATTATGTCTTCGCGACCGTTGATGACCTGGATCACATACCACACGAGCACCACCCCCTTGCTGTCTTACGTGTGGCTCACGGGGTTTGGGTATGGCTTCGCCAGGGCGCTTGTGCGCGAAGGCGCTCCATATTCAAACCCTGAGCCCAGTTAGACAAGCACGTGGCTCTGCCCCACCGTGAACGGTATGTACAAATGCAGTTGCTAGAGACGCGGACGTGTATAACAAAAATGACCGCGACCCCAGCTGGCTGCGTGCGAGCCAGTCAAGCGGGAACAAAACTGGACCGCACGCAGCCAGCTAAAGACTGCTGAGGATTGCCGTGGCAACTTGATACACTACACGATGCGAACTTTTAAATGACCGCAAAACCAAGTGCAAAATCACGCATGGCAATTGATATTGGAGCTCGTGGTGTTTCTGGCACCGCCGTTACGGCCGGATGCTGATCGACCCTGCGCTACGTGGCCTATTGGAGTCGTGAGCACAGTTGAACTCATGTAACGTTAGGTATCCTAGCACAAGCTGTTAGCGAAACTGATTTGGGCTGCGTTGGACCACATATCGTTCATTTAACGTGCTAAAGGGGGTTGTTTTGGAATGTTGTTCAAGTTGGCGCAGGTTATTGGGGTGCTGGCAATAATTGGGAGCGTTCCTGAAGCCCAAATGAAATTGCGAGCTGCACTGGAAATTGCGCTTGTCTAACAAACTATGTACAGACATGTGAAATAAATTGTGCAACTTTTTGTTGGTGTGGATGTGAGGTAATAGCGCGAGGAATTTTAGCATGAAAAAAAGGCCTTCGGAATTCCGAAGGCCTTACATTCACGATGGTGGAGACGAGGGGGATCGAACCCCTGACCTCTTGACTGCCAGTCAAGCGCTCTCCCAGCTGAGCTACGCCCCCGTGACGAGGAGATACTATAGGGGAAGTTGGCGCGACGTGCAAGGACTTTTTTGAGTTGATTATCTTACTTACGGGTTTTCCTGGGACGGGGCTGAATTGACTAATTTTGACTTCGGCAAAATTAGTCAATTAACCCACCGTCCCGATAAAACCCTCACGCAGCAAAAACGCTATCGCGGTTCCTTGGTGAACGTCTATTTTAGCTGTTCCTTTTACGACGTTGCTAATGCCCGTGTCGGCCAACAAGCCCAGGGGGCTGTGATCTAGTTCCCACTCTAGGCCGTGCTCGCTTACAACCGTCCCAGGGGCTATGGCGATGATGGAGAACGTCTTGTCCTCGGCACCTTCGATGGTCCATGATTCGCCGGCGCGAAGGATGCGGGCCGTGGTCTCGTCTTCAGCAATCCAGACAGGGGCATCCTCGTAACCCGCGAGCAGCCCCAGTACGGATAGCGCCATATCAGGGCGGCCGCCCGTGGCGCAGGTCGCAACCACTTCGGTGCCCGGCCAGCGACGGCGGACGGAATCGAGCGCCAGCGCCAGATCGGTATAGTCCTTGTACGGGTCGTGGCGCTCAACTTCAAAGTCCTCAGTGGCATCAACAAGAGCGCGACCGGCTTCGCTTACCGTATCGGCGTCCCCTACATACACGTCGCAGCTCAGGCGAGCGCCCAGCAGCGCGTCGAGACCGCGGTCCACGGCGACAACGTGGTCGCACTCCCCTACTAGCCTACGCAACAGATCCGCGCTCGCCACCAAGGGCGAGCCGCAAACCACTAATACCTTACAAGCCACAGCTCTCGCCTATCCCTCAAACGCAAGCAGGCGGGCCAGATCCAGCTCCTCGTAGCTGTCGATAAAGATATCGCAGTTGGCGCGCACATCGTCGCGCTTCATGCGGCCGTGCGGGTCATAAATACCTACACGCTTAAAGCCGGCGACCCCAGAACTCCTTAGGCCAAAGACGGCGTCCTCAAACACCCACGCGCGCTCAAACTTGTGCCCGTGGCGCTCTTCTAGGCGGCGCAGCGCCAGCTCGTATACGTCGGGGAACTGTTTGGAGCGTCCTGCCTCGCCCGTCGTGGTAACAAACTCCATGTACGCGTCGAGCCCGGCGCCCGCAAGCGCAGACTTAACCAGCTCGGCCGGCGTGGACGTGGCAACGCACAAGGCAATGCCCGCCGCCTTCGTCTGCTCCAAAAATGCCAGGAGCCCCTCGCGCGGCGGCACCTTGGAGTACCCATCGATCAGGATGTCGCTCAGCTCGCGATACAGCTCCTCGCCATTCGCTCCAATGCCCCAGGTGTCGTGGTAGGCCTGGCACTCGTCCTCGAGCGACAAATGCTCAAACTGGGCAAAATCGTCGACCGTCACGTCAACTCCGTGGCGGTGCAATAACTCGGGCTGGGCATAGGCCCAAACGGGGGTGCTATTAACCAGCGTGCCGTCGCAATCGAAAATAAAAGCGACATTGGGAGCGGCGGTTTGGGACATAAAAGTACCTTTCGATGTCAAATGGTAAACAACCTGCTAAAAACGTTTTACCAAACGTCAAACCAACAATCAAAAAACCCTTATTGGTAAAACTGTCAAGAGTTTTACCATCGCAATTCTGCCAGTGGTCTAAACATGGCGCTTACCGATTAAACGCCGCCCAAAAACCACTTTCCTTCATAAAAGTAACGTACAGGTGTTATCGTAGTTTCTGCCGAAAGTTCCACCGAGCACGCGAGGTGGAACGAATCATAGAACTATCGCCGTCCCTTCGATTCGTGCAGCCTTGGACCTTTCGCATCTAGTCACCAAGGCAACACGCTGCCGCGTCATGATGGGATCAAACGTGAGCGATACAAAGCTAAAGCCAACGGCTAAAAAGCCCGCAACCCGTAAAGCCGCCCCGCACGCACCGGAGCTCACCAAGGACGATGTCTATCTATTTGGCATCGGCACGTGGGAGCGCAGCTGGGAAAAGATGGGCGCGCACCCCGACACGCAGAACCGTACGCGCGGCTGGCGCTTTTGCGTTTGGGCGCCCGATGTAAAGAGCGTGCATGTCATTGGCGAATTTAACGACTGGGATGAAGAAGCCAACCCGCTGGTGCCCGTGCATACGAGCGCTATTTGGGAAGGCTTTATTCCTGGCGCCGAGCAGGGCCAGCTCTATAAATACCTTATCGAGACCAACGAGGGTGAGAAGCTCTACAAGGCCGATCCGTATGCCTTTAAGGCCGAGTGCCCTCCGGGAACGGCGAGCGTGCTGTGGACCCTCGATGGCTACAAGTGGAACGACGCCGCATGGCTCAAGCATCGTGCCGGCCATAACCACATGTCACAGCCCCTTAACATCTACGAGGTGCATATTGGCTCGTGGAAGCGCCATGGCGACGCACCGCAGGGCGAGCCGGACGAGTACGGCAACTACCCCGGCCCCATGGATCCCTTCCCCGCGCAACGTGGCGAGTTCTACACTTACGACGACCTGTCGGTGGAGCTCGTGGACTACGTGCGCGACATGGGCTACACACATATCGAGGTCATGCCACTTATGGAACATCCCTTCGATGGCTCTTGGGGCTACCAGACGACCGGCTACTATGCCGCCACGTCGCGCTACGGCAACCCGCAGCAGCTCATGCACTTTATCGATGCATGCCACGAGGCAGGCATCGGCGTGATCATGGACTGGGTGCCTGGCGGTTTTTGCGCCGACTCCCACGGCCTTGCCACCTTTAACGGCCACATGCTGTTTGAGCACGAGATTCACCCTAACTGGGGCACGCACAAGTTCGACTTCGCCCGTGGCGAGGTCCGCTCCTTCCTGGTCTCCAACGTGCTGTACTGGCTCGAGAACTTCCATGTTGACGGCATTCGCATGGACGGCGTGTCCAGCATGCTGTACCTCAACTTTGGCATTGACGATCCCGGCCAAAAGAAGTTCAACAAGTACGGTACCGAGGAGGACCTGGACGCCAGCGCGTTTATCCGCCAGGTCAACTGCGCCGTGGAGGCCCACTTCCCTGACGTGATGATGATGGCTGAGGAGTCCACCGCGTGGCCGCTCGTGACCTACCCGCCGCAGGACGGCGGCCTGGGCTTCCACTACAAGTGGGACATGGGCTGGATGAACGACACCCTTCACTACATGCAGACCGATTTTCCGTGGCGCCCCGGCAACCACGGGCTGCTCACGTTCTCCATCATGTACGCCTTTACCGAGAACTTTATCTGCCCACTGAGCCACGACGAGGTCGTCCACGGCAAGTGCTCGCTGATCGGCCGTATGCCGGGCGACTGGTGGCGTCAGTTTGCCGGCCTGCGCACGCTGGCTTTCTACCAAATGACGCACCCCGGCGCCAAGCTCAACTTTATGGGCAACGAGATTGGCCAGTTTATTGAGTGGCGCTACTACGAGTCCATCCAGTGGTTCCTGACCGAGGAGTACGAGACTCACCGTCATCATCAGGCGTTTATCAAGGCGCTCAACCACCTGTACACCGCCGAGCCCGCCCTGTACGAGCGCGGCTACACCGACGACGGCTTTACCTGGATCGATGCGGACAATTCCAAGCAGTCCATCGTGAGCTTTGTGCGTCAGGGCGAGGACGTCGACGACGATCTGGTGATCCTGATCAACTTTGACCCGGCGAGCTACGAGAGCTTCCGTGTGGGCGTGCCGCGCGAGGGCGACTGGGAGGTCATCTTTGACTCAGACCGTCCCGAGTTTGGCGGCAGCGGCTATGCCGGCGAGGAGCCCTACACCTGCTCGAGCGAGCCCTATCCCTGGAACGGGCAGATGGACTCCATCGAGATTAAGGTTCCCGGCCTGGCAGGCGTGGTGCTTAAGCGCCGTGGTCCCAGCAGCTATAAACCGCCAGTGGTCGAGGAGCCCAAGGCTGCGCCCAAAAAGCGTATGTCTTCGGTGAAGCCCAAGCCTGCGGCTGCTAAGAAGGCTCCGGCTAAGGCGAAGGCAACCAAGCCCGCCGCCAAGGCCACGGCCAAGTCCGCCACGGCCAAAAAGGCAGCCACCAAAAAGGCCGCTCCCAAGGCTAAGGCAGCTGCCGTTAAGGCTCCTGCTAAGAAAGCGTAACAAAACCGTTACAGCTGTAATTACCCGCCCCGCGGGGGCGTAGGATACATGTCATAACCGTTCCGGGAGAAACATCCCCGGGGGAAAGGAACGTATGAATAAGATCTTCGATAACAAGCAAGAGTTTACCGAGCTCTATCGCGATGCCGTCATGAGCATTAGCGGCAAGAGCGTCGAGGCCGCCAGCGACCTCGACCGCTTTAACGCCCTGGCCAAGCTCGTGGCCGAGAAGGCGCGTACCGTTGCCACCAAGAGTGACGCCCGCGCCACCGCCGAGGGCAAGAAGCGCGTGTACTACTTCTCGATCGAGTTTTTGATCGGCCGCCTGCTCGACAACTACCTGCTCAACTTTGGCGTGCGCGACATGGTCGCCGAGGCGCTCGACGACATGGGCTTTGACCTGTCCGTCATCGAGAACCAGGAGCCCGATCCGGCGCTTGGCAACGGTGGCCTGGGCCGTCTGGCCGCATGCTTCCTGGATTCCATGGCAGCCGAGGGCATTGCCGGCTACGGCAACGGCATGCGCTACCGCTACGGCCTGTTTAAGCAGGAGATTGTCAACGGCAGCCAGGTCGAGGCCACCGACGAGTGGCTCACCCACGGCTATCCCTGGGAGGTCCGTCGTCAGGACAAGGCCGTGACCATCAAGTTTGGTGGCCATGTTGAGGGCTTTGAGGAGAACGGCCGCACGTTCTACCGCACGGTGGACACGCAGGATATCCTGGCCGTCCCTTATGACATCCCCGTTGTGGGCTATGCCGGCGAGACCGTCAACAAGCTGCGCGTCTGGGCCGCAGAGCCGGTCGAGGAGCACTTTGACCTTGAGGCATTCAACCGCGGCGACTACGCCCTGGCCGATGCCGAGCGCGCCGAGGCCGAGGCCATCAGCGCCATCCTCTACCCCAACGACGCCGGCGAGCACGGCCGTCTGCTGCGCCTGAAGCAGGAGTACCTGTTTGTCTCGGCCGGCATCTACAGCCTGCTCGACACCTTTGAGAAGGAGCACGGCGAGAACTGGGAGCTGCTGCCGCAGTTTGTGGCCATCCACACCAACGACACGCACCCCGCCATGTGCGGCCCCGAGCTCATGCGCATCCTCATCGACGAGAAGAAGCTCGAGTGGGACGACGCCTGGAACATCGTGACGCAGGTCGTGAGCTACACCAACCACACCATCCTGCCCGAGGCTCTGGAGAAGTGGCCCATCGGCACGTTCTCCAAGCTCCTCCCCCGTGTGTACCAGATCATCGACGAGATCAGCCGTCGTTGGCACGAGTCGTTCGACACCACGCAGGATGGCTGGCAGGAGCGTCTGCGCCAGACCGCCATTCTGTGGGACGGCGAGATTCGCATGGCCAACCTGTCCGTGATCTGCAGCCACAGCGTCAACGGCGTGGCAAAGATCCACTCCGACATCATCAAGAACATCGTGCTCAAGGACTTCTATGCCCTGACGCCCGAGAAGTTCAACAACAAGACCAACGGCATCTCGCACCGTCGCTTCTTTGCCGAGGCCAACCCCACCTACGCCAAACTTGTGACCGAGGCCATTGGCGACGGCTGGCTCAAGGACGCCTTTGAGTTGGAGAAGCTTAAAAGTTTCCAGAACGACACCGAGTTCCTTAAGGCCGTTGGTGCCTCCAAGCGCGCCAACAAAGAGCGTCTGGCCGCCTACGTTAAGGCCGAAACCGGTCTGGCCATCGACCCCAACACCGTCTTCGATGTTCAGGTTAAGCGCTTCCATGCCTACAAGCGCCAGCTCATGAATATCATGAAGGTGATGGACATCTACAACCGTCGCATCGCCGATCCCAACTTCCACGTGACGCCGACGACCTTCATCTTTAGCGGCAAGGCTGCCTCGAGCTACACCTTTGCCAAGGAGACCATCCGCCTCATTAACTCCGTGGCCGACGTCATCAACAACGACGCCCGTGTGAACGAAGTCATGAAGGTCTGCTTTATCCCCAACTTCCGCGTGAGCAACGCCCAGCTCATCTACCCCGCCGCCGAGATCTCGGAGCAGATCTCCACAGCCGGCAAGGAGGCCTCGGGCACGTCCAACATGAAGCTCATGATGAACGGCGCCATTACGCTGGGCACCCTCGACGGCGCCAACATCGAGATCGCCGACCTGGCCGGCCGTGAGAACGAGGCCATCTTTGGCCTGACCGCTCCCGAGGTCGAGCAGCTCTGGGCATCCAACAACTACTTTGCGTGGGATACCCTCAACGGCGACCGCGAGCGTCTAGGCCGCGTGATGGACGAGCTCAAGGACAACACCTTTGCCGGCCTTTCGGGCAATTTCGAGAGTATCTACAACGAGCTCATGAACAACAACGACCCCGACCTAGTCATGGCTGACTTCCGTAGCTACGTGGATGCATGGGAGAACCTCACGGGCAGCTACGGCGACCAGGAGACCTGGAACCGCAAGGCCCTGCTCAACACCGCCTCGAGTGGCTGGTTCTCGTCCGACCGCACCATTCGCGAGTATCGCGACGAGATCTGGCACGCATAAAGCGCGCGAGCTCCCTTTGCCGCACGGCATTACTCGACGGGCGTGACAGTGCGCCGCGCCCGTCGCTAATGGGTTAGGAACATCGATGACAGAAGGAGAAATCGATGAGTAAGAAAGAATGCATCGCGATGCTCCTCGCAGGAGGACAGGGCAGCCGATTGGGGGCACTCACCCAAAAGATCGCCAAGCCAGCGGTTAGCTTTGGTGGCAAGTTCCGCATTATCGACTTTTCGCTGTCCAACTGCTCCAACTCGGGCATCGACACGGTGGGCGTTCTGACGCAGTACCGTCCCTACCTGCTGCATGCCTACGTGGGCTCCGGCGAGGCGTGGGATCTGGACAGCCGCGACGGCGGCGTGTCGATCCTGCCGCCGTACGAGACGCAGACCGGCGGCGCCTGGTATGCGGGCACGGCCGACGCCATTACGCAGAACCTCGACTACATCAAGGCCAACGACCCCAAGTACGTCCTGATTCTTTCGGGCGATCACCTGTATCGCATGGACTACCGCAAGATGCTCAAGACGCACATTGAGAACAACGCCGACCTCACGGTGAGCGTTATGCCCGTACCGTGGGAGGAGGCCAGCCGCTTTGGCATCCTGACCACCGACCCCGAAGACGGCCGCATCACCAAGTTCACCGAGAAGCCCGAGAAGCCCGATTCGAACCTCGCGTCCATGGGCATCTACATCTTCTCGGCCGACGTGCTGATCGAGGCGCTCGAGGAGGACGCTCTGGACCAGCGCTCGAGCCACGACTTTGGCAAGGACATCATCCCCAAGCTGCTCGGTGAGAACAAACGCCTGTACAGCTATGAGTTCCACGGCTTCTGGAAGGACGTCGGCACCATCGCCAGCTTCCATGAGACCTCGATGGACCTGCTGGGCAACAACCCCGAGTTCGATTTGTTCGACAAGAACTTCCCCATCATGTCCAACATCACCACGCGTCCGCCGCACTACATTGGCCCGGACGGCCGCCTAGACGACTGCCTGGTCTCCAATGGCTGCAAGATCTACGGCACCGCTCGCCACTCGATCCTTTCGACCGATGTCATCATCGAGGAGCGCGCCGTGGTCGAGGACTCCGTGCTGCTGCCGGGTGCGCACGTTAAGAGCGGCGCGCACATCTGCCGCGCTATTTTGGGCGAGAACTCCACGGTCGAAGAGGGCGTGAAGCTCGGCTCTGTCGATACCACCAAGGATACGGCCGTCGTTGGAAATGACGTCGTTATCGGGAAGGGGGAATGATCCGATGATCAATCGCAAGGCCATCGGTTATATCACCGCTAACTACTCTTCGTCCTACGGCAGTGTCCTGCTCAAGGACCGCCCCATCGCGTCCGTTCCGTTTTTGGGCCGCTACCGCCTGATCGACTTCCCGCTGTCCAACATGATGAATGCCGGCATTAAGACCGTCGGCGTCGTCATGCCGGGCAACTACCGCTCGCTGATCGACCACGTGGGCTCGGGCAAGGACTGGGGCCTGGACCGCAAGAAGGGCGGCCTGTTCATGGTGCCCGGCAACGCGTATGGCACCACCAAGGGCGGCATGCGCTTCCTGCTGCGCGACATCATCTCCAACAAGACGCTGTTCCAGCGCTCGGAGAAGCCCTATGTCGTGATGATGGGCACCAACATCATCTTTAACATGGACCTCAACACCATCATCGAGGCGCACGAGAACTCTGGCGCCCAGATGACCGTGGTGTACTGCAAGGCCACGCGCAACGTCGATGACGAGACCAAGCTCGAGATTAACGAGAACGGCCGCCTGACGGGCGTGAGCGCCGGCGTCGTGTACGGCGACAACGCCTCCATGGACTGCTGCATCGTCAACCGCGAGACGCTGCTCGAGATCATCGACCACTACCAGGCCGCCGACTATCTGGACCTGCTCGAGGCACTCCAGGGCGACTTTGGCAACATCGACGTGTGCAGCTACGAGTACAAGGGCGAGGTCGTGGGCGTGTTTAGCGAGAAGTCGCTGTATCGCCGCAGCATGGACCTGCTCGACCAGACCGTCGCCGACCAGCTCTTCGATCCCGAGCGCCCAATCCTGACCAAGGCTCACGACGTGCCGCCTTCGCGCTATGCGACCGGCAGCCACGCGTGCAACTCGATCATCTCGGCCGGCTGCATCATCAAGGGCACCGTGCGCAATTCGATCCTGTCACGCGGCGTCGTGGTCGAGGAAGGAGCTTCGGTGACCAACTCGATCATCAACCAGAGCTGCATCATCAAGAGCGGCGCCCGCGTTGAGAACGCCATTCTGGACAAGAACAACGTGGTCCCCACCAACACCGAGCTTCGCGGCACGCCCGAGAACATCCTGGTGCTGGGCAAGGCTCCGTTAACTTCCGACACCACCATCGTACGTTAACGTTGGCACCGCAACATCGCTCGTAACATGTAGAATAGCCGCCCGGTTAGCGCCAGGCGGCTATTCTCGAATTGCAACATGGGAGACAATATGGCAGATTCCAGCAAAAAGATGCAGATCGTGTTTGCCTCGGCCGAGTGCGCACCGTTTGTAAAGACCGGTGGCCTGGGCGACGTGGCGGGCTCGCTGCCCGCGGCGCTTGTGCGCGCCGGCGCCGAGGTCATCGTCATGGTGCCCAAGTACGCCACCATCAAGGACGAGTACAAGGCGCAGATGGAGCACTTCTCCGACTTTTACGTTAGCCTGGGCTGGCGCAACGAGTACTGCGGTCTCGAGAAGCTCGAGCACGACGGCGTCACCTATATGTTCATCGACAACGAGCGCTACTTTGCGCGCGACTATCCGTACGGCTTCTTTGATGACGGCGAGCGCTTTGCGTTCTTCTCCAAGGCCATCACCGAGAGTCTGCAGCACCTGCCGGCCGGTTTTGAGTGCGACATCCTGCACTGCAACGACTGGCAGACGGCACTGGCGCCCGTGTTCTTGCGCGAGTTCTACCAGGGCCTGCCGCTGTACGACCGCGTCAAGACCGTGTTCTCTATCCACAACGTGGCGTTCCAGGGCCAGTTTAGCGACACCGTGATGGAGGACATCCTTGGTGTGGCGCATATTCCGGCGGCCGCCTCGCAGCTGCGTTGCGACGCCTGCAGCATCAACTACATGCTGGGCGCCCTGCGCTATGCCGACGCCATCACTACGGTGAGCCCCACCTATGCCAACGAGATCCAGACGCCCGAATTTGGCGAGGGCCTGGACGGCGTGCTGCGCGAGCGTTCGTACGCGCTGCAGGGTATCCTGAACGGCATTGATGTGGCAGGCTTTGACCCGGCGACCGACAAGCGCATTGCCGCCAACTACACCGTGGAGGACCGTTCCGGCAAGGCCGTGTGCAAGGCCAAGCTGCAGGAAGAGCTGGGGCTCGAGGTGCGCGACGACCGCCCGCTTATGGTGATGGTCACGCGTCTGACGCGCCAGAAGGGCATGGATCTGGTCATGTACGCGCTCGACCGCATTTTGGCCGGCGGCGTGCAGGTGGCGGTGCTGGGCACCGGCGACCGCGACTACGAGGACGGCCTGCGCTACTTCCAGGACAAGTACCCCGGCACCATGGCCGCGCGCATCGAGTTCGATCCCGCGCTGTCGCAGCGCATGTATGCCGCCGCCGACATGTTCCTAATGCCTTCGAAGTTTGAACCCTGCGGCCTGTCGCAGATCATCGCCATGCGCTACGGCACCCTGCCCATCGTGCGCGAGACCGGTGGCCTGAAGGACACCGTGCAGCCGTACAACGAGTTTACCGGCGAGGGGACGGGATTCTCGTTTAGCAACTTTAACGGCGAAGAGATGGGCGACGCCGTGTTCCGTGCGGCACGCCTGTTCTGGGACAACCGCGATGCCTGGAACCAGCTGGTCACGCAGGCCATGAGCCAGGACTTTAGCTGGACGCGCTCGGCCGACAAGTATCTGGACCTGTACTTCTTTATGCATCCGGAGATTGAGAGGCCGGTGGCTGTGGCTGAGGCTGTTGCTGAGCCGGTGGCCGCTGAGGAACCCAAGGCCGAGAAGAAGCCGGTTGAGGCTGAGCCCGCAAAGGCCGAGCCTAAGGTGAAGGCTGAGGTTGCTCTTGAGGCAGAGGTCGAGGTCAAGCTCGCTGCAAAGCCTGCTGCAAAGCCCGCAGCTAAGAAGACCACGACCCGCAAGACGACCGCTAAGAAGGCTACGACGACCAAAGCTGCCGCGACTAGAACAACGGCTGCCAAGACAACGACCACGCGCAAGCGCACGACCGCCGCTGCCAAGAAGGCCACCGAGGCCGAGGCTACTCCCGAGGTAAAGGCCGAGGTCGCTGAGGCCAAACCGGCCGCCAAGGCTCCGGCAAAGACCGCTGCCAAGAAGACCACCGCGACCGCCAAGAAGGCAACGGCTGCCAAGAAGACCACAACAACGAAATCGACGACGACCAAGGCCACCGCGGCTAAAACCGCCCCGAAGGCTGCCGCAAAACCCGCCGTCAAGGTCGAGGAGGCAGCTGCCGAGGCCAAGCCGACCGCCAAGACCACCACGCGCAAGCGCGCAACGACGACGGCCAAGAAGTCCACGACCAAGGCTACAACTCCCAAGGCGGAAGCTAAGATCGAGGCCAAGCCCGAGGTAAAGCCCAAGCCGGCACCGAAGGCCGCTGAGGTCAAGACCGCTCCGAAGGCTACGGCAAAGGCCGAGCCTAAGGTCGAGCCCGCCAAGAAGGCCCCGGTCTCCCCCGTCGCCGCGACCGAGGAAAAGGCTCCGACCAAGAAGACTTCCGTCCGCAAGGCAACGGCCACCCGCAAGCGCCGCTAATCCAGACGATCCAAAACCTCATCAAACCCTAAGCAAGGGGCGCTCCAACCGGGCGCCCCTTCTCTGTAGGTAGTGGTAAAACGATTTTCTAGGACAACCGTTCGCCGATGGTAAACGGATGTTGTTTATACACCCTGTGTACTACAGATATACTTACATCTTAGGCGTAAAACCCATGGCCCGCAGGCCATGATTCTATTGAACTGGACCGTACTATGAGATTGATACACAACAGCCGTCTACCGCAGTTTCGCACTCCGTTTGGCGCTGTGACCACTGGAACTTCCGTTGCACTCTCGGTGATTTTGGAGGATGCCGATCCCAACCAGGCAACGCTTACGCTGCGCACCTGGGTCGATGAAGTCGGCGAGACCCTGATCCCAATGGAGCACGAAGGCGATGGCATTTTTACCGGCGAGCTCAAATGCACTGAACCGTGTCTTGTGTGGTACAGCTTTATATGCAATATCGAGGGCCAGCCCGAGGTCCGCTTGGGCGCACCGCAGGGTCGCACCGGCGGAGAGGGCGTAACTTACGACTACGCCGAGGTTCCGTCCTTCCAGATTACCGTCTATAAGCACCGCGAAGTGCGTCCCGAGTGGTACGAGCGTGGCATGGTCTACCAGATCTTCCCCGATCGCTACGCCCGAGATGAAAACTGGCGCGAGCGCACGCTGGCCGAGGTCGAAAAACCACGCAACGGAATCCAGCGCCGCATGGTCGAGGACTGGAACGAGCCGCCCGTGTACGAGCGCGCCGAAGACGGCTCCATCAAAACCTGGGACTTCTACGGCGGGTCGCTCAAGGGCATCCAGGAAGACCTGCCTCGCATCGCCGAGCTGGGCTTTACAGCCATCTACCTCAACCCCATTTTTGAAGCCGCGAGCAACCACCGCTACGACACGGCCGACTACACCAAGATCGACCCGATCCTGGGCACCGAGCAGGACTTTACCGAGCTGTGCCAGGCGGCCGAGAAGCTGGGCATCTCCATCATTCTGGATGGCGTCTTCAACCACACGGGCGATGACTCGATCTATTTCAACCGCTACGGCAACTACCCCGGCGTGGGCGCGTGGCAGAGCGAGGATTCTCCATGGCGCGATGCGTTTTATTTCCACGAGGACGGCTCATACGACTGCTGGTGGGGCGTGGGCAATATGCCCGCCATCAATGAGAGCTCTGAGCTGGTACGCGAGCGGCTCCTGGGCAAGGACGGCGTGATCCGTAAATGGCTACGTGCCGGCGCTCATGGCTGGCGCCTAGACGTGGCCGACGAGCTTTCCGATGACTTCCTGGCCGAGATCAAAAAGGCCGTGCTCGCCGAGAAGCCTGATGCACTGTTGCTCGGCGAAGTCTGGGAAGACGCCTCCAACAAGATCAGCTACGGCCATCTGCGCCGCTATCTGCAAGGCTCAGAGCTCGACTCGGCCATGGATTATCCCTTCCGCGACATGGTCATCGGCTTTTTGATGGGCTACAAGAACGCCTACCAGGCAGCCGAGGATATCGAAACCCTGCGCGAGAACTATCCCCGTGAGGCCCTGTCCTGCGCACTTAATCTGCTTTCGAGCCACGACCGTCCGCGCATTATCTCGGTGCTCGGCGGCGGCCCCGATGAGTCGCAGCTGCCCGAGTGCGAGCGCAGCAAATGGCGTCTGGACGAGAACTCGATGGGCCTGGCCAAGAGCCGTTTTTGGCTCGCAACGCTCATGCAGATGACGTTCCCCGGTGTGCCATCGATTTACTATGGCGACGAGTACGGCCTTGAGGGCCTTACCGATCCGGGTAACCGCCGCACCCTGCCGACCAAGGACCAACTGCACGACTTCGACACGCTGGCTATTGTCAAAAACGCCTCCGCCGTACGCCGCGCACTGCCGTTTATGATCGACGGCGAGATCAAGGCCTTCGCGCTCAACGACGAGGTGCTGGCATACAACCGCACGGGCAAGGATGGCGAGGCCGCTACGGTTATCATCAACCGCAGCCTGCGCAATTCACACCGCGTGACGATTCCGGCGCTCGACGAATGTGCGAGCGATGTGATTAGCGGTCACGAGTGCGAGATTCACAATGGCACCGTCACGCTCGACCTGTATCCGCTGGGATCGTCGATCATCTATCACCACGCCGAGCAGCGTCTGCAGGAGCCGCTCGATTACGGTGCGGGCGTTGTGTGCCATATCACATCGGTGCCGACCGACGACGGTAAGCCCGGCACGATCGGCGCGCCCACGCGTCGTTTTATCGACCATATGGCCGCTATGGGCATGCGCTACTGGCAGGTCCTGCCTGTCAACCCGACGGACTTCTTTCGCTCCCCTTACGCCGGTCCTTCGGCCTTTGCAGGCAATATCGACCTGCTGCCCGAAAGCCACAAGGAGCTAGCCGCCGACTTTGAGACCTGGAAGGCCCACGGCGGCGAGGATGCCGATCCGCTGTACACCGCGTTTAAACATCGCAATGCCGATTGGCTCGAGAAGTACTGCGTCTATATGGCCGTCAAAAAGTACTTTGAGGGCGAATCGCGCCACGATTGGCCGGCAGATGTTGCGCGCTACAACGAGCACTTGATTGACGACAAGCGTTTCCACGACGAGGCAGAGCTGCAGGCGTACATGCAGTACCGCTTTGACCTAGCCTGGTGCGAGCTCATGAACTACGCGCACAAGAAGGGCATCGAGGTCATCGGCGATATCCCGATGTATGTCTCGGACGATTCGGCCGATGCATGGAGCGAGCCCGAGAACTTCTGGCTGTCCGATACCGGTAAGGCGATTGAGATTTCTGGCGCGCCGCCCGACAACTTTGCGCCCGAGGGCCAGGTGTGGGGCAACCCGACGTTCCGCTGGGACCACATGAAGCAGAACGGCTATAGCTGGTGGATGGATCGCCTACGTCGTGCGTTTTCGCTCTACGACCGCGTGCGCTTGGATCACTTCCTGGGCTTCCACAGCTACTTTAGCATTCCCGCGGGTAAGGCCTGCGCCGACGGGCGTTGGCTGGCGGGACCGGGCAAGGACCTGTTCCAGACCGCCTATGACGAGCTGGGTCCGCTCAACTTTATCGCCGAGGACCTGGGCTATTTGACGCCCGGCGTTCGCGCCATGGCCTCGACCTGCGGCTTCCCCGGTATGGACGTACTGGAGTTTAGCGATTACGACGTTCGTTGCGGCGTGCACCCTACGCCCGGCAAGATCCTGTACACATCGACTCACGACACGTCGACGCTCGCGGGTTGGTGCACGCGCTCCTTTGCGGGCGGCGACGAGCCGAGCGGTGTTGAGGTGGCAGCCAAGCTGATGAGCGACGCGCTGACAAGCGACGCTCCCCTGGTGATGATGCCGCTGCAGGACGTGCTGGGGCTTGGCGACGACACGCGCATGAACGTACCGGGCGTGGCCACGGGCAACTGGACCTGGCAGGCTGACGAGGCCGACGTTGCGGCCGCTGAGGGCAAAACCGCACAGCTCCTGCGCAACACGCATAGATTCTGGGGCGAAGCGTGATAAAACGCCCGATATAGGGTACAGTTACAGACGTTTGAATTTTTGCGGGCAGAGCGATCTGCCCGCTTTGTGCTGAAAAGGAAGTATTATGGCGCGCTACGATTACAAGTGCTCGAGCTGCGGCAACGTGTTTGAGGTTGAGCATCCCATGTCCGAGACTCCCGAGGTCGTGTGCCCGAGCTGCGGTGCCCCGGCGGCCAAGACGTTCTCGACCAGCGGTATTAAATTTGAGGGCAGCGGCTTCTACAACACCGACCAGCGAAGCGGCGGCTCCAGCACCAGCGCCACCAACGGCTGCTGCGCCAACTGCCCGCATAACCACTAGAAACCAATCAGCCCCGCGACCAACACCGATCGCGGGGCTGCTTCTTTAGCTACCCAGGTTTCCTTATGAGTTGCGGTGAAATAAGGACTGTTTGGCGGCTAGAAGCCGCTATTCAATCCCAATTTCACCGCAACTTAGTAGTTACTTGCGGACTAGTCTGGTGCAGAAGTGGCCGTCGTAGGAATCGGCATTTACCGGCACGCTTTGGAACAGGCCTCGATCGTTCTGACGAACGGAGACGAGCTTCTTGGCCGGATCGAACTCGGGAAGTTGCAGAATCTGCGCCTCGGAGAGCGGCTCCAGGCTAAAACCGGTACCCTCGGGAGAGTTCAGAAACGCTTCCACGACCTGCGTGTTCTCCTCGTCGAAAACCGAGCACGTCGCATAGATGAGCTCGCCGCCGGCAGCCACGCGCGCAGCAGCCTCTTTGAGCATCGTAAGCTGCAGTTTGGGCAGCTCAACCGTCACATCTTTTTCGGTCAGGCGCCACGGTATCTCAGGATGACGGCGCATGGTTCCGGTGCCAGAGCACGGCGCATCGATAAAGACCGTGTCGAACTTAACCGGCTCGCCAAGCATGGCATCAAACGATGTGAGCACCTCATTAAGCTCGCAGGCATCACCCGAAACCGTGCGAACGCCCTGAATACCGGCCTTATGCAGACGAGCGAGATTCAGATCGCACTTGCGATCATGCAGATCGAGCGCCGTATGCTGACGCTCATAGCCCGCACGCTTGGCCTGGCACATCATCACATAGGTCTTGGTGCCACGGCCGGCACCAATCTCAAGGCAGCTACCAGGGCGCGTGGCAGCTGTGGCGATAAGCTGGGCGTTAAGGTCCGAGGCCACGGCAGCAGCACGCTCAAATACGCCCGACGCAACCGTAACCTGAGCATCGACCGGAGCATGACAGCCAGGGAACACAGGCGCCACAAGCTGCGATAGGTACGGATCAGATTTGGTTGCAAAGGCGTTCTCATGCAAAGCGAGCGGCGCGGGCGCCAGATTGCCGGCGAAGCCGAGCGCACCCTCTGGAGTGTCAAACGACGCCATAATGCGAGCGCATAGCCAGCGCGGAAGACCCATCAGACGCGACAGACGAACCAAGCGTCGCTCGGACTCATCCACGTCGGATGCCGTGGCAAAGTCCTCAACGTTGTCCGCAACCTTGTGCAGCACCGCGTTTGCCAGGCCCGCAGCAGACTTAGCACCACTGCGAACGAGCTCAACGCCCTGACTAACGGCAATGCGGCCCGGCGTATGCAGATAGAGCATCTCGAAGGCCGAGATACGAAGCGCCATACGAACACGCGGCGCAACCTTTTTAGGCTTATCGAGAAACTGGTCGAGCAGCTCGTCCAAAATACCCTGCGTGGCGGCAACACCCAGCGCCAAGCGGGCGGCAAAAGCGGAATCGCGCTGGTCAATAGCCTTGGCCGATGCGCGAGAGGACAGCACGTCGCGTGCATACATGCCGCGGCGATCGGCCTCCATCAGCACATCGAGCGCAAGCTTGCGCGCGGGAGACAGCTTGCTCATGACAAAACACCCCACGAAAGATCGGCACCCTGCAGGCCAGCAGCCCAAGCAGAAGCGGCCATAGCACGCTTGCCATCAGGCTTAACCTCGAGCAACTCAACCGAGCCATCGGAAAGGCCAAGGTAAACACGCTTAGCCTGAACGAGAACCTGACCCTCACCAAGCGACACATCAGCCGGCGCAGCATCGAGCACGCGCACGGTCTTGCCGGCAATCACGCAACGAGCAGGCGCGGTATCGGAAGAGGCCAGCACATGACGCGCGCAATCGAGCGCCGCCATGTGCGGATCCAAGCGCATCTCCTGCTTAGAAATCTTGGCAGCATGGGTAACGAGCGCCTCATCCTGTTCGATCCACACGGCGGTGCCATCGGCAAGAGAAGGAAGCGTATCGGCAAGCAGTTTGCCGCCGAGCTCAGCGAGCTCCATAGTCAGCGCCTCGGCATGCTTACCGGCAACCGACGTGGAAGTCTGAGCACAATAAGCACCAGTATCCACGCCATGCCCAATGCGCATAATAGAAACGCCAGCAATCTCATCACCAGCAAGAATGGCACGCTGAATAGGAGCAGCCCCACGCCAACGAGGCAGCAGCGAGGCATGAACATTCACAATGCCAAGCGGCGCCATATGCAGCACCTCATCGGGCAAAATGCAGCCATAAGCAGCCACACAGAAAATATCCGCCTGCGCAGCCTGAAGCGCCTCAACAACCTCCGGCGTCATACGATTGGCCTCAACAACCGGCAACCCCAGCTCAAGCGCCTTGGCCTTAACAGGAGAAGGCTCAAGCTTCTTACCACGCCCACGAACAGCATCGGGACGTGTAATAACCAGCGAAATCTCGTTGCCAGCTTCGACAAGCGAAGTCAGCGAGGGCACAGCAAAATCGGGCGTACCCATAAACACAATACGCATAAAACAATGTCTCCCCTCAAACCGAGCCGAGACGGCTACAAATAACAGCGCCCAGGTCGGAAGCGCACCCAGCCGCAAGAACAGTTCAACAGAAACAAATATACCCAAAACCAAAGAAAGAGCCGCAATAAAAGCAGCTCTTCCAACAAAGCAATTATCAGCGTAGACGCCCCTCCCTGGCCCAACGGCACCCGAGCGAACCGAGTAAAAACAACGCAGTCCCCGGTGCTGAGTGCCCGCATATCGTCCCGCGCGCAGTTTCGCAGCAAAGCGAGAATGTTTGAGCACGGGATGATATGCGGGCACTCAGCACCGGGGACGGTGGGACTTACTCCGTCTCGCCCGGTCGAGCGCCGCGGGCCAGGGCGTCCTGGTACTCCTTGACGGCCTTGAGCCTCTGCATGGGCTTCAGTCGCTCGAACATGGTGTTGCCGTGCAGGTGATCGATCTCGTGCTGCAGGCACACGCAGAACAGGTCGCCCGTGGCCTCATAGCGAATCAGGTTGGCATCCAGGTCGTACGCCTCGACGACGACATGGTCGGGGCGCTCGATCTCACAGCTAATGCCGGGGATGGAAAGGCAGCCCTCGCTAAACGGCACCAGATGGTCACTCTGCTCAACAATAACAGGGTTGATGAGCACGTACGGGTCGTAGTCGTTCTTGTCGCTGTAGTCGCAGTCGATGGTGACAAGCTGAATGAGCTCGCCGATCTGCGGAGCAGCCAGGCCGCAACCGCCGTTCTCGAACATCATCTTCTTCATCTTCTCGGCAAGCGCCTCGATCGCCGGGGTGATCTCCTCGATGACGGCGCACTCCTGACGCAGGCGCGGGTCGGGCGACAGTACGATTCCGTTGGCTTCCATGGCCATCCTTTCGGGTTGTTACATCAAATCATAGGCGTCGACGTCAACGCTCACGCTCACGCCGCGCACGGAACCCACCTCTTTGAGGCAGGCGTCGATATCATCAGAGACATGGTACCCCACGGGCGACTTCACAAGCAGGTGGAAACGATAACGGTCCTTGGCTCTCTCGATTACACACGAAGCCGGCCCCAGTACCTGAGGCACGGTGCTCCCCGCCCGCAAAAAGTCGGGCGCGGCAGCATGCCAGCGGCGCTTGAGAAACTTTGCAATGCGCCCAATGTAATCCTGCGCATCGTCGCGGCTTGCCGACCACACCAAAATATTGACCAGGCGCACGAACGGCGGATACAGTGCGTCGCGGCGCTGGTCCAGGTCGTAGTCGGTAAAGATCGAACGATCGTGCTCGGCGACGGCGCGGATGACCGGATCCTCGGGCAAATAGGTCTGGATGATGACCTCGCCGGGGCGATCGCCGCGTCCGGCACGGCCCGCGACCTGCTCCAGCAGATCGTAAGCGCGCTCCCCCGCTCTAAAATCGGGCAGCTTCAGCGCAAAGTCGGCATTGACCACGCCCACGAGCGTGACCTCGGGAAAATCGAGGCCCTTGGCAATCATCTGGGTACCCAGCAGCACCGCGCAATCGGCGGCATCGAACTGCTCGAGAAGTTTTTTGTGCGCGTCCTTGCCGCGCGTGGAATCGGCGTCCATGCGAATGATGGCGACATCGTCGGGCAGCATCTGGTGCAGTGCGTCCTCGATCTGCTGCGTACCCAGCCCCATTTTTGCCAGGTAACGGCCACCGCACTTGGGGCAGCGACTCGTGGGAGCGGGATACGGCTGCACGCGCCAAGACGAACCGCAGGTGTGGCACTGCAGCGTATGGGTGCGCTCGTGGTACGTAAGCGCCGTGGAGCAGTGGTTGCAGGTGGGGACGCAACCGCACTCGCGGCACATCAAAAACGGCGCAAAGCCGCGGCGGTTATGCAGCAGCACGGCCTTCTCGCGACGCTCGACCACACGCTCCAGGCCTTCCATCAGCGGTTTTGAGAACATTGAGCGGCTACCGTGCGAAAACTCACGACGCAGGTCGGCAATACGCACCGTAGGCAGCACGGCGTGTCCCGGACGCTCCGGCATCTCGACGCGCGTCCAGGTGCCACCGTTATACGTGCCACGGCGGCAGCGGTCGAGCGCTTCGGCAGAAGGTGTGGCCGAGCCCAGCACGAGTGGGCAGCGATAGCGACGCGCCATCTCGGCCGCTACCTCGCGCGCATGGTAGCGCGGGCTGGAACCCTGCTTGTAGCTGGTCTCATGCTCCTCATCGATGATGATGAGACCGAGGTCGCTGAGCGGGCAAAAGAGCGCCGAGCGGGCGCCGACCACCACGCGGGCCGCACCGCTGGCAACCATATCCCACTGGTCCAAGCGCTCGCCGGCCGAAAGGCGCGAATGGAAAACGGCGACCGTCTCGCCAAAGCGCGAGCGGAAGCGGCCGACGGTCTGGGCCGTCAGCGAGATCTCGGGTACCAACACGCAGGCAGAGCGACCAGCTACGAGCACGCGCTCGATGGCAGAGAGGTAAACCTCAGTTTTGCCGGAGCCCGTGACACCGTCCACGAGCACCACGTCGCCATGGGCGTCCAGACGGGCGCGTTCAATCTGCGCGAGTGCCTGTTGCTGGCCGTTGGTAAGGGAGACCGGCGCCTTGCCGCTTGCCGAGGACAGCGTGGTCTGCTCGCCGCAGCCACGCCAGGCGCGGCGCTCCTCCACCACCACGACGCCGCGCTTTTCGAGCGCCTTGATGGTCGCCGACATGCTGTTATAGAGAAGGTTGAGGTCGCGCGTCGTGACCGGGCCGCACTGGAGCGCCTCGATGAGCTGACGCTGGCGGACCGCGGTCTTGGGCGGCGTGTAGTCAAAGCCTTCGGGCGTAAGCATCACCCAGCGGTTTTGGATGGGCTTGACGGCGGGGCGCTCAACCGACCATGCGCCGTCATCGCCCTTAACGACGCGCGGACTGCCACCCGGAGGCAAGAACAGACGGAGGCACTCGGAAAGCGTCGCGACATACTCGCGGCTCATCCAGCGTGCGATACGGGCAGCCTCGGCGGTAAAGAGCGGTTTGCTGAGGATAGCTTCGATGGGCTTTATGCGCGTGGGATCGAGGGCGATGTTGCCTTGCAGGTCGCCTATCTCAAGCGCAATGTCAACGATATAGCCCGCGGCGGCACGGTTACCAAAGTGGACCAGGACCGTGGATCCGATCTGCGCCTCGTTGGCAATGGACTGCGGAATGCCGTAGGCAAATGGCTCGGACAGCGCGCGGGTGGGAATGTCGAGGACCACGCTCGCGTAAGCGGCGACGGGTTCAGGTGCAGGCTTGGGCTTTGCCGGGGCAGCAGCGGATACCGGCACCACCGGAGCCACCTCCGGTTCCGGCGAACCAAACAGCGACAGTTGTTGAGCCATACACCACCTCTAACGAACGAACCTGAAAGGGGTGGGACAAACACTACTGATTATTTTGTCCCAGCAACCCGCTCATCGGTACAGAAACAAGAGCCCCGCTCGGGTGAACGGGGCTCGGATACATACGTTTGCGCAGCGATTACAGCGCCATCGTGCGGGCGCGGTCAATGCGCGCCAGGCAGTCGTCACGACCGACGAGCGCCATGGTCTCGCCCAGCGGAGGGCTCACCATGTTGCCGCAGACGGCGACGCGCACGGCCTGGAACACCACGCGCTTCTTGAGGTCCATCTGCTCAGGCAGCGGCTCAAGCGCGGCGTCGATGTTGGCAGCCGTCCACTCGTTCACACCCTCGAGCGCGGCCTTGGCGGCATCAAGAATGGCACCCATGCCCTCCTTGGCCAGGCCCTTGTTGACGGATTTCTCGTCATACTCGAGCGTCTCTGCCGTAGCGAAGATGGGAGCGGCGACGGTCACGGCGTCGGCCGGCATCTTGGTGCGCGGCTTTACAATGGCGGCAAGCGCGTCTATCCAATCCTCGCCGTACTCGACATTACCCTCGATGAGACCCGCCTCATGCAGCTCGGGGACCATGATCTCGTCGGCAAACTGAGCATCGGACATGCCGTTGATGTACTCGGCATTGACCCAGTCGAGCTTCTTGGGGTCGAAGGTCGCCGGGTTCTTGGAGATGCGGTCGAGCGAGAACTTGCTGGCCAGGACATCGCGCGGGATGATCGTGGTCTCGCCGTCGAGCGACCAGCCGAGCAGCGCCAGGTAGTTGACGAAGGCGTCGGACAGGTAACCGGCGTCGCGGTACTCCTCCACCGAGGTGGCGCCGTGGCGCTTGGAGAGCTTCTTGCCGTCGGCACCCAAGATCATGGAGATGTGGGCGAACGTAGGCACGGGCGCGCCGAGGGCCTCGTAAACCATGACCTGACGCGGGGTGTTGGACAGGTGGTCGTCGCCGCGGATGACATGGGTAATCTTCATCATGGCGTCGTCGACGACGGTCGCGAAGTTGTACGTGGGCGTGCCATCGGAGCGGAAGATGACAAAGTCGTCGAGCTCCTTGGCGTCGAAGGTCACCTCGCCGTGGACGGCGTCGTGGATGACGACGTCTCCGCGGTCCTCGGGCACCTTAATGCGCAGGACGTAGGACTCGCCGGCCTCGATGCGGCGGCGGGCCTCCTCGGGATCAAGATCGCGGCAACGGCGCTGATAGCCCTGGAAGGGGTCCTTGCGCTCCTGCGCGGCCTTGCGGTCGGCATCGAGCTGCTCCTTGGTGCAGAAGCAGGGATAGGCCTTGCCCTCGTCCCAAAGCTTCTGGGCGGCCTGCTTGTACAGGTCCAGGCGCTCGGTCTGGGCGTAGGGGCCAAAGTCGCCGCCCACCTCGGGACCCTCGTCCCAGTCCAGGCCCAGCCAACGCATGGCGCGCAGGATGATCTGCGTGTTCTCGTCGGTGGAGCGGGTGGGGTCGGTGTCGTCGATGCGCAGGATGAACGTGCCGCCGTTTGCGCGGGCGAAAGCCCAGTTATAGATAGCGGTGCGGGCGCCGCCGATGTGCAGCTTGCCCGTCGGTGAGGGTGCAAAGCGGACGCGAACGTCTGATGCCATGGAAATCTCCTCGATTGCAGGATGGATGTCTAATCGCATCAGTATAAAGCATCAAAGCAACCTCCGCACAAAGGGCACCGACCTACTCATTTAAGTCTGTCCCCAATGAGTAGGTGCGGAAAGGGTGTGAATGTTTGATTTACGCGCTATGATGTGCCCTTGCATAGAGAGCCCGGCGGAATGGTAACGGTCGCCGGGACACGTTTTTGAAAGGACAATCATGTCAGAAGAACTTCGTTCCATCCCACCCCAACACGGGTCCTTTGTTTTTACGTCGGAGTCGGTGACCGAAGGTCATCCCGATAAGATCGCTGACCAGATCAGCGACGCCGTCCTCGACGCAATCCTCGCCAAAGAAATAGAGCTCCAGGAGCAGGGCTACATCGCCCCCAACGGCGTGCCTGCCAACGTGGAGAACGTCCGCTGCGCCTGCGAGACCCTCGTGACCACCGGCACCGTCATCGTCGCAGGCGAGATTCGCACCCAGGCCTACGTCGACGTACAGGAAATCGCCCGCGGCGTTATCCGTCGCATTGGCTACAACCGTGCCAAGTTCGGTTTTGACTGCGACACCTGCGGCGTTATGAGCCTCATCCACGAGCAGTCGCCCGATATCGCCCAGGGCGTCGACGAGTCCTTCGAGACCCAGACCGGAGCCACCACCGACCCGATCGACCTGATCGGCGCCGGCGACCAGGGTATGATGTTCGGTTATGCCTCCAACGAGACCAAGACCCTCATGCCCATGCCGCACTACCTGGCAAGCCGCCTGGCCGAGCGCCTGGCCGCCGTGCGCCACGACGGCACCCTCGCCTATCTGCGTCCCGACGGCAAGACCCAGGTCACCGTGCGCTACGAGGAAGGCAAGCCCGTCGAGGTCACGACCATCGTCATCTCCACGCAGCACGCCGCCGAGATCGAGGACATGGGCAAGATCAAGGCTGACCTCATCGAGCACGTCATCACCCCGGTCATGGCCGCCGAGAACATGCCGTGGGACAACGCGGACATCTACGTGAACCCCACCGGTCGCTTTGTCGTGGGCGGCCCCATGGGCGACACGGGCCTCACCGGCCGCAAGATCATCGTCGACACCTACGGCGGCTACGGCCGTCACGGCGGCGGCGCCTTTAGTGGCAAGGACTGCACCAAGGTTGACCGCTCCGCCGCGTATGCCGCGCGCTGGGTCGCCAAGAACGTGGTCGCCGCCGGTCTGGCCGACCGCTGCGAAGTCGAGCTTGCCTACGCCATCGGCGTGTCCAAGCCGCTGTCGATCATGGTCGACACCTTTGGCACCGCACATGTTGCCGAGGACAAAATCGTCGAGGCCGTGGAAAAGACCTTCGACCTGCGCCCGGGCGCAATCATCCGCGACCTGGACCTGCGTCGCCCCATCTACGAAAAGACGGCAGCCTACGGTCACTTCGGCCGCGAAGACGCAGACTTCACCTGGGAGAATACCGACCGAGTCGAAGAACTCAAAGCAGCCTGCGGACTGTAATTGGGAACCACCAAGGTCACAACACGCACACGCTTTCAAAAGAAGTACCGCCCCCAAGCGGTACTTCTTTTTTATTAATCCAGTAGTGAAGATGTTTCGATATGAACCTACACTGCGTCACTAGCTAATGAATTTTGCAGCACGGGCACTCCAACCATGTATCCTTAGTCCCGAGGGGCGGGGCATAAGGTCGATCGCGAGTTCCGCACGAGCCGGAGAGCACTTAATGTGCTCTCCGTGCGAGCAGGACTGTCCGAGCAGGCGACCTTATGCCCCGCCCCTCGGGACGACGAGCCACGTAAAGGAGCACCCATGGCAGGCAAGCCGCAAACACTAGCTACGACCTCGGCATTCGAGATCTTGGGCCCCGTCATGGTCGGCCCCAGCTCATCGCACACCGCCGGCGCCCTGCGGTGCGCCCAAGTTGCCGCCAGCCTGCTGGAAGGCCGCATCACCAAGGTTACCTTTGGCCTGTGGAACTCCTTCGCCCATACCTACCGCGGCCACGGCACCGATCGTGCACTCGTCGCGGGCATCCTGGGCCTCGACACCGATGACGAGAACATCAAGCAGGCCTTCGACCTCGCACGCGAGCAGGGCCTCGACTATCACTTTGAAATTAAGGGCGACGACGCCTCCATCCACCCCAACACCGTCGACATCGACATGGTCGACGCCACGGGCGCCGCGGCGCAGGTCCGTGGCGAGAGCCTGGGCGGCGGCAAGATGCGCATCAGCCGCATCAACGGCGTCGGCGTCGACATCTCGGGCATGTATTCCACGCTCTTCGTGGCGCACCAGGACGTCCCCGGCGTGCTCGCAGCGCTCACCAACCTGCTCGCCTACGCCCATGTGAACATCGCCTTCTGCCGCACCTACCGCACCGAAGTGGGCGGCCAGGCCTACTCCGTCTTTGAGACCGACGGCGCGCCCGACGACACCGTTATCCCCATGCTACGCAAGCTCGACAATGTCGATTACGCGACCTTTATCGAGCTCCCCGGTTCGGCCTCGTCGCTCTCCCCAGGCGTCTCGGCCAAGGAGATCTTCGACGACGGCGAGCAGCTGCTCGATGCGTGCAAGGAACTGGGGCTCAGCATCGGCGCCATCATGGCCATGCGCGAGGCGCGTCTGACCGGCGAGGCCCACGCCGTCGCCGCCATGCGCCGCGTGCTCGACGTTATGCGCGAGGAGACCACGGCCCCCATCGTCAATCCGCAGCGCTCGCTCGGCGGGCTTATCGGCGGCGAAGCAAAGCTTGTCGATGCCACCGGCCGCAACGACCTTGGCTCCAACTTAATGGGCACCGTTCAAACCGACGCCGTGGCCCGCGCGATGGCCGTGCTCGAGCGCTCCGCCACGATGGGAGTGATCGTCGCCGCCCCCACGGCAGGCTCCGCGGGTGTCGTGCCCGGCTGCGTGCTGGCGCTCGCCGATCACCTTCAGCTCGACGACGAGCAGGTCATGGACGCGCTCTACTGCGCAGCCGCCATCGGCCTCAACCTCACCACGAGCGCCTGCGTCGCCGGCGCCGAGGGCGGCTGCCAGGCCGAGGTGGGAAGCGCCGCCGCCATGGCAGCCGCCGCGCTGGTGCAGATGCTCGGCGGCACGCCCGAGCAGGCGCTCGACGCCAGTTCCATCGCGCTGAGTAACCTGCTGGGCCTCGTTTGTGACCCCGTCGGTGGCCTCGTGGAGGTGCCCTGCCAAAACCGCAACGCCATCGGCGTGGCAGCGGCCTTTAGTTCGGCACAACTCGCCCTCGCAGGCATTAAGAGCTTGGTGCCGTTTGACCAGATGGCACATGTCATGCTCTCGGTGGGTCACGCGTTGCCGGCCACGCTGCGCGAGACGGCAAAGGGCGGCATCGCGCAGGCTCCGGCCGCACTTTCGGCCTGTGCAAAATGCGGTGTGTGCGGATAGCGGCAAAGAATGACTCAAAGGTGGGACAAATGTCCCACCTCTTTTGAATGCCACCGTTTCCGTACCACAAACAGCAGGGCAATCGCTATAATGCAAGCCCAGTAAAAACACGATGAGCCATAAGGCGAAATTCGAAGGATATGCATACGATGTCGCAAAACGATCGAACTCAACTGATTCCCGATCCGCAGCAGCCGAGCAGGCACACCGGCGGCGTTCAGTCATCGCGTCCTATCGCGCCGAGCCACGGTCAGCAGCGTGGTGCGGCAAACGCTTCCCAACGCCCGAACCAGCAGCGACAGCAGCGTCAACAACGTCAGCAGCGCCAGGCAAACGGCAATGCGCCCAAGCAGCCCCCCACGCACGCCCGAGGCGATCGCGGTCCCGCGCGCAAGTCCGCCGGCAACAATAAGTCGGGCAAAAAGACGACGCTCTTTGTCGTCCTGGGTCTTATCGTCATTGTCTATATCGTAGGCATCGTAGCGTTTTCGCAGGTAGCCTACCCCAACACCACCATCGCCGGCGTCGACGTCTCGTTCTCCAACGCTTCGTCTGCCGCCACCAAGGTCAACTCGGCATGGAAGCACTATAAGCTCGCCGTGACAGGCGATGACTTTAGCTGGACCTATCAGCCCGAGTCCGATGAGCCCATCGTCGACGGCGAAGCTGCCGCAAAAGAAATCATCAGCCACAACGAAGCCTTTATATGGCCGGTCCGTCTTGTGGAATCCTTAAGCGGCAAGACCAAAACAACCGCTACCTCCAACGAAGTCGATCTTGATCAAGACGTCGACCTGTCCATGCTCTCCGACACCTTTGACCAAAAGCAGTTTGAGGAGGATCTGGGCGCCGCCATCGACGAGTTTAACGAGGGCCGTTCGGGCACGTTCGAGGCCAATAGCTCCTATGACGAGCAGGCCGGCAAGTTTACCGTCGAGAAGGCGCGCTCCAACGAAAAGCTCAACCGCGAGCATGTCATTAAGTATGCCGAGCTCGAGCTTGCCTCGCTGGCCGAGACCGTAGATCTTTCCAAGCTCGGCAACGATGCCTATGAGCCACTCAATGGAACGCTGACCGATGATCAGATTCAGGCCGCATGCGATGCCGCCAACAACTTCCTGGGCGTCAACGTGACCCTCAAGCTCAACGGCGAGGATGCCGGCAAGGTTGATGGCAGCTCCGTGTTGCAGTGGATCAGCTTTGCCGATCCCGCCAACCCCACGCTCGATACGTCGCAGATCAGTAGCTGGGCAGCCGAGCTCGCCAACGGCTTTAATACCGTGGGCTCCACTCGCTGGTGGACGCGCGCCGATGGCAAGCAGTGCGCCGTCGAAGGCGGCGACTTTGGTTGGTCCATCGACAGCAGCTCGCTCGCCAAGCAGGTCGAGGACGCCATTAACAACAAGCAGACCGGCGAGATCGAGATCAAGTACTCCCAGAAGGCCGACACCTTTACCGCAAAGGGAGAGCCCGACTGGAAGGCGTATATCGACGTCGACCTGTCCGAGCAGCACGCGCGTTACTACGACGAGAGCGGCAATATCGTGTGGGAGGCCAACTTTATCTCGGGAAAGCCGGGCGAGGACGCCACGCCCGAGGGCGTCTGGCAGATCAACAGCAACGACGGCGCCAGCAAACTCATCGGTGCCAAGGACCCCGAGACCGGCAAGCCCAAATACGAGAGCCCGGTAAGCTATTGGATGCCGTTTGAGGGAAACATGGTCGGCTTCCACGATGCAACGTGGCAAAACGACAAGAGCTTTGACGACCCCAACTCCTACAAGTGGTGCGGCAGCCACGGTTGCATCAACCTGCGCCTGGCCGACGCCAAGGCACTTCACGACTGCATCAAAGTCGGCCTGTGCGTGGTCGTGCACTCGTAGTGCAACGCGCACATTCATACAACGTGGAACCGCTACGACCAATCTAACAGTTCCGAAAGAAACCGTCCTATGCGCCCGCCCCAGCCGGTGGGCGCATATAATTATCGAGGTTCTTTCTATAAAGGAGACGCTATGCCGAATGTCCCCACGATCGCCCCGGGCCCGGATGATACCGAGCACACGCCCGAAGGTGCCACCGAAACGATTCCTCTGATTACTGACGTACATGCCGACAAGGAGAACGGACGCACGAACGATACGGCCGAGATTTCCGATGAAGAGGCATATGCCAAGCTCAAGGCAAAACGTGCCGAACGTCGACGCAAAAAGCTGATTCGACGCGGTATTGCCGCCGGCGTCGTGGGTGCCATCGCGCTCATTGCCATTGTCGCAACCCTGGTTATCAATGCGCAGCCTCAGGGCGCTAGCGGGCCTGTGACCGACATGGTGACCGAGGGCACGTTTACCACAACGGTCGAGGCGAAAGGCCAGCTCAAACCCATTTCGTCCTCAGTGGTCTCCCCTTCTGTTGACGGCACGGTCGATTCGATCAACGTGCAGGCAGGCCAATCCGTCAACGAGGGCGACGTGCTCATGACCATTAAAAACGACGAGCTCGATCGCAACGTTGCCGAGGCGCAGCGTGCAGTTGCAGCCGCTCAAGAAGACCTCGCCAACGCACAGAAAACCGCAGCCGCCGCGCAGGCCACCCCAACGACGGACGTCGATGGAGCTTCCACAGCGGCTGGCATCTCCGCCGCATCAGCGGACACGAACGCCGTATCGGCCGCGCAGCGCAGCCTCGCATCGGCCCAGGCAAACCTAGACCAGGCGAATGCCAAGGCCGCCAGTCGCACGGTCACGGCCCCGAGCTCGGGTAGCATCGTGGAGCTCAACGCCAAGGTGGGCGCCACGGTAACTGGCGGCATGATCATGGGCGAAAGCGATACGAGCGGCGGCAAGCAGTGCATGCAGATCGCCGACCTGTCCAAGATGAAGGTGACCGTGCAGGTGGGCGAAAAGGACATCGCCAAGATCGCCGTTGGGCAGAGCGCCAACGTCACGTATCCCGCGTTTCCCGATATCGTGAGCCAAGGCACCGTCACGGCTATCGCCTCGGTGGCAAACTCCGACTCCAACTACGGCGGCGGCAGCGTAACCTTTAACGTCGACATCCTCATCGAGGCGCCCGACGCACGCCTTAAGCCGGGCATGACGGCCGAGGTCTCGGTGGTGACCGAGCAGCTCGACGACGTGGTGATGGTGCCGGCGATGGCGCTCATGACCGAAGACGGCGAACACTATTACGTCAACGTGGCAACCGATAACGAGGGCAAGCAAACCCATCGCGTGAAGGTGACCGTCGTGACGCAAAACGACAACGAAGCCGTAGTCGGCAAGACGCAGGTCAAGCACGATGAACAGGGCAACGAGATCAATCCTAACGTGCCGGTTACCAAGCTACGCGATGGCGACACCCTCGTCATGGACACCGGAGCGGACGCAACGGCTGACGGCGGCTACAGCGCTGATTCGGGCAGCATGTCTGCCGATGAGGGTATGTAATGCGTCCCGTCATCGACATTCGCAACGCGCACCGCATCTTTGAGAGCGAGGCCGGATGCGCCCATATCCTGCACAACGTGAGCCTGGCGGTAGATCCCGGCGAGTTCGTCGCCATTACCGGCCCCTCGGGCTCGGGAAAATCAACGCTCATGAACATCCTGGGCTGCCTGGACAAACCGACGGCGGGCGACTATTACCTGCAAGGGCTCAACGTGGCCGAGCTCGATGATGACGAGCTCACCGAAGTCCGCGCCCTGAGCATTGGCTTTGTCTTTCAGAGCTTCAACCTGCTGCCGCGCCTGTCGGTTATCGAAAACGTCATGCTGCCGCTGGCCTACACCAACGTGCCCCGTAGCCAGCGCGAAATGCGCTCCGTGCACGCGCTGCAGGCCGTCACGTTGCCCGTCGACCACTGGGACCACCGCATATCCGAGCTTTCGGGCGGCCAGATGCAGCGTGTCGCCATCGCACGTGCGCTCGTCAACGATCCGCCCATCATCCTGGCCGATGAGCCGACGGGAAACCTGGACTCCGCCACTGGAGCGCTCGTCATGGAAACCTTCCATAAGCTCCAGGAGCGCGGCAAGACCATCATACTCATCACGCACGACCCCGGCATCGCCGCCGAGGCCGACCGTGCCGTGACCATCCGCGACGGTCGTATTCACGACGGCGCGTATATTCCACATACACCGCGGACCCTGCGCAGCGCCGTCGATAACCTACCCACGATCTCCGACCCGACCATCCCGCAGAAAGGAGTGATGGTGTGAGCACGCGCGACCTCATCCAAGAAGCACTTCACTCGCTCGAGGCCAACAAGGGGCGCAGCCTGCTCACCATCCTGGGCATTGTCATCGGCATCGCCTCGGTTATCGCCATGACATCGCTCATCGGCGGCATCCAAAACAGCTTGGTCAATAGCCTAGGCCTCAATGCGGCACGCATGGTGCAAATCTATTCGTCGCAAGAACTCACCGATTCTGACGTCCAGAAGCTTCAAAAACTGGTGCCGCAGATAGAGCAGATTGGCATTGTCGACAGCGCGTATACCGAGTACAAGACCGGCGATAAAAGCTATACCGTCATGGCACAGGGTGTCGATAGCGACATGCTCGACGCTGTGGGTGCCAGCAAGCTCGTTGCGGGACGTGTCTATTCACAGGCCGAGTCTCAATCAGGCTCGCGCGTTGCGCTCATCAGCCGCGGCGGCGCCGATCAGCTTTACGGCAACGAACAGGACGCACTGGGAAAAACCATCAAGGTGTCCAACGGCGAGGTGCAGATTGTAGGCGTGATTGATGGCGGCAGCGACTCCATGGGCTCGCTTACGCTGTATATGCCACGCGAAACCATTTCCGGCCTGTTTGGCGACGAGAATCCTTCATTCCCCAGCGTGACGGCACTTGCCGCCGAGGGCACGGACATGGACGAGCTCTGCAAGACCATCGAGTCCAAGGTGCGCGCGATGAAGGGCATCTCGGAGGATGATGAGTACGACAGCGTATCGGCGACCTCCATGAAAAGCGCCATCGATGCACTCAACTCCTTTATGGGCGCCTTCTCGCTCATCATGGGTGCTGTCGCCAGTATCTCGCTGCTTGTCGGCGGGATCGGTATTATGAATATGATGCTCACCAACGTGACTGAGCGCATCCGCGAGATCGGCATTCGCCGTGCCCTGGGCGCCAGTCGTCGCGATATCACCGCGCAGTTTTTGGCCGAGTCCTCGGCGCTGTGCGTCACCGGTGGCCTGCTGGGTGTCCTGATTGGCTATCTGCTGGCCTGGGGCCTCGCGATGTTTGCCGCAGGATCAGGGGTTCTCAGCGAGCTCGGTGCCAGCGGGCAAATCACACCGAGCTTTTCAATCGCCACGGTGCTGCTGGCCTTCGCCGTCTCCGTCGGCATCGGCGTAATCTTTGGCTTCTACCCCGCTCGCCGCGCGGCAAAGCTCAACCCGGTGGAGTGCCTACGCTACCAGTAAGCCACCACCAACAAGTTGCGGTGAATTAGGGACTGAATATGCTATCTAGCAGCAAAAACAGACACTATTTCACCGCAACTTATTGAAGGGCTGCTTGCGCCAGTTCCGCGCGTCGTCCTCGAGCTTTTGGCGGATGACGGGCTTGTACGGGTCGAGCTTGCTCGGGGCGCTCCTCCTCGCGGGCGGGAGGGCGCGCAGGCGCGGCGAGCGCCTAGCGCACGAACTCCCGTAAGAGCGCGTCTTCCACTTCCCGAAGAGAAAGGGCCCCGCCCCCCTCGGCGGGACGGGTGACCACAATACAGCGCGCTCCCACGTCGCGCGCGGCGGCGAGCTTCTCGGCCGTGCCGCCTACGGTTCCCGAGTCCTTGGTCACAAGCCACTGGGCGCCCACCTGCCGAAGCATCGCCTCGTTGAGCTCGCGGGTGAAGGGCCCCTGCATGCCGATGACGTGCGACGGCGAAAACCCCGCGTCGATGCACTTCGTTATAGCGCCGGGTAGCGGGAGCACACGCACGAAGAAGCGCTCCGCGAAATCGGCGACGCGCGTGTAGGGAGCAAGCTCCTTGCTCCCCGTCGTGAGAAGCGCGCGACCCGGGTTCTCGGAGAGAAAGCGCGCCGCGAAGGCAATCGACGCGACCGACACGACGCCTTTGGGTAGCGCCTCGGCCGGGCGTGCAAGGCGCAGGCATCGTGCACCCACAGCGAGCGAAGCGGCCCGGATGTTGCCGCTTGCGAGCGTAGCGAAGGGGTGCGTGGCGTCAACGACGATGCGCGCGCCGGAAAGCTCGCGCTCCATGTCGGCCTCGTCGAGCCTGCTCGCATGCACCTCGATGCCCGGAAGCTCGCCCAAAAGTTCACCTCCGTACTCGGTTGCCGCGTAGGCACGGGCGGGGATGCCCGCCTCGCTCGCCCATTCGCACAGAAGGCGGCCCTCGGTGGTGCCGGCGAAGATGCGCAGCGCCGGCGCGGATGCGGGCGCCGTCACTTCGGGCCGCCTGGGCGCGTGATCTGGTAGAGCAGCGCGTTCATAATGGCGGCCGCCACGGTCGAGCCGCCCTTGCGACCCCTCGCGACGATGGTCGGCACGCGTCGCGCGAGTAGCTCCTCTTTCGCCTCGACCACGTTCACAAACCCGACCGGCACCCCAACGACGAGCGCGGGCGCGATCTTCCCCGCGTCCATGAGCTCGGCGAGGCGCAGAAGTGCTGTGGGAGCGTTGCCGACGGCCACGATGAGTGGACCCTCGATGCCGCAAGCTTTGTCCATGCTCGCAACGGCGCGAGTCGTGCCCGCGGCACGCGCCGTTGCGGCGACATCAGGGTCGGCCATGTAGCACACGGCCTTGCAGCCGAGCTTCGCGAGCGCGGGCTTGCTTATGCCTGCGAGCGCCATGTTCGTGTCGGTGAGCACCGTGGCCCCTGCGCGCAGTGCGTCGAGCGCACAGTGCGCGGCGTCATGGGTGAACACAAGGGAATCGGCGTACGAGAAGTCGGCAGTGGTGTGGATGACGCGCTTCACGACGGGCTCTTCGAGCGGCGGGAACGTGCGCCCGCCGAGCTCTTCGGTGATGATCTCGAAGCTGCGCCGCTCGATGTCGCCGGGCGCCATCTCCTTGGAATCCATCTAGTACTCCACTCCTTCCCTTGCACATATCCCCTGAGCGTAGGGGTGTTTCTCGCACCGCATCTCGGTTATGTAGTCGGCCTTCTCCACGATCTTGCGGGAAGGCGCGCGCCCGGTGAGCGCCACTTCGACGCCGCGCGCGGACATATCGAGCGCGCGGTCCACGAGCGCCTCGTCGACAAGCCCCTTCGAAAGCGCGTCGAGCGCCTCGTCGAGCACGAGCAGCCCCTCCTGCGCGCCCTCGAGCTCGGCGAGCGCGGAAGCGAGGTTCCCATCGTGCAGCTCGCACGTCGCGGCAAGTTCTTCCGACGTCATCGACCAGGTAAACTTGTCCGACACCTTCCCCGCGTACACAGGCACGCCGAAATGCTCGGCGAGCAGGCGCGCCTCCCCGCTTTCGCCGTCTTTCAGGAACTGCACGACGACGACGCGGCGGCCTGCGGCGAGCATGCGAAGGGCGAGGCCCATCGCCGCCGTGGTCTTGCCTTTGCCGTCGCCATGATACACGTGGATCATACGCCCTCCTCGATAATGCGGTAGACATACTCCATGTCGAGCGCCCCACGCACGACGTCGGCCAGGCGGTCGAACTCGCGCGCACGGTGATCGGCCGCGGACGCCGCGCCCGCAGCACCCACGACGCTCTCGGGCAGGCCGCGCATGCGCGCGAGCGAGCGCGCGAGGGCGAGCGCCACCCCCGGTTCGTCGAACAGGCCGTGGAGATAGGTTCCAAACACGTTTCCGCAGGCCGCGCCTTCTGGTTTGCCGCCAATCGTGCCCGCAGGGGCGCAGGAGACGGTCGTTTCACCGTCGTGAATCTCATACCCGCGCGCCGTCATGCCGTTCCACACCGAGAACGCGCCTTGGGCGCCCGTGATGCGCAGCTCCGACTGGGCGAGGCGCTTTTCCTCCTTGAACACCGTACTTGCAGGGATGAGCCCGAGCCCGCGCGCGGTGCCAGCGCCTTCCCTGCCGTGCGGGTCGGAAAGCTCGTCTCCCAAAAGCTGGTAGCCTCCGCATATGCCGAGCACCGGCGTGCCCGCGCCCGAAAGCGCGCGCACACAGGCTCCGATGCCGCTAGCCGCAAGCCAGCGCGCGTCGTCGAGCGTGGTCTTCGAGCCGGGAAGCACCACCAGGTCGGGTCGGCCCAGATCGGTCGTCGAGGAAACGTAGCGCACGCCCATGCCGGGCACGCGCGAAAGCGGGTCGAAGTCGGTGAAGTTCGACAGATGCGGAAGGCGCACGACGGCGACGTCGATGACGCCGCGCGCCTCGCGGGCAGATAGGCGCGGCGCGAGCGAGTCCTCGTCGTCCAGGTCGAGCGTAAGATACGGCACGACCCCCACGACGGGAACCCCGCACATCTTCTCGAGCGGGGCCAAACCCGGGCGCAGGATTTCCACATCGCCGCGGAACTTGTTCACCAAAAGCCCCCGCAAAAGCGCGCGATCCTCGGGCGCAAAGAGCGCGACCGTGCCGTAGAGCTGGGCAAACACCCCGCCTGGGTCGATGTCGCCCACGAGCAGCACGGGGGAGGACACGGCGCGCGCGAGCCCCATGTTGACGATGTCGTTTTCGGCAAGGTTGATTTCGGCGGGGCTGCCGGCGCCCTCGATGACGATGACGTCGTTTTCCTCCGCGAGCGAATTGAACGCCTCCAAAATCTGCGGCATGAGCGCCTTCTTTCGCGCGAAGTAGTCCCTCGCTGCGAAGGCTCCCTGCGCCTTGCCGGCCACGATGAGCTGGCTTCGGTGGTCGCTTTCGGGCTTGAGCAGGATGGGGTTCATGCGCACGTCGGGCGCGATGCCGCACGCCTCGGCCTGCATGATCTGGGCGCGCCCCATCTCGAGCCCGTCGGCCGTGACACCGCTGTTGAGCGCCATGTTCTGGCTCTTGAAGGGAGTCACGCGCAGGCCGTCCTGCGAAAGCACACGGCACAGCCCCGCCGCAAGCAGGCTCTTCCCCGCGTTCGACATGGTGCCCTGGATCATGATGGGCTTCGCCCTACCCACGGGTATCGACCTCCTTCGCTGAGCCTCGGCCATCCGCGCCCGCCATAGCGCCGCTGCAAGAAGCGCCGCCCCGTACGTCGGGTTCGGCTTCGCCCGATGCACCTTCCGCCCGAAGCGCGCGGCTGAACGCCATCGCAAGCCGGGCATTCTCCTTGCGCGTGCGCACCGCGACGCGGCACCAGAAACGGGACAGTACCGAAAACGAGTCGCACGTGCGGACCAAAACCCCCTGTTTATACAGGCGCTCGGGGATGTCTTTCGCCGGCGTGCGGACTAAAAGGAAGTTCGCATCCGACGGCACGACGGAAAGCCCGAGCGAGGAGAGCTCGTGGGAAAGCCACGCTCGCTCACCCGCCAATACATCGCGCGTGCGCGAGACGTATTCGACGTCTTCCAGGGCGGCGATGCCCGCGGCCTCGGCGACCGAGGAGACGGGCCACGCCTGCCCCGCCCGGCGAATCCCCTCGATGAGTTGGGCGTTTCCGCTGATCAGATATCCCAACCGCAACCCCGCCATTCCGTAGAGCTTGGTGAACGCGGAGAGCACGGCCACATGGCGCGAACACGCGGCGCGTGCGGCCACGCTCCTTTCGCGGGCGTCGGGCGCAAATCCGAGGAAGCACTCGTCCACGACGAGCAGCGCGCCCACCTGCTCGCAGCGGCAAGCCGCGGCATAGATCACGCTGGGGTCGACGAGGCGCCCCGTCGGGTTGTTCGGATTGCAGAGGTACGCCACGTCTCCCGGCCCCTCGATCGCGCGGGCGAAGGTGGCGGGCACGTCGAAGTCGTACGCTTCGGAGAGCGGGAACTCCTGCACGCATGCACCGTAGTACGATGCCGCCTCCGCATATTCAGAGAACGTCGGAGCACACACGACGATGCGTTTCGGGCGCACCGCCGCGGCGAGTCGCCAGATGATGTCGGACGCGCCCGCGCCGCAGACGATAGTATCTTCGGGAATGCCCTGGGCACGCGCCAGGGCGCGAACGAGGGCGAGGCTTTCCCTATCGGGGTAGGCGTCAATTCGAGAAAGCGTCTTGCAAGCTGCGGCGACGGCGCGCGGCGAAGGGCCTGCCGGATTCACGTTCACCGAGAAGTCAATGAGGTCGGAGGCGCCCCCTTCGCAAGCGATGCCGAGCGATTGCGAGCTGCCCCCATGCGCACGGGCGCGCAGGATTCCCCCGGCAGCCCGGGACGCGGCGTGGTCTTCCCTCATGCAATCGCCCCCACGGCGAGCACGACCGCCGCGCGCGCGGCGCCGAAGACGACGAGCGCGCATACGGACGCGGCGAGCATGAGCCTTGTCGCCCGGGCGATGTCGCCCCACTCGATTTCACGGGACGCGTCGCCTATCGTCGGTTTCTCAACGAGCTTGCCGAAATACACCGCGGGTCCTGCCAGGCGCAGCCCGAGCGCGCCCGCGCACGCCGACTCGGTCTGTGCCGCGTTCGGGCTCGCATGGCGACGCCTGTCGCGACGCCAGATGCGCGCCGCCCCGCGCGCGTCGAGCCCGACGATCGGGCACACGGCGATCATCAGCAGGGCCGATAAGCGCGAGGGAATCCAGTTCACCGCATCGTCGAGGCGCGCCGAGGCGCAGCCGAAGTCGATGTAGCGCTCGTTTTTGTAGCCCACCATGCTGTCGAGCGTGTTCACAGCCTTGTACGCCATGCCCAAGGGCGCACCCCCGATCATAAGGTAGAAAAGCGGCGCGATGACGCCGTCGCTCGCGTTCTCCGCCACCGTTTCCACGGCGGCGCGCGCAACGCCCTGCTCGTCGAGAACAGACGTGTCGCGTCCCACGATGAGCCCGACTGTTTCGCGAGCCGCGACAAGGCCGCCCTTCGAGAACGCGCGGGCCACGGCCAGGCTCTGGCGGCGCAGCTCGCATGCCGCAAGAATCTGATAGCTCGCCCATGCCTCGGCCACGAAGCGCAAGCCGGGGTGAACCATGCCGCAAAGATGCAGGATTCCCCAGGTCAAAAGCCCACACGCAAGCGGAAGCGCCACGGCGAGCACAAGCCCTGCGGCGCGCGTGCCCGCGGACGTTTGCGGGAATGCGCCCCGCAGGCGGCCTTCGGCCCACGTGATTGCGCGCCCCATGGCGACGACGGGATGGGGAAGCCAGCGCGGGTCGCCGAAGGCAAGGTCGGCCGCGAACCCGGCGGCGACGGCAAGAATCGTCATCACCGGGCATCGCCCCCCGAAGCGGGGCGAACGTCGCGAAGGCAGCGCCCATCCCAGGTGGCGGCCCATGCGCCGCCCGGCTCGGTATGCACGTCGAAGTATTCCATTTTCGGGACAGCAAGCTCGGAAAGCAGCGCTTTCACGGTACCCGCGTGAACGACGAAGACGGCGCGCCCACTCCCCTGGGCGCGCTCCGATTCGCACGCCTCCCGAAACGCCGCGACGACGCGGCGGGTGAAATCGCTCTTGCCCTCGCCATGCGGGCAGCGCGTCTCGCACCAGGAGTCTACCCAGGCGCGGTAGCGCGCATCCTCTTTAAGCTCGGCGGCGCTTCGCCCCTCGAAGTCACCGAAATCCATCTCGCGCAGACCGAGGCATGCCATAAGCTCCGCATTCGGGAAGAGGATGCGTGCCGTCTGGTCGGTGCGGGCCATGCCACTCGTGATAACACGGAACACGTCACGATCGCACGCGAGCTCGCGCAAAGCGCGCTCGCCCGCACTCGACAGGGGCTCGTCGGTGCCCGCCCCGCTGTAGCGATGGTCTTCCGTGCCCGCCGTGGCACCATGGCGCACGAAGACGACTTCCAAAGGCGCGCCCGCGCCCTGCGTCCCTCGAGGCGCATCGGTAAGGTTTCCTTTGATGACCTGGGGAATCCCGCACGTCATGCGCACGACGACGTCGGCGCGCGCAGCGAGCGCGCATCCCAGACGCCCCGCGCGCTCGCGCCATTGGGCGTCTTCCGCACGCATGGGGACGACCCCCGAGCCGACCAAGGGCAGAATCACTGCGTCGAAGCCGGTCAGCCGCTCGAGCGCCCGGTCAGCGTCGAGCGCGCGTACGAGTTCCTCAGCACGGTACGCGACACGGCCGGCAAAAGCCGTGGGCACGCCGCCCTCCGCAAGCTGCGCCGCGTCGACGAAATCGTCCGCCGCGAACCCGAGCTTTTCGCGCACGAAGGTCCTCTTCCCCGAAAGCGCGCCACCTACCACGAGCATCATAGGAGCATGCCCCCCGCCACCAGCATGGCAAGCATCGCGAGCTCGGCCCATTGCAGAAACCATCCGGCCAAATCCCCCGTCACCCCGCCGAAGCGGGACAGGGCAACATGGCGATACCACGCGAGCGCCAAAAGCCCCGCCACCGCCATAAGGGCGCCGACGGCCCGAGCGCACGCGACCATCCCTGCAGCCGAAGCCGCAGCGAAAGCGCAAAGCGGCACGACGATCGCCGCGCGCTTCTTCGAAGGCGAGAGTCCCGCGGCCATGCCGTCCGCCCGCGCGGCAGGCCAACATTCAACGGCGAGCCCCGAAAGCGCGCGGGAGAACACGAGCGAGCACAGAAGCGCAAGGAACGTCCCCGCCGTAAGCGGCAGCGCGGTGAACAGGGAAAACTGCAGAATAAGGTACACGACAACACCGATGACCCCGAAGGCGCCCGCCCGCGGGTCGTGCATGATCTCGAGCTTTCGCTCGCGTGGGGCCCAACTTGCAAGCGCATCGGAGGTGTCGCAGAGCCCGTCTAGGTGGATGCCTCCCGTCACCGCCACAGGCAGCGCCACGAGCACAGCCGCGACGATGGTCGCGGGCACGCCGAACAGGTTCGCCATGTACCCCCACGCCGTCATGAGGAAGCCTTCCGCAACGCCCACCAGGGGAAACGCGGCAAGCGCATGGGTTGATCCGAAATCGGTCCAGGTCGATTTCGGGACGGGGATGCGCGAGAACGTTCCGAACGCCGCGCCGATTGCCTCTGCTATCTTCACCTTGTAGGCCCTTCGCCTTTCATCCACACGGGAATCCCGCATACCACTTCGACTGCGCGGTCGGCCAGCGCCGCCACGCCCGCGTTCACGCGCGCGAGCGCGCGCCTCCATGCCTCGGTCCCTTCATCGTAGCGCATCCCATCGGCGAACACGTCGACGGTGACCACCACCGTATGCGCAGCGGCCTGAGCGAGCCGTTCAATGCCTCCGAGCACCTCGCGCGCCGCAGCGTCGGGGTCACGCGGGGACAAGCCGCCTTCCGCGAAGAGCTCGTTCGCAACCAGGTTGCCCACGTCCTCCAAAAGAAGCGTACAGCCGCGCGGAAGCCCGGGCACTGCGGTGCCCACGTCACGCGTGCGTTCGAGGGTGGAAAAACCCTTGCCCTCGCGCAGCGCCCGATGGCGCGCGATGCGGCGGGCGCCCTCTTCCCCGAAGGGCTCCATCGTTGCCAGGTACACGCGAGGGCCGTCGTGCCCGAGGCACAGGGACTCGGCGTAGGCGCTCTTGCCGCTCGCGGCGGCGCCGATGACGAGCGTCACCGTCATTTCCCGGCCTCGAAATGTTCGTAAGCAGCCATGCCAGTCGCCGTGAACGTCTTACCATCCCGGTACACGCGCAGCGCCGAATCCAGAAGGGGCAGATACGCCATGGCGCCCGCGCCCTCACCCAAGTGCATACCTGCGTCGAGGGGTGCCTTTATGCCGAGCTCGCGAAGGAGCTCCTGGCTTGCGGGTTCGCTTGATGCGTGGGTGCCCACGAGGTAGCCCAAGGCGTTGGGGCACAGGCGCACCGCGCACAGGGCCGCCGTGCAGGATATGACCCCGTCGAGGAGCGCCGGGGCCTTCGAGGCCGCGGCCCCCAGGTAGAAGCCGCACATCGCCGCGATGTCGAAGCCGCCCACCTTCGAGAGCACGTCGATCGGGTCGGCGGGATCGGGCGAGTTCGCGTCGATAGCACGCTCGACCACGTCGCGCTTGCGCGCGAGTGAGGCGTCCGAGAGCCCCGCGCCGCGCCCGACGAGGCTCCGCCCGTCCGCCCCGATGAGCACTGCGGCTACCGCCGCCGAGGTGGTCGTGTTGCCGATGCCCATCTCGCCCGCGGCGAGAAGGCGCACGCCGGTGCGGGCAAGCCCGCACGCGACGGCGATTCCGACCTCGATCGCGCGCACGGCCCCATCGCGAGACATAGCGGAGCCGTGCGCGATGTTGCCGCTCCCCCGCCGCACGTTTGCGCGCACCATGCGCGCGTCTTCTATGCCCCGGGCCATACCCACGTCGATGGGCACGATCTCGGCACCCGCGAACGCCGCCATGCGGCAGGCGCTCGTGGCCCCCTCGCACATGTTGCGCGCGACGGCTCGCGTCACGTCTTGCCCGCTTTGCGACACGCCTTCGGCAACGACCCCGTTGTCGGAGAAGAATACCGCGAGCGCACGGGGGAACTCGGCCACCTCGGCGCTCCCTTGAGCTGCGGCGATACACGCGACGGCGTCTTCAAAGTCGCCCAATCCCCCCAAGGGGTGCGCGATGGAGTCCCACGCGGCGTACGCGGCGGCGCGGGCGCACTCGTCTGCGGGCGCGATCCGGGAGAGCGCGGCTTCGAGCACGGCGCCCGGCGCCGACGAGAACGCGCGCTCGACTTCCTCGCGGATGCAGGCAAGCGCGGTTTCGGTTGCTTCAGCCATGCCGTCTCCTCTCTGCGAACGACGCTGCGGCAGACGCAAACGCGCGTGCAACATCGGGGTTAGCAGGATAGTACACATGCGGGAAGCCCGCCACCAGGGACGGGGTGGTCGTCATGCACGGCCAGCCCTTGTCGCGCCGGGGCTTCTGCGCCCAGAATTCGCCGCCCGGGCAGGTGGACTGCCAGTAGTGGAACTCGTGCGCGCGGATGCGTGTGCCGCGCGGCCCGTAGAGCCCGTCGCGTTGGGAAGTGAGCTCCACGTACCCGAAATGGGACAGCCTTCCCCCGTTCTCGCTTGCGCCCTCAAGGGCGCCCGCAACAGGCCAGCGCCGCCCCTCGCTATCGGCGATTTTGCGCTGCAGGTACAGAAACCCACCGCATTCGGCGACCGTCGGCATGCCGGATTCCACCGCGCGCCGCACCGACTCGCGCATCGGCGCGTTCTCGGAGAGCTGCCGCACATGGAGCTCCGGGTAGCCGCCCCCCAGATAGAGGGCGCTTGTCCCCCGGGGCAACTCGCTATCACACAGGGGGCTGAAAAAGGCCAGCTCGCAACCCAGGTCCTCGAGCGCGCGCAGGTTCTCCTCGTAGTAGAACGAGAACGCCTCGTCATGCGCGACGGCGACGATGGGCCGCGCTCCCGCGATCGGCTCCAACCGGTAAGGCTCCTCACGGATATCGGGTGCCGTCGCCGCTATTTCGAGCAAGCGGTCGACGTCGACGCTCTTTTCCACCAGCTCGGCCATCTTGTCGATGCGCGCCGAGAGCTGCTCAACCTCGTCGGCGGTCACAAGCCCCAGATGCCGGCTTTCGAGCGAGAACGCCTCGTCGGCGGGGATATTCCCCAAAACAGCGACGCCCGTGTGCTTCTCGATCGCAGGCGCCGCGTAGACGCAGGCAGCGGCGCTCGTCTTGTTCAGCACGACGCCGCGCACGTTCGCAAAAGGCAGGAACTCGGCGATGCCGCGGATTACGGCGGCGAGCGATAAAGACGCCCCGCGCCCGTTCACCACTAAAACGACCGGCGTTTCAGTGTCGCGCGCAACCTGATAGCTGCTCGCGTCGGCCACGCCGGGCGCCATGCCGTCGTAGAAGCCCATGACGCCCTCGAGCACCGCGACATCCGCGCCCGCGGCGCCGCGTGCAAGCAGGGCGCGCAGCGTCGGGGCGTCGGTGAAGAAGCCGTCTAAGTTGCCCGAGCGCGCGCCCACGACGCGGCGATGAAAGAGCGGATCAATGTAGTCGGGGCCGCATTTAAAGGCCGCGCATGCGAGGCCGCGGCGCGCGAGCGCGCGCAGGAGCGCGCACGTTACGACCGTCTTGCCGCTCCCGCTCGAGGGCGCAGCGACCATGAAGCGCGGGATGGACGTGCTCACCGGGCGCCGCCTTCCCCACCTGCACCACGTGCGCTGACGAGGAACACGGGGTTTAGCGCCTTCATAAGATGGTGCGAGCCTACAGCCTCGGCACGGGCGGCCGACACCTGGCACGCCTCGAACCCCTTAAAGCGCGAACCCGAGAGGAGCGCGCACGCCTCGGTGAGCGTCTCAACGGTGACGCATGGCACGCACAGGTGAACCTGCGAGTTCTTCTCGAGCGCCGCCTCCACGATGGAGGGAAGCTCGCCCGCGCTCCCGCCGACGAACACGGCGTCGGGGACGGGCAGTTTCGCGAGCGCTTCGGGGGCGACACCGGGGACAGCATGCACGTTGCCGCACCCGAATGCATCCGCGTTCTCTCGGATGAGCCGCACGCCGGCCGCGTTGCGCTCGACCGCCCATACCGACCCCGCTCGCGCGACGAGCGCCGCCTCGATCGACACGCTCCCCGTGCCGGCACCGACGTCCCACACGGTGTCGGTCGCGGTAAGGCGCAGCTTCGCGAGCGCGACGGCGCGCACCTCCTGCTTGGTCATGGGAACGTCGCCGCGGATGAAGAGCTCGTCGGGAATGCCCGAGGAAGCGTACGGCCAGCGGGGGCTCGCGGCGCGGGATGCGCCCGCAGAGTCCGCCGCGGAAGAAGCCGCCGCGGGCGCAGACGCGCCGGCCGGCGCCTCGGAGGCTGCGCTAGAGCCCGCAGGCGACCCGGCACCGCCTGCGGGCTCGATAAGCATCACGTTCAAGTCGTCGAACGTCTGACCTGCGATTTCACTTGCGGTCGCGCAGGTGATGCGCTCGTCGGGGTATGACAGGCGCTCGGCCACCGTCACGCGCGCGTCCCCGAAGCCCGCCTGCACAAGCTCGCCCGAAAGCCGCGAGGGGTCTTCCCCGCCCGACGTGGCGAGGAAGAGCTCACCTGCACGCTCGGCCTCGGCCACGATGTCGCACGCCACGCCGTGAGCGCTTGCGAAGCGCCAATCCTGCCATGGACGCGCGAGGCGCGCGGCGAGATACGACGCTGAGCTTATGCCGGGAATGACGTGCACGTCCACCTGCGCGTCGCCGGAGAGCGCCTCCACCAGGCGGCGTGTGCCGCTGAACAGCCCCACATCGCCCGTCATCACGACCACGGCGCGCTGCCACGACGCCGCATCGGTGAGCGCGGCGACGATGTCCGCCGTCTTCACGAGCTCGCATCTCACCACGTCGGGCGGCACGTCGATGCCGGCAAGCGCGCGATGAGCGCCGATGACCACGTCGGCGATGTCGATCGCGTCGAGCGCCGCGCGCGAGAGCAAGTCGGGGTTTCCGGGCCCCGCCCCGATGATCGTTACCTTTCGCATGGAATCTCCCGATACCCGCGCGGCGTGACCATACGGCCGCCTACGCGCTTCGTGTCCGCGTTGCCGACGAACACGGTGGTGAACATGTCAGCGTCGATCTCCCCCAGCTCAGAGAGCCTACACATGCCCGACTGCTGCCCCTCGCGCCCGATGTTGCGTACCCAGCCGCAGAGCGTGTCGGGGGCCTTCCATTCGAGCATAATCTTCGCCGCGCGCGAGAGCCTGTCGGCGCGCTTTCTGCTGCGCGGGTTGTACAAACAGATACAGAAGTCGGCGCTCGCCACGGCGGCGAGCCTGCGCTCGATGACCTCCCACGGCGTGAGCAGGTCGGAGAGCGACACGACCGCGAAGTCGTGGGCAAGCGGGGCGCCGAGCACCGCCGACCCGCTCTGAGCCGCGGTGGCCCCGGCGATAACTTCCACGTCTACATCGGGGTAGTCCTCCGCAAGCTCCAGCACGGGGCTCGCCATGCCGTACACGCCCGCGTCACCGCTGCACACGAGCGCCACGGCTTCTCCGCTCTGCGCGCGCGAAAGCGCCAGGCGGCACCGTTCGACCTCGTGCATCATCGGCGTCGCGAGATGCGCCGCGTCGGGCACGGCGCCGAGCGCGAGCTCCACGTATTTCGTGTACCCCACAACGATGTCGGCCGCCTCGAGCGCGCGCCGGGCCGCAATCGTCATGCCGTCGGGGCCGCCCGGGCCGATCCCCACCACGAAGAGCTTTCCCATCACCGCTCCTTAAACGAAAGTTCGATAGTTACCTTGGAAAATGCGACGGTCACGCCGCCGTGAGCGAGCTTCGGGAAGATAAGTTTGTCCCCGTCCGCGAGCGCCGCGCGCTCGCACACGTTGTCGACCCCCACCGTCGCGCGCACGAAATCAGATGGCGAAACGCTGCCTTCGACTTGCGACAGCTCATCTGCGGAATACGTCGCAAGCGGGATATTGCGCGCGCGGCAGAAGGCGAGCAGACCCTCCTCGTGCGCCTTCACGTCAATCGTCGCCGCCTTGCGCACGGCCGAAGGCGAGATACCCGCCTGCCCGCACGCGAGAAGAAACGCCTCCCCGATCGCTTCGGCGCACGCACCGCGACGGCACCCTATGCCCGCAACGATACAGGGCACGACAAGGCGAAGCGGCTCGGGCACAGGCGCCTGCGCCCGAACGCCCGCCGGCTTCCCCGTCTCACCGGCGGGCACGACCTCGCCCGTAGTCTCCGCCGCGCGAACGGACGCACCTGCATTCGCCCCAGCGAACGGCGACACGACGATATCGGCCCGAGCGCGGTCGGACGCAATGTCAACCCCCTCAGGCGGCTGTCCCGAAATCGGCATGTCGGAATAGAGCGCCACGCGCCCGCCCGAAAGCAGCCGCGCCGACACTCGCTTGATAACCTCGGGATTCGAAACGGTGAGCCCCGCACAGCGCGCCCACGTATCCACCGCCCAAACACCGCGAACGTCGGTCGCCGTGGTGATGACGGGGATGGCCCCTGCCGCGCGTGCCACAGTTTGCGCAAGCTCGTTCGCACCGCCCAAATGCCCCGACAAAAGCGAGACGGCAAAGCGCCCCGCCTCGTCGATCGCCACAACCGCGGGATCGTTTGCCTTCGAGGCGACATGCGGCGCGATCGCCCGCACGGCGATGCCCGCCGCGCCCACGAACAGAAGCGCGTCCGACGCTTCCCACGCGAGCGCCGTCCATGTGCGCAGGTCGGCCTTCCCCTCGCCGAACCCTCGGGAAACGAAAACGTCCCAGCCAGGGTCATCTTCACCTGTCTGCGCGCAATCGGAAAGCGCGCGTGCGGTGCGCTCAGCCAACGCATACCCCCTCTCAGTGAACGCTATGCAGGAAACCCTCATCTAGCGCACCACCATCGTCGAGAAGTAGCTACCCCGATCGGGCACAACGTCGAGCGAGCGGTACACGCGCTCGCCCGGAAGCCCACAATCCTCTACGAGCTCGGCACCGTCGAAGGCGCCCTCCTCGCGAAGGATGCGCTTCGTGTCCGCAAGCGAGCGGCGCGCCTTCATGACCACCTTCGTCCCCGGCCAGCCGATTGCGCGGCGCACGTCGTCGTAGCCGCCGGGCACGATGTGCAGAGGCGACGACATCTCGGGCGTGAGGTCGCGCTCGAGCGCCGCGGCGACCGCGCAGAAGCTCGGTACGCCGGGAATGGCGCGCGCCTCGAACCCGCGGGCGCGCACGTCGGGCGCTATGCGCTGGAAGGTGGCGTAGATGCTCGGGTCCCCCAGGTTCAGCAGCGCGACGTCGCGGGCCGCATCCAGGTGCGCGACAAGCTCGCGAACAAGCGAGGCATGCTCGGCCGCGCGGCGCTCGGCGTCGCGCGTCATCGAGAATCGCACGGGAATCACCGTCTTGCCTGTAAGGTCGACGGCGCCGCGCACGATGTCGAGCGCGACCATGACCCCGTCCGCCGTCTGCGGTGCGGCGATGACCGGACACGATTCGATTATGCGGACGGCCTTGATCGTGAGCAGCTCGGGGTCGCCAGGCCCCGTGCCCACCCCGTACAGCACGCCTTTACTCATACGTCGCCCCCAATTCCCCGATAACTGCATCGGCGCCCGACGTGCGGAAAAGCTCGCGGCGCTCGGCGTCGAACACGACCGCGGCGATATCGCATGCGCCCGCCGCGCGGCGGCGCAACCTGTCCTCGGTTGCCGCAGCGAGCGAGGCGCGCGCAGCGTCCCCCACGCCGGCGGCCTCGATTGCCTCGAGCGCCGCCGTGGTCGTGACCGACGACATGATCTCGCGCACGGTCTTCGCGTCCGCGCCGGCCAAGGCCGCGTGGGCGGCCAGAATCTCCGCGCGGCAGTCGGCGGTACGCGAATGGGTGTCCATGATTCCGCCCGCGACCTTCACCAGCTTGCCGATGTGTCCCACAAGAAGGACATTGGTAAATCCCTCGCGAACGCAGCAATCAATCGCATCGCCCACGAAGTTGGAGATGAAGACCATCGGCGCACCGTTTAGGTGGAAATGCCCCGAGATGAACTGCTCGCCGTAGTTGCCGGGCGTGAGCACGACTCCGCGCCGCCCCATAGCCGCATGCTGCCGGATCTCGAGCTCGATGCTGTCGCGCAAGGCAGCGAGGCTGCGCGGCTCGACGATGCCCGTCGTGCCCAGGATGGAGATTCCGCCCTCTATCCCCAGGTGCGGATTGAAGGTCTTTTCGGCAAGGGAAACGCCCTCGGGTACCGAAATCGTCACAGCAATATTTCCAGAAAAGCCGTGCGCGGCGCACACCTCGCGCACCGCCGAAGTGATCATCGCGCGCGGCGTCGCGTTGATGGCGGCCGCCCCCACCGGCTGCTCGAGCCCGGGCAACGTCACGCGCCCCACGCCCACGCCGCCATCGACGGAAACTTCCGATTCGCGCGCGGGCACGCCCTTGCTGCCCGCAGCGCCCGTGCCCGACCCCGCATGTTCCACACGCGCGTACACGAGCACGCCGTCGGTCACATCGGCATCGTCGCCTGCGTCCTTTCGCACGGCGCACTGGGCGCACCCCTCGCCGATACATGCGTCGACCACGTTCGCCTCGACGGGCAGCCCGCCGGGGGTGACGATCGACACGCGGCCGACGGGCTTTCGTGACAAGAGCATCTCGCAGGCCGCCTTCGCCGCGAGCGTGGCGCAGCTCCCCGTGGTATAGCCGCAGCGCAGGCGGGTCGTCCCGGTATATATGTAGTGCTCGAAGGCCACGCTAGCTTCTCGCCTTCCGATACCCCGTGGCAAACGAAGGGTCGTAAAGCTTGCTGCGCTCGTACGACTCCGCTTGCGCGCCGTCGTGCGCAAGCCCGCCGCGAGCTCCGAGCACGCGGCCCACCACCACGAGCGCCGTGCGGTCGATGCCCTCTCGCGCGCCCGCATCGGCGAGCGTGCCCACTGTGCAGCGCACCACGCGCTCCTCAGGCCAGGACGCCTTGTACACGAGCGCCGCCGGCTCGTCGGAGCTGCGGCCCGCGGCCAAAAGCTCGGCGGAAAGCTCGGCGAGCATACCCGAGCTCAGGAAGATGACCATAGTCGAGCCGCTTTCCGCCATGGTGCGCATGCCCTCGCCCGCGGGCATAGGGGTGCGCCCGGAAAGCCGCGTGATCACGACCGACTGGCTGATTCCCGGCAGCGTGTATTCCTGGCGAAGCGCCGCCGCGGCACCGCAAAAGCTCGACACGCCGGGCACCACCTCGTAGTCCACGCCGCGCGCGTCGAGCGCGTCCATCTGCTCCTGGATGGCGCCGTACAGGCACGGGTCGCCCGTGTGCAGGCGCACCACTTCCTCGCCCCGTGCATCTGCCGCGCACATCACGTCGAGCACTTCCTCCAAGGTCATGTGCGCGCTGTCGTAGACGATGCAGGATTCCTTGCACTCAGCGAGCAGCTCGGGATTCACAAGGCTTCCCGCCCAAACGACCACGTCGGCCGCGCGCAGAAGACGCGCCCCGCGCAGCGTGATAAGGTCGGCGGCGCCCGAGCCTGCGCCAACGATATGAATCATCCGAGCCTTCCCTTCCCGTTTCTCATCGCAACCGTTTACGCCGCCATTCGCGCAGCGGGCAAAACACGGCGCCTGCGGCGGCAATCGGCGCAAATACGCAGGCAGGAGGCACAATGCCGCCCGCCCTGGCTTTGACACGTTCACAAGTGCCCACTATCATAGTAAAAGTTTCGGCAACGAGCATATGACAATCGGATAAAAGGAAATGACCGGCGCGGCGCCCGCACAGCCCGCGCTGGCTTGCGGAGGGAACCAGGTGGGAATCCTGGGCAAGGGACATTACTGTATAGGACGCGCGGGCGAACCGCCTCGCGCCCCAAGCCAGACTGCTTCGCCTTTTCCTCACGGCATCGCCGTGGCGTTAGCTCCTTGTGAACCCCGAGGGGTGCGCTTTTCTTTCGCTTGTGCCGACAAGCAACTGTCGCCGGGGGACCGGCAAACCGAGGAAAGGAAAAACCATGTCCGACCAGATGTCACGCCGCGGCTTCATGGGCGCCGCAGCAACCGGAGCCGTCGCGCTCGCCGGAGTCGCGCTCGCGGGCTGCTCCAACACCTCCGCGAGTTCCGAGAAATCGAGCGAAAAGGAGAAGGCCGTGAAGCCGGTCATCCTCGTCACGAGCTTCGGCACGAGCTACAACGACTCGCGCCACATCACCATCGGCGCCATCGAAGACGCGATCCGCGAGAAGTACTGGCAGGACTACGACATCCGCCGCGCCTTCACCGCGCAGATCATCATCGACAAGCTGAAGAAGCGCGACGGCATCACGATCGACAACATGACCGAGGCGCTCGACCGCTGCGTGGAAGACGGCGTGAAGGAAATCGTCGTGCAGCCGACGCATCTCATGGGTGGCCTGGAATACACCGACGTGAAAGACGAGCTCGACAAGTACGCCGACAAGTTCGACAAAATCTCGCTCGGCGACCCGCTGCTCACCTCCGACGATGACTACAAGAAGGTGGCCGCAGCCATTAAGGAGAACATGGCGTCCTTCGACGACGGCAAGACGGCGCTGTGCCTCATGGGCCACGGCACCGAAGCCGACTCCAACGCCGACTATGCCAAGATGCAGGAAGTGTTCAAGAACGAGGGCTTGACGCAGTTCTTCGTCGGCACCGTCGAGGCTGAACCGACCTGCGAGGATGTTATCGCCGCCGCGAGCGCCGCAGGCTACAAGAAGGCCGTGCTCGCGCCGTTCATGGTGGTCGCGGGCGACCACGCGAACAACGACATGGCAGACGAGACCGACCCCGACAGCTGGGCTGCGAAGTTCGTGGCCGCCGGCTTCGAAGTGACGTGCCTGCTCCAGGGTCTGGGACAGAACGTCGCGGTCGACGACATCTACGTCTCGCACGTGGACGACGCCATCGCCAAGCTGTAAACTCGCCGCGCACGGGGGCGCCGGTCGCGTCCCCGTGCAACGGGCATGCGCCTTCCCCGACCGACGGCGCATGCCCGTTGCATTCGCATCCCGCCCGCCCACCGCACGGCGCGGGCGGTCGAAGCGATTGAAAGGAACCCCTCCATGTTGAAGAAAACCCTCGTCTTCGCCCTGTCGGCGGCGCTTCTCGCGTTCTCGCTCGCCGGCTGCGCCGGAAATTCAAGCGACAGCTCAAAAGCAAGTGATGCCGATTCCCAGGAAAAGACCGAACAGGCGGCCGATGCGCCCGAGGGCGCAAGCGCTGCCCCCATCACCGCCGACAAGGTGGCCGACGGCACCTATCCGATCACCGTAGATTCCAGCTCGAACATGTTCAGGATTGTGGACGCACAGCTCATCGTGGAAAACGACTCCATGCACTGCGTGATGACACTTTCCGGCACGGGCTACGGCAAGCTCTTCATGGGCACGGGCGACAAGGCTGCCGCCGCGAGCGAGGCCGACTTCATCCCCTATGTGGAAAACGCGGAAGGCAAGTACACCTACGACGTGCCCGTTGATGCGCTCGACGAGGACACCGCCTGCGCCGCGTGGAGCATTAAAAGGGAGCGATGGTACGACCGCACGCTCGTATTCGAATCCGCCGGCGTCGATCTGCGCGCCGACGCACTGAAGTAACGCCATGCGGTCGATTCTTCCCAAGGGGGAAAACAGGAAGCGCCGCAGCATCGCGGCGCGCGCGATCGTCTGCGTTCTCGTCGCCCTGCTCGCGCTTTCCTTCGCGGGGTGCAGTGCGAGCCCGAACACGACCGGTGGCACGGCGGGCTCTCAGGAATACACTGTGAATGTCTCGCTTTCCGGCGGGTCAGGGCGCGCAAGCATCGCCTCACCCACCACAATTGTGAAGGATGGCGACGCCTACACCGCGACCATCACCTGGTCGAGTTCGAACTACGACAAGATGACCGTCGACGGCGTGGACTACGCGCCCGTAAACGACGGCGGCAACTCCACATTCGAGATACCCGTCACGCTCGACGAGGACATCGCCGTGTCGGCCGAGACCGTCGCCATGTCGACGCCGCATACCATCGACTACACGCTCCACTTCGACTCATCCACCATGAAGGAGAAATCGGGCGACGAAGCAAGCGGCGGCTCCCCTGCGGGAACGGCTTCAAGCGCCGCGGCCGACTTCCACAACGCCGATTTGGGCTGTGGCTGGGAGCCGACGGGGGCGCTTCACCTTGAATACGCCGAGCACTTCACTGTCGACGAGTTCGAAGGCGGTCTGCGGCTTATCTGCGTTTCGAATGGGGAACGTTTCCTCGTGGTGCCGCAAGATGCGAAGGTACCTGATGGGTTGAGCTCCGACATCGCGGTCATAAGGCGCCCCGCCGACAAGGTGTACCTCGTGTCGTCGGCGACGATGTGCCTGGTCGACGCGCTCGATGCGAACGACAATATCATCATGTCGGGCACGAAGGCCGACGATTGCTCGGTCGCGGGCTTCAAAAGCGCACTCGAAAGTGGGGCGATCGCCTACGGCGGCAAGTACAGCGCGCCCGACTACGAGCGAATATCGGCCTCGGGCTGCACGCTCGCCATCGAGAACACCATGATCAACCACACGCCCGATGTGAAGGAAAAGCTGCAGAAGCTCGGGCTCGTCGTGCTCACCGAACAGTCGTCGATCGAGCCCGAAGCACTCGGGCGCGTCGAGTGGATTAAGCTTTTCGGCGTCCTATTCGACAAGGAAGACGAGGCCGCGCACCTGTTCAACGAGCAGAAGGCCCGCGTCGCGCAAACGTCGGGGCTCGCGTCGTCAGGTAAAACCGTGGCGTATTTCTACATTAACTCGAACGGGGCCGCCGTCACGCGGCGGGCGGGCGACTACGTGGCGCAGATGATCGAGCTTGCAGGCGGCAGCTATGCGCTCGATGACGCGCAGACGGCGTCGACGTCAGGTTCGTCAGTAACGCTCGAAATGGAGCGCTTCTACGCGACGGCGAAGGATGCCGACATCATCGTCTACAACGGCACCATCGACGAATCGGTTGCCACCTTGAACGACTTCGTAGGCAAAAACGCGCTATTGTCGCAGTTCAAAGCCGTGAAGAACGGCAACGTCTGGGTCACAAGCGCCGACATGTACCAGCAGATGACTTCCACCGCCGACATTATCGACGAGCTGCACGGGGCGTTCACCGGCGATGACGCGAGCGACTTCCATTATCTGAGGAAGCTCGGCTAGCGCCATGAGAAGCCGGATTTCCATGGCATACGACGAATCGGGGCGCGCCGCGCGGTGTCGCGTCGTGACGGCGCTGCTCGCTGTTGCCCTCATCGTGCTCGTCGGGGCCAACCTGTGCATCGGGAGCGTGCTCGTGCCCGCAGACCACATCCCCGGCATCCTTTCGGGCGGCGCGGCCAATTCCATGGAAAGCCAGGTCATCTGGGAGATTCGCCTGCCGCGCGTGCTTTCAGCCGTGCTTCTCGGCGGGGCACTTTCGCTCTCCGGGTTCCTGCTGCAGACGTTTTTCAACAACCCCATCGCCGACCCGTTCATCTTAGGCGTCTCCTCGGGCGCAAAGTTCGTCGTCGCGCTTACGATGATCGTACTTCTAGGCGCGAACCAGGCCATGTCCTCGCCGGCCATGGTGGCCGCAGCGTTTCTGGGCTCGCTTATCACCATCGGCTTCGTGCTCCTCATCGCACGGCGCATAAGTTCCATGGCCATGCTCATCGTGGCGGGTGTCATGGTGGGATACATCTGCTCGGCGGCGACGAACTTCCTCATCGCCTTCGCCGACGACCAGTCCATCGTGAACCTGCACAACTGGTCTTTGGGTAGCTTCTCGGGTTCGAGCTGGGACGACGTGGCGGTCATCGCGGTCGTGGTGATCACCGTGAGCGCATGCGTATTCGCGATATCGAAGCCCCTTTCCGCCTTCCAGCTGGGAGAAGCCTACGCGAAAAGCGTCGGCGTGAACGTCGCACGCTTCCGCGTGGTGCTCGTCCTTCTAGCGAGCATGCTCTCCGCCTGCGTGACCGCGTTCGCTGGTCCGGTGTCGTTCGTAGGCATCGCGGTTCCGCATCTCGTGAAGTCGGCGCTAAAGTCGTCGAAGACCATCCGCGTGATTCCTGCGTGCTTCTTGGGAGGCGCCATCTTCTGCGCGGGCTGCGATTTGATCGCGCGCACGCTGTTCTCTCCCGTCGAGCTTTCCATCAGCGCTGTCACCGCCATCTTCGGCGCGCCGGTGGTTATCGCGCTCATGTTGAAGAAGCGGGTGAGGTAGATGGGGGAATTCGTGCCGCGGCCCAAAATGCTCAGAGGGGACATTCCATGCTTAGACAGTCCTGAGCTCACACGAAAGCGCCAGAAGGCACTTTCGGCTCGTGCGGAACTGCGCGCGGAACGCCTCCTCCGAGCGGAGTCGAACCTCGAAACCCCGGTCGAAACGCAGGCTGACGGAGCGCCGCTTTTCCGCATAAGCGACCTGTCGGCGGGCTACGACAAGAAGGTTGTAGTCGAAGGCGTCAATCTGGAGGTTCGCGCGGGCGACGTCGTGGCGCTCATCGGGCCGAACGGCTCGGGCAAGTCGACCATCTTGAAAACCATCACACGCCATCTAGCACCGCTTGCCGGCGCGGTCGAGCTCGACGGGCGAGAGATTTCCCGATGGAAGACGGCGGAGTTCGCAAGGAACCTTGCCGTTATGCTGACAGATCGCCCCCGGACCGAGCTCCTCACCTGCCGCGATATCGTAGAGGCGGGAAGACATCCCTACACCGGGCGAATGGGCACACTCTCGCCTAACGACCATAGTCGGGTCGACGAGGCCATGAAAACCGCACATGTGGAAGAGCTCGCCGAGCGCGACTTCATGCAGATAAGCGACGGGCAACGCCAGCGCGTCATGCTCGCACGCGCCATCGCGCAGGATCCGCGTGTGCTCGTGCTCGACGAGCCCACGTCGTATCTCGATATCCGCTACCAGATCGACCTGCTGCGAATACTTCGCCACCTTGCGAAATCGCGGAATGTGGCTGTCATCATGTCCATCCACGAACTCGAGCTCGCGCAGAAAAGCGCCGACAAGGTGATTTGCGTGAAGGACGGCCGGGTCTTCCGCGCCGGCGCACCCGAGGACATATTCACGCGCGAGACAATTGGCGAGCTCTACGGCCTTCAACATGGCACCTTCAACGAGCGCTTCGGCAGCGTGGAAATTGGGCGCCCACACGGCGATGCGCACACGTTCGTCATCGCCGGCGCAGGTACGGGGTCGACTGTGTTTCGCCAGCTCATTCGGCAGGGCAAGGCGTTCTACGCGGGCGTTCTGCACGAAGGGGACATCGACTGCGAGCTCGCGCGCGACCTGGCGACGGAATGCGTGGCCGAGCGCGCCTTCGAGCCGATCGGGGATAAAACCATAGCCCGCGCCAAAGAGCTCCTCGTCCACTGCGCGCTCCTTATCGTGTGCCCCGCCGCCTTCGGCACCATAAACGCCCGCAACGCAGAGCTCGTCGAGTTCGCACGCTCGCATGATATCGAGGTCATGCGAGCGTGCGAAGGCGCATCGGAGGATTCCCAATTGGAGTGGGAAGGATAAACTGGACTTTCATTTAAGGATCCTCAGGCTACAGCTCCTACGCCGGCGAGGTCTCCAAGGCGCCGGAGAACCTCGTGAACAGGAATTTCCACGCCGACGAGCCCAACTAGGCCTAATCCAAGCGAGATTCCAGACTCGACAGGCCATTGAGAGTCAGGTCGTTGGCGACCTCTGAGACGCGCTCGATAGGAACAGAGCCGTCGGACAATGCCCACGTGCGATAGATGCCGATAATACCGGACAGCAAAAACGCCAGGTAGTAATCGAACATCTCGTCCTTTAGGCCCTCGGGCAACAGATCGCGCTCGGCAATCTCGTGCTCGAGCGGCACGCGCAGACGAGCCATAAAGTCGTCGAGCGGAATGTTTTCAATCAACTGGCGATTGAGCACCAGGTTGTTGCACAGTGCCTCGTTAACGGTCTTGAAAAAGGACGCCGCAGCGCCGAGTGCGCGCTCGTTGGTGTCGCCACCCATGGAGGAAAGCGTCTTCTCGACCGAGTCGACGATCATCTCGACCACATCGACGGCAATGGCATCGAGCAAGCCGTCGACCGTGCCAAAGTGCACGTAGAAGGTCTTACGGTCGACGTTTGCCTCGCGTGCAATGGCGCTCACCGTAATATCGGCCAGGGGCTTTTCCATGAGCAGTCGCTCGAACGCCGAAAGAATCGCATTGCGGCTGCGGACGATACGACGGTCAAGGCGAGGTTTGGTGGTAGCCATAGACGTGTCCCTTTCATGTCAACTGCCCACCTGTAAGTCCTCTACATGTGGGAGATAATCAACGTAAGAGGATTATCCTACATCTGACATCGCAATGACGAGCGTCATCAAGAACGCACGACTCGCCCACTGAGCGCTAGAGCCTCTTCTTTTTATTGAGCGCCGCAGGAGAAACGCGGATGCCGTCGCCAGTCTGACGAACGTAGGTCTTGCGTGCCGGCTTAGGGGCCACAGTAGCCTTTTGAGCACGCTGATTGGGGTCGACGGTAACCTGGCACGCAGGATGTGCCTTAACGGGCGCAGAAGGCGTCTGAGGCGCACGTCCGAGCTTTCGCATCACACGGTCCCAGCGCGCATGAATGCTCTCGTTGTGAGCACTCTTAAGGCCCAGCAGCGGGGCGGCCAAAATGGTCGGCGCGATAAAGGTGATCAGACGCCACAGCAGATAGCCAGCAGTCGAGGCCGTGCCAAAAAAGTGACCCAAAAACAGTGCGAAGCCGCCCTCGGCGCCGCCGGTGCCGCCGGGCAGCGGGACGGCGGAGCTCAGCAGCTGGACAAAGGCACTCGCGGCCATGACCGAGAAAAAGTCGACTTCGTGGTGGCCAAAGGAGAGCATCAAAAAGTACGGAACCAGATAGAAAAACGCCAGCTGCAGCATAGTGATGACGACCGTGAGCAGCATGGACGAAAAATGACCGGCAGAGAGTTTGAATTTCTCGGAGAACGAATAGATCTCGCCATCGACAAAGGTGCGCCAGCTCTCAATCTTTGTGGCGGAAACACCCACGCGCTCGAGCCAATTGATGATGCAATGGGCGACGCGCGTGACGGTCTTGGGCATCAACGCCACGGCAAAGATGCCGAGCAGGATGCAGCAATGGCCGCCAAAACTAAAGACGCACAGCAGCGTCATGTCGCCATAGCGCTCGGCGAAAAACGGCATGCGGGCAAGCAGCAGAATGGCGCCCCATGCCACCAGACCAAACTGATATACGATAAAGCGGGTGAACTGCGTGGCGCCCGCTTCGCCCACGTTTTGGCCGGCTTTGGTCAGGCGGTAAATCTGGGCAGGCGTAGAGCCCATCATCATGGGCGTCAGATTGCCAAAGAAGATACCGCTCGCCTCGACCGAAATGAGGTCGCGGATACCGACGGGCGATTCGGGGTCGAGCCAAACGGCGATCGCGTACGCCACGATGCCAAAAACGAGATACAGGAACATGCAAAAGCATGCAGCGAAGAGCCAGGGCATCTGAACGCTGGACATAGCGGCCCAAAACTGCCCCATCTGACCGGTCACGACCAAATAGATGATATAGCCAATCAGCACAACGCCGATAAAGATAGCGCCGCGACGCGCGCTCTTGTTGTCATCGCCGCCAGAAACCTCAACCTGAGGCTTAGGCGCATGCTGAGAGGACTCCGTCATGAGGCTCCTTCTGACCGTCAAAGTATCTGGCCTATTGTACCCGTATGGGAGATGAGCAAAACGTAAAGCTGCGAGGCAAATGGGATTAACAGACCAGACCACTGGTAATAAAAAACCCGACCTTCTCAAGAAAGGCCGGGTATCTAAAACATGGTAGCCCGTACCAGATTCGAACTGGTGATCTCCGCCTTGAGAGGGCGGCGTCCTAAACCGCTAGACGAACGGGCCATAAGACTCAGCAGAAAAGAAGTGGTAGCCCGTACCAGATTCGAACTGGTGATCTCCGCCTTGAGAGGGCGGCGTCCTAAACCGCTAGACGAACGGGCCACATGACATCTGCACTGCCGTGCTGCGAAGAAATATATTACGGGACAAAAAACGCGAGCGCAAGAAGAAATTCCAAATTGCCCAAATTTTTGTCGGGAGGTTATGGAACACGCAGGTCAAATAGGTAGCTCATTTGGAATGGAACCGAAGGCTACCCCAGGTGCAGGTGAGCAAGAAGGGCTTCGCGCTCGTTGGGGATGTTATCCTCGATCACGGCGTCAAGGGCGGCGTTGAGCAGCTGCCCCAGTTCCGGCCCGGGCTTGAAGCCGGCACGAATCAGGTCGCCGCCGTTGATAGCAAGCATCTTGAGCGTATAGGGCTCCCCCGCCTCCAATAAATCATGGGCGAGCGTGCGCATCTCCTCGATCGTCTCGACGTAATAAAAGCATGATGGCGCCTTGCCCAGCGTATCGGCACGTTTAAGATCCATAAGCTCGTCAATCAGACGCGGCGTGTCGATACCCTCGCCCGAAAGCAAGCGCATCATATTGAGCAAACAAGAGCGCTCGGGGCGCAGCGGCTTATCGTGATACTTGATAAGCAGGCACACATCGCGAACCAAATCGTGTGAAAGCGCCAGACGATCCATAATGGCACGCGCCTTCTTGGCGCCAAGCTCGGGATGGCCGTAAAAGTGGCCGCTGCCCGCATGGTCGACCGTAAAGCAATCGGGCTTGGAGACGTCGTGCAAAAACGCTGCCCACATTAAACTCGACGAAGGCGCCACGCCGTCAAACAGCGCCAACTCCCCCGCCACCGTCAGCACGCGAGCTATATGCTCGTAGACATTAAAGGCATGGTAGACGCTACGCTGGTCAAACCCACGAGCCGGCGCAAGCTCGGGCACGGCAGCACAGATAAGCTCGGGGTAGCGCAGCATCGCGTCTCCCCCATGACCGGTCGAAAGAATGCCTTCGAGCTCAATGCCCACGCGCTCGCGTGCCACGGCATCGAGTAGCGGCGAGCATTCGGCAAGCGCCTGTTTAGTCTTAGGCTCGATCATAAAATCAAGGCGGCAGGCAAAACGCACAGCGCGCAGCATACGAAGCGCATCTTCGTTAAAGCGACGCTTGGGATCTCCGACGGCACGGATCAGCTTACGCTCCAGGTCGCCCTGGCCATCGTACCGGTCGACAAGACCGCGCTGCGGATGCCAAGCCATGGCATTGACGGTAAAGTCACGACGCGCCAGATCATCCTCAAGCAACGCCGCACGCTCCACACTCTGAGGATGGCGGCCATCGGTGTAAAAGCCGTCCAGGCGATACGTCGTGACCTCAATACGCTCGCCATCGCAAATGGCCGTGATGCCGCCAAATTTAATGCCCGACTCAACTACCGCAATGCCGGCGGCCTCGAGCGCCGCCTTGGACTCCTGCCACAGACCACTGCAGCACATGTCAACATCGTGGCTGGGGCGTCCCATCAGGGCGTCACGTACCCAACCACCCACGAACCACGCCTCAAGACCGGCTGCCTCGAGCGCATGTAGCACACGCAGGGAGGCGTCTGACGGCTGCGTACCGTTGAGCGAAACATTGCACATACCTATGGCCTCCTACGCATACAAGAGTTAATCGATGGTTCTCAAGAAGTCTAACAAGAAACGAGCATGCGCGCACATGCAATCGCATCGTCGATTCGAACGAACGAGACAGCAGGCGCCACATGCGGCCAGAATGCAAAAACACCCGCCTTGGGAATCCAAAACGGGTGTTCGGCAACGATGTATCGATGCGGTTAGCAGACCTGGCGAACCTCAATGTGCTTCTTGTATTCGTCAACCTTGGCAAAATCGCCCAAGCCCGGGCACTCGACCACGTTGGCGCCGGTGGCCATCGAGAGGCGCAGGGCGTCCTCAACACGCTCGGGGGCATCGTGCCACACGGACAGGAAGGCAGCGAGCGAGGAATCGCCCGCGCAGACCGTCGACAGCAGCTTGACCTCAAAGGTGCGGTTGGCAAACCAGATGTGCTCACCGTTGGAGAAGTACGCGCCGTCACCACCAAGGGTCAGCAGCACGTTCTTAGCGCCCTTGGCGTGCAGCTCGGCCATCGCGCCCTTAACGGACTCGTCGTCGCCACCGCTCACCTTAATGCCAAAGATGTCGAGCAGCTCGTCGTCGTTGGGCTTAATGAGCAACGGCTCCATGGCAATGAGGTCGGCCAGCTGATGGCTCGAAATATCGAGCACGAACTCGGCACCCTTTGCCTTAACACGGCGAAGTACCTCGGCCAGGAAACCCTCAGAGGTGTTGGGGGGCAGCGAGCCGCTAATGACCAGGCAGGTCATGTCGTCGAGCGAATCAATGAGCTCAAACATCTCCTGCTCGTTGGCAGCATTGATGGCAGCGCCTGCATTGACCATGTTGTACTCGGTGTCGGGACCGGCGTTGAGGAAGACATTGACGCGCGTGATGCCGTCGGTCCACACGGGCTTGACGGGCACGCCCAGGGCTTCGGCGCCCTTGACGATAAACTCGCCCGAGAAACCGGCAAAAAAGCCCAGGATCGTGGTGTCGACGCCGTAGTGATCGAGGGTGAACGAGACGTTGAGACCCTTGCCGTTGGGCGTATAGACCGCGTCGCGCGTGCGGGTGACGGTGTTGGCGGAAAGACCGTCGCAGGCAATGTTGTAGTCAATGGCGGGATTTGCAGTGAGCGTGTAAATCATGTAAGTTCCTTTCACAAGGCAACGTGTTAATGAAAGTATATTCCACGCTTCGGAAAAAGACCATAGCAGCCCGGCGAACGGTGTAGAACGCGTGCAGGGCGGCGAGATGATGGGCAAAAAGAAACAGGGTCCTTGTCCTGTCGCTCGCCCACAATATACAAAAATGGCGCCCCAGCCAAAACCGGGGCGCCATACACGCGAAAATAATGTAATTCGCTTACTTGCGATCGAGCTTGCGGACAGCAACGCGCTTGCTGTACTCATCGACGTGACCGAAGTCGCCGATACCGACGGACTCGGCAACGTTAGCGCCGGTGGCCATAGCGAGCTTCATGGCCTCCTCGACGTTGTCGCGATCCCTGTACCACTTGTGCAGGAACGCAGCGAGGGTGCAGTCGCCGGCGCAGACGGAAGAGACCAGCTTGATGTTGAACTCACGCTTGGCGTACCAGATGTCCTCGCCGTTGGAGAAGTAAGCGTCGCCGCGGCTACCACGGGTGAGCAGCACGTTCTGAACGCCGGCGTCGTGGGCGAGCTTCATGGCAACGCGGACCTCGTCGTCGGTGTCGACCGGCACACCGAAGATGGCCTTCATCTCGTGATGGTTCGGCTTAATGAGCAGCGGCTTCTTGTGAGCGAGCTCCTTGAGCTTGTCGGAGGACAGGTCCAGGACGACATCGGCGCCACGAGCCTGAGCGTGCTCCATGACCTTAGCCAGGAAGTCGGGCGTAGCTTTGGGAGGCACGGAGCCAGAGACGATCAGGCACTCAAGATCGCCCGCGGTGTCCAGGATGTTGTAGAGCTCCTCCTGATGCTGCGGCGTAATCGGTGCGCCGGGGTTCAGGATGCCATACTCGTGCTGGCCATCATTGACGTAGGTGTTGATGCGCGTGATACCGTCGGTCCAGACCGGGCGGCACAGGCAACCCAGGTTCATGACCTCCTCGACGATAAACTTGCCCGTGAAGCCGGCGAAGAAGCCGAGCGCGACGGTGTCGACACCCATCTTCTTAAAGGCGAAGGACACGTCGAGGCCCTTGCCGTTAGCCGTGTAGCTGGCCGAACCGGTGCGGACGTTCTCGTCGGGCTCGAGAGGAGAGCTCGAAACCGTCATGTCGACGGCCGGATTAGCGGTTAGCGTGTAGAACATTTACAGTACCCCCTGTATATGTGAGGGCCGCGTGGCCGGCCCATTCCAACCACGCGGTTACCTCTGATACCAAATTAACGAGCTGCAGACTCGAGCAGCGCCTTGACCTCGGCGGCGGTGTTGCAGGCAAGCGCCTTCTCGGCGAGCTCGTCGCACTCGGCCTTGGTCCACTGGCTGATGGTCTTGCGGGCGCGCAGGATGGACGGAGCGCTCATCGAGAACTCCTCCAGGCCCCAGCTGATCAGCAGCGGCTCGAGCAGCGGATCGGCAGCGGCCTCGCCGCACATACCAACCATGATGCCGGCCTTCACGCCACTCTCGATGATGTTCTTGAGCGAGCGAAGCACGGCAGGATAGTACACCTGGTACAGGTTGGAGATGGTGTCGTTGCCACGGTCGGCGCACATAGTGTAGCCGATCAGGTCATTGGTGCCGATGGAGAAGAAGTCGGCGACCTTGGCCAGGCGGTCAGCGAGCAGCGAAGCGGCGGGCGTCTCGACCATAATGCCGACCTCGATGTTCTCATTGAATTTGCGGCCCTCTTCGGTCAGCTCGGCCTTGCACTGCTCGACGAGCTCCTTGACAGCCACGACCTCCTCGACGCAGGTGACGAGCGGGATCATGATCTTGACATCGCCGAATGCGCTGGCGCGCAGCAGGGCGCGGAGCTGGACCTTGTACTGATCGGGATTGGCCAGGCAGTAACGCACGGCGCGGAAGCCCATGAAGGGGTTATCTTCCTTGACCATGTGCAGATACGGAATCTCCTTGTCGCCACCCACATCGAGCGTACGGATGATGACCGGAGCGCCCTTAAGCGCGCTGGCGACCTTGCGGTAGGCGTTGAACTGCTCCTCCTCGGAAGGAAGCTCGGCAGAGTCCATAAACAGGAACTCGGAGCGGAACAGGCCGATAGCCTCGGCGTCGTGATCGAGCGCGTTGGGCACGTCATCGGGGTTACCGATGTTGCAGGCGATGATCTTCTTGATGCCATCGGCAGTCACGGACGGCTTACCGCGGAAAGCCTCGAGGGCCGCCTTCTCGGCAGCGAAGGCCTCGGCCTTGGCGGTGTAGGCGGCGAGCGTCTCCTCGTCGGGATCGGCCTCGACGATGCCCTTGCCACCGTCGACGACAACGGTCATGCCGTTGCGCAGTGCGGTGCAGCTGTTGGAAACCGAAAGGACGGCCGGGATCTCGAGAGCGCGCGCGATGATCGCGGAGTGCGACGTGCGGCCACCGGTCTCGGTGACGATACCTGCAACGTGGGCCTTATCGATCGTGGCGGTCATGGACGGCGTGAGGTCGTGCACGACAACGACGGTGTTCTCGGGCAGGACGGAGAGGTCAACGACCTCCTTGCCCAGCAGCTCGGCCAGAATACCGGTGCGGATGTCGGCGATGTCGGCCGCGCGCAGACGGAACATCTCGTCGTCCATGGACAGGAACATGTTCTCGAACATGGTCGAAGTGTCCATGAGCGCCTGCTCAGCGCAGGTGCCACCGTCAATGGCGGCGTTGATGGCGTCGGTCATGCCCGGATCCTGAGCCAGGACAATGTGTCCGCTCATGATCTCGGCCTCGGCCTCGCCCACCGTCTCCTTCATGTGGTCGGCCTGAGCCTGGGTCTTCTCGCAGAAGACCGAAAGGGCGGTCTGATAGCGCTCCTTCTCTGCTACCGAATCAGCAACCTCGTGCGGCTCAAACGTCAAGTCAGGATCGACGGCGACCATGACGGTGCCGATACCGATACCCTCGGATGCGTTGACTCCCTGATACATTCCCATTCCTCTCTCCGTGTCATGTGATAAAGCGTTTTGCCATATCCATGACAAAAGAGCGCAGCTACCTTAATACAGGTCACTGCGCCCCCAAGTATGAACTTAATTGTTCAACATGCGACCCGTTTGAGTTCTACTCGCCAAGACCGCTCTTGATGAGCTCGATGGCAGCAGCCAGAGCCTCGGCCTCGTCAGCGCCGTCGCACTTGACCTCGACCTCGGTGCCGCAGGGGATACCAGCAGCCATGAGTGCCATCGGGGACTTACCGTTGACCTCCTTCTCGGGGGTTACGACCGTCACGTCGCAGGCGTACTTGCCCATGGTAGAGGCAAAGAGACCGGCGGGACGCATGTGAAGACCCTGAGGATTAACGAGGGTAGCCTTCTCAGAAACCATAATTGACTCCTTTTTGTGTTTAAGCCCTGTCAGCCATGCGACAGGAGCCATACTCACGACGTTGTTTATATTAACTCACATCAAACTGTTTTTCATTGTGTTTCGCACGAATTATTGGACGGATGTCGTTGCTGGCCGCTCGCTCGCCCACAGAGGGCCGGTCGCGGCCTGTGAGATTTCCTGCTCTACAGTCCTGCTCGCACGAAGAGCACATTAAGTGCTCTTCGGCTCGTGCGGAACTCGCGACAAATCTCACAGGCCGCGACCGGCCCTCTGTGGGCGAGCAAGCTGCGGAAACTCGGTCGGTCCAGAGTAATATCGTGCGAACGGAATTCTGGCTGATGACCTGTTCGCGACAATCACTCGATAGGCAGTCTCCTCTATACCCTTCTGTAAGTTGCGGTGAAATAGGGACTGAATTTGGGGTTGAATCGTTTAAACAGTCCCTATTTCACCGCAACTTATGGGAGGGGCAGAAAAAGGCGGAGGCCCTGGGGAGGGTCTCCGCCTTATATACAGGGGGCGATGTTATTCGCGAGCTGCGGGATTAGACCAGACGAGCGTTGATCGTCTTGGCGATCTCGGCGGCGTCGGAGGAACCCTTGACGGTGGCACGGAAGTCCTCGTCCATGAGCGCCTCGGCGACCTTGGAGAGGATCTTGAGGTGCGTGGTGCCGGCCTGGGCACCGGGGATGAGCAGGGCGATAGCCACGTTGACGGGAGCGCCGTCCATGGTGTCCCAGCCGGTCACGCCAGAGTCGTCCTTGACGACGATGACAGCGGCCTCGGTAATGGCATCGGACTTGGCATGCGGAATAGCGAAGCCCTCCATCATGCCCGTGGTGCCCTCGGCCTCGCGAGCCAGGAAGGCGTTCATCACGGCGTCGGCGTCGTCAGCGAGACCAGCCTTGACGGCCTGATTGGAGACAAAGCTCAGGGCCTCGTCACGAGAAGCGAAGTCCTCGGCGACAAAAACGTTCTCGACCTTCACGAAGCCGGCAGCCTCGGCCTTGGAGGCCTCGACGGCAGCGGCCTTAGGGGCCTCGACCTGCTTGGCGGGAGCGGCAGAAGCGGCCTTCTGGTTCTTCTCGAAGTCATACTTCTTGAAAGCGACGAACAGGATGCCACCGACCACGGCGCCGATGAGGATCGCGAGGACCCACAGCGGACCGTTCTCGACAACGGGCAGGACCAGGAAGCCACCGTGGGGCGCCGGATCGTGGACGTTGAACATGATGGTCAGGATCGAGGCGATGGAGGAACCGAGCATCATGATAGGCATGACGGGCCAGATGTTCTTGGTCATGAACGGAATGGCGCCCTCGGTGATGTGGGTGCAGCCAAGGATAAGGTTGACGACACCGGCGTCATGATCCTCCTGGCTGAAGTACTTCTTGCCGACGATGACGGCGAAGGTGGTGATCAGCGGCGGAACAATGCAGGCAGCAGAGACGGCAGCCATGAAGTTGGTGCCGAAGTTGTAGGTGTCGGTGCCGACACCAGCAGCCAGGGCCTCGGTGAGCATGGCGGTACCGGTGACGTAAGCAGCCTTGTTGACCGGGCCGCCCATGTCAAAGGCGCACATGCAGCCGATAGCAAGACCCAGGACAACAGCGCCGGAGGCAGACAGACCCTTGAGGAAGTCCATCATAGCGGTGTTGATGGCAGCCATGGGACCGGAGATGCCGAGCATCACCAGACCGACGATGGCAGTCGAGAACAGCGGGTACAGGAAGATAGCCTTGAGGCCGTCCAGGTTCTTGGGCAGCTTGGCAAAAACCTTCTCGAGCAGCAGGATGACATAGCCAGCGAGGAAGCCGCCGACAATGCCGCCCAGGAAGCCGAAGCCCACGCCGGTGCCGCCAGCATCGATCATGTGGGTATCGGCGTTAACAGGCAGGCCCTGGATGGCGATCATACCGGCAACAAAGCCGGGGACGAGTGCCGGGCGCTTGCCGATGGACTCGGCGATGTAGGCGGAAAGCACGGGAACCATGAGGTTCATGGCGATGCCGCCGATGATCTTGAGCATAGCGGCGAAGCTGTTGTAGTCGGAAGCCGTCGAATCGAAGGACGTGATGCCCCACAGGAACGAAACGGCGGTCAAGACGCCACCGGCGACGACGAAGACCAGCATGTGGCTGACGCCGTTCATGAGGTGCTTATAGATGACGTGGCCGATGGATTCCTTCTCCTCGACCTCATCCTCGACATCGGCAGGAGCCGCAACCGTGTCGTCGCCCTTGGCGGCGAGTGCACGATCGATCAGCTTGCCGGCAGCCTCGACGGACAGGGCCTTGGAAACACCAACGGAAACCATAGGCTTACCGGCGAAACGCTCCTCCTGGACGTCCTTGTCGGCTGCGACGACGACGGCCTTGGCACCAGCGATCTCGCTCTTGGTGAGCTCGTTCTCGACACCGACCTGGCCATGGGTCTCGACCTTAATGGTCAGACCGCGCTCGGCAGCAGCCTTCTCCAGCGCCTCCTTCGCCATGAAGGTGTGCGCGATGCCGGTCGGGCAACCGGTGGCGGCGATGATGTCAAACTTAGCCATGTGTCCCTCCTTCTTGAGTACTGCGCCCGCGGGCGCTCCCCTACACGCGCTTCGATGCGCGTTTTTCCACACTTGAAAGATACCAACCCACCGCTTATATGAGAAGCAATGTAGCTCATTTCTCCGGTGAAAGGTTCTTTCATTACCGTAAACGGTCGATGAAAGTTTACCATCAACTATTGAAACGGCAAGGTGTATCTTGTAACTGAAAATGCCCGTATACTACGACATTACAAAACAAGTCCGATTTCCATGCCAGCCAGGAGCCATCCCATGTCCGATAGCAGCAAGAGCGCACTCTCCCTTATTAGTATGCACAGGGGGTACAGCGAGTCCGAGCAGCGTATTGTCGACTATATCCTAGAGCATCAGTCCGAGGCGCCGCGTCTGACAGCCGCCCAGCTTTCGCGCGCCGCTGCAACCTCCGAGGCAACCGTCTCGCGCTTCTGCCGCAAACTGGGTTTTGGCAGTTTTCGCAGTTTTCAGTTTTCGCTGGCGCGCGATCTGGAGAGTCAGCGCAACGAAGGACTCACTGACGAGGTATCGCTCGACAATATGGAGCAGAGCCTCAAGAATATTCTCGCTGCCAAGGTAAGCGAACTCAATGCGACTATCGATGGCATTGATCACGACACGCTGGCAGCCGTCGTGCACGCGTTTAAGAACGCAGGGGCTATCGAGTTTGCAGCCGTAGGCAACACCAACGCCGTCGCGCTCGACGCGACATTTAAGTTTTCGCAGCTGGGCCTTCGCTGCATGGCAAGCACCATCAGCGAGACCTCGATTGGTTTTGCGCTCACGTTGCGCCCTGGCGATTGTATAGTGCTGATCTCGAACTCTGGCAAGTCGCGCCGACTGAATCGCATGGCGAAAGCGGCTCGCGGCTGCGGTGCTACCGTAGTCGTCATCAGCAGCGACAGCAAGTCTCCGCTTGCTCGCCTGGCCGACTACACCTTTAATACCGTGAACCACGAGGCGCTGCTCACCACGGGCGACTTTGCGTTCTCCAAGATGAGCGCCACGATGATCATCGAGGTTATCTACAACTTCCTGCTGCCCGAAATCGAGGACGCCCGAGAGCACATCAGCTTCTACGAGGAGCTCATCCAGCCGGATAAGGTCGTGGAATAGGTTTTAACAGGGGTCGTTATGTACCCGCCCCTCAAAACTATGCCGGTTTACTACGATGAAATCGGAATATGCGACCACATCGCGTTTTAAAAGAAAACCGCAGGCGTTCTACCTGCGGTTTTCTTTTTGCAATTTTAGCTGTACTCGAGATACGCCCATTCAACGTAGTAAACCGGCATAGTTATTTGACGGTCGGGCCAGACAAGCAAGTGGCGGGGCAACGATTGCTGAAATTTTGTCCCCACCAACAGCGCCGGCTCGTTCTAACCTCGTACTTCTTCCAGCATCTGATTTGCGTGTGCCAGGCTTGCCTCCGATTGATCGCCACTCAGCATACGGGCGATCTCTGCGGTACGGGCGTCCCCAGCCACCTCATCCAGATGCGTTTGGGGAACGTCGCCGGGTTCTTTGCTCACCACGTAGTGCTTATCGGCCATTACGGCAACCTGCGCCAGGTGGGTTACAACAATCACCTGATGCGTAGCGGCAAGATCTGCCAGCACGCTCGCGAGGGCACGTGCGGTAGAGCCGCCGACACCGGCATCGACCTCGTCGAACACCAGCGTATCCACGCCATCCGCGTTGCCGAGGACAACCTTGCTCGCCAGCATGACGCGGCTCAGCTCGCCGCCCGAGGCAATGCGGCGCAGGGGGCGCGGCGTCAATCCGGCTCCGCTGCGATATAAAAGCTCGTAGCTCGAAGGGCCCGCCGACGTCCACTCGGCACGCGGAAGATCGCGCGACTCCCAAACGAGCTCGGCGCCGCCCATTTCCAGGCGCGCCATCTGACAGCCAACCTCGTGGCAAAAGCGCGGGGCTGCCGTATTCCGCACGCGTTTAAGCGCCTTGGCAGCAGCAAAAAGCTCGCGTTCGGCGCTCCCGAGTGCTTCGCGTGCCTTCTTGATCTGCGCATCACCATCGTCTACCAGCGACAACAGCTCTTGTGAGCGGTCGCGCATGGCAAAGACATCGTCCATGGTGGGCCCCCACTGACGCAGCAGGGCCTTAAGATCGGAATAACGCTCGCGCATACGAGCAAGCTCGCGCGGATCGAAGGCGACCCCATCGCGATAGGCGCGCAGCTCGTTGGCACAATCCTCAAGCGAGATGCAGGCATCCGAAAGCGCATCGGCAATGTCGCCCAGCTTTCGGTCGACGGTAGCCATGCGGGAAAGCTCCGCCACGGCACTGTTCACTGCATCGAGCGCTCCCCCCTCGTCTGCAAGTGATGCATGGGCATCATTGGCCGTGGCTACCAGCACCTCGGCATGCTCGGAGCGCGGCAGCAGCTCCTCGAGCTCCTCATACTCACCCGGTTTGGGATCGACCTCGGCGATGCGATCCAGGGCGAAGTGCGCCTCCTCGACGCGACTCCCCTGCGCACGCGAGGCCTCTTCGACGCGACGGACCTCCTTGGCAGCCGCGCGCGAGGCTTTAAAGCAAGCACGGTAGTGCTCGAGCGCCTCGAGTGCCGGGCGCCCTGCCCAGGCATCCACCATGGCAACATGATGCGCCGGGTCGAGCAGGCGCTGGTGCTCGTGCTGGCCGCAAAGATCCACCATCACGCCGACACGCTCCGAAAGTTCGCGCACGCTGGCGATGCGGCCGTCAATTTTTACACGGCTGCGGCCCTCGGCAGAAAGACTGCGCTGCACGGTGAAGCCCTCCGTGTCGTGCGGCCCGTCGAACAGACGCGCCTCGACGCTGGCAAGCGTCTCGCCCTCGCGCACCGTCGACGAATCCGCGCGCTCGCCCAAAATGAGCTTGAGCGCCGAGAGCAGCGCGGTCTTACCGGCGCCGGTTTCTCCGGTCAGAACCGTTAGACCCGCGCTCGGAACCAACGTCGCCTCACGAATGAGCGCAATGTTGGAAACCTGCAGCTCATCGATCATGACGCACTCCGTAGAACACGCGGCTCACTGAGTTATAGAAGCTCTCGGGACCGTAATCCAGCAGCAGCACATCTCCGGGACCGCGACGCACAGCCACGCTCTCGACGGTTCCATCGCAGGAAATAAACTGTCCGTCGATGGCAATCGCCGGCACGCTCGGGCGATCATCGGACATAAAGATCTCGACAACGTCGCTCGGCGAGGTCAAAAAGGCGCGAGCCTGAATGGTATGCGGGGCGATGGGTACGCATACCATGCCCGTGTAATCGGGGCTGACGATGGGGCCGCCGGCGGATAGCGCGTAGCCGGTGGAGCCGGTCGCCGTCGAAACGACGACACCGTCACCGCGCAGGCGGTCGATATGATGGCCGGACACCGTGATATCGAACTCGACCATATCGGACAGGGGCCCGCGAGTAAGCGCCATATCGTTGAGGGCAAACGTGCGCACGACATCCTTCGTGCCGTCTTCGCGCACCGAGACGATATCGGCGGCGATGGTGGCGCGGCGACTCACGTGGAGCTCGCCGGACAGGGCATCGCTCACAACCTGCAAAATGTCGCGCTCCTCGGGACTCGCGGCCGTCAAAAAGCCCAAATGACCATAGGAAAGACCCAAAATGGGAATCTCGCGGTAGTTGAGAATACGAGCCGCGCGCAGCAGCGTACCGTCGCCGCCGAGCGTAATAACCAGGTCGGCATCGTCAACATCGGGTGCACTCTGGATCTTGGAGCGCTGGTCGGCAGCCCATGCGACCTCGTAGCCTTGACGCGAAAGCCAAAGCTCGAGCATCAGGCCACTCTCGACCGCCTCTTGCTTGTAATAATTGGGAACCAGAAAGACCTTCATAGCGTTGCAGCTTTCTCGCTCAAAACCGATACCTGGGATTGCAGTTCATCGTCAGCGCGCTCGCCGGGGGCAAGCCTCGTGCCGTACAGGAAAAACTCAACGTTGCCCTTGGCGCCATGGATAGGCGACACGCACACGTCGCGCGGAAACAGACCCTTGGCGGCAAAGAGCTCAATCGCCGCGACGAGCGTATCGCGGCGGACGGCGGGGTCGGTCACGATACCGCCCTCGCCCACCAGCGCAGCCGGTGCCTCAAACTGGGGCTTTACGAGTGTGCAGAACGAACCCGAAGGCTTCAGGCACGCCAGCACGGCGTCGATGATATTCGCGATGCTCGTAAACGACACATCGCACACGGCCAAATCGATAGCGCCGCCGTAGCCGAGCTCGGGCAGCTGCGTCACGTTGGTGCGTTCATGGAGCGTCACGCGATCGTCTTGGCGCAGCGACCAATCAAACTGGGCGCGACCCACGTCGACCGAAACGACCGTGGCTGCGCCACGCTTGAGCAGGCAATCGGTAAAGCCGCCCGTGGAGCAGCCCACATCGAGGCAGGCAAGGTCCGTCGGATCAATCTCAAACGCATCGAGCGCGCCCTCGAGCTTGAGCCCGCCGCGCCCCACATAGGGAATACGACCCTTCACGTGTAGGGACAGGCCAGGCGTCACCTTAAGACCCGGCGAGGTCAAACGCTCACCGCCACTCGAGACCAAGCCGGCCATAAGAGTGCGAAGGGCATCCGCGCGATCGGCGCAGATGCCCTGTGAAATCAGTTCGTCATCGAGACGCACGCGTTTCATGAATGCCATCAACCATTCGTATCCGGAGACGCGGCCTGGCTATCCTGGGATTCGTTTGCCGCATCCTCATCGTATTCCTGCTCGAGCTTATCGGCCTCGCGAGGCGTCAGCTCAAACTTATCGACCATATCGACCGCGCGGGAGCCCAGCTCAATCGCCTCGTCAAACAGATCGAGCGAACGCTCCAGGGATGTATCCTTGGAGCGAACGGTCGCGATAATCTGGTCCAAGCGGTCCGAGATCTCGTCGAAGTTGCGGACGGAACCCTCTGGCATGGCTACTCCTCGACGGTACCGGTCTCGGCCTCAGCGACATCGGCATCCTCGTCGAGAACGCCGGCCGCAGCCTGAGCGGCGGCAACCTTGGCGGCAGCCTCGGCAGCCTGGGCCTCCTCGCGGGCACGGTCCTCGGCCAGCAACTCTTGATACAAATCCTCGCCCGGCAGCTCATCGCTACGAGCGATCTTGCCCAGCACGCCGTTGACAAACGACGCGGACTGGTCGGTGCCATAGGCCTTGGCAAGCTCGACCGCCTCGTTGATCACGATGGCGTCCGAGACCTCCTCGTCGGTAAGGAAGCGCATCTCATAGACTGCGATACGCAGCAGATTGCGGTCGGCACCGGGCATGCGCATAAGATCCCAGTTCTTGGCGACGGAGCGCAGGGCGCAGTCGATGCGGTCGATGTGTTCGTAGGCACCGCGGCACAGCTCCAGCGCATAGGGGTCGAGGGGACCCTTCGAAATCAGGAAATCGCCCTCGAGGACGCGCTCGAGCGGGCTGTCCGTGGCCTCGGCCTGAAACAGCAGCTGCAGCGCCTGACTGCGGGCAAGCGTACGCCCGCGATAAACCTTAAGGCTCAAAGGTTACTCCTTGGGGAAAACGAGGCCGTCGATGCAAACGTCAACGCGCTCGACCTCGACGCCCACCTGGGCGTCGATGGCGGCGACCACGGCGGCGCGAACAGCCTCGGCGAGTTTCTTGAACGGATAGCCAAAGAACACCACGACGCGCACGGTAAGTGCGAGCTTGTCGCCGATGACCTCGGCCTCGACCGCCGGCTCGGAAGCCGGGGCCTTGGATGAAAACATCATGGAGACAAGGTTGGTGGCAAGGTCCTTGACGCCCACGGAGGCGATGCCCTCGACATCCGTGACGGCGCGCGAGACGATGGCGGTCAGAACATCGGGCGAAATGCCGATGCCGTCAATCTTGATTTCCTGGGGCATGAGTCCTCCTAGAAGAGTTGGTTGCTAGACGCGGGAGACGAACTTGCCGTCGCGGGTGTCAACCTTGATGACCTCGCCCTCGTTGAGGTACATGGGGACCTGGATGACAGCGCCGGTGTCGATGGTGGCCGGCTTGGTGGAACCCTGGACGGTGTCGCCCTTGAAGCCCGGGTCGGTCTGGACGATGGTGGTCTCGATGAACATCGGCGGGGTCACGCCCATGAGCTCGTCGTCGGCGAAGAGCAGCTGGCAGGTGTCGTTCTCGCGCAGCCACTTGGAGTTCTCGCCCACCATGTCCTCGGGAACAGGAACCTGCTCGTAGGACTCATTGTCCATGAAGATGTAGTCGGCGCCGTCGTTGTAGAGGTACTGGAACTCACGGGTGGTAAGCATGACGCTCTCGAACTTGGTGCCGGCGTTGCAGGTGTTCTCGACGACGCGGCCGCTCTTGATATCGCGGGTCTTGTAGCGCACAAACGCGCCGCCCTTACCCGGCTTGACATGCTGGAACTCGACGATGGTGTAGACCTTGTCCTTGATGCGGAGACCGAGGCCATTCTTGAAGTCGGCGGTAGAGATAGTAGGCATAGCGACCTTTCTTGTTATTGGCGAGACGCACAAGCGTCCAAATTACATACGAGCGAAATTATACACTTGCAGACGGCAGCTGCGGCGAGCGCATAAAAAGAGAACGCGGGGCGCCCGAATTGCTCCGGACGCCCCGCCCAAAAATCTATCGAAGAGGGCTAGCAGTCGATAACGTGAAGGTCATGCGATGTCTTGGTGAAGGGCTCGTAGCCGTTCTCGGTGACCACGCCGTAGTCCTCCAGGCGCACGCCGCCCACGCCGGGCAGGTACACGCCGGGCTCCATGGTGATAACCGAGCCGACCTCGATGATGTTCTTGCTGCGGTTGAAGTTGGGCAGCTCATGGATGTCGATGCCCACGCCGTGGCCCAGACCATGGTTGTAGTAATCGCCATAGCCGGCATCGCCGATGATCTTCTTGGAAAGCTTGAAAATGTCGTTGCCCTCGACGCCCGGATGAATGGCGGCGACGCACTCCTCGTGCGTACGGCGCACGAGCGCGTACAGGTCGAGCTGTTCGGGCGTGGGCTCGCCCATCACGACGGTACGCGTCATATCGGAGCGATAGTCGCAGTAGCCCGCGCCGTAGTCCATCAGGACAAAGTCGCCCTTCTCGATCACACGGTCGCTCGGAACGGCATGCGGGTTGGCGGTGTTGGGACCGCTCGCGACGATGGAGCCAAAGGCCAGGCTATCGGCACCGTTAGCGAACATAAAGTTCTCGAGCTCGTTGCGGACCTGCTTCTCGGTCATACCGGGCTTAATATAGCCGAGCATGTGCTGGAAGGCGGCGTCGGTGATCGACTGCGCATGGCGCATGAGCTCGATCTCCTCGGCGTCCTTGATGGCGCGCATCTTGCGAATGTCGTCATGCATCAGCGGCAACATGCAGGCGACGGAACGATCCTCCAGACCACGCTGAATACCCTGGTAGAAATTAATCTGCATATCGTCCTCGACAGCGCAGACGCGGCACTTGTTGGCCGCGATCTTACCGGCGACCCAACCGGGGATGGTGCCCTCGTCCATGTCGTAGACCAAGGGGCTGCCCGCGGGCGTGTTCTCCTCAAAGCTGTTGAGATAGCGCGAGTCGGTATGGAACAGGCACTGGTCGGCCGTAATAAACGCAGCGTGCGGGAACTCGAAGGTGTAATCAAAGACGCCCTTGACGCCCGTAAGCCATCGAAGATTGGCCTCGTCGCGCACCACGATGGCGTCGTAACCGCGCTCAACCATCAGGGCACGGACACGCTCGATACGACCGGCAGGACCGGCAGCAAACTCAGACATGCAGATTCCTTTCTTGTTGTCTTCATAAAGACGGGACGGGCTCAATCAACGTACGGAATCGCGAGCGATTCGCAACCGATTGGAAACCCGCCCCTCAACATGATACGAAAGACTATGGATGTCAATAAATCCTAGAGAAGATCTTTGCGAGAAGCCAAGTATGCGTGAGCATGGCGGTCGAGAACCTCGTCCTCAACGCTCGTTAGACGAATGGCGCCGAGCGCCGCGGGCAGCGGCAACATGCTGCGGTTCGAGCGGACAAACTGCTGCCTGCGGAACTCCTCGATATATGCGGCAGGCTCCAGATCGAAGGCGAGCTCCTCGATACCAAAGTCCTCCAGGCAGTCATCGACCTCAAAGACGTAATCGATATCAAAGTCGCAGGCATCATGTGCTAGGCGCGCTTCAAAGCGCATGCCCTCAGACAACAGCTGGTAGGCAGGGACCTGCGACGCGGCATCGCCCAAGCAGGCGCGCAGGGTACGCTCCCCCGTCTTGCCAAAGTCTAGAGCGTGGCGGGCGCTGGGATTCGTAGCCATCAGTACGTCCTTACGGGCAGTCTGAGACCACTGAACGGCATTGACGAGCGCAACCTCCTCGCCCGCGAGAATCTCGGGGACGGTCTCGGTAAACTGATTCCAGCGGGACTTGCTGCTCGAAAGCATGGTGCCAACAAGTACCACATAGCCGAGTTTGAGGTCATCGGGGTCCGCCTCGCGAACAAGGTCGAGGTCACACACGACCAAGCCCGGCTCGGGACGGAACGCGATAGCGGGAAGCGCATTCGCCGACGAGGCGACGAGCGGCTTCATGGTCGTCGCGACCGTGAGCATAGCATCGAACGTCGTCGGCAGCAAGGCGCACTCGGTGCGACCGCACCACTGATTGGCACACCAGCAAACGACCGAGCAGGTCGCCGTGTCGCCGACAGCGACAACGAGATCGTCGCAGGTAATGCCGTTAGCCGACAGGGCACCAAAGACGGTATCGGCATCGGCCAGCGTGGCACCGGCAGGCGAAACCTCGAGGACGAGCAACGACACGGCAAAACCAGCGTCAACCAGTGCATGCTCGACAGCCTCACCAAAACGCTCGGATGTAGCATCGTTCCAAACCACCATCGCGCGCTTAGGCTTGCCCACAGCCGAGGCAAACATGCGCGGCAGCTCCTCGAACGCGCCCAATCCGACGCGGACATCGACACTGCGGTTTTGGAAATTGATAAGTTGACGGCGAATCATAGCAGTCCACGCTCCAAAAGCATCTCGGCACAAAGGTAGGAAACGTCCTCGAAGGACTTGTTGCGAATATCAAGGGTAATATCGGCGGCCTGGCGATACAGCGGACGGCGATGCTCAAACAGGCGCGCAGCGTGCTCGGGCGAACGGAAATCGGGCCGTGTATCCGAACGGCGAATCTGGCGCAACGAGTCCTCGAAATCGCCCTCGAGGTACACGCATGTACCCATCTCGTGCATCAGTTCAATGTTCACCGGTGTCTCGACGATGCCGCCCCCGCACGATACCAGCAGGCTGCGCTCGCTTTGAAGCGAACGGAGTGCCGAGGTCTCGAGCTCGCGAAAACGGTCCTCGCCCTCAGTCTCAAATATCTCGGTCACCGACTTGCCGCATCGACGCACAACCAAACGATCGGTATCGATGAATCGACGCTTGAACATAGTGCCCACGTTGCGCGCAAGCGTCGACTTGCCCGCGCCCAAAAAGCCGATAAAGAAGATATGGTCGCAGCCGTGTTTAATGTGCTGAGACATGGCGAAACCTATTCCTCGCAGGGAAGGTCGCGCAGGGCCCGGCGCTCAAAGATACGGAAGATCTGCGTGTACCACAGGTCCTGGGTTGCCTGCGGCTTGACCAGAATAGTGTCAACGCCTGCAAAGTTACCGCTCCACACGTCTGTGTACAGCTGATCGCCGATCAGCACCGCCTCGTCCGCCGTGGCGCCGAGGCGCTTAAGACCCGCCTTCAAGGCAAACGGGGCGGGCTTCATGGCGTGGCTGATGGCCTCGAGTCCCAGCTCGCGTGCAGAGCTCATGACCTGATCGCGATGCCAGTTGTTGGACACCATGCACAGCTTAAAGCCTTTGGCGCGGGCGGTATCGAGCCAAGCGGAAACCGCGGCGGGAACCTGCTCGGTGTCGCGCGGCACCAGGGTGTTATCACGATCGAGCAGAATGGCGCGTTTGCCGTCGGCCCACAGGGTATCAAGGTCGATGCGATCGACCGAGGCAACGTATCGTTTGGGGCTAAAAATCCTCATGCTAATTCCAAGACTGTTGATGCTCTTCGTAGGTTTGCGAGAAGTACTCCTCGTCCTGCGTAATGTAGAAATACAGGTCATCGGAGTCGGTCGGCTCAAGCGTGGCCTTGAGCGCCTCGAGCGACGGAGAGCAGATGGGCGTGGGCGGCAGGCCCTCGTGCTTATAAGTGTTATACGGGCTATCGCTCTGCAGGTCGTCGGCGGTAACCTCGCCACCGGTGACATACATCATGGTCGCATCGCTGTTGAGATAGCGCAAACCGTCGAGCTTGCCGGCAAGGCGGTTGTAGAAGACCGAGGCCACGTGCGCACGTTGATCGGCGTTAAGGCCCTCGCGCTCAACGATAGAGGCCAAGTTGACGATGTCGTAGTCGGACATCTCCACACCGTAGCGTTCCTTGATCTTGGCTTCGCAGCTCGCAAAGTCAAGCGACTTGTACTCAGTCTTAAACTGATCAAGCATGGCGCGAATCACGTCATCGGCCGTCGGCGAATCACCCAACGAATAGGTCTTGGGGAACAAGAAACCCTCGAGCGAGTCGTTGGCGGCGCCCTTAAGGAAGCTATAGTCGTCCACGTAGTTGGAGGCCTTGGCCTGGTTGAGGAAGTCTTCCTTAGAGATGCTGTCGTAGGCCTGGGCCACACGGTCGGCAACTTGATCGACTGTTAGGCCCTCAGGGATAGTCAGCGCATTGGAGCCCGCGTTGGGGCCTTCCATGAGCTGCTGAACAACCTTGGTCGCATCCATGAGCGTGGTAAACGAATAGGTGCCAGGCTTAAGCGACATATCGGCGTTGAGCTTTTTCACCGCCGCATAGTAATCCTTGGGATTCTCGACGATATGGTTCTCGGAGAGAATCGAGGCGATCGTATCGCCCGAAGCACCGTCGGGAATGGTCACCGTAACCTGCTGACCAGCCGTGACCTTCGTATCCTCACCGGCGAAGAAGCCCTTGACGGCCGGCACGACAAAGAAAGCGATCGCAGCAAGCGCGAGCACGGCGACGACGCCACCGATAATCATAGGCACCGGGGAGCTTTTCTTTTGAGCACCGCGACGAGCATGTGTGTTGTAGCTCGAGCGGGTCGCCGGAGCAACGCCATGCGAACCACGAGCGTGATGCGAATGCGATTGGGGGGCCTGCGTTCGCTGGGTAGGTGGCTGCTGCTTAAAGCGGGTGCCGCCTGCAGGCTGGGCCGTACGAGCAGTGGGCTGCTGAGCCGCGTGAGAAGCCGGATGCTGAACCGAACGAGCAGAAGGCTGCTGACCCGTCCGTTGAACAGGTTGGGCCGAACGAGAGAAGGACTGCACCGGGCGCGCGGTAGGCTGAGCAGGGCGCGGCACGGGCTGACGTGTACGATTCTGCTGGCGCGGATCAGAAGCACTAGGCATGCGAAACCTCCTCGTTTATACGATCGAGCCACGTCTGCAAAAACAGGCTGGCGGCGATCATGTCGACCTTGCCCCTCATCTGCTTTTCGCTGAGGCCCTGCTCGCGCAGGATACGCTTTGCCTCTTGCGAGGACAGGCGCTCGTCCTCAAACTCCAACGGAAGATCGAGCTCGTCGGCAATCTTTTGCGCAACAGCGGCAACGCGCTCGGCCTGGGGACCGGGCTCACCGGCCATGGTCAGGGGACGCCCACTTACCAGGATATCGGGCTCATAGTCCTCGACCAGGTAGCGGAACGTCTTGGCCATACTGGTGACCTCTGCAGCCGGGAGCACCTTGACAGGCATCGCCATCTTGCCATCACGGCTCGAGACGGCGATGCCGATCCTGGTCTCCCCTATGTCCAGCGCGAGCGCGACCACAGCGACTACTTAGGCGCCGAGCGCGGTCTTGGCGGCAGCGAGGGCATCGGCGATACCGGCAGCGTTCTTGCCACCGGCCTGGGCCATGCTGGGACGGCCGCCACCGCGACCGTCGACCAGGCCCGCGATCTGCTTGATCACGTTGCCGGCGTGGAAACCGGCCTTCACGGCGTCATCGGAGCCGGCGGCGAGCAGGGCCGGGGTGCCCTTCTCGGTCACGCTGGCAACGACGCAGGCGACGGGGCCGGAAACCTTCTGGTGCACGGTATCCCAGACGTTGCGCAAATCGGCCGCCTCAAGGCCCTGGAGCTCAGCGACAACGAGCTTGTAGCCGTTCAGCTCGACAGCGCCCTCGATGGCGCTGGAGATCGCATCGGAGGAGCCGCCGGTCAGCGCCTTCTTGAGCTTGTTAGACGTCTCGCGCAACTCGGCCTGCAGGTTCTCCACTCGAGCGGGAACCTCGTCGACGCGGCACTTGAGCGCAGCGGCAGCGGCGTCGACGAGTGCCAGACGGTCGGCCATGTAGTCGAGGGCGCCCTTAGAGGTCACAGCCTCGATACGGCGGACGTTGGAGCCCGTAGAGGACTCGGAAATGATCTTGAACAGGCCGATCTCGGCGGTGTTGGCAGCATGCGTACCACCGCAGAGCTCGCGAGAGAACGGCTGGTCCTCAGCACCCACGGAGACGACGCGGACGACGTCGCCGTATTTCTCGCCAAACAGGGCGACAGCACCGGCAGCCTTGGCCTCATCGATGCCCATAACGCGGGTCACGACCGGCTTGGAGGCGAAGATCTGTTGGTTGACCAGGTCCTCGACAGCCTTGAGCTGCTCGGAGGACAGGGCCTCGAAGTGCGTGAAGTCAAAGCGAAGGTGCTCGGGCGTCACCAGCGAACCGGCCTGGGAAACGTGCTCGCCCAGGACCTGCTTAAGGGCCGCGTCGAGCAGGTGCGTAGCGGTGTGGTTGCGGCGCAGGAAACCACGGCGCTCGGCGTCGAGCGCGGCAGTCACGATAGTACCGACGGTCAGCGTGCCCTCAGCGACGTGCGCGACGTGGGCATACAGGCCGTTGTGGTTCTTGGTATCGGAAACGGTCAGCGAAACGCCCTCGGCGGAAAGCTCGCCGGCGTCGCCCTGCTGGCCGCCCATCTCGGCATAGAACGGGGTGCGGTCGAGCACGACCTCGACGTCCTCGCCCGCGGCAGCGGACTCGACGGACTCGCCGTTGCGCACGATGGCGACAACCTTGGCGCCCTCGATCACATCGTTGTCATAGCCGTCGAACTCGGTCGCAGCGACCTTGTCGGAAAGCTCGACCCACACGTCGTTGAAGCTGCCCCAGGCGTCGCCCTTGGCGTTGGCGCGGGCGCGGGCCTTCTGGTCCTCCATGCAGGCGGTGAAGCCGTCCATGTCGACGTCATGGCCGGCGGTGCCGGCGATCTCGACGGTCAGGTCGATGGGGAAACCAAAGGTGTCGTGCAGCTTAAAGGCAACGTCGCCCGGAAGCACAGCGCCCTCGGCGAGTGCGGCCAGGGCCTCATCCAGGTAAACGCGGCCGTTGTCGAGCGTCGTGGAGAAGCGCTCCTCCTCGGAAGCAACGATACCCTTGACGAGCGCGACGTTCTTGAGCAGCTCGGGATAGGCCTCACCCATCTGAGCGTTGACCTCGTCGATGAACTTGGTCAGGAAGGCACCCTCGATGCCCAGCAGGCGACCGTGGAACACGGCGCGGCGGAGCAGGCGGCGAAGGACGTACTCGCGACCCTCGTTGCCGGGCAGAATACCGTCAGAGATCATGAAGTCAACGGCACGGGAGTGGTCGGCGATGATGCGCAGGGAGCGGCTGGCTCCGGAGTAATCGTCGGCGTCATAGGTCTTGCCGCTGATCTCCTCACCGAGCTTGATGAGGTGCTGCATCAAATCGCCGTCGTAATTGGCGGTCTTGTGCTGCATGATGGCAGCCATGCGCTCCAGGCCCATGCCCGTATCGAGGTTGCGGTGCGGCAGCTCCGGCATGGAGCCGTCCTCCTGGCGGTCGTACTGGGTAAAGACGAGGTTCCAGAACTCCAGGAAGCGGTCGCAGTCACAGCCGGGCTTACAGTCGGGGCTGCCGCAGCCGACCTCCTCGCCCATGTCAAAGTAGATCTCGGAGCACGGACCGCAGGGGCCGGTGGGGCCAGCGGCCCAGAAGTTGTCGTCCTCGCCCAGGCGGGAAATATGGTCCTCGGCAACGCCCAGGGAGCGCCACACGTCGTGGGTCTCGTCATCCTCGGTAAAGACGGTAAAGTACAGACGGTCGAGCGGCAGCTTGAACTCCTTGGTGATGAGCTCAAAGGCCCAAGCGCAGGCCTGCTGCTTGGAGACGCCACCAAAGGAGAAGTCGCCGAGCATCTCGAAGAAGGACAGGTGACGACCGTCCTCGCCGATGCAGTCGATGTCGTTGGTGCGGACGCACTTCTGGCAGGAGATCGCGCCGATCTCCTTCATGGTCTTCTTGCCCTGGTAATACTCCTTAAACTGGTTCATGCCGGCGTTGGCAAGCAGCAGCGAAGGGTCGTCGGGGACGAGGGACGAAGAAGGATAGAGCTTAAGACCGCGCTCCTCAAAGAAGTTGAGGAACTTGGAGCGGATCTCGGCCGTAGTCATTGACGGGTAGTCAGCACTCATAGAGGGAATCTCCTCGATTTCACATCGAAACAGTTCAAACGTAACGATATTACCATCCAACCGCCCCCGTGCAAAAAAGAGGGTCGCCAAACAGCGACCCTCCAGCGAAAGTGCACGTTATTTAGGACTGAGCAATCCTTTTAAAAAACTGTTTTAGTAAAATACCATATAAGACTCGACCGGAAGGAACGATCGATGAAAAGCAAACGATTTGTCCTGAATGCACTTCTGGTAGTAGCGCTTTTAGCGCTCTTGGCATTCTCCTGCTGGTACGCAAACCAACCAGCATTTGGCTACGTATTGTATACAGTAATGTCCGGCGATAAGGCTTATTTCACTCTACGCGCAATTGACGTTCTCTTTTTCTATGTAGCCGGCCCCTTATCAATCGCTTTGCTCGTGTTTCTTGTCATTTACAACTTCAAGAAACGTTAATAGGACTTATTTAGAATCCGAATCGTCCATGGAGCCGTCGATGCCGGTTTTGGTATCGTCCGTGCTGGAATCGTCGTCCTTGGCGAAGGGGTTCTTGAAGAAACCCGTCGCATCGGGCTGCAGGCCCGAGAGCTTAATCCAGGGATTCTCGAGCTCGGGCTTGGGCATGGCCTGGGCCTCGGGCGCAGTCTCGTTGCCGATGAGCTCGGACTCGTAAATGAATGTATCGTCTCCAAGCGCGTCATAGGCGGCGACCGGGTTACCCTCGGTATCGCGATACGGCGTGCCCTTAAACACGGCGCCATCGTATGCCACGAGCTGGCGGCCGGTCTCGTTCTCAAAGTAGTAGACGAAAATGCCCTTGAGGGCCGCGCATAGCGGAATAGCGATGACCATGCCGATGGGACCCATGAGTGCCGAACCAATAACGAGCGCCGTCAGGCTCATGACGGGATGCACCTGCACCGAACTCTGCATGACCTTGGGGGAAATGACGTTATCGGTGACGTTTTGAGCCACCATGGTCACAACGAGCGTCCACAACGCAAGCATGGGGCTGAACATAAAGCCGAGCACCGTGGCGATCGCCGCGCTTACCCAGGGGCCAACAACCGGGACCAAATGCATGATGCCGGTAAAAATGGCCATGAGCGCCGCGTAGGGATGGCCGATGAGCGTAAAGCCGATAAAGGCGAGGATGCCACCGCAGATGGACGTCACGACCATGCCGCGCATATAACCGCCGACCGAGCGCGAAAGAATCGCGACCATAAAGCGGTACGAGGTCTCCTTTTCCTGGCCAATGATGGTGCAGACCTCGTGGTGCATACGGGGATAGTCGCAGGCCAACCAATAGGCAAGCACCAAGCCCAGGAAGATGACGAACAGCTGCGAGGCCGTGTTGCTAATGAGCGGGAATACACCGCGACCGAGCTCGGCAGCGATTTGTGATACATACTTAGACGCCACAGTAACCAGCGAGGACAGGTTATCGTCCAGGTACTCCTTGAGAGGCGTGTTGTTGAGCGTCTTGGCATGCGAGATCATCTCGTTGAGATCACCGCCCGCAACGCGAAGCTGCTCAGGTAGACGGCTCAGGACTTCCATAATCTGACCGAGCAAAATAGGCGACAGGATACAGACGACACCAACGAGCGCGGCGACGACGACGATAAGCGCGATAAGCGAACCAATGCCACGGTTGACGCCGTGATGCTCGAGCCAGTTGGTGATTGGTGACATCACAAAAGCGATGATGGAACCGACAGCGAGAAACTCGATAACCGGCGCCAGGATACCCATAAGGTTAAAGATGACGGCGGCGATGACAATGCAGCCGACGACAGCCCAAATGCGAAGCGTCAGAATACGGGTATCGCGCAGCGTGCGGTCGGTTTGTTGGGGGTGCTCACTCATGAACGAACCATAACTCCGTCGGGGTCAATCTTATCTTGAATCTTCTTAAGGGTACGGCGCAGCAGGCGCGAGACCTGCACCTGCGAGATTCCCAGCTTCTTTGCGATCTCGATCTGGGTCATGCCCTTCACAAAACGCAGCTCGATAACCTCGCGCTCGCGCGGCGAGAAATCACGGATGGCTTCCTCGATTACCAGGCGGTCATCGGTAAAATCGAGCTCGTTGTCGTCGTCGGCGTAGCGGTCGAGAATCGAGGGTGCATCGTCGGAATCGGACGCACCGGGAGCCTCGATAGGTACCGAGGTATAGGCCGAGGACGACTCCATGGCCTCCAGCACCTCGTCAACGGTCACGTCCAGGTACTCAGCGATTTCTTCGACCTTAGGCGAGCGCTGCAACTCGTTGGTAAGCTTGTCGGTAGCCTGGTTAACCTTGGCAGAAAGCTCCTGCAGACGGCGCGGCACGCGCACGCTCCACCCCTTGTCACGGAAGTGACGCTTGATCTCGCCCAGGATGGTAGGCGTGGCAAACGTGGTGAACTCGAGTCCGCGCTCGGGATCAAAGCGGTCGATTGCCTTGAGTAGACCCAGGTATCCGACCTGCATAAGGTCGTCAAGCGGCTCACCGCGGTTCTTAAATTTGTTGGCAAGAAACCTTACCAGGTTCATGTGGGACATGACGAGCTGCTCGCGTGCGTCCGGATCACCGGTCTCTTTGTAGCGACGAAACAGCTCGCGGGTTTTCTCCTTGTCCCAAGCGGTCTTACCGCTCCGGGAACGTTCGATCATATTAGATATCCGCCTTGAGATCGAGGGAAAGCGTCAGGGGCGCCTCAGTCTTTTCATAGGAATCGCACACGCTCGCCAAAATGAGCTCGGCATACACAGCAGCCTGGTCATCCTCATCGACAGTCGCCTGGTCACCAAAGGTAAAAGTCATGCCCACGTGAGATTCGTCGACGTCGAATATGATCGAGATGTCGTCGGAATCAACAGCCGTGCAGCCAAAGATAAAGGCTTCCTCGGCAGCCATACGGATGTCCTCGATGCGATCAACGGACATGGAGCACAGCGCACCGACATTGGCGGCCGTCATACGTACGAGACGCGCCAGACGCGGATCCCCGGCAACAGTCAGCGTGATGGGGCAAGTTGCTTCGCTACTCATCGCAGGACTCCTCGGAGGACTCGGCGGGGGTGTAGGTGTAATACTGGGCTGCTTTAGCAGCAGGCTTCTGTGCACCATCGTCACCAGCAGCGGCATCGTCCCCGGCTTCGCCAATCAGGACACGCTCGGTCGGCTGCTCGGCTTCGGCTGCAGCGGAAAGCTTGCGCTCGGCGTCGGCCGCGGGAGCCTTCACCTTGTTAAAGAGTTTCTGCACGGCACCGGCCGCAGAGTCGGTCACGCTCGACACAGCATTGCTGGCCTCGGCCATGCTGCCCGTAACCTCGGAAATGTCGCGAACAACCGCCTCAACCTCGACGAGGTTGGAGGTAAGGGCATCAACTGCCGTCTTACTCGACTTAAGCAGCGGCTCCATCTGGGCAAGTGCCGGCGTAAGCTCGTCGACAGCGCCGTCGAGTTTTGCCACCACCGGCTGCGCCTCGGCGATCGTATTGTTAAGGTCGCTCACCGTCTTGTCGAGCGAACCAACGACGGTACGGGTCTTTCGTAGCGTGAGCGCGAGCTCGATAACAGCCCACACACCGGCAACGGCGAGCAACAGCAGGGCGATTTGAATGGGACTCATACAAGCCTCCCGAAGGAATCGAAATACAGACGCTTTTCATGGTACCCCAAAGAAGGGGAAAGTACCCAAAGGGAATATACGGGGTTCCTATAACCTACTTGGGCGCGTTACCGCTACGATCGCGCTCGCTTTGCTCTACACGCCACTCTTCCCAGCCGCGGCCGGCAGGCTGCCAAAACGCACCGCGCTCCAGCCCCTCGGGCAAATAGCGCTGATCGACCCAGCCTTCGGGATAATCATGCGGATACTTATACGCACCGTATTCGTCGCTGCCCGGGCGATGACGGTCGCGCAGATAGCTCGGCACCTCGCGCAGCCCACTTGAATGGATATCGGCCAACGCCGCATCGATCGAAGCCTCGCACGCGTTGGATTTTGGCGCCAGGCACACATAGAGTGCAGCCTGAGCCAGGTTAATGCGACACTCGGGATAGCCAATGACCTCGGCAGACTTAAACGCGGCATGTGCCACCAAAAGCGCCTGTGGGTCGGCGTTGCCAACATCCTCGGAAGCCTGAATCATAATGCGACGAGCGATAAACTTGGGGTCCTCCCCTGCGTCAATCATGCGCGCAAGCCAATAGATCGTGGCATCGGGATCGCTACCGCGCATAGACTTAATAAACGCACTAATGATGTCGTAGTGCATGTCGCCGTTTTTGTCGTACGAAAAGCCACGACGCGGGTTGGCAATCTTTACATCATCCACGGTAATGGGATAACGCTCTCCCGCCGCCGGCGCTGACGTACCCTCGGTATCGGGACGCGTGACGGCAATCTCGCTCGCAAGCTCGAGTGTCGTGAGCGCCGAGCGAGCGTCACCCGCTGCCAGCGTGCAGATGGTCTTAACCGTATCCTCATCGACCGAGAACTTGCCGTTCAAACCCTGCGGCGCCTCGAGCGCACGCTCGATAAGCATGGCAATATCCTCGTCCTTGAGGTGCTCAAGCTCCACCACGCGACCGCGCGAGAGCAACGCCGAGTTGACCTCGAAGTACGGATTCTCCGTCGTGGCGCCAATCATAATGACGGTACGGTTCTCAACTGCATGCAGCAGGGCATCCTGCTGCGACTTGGAAAAGCGGTGAATCTCATCGATGAAAAGAATGGTGCGGCGGTCGTAGGTATTCAGGCGCGTCTTGGCCTCGTCAATCACGCGACGAAGGTCCTTTACAGTGCCCGTCACGGCGCTGACCTCGACAAACTCGCTCTTGGTATGGTTGGCGATAATGTGGGCCAGCGTCGTCTTGCCTGTACCGGCCGGCCCGTACAGGATCACACTCGAAAGCACGTCATGCTCAATCGCGGCACGCAACCAAGAGCCCTTACCGACGGCCTTTTGCTGGCCCACGTACTCGTCCAGCGAATTAGGGCGCATGCGCACCGCAAGCGGCGCATTCTGAAAGGAACGCTCACGCGTCGAAGCAGAAAAAAGGTCGTCCATAGCCATCCCGTGCATCAATCAAAAACGTTTTCACCTACAGTATACCGAAAATATACGAACTACCGTTCGTTAATATAGGTACGGTGCGGAAACTTCAAGCCCGGGAACAGCTTGCTCGTGAGCTCGCAGAAATAGCCATCTGTCATGCTCGCAATGTAATCCACTACGGTCTGATCTATATCGTCCTGCCAGGCATAGGTGCGTTCGTAGTAGGAAAGCTGCCGCTCAATGCGAGAAATGTGGTGCTTAAAGATGTAAGAAGACTCGTTGCCTTCGTTTATATCCTGCAGGCAACGGTCGTAGAGCTTTTCGAAGGCCTCGCGCAGCTCCGCTTCGGAGTCGCCTTCAATGCCGCCCTTGCTATAGATCTTCTCGTAGTTCTCGCGCTTGGCTCGGCGGATCTCCTCAAACAGGTCCTCGCTCATCTCGATGCGTGGCTTGCCATAGCTGTGCTCGACGATATCGATGGAGGCATGCGTGAGGATCCAGCTGTTGTATCCTCCGACCAGGTCATCGTCAAAAGCGTCAGGTGACAGCAGGCCTGCCGCAATGGCGTCTTGGCGATCGCGCCCAACGTAGGCAAGGATATCCGAGATGCGAACCACGCAGCCTTCGAGCGTCATGGGGCGCAGATGCTCAATTGCGCTATAGCCCGTAGCAATGCATTCCTCGACGGTTCGGTCGAACTGGTCAAAGGAGCTCAGGTCCGAAAGCTCAAACACACGCTGTTCGTACTCACCGTTGTGGCATAGCACGCCATCGAGCGTCTGAAGCGACACGTTGCGGCCGTACAGCGCGTCGAGCACGCGGACCGACTGAACGTTATGGAAAAAATAACGACCCGTGTGCTCGTGATAGATATTGTTGAGAAAACGCTCACCGGCATGACCGAAGGGCGTATGACCCAAGTCATGACCTAAGCCAATCGCCTCGATCAGATCGCAGTTGAGCCCCAGAGCACGTCCGATATCGCGAGCGATGCGCGAGACAAGCTGCACGTGCAGGCCGCGACGCGAAAGGTCGTCATTGCTGCGAAAACTGAAGACCTGCGTTTTGCCTGCATAACGGGTGTATGCGGGCAGATGCAGAATCTTTTCGGTATCGCGCATGAAGGCCGGACGCATGAGCGTGCCCTCGTCTGCGGTCCGATCGACACGTCGGATGACCTGGTCGTCACCGCATCGATAGGGATTAACGACACCCGAGGCGCGGTCGGCGGCGATACGCTCGACCAACTCGGGCGACAACGCCGCGGGAATGCGATCCATCCGCGCCTTGATGGCGGCTGTCTGTTGATTGGTTGCCATGGCATGCTCCTTAAAAAGGGCGCGCAAACGGTTACAGCGTACTACCCACAACCTCGATTATGGCAAATATTGGCACCAAAAACGGCAGCAAAGGCAGGGAGCGCGATTTTGTGAAGAGGCAGGAGGAGGCAAGGGCAAGGAGCGAGGCAGCAAACGCAACGATGCCACCCAGTGGGTCAAGAGTGCAAAGGGCAAAGAGCGCCTTGGCATCTCCCATGCCAATGCCAGGGGCGTGGCGAACACGACGCCAGAGTGACTCAGTAAGCACAAGGGCAAGGTAGACGATGACAGCAGGACCGGCGTGGTCAAGCGCCGTGTTAACGCCCTTGTCGAGCCAAACGCCCGCAAACGCCGCCACGGCACACGCGCCGGCAAGCGCATTCGGAAACCGCTGCTCACGGAGATCAATCACCGCACCGGCAAAAGCGCAGATCCAAAACGGGATATAGACCATCGAGCACCTCCTCGAGCTGCATCGCAAAAGCAAAAACCACCACAAAGGCGCTGTCCCTTTGTGGTGGTTTTGATGCTGGTTATTTGGCGCCTTGCATGACCTCGTCGAGGGTAACGCTCACGGCGTGCTGCGTCGGCACCCAGTCGACCTTCAAGAACAGCGCTGCCACCGTAATGGGGATATAGCTGAACATAAAGATCGGGAAGGTAAACAGGTTGGTCACCAAACGCCACTTTTGCGCGCAATGAATGTGCTTGTACTCAAAGATGGTCGTGAGCAGCGCCAGGATAAAGAAGGTCTGGTACATCATCGCGAACGTCATGATAAGCGAGGCAGCACAAGCCTGCATCTCAACCTCAGTAGCCAAGAAACCATGCGAAAGGCCACCCACAATCAAGAACGTCGCATTAGCGAGCATCGAGATCAAGGACAGCAGCATACCAGGGGCGATGGTCATGAACATGTCGTAAGCGGCAAAGCGATGGTAGCGGAAGGTCGATTTGACAAGGTGCTTACCGTAAGTAAAGAACACCTGGTAGAAGCCCTTGGTCCAGCGCATACGCTGTTTCCAGGACGCCTTAAACGTCACGGGCTGTTCGTCAAAGAACTCCGCCGGCGCATAGCCAATGCGAATGCCGTGAATGGCGCAGAACGTGGTGAACTGAATGTCCTCGGTCAGCGTATGGAACTGCCAACCGTGCATGCCCTCGATCACGCTCGCCGAGATAAGGTAACCCGAACCCGAGACAGCGCAGGACGTCTTGCAGATATTACGCGCATTGTTAAGGAAGCGCGCCTCGCGCAGATACCACGTAGCATTAGCCGCCGAGATCCACGAGCTGCCGAAGTTCTTGGAGTTGCGATAGCTCGTGACCACATGGAAGCCCTGGTCAAAGGCATCGTTCATCTTGGACACGTAATCGCGGGAGATGACGTTATCGGCATCGAAAATAAAGTAGCCCTCAAAGGTATCGGGATACTCGTTAAGAATACGGTCAAAGCCAAAGTCCATGACCCAGCTCTTACCCTTGCGGGCCAGGTCGTTGCGCTCATAAACGATGGCGCCCGCCTCGCGCGCGAGCTGCGCCGTGTTGTCGGTGCAGGCATCGGCGACCACGAAGACCTCGATAAGCTCGGACGGATAGTCCTGATCCTTGATGGAGCGAACGAGGTTGGCAATCACGGCCTCCTCATTATGCGCCGCAATAAAGAAGGCATAACGATGGAGTTTTTTTGCCTTGGGAGGCGCGACCTCACCACGGAGAGCGCCAATGACAAAGAAGACCACCTGGTACAGAAAGCAGACCGTGAGCAGCGTGACGACAATCTGGTTGAAGATCACGATGGGTGTGTTGGTATGTAAAAAGGCGAGCATGCAGGCTCCCAGCAACGCGTTACGTAAACAACCGTATATCTTACCGTAGGCTTACCGAGTTCAAGAAACCACCTAATACTGGCTAGGCTTCGAGCAGACCGAGCTGCGGGACGATTTCGTCACCGGCGGCAGTGCGGCCAAGCGAACGCGGGGCCAGATCATCCAGAACCGCCGCAAGGTCCCACGGCAGCTCGTCACGGCACTCAATACGCTCCCCCGTCACGGGATGGTCGAACGCCACGCGCCAAGAATGCAGAAACTGCCTGGTCAGACCCTGATCGGCACGCACATCGCACTTGCCGTAAAGCGGATCGCCCACGCAGGCGTGGTTGATATGGCGCATGTGCACGCGAATCTGGTGCGTGCGGCCGGTAAACAGGTGGCACTCGACAAGCGTATAGCCGTCGTCGAAACGCGTGGAATCAAAGCGCTCGAGCACCTTGAAGGTCGTGATGGCCTGACGGGCAAAGGGGTCATCGGAAACCGCCATCTTCACGCGGTCGCGCGTCGATCGAGCAATACCGGTGTTGATAGTGCCCTCGTCCATGGCGATGTGCCCGTGAACGAGCGTGATATAGCGACGGTCGAGCGTGCGCGTGCGGATAAGATTTTGAAGCGCGCGCTGGGTGTCGTCGTCTTTTGCCGCGAGCATAAGGCCCGAGGTATCGCGATCCAGGCGATGCACGATGCCGGGGCGGTCCTCACCCTGCACGGTACCCAGATGATCGATGCCGCAGTGGTAGACCAGGGCGTTCGCAAGGGTGCCGCTCTCGTGGCCATGGGCGGGATGGCACACGAGACCGCGCTGTTTGGAGAGCACGATGAGGTAGTCGTCCTCGTAGCGAATGTCGAGCGGGATGGCCTCGGGAATCACATCGGTGGGATCATGCGGCTCGGGCAGGTCGACCGAGATGCGGTCACCCGAGCGCACGGCATACTTTTTTGACAGGCAGGTCTCGCCATTGACACATACGGCACCGCCCTCAATCAGATGTGCGCAGGCAGAGCGCGTAGGACAGCCATCGTTGGCGCCCAGATAGGCGTCGAGGCGCTGACCAGCGGAATCATCGGCAACGAGAATGTGGATGTCGGCCATTAACGCTCATTCCTTTCGCGAATCTTGCGGGCACGCTCCCCACGCTGTTTGGCTTTGCGCTTGGCGCGGGCCTCGTCACGGGCGTTGAGCTCGGCGGTCGCATCGACCTCGCGAGCAGCGGGGCTCAAGAACATATAACCGATGAGCGCCAGCACGACACCGACCGTAATGCCAATATCGGCGACATTAAAGACGGGAAAGTCGATGAAGGTAGTAGCGATAAAATCAGTCACAAAGCCCATGGCCAGGCGATCGATCGCGTTGCCGATAGCACCGCCCGCAACCATAGCCATGCCCACAACCTCTAGGCGTGCGAGTTGAGGCGCACGAACCAGGTACACGGCAATGGCGACGATAACTGCAAGCGCCAGCACGGCGAACGCAACGCCATGGCCCTCGCCCATGCTAAAGGCAGCTCCGATATTGCGGACAAACAGAAAGTCAATCACACCGGGGATAACGGTCACATGCAGAGCATCGCCCACGGCACGAACCGCAAGCTTGGCCAGCTGGTCAACAAGCAGCACAATGAGCGCTACCCCACCAGCAGCACCCAACCGCCAACGCAAAGGCGGCGTCATATCCGCACCACGACCCAAAGAAATCCCCTACCCTCAAGAACATCGAATTACGTTTAATGCAATTAACCATCTTATATCGCCACACGCAGAGCGCACGACATATTCGCTAACGTCAGATAAATAACCAGCATAAAAGAAAGCGACATTCCGGATAACAGAATGTCGCTTTTATTCAACGGGGCAAATGGGCCGAAGGCGTCCAAATTCTCCCTATAACTAAAATGCCGAGTTACTGTGCCTTAAAGGGCATCAGCGCAGCGCTTGCAGATATGCGCGTGGCCGTTGTACTCGCCGACGGTGGTGCGATAGTTCCAGCAACGGTCGCAGCACTCACCCTCGGCAGCCTCGATGGCAACGGAGAGCTCCTCACCCTGGGTCAGCTCAACATCGGAGACGATGTAGAACTCGGCGAGGTCGACGGCCTTGTCGCCGGTCAGCAGCGCATACATCTCGGCGGGAACGACCGCCTTGACACGGACCTGCTGGCTCTTGGTGAAGGTGCCGGCAGAACGGGCATCCTCAAGGGCCTTGGTCACGGCGCCACGGAGCTCGAGCGAAGCCTCGAGCACGCCCTCAAACTCATTGGCCTCGTCGATCGTGATGGGCGACCTGTACCAATCGAGCAGCGCAGCGTACTTCTGATGATCGACGCAGCCGGCGGGCGCATAGGCCATGGCCTCATCGACGGTGTAGGACAGAATCGGCTGCAGATCGCGCATGAGCATCGAGAAGAGCTCGGCGAGCACGGTCTGGGCGCTGCGGCGCTCGAGCGAGCCGGGCTTTTCGCAGTACAGACGGTCCTTCAGGGCGTCGAGGTACACGTTGGAAAGCTCGGTAACAACAAAGTCGTAGAGCGCACGGTAGGCGCGCGGGAACTCGTAGCAAGAGTAAGCGTCGTCGACCTCGGCCTGGACCTGGGTCAGACGGGCAACCATGAGCTTGTCGAGCGGCAACAGGTCGGCAAAGGCGACGCCGTCGGTCTCGGGCTCAAACTGACCTTCGAGCTCGGAGAGCAGGAAGCGCAGCGTGTTGCGGAAACGACGGTAGGCATCGGACGTACGAGCAAGAATCTCGTGGTCGATGGAGACGTCGGAGCTGGTGTCGACCGAGGCGACCCACAGGCGAATGATGTCGGCGCCCATCTCGTCGCAGACCTTGTTGGGGTCGATGACGTTGCCGAGCGACTTGGACATCTTGCGGCCCTGGCCATCGAGCGTGAAGCCCTGCGAGACGACTGCCTTGTACGGAGCGTGGCCGTTGGCACCCACCGAGGTCAGCAGCGAGCTCTGGAACCAACCGCGGTGCTGGTCGGAGCCCTCAAGATACACGTCCGCCGGATACTCCAGCTCGGGGCGATACTCGCAGACGGCCTTCCAAGATACGCCGGAGTCCCACCACACGTCGAGGATGTCCTTATCGGCCTTGAGGTGATGGCCACCGCACTTGGGGCAGACACAGGCCTCGCCCAGGTAGCTCTCGGGAGCGTCGGTGAACCAGGCATCGGAGCCCTTCTCGTGGAAGAGCTTGATGACAGCATCGAGCGTGGCGCCGTTCATGACTTTCTCGCCGCAGTCGGCGCAGGTGTAGCTGGGGATAGGCACGCCCCAGTTGCGCTGACGGCTGATGCACCAGTCGGGACGCTGCTCGACCATGGCGCCGATGCGGTTTGCCGCGTGGGTCGGATACCACTTGACGTTCTCGCGGACCTCTTTGCCAGCCTGCTCGCGCAAACCGGTCTTGTCCATCGAGACAAACCACTGATCGGTAGCACGGAAGAGCACCGGGTGCTTGCAGCGCCAGCAGTGCGGATAGCTGTGCGTGATCTTCTTCTCGAGGACCAGGGTGCCGCGCTCGCGCAGGAACTCAATGATGTGCGGGTTGGCCTCATCGGTATCCATACCGCTGAAGGGGCCACCTGTGCCAAACTCCTCACCGGTGTAGAACTTGCCGTCGTCGTCAACCGGCATGCAGATGTCGGTGATGCCCTCCTTGAGGCAGGCAAAGTAGTCGTCGACGCCGTGGCCGGGCGAGTTGTGGACGATACCGGTACCGTCATCGACACCGACGTAATCGGCCAGCAGCGCCACGCCCTCAATACCGTCAAAGATCGGCTGCTTGTAGTGGATGTGGTGGAAAGTCTCGGCGGGAACCACGTAGGGCTTGCCGTCAACCATAACCGGGGTGTACTCCCAGCCAAACTCCTCGCAGCACTTGGGAGCCAGGTCCTCAAGCATGACCTCGGCACGACCCTCGTGCTCAACGGCGACATAGGCGGCGCCGGGCTTAAGGGAAACGGCCTGGTCGGAGGGGATGGTCCACGGGGTGGTCGTCCAGATGATAAAGTCGACCGGGCCGTCGAAGTTCTCGAGGCCGGCGGGCTTGGAGGTCATCTCAAAGCGAACGAAGATGGATGGGCTCGTCTCGTCGGAGTACTCGATCTCGGCCTCGGCCAGCGCGGTGTGGCAGTGCTTGCACCAGTGAACCGGCTTGTGTCCGCGATAGATCATACCCTTATCGAACATGGCCTTAAAGACCTCAATGTCGGCGGCGTCATGCTGGTGATAGAGCGTCAGGTAGGGGTTGTCCCAGTCGCCAAGCACGCCCAGACGACGGAAGCCGGCCTTCTGCAGCTCGATGTTCTCGACAGCGAACTCATTGCAGAGCTCACGGATCTTGGCCGTGGGGGTCTGGTTGAACTTCTCGGTGCCGAGCTTCTCCTCGACCTTGTGCTCGATCGGCTGGCCGTGGCAGTCCCAACCGGGGACATAGGGAACCTCATAGCCCTGCATCATCCAGTAGCGGTTGATCATGTCCTTGGAGATCTTGTTCATGGCGTGGCCGATGTGGATCGGGCCGTTGGCGTACGGAGGGCCGTCGTGCAGCACGAACTTCTTGTGACCCTCGTTCTTCTTCAGAACCTGCTCGTAGACCTTGTTGTCCTGCCAGTCCTTGAGTCGCTTGGGCTCGGACTTGGAAAGACCGGCACGCATGGGAAAACCGGTCTTGGGCAGATTCATCGTCTGCTTGTACTCGTTTGCCACGGTACCCCTTTCATGTCGTGGGCGCGCACGCCCGTTGGGCACCAAAAAAGCGCCCGTCCCTACAAGCTGGGACGAAGCGCCACAAAACGGGCTGTACGCCCGCAAAAGCTCTTCGCTTAACCACCCAGCTTAGATGCCCTCGCCCGCGTATTCGCGCGCTCGCATCCGTTACTCGGCTGGCCTGTATCGACGACCATCTCGGCGATATCTACTAAGACGTGCCTGTGCGGCGCGCCCGTTGGGACCGCAGCTCCGGGGTGATTTTTATCGGTCGCATGCACGGGTTCTCAGCGCTCCCCGCTCTCTGTAGCATGCGGACGGCCGACTACTCGTCCCCATCAACGCTTATGCGGAGTATGCTAGCACGTTCCGAGCCGGCGAAAAACCCTCAACATTGGTTTCATATTTTGGAAATTTATCATGGTCGCGAGCATTCTCTTGGAGCAAAATACCTGAAAGCACTCTATCTCACGAAAGAAGGTACCTATGCGCACAATTGGAATGAGCGACTATACCGTCGGCGAGGACTGCTTTGACGAACTGCCCGGCGCGCTGGCCGAGTACGGAGCGACCAAGGTCGCGATCATCGGTGGCAAGCGGGCACTGGCTGCGGCGCTGCCGGGCATCGAGGCGGCGCTTGAAGGTACCGATGTCGAGATTCTAGAGAAGCGCGTCTATGGCACCAACAGCACGCGTGCCAATATCGCCAAGGTCGTGAACTCCCCTGCCTGCCAGGAATCTGACGTGCTCATCGCATGCGGCGGCGGCAAGGCGCTCGACACCGTGAAGACCGCAGCCATCGAGCTCAAGAAGATCGTCTTCACCGTCCCGACAATCTGTTCCAACTGCTCCGCCGCGACCGCCATTGCCGTCGTGTACAACGACGACGGCTCGCTCGAGGGCTATTCGTACCCCAACCGCCCCGCGCACATCTTCATCAACCCCAAGATCATCGCCGAGGCTCCGGCGGAGTACTTCTGGGCCGGCGTGGGCGACGCCCTGTCCAAGCAACCCGAGGTCGAGTACGCCACGAGCGCCGGCAACTTGGAGCACACCGCCGGTCTTGGCCTAGCACTTGCGCACACCTGCTCCGAGCCGCTGTTTACCTATGGCGTACAGGGTCTAAAGGACGTGCGCCAGGACCAGTCGACCGAAGCCGTCAAGCAGATCGCGCTCGATATCGTGGTCAACACGGGCTACGTCTCCAACCTGACCAACCAAAACGATTACTACTACAACTCGAGCGTGGCGCATGCGTTCTACAACGCCACGTGCAGCATTCCGCGCGAGGGCTCCTACCTGCACGGGGAGGTCGTAAGCCTGGGCGTGCTGGTGCTGTTTGCCTACACGGGCGATACCGAGAACCTTGAGCGCTACGCAGCCTTTAACAAGGAGATGGGGCTGCCCGTGACGCTTGAGCAGGTCGGGCTTTCCGAGTCCGATATCCCCGCCCTGTGCGAGTATGCGCACGACACCAACGAGTGGAAGCAGGGAAACCCCGAGCCCTTCACCGACGAAAAGTTCGCCGCCGCCATCAAGGCTGCCAACGCCTACGGCAACACGTTCCTCGCCTAACCTGCCAAAAAGGGACAAGTTTATTTTGGCAGGTTTTATATGGGTAAATTCCATTGAACAATTGTTGAAATAGTTTAACTCGACAGAAAAAGGGGCGACCATCCACTCGATGGCCGCCCCTTTCATTTGCTATTTCAGCATGCTGGGGTCGAAGTTGCTAGCTGGAATGACGCGGTAGCCGTGACGCAGCAACAGATCGACAAAAACGCCGTTGCCCGCGGTGAGCGTACCACTAAACGTGCCATCGTAGATGCGACCCGCACCGCATGAGGGGCTGCGGTCCCGCAAGATACACGCAGCAATCTCGGAAGGGCCGCCCGCCTGCTCGCACATAGCGAGCGCACGTTGAGCGCCCAAGCGAAACTCGCGATCGACCGAGGCGCCCTCGCAGGTACGGACCTCGCCGTCCACGATCTCGGAGGGATCGCGCGGCGTGGGCAGGCCGCCAAAGACCTCAGGGCACACCAAGAGGACCTCGGTCCCCGTACGCTCGCAGGACTCGACCAGGTCGCGATGGTAATTATCGAGACCGTTGTACTTGCAGCTCTCTCCCATCAAGCAGGCGCTCACCACAATCTTCATGTGCATTCCCCTCAAGCAAAACGCCCCATTTGAGATACGCACTCAAATGGGGCATCGACATTTACTGTCCCGAACGCAACGCTACTGCTGCTTTGGCATCAGCGGATTCTCGCGCGTGAGGAGATTCATGAACTCCTCGCCGGTGATCGTCTCCTTCTTGTAGAGATAACGAGCCAGCTCGTGAAGCTTAAACTTGTTCTCCTTCAGGATCTGCAGGGCGCGGTCGTGCGCATCCTCGATCAGCTTGGCGACAATCGCGTCCACGCGCTCGGCCGTACCAGGGGCGCAGGTGAGCGACGTGTCCTGGTTGAGGTACGCATTCTGAACGGTACCGAGCGCCATCATGCCAAACTCATCGGACATACCAAAGCGCGTCACCATGTTGCGGGCGAGCTTGGTGGCCTGCTCGATATCGTTGGCTGCGCCGGTCGTCATCTCGCCAAAAATAAGCTCCTCGGCGGCACGTCCGCCGCAGTAGACAGCGAGCTTGTCCAGTACCTCCTGGCGCGTGGTCAGGAAGCGTTCATCCTCCTCAACCTGCATGGTGTAGCCCAGAGCGCCGCTCGTGCGCGGCACGATGGTGATCTTGGTGACCGGCGCAGACCCCTTCTGGCGGGCGGCGACGATAGCATGGCCGATCTCGTGGTAGGAAACGACCTGCTTCTCGTGGTCGGACAGCACCGTGGACTTACGCTGCTGTCCGGCGATGACGACCTCCACCGACTCCTCAAAATCATCCTGGGTCGCGCGCTTGCGCCCCTCGCGGACGGCACGCAGGGCGCCCTCGTTGATGATGTTGGCCAGGTCGGCGCCCGAGGCGCCGGGGGTGGCGCGGGCAATCGCGGACAGGTCGATCGGCGGCTGCGTCTTCACGCTCTTCGCATGCAGCTCGAGGATGTTCTTGCGGCCGGTCAGGTCGGGCAGCTCAACGGGGATGCGGCGGTCAAAACGGCCGGGGCGCAGCAAGGCCGGGTCAAGGCTGTCGGGACGGTTGGTGGCAGCGAGGACGACGATGCCCTTGTGGTTATCGAAACCGTCCATCTCGGTCAGCAGCTGGTTGAGCGTCTGCTCGCGCTCGTCGTTGCCGCTAAAGCCGCCGCCATCGCGCTTCTTGCCGATGGTATCGATCTCATCGATAAAGACAATGCACGGGGCCTTTTCCTTGGCCTGCTTAAACAGATCACGCACCTTGGCAGCGCCACGGCCGACGAACATCTCGACGAACTCGGAGCCCGAAATGCTAAAGAACGGCACACCCGTCTCGCCGGCAACAGCCTTGGCAAGCAGGGTCTTACCGGTACCCGGAGGGCCAACAAGAAGAGCGCCGCGCGGCAGCTTGGCGCCGATCTCCTCGTAGCGCTGCGGCTTCTCCAGAAAGTCGACGACCTCCTTGAGAGACTCCTTGGCCTCCTCCTGGCCGGCAACATCCTTAAAGGTCACACCCACATCTTTGGAGGCGATAACGCGAGCGCCGGACTTGCCCAGTCCGCCGCCGCCAAAGCCGCCGCCAAAGTTCATCGACGGACCGTCATCACCCATAGCCTTCTTCATACGACGGTTGAGCCACCAACCGATGAGGAAGAAGATGGCCATGGGGAGGATGAGCGTGAGCAGGTAGTAGGTCATCAGACCCGAATTTTCATCGGGAACGACCGACTCCAGGGACGCACCGGATTCAAGCACGCGGTCGGTAAAACCCGCATCATTCGGCACGCCGGTCGTCTTGTAGGCGATATTCTCGTCCTCGCCCTTTTTGGAGTAATAAATGGTGTAATCGTCGGTATTGTATTCGACCTTATCGACGCTCTTCTTATCGAGCGCTTTGACAAACGTCGAGTAATCGGTCTTCGTAATCTGCTGCGTGTGACCGATGTTGGGGAACAGAACGGTCGAGAGCACGAGGTAGACGACGAAGGCGATGAGCACGTAGAGGATCATATTCCGTCTACGTTTGTTGTCATCCATCTCCATCTGCTTGAACTCCATCTACTGGGGTTGATAATGCTATCTATAATACCCAACCCGGACGGCGATAAACCGACGCCGGGCACGAAAGGACAGAGATGGCATCACTTGAAATCGGCAAGGTTCAGATCTATACGGGAGACGGCAAGGGCAAGACGACGGCTGCGCTGGGGCTCGCACTGCGCGCCACGGGCTATGGACTTAACGTGCTCATGCTTCAGTTTGCCAAGAAGCTGCACTGCGCCGAACACGATGCCGCGCCGCGCCTGGGACTGCGCATTGTACAGGCAGACCGTGACACGCCTGAGGCTTGCGCCGCACAGATCATGGAGCTCGCACGCGAGCAGATATCACAGGTCGACGTGCTGATCTTGGATGAACTGGGAGAAGCCATGCGCCGCGGCTTTGTGACGCGCGAGGATGTGGAGGGGCTGATCGCGCTGAAGCCCGCCACCACGGAGCTCGTGCTCACCGGACGCGGGCTGCTGCCCCTCGCGGACCTCGCCGACCTGGTCACCGAAATGCGCCCCGTCAAACACTACTTCGACGAAGGACTCCTAGCCCGCCAAGGCATCGAATACTAAATGATCCAAAGGGGACGGAAGAAAACGGATCATCGACATCACGACGGAGAGCAATGATCCGTTTTCCTCCGTCCCCCAGGGATCGTTAGGCGGTGGCGCGACCGAGCCAGTTGCCGCTGTGGTGGTAGATGGTAAACATCGTAGCCGTAATGAGCCAGGTTACGGGGTAAACCAGCAGCAGGTGCTCAAGCGACGGGTCGAACGGCATGATCGCGAACACCCAGATCACCCTGAGCACGACGGTGCCAAAAATCGTGAGCAGCATGGGCTGCAAGCTCACGCCGGCACCGCGAATGGAGCCCGACGCGTTTTCGATAATAGAGAAGATCGCGTAGAACGGCGCGATAAAATGAAGAATCGTCGTGGTGTACGCCGAAATCGAAGCATCGTCGACAAACAGACGCGACAGAGGACCCGAGAACACCAGCAGCACGGCAGACAGGCCACCAATGAGCATAAACGACAGCACGAGCGACGTATGGTAGCCCTTGCGCATGCGCTCGTAGTTGCGCGCGCCAAAGTTCTGTGCCGAAAACGTGGTGATCGACACGCCAAGCGCCTCGGTAACCATCCAGACAATGCCATCTAAGCGGCCCGAAAGACCCCACGCCGTGGTGACATCGGCGCCAAACGAGTTGACCGACACCTGAATCAAAACGTTGGAAATCGAATACGCAGCAGACTGAAAGCCAAGCGGCAGACCACACGAGATCATGCTCTTACAAATGCCAGGATCAATACCGAGTTTGGACAATGAAAGCCGCCACGCACCCGGTGCGTGCATCATACGAATCACGATCATCGTGGCGTTGGAGCAAATGGTCAGCGCTACCGCGATGCCGCAGCCCAGAGCCTCCATATGAAGCACGGCAACGAAGATGACATCCAGCACCGCATTAACAAGGCAGCCGGAAGCGATGATCACAGCAGGCCCGCGCGTGTCGCCCACGGCTCGCAGCAGTGCCGTTCCCATATTGAGCAGCAGTGCCGCAACCATGGCGGCAAAATAGCAACGAGCATAGGCCACGCCCTCGGCCAATAGTTCATGCGGCGTGTTCATAAGTACCAGCATGGGCTCAACGAACACTATGCCAAGAATCGAGAAAACGATACCGCCCACCAGCGCGAGCGTCATGGCCGTATGGACCGAACGACTCAGCCGCTCATCATCGTGCTGGCCAAAATACTGTCCGGTAATGACCGCGCAGCCGGCGCCGACGCCAACGCAAAAGCCAATGCAGAGCTCGGTGAGCACCATCGTTGCTTGAATGCCACCCAGCGCGAGCTTGCCGCCAAACTGACCGACGATATAGGTACCGATAAGCGTATAGGCCTGCTGAAAAAACGAACTAAAAAAGATGGGAACGCACAGCGACAGCAATTGCTGCCAAATAACACCTTGCGTTACATCGATAGCCGTAGATTTCTTAGCCACACGCCCTCCCCGCCAGCGTACGTCAAACAACAAAACGGCAATTTAAGACCAAAGCCAATAGCAGCTTAGCACCGACCGGCGTCGACCGAAACACCCCGAGTCAGAGCCCGGTGCGAACTATCTGCCTAGTGATACAGCCCCGGCTGGTAGTGGTACTCATTGCTCACGTGCGGACACAGCTGCCAAAAGGCGACGGCACTCGCCGCGGCCACGTTGAGCGAATCGACCCCGTGCGCCATCGGAATGCGCACGGCCCGGTCGCAGCCCGCGATAGTCTTGGCGCCCAGGCCAGCACCCTCGGTGCCCATAAAGATCGCCAGACGATCAATCTCCTGCAACGCCGGATCGTCCAGCGAAACGGAGTCGTCCGTCAGCGCCATGGCGGCACATGAGAACCCGGCATGATGCAACGACGCCAGGCCGTCGTGCGGCCATACGCGCGCCTCGCTGCCAATACGCGTCCACGGCACCTGAAACACCGTGCCCATGCTCACACGAGCCGAGCGACGATACAGGGGGTCACAGCAAGTGGGGCTCACCAAAATGCCATCGACGTTCAGCGCGGCGGCCGAGCGGAAAATCGCGCCCACGTTCGTGTGATCGACAATGCCCTCGAGCACGCATACGCGCACCGGGCGCTCACCCGCCGCCTCGACGACGCCGCCCAAGAACTCATCAACCGGAATCTGACGCGGGCGACGGAACGCCGCGAGCGCACCGCGCGTCACGTTAAAGCCCGTCAACTGCTCCATGAGCTCCATGGACGCCACGAACACAGGAACCGGACCCGCGTCCTCGCTTACAACCAGGCGCTCAAACAGCGGCATCATCTGGTCGAGCCAGCGTTCGCCCAAAAGAAAGCTCACCGGCTGGTATCCGGCACGCACCGCACGCTCGATAACCTTGGCACTCTCGGCGATAAAGATGCCCTTTTGCGGCTCCAGCACGCAGCGCAGCTCGCGCTCGGTCAGTCGCACGTAGGCATCGAGCCGCTCGTCCTCGAGCGAATCAATTCGCAGAACCTCAACGGCATCAGTCATAGCAGCTAGCCCGCACCCTTCTTTACAGCACATCTATACCAAACGAGGCGACGCTAAGCGCCGCCCCATTCATTCAATCAACCTGATGATACCGTTCACGCTAGGCGATTTACGCCTCAACGCGACGATACGTCACGAACTCATAATCGAGGCCTTCGTCACCCTCGCCCGCGGCAATCGTGGCAACCCCTTCGCGCCGCGCAACTTCCCACGCAGGATCGGCATCCAAATCGGGAAAGTACGTGTCCACGGCATGAGTGCAATGGTTGTGCGTGACCTCGGCCTCGGCGCAATACGGCAAAAACTGCCGATACACCTCGCCGCCACCGATCACCCAGGCTACGGGCTCATCGGCAACCGCGGCGAGCGCCTCGTCGATGCTATGCACCACGTTGACGCCCTCGGGGGCAAAGCTCTCATCGCGGGTAAGCACGATATTGCGGCGGTTCTTGAGCGGACGCCCGCCGGGAAAACTCAGCAGCGTCTTGCGCCCCATAATGACCGGGCAGCCTTTGGTGCACGCCACAAAATGGCGCATGTCGGCGCGATTGGACACCACCATGTCCCCCTCGCACCCAATACCCCAATCGTCACACACGGCGACGATGGCAGATAGCTTACACGTCATGAGCGTCACCTACACTGCAATGGGGATGTTCTTGACCTGCGGCCCGTGCTCGTAGCCCTCGACAATCAGATCGTCGGTCGTAAACGCGTAGAAATCGTGCACGTCGGGGTTAAGCGTTACCTTGGGCGCCGCAAACTGCGGACGCTCGATAAGTTCGCGAACGATATCGACATGACGGTCGTAAATATGGGCATCGGCAATCACATGCAACAGCTCACCGGGAATCATATCGACCGATTGCGCGACCATCATCAGCAAGATGGCGTACTGGCACACATTCCAGTTGTTCGCGGCCAAAATGTCCTGGCTGCGCTGGTTGAGAATCATGTTGAGCGTCGGCTTGTCGTCCTGCGGGCGCTGCGTCACGTTATAGGTCACGCTGTAGGCGCACGGATACAGGTGCATCTCGGACAGGTCGCTAAACACATAGGTATTCGTCATAATGCGGCGGCTGTACGGCGTGTTCTTAAGGTCGTACAGAACGCGGTCCATCTGGTCAAAATCGCCCTCGGCATAATGGCTCTTCTGACCAATCTGGTACCCGTAGGCCTTGCCGATGGAGCCGGTCTCATCGGCCCACTCATCCCAAATATGGCTGTTGAGGTCATGGACGTTATTGGACTTCTTTTGATAGATCCACAGGATCTCGTCCATCGCAGACTTAAGCGCCGTGCGGCGCAGGGTAAGCGCGGGGAACTCCTCGCGCAGGTCGTAGCGTGCCGTAACGCCAAAGTTTTTAATGGTATAGGCAGGGGTGCCGTCCTCCCACACCGGACGGACCTTTTGGCCCTCGGTGGTGGTGCCATGGTCCAGAATATCGCGGCACATGGCTACAAACTGTTGATCAGCCTTGCTCATTGACCCTCCTGTCAGTCGCCTATAAGCGATTTTTATTGTAGCCCAGGCGCACGCGGACCCACAGCCCAAACATAAGCCCTCATTTTCTGACATATGCCAGAAATTCCTTGCGCAAATCCGCACGTTCGCTATTCTATTGTTGACATATGTCAGATTTGGAGAGTGTATGGCAGGAAGACGCGAAAAATTACGCCGTGTTGGGATCATCCCCGAATATCGCGGCTTTACTCCCGACGGCCTAGCCAGTGGAGACGCCATCGACATGACAATCGACGAACTCGAGGTGCTGCGCCTGTGCGACTTGGAAGGCCTCAATCAGGAGGCCGTCGCCCAACAAATGGGCATCGCCCGTGCCACCGTGGCGGCCATCTGCAGCCGCGCACATCGCAAGGTGGCAAACGCGCTGGTCAACGGTCGGAAACTCAGCATTGAGGGCGGCAATATCGCATACTCCCCCATCACCACGACGACGGCCGCATGGCCAGCAAAGGAGGTCGACACCATGAGGGTGGCAACCACGTATGACAACGGCAACATCTTTATGCACTTTGGTCGCAGCGAGCAGTTCAAGATCTACGACATCCAAGATGGCAAGGTGCTCAACGAGCAGGTCGTAGGCACCGGCGGCACCGGCCACGGTGCCCTTGCGGGTCTGCTCGCCAACGGCGGCGTGGACACGCTCATCTGCGGCGGCATCGGCGGCGGCGCTATCAACGCGCTCACCCAGGCCGGCATCACGGTCTATGCAGGAGCCCAAGGCAGCTGCGATGCCTGCGTCGAGGCCCTTATCGCCGGCACGCTCGCACAGAACGGCGAGGCCACGTGCGGCTGCCACGGCCACGACCACGAGCACGCCCACGAGCATGGCGAGTCCTGCAGCTGCCACGGTCATCACGAGCACGAGGGCCACGAGGGCTGTGGCTGCCACTAACGGCAAAACTGCGCGTCAGCACGCTTCAACGCTTGCAACAACCTGCGAACGAACGGCGAAGGCCGCCTGGAGTACCATCCAGGCGGCCTTCGCCATACACGACTCAAGCAGTCGTTACTTCATATTACGCATCTGCGCTTCCATCTGGCGCAGTAGCTCCATATCGGACTTGGGACCGCCCGTACCCAGGCCGCCCATGCCGCCAAGGCCCATGGCATCCAGACCGGGAATATTGGGCATGCGCATCTTTTTGCCCTTTTTGCCCTTCTTGCCCTTCTTGCCGCCGGCCTGCGCCTGATTGGCCATCGTGCGCATGCGGCCCATCATCTTATTCATCTCGCCCCACTGCTTCATAAGGCTATTGACCTCGGTGGGGGTCACGCCGGCGCCTTTGGCGATACGCGCGCGACGCTGGCCGTTGATAATGGAGGGACGCAGGCGCTCCTCCTTGGTCATCGACATGATGATGGCCTCGTTCTTGTCGAAGATGCCCTCGTCCAGGTTACCGCCCATCTGGTTGAGCGCGCGCTGGCCGCCGGGGAGCATGCCCAGGATACCCTTCATGCCGCCCATCTTCTTGACGGCTTTCATCTGGTCCAGCATGTCGTTCATGGTAAAGCCCTCGCGCAGCATGCGCTCGGCGGCCTCGAGCTGCTCGGCATCGGCGGCCTCCTGGGCCTTCTCGATGATGCCGACGACGTCGCCCATGCCCAAGATTCGCTTGGCCATGCGGTCGGGGTAGAACGGCTCCAGCGAATCGGGCTTCTCGCCCATGCTCACGAACTTGATGGGCTTGCCGGTCACCTGGCGCACGGAAAGCGCACCGCCGCCACGGGCATCGCCATCGAGCTTGGAGATGATCACGCCGTCAAAGTCGGTGCGCTCGGCAAACGTCGAGACCACGTTGACGATATCCTGGCCGGTCATGGCATCGACGACCATCAGCACCTGATCGGGCTTGACGGCCTTCTTGATGTTCACGGCCTCCTGCATCATCTGCTCATCGATCTGCAGACGACCGGCGGTATCGACGATGACCACGTCGCGCAGGTGGTCGACGGCCTCCTGGATGGCGCCCTTGGCGATATCGACCGGATGCTCGCCGTCGCCGCGGAAGACCGGCACACCGATCTCTCCACCGAGTGTGGCCAACTGGTCGGCAGCGGCGGGACGGTAGACGTCGCACGCGGCGAGCAGCGGCGAGCGGCCCTGCTTCTTAAGCAGGTAGGCCAGCTTTACAGCCGCCGTGGTCTTACCGGAGCCCTGAAGGCCCACGAGCATGATGACATTGGGAATGCGGTTGCTAAAGACGAGCTTGCTCTCGGTGGAGCCGAGCATCTCGGTGAGCTCGTCGAGCACGATCTTGACGACGTTTTGCGCCGGCGACAGCGACTCCATGACCTCGGCGGTCATACAGCGCTCCTTGGTCTTGGCCACAAACTCCTTGACAACCTTAAAGTTGACGTCGGCCTCGAGCAGCGCCATGCGAATGTCGCGCATGGCCGAGGTGATATCGGCCTCGGTTAGCTTGCCCTTGCCGCGCAGGCGGTCAAATGTGTCGTTGAGGCGATCGCTCAGGGAATCAAACACTGGTTACTCCTTAGTTGGACTCGCCCACCAGGGCGCGGCAGAAATCTTTGGCATTGAACTCCTGCAGGTCATCGACCTGCTCGCCCACGCCGATGCGCAGAATCGGGAGCTTGAGCTTATCGGCCACGGCCATAGCGATGCCGCCCTTAGCCGTACCGTCGAGCTTTGTCATGATAATACCGTCCAGACCCAACGCCTCGTTAAACTCGAGCGCCTGGTTCAGACCGTTTTGGCCCGTTGCGGCATCGATCACGAGGACAACCGAGACGGGCATGGGGCCGGCGGCCATATTGGCGGCGCGCTTGCGCGTCACGTTGACCACCTTGGCAAGCTCGCGCATGAGCTCGGGGCTCGTGTGCAGGCGACCGGCGGTATCGATAAGTACCAGGTCGCTGCCGCGCTTATCGGCCTCGTCGAGCACGTCGTAGCAAACGCTTGCCGGGTCGGAGCCGCGGTCACGCTTGATAACGGGGACGCCGGCGCGCTGGCCCCACACATCGAGCTGCTCGATGGCGGCGGCGCGGAAGGTATCGGCCGAGCCGATCACGACGTTCTTGCCGCGGGCGGCCATGGCGCTCGCGATCTTGCCGACCGTCGTGGTCTTGCCGGCACCGTTAATACCCACAAACAGCACACAGCTCGGCGTGTTGGCGAACGGATCGCGCTCGGCGGGCACAAAATGCTGCTCGAGTTGCTCGGCCAGGGCACGACGGAGTTGCGGGGCGGTCTTGAGGTTCTTCTTGGCCGCGGTATCGCGCAGATCATCGGACACCTTGATCGCGACCTCGGCACCCATGTCACCCATGACGAGGGTGTCCTCTAGGTCCTCCCAAAAATCCTCGTCGACCTCACCGCCAAAGTAAAAGACCTCGTTAAGGGCCTCGCGGCTGCGCTCAAGTCCGCGCGAGAGAGCGTCAAAGAATCCCATTATGCATTCACGACCTTTCCGGTTTCGCGATCGAGTTTTTGCGAGACGACGCGACTGACGCCGTCGGCTTGCATCGAGACGCCGTAGAGGACGTCAGCGTCCTCCATAGTACGGCGCTGATGCGAGATAACCAAGAGCTGCGTATCGGAACGCAACACGTCGAGCGCGCCGATGAGCTTGGACAGGTTGGCGTCATCGAGCGCCGCCTCGACCTCGTCCAGCACATAGAACGGCACCGTACGCGTGCGATACACGGCAAAGAGCAGGGCGAGAGCCGTCAGGCTCTTCTCGCCGCCCGACATGAGCATCATCTTGGTGATGCGCTTGCCGCGCGGCTGCGCCACGACCTCGATGCCTGTCTCGGCCGGATGCTCGGGGTCGGTCATCTCCAGATGCGCCTGACCACCCGGGAACAGCATGGCGAAGATCTCGCGGAAGTTCGCATCGACCTTCTCAAAGGTCACCAGGAAGGCCTTACGCATCTTGCGATCAATGGCCAACGTGATCTTGGTGAGCGCCTTGCGCGCGCTCTCCAGATCGGCCAGCTGCTCCTCGATGTAATCGGCGCGACGCTTGAGTTGCTCGTACTCCTCCATGGCAACTTGGTTCACAGGCCCCAGGTTGTTGATCTGGCGCACAAGCTGGTTGAGCTCGCGCTCGGCGGCATCGCGGTCCGTGGGCGCGGGAAGCATGAGCGCTTCCTCGAGTACCGTGTTGCCATCGGCGGTAATGGCCTTAATGGCGGCCTCTACCTGCACCTCGAGCTTGCCGCGTGCGACCTTGAACTCGTTTTGCGTGGCGGTGGCGGTATCGACCCGCTCCTTAGCACGGGCAACCTCTGCCTTGGCATCCTCGATGGTCTTCTTAAGCGAAGCGGAGTCCGCCTCCTCCAGAGAGGCCTGGTCACGCAGACGTGCGGCCCAATCTGACGCGCGCTCCAGCAGGGCCGAATAGCGCTCGTGCATGGGATCGACGCGCAGGCGCAGCAGCTCGAGTGAGCGCGAGGCCTGGCGTGTTCCGCGGATACGGCGGTCGATGCCCTCCAGGCGATGCTCCAGATCGGGCACGCGGCCCTTCAGAGAACGAAGGCGCTCGCTCGTCTGGGCCAGGCGGACCTTGGCATCGGCGAGCTTGCCGGCGGCCTCGGAGTCATCGCGGCGCACACGGTCGAGCTCGTCATTGGCCTCGGCAATCTGCAAGCCCAGGTCGCTCGCCTGTGCACGAGCCTCGTCACGCGAACGAGTGAGCTCGTCCACGCGCGGGCGCGCAGCACGAACGGCCTCTGCGGCCTGCTCGCGGCGCTTGGAGATGCGCACACGCTCGACCTCGGCATTGTTGGCGCTTTGCTCCAGACGGCCGATCTCGGAGAGCAGCGAGCGACGCTCGCCCTCAAGGCGAGCGATCTCGCCGGCGGCATCGCCCTCGGCAGCACGGGCCTCCTCAACGGCGGCGTTGGCCTCAACGACTTGGTCCGAAACATGCTCAAAGATAGCAGCCAGATCGGGCTCCAGGCCCTCGAGCTCACGAATGCGGCGCTTACGCTCCAAGGCACCCGAAGCCTCGCCGGCATCGAGCCCCACGCGCACCAGACCGCCACAGCACACGCGGGCGCCATCGGGAGTTACGTAGGTCACACCGTCAATGACAGGCGCAGCCAGCGCGGTGGCCAAGTCATCGACCACGTAATAGCCGCCGAGCAGCGCCTCGACAATCGGACCATAACCGGCGCGCACAGACAGACAATCGACCAGACGAGAGCCGGCAGCGCCCTCGGCAGCAGCACCGCCGCTCACGCCGCGCGCCACCAGCAGTGCCTCGCCCGAGGCCTTCTTCTGGTCCAGGGCGGCACGCCCGGCGCGCTCAAGAGCATCAGCGTCATCAAACAACAGGGCATCGATGTCGCCGGCAAGCAGCTGCTCGACCAGGCCCTCGAGCTCGCGCGGGGCCTCGAGCACATCGCCCAGGCGACCCGCTACGTCATCGCCCAACGCCCCCACCAGTCGACTCACGAGCGGCGAGCTGTCGGCCATGCGGGCATCGAGTTTCTTTTGGCTGGCAAGCTCCGAGCGCACCTCGGACAGCTTGTTGCGCGCCTCGCTCTCGCGGGCACGCAGGTCCTTGAGGGCCGCACGGGCGACCTCGGTGGCCTCACGCGCATCGACCTGGGCCTGGCGGGCCTGATCGAGTGCGCCCTCAAGCTCCTCGGCGCGGTCGCGACGGCTCTCGAGCGAAGCCGTGACCTCCTCGAGCTGTTCATCGATCTGCTCCAGGCGCGAGGCGTACATGTTGTCCTCGACCTCGGCATTGCTCAAGGAATCCTTCACCTTAGCGAGCTCGAGCGCGGCGTTATCGGCCACACACTGCACATCGCGTTGCTCACGCGTAAGCTGCGAAATCTGATTGTCGAGAGCAACGCGTCGCTCGTGGAGCTCAGCGGCGGCAGGCCCGGCGGCGTCAACGTCCTCCTGGGCCTGCATGTGCGCACCGGTCACTTCCTCAAGCTGTGCACGCGCGCCCTCGAGCTCCTCTACCACGCGACGACGCTGATGCTCGGAGCTCGAGATCTGGCCGCGCATGTCGGACAGGCGCGACACCATGTTGTGGCCCTTTTCCTCGAGCAGGCGCATATCGGAGTTAATGCGACCGACCACATCTTGCATATGACGGCGCTGCTCGCCCAGGTCGCCCACAAACAGGCCTTTTTCCTCGAGCATGACCTGAAGCTTCTCGAGCTCGCGCTCCTTTTCGCCCATGCGGTACTGCGCAAGCTCCAGCTCGGCGGCACCTTCCTTGGAGCGGCTCTCAAGGTCGTTCCACTGCGACTGCAGCGAACGCAGCTCGTCGACGGCTAACATCTGCGTAAGCTCGTTCGCGCGCGAGGACAGCTCTTTGTACTTACGCGCACGATCGACCTGACGCTCCAGCGGTCGCAGCTGACGGGCAATTTCCTTACTGATGTCGCGGGCACGCGTCAGGTGCTCGTCCATCGACTTAATCTTTTTGAGCGCACGCTCCTTGCGGCGCTTGTGCTTGGAGATGCCGGCGGCCTCCTCGATGAGGGCACGGCGCTCCTCGGGGCGGCTCTGCAAAATGGCATCGAGCTTGCCCTGGCTGATGATGGAATGCGTATCCTTGCCCAGACCCGAATCGTGTAGGATGTCCTGAATGTCCATCAGGCGGCACGGACTCGAGTTGATGAGGTACTCGCTTTCGCCCGAGCGATACATGCGACGGGTGATGGCGACCTCGTCAAAATCGACGGGCAGCATATGGTCCGAGTTATCGAGCACCAGCGTGACCTCGGCGACACCCACCGGCTTGCGTGCCGACGAGCCCGAGAAGATGACGTCCTCCATGGCCTGGCCGCGCAGCTGCTTGGCGCTCTGCTCGCCCAGGACCCACAGAATCGAGTCGGAGATGTTCGATTTTCCCGAGCCGTTGGGACCGACGATGACGGTCAGGCCCGGCTCAAATGACATATGGGCGCGGTCGGCAAACGACTTGAACCCTTTGAGCGTGAGGGACTTGAGATACACGGTTCCTCGCTTAAACAGGCTTCTTGTTGAGAATCACGCCGTTGGTGGTGTAGCCCATGCGGTCGAGTGCCTCGAGCGCAGCGGCTCCCTCGGCCTCCTTCTTGGAGGAACCGGTGCCGCGGCCCTGGCGAATACCGTCGATGAGCACCACAGCGGTAAAGGTGGGCGCATGCGCGGGGCCCTCGGAGCCGACCAGCTTGTACGCGGGAGGCTCGTGGCCGTCTGCCTGCACGCACTCCTGCAAGAACGACTTGGGGTTCGCGGGGTGCTCGGCACGCTCGGAGGCCAGGTGCGGCTTGAGCGTACGATGGATAAAGTCCGCCGCAACATCCCAGCCGGCATCCAGGTACAGCGCGCCCACGAGCGACTCGTAGACGTTCTCGAGCGCCGAGTGCAGGCCGCGCGCACCGGTACCGGTCTCGGAGGCACCAAAGATAATGATGTCGTCGATGCCCAGCTCATGCGACACCTCGGACAGCGTAGCGCCCGAGACAAGCGACACCTTCAGGCGCGTGAGCTTGCCCTCGTCAAACTCGGGATAGGACTCAAAGAGCGAACGGGCGACGACGGCGCCCAAAATGGAATCACCCAAGAACTCAAGGCGCTCATAGCTGGCAGAAACCGGCTGGCCCTCGACTGCCGAGGGATGCGTAAGGGCCGCGCGCAGCAGCACCTTATTATTGAACTCGTGGCCCAGGATTTCCTGGGCGCGCGTAAGTCGTTCAGACAAAGCCAAGACCTAGGCCTCCCTGGCGTTTTCAATCGCGTCGACGGCGTCGGCGACAGAGTTGAGCGAGAGCAGAGTCTCGTCATCGATCTCGAGGTTGAACTCGTCCTCGATAGCCGTAACCAGCTGCAGGCGCTCGAGCGAGTTGGCATCGAGGTCGTCAAAGGTGGTCTCATCGCTAATTTCGGCAACATCGACGCCCAGAACGTCAGCAGCGACCTCGGCGATCTTGTCGAAGATTTCGGAGCGGTCCATAGCGCTTCCTCTCATAGTGCATGAATACCAAAAGAATGGTACCGCCCGGGCGGTACCAAGACACGGTTCTGATTCTACCCCACGAAGCAGGCCGCGAGGCACATAACAGCGCTCTAACTCGCTCTTACAAAACGATGCCGTCCATGGAGTTGGCGACGTTCTCGACCAGCCCCGCGCGCACGGCTTCGGCCGCCGCGAGCGTACCGTTTTTAACAGCCTCGACCGAGGTGGCGCCATGGCCGATCAGGACCACGCCGCGCAGGCCCAAAAGAATCGCGCCGCCCTTTGCATCGCCCGAAAGCTTGGCCTTTATCTCGCGCATCTGCTTTTTAATGAGCAGCGCGGCGACCTTGGTGCCAAGCGAGGCCATAAAGGCACCCTTGAGCTCTTGCAGCAAAAACTTGGCAGCGCCCTCGGTGGCCTTGAGCGCGATGTTGCCCGACATGCCATCGGCGACCACGACGTCAAAATTGCCCGAGGTGAGGTCGGTGCCTTCGCAGTTGCCCACAAAGCCGGGAACGGCGGCTTTCATGGCCGGGAAGCAGGCCTTGGTAAAGTTGGAACCCTTCTCGTCCTCGGTGCCATTGGCAAGCAGGCCCACGCGGGGATGCTCGATACCCAGGACGACGCGGGCATAGGCGCTACCCATCTGGGCAAAACGCACCATGTCATCGACCTCGACATCGGGGTTGGCGCCCATATCGCACAGCACCGTCAGACCGCCGGCGCGATTGGGCAGCGCATTGGTCAGACAGGGACGCACCGGCTGCTTCTTGCCTTCGACCATATATCTAAACGGCGTCACATAGGCGGTGGCGGCAGCGGTCATGGCACCGGTCGAGCCGGCGGAGAAGAACGCGTCCGCATTTCCCTTCTTGATGGCGCGGCACGACAGCACGATCGACGACTTGCGCTTGGTCATCACGGCGCGAATGGGATCGTCATCCATGGCGATAACGTCGGGTGCCTCAAGGGCCTCAACACGTGCATGGGAAGCAGCAAAGGGATTGACGATTTCGGCGGGGCCAGCTGCCAAGACCTCGATATCGGGATCGGCGGCAAGTGCAGCCTCGATACCATCGAGAACAACCTGAGGTTTCTCGTCTCCGCCCACAACGTCTACACAAACGCGAACGTTACTCATATACATGCTCCTTATACAAAAATGGCCGACTCATTGAGCCGGCCATTGTGGTTCCATTTGGAACGGCATCGCATCCAGAGTATACCGTTACTCGGTAACGATAACCTCGCGGTCCTTATAGAAACCGCAGCTGGGGCACACGTGGTGCGGAAGCTTGACAGCGCCGCAACGGGGGCACGTGGACTGAGCCGCAGCCGAGATCTTCATGTTGGCGGAACGACGGGTGTGAGTGCGGATACGACCCTGCTTTTGTTTAGGTACGGGCATAGTGACCTTCCTTATGAACTATCCAGTGTGGCGATTACGCGCAAGTAGCGATACTACCACAGTTTTACTCATCGAGCTTGAGATTCTTCAATGCTGCAAATGGATTTTCCGTGGCAGCGGCCCATTCTGCCTCTGCCTGGGCGGCGCAATCGCATTGCTCGACGTTGAGATTGCAACCGCAAGTGGGACACAGACCGCGGCAATCGGGCTTGCAGAGCACCACAAACGGCGTGTCCATAACGACCGCGTCGTTGATGGGCTCACCCAGATCCACGATGCGGTCCTCACCGAGGAGCTCATAGCCGTCCTCGTAGGCCTCGGGATCCTCGGGCTCCTCAAAGAGGTAGAACTCCTCGATCTCGCCGGCGATATCAAACGATGCAGGCTCCAGGCAACGGTCGCACTCGCCGGTGGCGTGCGCGCGGACCATGCCGGTAAGCAAAACACCGGTACCGGCATTGGTAAAGACAACGTCGTAGTCGATGCCGTCCTGCAGCTGGTACTCCTTCTCGCCCACCGTGTAGGTGGCGACATCGACCTTACCGGTCAGCGGATACGAATCTCCAGGAAACTCGAGCTGCTCGGAAAGATCGACGGTAACGCTCGGGAACTCAGCCATTACCACTGACCATTCTGCTGGGCGGCACCCTCGTTGAGCTGCTGACGGCAACGGGTAACGGTGCCGGTCAGGCTCTTAAGGTTCTCCTCCAGGTGCGTAAAGACCTGCTCTGCGTAGTCCTCGGCAGCATAACGCGTCTCGCGCTCGTACTGCTGGGCACGATCGCGGATGTCGTCGGCCTGCTGCTGTGCTAAGCGGACGATCTCCTGCTCACCGGCAATGGTGAGGGCCTGCTGCTGAGCATCGGCGATGATGGAATCGGCCTGAGCGGCGGCGGAAGCCATAAGCTCCTCGCGCTCCTTAAGGATACGGCGGGACTTCTGCCACTCCTCGGGATAGCTCATGCGGATCTCGTCGAGGATGTTGAAGAACACGTCGGCGTCAATGACCTTGAACTGAGCGTTCTTGCCGAAAGGCGGCTTGGCTTCCTCGATCAGCCCTTCGAGCTCATCGACCAAGCTGACGATCCTATCGCCAGGAAAATTCTCGCCCGGCATCCGGTCTCCTTTCATAGGTATCATATCATCGTGTTAGTTTACCACATGCCACCAGGCAATAAGAAACGTCACGAAAAGCGATGTCTGAGCGCTTCGACCACGTTGGGCGGGACAAACGTCGATACATCGCTGCCGAGCGAGGCGATCTGGCGAACGACCGAGCTCGAGATATAGCCGTACTGCGGCGCACTCATGACAAAGATGGACTCTAGCTCGCTATCCAAGCGATAGTTGAGGTCTGCCTGCTGCAGCTCGTACTCAAAGTCGGTCATGGCGCGCAGGCCCTTGACCACGGCCCCCGCCCCCTGCTCGCGAGCGAAGTCGACCAAGAGGCCGGTAAAGGGCAGGACCTCGACGCCGTCGATATCACCGAGCGCCTCGCGGGCCAGCGCCACGCGCTCATCGAGCATAAACGTAGTACCCACACCGTTTTTACCCTGCGACTCGGCAACAGCGACGATCACGCTGGGAAAGATGCGGCGGGCGCGACGGATGACGTCGATATGGCCAAACGTGATGGGATCGAAGGTGCCCGGGACGATCACGCGGTTGATGGTGTCATTCATGGGCGTCCTCCTGAAACGTCGTGGCATCGTTGTTGTCAGCATCGGTGCCGGCGCTATCGCCCTCGCCATCGTCATCGCCGACCCAACGAAGCAGGTCGACCGAGGTAATGCCGTAGCGCTTCTCGCGCACGATCTCAAAGTCTGCCGGATGCGCGCCCACATCGGCGGCGGCATGCTCAAACAGGGCATAAGCGCCAGGTGCAAGCAGACCCTGCTGAGCCAGGTTCCGCAGCAACACCTCGACCGGTTCGGCACCAAAAGCATAGGGCGGGTCGAGCAGGACCAAATCAAAGGGGCCGCCCGGCACACGACCGCGCGAGGCACTCACCAGCATGTCGCCCGTTATCACGCGCCAACGCGCACGGTCACGGCAGAGCGACTCGATATTCTTGGTAATGAGCCGCGCGGCATTCCGATCGATCTCGAACGTCGTGAGCGAGCGGGCACCACGTGAGAGCATCTCGATACCCAAAGCGCCGGAGCCGCCAAAGGCGTCCAGCACGCGGACCTCGTCCAGATCGAAGTCAAATGCCGACATGACCATAGATGCGCATGCCTCGCGCACACGATCGGTCGTGGGGCGGGTGACATCGCGACCACGGGGCTCCTCGATCTTACGACCGCGCCATTCGCCGCCGATGATTCTCATCCTCCGCTGACCTCCTTAAAAATGTGTCGATATCGCATGGCGACCGCATCGCGCAGGGGGCGCGTCGCCACGGAGTCAAGGTTGCAAGCATACCGCAAGAGCTCGACCGCGTCCAAATGGGCCCATTCGATCAATTCCTCGTCGGCGTCCAGGTCCACAAAGCGCAGGGTCACGCCGCCATGCTGACGGTAGCCAAGAATCTCACCCTCGTGGCGCAAACGCAGATCCATCTGGGCGAGCGTAAAGCCGTCTGAGGTTTTTTCGAGCGACTGGAGACGGTCTTGCGCCGCCGATGCGCCGCCATTGCCCTTGGAGTGCGTCATGACCAGGCACGTGCCCGACACGCTGCCGCGGCCCACGCGCCCGCGCAGCTGGTGCAAGGCCGCCAACCCAAAGCGCTCGCCATTCTCGATGACCATGACGGTGGCGTTGGGCACGTCGACGCCCACCTCGACCACCGTAGTCGAGACGAGAACGTCGATCTCGCCACGCTTGAAGGCATCGATAACCTGGTCCTTCTCCCCCGCTGGCATGCGTCCGTGAAGGCGCTCGATGACAAGACCCGGCAACGCCAGACGCAGGCGATCGAGCTCGGTCGCCGTATCGTGCAGCGGCACGGGGACCGTCACACGGCCCTCGTCGTCGCGGGCTATACCGGGCACGTCCTCCAGCTCATCTGCCGAGTCGCTCGGCTCCACGAGCGGGCAAATCACGTAGGCCTGCTGACCCTTTTCATGCGCCTCGCGGATGGCGCCATAGGCAAGGTCGCGGCTCGACTCGGTAAGCACGCGTGTCGTCACGCCAGCGCCAGGGACGGGCCGATGGCGGATGATGCTCGTGTCCAGATCGCCGTAGACCGAAAGCGCCAGCGTACGCGGGATGGGCGTTGCCGTCATAACGAGCAGATCGGCACCAGGGCCCTTCGCACGCAGGGCGTTGCGTTGGCCGACGCCAAACCGGTGCTGCTCATCGATGACCACGAGCGACAGATGCTTGAACGCAACGTTATCCGAAAGCACCGCGTGGGTGCCAAAGAGGACGTCGAGCTCGCCCGATTCCAACTGTACATGGATGCGCTCGCGCTCTGCGGCCGGCGTGGCGCCCGTCAGAAGCGCCCAGGACATGCCGGCCTGCGAGAGCAGAGGGCCAGTCTTATCGGCATATTGGCGCGCCAGAACGCCCGTGGGCGCCATAACGCAGGCCTGGGTGCCGCTATCGGCAGCCACTGCCAGCGCGCAAGCGGCAACGGCGGTCTTGCCGGTTCCGACATCGCCCAGCAGCAGGCGGTTCATCACGCGCCCGCCATCGCACATATCGCGCAGGATATCTTGGAACGCGGCCTCCTGCTCGTCGCTCAGCGAAAACGGCAGGGCTTGCTTGAGCGCGGCCAGGTGCTCGCCCGCGGCGTGGGCATAGGGCACCACATCGACCAGGCCGCCGTCGTTGCGCAGGCGCAGCGCCAGCTGCAGGTAGAGGCACTCCTCGTAGGCAAGCCGTGCGCGCGCGATATCGCGCTCAGCCATGCTCGAGGGAAAGTGGATCGATCGAAGCGCACGGGCATTGCTCATCAGGCGACGTTTAACGCGTAAGCGTGCCGGAATGGGATCAAAGGGATTGCCGACGACCTCGAGCGCGCCACTTACGATGCGGCGCATCCACGCCTGGCTCACGCCATCACTCACGTAATGGACCGGCAGGATAGTGCCCGCGGCGCGCCCTTCCTCAAGCTTTTCAAAGTGCGGCGAGGCCATCTGCTTAAAGCCGTAGGCAAACTCGACCTTACCCATCACGGCCAGGCGGTCGCCCTGCTTAAGCTGCTGGACAATCCAGGGCTGGCGGAAAAAGGCGACCTGCAGCACGCCCGTCTCGTCAACGAGTGAGACCTCGGTCACCTGCATGCGCGGACGCGGCTGCTTTTGGACGATACGGTCGACCGTGGCGATGATGGTGCACACGGTACCGATGGGCGCCATCTCGATGGACCAGGAGCGCGTAAAGTCCAGGTATCGATGAGGGATATGGAGAAGGAGGTCCCCCACCGTCCGAATTCCCAGACGGCGAAGGGCCTCCTCACGTTTACCCGAAACATATTTGAGTCGCGCGATATCCTCGTCGAGCGCATTGCTCTGGGCAAAGCGCTCCGAGACGCGCGGCACGGAGCACAGCTCGGACATGGGCAGATGCCTACTCGATCGAGAAGATCACGGGATAGAGCGGCTGCTCGCCACGATGAGCGTCAATCTCCAGATCGGGCTGAGCCTCCTCGATAGCGTCAACGATCTCCTGGAAGGCCTCGTCGGACAGCTCCTCGCCGGCCAGAATCGTCAGCGCGTCGCCCTCATCTTCCTCCTGCATACGGTTGATGCAATCGAGCGTGACCTGCTTCACGTCGGAGCCGACCACATCGATGGAGCCGGCAATGATACCCATGACGTCACCGGAGTGAATCGGCGAGCCGTCGGAGGCGCTGGAATCGCGCACGGCACGGGTGACCTCGCCATCGCGAACCTCACTGATGGCGTCGACCATAGCGGCGACGGCATCCTCAAGCTCGGAATCGGGCAGGACCGCGAACAGCGCGGAGAAGGCCTGAGGAACGGTCTTGGTGGGAACGACGGCGACCTTCTTGTCGGTGCAGGCTGAGGCAGCGGCCTCGGCGGCCATGCGGATGTTGCCGTTGTTGGGCAGAATGATGACCGAGGTCGCGTTGACCTGGTCCACCGCGCCCAGCAGGTCTGCAGTCGAGGGGTTCATGGTCTGGCCACCGGACACGATCACGTCAACGCCGAGGGACTTGAGAATGTCTGCCTCGCCGGAACCAGCGGCAACGGCGACAAAGCCCAGGGCCTTCGCGGGCTCGGCGGCCTTCTCCTGATCCTCGTGGATCTTGGCGGTACGGTCGTGGGCCTCCATCTCCATGTTATGGATAAAGACCTCATAGATCTGACCAAGCTGCAGCATGTGCTCGAGCACCAGGTTGGGGGTGTTGGAGTGCACGTGGATCTTGTAATCGGGGTAAGCACCCACGAGCAGCTCGCAGTCGCCCATGGAACCCAGGAACTTGAGGCACTCGTCCTCGTCAAAGGGAGCGTCAGCCTTAAACAGGAACTCGTTGCAGTAACGGAACTCCGAGCCCTCCCAGTCGTCGTTGGCCTCGATCTCAACGCGGCCAAGAGCGGCATCGCGGGCAGAACCGGCGGAATCAAACGTAGCGGAGAAATCCTCGACCACGGTGCTGCGGCCAAGCGCAGCGGCAACAAAGTTCTCCAGGAAGATGGCAAAGCCAAAGGCGCCGGAGTCGACCACTCCGTTCTCTTTGAGGACGGGCAGCAGGTCGGGCGTGCGGGCGACGGACTGGTAGGCCTCGACGACGATTGCGTCGAGCGCGTCCTCGGCCGAGAACTTCTTCTTCTCGCACTCGTCGGCCTTGGTCGAGACATCGCGCAGCACCGTGAGGATCGTGCCCTCGATGGGCTTGCGGACGGCCTGGAAGGCGACCTTGACGGCTCGGCGGAACGCATAGGCGATGTTGGCGGACGTAATGGGCTCGTCGGCAGAGACAAGACCCTCGGCCACACCGCGCAGGATCTGCGAGGTGATGACACCGGAGTTGCCACGGGCGCCCATCAGGGAACCGTGGGTGATGGCGCCGGCGATGGCCTCCATGTCGGCGTCGGCAGGAAGGGCGGAGAGCTCCTTGGTCACCGAGGCGAGCGTGAGCGACATGTTGGTGCCGGTGTCACCGTCGGGCACGGGGAAGACGTTGAGCTTGTTGATCTCCTCGGCCTTGTCGGAAACGGCAGCCGCAGCGATCGGAAAACAGGTGCGAATGGTCTTTGCAATCATGGGTATTTGAATCTCCGTTTTCGGATGCTAGTTCAGACGGCTCTTGAGCGCGTCGATATGGATGCCGATCTTAAGGCTGGCGGGATCGATCTGGGCGATCTCCTGCAGGGTGAAGGCAACGGAGCTCGAAAGATTGTGGCAGACGGACTTCATGTTGACGCCGTTCTCGAGCACGACGTGAAGATCGACCGTAAGGCCGTTCTCGTCGGCGGAGACAAGCACGCCCTTGCGGAGGCGCTGACCGGCAAGCAGGCGCACGCTCTCGGCGCCTTGGAGCTGCTCAGCCATACCGACGACGCCATAGCACGTCATCGCGGCATAACCGGCAATATCGGCAATAACGTCGTTCGAGACGCTCAGGCTGCCGTTAATGGTCTCAGACACAAGAATCTCCTTATCTGGTGCTCACGGCACCATGTCGTGGGAGCAATCATTGCAATATTCTACAACGACCGCGCCATGTTGAGGTGATGGGTCGCGGGATTACATCCTCGACACGAAATGTTGATATGGCAACGTTCGAGTCAAGTGGTCGCGGCATGAAAAAACCCGCCGCATAAGCGACGGGTTCTACAACCTGGCTCCCCGGGTAGGACTCGAACCTACAACAGCGCGGTTAACAGCCGCGTGCTCTACCATTGAGCTACCGAGGAATTTAAAAGCCCAGCGGAATGGGCTGAGAAATTCTGGCTCCCCGGGTAGGACTCGAACCTACAACAGCGCGGTTAACAGCCGCGTGCTCTACCATTGAGCTACCGAGGAATAGGTGCGTGCTCTCAAGCAACGAAGTTTATTATACGGACGAATCAGCTCAGGGCAAGAACTTTTTTGAGAATTTTTCTCCGCCTGCACCCAAATTAGCTGCCCGACAAGGAGTGTCCCAAAGTGCCGGCAGAAAAGGAACGTCCCTAAGTGCCGACCAAAGCAACGTCGCAGGTTAAGGACGGACAGCGAGCGCCGCCCAGAGCGAACAAGTTGGCATGAAAAAGGCAAGGCATAGACCTTCTGGTCATGCCTTGCCTTTTGAATGACAAATTGTCGCTCTGGGCGGCGCGCAGCGTCGATCCGTTACGCGGTTTGGTAAAACCGCGTAACTCCTAGCTTTCGATATAGTCTTTGAGCTTGCTCGAACGGCTCGGGTGGCGGAGCTTGGCCAGGGTCTTGGACTCGATCTGGCGGATACGCTCGCGCGTGACGCCAAACTCGCGGCCGACTTCCTCGAGCGTGCGGGGATGCCCGTCGACAAGGCCAAAGCGTAGCTCGATAACCTTGCGCTCGCGATCGGCAAGCGAGTCGAGCACCTGGGTGAGCTGCTCCTGAAGCATGGAGAAGCTGGCGGCATCGGGCGGAACGATGGCCTGGGAGTCCTCGATGAAGTCGCCCAGCTGGGAATCCTCTTCCTCGCCGATGGGGGTCTCGAGCGACACGGGCTCCTGCGAGATCTTCTGGATCTCGCGGACACGGTCGGCGCTCATGTCCATCTCGGCACCGATCTCCTCGGGGGTCGGGTCGCGGCCCAGGTCCTGAAGGAGCTGGCGCTGCACGCGGACAAGCTTGTTGATGGTCTCGACCATGTGCACGGGAATACGGATGGTACGGGCCTGGTCGGCGATAGCGCGCGTGATGGCCTGACGGATCCACCACGTGGCATACGTGGAGAACTTAAAACCCTTCTGGTAGTCGAACTTCTCGACGGCGCGGATCAGACCGAGGTTGCCCTCCTGGATCAGGTCCAGGAACAGCATACCGCGGCCGACGTAGCGCTTGGCGATGGAGACTACCAGACGCAGGTTGGCGCTGATGAGTGCCTGCTTGGCTTCGAGGCCCACGTTCTCAATGCGCGTGAGACGACGCATCTCGGCACGCGTGAGCTCGAGCTCACCGGCATCGGCAGCCTCGAGCTTCTCGGTGGCCTCGAGACCGGCCTCGATCTTCATGGCCAGATCGACCTCTTCGGAGGCGGTTAGCAGGTCGACCTTGCCGATCTCCTTGAGGTACATACGAACCGGATCGCCGGTCAGCATCACCGTGGAGGCATCGATGCCACGCACGCGCGAGCGTGAACGGGACGTGCGCACGGTGCGCTTCTTCTTGCTCTTGGAAGAACCCATCTCGGCGTCGGCCTGACGGGCCATCTTGAGCTCGTGATCGTCGAGCGAGCCGGAATCGTGCTCGTCGTCGTCATCGAAATCGTCGGTATCGGTATCGTTATCGTCATCGTCGACGTCCATGGGGGCGTCGTCGTTACCGCTCGCGGAGATAATCTGGATGCCGCTGTTGCGCAGCGCGGAATAAACCGCGGTGAGCTGCTCGTCAGAAACATCGATATCCTTCAGGGCGACCTGAATCTCGTCCTCGGTTACCGAAGTCCTGTTTGAGCCGTTGCCCATGAGCTTTGCAACGTAGGATTCCAGCCCAGTACCCGTGCTCTCAGTCTTTTTTGGCACAGATTCTCCCTTCATAGTCCACAGGACTCAATACTTTAGCACACACATTGACGTCTATACCCAAAAAGAGGACTGGATATAGGCGAGAATACGCTGGTTGACCACAACATCTAGGCTTGTTCGGTGCCCGCGGACTCCAGACCGATCAAACGGAACGGGTCCGCCACCCCGCCGATCGACTTTTGCAGTTCGCGTTGACGCTGCGAATCCTGCGCGGCCTGCACGGTCAGCGCGCGACGGGCCTCATCATCGAGCGAACGGTCCTGGCGCAGCTTGGCCTGTGCGGCACGCATGCGGCGCTTGATGGTGTAGAGCTCGAGCGTATCGAGCATAAACACGATGTTCGTCTCGGTGGGGTGCTTGCTCGTCGCCGAGATGCGCCCGGCACTCACTAGCGTTGCCGCCTCGGGACAGACCGAGCGCGCCGCATCCATGCAGGCTGCAGGATCGGTTCCCGGCGGCGTTGCCAGCACGGCCCATGCGATGGACTCGTGACGTGGATCAACCCACTCGATAGAGCAGATGCGGTCGGCATACGTTCGGAACAGGTCGGGGTAGCTCGTAAGCATCGTCAACAGCTCGCGCTCCCCTGCCAAGGACTTGCGCTCAAGATCAGTAAGAACCATCGGCGCCGCCGCAGCCGGAGTGCCCGAACCATCGGTCACAGGTACAGCACCCATACCATCAGGCACATCGATCGGCGGCAGGTCGTCGACGACCTCCACGGGCGCGGCACCGTAGGCATCGAGCGGGACGTAGTCGTACGGCTCTTCCTCGACCGGCGCCGCTACTGCCGGCGTGGCGCCCGATGCCCAAGCACCGCGACCGACATCGCGAGAACTCGACGCCCGACTGCCCGTCCCATCGGACCGCTCAGCCTGTGCCCGCTGGCGCTCATAGTTCTGCTCACGACGTCGTTCCGCATCCTCGCGTTTGGCGACATCGCGAAACACACGGCCCGAGCTCGCACGCACTGTCTCCAGATCCAAGCCAAGCAGGTCGGCAATCTGGATAAAGTACGTGTCGATCATGTAGCTATCGCGCAGCGGATAGATGAGCGTCAGCGCATCCTCCAGCGCCTTGGCACGACCGCCCGGCGTGGTGATGTCACTCGACTCCTGCAGCGAACGGTAGACAAAGTCCATAAGCGGCTCGGCAGCGTCGATGCGCGCCTGAAGCTCCTGTCCACCATGCGCTGTGATGAACTCCATGGGGTCGTTGCCGTCGGGCAGCACCACGCAGCGCAAATCCATCGAATCCTGCTCGATAAACTGAATCGCGCGACGGGCGGCCTTCTGGCCCGCGGCATCGCCGTCGAACATATACACGATGCGCTTGGCAAAGCGGGTGAGCGTCTTGACGTGATGCTCCGTGAGCGCGGTGCCCAGCGTGGCGACAACGTTTTTGATCCCCGCCTCCCAGCAGGCGATGCAATCGGTATAGCCCTCCACCACGATGGCCGTATCCTGCGCGACGATAAACTCCTTGGCCCAGTTAAAGCCATAGAGGTTTCGCTTTTTATGGAACACGCTCGTCTCGGCGGTGTTGAGGTACTTGGGTTGGCCGTCACCCATGATGCGCCCGCCAAAGGCAATGTTGTGACCCTGCTCGTCAAAGATGGGAAACATCACGCGGTCGTAGAAGCGGTCGGCAAGCTGCCCGCGCCCGCGGCTCACGGCAACATTGGCGTCGATCATCTCCTGCGGGGTAAAACCCGCCTGAGACAGGTGCGACACCAGCGCGTTGCGTCCCGGTGCAAAGCCCAGGCAGTAGCGACGGCAGACGTCGCCACCCATGCCGCGGCTGGCAAAGTACTCGCGTGGACGACCGTCCTTACCGCGCATAAGCATGGTGTGGTAGAACTGGGCGGTCTCGGCGCACAGATCATAGATTCGGGCACGCTTGGTACCGCGCTCGCGACGATCTCCGGTGTCATGCAGCTCAATACCCGCACGATCGGCCAAATAGCGGATTGACTCGGGAAAGCTCAGGTTCTCGCGCTTCATGATATAGGTGAAGACGTCGCCACCCTCGCCGCAGCCAAAGCAATGCCACACCTGCGTGGCGGGAATAATGTGGAAGGACGGAGTCTTTTCGCCATGAAACGGGCAGCAGCCCCAAAACTCATGGCCGCGGGGCTTGAGCTCAACCGTTTCCTGCACGATGGCAACCAGGTCGGACGCAGCGCGTACCTGATCTTTTTCCTCATCGCTAATCACGGATGCCCACCCCTTGCTCACCCAAGTTGTGACGAATGTCCTCGATATTCCCCTCGACGGTCGCAATCAACTCATCCAGCGATTCGAACACACGCGAGGGACGCAGCCAGCGCGTAAACGCCAGCGAAACGGAAGCGCCGTACAGGTCGCCCGTATAACCAATTAAATTAGCCTCGAGATGCGCCGAAGCGGCATCGTCGGCATACGTTGGCGGCAGGCCGACGTTCACGGCAGCGGGCCACACGGTGTCATCGACGAGCACCAGGCCCTCATACACGCCATCGGCAGGCACCTGAATGCCGTCGGGAACCTGCAGGTTTGCCGTGGGAAAGCCCATGCCAGAACCCTCATGACGGCCGCGAACAACACCGCCACGCAGTATATACGGGCGGCCGAGCAACTCAGCAGCAAGCTCCACATGGCCCTGTCCCAGCTCATGACGAATGCGGGTGGCGCAAATGGCCTCACAGCCCTCGCAAAGCAGGTCGTGAGCATACACGTCAACGCCGTGCTCGGAACCCCAGGCGCGCATCTCGGCAACACCAGAAGCACCGCCGCGACCCAGCCTAAAGTCGCTGCCAACGCGAATCGAACGAATGTCGACCACGCGTGACAGCAGTGCGAGAAAACCGACATGGTCGAGTGCCGCAACCTCAGGCGTAAAGGGAACGGCCACCACCGCATCGACCCCGGTCTGAGCCAAGGCATGTAGACGGTCGGTCGTCGTCATCAATTTTTGAGCGGGCGAAGGACTCACCACAACGTCCGGATCGGGATCGAAAGTGACCACGACCGCCTTACAGTCATGGGCGCGCGCGTCGCTAACAAGCGCTTCGATGAGTTCCTGGTGTCCACGGTGCACACCATCGAACACGCCGATGGCAATCGATGCGGCACCCAAGTGCTCGCACTCATCAAACGCATCGGCAGTAACGATGCGAGCCTCGTCCGACTCGCCCGCGAAAAAGATACGCGCGAGCTCGCGAGCGGACAACATCATCGAACACCGCCGATTGCCTGCGGAAACACGTGCTCCATGACAAAGCGGCCACTTTCGATGCGGGCGAGCGCCTTGAGTCCCCCATCGAGCACCAACGCAAAAGGCGCCTTCGAGGCATCAAAATCGGCAAACGCACGCTCAACGGGAATGCGTCGGCCGCAGAGCAGATCGTCGGCAAGATTGCCAGGCAAGTCAACACGCGTGGCGCCCAGGGCTGCAATGGGATCCAGGGCAAAGCCAGCCGCGGACTCGGGAGAAAGCTCCTCAACCGCATGACAAGCGCCAATGGAAACAACACCGGAGGCCGTGCGGCGCAGCGCAGAAATGTACGCGGCGCTCTCGCAGGCGCGGCCCAAGTCGCGAGCGAGCGCACGGATATAGGTGCCCTTGCTCACCGAGAACGCCACGGTCCACACACACGTATCACCTTCGCCGCCCACGGCGATCAGGTCGGCGGCATAGACCTCGACGGGACGCGGAGGTAGGTCCACCGCATTGCCCTCGCGAGCAGACTTGTAGGCGCGAACGCCATTGACCGAGATAGCCGAAAACGCCGGCGGCACCTGCATCTGCGGACCCAGCATAGCGGCCAAGCGCTCACGTGCATAGGAAGGATCGCGGAGCTCGTTGGCAACAGCCACCGTGCGGACCGCCTCGCCCTCCGCATCATCGGTATTTGTCTCGGCGCCAAACGAAATGTCGGCGACATAGCTTTTGGTATCGAGGGTTAGCATGCCCAGCAGACGGGTGGCCTGGCCCACACCCACCACCATGACACCCGATGCCATGGGGTCGAGCGTGCCGGCATGGCCGACGCGCCGCTCATGGAGGGCGCGCCGGCATTTCGAAACCACATCGTGGGACGTGCAGCCCACCGGCTTATCGACGGCGAGCAGCATATTCAGTTGAGAAGGTGTACGACGAGCCATGTACCATCCAAAAAGTTAAAGCTCGACGGTCACCGAAGCGGGATCCTCCCCCACCAGCTCGGCCAGCATGGGAAGTGCCACGGTAAGCGTCTCGAGAATCGTTCCGTTGTTGGAGAAACCGGCGGCAGCGGGATGTCCGCCTCCGCCAAATGCAGCAGCGATCTCGGACACGTTGAGGTCGCCCTTGGAGCGCAGGTTGCCGCGCACCTTGGTATCGCCCTCAATGCCCTTCAGGAACAGGCAGACCTCCACGCCCATCACCGAGCGCACCACGTCAACCAGGCCGTCGCACTCATCCGAGGTGACACCGCAAGCCTCAAGGTCACTCTGGTACGCGTAACTATACGCAACGCGCCCGTGGGCCACCGTCTTGATGCGGCCCATAACGATGGACTTGAGGTGTAAAAACTCAACGCGCATGCTCTGGTAGACCTCGAGTGCCACACGCGCCGGATCGGCACCGTGGGCAACCAGACGCGAGGCTGCATGGAACGCGGCGGCATCGGCGTTTTGGTACTGAAAACGGCCGGTATCGGTAACCAAGCCACACAGCAGGCAGGTCGCAACGCCATCACGTGCGACAATGCCGCAATTGTCCAAGAAGCGGTCGATGATCATGGCGCAGGCTGCAGCTTCGACGCGCCTCAGGCTGAGCTCGGCAAACTCCTCGCGCGCCGGATGGTGATCGAAGCACACCACATGCTTGGAGCGACGAAGCACCTCGGCGGAATTATTGAGACGCTCGACGACCGGTACGTCCACCGAGATGAACAGGTCCGGATTGCCGGTATACGCAGATGCCGGTACCAGGCGATCGGAGCCTTCCATAAAGCGGTAGATGCGCGGAACCGGGTCATCATCTGCCAGCAGCAGGGCAATGTCCTTGTTAGGGAAAAACTTCATAAGCGAGAGGCCCAAACCCAGCACGGAGCCCAGGGCGTCGCCATCGGGAGAAGTGTGTCCCGAAATCGCAATGGAGGACGCACTCTCGATAAGCTCGAGGATGCGTCGTTGAATATCTGCAGACTCGCACGAGGCGAGGTCGGCGGAATTAGTCATCTAAAGCTGCCTCCTGGGCGGCATCCGCTATCGGATAGCCGTCCTCGTCCTTTTCGATCGCAAGCGTGGCGGGAACGTTTTCCAGCGCACGCGTGATACGCTCGGCCTCATCGGTCGAACGATCGATGCGAAAATCGAGCTCGGGCGTGACACGCCAATCGAGCGAGCGAGCCAACAGGCTGCGAATACGGCCCTTGGCGCTTGCGAGCGCCTCCATGACCTCGTCGTAGCGGCTCGCATCGCACGACACGAACACACGCGCGAACGAACGGTCCACCGCGACCTCGACCGCGGTCAAAGTAACCAGGTCGAGACGCGGATCGGAAACCTCAAAGAGCAGGATATAACCAAGCTTCTCGCGAAGCTGCTCGCCCAGACGGCGGGTTGCCTGCGTTTGCTTCATAGCGCTACCCCCTACTCGGTACGGGCAACCTGGTCGATGCGGTAACCCTCGATCTGGTCGCCGGGCTTGATGTCCTGGAAGTTCTCCAGGCCAATGCCGCCCTCGGAACCGCTCTTGAGGCTCTTGGCCTCGTCCTTGTAGTGGCGCATCGAGGCGATCTTGCCGTTGAAGACCACGATGCCGTCGCGCACCAGACGCACGGAATCGGTCGCGGCGATCTCGCCCTCTTCGACGCGGACACCGGCGGCGATACCGACTTTGGGCACCTTGAAGGTGTCCAGGACAGTCGCGGTACCCGTGGAGACCTCGACCTCGGTGGGCTTGAGCATGCCGATACGGGCGGCGTCGAGCTCCTCGAGGCACTTGTAGATGACGTCGTAGCAACGGATCTCGACGCCCTCGCGCTCGGCGGCGGAGCGGGCCTTACCGTCGGGACGGACGCCAAAGCCGATGATGATGGCGTTGGAGGCGTCGGCCAGGACGACGTCGGTCTCGTTGATGGCACCAACGGCGGAGTGGATCGTGTTGATGCGGACCTCGGACTGATCCATCTTGTCGAGCGAATCCTGAAGGGCCTCGATGGAACCCTGGACGTCGGCCTTGATGATCAGGTTGAGCTCCTTGACCTCGGCGTCGGCAATGGTCTCGAAGAGGTTCTCGAGCGTGACGTGCTTGACGCGGCTCTGCTCCTCGATACGGGCCTTGAGCGAACGCTCGTCGGCCAGCGCACGTGCCTCGCGCTCGTCCTCGAAAACGCGGAACTCGTCACCGGCGTTGGGCACGGACTGCAGGCCCAGGATCTCGACGGCGTCGGAGGGACCGGCCTCGGTGACGGCGCGACCCTTGGGGTCAAGCATGGCGCGGACGCGGCCGTAGGTAAGGCCGGCGACCAGCGTATCGCCCACGTGCAGGGTACCGCGGGTCACGAGCACGGTAGCGACCGAGCCGCGGCCCTTGTCGAGCTTGGCCTCGAGGACGTTGCCGGAGGCAAAGGTGTCCGGGTTGGCCTTGAGCTCGAGCACATCTGCCTGGAGCAGCACGGTCTCCAGAAGGTCGTCGATACCGATCTTCTGCTTCGCCGAGATGTTGACGAACATGTTCTGTCCGCCCCACTCCTCGGGGATGACACCGTACTCGGTGAGCTCCTGGCGCACGCGGTCGGGGTTGGCACCCGGCTTATCGATCTTGTTGACGGCGACGACGATGGGTACGCCGGCGGCCTTGGCGTGGTTGATCGACTCGACGGTCTGGGGCATGACGCCGTCGTCGGCAGCCACGATTAGAATGACGATGTCGGTCACCTTGGCACCACGGGCACGCATGGCCGTAAAGGTGGCGTGACCCGGGGTATCGATGAAGGTGATCTTGCGGTCGTTGATCATGACCTGCGAAGCACCGATGGCCTGCGTGATGCCGCCCGCCTCGCCGGCAGCGACACCGGTGTGACGGATGGCGTCGAGGAGGCTCGTCTTGCCGTGGTCGACGTGGCCCATGACGGTGACGACCGGGGCGCGCGGCTTAAGGTCGGCGGGATCGTCGTAGAACGAGAAGGTGTTCTCCTCCTCGGGGGTGATGATCTTAATCTGACGGCCCAGGTCGTCGGCAACGAGCTCGACGAGGTCGTCGGACATGGACTGCGTCATGGTGAGCGGCGTGCCCAGCAGGAACAGGCGCTTGATGATGTCGTTGGCCGGAACGTCGAGCGCCTCGGCGAGCTCCTGGACGGTAACGCCCTGGGAGACCTTGATGGCGTCGAGCTCCTCGGGGTTCACGCCCTGGGCCAACGCCTCCTCTATCTTGCGCTCCTCCTGAGCCTTGGCAGCCTCGCGCTCACGCTTCTCCTTGCGCTTCTTGCGGCGACCGGTGGACTCGCGAGAGGCCTCCTCGACGGCGGCACGAGCCTCCTCGAGCACCTTCTCGCGGCTGTACTCCTCGGCCTCGCGAGCCATGCGGCTATAGTGGTCCTTTTCGTTGTTGTGATCGCCCTTGCGCTTCTTGCCCTTGCCCTGCTTATCGGGGTTGGGGAAGTCCATGCCGGCAGCGACGTTGTTGCTGGCGTTGGTGCGATGGCTGTGCGGACGGCTCTCGGAGGCGTTGCGCTCGGAGTTGTTGTCGGAGGCGTTACGATCGTTACGGCGGCCACCGCGGCGGTCGTTGTTGCCGCCACGACGGTTACCGCGCTCGGCGGCGCGCTCGGCCTTGGCCTTGTCCTCGGCGACCTTCTTCTCCTTGAGCACGGTCTCCTGTGCGGCGATCTGATCGAGCAGCGAACGGAAGCGCGAACCGGAGTCGGAAGCGGGAACGGCGCGGCGCTGGGCCTCGCGAGCAGCCTCCTCCTTCTCGCGAGCAAGGCGCTCCTGCTCGGCCTTCTTCTTGGCCTCTGCCTCGGCGCGGGCAGCCTCCTCGGCAGCCTGGGCTGCGGCAAACTGGCGGCGCTCCTCCTCGCGTGCCTTCTCGGCGGCGATGCGCTCGCGCTCGGCCTCGGCGGCGCGGGCGGCTTCCTCGGCGGCAGCTGCCTGCTCCTCGGCCTGCTTGGCGGCCTCGACTTCCTGAGCGCGGGCCTCGATCACCGAGGCGAGCTGCTTGCGGACCATGGCGACATAGGCGTCCTCCAAAGTGGAGGAAGCGGACTTAGCGGGAATCTTCATATCGGCGAGATGACCCATCAGTTCCTTGGAGGTCATGCCGAACTCTTTGGCCAGGGTGGACACACGGACTTTTGCCATATGACTTCACCTACCCTTTCTGGCACCTTGGGTGCCTAGAGACTGAACGAGCGTGGGAGACGCGCCGGGACCCGCCCGGCGCGACCGCGCGCTAGATCAGGTCCTCCGCATCATCGAAGGCGTCGATGTCATGGACACCGCAGAAACGGGAGCCGGGACGAGCCTGGTTGCGGCACTGGATGCCGTCCTCGGACACGTACTCGCAGCGGCGGACGTCCTCGTCCTCCTCGTCGCCGATCAGGTCGGTGGCGGGCTCCTCGTGAACGGGAACGTTCTTGAGGATGTCGGCGGCAAGCGTCTCGGACTTGATGTCGATGTGCCAGCCGGTCAGGCGCGCGGCGAGGCGGGCGTTCTGGCCCTCCTTGCCGATGGCGAGGGACAGCTGGTCGTCGGGGACGATGACGCCGGCGTAGGCCTTCTCCTCGTCGATGAGGACGCGGGTGACCTTAGCGGGCGAAAGGGCGTTGGCGACGTAGACGGCAGGATCGGCATCCCACAGGATGACGTCGACGCGCTCGCCACGGAGCTCGCCCACGACAGCGCGAACACGGCTTCCCTTGGGGCCGACGCAGGCGCCCACGGGATCCAGACGGTCGTCGAGCGAGTGGACGGCGACCTTGGAGCGCTGGCCGGGCTCGCGGGCGATCGACTTGATCTGAACGGTGCCCTCATAGATCTCGGGCACCTCCTGCTCAAACAGACGACGCATGAGCTCAGGGTGGGTACGGGAGATGACAATCGGCGGACGGCTGTGCTCGCCACGAACCGGCTGCAGGTTGGAGTTGGGGTCGCGAACGTCGATGATCACGGCCTTGATATGCTGGTTGTGCAGGTAGCGCTCGCCCATCGGACGCTCGTTGCGCTCGTTCTCGTAACGACGCTGATCGAAGTGCGGCAGCTCGGCCTCGACGCCCTCGCGGATCTTGACGATGGTGAAGTCGGGCGTGGACTGCAGCACGGTACCGCTGATGAGGTCACCGATGCGGCCGGAGAACTCCTCGTAGATCTGCTCGCGGGCGGAGTTACGCACGATGGCGTTGATCTCGGCCTTGGCGTGCTGGGCGGCGATGCGGCTCGTGTTCTTGGGGGTGACGTCGATCTCCTCGAACTCGGTGAAGTTGCCCTCCTCGTCCATGGAATCGTCGATCGGCTCAAGGCGGTAGACGTAGATCTTGCCGGTGGTGCGGTCGATGGTCACCTTGGCGCCCCACTCAAGATGCAGGATCTCGGCATAGCTCTTGGCGAGCGACTGCTCCAGGCGGTCGATCAGGTAGAGCTGGTCGATGTGCTTCTCCTGGCAAAGCTCCATCAGGGCGGACATCATGTCGGATGCTGCCATCTTACTTTCCTTCCTTCGCGGGCTTGAAGTCGTAGGTGGGCTTCAACTTGCACTTTTTAACATCAGAGAAATCGAGGGTAACGGACTCGCCGTCCTCGAGCTCGAGGGTCACGTCGGTCTCGGTCGCAGCGGCAATCTTGCCGGCGTACTTGCGACGGCCCTCGGTGGCGGTGGAGGTGAGCTCACAGTTCTCGCCCACAAAGCGGGCAAAGTCGCACGGGCGGCGCAGCGGGCGCGCCATGCCCGGGCTCGACACCTCGAGCGTATAGCTCGAAGAGATGGGGTCGAGCTCCTCAATCACATCGCCGACCCACTTGGTGTTGGCCGTGACGTCGTTGAGAGACAGGCTCTGACCCTCGGCACCCTCGATACGCACGCGCACGCAGGGGGCCTTGGTGGCACCCACGAGCTCGACGTCGACGATGTCGACATCGTGCTGGGGAGCGACGGCCTCGAGCGCGTCGATGATCGCCTGCTCGGTCTTGGTCTTGACCATTGCGGCACCTCCATCCATACAAAAAAGAAGCGGGGCCGAAACCCCACTTCTTTCAATTACAACTTCATTTGCAAGCAAACTATACCAATAGCTGCGGAAACGTGCAAGCACCGTACGAATCTGCAGGTCAGCGTGCGCACAGCTTCTCCACAAGAATAGGACAATTGACCGAGGAACCCCATGCGGCGCGCCCTCAACAGTCCCAAAACGGGCCATGCGTCCCAATCCACAGGCCCGTTCGGACCCCAAGGGCATTCCTCCCCGAGCCCCTATCGATCAGACTTACGCTAAGGGACATTCTGCAACAAGCCAGCCAGCAAGTCGCGCAACGACGAACCTTTCGAGATCTTCTACGGCAAGGAGGCACCCATGAATCGCCTAGGCACCCTCTGCATGACTGCGCTCGCCATCGCAACGTGTTCATTGGCCCTCTTAGGCTGCGGCAACACGAATGGCAAAACCGGAACATGCGAGCCGAACCCTGGCAGCACCAAAGCCATCGAAAAAACCGAACCCCCGGTGAGCTTCGACAAAATAGACGAGGACATCATCGATCCCCAGGGTTTGGACCCCGACCCCCAAGAACAGTTCCCCATCGACCTTGAGGCAGACGAGAACGTCCATGTTACCTGCGTGGGCAAGGACACCGACGGCTACGGCGACGCTGCGCTCATCTTTACGGTGACCAACAACACCGGTGTCGACATGATGTTTGGCGATGTGGACTCCTATGCCTACGTCAACGGCGTGGTCCGCGATGTGCGCATGCGCCAGCAGGTCGCAGCAGGCGAGGAAACGCGCGCCATGCTCACCTTTGTAGGCACCTTCGACGACCCGGACTTTGATGTGAACAACGACCTCAACGACATCTACCTCAACATTTGGATGTTCGAAGAGGCAACGGGCAACGTTAACTTTAGGGACCTGGTACACATCCCGTAGAAGACGGTGCGACGCACTGGCTAAGCAGGGCATACAACACAAAACGAGGGACGACCCAACCGGACCGTCCCTCGTTTTGTATTGTATGCCAGCTTTACACGCAGCGCTTACTTGACCACCAGGTTGACCAGCTTGCCGGGCACGCAGATGGCCTTGACGACCGTCTTGCCCTCAAGCCACTTGGCAACGGCTTCCTCAGCGGCAGCCTGCATATCCTCATTGGAGGCATTGCGGGCCACCTCGACGCGGCCGCGGACCTTACCAAGCACCTGTACGACGATCTGCACCGTATCCTCGATGGACTCGGCCAGGTCGAACTCGGGCCAGGCGGCGGTGTAGGCGTTGCCCTCGCAGCCGAGGGCCTCGTGCCACAGCTCGTCGGCCCAGAACGGGCAGATGGGGGCAAGGACGCTCACGATATCCTTAGCCACGCCGTAGCACAGCGCCTTGTCGCGGGCGGCACCCTCGGTGGCGTTGAGGTAGGCGCTCGCCGCGTTGACGAGCTCCATGACGGCCGAGATGGCGGTGTTGAACTGGCCGCGATCGAAGTCCTCGGTGCACTTGGCGATGGTGCGGTGACGCTCGCGATAGAGCTTCATCGCAACCTCGTCGAGCGCGGACTTGTCGAAGGCCACGTTGGCGTCGCCGGACTGGACGAGCTGCCAAACGATACGCCAGGCGCGCTTAATGAAGCGGTTGGCGCCCTCAACGGCCTTGGGATCCCAGTCGAAGTCCTTCTCGGGCGGGGCGATAAACAGGATCGCCAAACGCATGGTGTCGGCGCCGTAGGGCTCGATGACCGAGCTCGGGGGCACGACATTGCCCTTGGACTTGGACATGGTGTCGCCGTTCTCGTCCTTGACCATGCCCTGGCACAGCAGGTTGGTGAAGGGCTCGTCCACACTCAGCAGGCCCAGGTCGCGCAGTGCCTTGGTAAAGAAGCGGCTGTAGAGCAGGTGCAGAATGGCGTGCTCGATGCCGCCGATGTAGTTATCGACGGGCATCCAACGGTCGGCGGCCTCGCGGGAGAAAGGCAGCTCGGTGTTGTGCGGGTCGGTATAGCGCAGGTAATACCAACTGGAGCAGGTAAAGGTGTCCATGGTATCGGTCTCGCGCTTGGCCGGGCGGCCGCAGACCGGGCAGGTGGTCTCGTAGAACTCCTTGCACTCGGCAAGGGTCTCGCCGGCGCCCAGGTCAAGGTTCTCGGGCAGCGTCACCGGCAGCTGGTCCTCGGGCACGGGCACGATGCCGCAGTGCTCGCAGTGGATGGCCGGGATGGGGTTGCCCCAATAGCGCTGGCGACTGATGAGCCAGTCGCGCAGACGGAACTCGACCTTACGACGACCGCAGCCCATGGCCTCAAGGTCGGCCACGATCGCAGCCTCGCCCTCGGAGTGCTTGCCGCCGCGCATGCCGGTGTACTTGCCGGACTGGACGAGCGTGCCCTCGGCAGCGTGGGCACAATCCCAGTCGACGGTCTCGGCATGGAAGGTATCGATGGTCTCACCGTTGGCCTCGACGGCAGCGCGGTCATCGTCGTCCAGGATGATCGGCACGATCGGCAGGTCGTACTTGCGGGCGAATTCAAAGTCGCGCTGGTCACCGCAGGGAACGGCCATGACGGCACCGGTGCCGTAGTCGGCAACGACGTAGTCGGCAACCCACACGGGAACCTTCTCGCCGTTGACGGGGTTTACCACATAGCGGCCGGTAAAGGCACCGTGCTTCTCGAGGGTGCCCTGGGCACGCTCGACGGCAGAGATATGCTTGGAGTCCTCGACGATCTTGGTGACGGCCTCCTCGTACTCCGTGCCCTCGACGAGCTCATGCAGGCCGGCGTACTCGGGAGCCAGGACAAAGAAGGAGACGCCAAAGAGCGTATCGGCTCGCGTGGTGAAGACGGTGATCTTACCCTCGTCGCCCTCAATGGGCTCGCCATCCTGGTCGCACAGGGTAAAGTCGACCTCGGCGCCCTCGGAACGACCGATCCAGTTGGCCTGCATCTGCTTGACGCGCTCGGGCCAGCCGGGGAGCTTCTCCAGATCGTCGAGCAGCTCCTGGGAGTACTCGGTAATCTTGAAGTACCACTGCTCCAGGTCGCGCTTCTCGGGCTCGGTGCCACAGCGCCAGCACTTGCCCTCGGTGACCTGCTCGTTGGCCAGAACGGTCTTGCAGGTGGGGCACCAGTTGACCGGGTTCTTCTTACGGTAGACCAGGCCCTTTTCCCACAACTTCTCAAAGATCCACTGACCCCAACGGTAGTAGTCGGGGCTGCAGGTCTTGACCATGCGATCCAGATCGTAGGAGAAGCCCATGCGCTTCATCGTGGCGAGCGCCTGGTCCATGTTCTTATACGTCCAGGCGGCAGCCTGCGTGTTGTGCTTGATGGCGGCGTTCTCGGCGGGCAGGCCAAAGGCATCGAAGCCGATGGGGTGAAGCACGTCGTAGCCGCGCATACGGGCCTGACGGGCCATAGCATCGCCGATGGTGTAGTTGCGCGCGTGGCCCATGTGCAGGTCGCCCGACGGATACGGGAACATCTCGAGCACGTACTTCTTGGGCTTGCTAGCGTCGGTGTCGACGGCAAAGAGGTTGGAGTCCTCCCAGGCCTTCATCCACTTGGACTCAATGGCCTGCGCGTCGTAGGCAGGAATCTCGTCCTTATGATCTGTGCAATCGCACATATCAGCTCCTTTGTTATCTCGGTTGGGGCGGGGCGTTCTCACCTTTGCTCGCTGCTGCGAACAGTCCTGCTCGCACGAAGAGCACATTAAGTGCTCTTCGGCTCGTGCGGAACTTGCAGCGAGCAAAGGTAAGAACGCCCCGCCACATCGTTAACTCGCATGATGATAGCAAATACGACAAGCGAGATGCCTGCGACTTGCAGGCATCTCGCTTTATCTAAATAACGTGGTTGTGAATCAACCGCTATTTGTTACCCACCCAAGCATGGTCGGGTTTTCCAAGTGCCGCAGATTGCCGTGAAAGAGGAGCGACGCGTACTTTGGTACGCGAGCGACGGTTTGAACGGCAAGGTGCGGTGCCTGGGAAAGCCGCTTATCGATAAGACACAGACTGCTGGGAGTCCTTGACGACTACGTCATGGGCGCCGCCTTCGACGATGGAGGTGGAGCTGACCAGCGTTAGGCGTGCCTTTTCCTGGAGCTCGGGGATCGAGAGGGCACCACAGTTGCACATCGTGGACTTGACCTTGTAGAGCGTGCCGCCCACGCCGTCCTTGAGGGAACCGGCGTAGGGAACGTAGGAGTCGACGCCCTCGACGAAGCTGAGCTTCGCGGCGCCGCCCAGGTCGTAGCGCTGCCAGTTGCGGGCACGCGCAGAACCCTCGCCCCAGTACTCCTTCATGTACTGGCCATTGACGTTGACGCGCTCGGTCGGGCTCTCGTCAAAGCGGGCGAAGTAACGGCCCAGCATCATAAAGTCTGCACCCATGGCAAGGGCGAGCGTCATGTGGTAGTCGTAGACGATGCCGCCGTCGGAGCACACGGGCACGTAGACGCCGGTCTCCTCGTAGTACTCGTCACGGGCGCGACAGACGTCGATCAGCGCGGTAGCCTGGCCACGACCGATACCCTTGGTCTCGCGAGTGATGCAGATAGAACCGCCGCCGATACCGACCTTGATGAAGTCGGCACCGCAGTCGGCCAAGAAGCGGAAGCCCTCGGCGTCGACGACGTTACCGGCACCGACCTTGACGTCCTCGCCGTAGTTGGCGCGGATCCACTCGATGGTGCGCTTCTGCCACTCGCTGAAGCCCTCGGAGGAGTCGATGCACAGGACATCGGCGCCAGCCTCGATGAGCAGCGGCACGCGCTCAGCATAGTCGCGGGTGTTGATACCGGCGCCGACCATATAGCGCTTGTCGTTATCGAGCAGCTCGTTGGGGTTGGTCTTGTGGCTGTCGTAGTCCTTGCGGAAGACGATGCCCATAAGGTGATCGTTGTCGTCGACGATAGGCAGAGCGTTGAGCTTGTTGTCCCAGATGACGTCGTTGGCAACCTTGAGGCTGATGTTCTTGTCGCCCACGATGAGCTGCTCACGCGGGGTCATGAACTCGGAGACCTTCTTCTGGTGGTCATCGCGGCTGGGGCGATAGTCACGGCTGGTGACGATACCTAGGAGCTTGCCCTTGGGAGTGCCGTCGTCGGTGACCGGCATGGTGGAGTGACCGGTCTTCTCCTTGAGCTCGATGACCTGCTCCATGGTCATGTCGGGGGTCAGCGTGGAATCAGACTGAACGAAGCCGGCCTTGTGATCCTTGACGGCCTTGACCATGGCGGCCTCGGACTCGGGGGTCTGGGAACCGTAAATGAAGGACAGGCCACCCTCGGTAGCGAGCGCGACACCCATGTCGACGCCCGAGACGGACTGCATGATGGCGGAAACCATGGGGATGTTCAGGGTGATTGCCGGCTTCTCACCGCGCTTAAAGCGGGTTAGCGGCGTCTTAAGAGAGACGTTGTTGGGGATGCACTGCGAGGACGAGTAACCAGGGACCAGCAGATACTCCGAAAACGTGTGGGACTCACCGGGAAAGAACGTAGCCATGTTTCTCCTTTTTCCATGCGACCGGTCGGCTGCAGGCCTCGTAGGACCCAGCCCAACCTTGGGCGCCCAATACTGGGGAAGTATCTTAACGCACTTTGACTGCTACAATGCATGATTTAAGAAGAGCACACGAGGGTTTGACGCAGGCTTTGCGTTTACCCAGCAAACACTTTAGCGAGAAGACGTGGAGCACATGGAGTACAAGACGACGGCAAAGTTGGTCATTCAAGCGTGCGACAAAGATCTGCCGGGCGTGTTCGGCCACGGCTGTGTCTTGCTGCTTCAGGGCATCGCCCGCGAGCACTCGCTCAACCGCGCCGCCAAGAGCATGGGCATGGCGTATTCCAAGGCCTGGCGCATTGTGAACGAGGCGGAAGGACAGCTGGGCTGCAAGCTCATCGAGCGCGACGGCGCCCGCGGATCCACCCTCACCCCCGCCGGCGAGCGAGCCATAGCGGTCTACGAGGAACTGCAGACAGAAATCAACAACGTCATCGCCTCAAAAGCCGACAACCTCATCGCCAGCATCAACGCGGAGTAGTCCTTTTAGGCGGTTTTTAGCCCACAGCGCCCTCGGGTTGAGGCTCGCGCCACAAAACAGGCCCATCTACTACGTTAAGTTGAATACCCACAACCATACCGGCATTATGAAATTAAAACCGCTGGTAAACAGCTTGGTAATTTTCAAAATAGGCGGGTGTGGTCGACCCCTATTGCTTAAACGTAGTAAATAGGCCGTTTTCGTGACATAGACCCCGATTAGCTACTTGCGAAGGGCGTTATCGAGAGTGGCAGCCACCTGCAGAGGGTCGTCGGTGCCGGCGAAGAGGCGGATGGCGCTCCCCTGCTTACCGCGCGGGGCCGAAAGGCGCGTTGTTGAGCCGCCGGCGGGTGATGTGCGGAATTCGTCCGGCAGTATGCTGAAAAATTCACCCGCGATGCAGTCCATCAGGTCAAACTCTACTGCCGGGCCAAAACCGTGCTCCAGGATGCCGGTCGCGATGGCATGGTCGGGATGCGAGGTCAGCCCGGGATAGCGCACGTTGCGTACCATCTCGTTGGCGGCCAGATACTCGGCCAGCGCACGGGCGCGGTCGAAGTGGGCCTGCATGCGAGCATCGAGCGAGGACAGCCCGCGTTCTAGCACGTCGGTCTCCTCGGCAGACAGGTCAAGCGCAGACGCACCGCAGTCCGCAAGCAACGCGTGTGCGCACTCTGCGGCGGCATCCACGCGATGGCGCTTGAGCGGCGAGCGCGCCACCGAAGCGGCGACGAGCTTGCGCGGCGCAACGCCGGCACACACGCGGTCGAGCGCCTCGAACGAAAGCACGGCGCCCAGACGCAGCGGGTTGCACCCAAAGACGCCCGACACAGTGTTATCAACCACGAGCAGCGCATGCGACTCACGAGCCGCGCGGCCCAGAGCGCGAAGGTCGGGCACACGCAGACCAAACCCGCCGATGGAGTTGACGAACCACCACAGGTGCGGCCCCTCGGCATCAAACGAAGCATAAAAGCCCTCGAACGTAGCAGCAAACGACGCAGCCGCGGGCTCCCCCACCAGCGCAACATCGCAGCCATCAAAGCCGCAGGCAAACGCATCGGCAAAGTCATCCGCAAAGGCCACCAAGCGATCGCCGGGCTGCACAATCCCCAGCATCGACAGCGCAGCCGGCACATGCGAGGCCGCAACAAGACACGTTTCACGTGCGCCGGCCCTTACGGCCCAGGTCTCTTCAAGCTGCTGCACGTCCACGCGACACCGCCCCTTAAATAAAACTGAACCAAACTAGCCGTGATATTCGCCGTTGTACTGAATGAGCGTCAGGTCCTCCACGCCATCGAGCGCGCGGATGGCGTCGGCATAGGGCATATCCACACCGTCCGAGAACACCTCGACGGCCATTTCGACCTTGTCACCGCGCATCGTCTTGGATTTGACGGTGAACTTGGTGCGCCCAAACGCACGCACGATATCATCGCCGGTGGTCTGACCCGAATAGTGGATGACCATCATGTACACGCGCGCCTTGTCCTGGTGACTCGCAAAGCCGGCGATCATCACCACGATGACCACCGCCGTGAGCCCCACGAGCGCATACATGCCGGCGCCCGCCGTAATGCCCGTGGTAATGGCCCAAAACAGATACAGAAGGTCGAGCGGGTCCTTGACCGCCGTACGGTAACGCACGATGGACAGGGCACCGACCATACCGAGCGAGATGACCACGTTGGTCGAGATCGCGAGCGTGACCATGCAGGTAAGCACGCACATGCCCACAAGCGTCACCGCAAAGCTACGCGAATACACCACGCCGGTAAAAAAGCGCTTGTACACGTAATAGATCAGGATGCCCATGGCGAGCGCCACGAGCAGCGACAGGCCGATCTTGGCAGGGTCGACCTGACCAAACGCCTCCAAAACGGAGTTCTTAAAAAAGTCCCTGGTGCTCATGGTCTAAATATCCCCTCGGTTCTCAAAATCCGATTCCCAGTAGTTAAAACCGCGCAGGTAGGCGGTCTTTTCGTAACACAGGCAGTACTTGGAGACCGCCGTGAGCTCAGCCGCGCCCGGAGGCACCAAATCGCGCACCAGCTGCGGGCAAAACTCCGTAAACTTGACCTCCATCACCAGCTTGCCGGGCTCCAGGACCGGCAGCACGGGCAGCGTCGCGTCAAAGATATCGAAGCTTCCCACCGCGGCACGCACGTTCATGTCAAACGTAATGCGCACGGTACCCTCGTCCATCACCCACGGCTCGCGCTCGTAGTCCACGATGGTCCGCGGGCGCATCATGTTGCAGATGCACTCGATGTAGAACTCGCGACAGAGCGGATAGGGGCTCCTCAGCAAAAAGTCGTACTCGCCGGCCAAGATGCGCTCAAACTCGTCGCGCGTAAGCGGCGCGTCCTCCTTGTAGATCCAGCTGCCGTACTTCTTTTTACGCTCGAGCTTAATCACCTTATCGCTGCCGTTATAGATGCGCACGCGATACTTTTTTCGCATGAGAATGCCGGCATCTTTTTCCTCGTACGCCGAGTTGTAATAGTCATCGAAGTACAGGCTGCGAATGGTGTAACCGCCCGAGCGCGCATGCTTGTCCAGCTTAAACACCGGCAACATGCGACAGGCAAGCGCAGCGTGCTCACCCTCGTTGATGAGATATTTGAGTTCGTGGCGATAGCGCTCCTGTGTGCTGCACTCGGGCGGGGCCGCCAAGCGCTCAAGCAGCGCGCTAGCCCTCCTCATACGTATCCTCCACGACCTTACCGCCGTCTTGCACGTAAAAACACTTCATGCCGTAGTGCTTGCCGTCGTCGGTCACATAGTAGTCAAACGCATCTTGCGTATAGCCGTCGGAGCTGGTGGCGCGCACGCGCACAAAATACTGGCCGGCATCGGGCGCATCACAGGTCACCTCGGGAAGTAGCACGTCCTCGGCCTTAAAAAGCACGTCGCTTATGGCATAGTCGCGCGCCAGCTCCACGGTATAGCGAATGTCACGCGCCTTAAAGTCGTAGGACGCATCCCAGTTAATGCGCAGCTTCCCGTTATCGATCTGCGGCACGCCAATGTAGAACGGCATGGGCTTTTTATAACTCTCGCGAAAGCTCTTGTAGTTCTCCTCGATCTCGGAGGGAATCGCCGCGGCAATCTGTTCGTATTCGTCCTTGGTGACAGGCAGGTTGTCGATATCGGGCAAAGCAAAGACCAGCGATTCGGTAACCTCGCGATAATGTTTGATCATCTTGGCAAGACGTGCCTCGGTCATATACGAGCGCAGGTCCTTTACGGCGCGGTCGAGCTCGCTGCGGAACGATTTGCTACGCAGTGCACGATTGAATAGCACGTTGCCCCAGTAGTTGCTTACGCCGCGCTCCCAGCTCGCATAGTCCGAGAACCCGGCAAGAGAAAGCTCCAGCTTACGCAGCATACCGTCGTTGTCCCAATCGAGGATGTACCACGTATCGGAGTTGAGAGGGCTGTACAGATAGCAGTTACGGTTCTGCGTATCGCAGTTGCCCGTCAGGATCTGAAACGCCAGCCAATAGACCAAATTCTCGGTATCAAAGTAGGTGTCGAGCACATCGTCGATCTTTTGCGTATCGTCGTTGAGCGCATCGAGCATCTCGATTAACTTGGTATGGTCCGAGTCGCCCTTAATCTCGAGCATGCCCTCAAACGCCGTCTGGTTATAGTCGGGGTCATCGGCAAGCTTAATGGTGTCCTCGTAGCGATGGAAATCAAAGCTGTTCACCTTATACAGGTGCCCGCTCTTATCCAGGCCATGTGCCTTAAGCGCCGTCTTGTTGAGCTGCTCCACCTGCGTAAACAGGCCGTAGTCCTCAAAGGTATCGTTGGACTTTTCGGTTTGGTCGCACACCCACAGATGCACAAACTGCGTGCGCAAGCCCATCATCTGGGGAATCCCACGGATGAGGTCATAGGCCATCTTGTTGCGAAAACGCATACCCTCGCCCATGTGCTTGTTAAGCGCAATCGCACGCTGATGGCGCCAGGTACCCTTGCCCTTTTTGAGCTCCACCTTGTAATTCTTTTGCGAGTTCATGCTCGATGTCTGACCGCGCACCTGCACGGTAGCATTGGGCGCTTCCTCGCCATAGCCAACCTCGCCGGCCACCGGACCGTCTTCGTCGCCCGCCTGCAGCAGGCCCATAACCTGATAGCGCGTCACGCCCATGTCGGCATAGTCATACACCGAGTACGTGTTGATCTCGGCCCAGCTGTGGTCGGTGTTCTCGGACCTGTTACCGCGCGAAACCGTCAGGTACATGGTCACAATGTCCGAGTCGTCGTAGACATCGTAGAGCTCGTCCTTGTCGCGCAGATGCTTGACCTCATTCGAGGCCTCAGCCTTTTTAATCTTGTCCTGCTTTTTGACCTTTTTGGTCGAGGAGTCTTCCTGCACCGAGCAACCCGAAAGCAACAGCGCACCGGCAGCCGCCTCAAACAGGCGACGGCGAGACATCATCCTATCGGTCATCAGAACCTCCCCAATGCTTGCGATACACGTGAGCTACTGCGCGCTCAAACGCGCCATGTAGCTCACCCTTATGGCGACCTTCCACATAGCGCTGCTCGGCACGGTCGAGCAAGCGGCCCAGCTGTGTAAACCAGCCCGTCTTGTCGGTCGCCACAATGGGCTGCTGGCTCAGGATACGATACGGCAAGTTGGCGGTATAGGTATCGAGCCGCAGCAGCGCCACGATAAAAAACACCGCCGCACCCAACAAAAAACCAAAGCCGTAAAACTGCTGCGGCAAAAGCAACGACACGGCAGTCGCCAGCCCGGCCACACCGGCAAACAACCCCGAGGCCAGCACGGCCCCCTTATAGTCGGTAAAGTACAGCAAGATGAGCATCACCGTATTGCCCACGGCATACAGGCCATAACCCACGCATAGCGTGCGAAAATACCCGTGCATAAGGTTGTTAAAGCCCAGCGGCAGAGCCGAGAGCACCGTGGTCTCGAGAGAAATGACCGCAGCGGTCACAAACAGCTGCTTGAGCGCGCAAAAGCGCAGTTCGCTGTTGAGCGTGGAGAGCATCTCCTCCTCGGCCACCACAATGTCGCCTACCACGCCGCCGTCGTTGAACAGGCTGTAGTAGTCGCGGTAGCGCGGATAGAAGTTGACCTCGACCGAGACCACAAAGTTGACGGTCGTGACCAGGATGGTCAAAAACGCGATGAGCGCCGGCACATCGTAGTAGGGCGCACCATAAAACAAGCCCTTGACCTGCACGCCAATGGGACCGGCCCAAATGATCACCAGGTGCGCAAAGAGTCCCAGATTGGTTAACAGGCCCGTGAGCGCAAGCGGCATAAACTGATCGAGCCACTGCAAAAAGAGCCAGGGGCTGCGATCGCTCTGAGGAAAATACCGGTATAGCAGCACCACGTCCCAGGCGAGCATGACGCCGTAACCTAGGGCGATTGACGCCAACAGGCCCTCGACCGGCGGCAGCCCCAGTTCCAGCGCGGCCAGGGCGCACAGGCATGCCACACCAATGGCAGCCGCAAAGCTGCACAGGATACCGCGGTAATCTTTGATGGCCGTGAGGTAGCTCATGCCATTCCAGTTGACGATCATAATGTTGAACAGCCACAGGCACAGCAGCCCCTGCAGCAGCGTAGCGCCCGAGAACAGCAAAAAGACGCCGTAGAGCACCGTGCCCGCAACGAGCATGATGGCATTAGATCCCCAAAACGAAGGCAGGATCTCATCCTCGCGCTCGGCAAAGAGCATGTCGGCCAAAAAGCGCGTGACCGGCATGGAGAAAAAGCTTGTGAGCGTGAGCGATGCCAGCAGCGTATAGGTCACCATGCACACCAGCAGATCTTGGTTGGCGCGGCCCACACCCCACAGACCGCACAGCACCAAAATACCCACCTGGAGCAGCACGCCAAGCAGCATGGGGCCCGTGCACACAATGCCGGCGTAGCCATAGGCGCGCATCGTGGCAAACAGACCCTTGCGCCTAAACAGGCGTTTGAGCTCAAAACCGATTCCGGCCACCGGCTACTCCCCCTCTCTGGGCAGGTCAAACGCACGCGCTGTCTCGTCGTACAGCGCGCGATAGTTGGCGAGCATCTGCTCGTGCAAAAAGTACGTGGCGACGCGACGCTGGCCGCGCTCCCCCATCTCAATGCGGCGGGCGCGGCTTGTGCACATGCGCTCCATGGCATCGGCCAAGCCCTTGCGATACATGGGCGGCGTCACAAAACCTGCCACGCCAAAGTCATCGCCCGGAGCGCCTTCGAGCAGCTCGCGGCAGCAGCCCACCTCGGTCGTCACGCAGGGACGGCGCGCTGCAAGCGACTCCAGCACGCTGAGCGGCTGGCCCTCGGAGATGCTCGTCAGAATGGTAAAGTCGAGCTTTTCCATGTACTCGACCACGTTGACGCGGCCGGTAAAGATCAAGTCACGCACGCCCAATGTCTCCACCAGCGCATGACACTCGGCGCCGTACTCCTCATCGTCCACGCCGCCCATAATATGCAGGCGCACCTTAGGCAGGCGCTCGTGCAGTTCAAAGAAGGCATAGATCATGGTCTTGACGTCCTTGATGGGCGCCAGACGCACCACCGCGCCAATGTCCACCCAGCCGTCATCGGGCTTTAAGGGAATGTCCTTAAAGCGGTCGAACTGAATGCCGTTGGGGATGACCAGGCATTTGTCCGCATCGCAGCCCATATCGATCTGCGTCTTGCGGGCGTTATGAAACAAGCTCGTCACGCGGAAGGCGCGGCGGTAGATCTCCTCCGAAAGCAGGTAGAAAAAGCGAATCCAGCGGTCCTTAAACGACGGCACGACCCAGTCGGCGCGAATGATCTCTTCCTCGCGCTCGCGGGTATAAATGCCGTGCTCGGTCAGCAGCACCGGAGCCTGGTGAACGCTTGAGCCCAGGCAGGCGAGCAGGCCGCCGTAGCCGGTCGAGATGGCGTGGTACACATCGGCCACCGGCACCTCGCTGCCCAGAAGGTAGAGCACGGGCAGCAACATGGAGCGCATAGTGTGGAATGCGTCGGCAAAAGGCGTGTAGGGGTACTCGGCCAGGCACACGTCGCGAAAGATATCCATAAACGTGCGGCTCTGCAAAAACGAGAGCGGATGCACGCGACGGCGCTGGAAGATATCGAACAACACGTCCCAGTCCGGATTGGAGAGCGACACCAGGCGACGCAGCGCCTCGCGCTCGCGGGCGTTAAAGTCGGCCTCTTCTTGCTCGCCCGAAAGCCGCAGGGCATCGTCCAGAAATACCTCGTGCACCTCGACCACGTTGCCGGGCAGCTCGTAGACAAACTTGCCGCGGTCGGCAGCATGCGCGCCAATCACCCACAGCACAAACTCGTGCTCGGGCATGGCCTGTATGTAGCCGTGCATCCAGGTGGACACGCCGCCGTGCACATAGGGGTAGCAGCCCTCGAGTACCAAGCAGATTCTCATTTATCGCCACCCTCCTTGCGTGCAATGGTCACCGTCTTGTCCGTGGCTTTAACCAGGTACAAATCGCCCGTCAGATGCGTAATCTCGCCACCCGTGACTGCACCCGGCTCGCCGTTGTTGGCGCGGAACATGAGCCACGCCTCGTCGTGGAAATTGCCCAGGCTGAGCGTCCAGGCATTCGCGTCTGTATCCACGCTCACCGTCACGGACGAAAAACGCTGGATGGCGCCCGAGCATTCCGAGCCGGTCTGGCGCCGCAGGTCGGGCGCAGACTTGGAAAGCCAGTCCAGGTAGTCAGTCAGGCCGCCCTTGTAGACCTCCCAGCCCTCCTTGGCGCCGCGATCGGGATCCAGCAGGTCGTCCGGATGCATAAAGTGCGTGCTCACGTAGTGCATGTTGAGCTCGGACACGGCAGCCAGGCGCATGTAGGAATCGTCGACCATGCCGCCCGAGACAATGCGCGGCTGCTCCACAATGCCATCGCTCGCCACGCCAAACTCCTGCACGTACGGCAGGTCGGTGCCATCCTCAAAATACGTACTGGCGATGGTCTTAATGCGCGGAACGTCGGTGCCGATAAGCTTGCGCGCACGGGCCGAAAGGATATTCGACGGTGGCACATAGACCGAGCCGTGCGCATTGGGCAGCACCTCGTCCTGAAAGGCGATAAGCTCGTTGAGAGACGCGACGAGCGTCTCCTTGTTCTTCCACGTCTTGTAGTCGTACAACGTGCCATAGTCGGTGTCCCAGAGCGCCAGCGGCTGATGGTTGTAGCCGTGAAAGCCCAGCTCTCCGCCCATCTGCAGCAGCATGCCGCCAAAGTAGCGGAACTGCGTGGTATCGGCCTGGCGCGCGGGCTCGGTCTGGTTGACCGCGTCCTCGTAATTTTCGATCATCACGCCAGTAAAGCGAACGCCATATTTTTGCGCGAGCTTTTGCAGATCGGGCCACCAGACCTTGGCATAAAAGTCGGCGATGGAAAGCCCGTAGTCGCGCTTGATGTAGGTGCCGTCGCCCGAGGGCACGGGGCTGGGAAAGTCGTCCAGATAGAAGACGGCGCTGTTGATGACGGGGTAGGCCGTGGCATCGCCCAGCAGGCTGATCGCCGCGGCATAAAAACCGCGCATGACCTTGTCATAGATACCGATATTGCACACCACGGTGCGACCGCTACCGCAGTCATTCGACCAAATGAGCGGGGCGCCCGCATCGCCGGTCTTAGCCCACACACGAGCTGTCTCGCGCAGCGAAACCGAAAGCGACGAATCAAAGGGGTCCGAGAGCTCGTAGCGCTCTCCCCCGCCCAGCATAAAGTCCTCGCTCGGCACAATGCTTTCGGCTTTTACATAGTCATATCCGGCAGATTCAATGCCAAGCTTGGGAGCAATCACTTGCAGATAGCCCGAGTTATCCGGAGGCATGGCGAGCATAAGCGAACCGCCGGCACTCACCCAACTCATAATGTCGCTCAGGTGCGTACCGAGCCCATCGAGCGACGGCATGAGCAAAATCACGCGATCGTAGGAGGTCAGCGAGGGAATGGCATCCGCGCCGTCCAGGGCAAGGTCCACGTCGCGGTGCGCGATCTTCATGTCGAGCAGAATCTGGTCGAACTGCTCCTTTACGTCCTCGACGCCAGCTTGATCGGAATCGGTAATGACCAGGCACGTGGGCTTTTGGCCAAATATTGCCGAGGAAGCCGGCAGCGCATCGTTGGCGGCAATCATCCCCAGCTTATGCTGGCCCGCACTGTACTGTACGCCGGCGCGCTCCACCAGCAGCACGGCCGCCATGGCAATAAAGACCGCCCACACCACAAGCAGCCCCATCCAGCGAAAATGGCCCGCACGGTCGCGGATATGCTGTACCACGCTCATCGGGCCTCCTCTCCGTTGCGCCAAAACGCCAGTTCCTCGCGGTTGGCGGCGCTCAAGTATACATGCTGTTTGTCAATCGCATCGATCACGCGGTGGACCTCGTCACCGTCGCGGCGCATCACCGCCAGGCGCAGGCAAAGCATCCAAACCTCCTGCTCCTCGGGCACGTCGAGCACCAGCTGGTCGGTCACGGCCTGCGCCTCGTCGATCTGTCCGGCATCGGCCAGCGCCGTCGCGTATCGAATGCGCAGCTCAAGGGTGTCCTCGCGCTCGCAGCGACGCGCAAGCAGGCGCGCGTACTGTTGGCGCTGAATCTGAGCCACGCGCCCCTCGGCCAGGCCCGAGCCCAAGTATTCACCAAGAAAATCGCAGTATTCGTTGAGGTTTTGCACGCTCGGGTCCGTCTTAAAGGCACGCTCCAGCTGCTGCAGTTTAAGGTCGGACTCCTTGGAGATCTGCGCCACCGCCGTCGCGGCATAGTGAGCCACCTCAACGTCGTCGTTAAGCTTAGCCGCCTGCAGGTTCGCCAGGTACGCGTCGGGCTCCTCGGTGAGCATGGAGAGCATTAGGCGGCGCCGTTCTGCCGGGTCGTTGACGATGAGCGCCTCCTCGAGCGGCACTACGCCTGCATCGGCATCACGTTCGTGCACTAGGATGCTGCGATGCAGGTCGTCGTTGAAGCGCAGCGACTCCAGCGCAGACTCTTTCAGCCCCTCGCCAAACACCGCGCCGCGGACCGATAGCAGAACCACCAGCAACGGGCCCCACAGCGGCACCAGCACTATCACAGCCAGCATATGCCCGCGCACCGGCAGCAGGCCCAACTTCATGAGCGTCCACAGCATCAGACAAACCAGAGCATGAATCAGCAACAAGACGGCGGCAACGACAAGCGAGATCAAGCGGCACCCCCCTCACCGTCACCGGTGTAAGCGATGTGCTGCAGCAGCGCCACGATGTCCTCGCCGTCGACGGGCTCCACCGCAATCTGCTTTGCGCTCAGGCGCTCGCGGATAATGGGCAGATCGCACGCCCTTGCCTGGCGCATAAGCAGGTAGAGCATGTCACCATCGACCAGGCCCGCCGCATCGCTCTCGCGGATTGCCGACCCAATTGCGCCCACCAGCTCGTCGACAGGCTCCATGCCCGGTACCACGCGCAGGAGCAAAAAGCTGCCCATCTTGCCATCTGCCAGCGCCTGCTCGGCCGCGAGCTCTTGGCCAAAGGCAGCCTGCTTGAGCACGCAAGTACCGTCAACGCAACGCTTATCCTGTGCCACCGCCTCATAGTCAAAGGCACGGCCCAGCGCGCTTTCGACCAGGCCGCACAAGATGCGGAACAAGTTTTGATAATAGAGGGTCATTTGGTTTTCGGCCGCGCGACGTACAAAGATCAACACGGCGGGTGCCCCGTCGCGCTCGATCGTGTATCCAAACATGGGAAGCCCCGGCGTCAGCTCGCGGTTCACCCACAGATTCGAACGACCCCCGTCGCCCAAAAGAGGTGCAAGCTGCTCAAGCGTGAGCGAGCGTGCGGCATCTTCGGCAATCGCGGGACTTGCTGCCACCAGGCGTGCAAATGCCCCGCCCGAAACATGGTAGATCGCCACCGAATCGTTCTCGAGGATCTCGCCCAGAAGCTCGCAGCACTTGCGATAGATGTCTCGTGGGTTGAACACGTCGAGCTCCTGCGTCACGGCAAAGATCTTGCCAAAGCTGTCGTGGCGACCCACGATCTGGCGCCTGTACGCGCGCTTGTCCTCGATCGCGTCGTGGTAGAGCTGCGTAAGGAACGTATTGCGGTTGCGCACGAGCTCGTTTTGATCGCGCTCCGCCCTAATGGCTTCGCTGTTGCGCAGCTGCACATAGCCGCACACGGCACCCACAACAAAAGTACACATAAACGGCAGCCAGTTGGACGGCTCGTAGAACAGGCCCTGGAAGGTATAGCCGTACAGAGTAAAGTAGCTCGCAGCCAAACCCACCGACGCCAGCAGCGCCGCAACCAGGCCAAAGTCCAAGCCATACAGCGTGCCGATGAGCACCACGTAGAGCAGGCGATAATCGAGCACGTTGAGCTGGGTCGATTGGGAGAACAAGCGCTCCAGTACCTCGAACAGAACCCAGGCAACGCCCGTCTCCAAGCATTTAATAGGCAGCGTGCGCATTTGAATGCGGTCGATGGCGGCGCGCAAGGGGTTGACCTTCTTTAAGCGACCAGCATCCCAACGCGCTTGAATGGTCGAGAGGTCGCGCAGCAAGTCGTAGCGCTGAAACCAGCCATAGCGCACGCGAGCGACGTCGCTGGCGGGCAGGGCGTAGCCGGCAGAATCGCCATAGGCAACTGAGAGCCCTGGGAACAGTGCCTTGAGGGCGTCACCCAACTCACCCACCGTGTGATGGAAGGTATCGGCTACGTCGAGCGTCTCAAAGTTACCATTCCAGCTGTCGAAGATACGGCGTACCAGCACCGAAAGCTCCTCGGCACACAGCAGGGGAAACGCCGCATCCTGCGCGCCCTGCAGAGCGGCCGATCCGGTTGAGCATGCGTCGAACAGCGGCACCAAAAACGGGTCCTCCAGCGCGGCAGACGCGGTATACAGGAACGGCACGCGCAGGATCTTGGTCTGAACGCCCTCGCGAGCAGCGTAGTAGCGGCACAGGTCGTTGGCTGCGTGCGCGATAATGCCCTTGCCCGTTCGCCCCGCGGCATCGGCGGCACCCTCGGCACCCGCGGGCCCCGCTACATACAGTAGTTGGACCCGGCGACCCGCGCACGTACGAAAGACCGAGCGCAGCAGCTCGATTTCGCCCACGGTATCGGTATGCGGGGTAAGGTAATTAGACAGGTAGACCACGCGATCGAACTCGTAGGCCTGATCCAAGTGCTGGAGGAGCTCTTTCCACGAGGCATGGAGCGACGACTCGTCGCGGCGCGCTTCCTGCGCGGCTACGACCTTAACGTGGTCCCCGGGGAATGCCTTGGCGCAAAAGTCATCGTCAACATATGCGGTGTTGCCAACAACCAGCACCTCCATGGCGCACCCCTCCCCTAAAATCCACTTTAGTCATAGTCAAACATGCGTATTTTACGCTGTCAACGCGAGTTGGAACGCCTTTAAGGCTGTTTTAAGAACTTTTTTAGAAGATATGGGGACATCGAGGGTGCTAAATGCGCGCCCAATCCGGAAGTATGCGGCAAATTCTTGACATGCCGACCACACTAGATAGTGACAACGTTTTTACCTGCGGTTTCTTTACATGAAAAGGGCGATGTGCTCGAGGGTTCCGAAATTTGCCGCATACTTCCGTCGAGCGATTCCGGAAGTGCGGTGAAAAACCGAGATCTGTCGACTAGGCCCCTGTTTTGGGCATCCGCGACCTGCGGTTTTGTTGCCGAAAACGGGGTGTGCTCGACGAGTTTAGATTTTTCCCCACACTTCTCTTACGCACCGGACTTGCAATAGCGCAGTACAATCCGTCAATCGCCCTAAACGGAAAGCCAATCCACAGACTCGACTAGCCAACCAGATACGGCCCGATTACATCGAAAATTTCGCCCACCTTAGTTGCAGGGTTTTGCGCGGATGGCTTAACGTTACCCAGTCCCCTATGGTATGTGACGAGGCGCCCAACACGCTGCAAAGCCTCGCCTCGTTTGCCGTCCACCACCTCGAACAGCCCGTCCAAGTTCTTGCGGTACTCGATGCCCAGGTCTCTCGACATCTCCTGCGCGAGGGCATGCTGGCAGTCGGAAGCGGACATATGCGCGGTCGTGTAGCGAAAGTGCAGAAGCGGCCACAGCTCGAAGCAGGGGTTCGACCACAACGCATGGAAGGTCCTCGAACCATCGGAGAGCTCGTCGCATTTGCGCTCCATCGCGTCAAAGTCGGACGCAGGAAAGTCATCCTTGTCATACACGAGCCACACATGGTCGAATGTCTCGGGCGCATAGCGGCAGTGTTCGACGGCGAAGTCAAGTAGGTCAAGCGTGTGTTTGCCGGTCCCCTTAACGACAATGGCAACCTTACGCTCGTTCGCCGCGCCCAGCGCCGCACGCACACCCTCAAAGTAGCGAGGCTCGGTCTCCTTGCCCTCGCTCACCACAAGATGACGCGTCATCTGAACCATGCGCGAGCGGCCCTCTCGCTTGCCGCTACGCCAGCCCTTCGACTTCTTCGCCACCATGCTAATACCACTCCTCGATGCGGGTGAGGTACGGATCGGCGCCGTAGCGACCGGACAGGTATTGCTTGTCGAAAGCCGCGTTCTTGCTTACCAGGTTACCGTTTGCCTCGTGGATGTCGGCGAGAGACCACAGTTGACTCGCCTCCCCCTCGCCGCGCGCAGCGAACCATATCTCGTCACGGCGGAACACATCGTTTCGCATGGTTGACACATCCTGGGACGAGAAGATGAGCTGCGCGCCACTCTTGTTGACCTCAGGATCCTTAAACAGCAGAATCACATAGCGAAGAAGTTTCGGGTGCAGTTTGGCGTCGAGCTCGTCTACCACAACGGTGCCACCACGCCCAAGCGCTGTCATCAGATACGCAGCCAACCCCATGAGCTTCTGGGTTCCGGCAGATTCCTCGGATAAACGCAGCTCGTACGCCTTGCCGCTTACCTTGTGCCTCACGAAGACGCGCTGGCCGCGCCACTCCGGCGCCCTCTCCACTCTGAAGCCATCAATACGCACATCAACGGCGCGCAAAAAACGCGTGACCTCGCGCGAGTCGCCCTCGTCGAGCATTTGCTCGAGCATCCGCTCCAGGTAGGAACTGTTGTAGTTGAGAAACACAGTGTCGAGAAACCAGCTGGCCGCCTCCTGGACCACCGGCGCATCGAAGTTGATGCAAAGGAACGATAGGTACGGCAGGCTCGGGTTGAACCTCGCAGCCGTCACAAGCTTACGCAGTGTGGGGCCGAGTTCAACCTTTGTATCCTCGCGCTCGAACAGCATCGCCGTACGCGACGCTCCCAATTTACGCCGCCACAGCCCTTCGGACACGATCTCATCGGCGTGTACAGACAGAACATAGCGGTACTCATGCTCACCCGCGCGGTAATAGAGCTCGAACTCGGTGGGCTCGGCAGCAGACACGTCATCGAACTCAAACGCCGAACAACGGGCTATCAAAGGGCGATCACCCTCTGGCGCATCAGAGCCGGCAGACAGCAATCTAATTGGTCTGGCCACCGCCGAACGAACGTAGTCAAGAGCCTCGAGCAGATTAGACTTGCCGCCGGCATTGGGCCCGTACACCGCAGCCACCGGAAGGAAACTCTGCCCGTCAGAACACTCTATGAGGGAACGCTCAAACTCCTTCATCGGCGTCGCCTGCATGGAAAGCTCCGCCTCGTCGCGATAGGACCGATAGTTCTTAAAGGTGAACTGGCAAAGCATGTTACTCAACATTCCTTTCATTGTTTTGAAAAGGTATATCAGAGTTTTTCTTTGATTATAGACTTTAAGTATGCTAAATCAAGTGCTTGCTACATCAATGAAAGCAAGCGCAAGGTGCAAACCGCCCTTACTCGACCATCCCATTGCCGGAATGGCGTTCAGCTAACACGTCGCATTACATGCATGAAAAAAGGGCGACACTCTCCAACAGAAAGCGTCACCCTTAAAGCTCCCAAAAAGCTTTTGTATATCAGGACGACATTCTACACTATCTCAAGGAGACTGAAGGTCGTATCATGGCCTGTAAGGCAAAAGCACAGACAGGCCATGATTGAACGAGGCAACAGCAGGACTAGCGATCACCGCAATCAAAAGAGCCCAAATAATACAGCGAACCCTTCACAACCGAAGCATTAGGGTCTCGGTCTAAGAAATTGACGCTGTAAGAAGGAGATCCAACGTAAACGTGAGTCTTACCGGCCTCGCAACAGAACAAAATATCGCCAGCGCTGTTCTGTGTCAGAGTGTTGTAATTCGAGTAATACTCAAGCTCGTCTGACGGAGCTTTTCCCACAACGATCAACCGAGGGTCCAGCTTATCCAGCCATGTCTTAGGAACGCGACCGGACTTCCGTCCATGATGCGGCGCAAAAAGAATGTCCACAGGCGAAAGCGCAATGTCATCTTCGATCGCCTCCATGTAGTCATTCTCCATGTCACCAAGCCAAAGCGCACGGACCCCTTCATCAAGAGAGTAGACAATCGCAGGACTAATATTATTGGGTTTATCAGAGCTTTCGGCATCCCGCAAAGCATCCCGGAAGGTCTCATTATTCACATCGGGCCAGAGGACGCTAATCCCAGCAGAACCGCGCTCACCATCAGAAACGTTCATCCATTTGCGCTTACACCCCTTGTATATTTTGTAAGCGCACGACGACTCCTTCAGATCTTTATACTTTTTGAAACTCTCAGTCTCCGTGGACTTGGAGACATTATTGTCAACGTAATAGAAATTTTTAATAAGCCCGAGCTCATCAAGATACTCAATACCCTGAATATGATCTTGGTCCGGATGCGTACTGATAAAACGAACGACGCCCTTTTTCCCTGCAAGGTTTTTGACCTCATCAAGGATTTCCGACTTACGCTCATCGGTAATATTACAGTCAATCATGCTGAAGTTATCAGTATTGTGATTGATATAAAACATGTCGCCGTTATCAACGGACAGAGACTTAATCTCGCTCATGGTTATCACACTCCTCAAGATTGAAGTTGATTCGTTTTTCTACATACCGTTCCTGCTTGATCCAGGAGGCAACAAATAAGGCGATAAAAGAGCACAGCGCCGCTGGAAGCCGATGAGATTCCGGCAACAATGATGCAAGCAGAATAATTACGAGCAGGACACCGGCCCCCGCCAGGCTGCGATACATATTTGAAATCATTAAGAGCTGCTCGACCTTTGGATCGCGTTTCTGAGCATATGCAAAGGCAGAATAGTCCCGCTTTCCGGTCGGTTGTAGTTTGCGGACCAACGGTTCAATGCAAAGAGAGCCAATCCGCGACGCAATAAGACCGAGAACATAACTCATCACAAATAGTGCCAGCCAGTTAGAGCAGTCGATACAACTGCCCAACGGCATCTGACTGACGGAATATGTTACGAGTGCACCCGGTAAGAGCACATTGAACAGATCGTAAGCAGAGATTTTTCCAAGCAAATCATCTAGATAGTTATTGGCCAATAATTACGCACCTCCAAGAATCCAAAAGCCATCCTTCGCATTTTTTACAAACTAACCCACCCCGCCACGCAAGTGTCAGGTTCTTGAAGAAGAGCTATTTGGAAATGATTTGAACAAACGGGGGCGCATACTGCTGTTGACCAATAAGCGCACACGCCCCTAAAGAAATTTAATGGACCATCAATATGGCCTCGATTTTGACAACTATTCCATCCGACTCCTTCCGAACAATTAGGTTGTAATGGGGAAACGACGCTTCTCGTTGTTTCAATTGTAGCCCTTCGCCAGTTCCATATCCTGTTTTCTTTTTTGATGATGAGCACAAGATGTTGTGTTTTAACAGGTAAACGCAGCTAAAATAATGCGGAACTTATTCACGCGAAATTACGAGTCAGCTCATCCCCTTGTAGACAGCACCCTTGACCTGCATGAAAACATAATTAGACTCAATCGCTTTCGCCCGGTACAAAGTCATCCACATCGAATACCTGTTCGAAATTAACAAAAGATTTTGCTTGACCAACATGTTGAGACGCCTGCTTATTGCCCGGTCGTAAGCCGCAATAAACTAGGCAGCAGCCTCGCTGACTTTTCCTGAAAGGCCTCAGTGCCGAGTCTCGAAGAAGCGGAAGACGGCCTCATGTTGAAGCTGCCGCATCGCGTGTAGTCAACCCAGCTCGGGTCAGAGCGCCGTCGAGGACTAAAACAGGCCCGCTCCCTCCCCCTCCCCAACATTCCCCAGAAAGTTCGCTGATGTTGATTGGGGTTCCCGTAAAATAATCCCCAACTAAATATGTGCGGAGTGCTGGCCTGGAGCTGCCTTCGGACCCTATTGGCTGCTCACCGAGAGGCTCCGCTATGAAACGACCCCTTTACTACCTGCTCTGCGCGATCGCGTGCACGTCCATGGTCGGCGCGACGATGCCTATGGCAGCCATTGCGGAGGCGATTCGGCCTCAAGAAACAGCCGAGCAGCAGGCGCAAGCCGACGCCACGAACAGCGACACAGGCAAGGCTGAAGACGGCACCAACGCAAATACGACAGCAGATACCGTAGAGGACAGCACCGCAACATCCACTGGCACCAGCGCCGTCAACACGGAAAGCGCCGACGACACCGCCGCCGCAACCGGCACGGCCACCACAGCCCCCACCCCATCCCTCCGCACCCAAGCAAACCCCACGCCCGCCGCAATCTCCGTCACGTCACAAACCGGCTACGCCCACTCCGCCACGGCAACCCAAAACGGCGTCACCTTCACCGTTTCGTGGAACGACGCCCCCGCGGGCACCGCGACGACCTTCCACGTAACCCAGACCAACGGCTCGTCCCAGGCCAAGGCGCGCATGGACGTGCCCACCTATTGGGACGGCGGTAGCCAGGAAAGCGTCTGCGACGCGTCGCGCCCGGCATGGGCCAGCTACTACAACCTGGGCACCACAGGCCACGACTTCACCTTTGACTTCACGGCATCGGGCACGTACCGCATCCACTTCTACTTTATGGACCACGACGGAAACGACCCCCAAAACGACAAGGGGGTCTACTACCTGCGCACCACGGCGGAGGTGACCGTAAACGACGCCGCCCACCCAAGCGTCACGCAGATCGTCAACAACGCCGTGACCCAGTGCAGGCAAGAGACAAACGGCTCGGAATACGACATGGCGCTGTGGCTCCACGACTGGACGCTCGACCAGCTTGAGTACGACCACAACCTCAACTGGTGCTCGGCCGAAAGCGGCCTCACGCGCCACCAGGGCACCTGCGAGAGCTACCAGCGCATCTACTCCAAGCTCCTTAACGCAGCGGGCATCGCCAACGGCCACATCACCGGAAACGGTCACACCTGGAACGCCGTAAAGATCGACGGCAAATGGTGCCAGATGGACCTAACCTGGGACGACACTAGCGACAACTGGTACGGAGACCTGGACCAGCGCCATCTGTACTTTGGCCTGACAGACGAGCTCATGGCAATCGCCCACTCCGACCATGCGGCAAACTACCAAAAGGGCAGCTATGCCTATCGCTCAACCGACCTGTCCAACAATTACTTTGTGCGAAACGGCAAGGCCGATGAATGGGCCGAGAAGTATGCCGACCGCATTCAGCAGCACCTGGATGCCAAAGAAGAGAACTTTTCAATCGATGCCGACAACCAGTCCTTCCCGCCGAGCATCTCGAGGATTCAGAACGGGATTGTTGCTTATGCGATGAATCAGAGAGAGCGGAAGACCGACGATGCCAAAGTTGGGCTTAGCGTGACATCAAACGTCACCAAGGAATCGAACAACAAATGGAGCGCTAAGTACGACCTGAAAGCTGAATACAAAATAGCAGCTTTGGAAAGGGTCATTGACGACGGCCGCTACCGAGTCGCGTCCTCCCTCGACGGGGGGATGGCCGTCTCGGCCTCCGCCTCCGGCTGCTCCCTGTCGGCCCGCGCCGGCTCCCTCTCCTTCGAGCGCGACGCGGCCACGGGCCTGTACAGGATCTACTCGGGCGGCATGCTGCTGACCGAGTCGGGCGACCAGGCCGTCCTGGCCTCCCCCGACGGGTCGGCCTCGCAGCTGTGGCGCGTCTCGGCCAGCGGAGGCGGCCACGCGGTGACGTCCGCCTCGGGGCTGGCGCTCGACGACCGCGGCCGCGGCACGGACGAGGGCAACGAGGTTTGGCTCTACGAGCCCAACGGCACCCCCGCCCAGGAGTGGCTGACAATAGCGATTTGAGGCCCCATACAGCAATCGTACACAGCCTCAAATTGAATTATTTTCTGCCTTATCTGCTACACTGCTAATTGGAACTAATTCACCAGCACAACTCAACCTGCTGCGCTTGTTCCGCAACACCACCCAACACCAAATCAAAAGGAGCTTATCCATGTCCCAGTACGATTACCTCGTCGTCGGCGCCGGCCTCTCGGGCGCCGTCTTCGCCAACGCCGCCAAGCGCGCCGGCAAGTCGGTCCTGGTCATCGACCGCCGCGATCACATCGCCGGCAACGTCTACACCGAGGACGTCGAGGGCATCCAGGTCCACCGCTACGGCGCGCATATCTTCCACACCTCCATGAGGGACGTCTGGGACTACGTCAACCGCTTCGCCGAGTTCAACAACTACGTCAACTCGCCGGTCGCAAACTTCCACGGCAGCATGTACAACATGCCCTTCAACATGAACACCTTCGCCAAGATGTGGCCGGGCGTCGTCACGCCGGCAGACGCCAAGGCCAAGATCGCCGAGCAGGTGGCCGCCGAGAACATCGGAGAGCCGGCAAACCTCGAGGAGCAGGCGCTGTCGCTCGTCGGCCGCGACATCTTCGAGACGCTCGTGAAGGGCTATACCGAGAAGCAGTGGGGCCGCGACTGCCGCGACCTGCCCGCGAGCATCATCAAGCGCCTCCCCTGCCGCTTCACCTACGACAACAACTACTTCAACGACCGCTACCAGGGCATCCCCATGGGCGGCTACACCAAGATGGTCGCCAACATGCTCGAGGGCGTCGAGGTGCGCTGCGGCGTGGAGTACAAGGAGCTGGTCGCCGCCGAGCCCGGCATCGCCGCCAAGACGATCTACTGCGGCCCCATCGACGCGTTCTACGACTTCAAGCTGGGCACGCTCGAGTACCGCAGCCTGCGCTTTGAGACCGAGACGCTCGACGAGCAGGACCACCAGGGCGTGGCCGTGGTCAATTACACCGAGCGCGAGATCCCCTACACCCGCATCATCGAGCACAAGCACTTTGAGTTCGGCACGCAGGATAAGACCGTCATCACGCGCGAGTACCCGGCGGACTGGAAGCCCGGCGACGAGCCCTACTACCCCATCAATGATGCCAAGAACGAGGCCCTCTACAGGCAGTACGAGGAGCTGGCTACGCAGGAGGGCGACGTGGTCTTTGCCGGTCGCCTGGGCGGTTACAAGTACTACGACATGGACAAGGCCATCGCCGCGGCCTTCGAGCTCGTCCGCAACGAGCTGGGCGTGGAGCCCACGGAGGCGTAGTTAACCATTTGAGAGTCAACGCGTCAATCAATAAAAATTAATTTATGGGGATGCTACAACAGATCTGCATCCCCATTATTTACAACAGTTGCGTCAACGTTTCTGTTCTACAAAAGTGGGGCACCGACTTTCGCCGATGCCCAAACCCATTCATGCAAATGGAGTGAAATAAAATATGAAGATGACAAAAGCCGAACTGAGTCTAATAGAGTTTCGTCATGCCCGCAATCGAGTAAAACGGCTAACAAATTTAGCAATCCACAATTGAACGCCCTCTATAACAACCTCTCGATAAGAGCTTCCCAGTTTCTTACATAGGTACACGGGCCATTTCCAATTATTATAGGCTAACTGAGAAATTGCCTGACCTAATATAATACCCCAAGCCCCCAAGCCAAAAGAACCAGAAAACAGACAAACAAGAACGCAGCCAAAAATAGATGCAATAATATATCCCCACATATAAGGAATCTCGTTCATGCTGATAATGTAATTGCAAAAAATAGAATGCTGCTGAAGAAGCCCGACATATAAACACATTACAAGAAACAAAGCATAGTCAATATCAATGCCAGGCTTGAATAATGGTAAGAGAGGAAAAATAACAACACAGACACCAGCAGTGCCAAGAATAAAGAGAATCCAATAACCTACAATCCCAGACGATACAAATTTCCTCTGTTTACCAGATTCACCCTCCGCATAAGCTGACTGCATAGCAGGATAAAAAGACTTTGGATACGTAGATGCAAAATTGTAAATTGCATTAGCGAACTGCAGGAGAATGGAATAAGTACCAGTCTCAGATAGTCCGAGAAAGATAGAACTCAAAATACTCATGGCTTGAGTGGAAGCATAAAGAGAAAGCTGAACCAAGCCATCACGCCATGCGACATGGAAAATGGTAGAAAAAATCTCCTGAATTGAAGAGAAGTTAACCGGCAGCTTATCCAAACGCCGGCCCTCTTCAATCTCTCGATGTTTACTTAGTATAATCAAAGCGGAAACCCTAAGAAGTACAGCATTCATAAGAAACCCAATGGATGCGCCAACAAGCCCAAAGCCCGCAACGAGCATTACGCCACTAATAAAGAGCTGACTTACTCTACCAATTACGACCGCCTTATTTTCTCCGGCAATATCCCCATATCCTCTTAATACCGTGATCGACCAAAGAAAATAGAGATTGAGAAATATAGAAAAACAGAAGAGAGCCCATGAAAGCCAAACATCAGCGAAATTCATATTAGAAGCAACGTAGAAAATATATACCGAGCCAGCCGTGGCAAGCAGAAGCAACACAACGACAGCAAGAATCGCGTATATAACCTTGGAAGCCTTAATTACCGTATTCAAAAGATGCCAATCAATACCATCTTCAACTGACTCTTTATCACACCCTTTAACGGAAAGACGACGGGCACCGCTCACCACATATACGATATTTCGAGCAAAGGTTGGATTGAAACCAAACTCAAAGAGCATGGCAAAATTAGAGAGAGCAATGTAAACATACCAAAGTCCCAATTCCTCATCAGAGAGAAAGCGCATAAGCAACGGAAGAAGGATGAAACCACTTGCCATCGAAACTATTGTCCCAATGTAATTCCATATCACATCGGTTTTTCGCGTCACGATACTACTCATGTGGCACTCCAGCATATTTTTGAAAACCGACTTCCCTCTTATCGATTTTGGATAGAGAAAAGAGAAGCTCGGATCCGATCGCAAAAAGAAAATAATTACATTCGATGCGAACACCCAAAGTTTCGGTAAGACCGTATACCGACATTAAAACAATACCGAACAAGAGTGAGTCCCATTGATTTTGGCGAACCATTTTAATCAAAAGTGAAAATAGTCCAAATATAAATAAGGCAGACGGAATAATACCGTAACGCAAAATCAAATGGCAGTACGCGTTATCAACGACGAAATGATACGGTTTTCCATTTTCCCAATAGATTACAGGACTATCAATATAATTTGTACCAAATAGCGAGAGGCCCTTCATCTGATAATAGCCATGAGCCAATCTCAATCTTCCCGATAAAAGGTTATTCAAAACTGAATCTATTGAGCGAGCTGGGTTATAGTTAACCATAAAATAAAAGCTAATGAAAACAATCAAAACAACGGCGATAACAAAACCTATCGAAATGATTCTTCTTAAACGTTTGTTTTCCACTTTGTAGAAAACAAGCAATAGTAAAACTTGGAAAACAGCAAGAATTGCTGTTGATCTTGAATCCGACACAACCAAAATAAGAATGGCAGCAGATATAAGCAGCATTGATTGGAACAAAGGGGTTTTTCCAAATCGCAGAACAGAAATTGATGTGCACGCGAGAATAACATACATGCCGAAAATATTAGGGTGAGTAAAGCCCAACGACTGACGAGCAATACCTGAGCGAATTAGAATTAGATTTTCAATAATACCCGAGACAGCAAACAATGGCGCAATGACTAGGATCATGATCGACAGGACAAGTGAAATAATCGCAAGTTTATTCAATTCGACGCCCTCAGAGCAGACAATAAAGAGAGCAAGCCAAAATAACCATCCTTCCTGCGAATTCCTCCATGAAACAAAGCCAACAAGAACGACAAGTGCTGCCATTAGCCAGCCATTTACAGAAGCCTTTTGAAGAATAAATTTAAAAATCAAAAGGCAAAGAATTGCCAGGCTGAGAATATTTGACAAAAGTGAAACCGGAATAAAGAGAAATTCAACGAATGTCGTTCGATCGAGAATACAGCTGAAAAAATACAAGGCGTAAGCGAGGTAGAATACAAACTCCCCTATGCTCATGCATCCAATAACGGAGGCAGCATTGCCTGTTTTTCCATTTATTCCAATATCACTCATTAATGCGTGTCCTTATCAATTAGAACTTTCCCCGCTAGGTGGTCTTTGACCACAGTTCTTAATCCCCAAAATAGATAGGCAAAGGTAAAGAAACCTTTTTTACAAAGAATCGTGAATACTTGAAGCCAGAGAGAAAGACAGTAACCTTCGAAACAATGCTCAGAAAAACACCCTTGATCGGAAGCAAAGGAAAGAAGCCGCACGCTCGATTTTTTTGCCCCAATCAGACCTGAGTTTCGAACAAAAGTCTCAATACCCTGGGCAGTTAAAAAAGCGCATCGTGAAATAAATGACACCTGTTCATCTTCTAAAGAACATGTTGACATGATTCCCTTAATGGAGCGCTCCCATGGGTCAACCTCAATCGAATGAACAGCAGACCCTTGGTATTGGTAATACCAATACCAGACATTAGAAGCAATTGCCATCGTTTTGCATTTTTCAATAAACCTGTAATTAAAGAGCGTATCTTCGCCGATAGGAATATCCTCTTCAAAACGCAGGGTCTCAAGAATATCAGCACGATAAAGCTTTGCAACAGGTCCACGACCATTAAAATCAGGCAAAGAGTCGAAGCAATACTTCGCATGTCCAAGCATTTGAAATTTTGCTGCCATCAATTCACGAGACTCATCAAGGATGCAATAGTCGCATGCATCGCAGCAGTCGGTCGGAGAATCACCGAAAAATAGATGGGCGACTCCACCACAGACAAGATCTACATTCTCTCCCAATGCAATCTGGAGAGCCTGATTAATAAACGAAGGATTCAATTCATCATCAGAATCAGAGAAAGCAACCCATTCACCCTGAGCTTCGCGGATTCCGATGTTTCTAGCGTGTGATACGCCTTTATGGCCTCCCTTAACAATTCGCGCACGAGCCTCCCCCGATACAAGTCTCTGCTCAACGGTTAAACACTCATCATCGCTTCCATCATCAACGATGATGAATTCAACATTGGAGTAACTTTGATTAAATAACGACAAGAGGCATCTCTCAAGCGCTTTAACCGGGGCGTTAAAGACGGGAACAACAATCGAAACAAGAGGATCTTTGTCATCTCCATTTAGATTAGATTGTATATCGAGCTTTGCGCTCCTCATTCCGCCTCCAAGTTTTGGAGAACGGAAAGCGTCTCAGCCACACCATCTTTTATTCCCTTAAATGGAATCCATCCAAGTTCTCTCATTTTGCTACCGTCCATGAGCGCAATCGAAGCTTTTGAGTACCCTGCTGCTTCCTCAGCATCTGGCAAATCAAAAACAACTTCAACGTTTCCAGCTGAAGCAACCATCATTGCCAGATCACGTAAGGTGACATCCGAAGAAGGGTCAGCAAGGTTATATGCTTCGCCATCTACACCAAGTAGCAGCGCGTAAAGCAATCCGGAAACAGCATCTGCAACATGTAAATATGAAAAGTGTTGAGTTCCACTACTCTTAAGTACCACATTTTGGTGACAAAGCGCCTTATGCATAAACTGAGAGAGCGCCTTAGAATCATCGGGAAGTAGAGTTGGTCCGTATACTCGGGCTATGCGAGCAATAACAGTTTCAACAGATTTCTGTGAACGGTAAGCCTGGCACATAGTCTCGCCAAGACGTTTCGACTCTGTATAGCAGGCGCGAAGAGTATTGCAGTCAATATATCCACAATACTCCTCGTCAAATCGTTCAACATCTCCACGGTTTTCTCCATACACCTCAACAGAAGAGGCGAAAAGCAATCTTGCACCGTGTTCTGAGGAATACTCAAGCAAATTATGAAGTCCGTCAACATTTGAGCAAATAGTGCCGACAGGGTTACTCGCATATTGACGTGGATGCGTAGAGCTAGCAAGGTGGATAACAAAATCTGAAGGACCTGACGGCATTACCCCTCTTTCGGTAATATCCATCTCCTCAAATTTAAATAAAGCATTATCAAAATAAGGCAACCTGGCACGAGCTTTCTCCTCACTTCTACCGATAGCAAGGATGCGACAACCAAGGTGATTAATTCTATTTTTCCTCATAATAACGTCTATGAGAAATGAGCCTATCATTCCAGTAGCGCCAGAAAGAGAAAGGGTCTTCCCTGCAAGTTTTTCCCATGGGAGATCTTGGCTACAAATTGAATCTAGCTCTGAGATGTATATGTTAGATTCGAGTCTATTCATTAGAAATACCCTACTTTTAATCCCTACATCCTGAAGTGGCTAAATAAGCGCGGAAAGTGTCGAGGTTCTCAGGGGTAGTTAGCTTAATATTCTTATCCGAACCAGCAGCAAAATGTAGAGTTTCGCCAAGCTCAACCATCATCGTATTGGTGTAATGCGAATCGTAAATACCAATACCCTCAGCAAAAGCCTTCTTATAGGATTTCAATAAATTACCGTAGCGATATGCCTGCGGAGTAGAAACACGACGAAGAGTCTCTCTCGGAATAAATTTGTCGGTAGTTGATTCATCGTCTTGATTAACAACAAATATTTGTTCGTTATAAGGCAAGCTTGTAACAGCATTACCATATTTTTGGCAAACACGAATCACGTCGGTAATCACGTCCGAATCCAACATCGGTCTCACGCCATCGTGAATAATAGCAATGTCATCATTAGACAGAATTCCCTCGAGCCCATATACGCCATTGCGAATAGACTCCTGACCAGTCTTTCCACCTTTAACAACCCATTTTAATTTAGAAATACCGAACTGCTTTGCATATGCTTTGAGAATGTCTTCCCAGCCATCGATACAAACAACTTCAATAGCCTCGACCTGCGGATGCGCCTGGAATGCCTCAAGTGTATATATTAAAACAGGCTTATCGCGCACATTAATAAACTGTTTGGGGATTTGCTGGCCCATACGAGAACCGACGCCGCCAGCGATTACAATTGCAACGTTCATTTTTACAAATCCTCACTCTCGATATTTGAGTACTTTCCTAAATCAAACTCATAGACAACATGTACTTCTCGGTCCTCTAATGGCGGTGGCGTCATGTAATCGGGCCCATAAAGCGCTTCCATATAAACCTTGAAATCATTGGGCACTGGAAGCAGAAGTCCTTCAAACTCACCCGGCTCTGTTGGAAAAAATGCATCGCGACTATATAGCTCACCAAAATAGTGTTTGCGTCCAGTCGGTATTGAAATGTACTTACTGCTACTATTGCGATACTTGGAATTCCATCGATTCCAAAGCGCCACCCATTTTTCAGGGGTGTAGAAAGAAAACAACTTCCCGATCATTTCCTTACGCTTAAAGACTTTTAAGGCAGATTCGTTGCCGGCAACCAAAGAGTTATATAAATCTGCATGCGCCTCAAAGCGACGACACGAATAGCAGAACCCCAGAGCCATAGATACAAAGCCATGAATTCCGCGGCAAATAAAATTATCTGGAACACTTTCGAGTAGAAAAATATCGATATAAGCACCGCAACTCGAACTAGGAAGACCGATATCATCTCTGTTTCGGACAATGGTTCCGTTAAGACGCATTCTCGCAAAGCCCAAATCATAACCATCGGTCAAACCAGGAATTTGAATGGTGTATTTACCTGGGAATAAAGAATTGATGGCATCAACAAACTTTGTCAAATCATCATGAATCAAATTAATGTCAATATCATCGTCCCATGGAATAAATCCATGATGGCGAAGAGACCCGAGGCAGGTGCCGCCACTTAAGGTCCATCGAGCTTCAGCTTTATTTGCAGCAACCTGAAAATCTTGAAGCATCATTTTAAGAACATTTTGAAGCGAGCAGAGTGAATCTCCCGTCAGCTCGATTGTTGAGCTTGTGTTCTTTATATGTTTAAACAATTCAAAAGTTGATAAACCCATTATTAATTATCCGACCTAAAAACTACGTTTATATTTTTTGCCAAAAAACTTGGCTGCCAAAAAACCGCTACCCTTAGCAATCCAGTCAACTGGTTCCGGGCTGATGGTAGGCATTTCTGCCAACTTGATGTCATTTGTCGACAACCAGGTATCTAGTAACATCTCGCTGATGCGACCAGGCCATCGAGCATTGAACGCATCGTATTCTGTTGAATCCAAAGAACTTTCTATTTTCTCGAGCACAAAGAAGAGCCACTCGCAATAAGCGTTAAATACAACGCCTTCAGCAACGAACATGTTAAACATATGAGCTTTGGTGCCAGACATTTCACGTTCGAAGGCGGGAATATATTTGGGGCAATAACAATTAAGTGCCGCTCGCGTTGCATCTAGCTGTTCACCCGGAAGAGTATGACGATAGTGCGCCTCAACGGTATCGATATAATAGTTACGAGCTTTGGGAACGATTACCTGTGAATTTGTTGAGTCAAATACTTCCTTAAAATCCTCGCTACCCGCAATTAGATCAAAAGGATTTTTGGATTTTGCCTTTGACGGATCAATGGTTTTAAAATGCCGCCTGTAGTGTACCAAGCCCTTATAAAGGGAACTACAATTCTTCCAAAGCCAGTACATCCCAGTAAGCTCAGAATAAGAAGCGTTTTTTTGAGAGATATTATCCCCCAGGTTATCCTGCTGCATGTCCAAACAAACTTCCGGATGCAAATCTGCCCCAACGTGAAGAGGGAGATAACACTTATCATTCGGCATGCAATACGGCTTATGAGCTGCAACAGCAACCGTAATATCCTTCTGTGAAGACAATTGTCTACCTTCCACTTTTACGTTTTCCAAACATGGCACCAAAAGTGCCAGCGAAGCATTTCCAGTCCATACGGAAGCAGCGATTCTGAACGTAGCGAAGTTCTATCTTTTGCCTCAGACCACTCTCAAAGGTCGCTTCATTGCGATCAGTCGCTTGCCAAAGTCCAGTAATTCCAGGCTGAACTGAGAGCAGTTCAGCCTTTTCTTCATCCGAAAAATGCTGCTCAAGCTCATCCCTTGTAATGGGACGGGGGCCAATGACTGAAAGATCGCCGTTCAGCACATTGAGAAACTGAGGCATCTCATCGATGGAGCACTTGCGGATGATCTGACCGACTTTGGTAATACGTGGATCATCGTCGACCTTGCGCTCGACTTCCCACTGATGTAGCTGCTCGGGGCTCAGATACTTCTGTACATTGCCAGCGTCGACGACCATGCTGCGAAGCTTAAGAATCTTGATAGTCTTACCGCCCTTGCCGACGCGCTCCTGTGCGTACAGCGGGTTTCCGGGCGATTCCAGACAGATGAACGCACAGACAATGGCCACTGGAATTACCAGCACCACGCTCACGCAAAGGCTAAAAACAAAATCAAACAGCCTCTTCAAAAAACGGTAAGCCAGCGTACCGCTCGGTTGTATCTTCTGAAAGGTTAGCGACGCCACCACGGGCGCATTGCTCTCTGTCATTTCCTTAGCAGCCACAGTCAAACTTACGTCCCCATTCCCCAGGGATCCCCCAATCGGTAAATTCAAGAAATGCGAACAAATAGCTGATGCAACGTCTCCCTTACGTTTTGCTGGGAACGTCGAGCGGTAGTAGCTCCCTAAATGTGGAGTCGCCATCGCCCACGTCCACCAGGCACCAGCGCTTATGACGGTCGATCTTCTTCACGCGGGCCTCTTGCCCCACCAAGGGACCCTGCTCTATGTGCAACACGCCGTCTTCTATGCGCGCCACGCTGTTGCGCACCACGCCGTCGTCGTCGAGCACACTGCGGTACCAGTCCTGCGCATCGTCCGGCATGGGCATGTACGCCCGCTCCCTACTGCCGGCGATGCGGCAGCCAAAGCTCAACTGAGCCAAAGCCCTATCGAGCGCAGCGGCATCGCGCGTGGCGACGAAGAAGTATTCCTTGTACATGGGTTTGGTTTGGAGCGACCAGGCGCCGTCCCGCTTAAACCAGAACTCCTTTTGCATTACAAAAGCGTCCTGCATCAGCTCGTGCGGGATAATGCGGCGGACCTTTTCGCAGATCTCGCGCTCTTTTCCATTGGGGGTGTGGACCAGATACCAGCGGACTCGGCCGTGCTGGCTGTTGGTGATGGCGCCGTTAAATGCGCCCGGCAGCTGCTCTTGGCACCGTGCCGTCTGCTCCATGTTCTCGCCCCATCTTTTGGCTTTGCGATGCACGCAAATGCAGGGGCGTTTAGAACAGGCTTCTCGCTCACAGCTAGGCGCAGTCGCAAAAGTACAGGTTTTTGTATCTTTCGACAGACGACATTATACGAGCAATTAATCAGCGTTTGCCCAGATTACGCAAAATGTACTGCTAGTAGGTACATCTCCATACCCCTCTATAAAAACCTGTACCTTTTTGTGCAACAAAAAAAGCCGCTTAACCAGCGGCTTTTCTTATTTGGGCATGAAAAAAGGCGACCGCCCTTTGAGGACGGTCGCCTTTGTTAATTGTTGTGAAGTTTGCCTTAGGCGCGGGTCTTGATCTCCTCGAGCACCTTGGCAACAAACTCGTCAACGCTCATCTGAACGGTCTCATTGGAGCGATCGCGAACGGAGATGTTGCCGGCCTCGACCTCCTTCTCGCCAAGGATGAGCATGTAGGGCACGCGGTCGATGCTGCGAGCCTCGCGGATCTTGTAGCCGATCTTCTCGTCGCGGTCGTCGCAGACCACGCGAATGCCGGCCTCCTCCAGCTTGGCGCACACCTCGTGGGCGTAGTCGCGGCTCTTCTCGGAAACCGGAAGTGCCTTGACCTGCACGGGAGCCAGCCAGGTGGGGAACTTGCCCGCAAAATGCTCAATCAGAATACCGATGAAGCGCTCGATGGAGCCAAAGCATACGCGGTGTAGCATGATGGGGCGCTTCTTGGTGCCGTCGGCGTCCACGTACTCCAGATCAAAGTTGAGCGGCATCTGGAAGTCGAGCTGGACGGTGCCGCACTGCCAGGTACGGCCGAGCGAGTCCTCCAGGTGGAAGTCGATCTTGGGGCCGTAGAAGGCGCCGTCGCCCTCGTTGACCTCGTAGTCCATGCCCAGCTTCTCCAGAGCGGTACGCAGGCCCTCCTCAGCACGCGCCCAATCCTCGTCCGAGCCCATAGAGTCCTCGGGGCGGGTGGAAAGCTCAACGTGGTACTTAAAGCCAAACTTCTGGTACACGGAGTCGATGAGGTTGACCACGCCCACGATCTCGTCGGTCAGCTGGTCGGGACGCACAAACAGGTGGGCGTCGTCCTGGTTAAAGCAGCGCACGCGGAACAGACCGTGCAGGGCGCCGCGCAGCTCGTGGCGGTGTACCAGGCCAATCTCGCCGGCGCGAATGGGCAGCTCGCGATAGGAGTGCGGCTTGGAGGCGTACACCAGCACGCCGCCCGGGCAGTTCATGGGCTTAATGCAGTACTCTTCGTCGTCGATGACGGTGGAATACATGTTGTCCTTGTAGTGGTCCCAGTGGCCCGAGGTCTTCCACAGCTGCTTGTTCATGATGAGCGGCGTAGAGATCTCCACGTAGCCGGCCTTGTGGTGGATCTCGCGCCAGTAGTCCAGCAGCGTGTTCTTAAGGATCATGCCATTGGGCAGGAAGAACGGGAAGCCGGGGGCCTCGTCGCGCATCATAAAGAGATCCATCTCGCGGCCGATCTTGCGGTGGTCGCGCTTCTTGGCCTCCTCGAGCATGTGCATGTGCTCGTCGAGCTCTTCCTTGGTGGCAAAGGCGACGCCGTTGATGCGGGTGAGCATCTTGTTGTCCTTGTCGCCCTTCCAGTAGGCGCCCGAGACGCCGGTGAGCTTAAAGGCCTTCAGCGCCTTGGTGTAGCAGATGTGGGGGCCGACGCACATGTCGATGTAGTCGCCCTGCTGGTAGAAGGTGATGCGGGCGTCGTCGTCCAGGTCGCCGATGTGCTCGACCTTGTACTTCTCGCCGCGCTCCTCCATAAGGGCGATGGCCTCAGCGCGGGGCTTCTCGAACACGGTGAACTTGAGGTTCTCCTTGACGATCTTTTTCATCTCGGCCTCGATCGCGGGGAAGTCGTCCTCGCTGATCTTGACGCCCTCGGGCAGGTCGACGTCGTAGTAGAAGCCGTTGTCGGTCGCGGGGCCGTAGGCAAAGTCGGCCTGGGGGTACAGGCGCTTGATGGCCTGCGCCATGATGTGCGCGGCGGAGTGGCGGATGACGTGCGTGACCTCGTCCTGCGGGAGCTCGGCCACCGAACCGTCATTGTAGAGTGCCTTCATGGGTATGTTTTCTCCTCTCGGATGCCTGATGCAAGTGCGTGCGATGCGCTCGGCGTTTTAACTTGCATCATTATAGGCAGGTTGCCTTGGTATACAAGCGCCCGCCGCACCTTAATGGCACGGCGGGCGATTTTCTACGCATGCTTCATCGTGTGGGCGGGGTATGGGGCGCGCGTGGCTTGCGGCGTGCCCGTGGCTTGCGGCCGGCCCGGCGATGGATGCGTTACTGGATGCGAGTTCGGCAGTAGGGGCAGACCTTCCAGTGCGCATCGAGCGGGCGATGGCAGCTGGGGCACACGTTGCGAACCTGGGTATCGCACACCGGGCAGACGACGAAGTCCTTCTCGATGGGCGCGCCGCACTGCGGGCAGGTGCCGTACTGGGCAAGCTGACGCTCGCGCAGAGCCATGTCCAGCTCCTGCTCCTCGCGGTCGGACGCGTAGGAATGCGGGCGCAGGACCAGGTAGGCGATGAGGCCTACAAACGGGATGAGGGCGATGATGCCCCATGCCACGTAGGCGCTGGCGCCGCGGCGGCGAGCGTCGATGAACACATAGACGACCGACAGCACGTACAGGGCGATGATAAAGCCAACGAAGGCATAGACGACGCCCATAAGCTGCGGCGACATGAGCTCGGAGATGTACTTGGACATTACGGGTACCTTTCGGGATATTAACAGTCCGGTCAAGTTTACCACGGGGTTTGTTTATATGGGACCACGGCTAGGGGTGGGGCTGGCGCGGACACAAACATCTCAATCTGTAACAGGTGGGAGCGGAATTCGGGTCTAGATGTTACAGATCGAGACACAGGGGTCCCTCCCCGACTTCAATCTCGATCTGTAACATCTTGGGCCGCAAAACTCCTCTTACTGTTACAGATCGAGACATTCAAAATCCACCGGAAGGTTTGTCTCGATCTGTAACATCTAGAACCCAAATCCTCGTCTAACTGTTACAGGTCGAGACAAACGGTTGCCGTAGCTGTCGGCAGACGAGCTTGTCGACGTTGCTGGGTCTCCCCTCGCCTGCCGTTGGCGGGTGTTGCGGGGCTGTTCGCCGCATTGCCGCCGCGCTGGGGATGTGTAGACCGTAGGATAGTCTTATTGACAGCCTGTCAACTCGTCTGGGAGGCACTGTGACAGAAACGTTTGATATCGCTATCGTGGGCGCGGGCATCACCGGGTGCGCCATCGCGCGGCAGCTCGCGCGGTTTGACCTGTCCATTTGCGTGGTCGAGGCGGCTAACGATATTGCGCTGGGCGCGTCGAAGGCCAATGGCGGCCTGGTGCACGCCGGCTACGACCCGGCGCCGGGCACGGTAAAGGCGCAGGTCAACGCCCGTGGCTGCGAGTTGTACGGTACGTGGGCGCAGGAGCTGGGCTTTCTGTTCCGCCGCACCGGGTCGATGGTGTTGGGCTTTAACGACGAGGACCGCGCGCATCTTGAGCAGCTGCGGTGCAACGGCCTGGCCAACGGTGTGCCCGAGCTGTCGATCATCGGACCCGACCGCATCCACGAATTAGAGCCGCGCGCCAGTGCCGACGCTACGTGCGCGTTGTGGTGCCCCTCGACGGGCTTTGTCGACCCGTTTGAGGTTGCCATCGCCGCGCTGGAGAACGCCGTGGCCAACGGGGTGACGTTTATGCGGTCCGCGCCGGTGGAAGCGATTGAAGTTGCGGGCTCGGGCGACGACGCGCGCTTTACGCTGGCGACGCCCGCCGGAGACGTGCGCTGCCACTATCTGATCAACGCCGCGGGCAACGGCGCCGCCGACATCTCGCATATGGCGGGCGCCGAGGAGTTTCAGATGGTCTGGCGTCAGGGCAACATCGTGGTGCTGGACAAGGAACCGCGCACGCTCATGCCGCTCTACCCGGTGCCGACGCCGATATCGAAGGTTGTCATCGTCACGGGAACCGTACACGGCAACACCGTGATTACCGCGACGGCCGCCGTGCGCGAGCCGGGCGACACGCAGACCTATGCGAGCGATGTAAACGCGCTCCTGAACGGCGCGCGCAAGCTGGTGCCCGACCTGGAGACGCGCCGCGTGGTGCGTGCATTTGCCGGCGGGCGTCCGGTCATTAAGGGGACGAACGACTTTTTTATTGGGCAGTCGGCCGTGGTGCCGGGGCTGTTCCAGGCGGCGGGCATTCAGTCGCCGGGCGTGGCAAGCGCGCCGGCCATTGCCGAGCGCATGGAGCTTGTGATGCGTGAGGCGGGCGTGGAGCTGCACGAGCGGGCGGACTGGAACCCAATTCGCCGCGCGCCGGACGACTTTGACCGCGCACCGCTGGCGCGCAAGGAAGAACTCATTGAGTCCGATCCCGCGTGGGGCCAGATTGTCTGCCGCTGCGAGACGGTGCCCGAGGCCGAGATCGTGGCCGCGATTCGACGCCGCCCGGGCGCGGTTTCGGTCGAGGGCGCCAAGCGCCGTTGTCGTGCCGGCATGGGTCGGTGCCAAAGCGGCTTTTGCCAGAGCCGCGTGGTTGCGATCCTTGCCCGCGAGCTGGACTGCGACCCCAGCGAGGTGCTGCTAGAGGACTCAGGTTCTTGGCTGGTCGAGGGACCGCTGAAGGGGGTGCGCTAGGATGGCGGAATTCGGATCGAGCGCGATTGATTACGGCGTCGTAGAAGCCGTACAAACGCAAGCCTTCGACGTGGTCGTTATCGGCGGCGGACCTGCCGGCATGGCGGCCGCGCTAGCCGCTCATAAGGCCGGAGCGTGCGTGGCCATCGTGGAGCGCGAGCAGCACCTGGGCGGCATCCTGCGCCAGTGCATCCACCCCGGCTTTGGGCTGTCACACTTTAAGCAGGAGCTCACCGGTCCCGAGTACGCGCAGCGCTTTATCGACCAGGTGCGCGCAACCGACATTGCGCTGTTCCTGAACAGCATGGTGATTGGGATTGATTCAGGCGAGCCTACGGAAGACACCGCGGTCCACACCGTCACGCTCATGAGCCCTGCCGGCATGCTGCAGCTCACCGGACGGGCAGTCGTCCTTGCCATGGGTTGCCGTGAGCGCACCCGCAGCGAGATCAAGATCCCCGGCAGTCGTCCCGCCGGCGTGTTTACGGCCGGCTTGGCGCAGCGATACATCAATATCAAGAACCTCAAACCCGGCTCGCGCGCCGTCATTTTGGGCTCGGGCGATATCGGGCTGATCATGGCACGTCGCTGCACGCTCGAGGGAATTTCGGTCGAGGGTGTGTACGAGCTTATGCCGTACGCCAACGGTCTGCGCCGCAATGTGAAGAACTGCCTGGACGACTTTGCCATTCCGCTACATCTGTCCACCACCGTCACGCGCGTGTTCGGGCACGACCGCGTGGAGGCCGTCGAGGTGAGCCAAGTCGACGAGCGCCTGGCACCCATTCCGGGGACCGAGCGCGTTGTTCCGTGCGACACACTGCTACTTTCGGTGGGATTGATTCCCGAGAACGAGCTTTCGGTTGCCGCGGGCGTGGAGCTTGACCCGCGCACGCGAGGCGCCGTGGTGGACCAGAGCCTGCAGACGGGCGTACCAGGCATCTTTGCCTGCGGCAACGTGCTGCACGTGCACGACCTGGCAGACAATGTGACGGCTGAGTCCGAGAGGGCTGGCGCAGCTGCAGCGGCGTACGCGCTGGAAACCGGCGCGGGCCTCGTTCCGGACTGCGAGCTCACCGTCTCCCCTGCCGGCATTGCGGGATACACGCTGCCGGGACGCATTACGGCTGTGGCGCTCACCAAGCTCAACTTCCGCGTGCGCCGACCGGTCGATGCCGCCCGCGTGAGAATCTTGGCCGACGGCGAGGAACTGTTCGCCGGCAAGGTTCGCGCGTTTAAGCCGAGCGTCATGGAAAGCTACCCGCTGCCGGCAAAGGTGCTTCAGCAGGCGCTCGACATGGGTGCCAGCGAGCTTATTCTGTCCGTCGACCCCGTTGAGGAGGCGTAAGGCCATGAGCACGAATGTGACCGAGACATTGCAGTTCAACTGCACCACCTGCCCGTCCGAGTGCCTCCTGACCGTGGAGGTGGAGCGCGACGCCAATGGCGCCGTGGTGAAAGTGCGCTCCGTAATCGGCAACAACTGCCCGCGCGGCGATACGTTCGCGCATCAGGAGCTCACCTGCCCCATGCGCTTGCTCACGACGACCGTGGCCGTCTCCGGCGGCAACGAAGCCCTGCTCCCCGTGCGCACGGCCGAAGCCATCCCGCTGGCACTCCACACCCAAGCCATGGACCTCATCCGCGGCGTGGTCGTCGACGTCCCCATCCGCATGGGCGACGTCGTGCTAGAGAACCTCCTAGACACCAACATCGACCTCATCGCCAGCATGGACATCGACCCAGCCTAAGTAACTAATTAGGGACGGGGCTCTTTTAGCTACCCCACCATCCGCCCGGTCCTCCTCCGCAGTTGCGGTGAAATACGGACTGTTTTATGGCTTCAGGCCGCTAAACAGTCCGTATTTCACCGCAACTTATGAGGGCGCGCATGGGATGCAAAGGGGTGTCCCGAAGTGCCGGCATAAAAGGAACGTCCCTATGTGCCGGGCTTGGGATACCATGGTGGCACCCTAGCGAAAGGATGTTTCATGGCACATGTCGATGACCAGCGTGTGGCGCGCGTGCTCGATGCGCTCGAGGCTCAGCACCCCGGCGCGCAGCTGCTCGTAAACGACCCGTGGTCGATCTACTATCTGACCGGCTTTTATGCCGATATGTTCGAGCGTTTTTGCGGCGTGCTGCTCGCGCGCGATTGCGAGCCCTTGATCTTGGTCAACGCGCTGCATCAGCTGCCCGAGTATGACAACGCCCGCGTTGCCTACCACACCGATACCGATGTCGTGGCCGACGCCATCGCGAGTGAGATCGACCCGACCAAACCACTCGGTATCGACACCGTCATGCGCTCTGGCTTTTTGATGCCGCTCATGGAGCGCCATGCTGCGAGCGAGTTTTTCCTGGGCGACTTTGCCGTCACCGCCGCGCGCACCTACAAAGACGCCGCCGAGCAGGAGCTCATGCGCGTGTCCTCGGCAGCCAACGACGCCGTGATGGCCGACGCGATCAAACTCGTCCACGAGGGCGTGACGGAGCGCGAAATCGCCGACCAAATGCTCGGCCTGTACCGCAAGCACGGCTGCGAGGGCTTTAGCTTTCCTCCGATCGTGAGCTTTGGCGCCAACGCCGGCGACCCGCATCACGAACCCGACGATACCGTGCTCAAGCATGGCGACGTGGTGCTGTTCGACATTGGCGGACGCCATCGCAACTACTGCTCGGACATGACACGCACGTTCTTTTGGGGCGAGCCGGACGAGGAGACCGCGCACGTCTACGACATCGTGCGCCGCGCCAACGAGGCCGCCGAGGCTCTCATCGAACCGGGCGTGCGCATGTGCGACCTGGACCGCGCCGCACGCGATGTGATTGAAGACGCGGGCTACGGCAAATACTTTACGCATCGCCTGGGCCACTCGATCGGTCTGCAGGACCACGAGCCGGGCGACGTCTCGCTGGTCAACGAGCAGGTCGTGGAGCCGGGCATGACGTTCTCCATCGAACCGGGCATCTATCTCCCCGGCCGCACCGGCGTCCGCATCGAGGACTTGGCCCTAGTTACCAAGTCCGGCGTCGAGATTCTTAACGCCTACCCCCACGATCCGGTCCGCTTAGACTAGGCAATGCGGCAAAGGGGCTGTCCCTTTGCCGCATCACATGAATGCCGCCACAAAAACGGCCTATCTACTACGTTTAGCCCGCGTGGGTCGACCATACCCGTGTTTTCGCAAAACTGGCAAGCCCTTTACCTGCGGTTTTGATTTCGCAATTCTCGGTATGGTCGAGGGTTACCGGTCAAACGTAGTAAATAGGCCCATTTCGTGGCGAGCAAGTCAACTCGAGGCGCAGGGCAGCCAAAAAAGCCCCGTCCCAAATTGACTGCTTTTGAGTTGCGGTGATATACGGACCGTTTGAGGCTTCTGGCTTGTAAAACAGTCCGTATTTCACCGCAACTGATGAGGGGATGGGTTAACGGAGCAGCCCCGCTACTTCGCCGGCTAGGGTGATGGTACCGGCTGCTACGAAAGGCTCGCCCGCGGCATCGAAAGCCGCGAGGGCCTCGGATACGCTGGGGTACACGCCCGCGAGCTTGTCGGCGTCCACCAGGGAGGCAAGCTCCTGTGCGGGCAAGGCGCGATCGGAATCGGTCTGGGTTACGACCACGTGGGGGAACGCCGGAACCAGAACGTCAACGATACCCGCCACGTCCTTATCGGCCAGCGCGGCGCACAGCAGCGTGGGGCGATTCTCTACGCACGAATCGATCTCGTCCAGTGCGCTCACAAAGTTCTCGCAGCTCTGAGGGTTATGACAGGCGTCGATCAGCTTGAGCGGATTGGTTCCCAGCACATCAAAGCGACCCGGCGTGGGGCAGCCCATAAGCGAAGCGTCGAGCGCATCGTGGTCGAGCTCGCGGCCAAGATAGCCCTCGCACAGCATAATCGCGCACGCAGCATTCTGCGGCTGATACGCCGGCTTAACCATACTCGACGTATAGATGGCACGCGGCGTAGTACAGCTAAACTCCACGGTATCGCCTACATGCGCCGGTACCTTGGTCGTGGAATGGCTCACCACCAGCGGCACCACACCGCACTCGCGGCAGCGCGTATCCATTACGCGCTGAACGCTCGGCTCATGCGTGCCCTCGCCCAAAACAACCAATCGCCCAGGCTTAATAACCGCAGCCTTCTCCCCCGCAATGGCCTCGAGCGTATCGCCCAAAATACGTGTGTGATCGAGCCCAATACCCGTAATGGCGACGGCCACGGGATCAGTCGCACTCGTAGCATCCCAGCGTCCGCCCATGCCAACCTCAAGCACGGCAACATCCACGCAAGCCTCGGCAAACACCACAAGTGCAGCAGCCGTCAGCAGGTCAAACGGCGTGATGGTATAGGCGCGCTCCCCCGCCGCCACACGACGGGCATTCACTCGATGCCCCGCCTCAACAGCGGCCGAAACGCCACGGGCGAATGCCTCATCGCTCACGACGCATCCATCGACTTCCATGCGCTCAGGATAGCGTACCAGCTGTGGCGACGTATACAGCGCGGTCTTGAGCCCCTCACCACGAAGAATGGCAGCCGAAAAACGCGTAGTCGAAGTCTTGCCATTGGTACCGGCAACCTGAATGCAATCAAAATATTCGTCCGGACGCCCCAACTCATCGAGCATATCGACAACCGTCTCAAGCAGAGGCCCGGCATCCCCAGAAATCCGCCCCGTATCAGCAGCAAGCCCCACAGCCTCATCAAACGAAAGAAGCTCAAACGAGAACGGCACAGAATACGACCCAGAACGCTTAGCCATAACCCAAAGTCCCCTCAACATAAAAAGAGGCCCGTAACAAACAACGAGCCCCTCCCATTCAAAATATCAGCCAAACACCGCTTTGCAGCGAGATCAAGGCCACAACCAAGCGGCCCTTACATGCCAGATGCAAACAACCACGTAAACAAACTGGGAGCGGCCCGATGCTTTGCTCGCCGCAAGTTCCGCACGCAAAGGACAGCACTTAATGTGCTGTCCGTCTTGCGCAGGACTGTCCGCAGCGGAGAGCAAAGCATCGGGACGCGCCCCCAAGTTAGGTCTACGAGAAGTCAGCAACCTGAGCAGTCAAAGCCGCCAGGATCTCCTTGAGCTCAGCTGCACGGTCCCTCTTCTTCTGGACCACCGCGGGCGCGGCCTTGGCCACAAAGCCCTCGTTGGCGAGCGTCTTCTCGCAGCCAGCGAGCTCCTTCTGCGTCGCGGCAATCTCCTTCTCCAGGCGTGCCTTCTCGGCCGAAAGATCGACCTTGCCCTCGAGCACCACAAAGACCTCGACGCCGCTATCGACCACGGCGATGCTCGCAGCCGGCTTCTCGACGTCGGTACCCATGACCAGCGAAGCCGTGTTGGCCAGCGGCTCGATGGTCGAGCGCAGGCTCTCGAGCTTCTCGACGTCCTCGGCACCGGCGCGCACGACCACGTCGAGCTCGGCCTTGGGGCTCAAACGATAGCGCGAACGCGTGGCGCGGGCGGCGGAAACGACGGTACGGCACAGCTCAAACGCGCGCTCGGCAGGCTCGTCAACGTACTTGGCGTAGTCGGCGGGCTCGGGCCACTTGGCAATCATGAGCGCCTCGGCGCGATTCACGTTACCCTCGGCATCCAGGTCGAGCACGCTCGCCGGCATGTTGTCCCAGATCTCCTCAGTGACAAACGGCATGAGCGGGTGCATCAGGCGAATGGAGGTGTCGAGCACAAAGATCAGGTTGCGCTGGGCCTGCAGACGGTCCTCGCCCTTCAGGCGGGCCTTGGTGACCTCAACGTACCAGTCGCAGACCTCGTTCCAGAAGAACTGCTGCACGCCGCGGGCCATGTCGCCAAAGGTGTAGTTCTCAATACCCTCGGTGACCATCTTGACGGCCTTGGCCAAGCGGCTGAACATCCAGGCGTCGGCCGGCGTCTCCACGACGGGCTCGCCGGGCGTGTAGCCCTCCATGTTCATAAGCAGGAAGCGGCTGGCGTTCCAGATCTTGGTCACAAACGACTTGGCCTGGTCGGTGCGCGGGCTGTCGATGAGCTTCTTGGTCTTCTTATCGATGTTCGCGTCGAACTTGACATCCTGGTTGTTGGTGCACAGCGTGAGCAGGTTGTAACGCATGGCATCGGCGCCGTACATACCGATGAGGTCCATGGGGTCAACGCCGTTGCCCTTGGACTTGGACATGCGGCTGCCGTCCTTGGCAAGGATCGTCGGGTAGATGACGACGTCCTTAAACGGCACCTCGTCCAGGAAGTACAGCGAGCTCATGACCATGCGGGCGACCCACAGCGCGATGATGTCGCGCGCGGTGACCAGCGCCGTCGTGGGGTGATGCCCCTCGAGCAGCTCCGGCTTTTGCGGCCAGCCCTGCGTGGCGAAGGTCCACAGCTGCGAGCTGAACCAGGTGTCCAGCACGTTCTCGTCCTGATGCACGTGATGACCGCCGCACTTGGGGCACACGTCGGTGTCCTCGGTGAGGGCGTCCTCCCAGCCGCAGTCCTCGCAGTAGAACACGGGGATGCGGTGGCCCCACCACAGCTGGCGGCTGATGCACCAGTCCTTGAGGTTCTCCATCCAGGTGGTGTAGGTCTGCGTCCAGCGCGCGGGGTGGAAGGTGACCTTGCCGGAGTTAACGGCGTCGAGTGCCGGCCCCTTGAGCTTGTCGACGGCCACAAACCACTGCTCGGACAGCCACGGCTCCAGCGCGGAGTCGCAACGGTAGCAGTGCATGACGGAGTGGTCGAGCTCTTCGACGTGGTCGAGTAGGTCGTGCTCCTCGAACCACTTGATGACGGCCTCGCGGCACTCGTCGCGGTTCATGCCGGAAAACTCGCCGTAGCCCTCGACGACCACAGCGTGCTCGTCGAAGATGTTGATCTGCGGCAGGTCGTGGGCCTGACCCATAGCGTAATCGTTGGGGTCGTGGGCCGGGGTGACCTTGACAAAGCCGGAACCGAAGTTGGCGTCGACATGCCAATCCTCAAAGATGGGGATCTCGCGGTCGACGATGGGGAGCTTGACGGTCTTACCCACAAAGGCGGCCTTCTCGGGATCCTTCGGGGAGACGGCGACGCCTGTGTCGCCGAGCATGGTCTCGGGGCGCGTAGTGGCGACGACGATATAGTCCTGGCCGTTGACCGGCTCGGTCAGCGGGTAGCGCAGGTGCCACAGGTGGCCCTTCTCGTCCTTGTACTCGGCCTCGTCGTCCGAGATAGCGGTAGTGCAGTTGGGGCACCAGTTGACGATGCGCTTGCCACGGTAGATCAGGCCGTCGTGGTACCAGTCGCAGAAGACCTTACGCACGGCTTGGGCGTAATCCTCGTCCATGGTGAAGCGCTCGTTGTCGAAGTCGACGGAGCAGCCCATGCGCTTGATCTGCTCGACGATGATGCCGCCGTACTCGTGGGTCCAGTCCCAACAGGCGTCGACAAACTTGTCGCGACCGATCTCCAGGCGGCTGATGCCCTCGCTCTTGAGCTTCTTGTCGACCTTAGTCTGCGTGGCGATACCGGCGTGGTCGGTGCCGAGCACCCAGCGCGTGGACTTGCCGCGCATGCGGGCCATACGAACGATGGCGTCCTGGATGGAGTCGTCGGTGGCGTGACCCATATGGAGCTTGCCGGTCACGTTGGGAGGCGGAATGGTGACGGTGCAGTCGCCCACGCCCTCACGGCGCTTGTAGTAGCCGCCGTCAAGCCATTTCTGTAGGATCGCCGGCTCGTTGGTCGACGGATCGTAATTCTTGGGCATCTCTTCCATATATCTCTCCCTTGCCCATTGGGGAGGAATGTAGGCCCGCCAGGGTCTGCATTCCTCCCCTTAGGTATCGATTACTTCAGTCTGATATGACTTCGCTGAGGCTTAAACAAACACACAGAATAACACAGGTAGTTGGGGTTATTGCGCATATATAAAATAGCCTCCGACCGCGGGTGGCCGGAGGCTATTTGCAAGCACGTTTTAGGCTGGTTTACCCGTAGATGCGTTGGGGCTGCTCTTCGCCCTTAACCGCCGCTTCGGTCACGACGACCTTGGCGACGCCCTCCTCGCTGGGAAGGTCGAACATCGTCTGCTGCAGCACGTCCTCGCAGATGGAACGCAGGCCGCGGGCGCCGGTCTTGCGGGCGAGCGCCATGCGGGCGATCTCGTGCAGGGCCGCGTCCTCAAACTCAAGATCGACGTCCTCGAGCTGGAACATCTTGCGGTACTGGCGCACCACGGCGTTCTTGGGCTCGGTCAGAATCGACACCAGGTCGTCCTCGTCGAGCGCCTGCGTCTGGGTGACGACGGGCGTACGGCCCACGAACTCGGGGATCATGCCAAAGGCGTTGAGGTCCTGCGGGAGCACCTGGCGCAGCAGGTCGTTCTCGTCGACCGAGGTAGGACCGGCGATCTCGGAGTTAAAGCCCACGCCCTTGTTGCCCACGCGATCGGCGATGATCTTATCCAGACCCACAAAGGCACCGCCGCAGATGAACAGGATGTTGGTCGTATCGATCTGCAGCAGCTCCTGCTGGGGATGCTTGCGGCCGCCGGTGGGCGGAACGCTTGCCACCGTGCCCTCAAGGATCTTCAGCAGTGCCTGCTGAACGCCCTCGCCCGAAACATCACGGGTAATGGAGAGGTTCTCGGCCTTGCGGGCGATCTTGTCGATCTCGTCCACGTAGATAATGCCCACCTGCGCGCGCTCAATGTCGCCATCGGCAGCATTAATGAGCTTGAGCAGGATGTTCTCCACGTCCTCGCCCACGTAGCCGGCCTCGGTAAGCGCGGTAGCGTCGGCGATGGCAAACGGCACCTCGAGGATGCGCGCGAGCGTCTGGGCGAGCAGGGTCTTGCCGGTACCGGTGGGGCCGAGCAGCAGAATGTTGGACTTGGCGAGCTCTACCTCGTCCATATCGTCGTTGAACTGCGAACCCATGCCGTCGTCAAAGGCAGACACCGCGGCGCCGCCCTCGATCACGCGGCGATAGTGGTTGTACACGGCAACCGACATGGCGCGCTTGGCGTCCTCCTGACCCATAACATAGGCCGAAAGCTCGTCATAGATCTCGTGCGGCGTCGGCACATGCGTAATGACCTGGCGGTCGTCCTCGAGCTCAAAGCCCTCGGTCTCGGGGTCCACGGCGGGCTGGGATGCAGCCTGGCCGTGGTCGTTGAGGAAGCCCGGCAGCTTGCCGTTGCGGGCAGCGTCCATAAAGTCCGAAGCCAGCGACTCCTCAAGGATCTCGGAGCAGGCGGCAACGCACTCGTCGCAGATAAAGATGTTGGTCGGACCCTTAACAAGGCGACGAACCTGTCCCTGCTCTTTTCCGCAGAAGGAGCAGCGGATGGGGTTGCCGTTCTCGTCAAAGTTGTCCTGCATGTTACCTGCCATCCTAGGCATCCTTCGCGGCGAGATCTCGCGAGGTGACGATACGGTCGATCAGGCCGTAGTCGAGGGCCTCGGCAGCGGTCAGGTAGTTGTCGCGCTCGGTATCGGCCTGGACCTTCTCGATGGGCTGGCCCGAGGCGTCGGACAGGATCTGGTTGAGCTCGCGGCGGGTCTTCTTGATCTCCTCGGCCACGATCTCAATCTCGGTCTGCTGGCCCTGCGCACCGCCGCTGGGCTGATGAATCATGACCTTGGAGTGTGGCAGGCAGAAGCGCTTGCCCTTGGCGCCGGCCGAAAGCAGCACGGCGGCCATGGACGCGGCCATACCGACGCAGATGGTGGAGACCTGCGGCTTGATGAAGTTCATGGTGTCCAGAATCGCCAGGCCGGAGTAGACCTCGCCGCCGGGCGAATTGATGTAGAGCGAGATATCCTTCTCGGCATCCTGGCTCTCAAGATGCAGCAGCTGGGCAACGACCAGGTTGGCGCTGACGGAGTTGATCTCCTCGCCCAAAAAGATGATGCGGTCGTTGAGCAGGCGCGAATAGATATCGTAGCTGCGCTCGCCGCGCGGCGTCTGCTCGATAACGTATGGCACGAGGGCGGAATCGAACTTAGCGATCATACGCATCTCCATTTCTCTCTTACGGACCAAATTGGTTCTAGATAAACGTACGGTGCCCGCATGCTATGCATTGGCTGGCACCGTACGAAGCAACCGGATAACCGGTGTATAACTTTACCCCATCACGGGCGCACACATGCGCTCGTGGGAAAGGTGGCGAGAATTACTCGGCGTCCTTGGCGGTCTCGTCGACCTCGGTCACCTTGGCGTTCTCGACCAGGTGGTCGACGGCCTTGGAGCGACGGATGGACTCGCGGACGGCAGGCATGCGGCCATCGGCGATGAACTCGGCCTTAGAAGCCTCGACGTCCTTGACGCCGGCCTTCTCGAACTCGGCGTTGATGTCGTCCTCGGTGACCTCGATCTTGAGCTCACGAGCGAGAGCGTCGAGCGCCAAGGACTCACGGGCAACGTCGTTGGCCTGCTTGTGCAGGTCGCCGATGAACTGCTCCATGGTCAGGCCGGAAGCGGGCAGCCAGGTGTCCAGCGTCATGCCGCGAGCAGCGAGGTTGGACAGGAAGTTCTGGCCAAGCTCCTCAAAGACGGACTGCTCGTAGTCGGCATCCATCTCGTCGAGCTGCAGGCGCTCGGCGAGAGCGGAGACGCAACGGTTCTCCTTCTCGGCCGGGAGGCGGGAAGCCTTGTCCTGCTCGATCTCGAGCTTGATGGCGTCGCGCATAGCGTCGATGCTGTCGAAGCCAAAGTCGGACTTGACGAGCTCGTCGGTGAGCTCGGGGGTGTTGCGGACCTTGATGCCCTTGACGGTGACCTCGACGGTGTGGGTCTCGGCCTCCTCGCCCTCCTCGGCCTCGTCGGTCCAGGTGACGGACTTGACGTCGTCAACGTTGGCGCCGATCAGGGCCCCGTTGAACTCTGCGGGGTTGCTGTCGCTACCGGCGATGAGCATACGGCCCTCGGCGGCGAAGTTATCGGCGTTCTCGACGGCCTTAAGGTCGACGGTCACATAGTCGTCAGCCTCGACGGCACGACCCTCGACGTCCTCGAAGGTGGCACGGTAGTTGAGGAGCATCTCAACTTGGTTGTTGATCTCGGACTCGGTGACCTCCGCAGGGGGCATCTCGATCTCGACAGCGTCGAAGGAGGAGAGCTCAGCGGCGGGACGCAGGGAGAACTCGACGGTGTAGGTGTAGTCCTCGTGATCCTTGGCGAGGTCGAGCTCCTTGTAGTCACCGTTCTTGGTGGGGACGATGTCCAGCTCGTTGAGGACGGCGGGCTCGTTGGCGGCAATCAGGTCGTTGGTGGCCTGAGCGAGGGTAGCCTCGGCGCCAAGAGCGGAATCGATGACCGGACGGGGAGCCTTACCGGCACGGAAGCCCGGGAAGCGGTACTTCTTGGCGGTGTCCTTGTAGGCCTTCTTGATCGCGGCGTCGACGTCGGCGGCCGGGATGGTGACCGTAGCGGTGAGCTTGGCGTCCTTGACGTCAGAAGCGGTGATGTTCAACACGTTCCTCCTCATACTGCCCAGCTTATCTGAGGTGCTGGTACCTTTATGCAACAAAGAGTCGCGACGGCCAGGGCCGACGCAGGTGCGATGGTGCGGGCGAAAGGACTCGAACCTTCACGGGAATCCCACCAGAACCTAAATCTGGCGCGTCTACCAATTCCGCCACGCCCGCATGAGCGCACAGACTAGGAATGATAGCAGATACGAGCGACAAGCGCACGCACACGTTTTACAGGCTCACGACCTCACCACGAGTGCAAAAGGCGGGACGAGTTGCCCCGCCCCGCCCATTACGACTTGTTCGCTGACCCGCTACTCCCCCAGCAGGGCCTTCTCGGGCGTGATGGGCAGCGAGCGAACCTGATGGCCGGTGGCGTGTGCCACGGCCGAGGCCACGGCGGCGAGCGGCGTGTTGATGACGACCTCGCCGATCGACTTGGCGCCAAACGGACCCGTCGGCTCGTAGCTCGGCTCAAAGGCCACGCGAATACTACCAATATCCAAGCGAGTGGGCAGCTTGTAACTCATAAAGTTGCCGGTGCGCAGGCGGCCGCGCTCATCGTGCTCGACAATCTCGTAAAGCGCGTGGCCGATACCCTGGGCAATGCCGCCCTCGGCCTGGACGCGCGCGAGCGCCTCGTTAATCACGGTACCGCAGTCCACGGCCGCCACGTAGTCCACCACGGTCACCTTGCCGGTGGCCTTGTCGACCTCGACCTCGGCAATGCCGGCCATAAACGGCGGAGGCGAAACGGGCAGGCAGGCAGAGGCATGCGAGGTGAGTGCGTCGCCGCCCGCGATGTTCTTGACGCACAAGTTGGCAAAGTCGCGCAGCGTGAGGTAGCGGTTCTGCTCGCGCGCGGCACGCTCGTCGGACAGCCGCACATACTGACCATCAAAGACCACATCGGCGGCGTCCACGTCCCACATCTGGGCGGCCTTGGCGCAAATCTTCTCACGCAGCTCGGTCGCGGCGTTCTTGGCTGCCAGGCCCGTCACGTACGTGCCCGAGCTCGCGTACGAGCCGGCATCGAACGGCGACACGTCGGTGTCCACGCCGCGCACCACGATCAGCGAACTCTCCACGCCCAGCTCCTCGGCGGCAATCTGTGCCAAGATCGTATCGACGCCCATGCCGTTATCGGTGGCGCCGGTGCCGATGGTAATGAAGCCGTCCTCTTCCAGGCGCATGTCGATGCCGGCGATGTCGACATTGGAGATGCCCGAGCCCTGCATGGTGAGCGCGCAACCCAGGGCGCGCACACGGTCGCCCAGGTCCACGGCCAGCGGCTTGTCACGCCAGCCGATCATGTCCATCGCGCGCAGCAAGCAGCGGTCGAGTGCGCAGGCGTTAAGCTTCTCGTTGTAGTACTGCGGCATGATCTCGCCCTCGCGCACGATGTTCTTAAGGCGCAGGTCGGCGGGGTCCATGTGCAGCATGTCGGCGAGCTCGTTGACGGCGCTCTCCACGGCAAACTGGCCCTGGGTGGCACCGTAGCCGCGATACGCGCCGCCGCGGTTGGTATTGGTGTAGACGGCGTCCCAGCTAAAGCGGCTCGCCTTCACATGGTTGTAGATGGGCAGGCTCTTGTGGCCCGAAAGGCCGATCGTCGTGGTAGCGTGCTCGCCGTACGCGCCGGCGTTGGACAGCGTGTGCAGATCGATGGCCGTAATGGTGCCGTCGTTCATGGCGCCCAGCTTAACGGTCATCTGCATCTGGTGGCGCGAGTTGCCCGCGGTGATGGTCTCCTCGCGGGTGTAGCAGCAGTAGCTCGGACGGCCGGTCTGCTGAGTCACGAACGCAACGAAGATCTCGCAGCAGCCCGTCTGCTTGGAGCCAAAGCCGCCACCGATGCGCGGCTTAATGACCTGCACCTGAGACTGCGGAATGTCGAGCGACTGCGCGACCATGCGGCGCACGTGGAAGGGCACCTGCGTGGAGGAGGTCACCGAGATGCGCCCGAACGCGTCGGTCGTCGCGAAGGCGCGGAAGGTTTCCATGGGCGCGGTCTGCGTGGCCTGGCTGGTGTAGGTGCGGGTGAAGACGATGTCGCTCTGAGCGAAGGCCTCGTCCAAGTCGCCAAAGTCGCTGGTACCGCTGCACACCAGGTTGCGCGGAACGTCGCCGCCCTGCGGGAACATAAAGGTCACGTCGCCCTCGGGGTGAACCACGATGTCGTTATCGAGTGCCTGGGTAAAGTCGAGCAGCGGTTCGAGCACCTCGTAGTCGACCTTGATGAGCTTGAGCGCCTTGTCGGCGGCCTCCTCGGTCTCGGCAGCGACAATCGCCACCTCCTCGTTTTGATAGCGCACAAGGTTCTCGAGGATCAGGCGGTCGTAGGGACTCGGCTGCGGATAGCTCTGGCCGGCAATGGTAAAGCGGCGCTTGGGCACGTCCTCGTAGGTGTAAACGCCCACGACGCCGGGCACCTTAAGGGCGCGCGAGGTGTCGATGGAACGGATCTTGGCACGGGCATAGGGGCTGCGCTTGAGTTTGACGATGAGCGCGCCGGCGGGCACCATATCGCCCGTGTAGACGGGACGGCCCTCGAGCAGGGCCTTCGAGTCCTTCTTGGGCTGCTTATGGGTGATCTGCTTGTACGAGACACCGTCGCAGCTGGTGTCGTTGACCGGCAGCTCGGGCATCTCAAAGCCCACCTGCACGCCGGACTCGTTGAGGAAGCGCACGATGGCGCGCAGCTGGCTCTCGTAGCCGCTGCAGCGGCAGAGGTTGCCGGCCAGCTGGCGCGAGAGCTCCTCGCGCGTGGCGACGAGGCTCGGGTCCTCCTTGGCGGCGCGGGCGAGCGCCAGCACGTTCATGATGAGGCCGGGGGCGCAAAAACCGCACTGCTCGGCGCCTTCGGCAGCCATTGCGCGAGCCAGTGCCTCGGACTCGGCCTTGAGACCCTCAAGCGTGGTGATGGTGTGGCCCTCAACGCGGGCGGCGGGAACCGAGCAGCTCAGCACCGGGTCGCCGTCGAGCCACACCGTGCACAAACCGCAGTTGGTGGTTTCGCAGGCGCAGCGCACCGACGCGCAACCCTGCTCGCGCAAAAGCGAAAAGAGCATGGTGTCGGGGGCAATCTGAACCTTGACCTTGCGGCCGTTGAGCGTAAAGGAAAGATCGATGAGTTTGGCAGCCATTAGCGCACCTCGCTAGAATCGACGCCGGGCACGCGGCGGCAGGAATACTCGTCTGTGGCGAACTTAGGGATCTGCACGCCCTCGAGCTCGCGGGCAAGCGCGGCCGAAAGCTCGATGCCGGCGGCGCGGCGCACGGCCTGCACGGCAAGCGGGGCCGAGACGCGGCGGCGGTAGTCGGCCGAGCCCCAGAGGTTAGTGCCGTAGCTCAGCGCGCGTACGGACGCGGCCAGGGCACGCAGCTCGTCCTCGGAAGGCAGCTCGCTAGTAAGGCCACATACCTCGCCCTGCAGCAGGGTCGCGCGCAGCGGACGGGCGCCCACGGTGACATGCCAACTGTTGTCCCACCAGGCAGCGGTAACGTTTAAGGAGGGGAAGTCGGTCGCGGCTTTGCGCACGGCCTCGTAGCTTGCGCGGTAATCGTGCTTAACGACCACCACGTGCTCGATCACGTCGCGCACGTAGCCCGTGTCCACGAACTCGGCGAGCGGCACGCGGCCGGCCCCCGTCAGCTCAACGTACGAATCGAGCGCGAGGAAGGCGGAGAGAACGTCCGAGAAGCCAAAGCGGCCGTAGATGCTGCCGCCCACCGTGGCGGTATTGCGCAGCTGCACGCCCACGATGTCGTGGACGGCGAACTCAAAGACATTGTTGACAAGCGCGTTGAGCCCGGCATGGCGCTCGAGCTGGCGCAGGGTGCACATGGCACCGATGCGAAACTCGGTCTCGGTCTCCTCGATCTGATCGAGTCCGCAGGCCGAAAGGTCAATCGCCGTCGCCACACGACGCGAACCCAGGCGCATCCAGATGCCGCCGCCCACAATCTTGTTGTTGCGGTTCTTCTGCAAGAGCTCATAGGCTTCGGCCGCGTTTCCAACACGGACGTAGGTACCGAACTTGAGCACGTTCTCCCCCATCTCTTCACTTGTCCAGTACTTTTAAGTGTACCAAACGAGGGACCGCAACCTTCCACAGCACAAAAACCTCCCTCCCATCCATAAGTTGCGGTGAAATACGGACTGTTTGTCGGGCTTAGGGCGCCCAACAGTCCGTATTTCACCGCAACTTAAGGGGCGGCCGGCAGAGGGCCGAGGGAAATGATCCGTTTTCCTCCGTCGCATGCGGATCAAAAAAGGCTCCCGGCGTTGAGCCGAGAGCCTCATTACATGCTATGTCAGGCAGGGTTTAGCAGACGCCCTGGGCGAGCATGGCGTCGGCGACCTTCAGGAAGCCGGCGATGTTGGCGCCCATGACGAAGTTGCCCTCCTCGCCGTACTCCTTGGCGGTATCGTCCACGTTGTGGAACATGCCGCGCATGAGCTGCTCGAGCTTGCCGTCGACCTCCTCGAAGGTCCAGGACAGGTGCTCGGCGTTCTGGCTCATCTCCAGGCCGGACACGAGCACGCCACCGGCGTTGGCAGCCTTGCCGGGCATAAAGGCGACGCCGTTCTCCTGGAAGTAGGTCGTGGCCTCGATGGTCGTGGGCATGTTCGCGCCCTCGCCGACCACCTTGCAGCCGTTGGCGACGAGCGCCTGGGCGTCCTCGAGCAGCAGCGTGTTCTCGCGAGCGCAGGGCAGCGCGATGTCGCAGGGAAGCTGCCACACACCGCGGCCGTCACCCTCGTGCCACACGGCATTGGGCTTCTCGTCGACGTACATAGCGAGCGTGACGCCCTTGTCGTGGCCAGAGCGCTTCTTGTTGTAGACATGCTCGAGCACGGTGTAGTCGATGCCGTCGGGATCCTCGACCCAGCCGTGGGTGTCGGAGCAGGCCAGGACTTTGCCGCCGAGCTGGGCGACCTTCTGGACCGCGTAGATAGCGACGTTACCGGAGCCGTGAACGACGACGTTCTTGCCCTCGAAGGACTCGCCGCGGCTCTTGAGGTACTCGTCCACAAAGTAGACCAGACCGTAGCCGGTGGCCTCGGTACGGGCGAGCGAGCCGCCAAAGGAGAGGCCCTTGCCGGTAAGGACGCCGGTCCACTCGTTGGTCAGGCGCTTGTACTGACCGAACATGTAGGCAACCTCGCGGCCGCCAACGCCCAGGTCGCCGGCGGGAACGTCGGTGTTGGGGCCAATGTGGCGATAGAGCTCGGTCATGAAGGACTGGCAGAAATGCATGATCTCGTTGTTGGACTTGCCCTTGGGATCAAAGTCGGAGCCGCCCTTGCCGCCGCCCATGGGAAGGGTGGTCAGGCTGTTCTTGAGGATCTGCTCCAAGCCCAGGAACTTGAGCATGCCAAGGGTGACCGTCGGGTTAAAGCGCAGGCCGCCCTTGTAGGGTCCAATAGCAGAGTTGAACTCGACGCGGTAGCCGCGGTTGACCTGGACCTTGCCCTGGTCATCGACCCAGGGGACACGGAACATAACGATGCGCTCGGGCTCGACGAGGCGCTCAAGCAGGGCGGCCTCCTCGTACTCGGGATGGGCGTCGAGAGCCGGCTGGATGGTGCCGAGGATCTCGGTCGCGGCCTGGATGAACTCAGGCTGCTCGGGATAGCGGGCCTTGAGCTCGTCGAGAACTTTCTGCGTGTAGCTCATGCTTCCTCCAATGATGGGAAACGAAAAGTGTCGGTCGCGGCACCCTGTGCGCCGCGAACTTTATCGTGTATGGATAATATCGCACTGTTGCGGGAAAGTTTCGCATAAGCAGACGAGCAGATGTTTCGTTTTGATTACGATGCAGGTAGAGGCGTTTTTGAGTGCCTGACGTGCAAAACCCGTGTTTCAAACCTGTTTCGTCCACGTGTTCCAAACCACCACATTGAGGACAGGCGCCTTTGTGGTGGTGTTGACGGCTAGAGGATGAGCTGATGATAGTCGGCGGGGGTTATGCGGCCTTCGGTGGCAGCACGGAAGGCGGCGAGCGCATCGCCCGAGAACGGCATGGCCCAGCACAGCCCGCAGCCGGCGGTAATGGAGCCTGGCAAAGGCATAATGCGCCCGGGCACGCCGACATCCAGGCACAGCTGCTCGCATTCCATCACATCAAACGTGCTGTCGAACGACACGATAATCTTGCGTTCGTGGTCGAGGGCATCACCGGACGGGCCGCCGCGGTGTGCCTCACGATACGCCGCGGCGGCCGCTTCCTCTTCCGCGGTATGTCCACAGCCACCGCAACCGCAGGTACAGGGTTCGGACCCGTCACAAGTGCAAGGTTCCCCGGTATCGGGGCAAATATCGTGAGACATGGCAACTCCCATCGTCTAGGCGAGTAACTCGGCCGCCGCAAACTCCTCGGGCGTATTGACGTTCTCGAAGCAGAGCGTCGAGCCCGCGGCCTTAACGATCTGCAGCTCATCCATATAACCAGCCTGAACGCGATTGATCAGGCAGCGAATGCGCTGGCGGTCGCAGGCGAGCAGCTCTTGGGCAACCGGCGCGCACGCGTCACGGCGCCAGACGGCGCAAAGCGGCTCAATCCCCCGCTCCTCGCGCGGCACGCACACATCGAGCGCCTCGGCCTCAACACGATCGGCAAGCGCGCCGATGAGTTCCGGCGAGACAAACGGCATATCGCAGGCGACGATAGCCACGAGCGGCAATCGGGCCGCGGCCAACGAGCTCGCGATGCCGCGCATGGCGCCGGCGGGACCGTCGACGTCCATGACTACGCGAGGGAACAGGCCATCAAACGTGCATCTCTCAAGGTAGACCAGCTCGCTGGGGCGCGAAGTCGTCACGACCAACTCGCCGGCAACTGGCGCCAGCCGGCCCAGCACGCGCTCGATGAGCGGCTCGCCGCAAAACGCCATGCGCGCCTTATCGCAGCCCATGCGCGAGGACAGCCCGCCCGCCTGGACGACACAAGAAAGATCGGCACGTCTTACGGTAGTCATACGGCAAAACACCTCCATCGGCACGTTCAAAACCCGGCGCACGAAGCTAAATACCGCCGCGGAAATAGCGGCGCTACGAAAAGCTCGTGCAAAAACAAAACAGCGCCTTTGCGGCACGCAGCAAGACCGCGAGCACAAAAGCGCTGGTAGCGTATGGCGGGAACGTATGTGAATCGAACACATCCAAGACGTTTTGCACGCCTCGCAACGGTTTTGAGGACCGCGGAGCCCACCGGAGCCCATCCGTTCCCAAGTGCGGCGGTATTTTACCAAACCGAGCGGGCTAGCTAGCGTAGGGACCTCAGGCCGCCGGCTTCCTTGTCGAGCACTGTAAAGCGCACGGCATCCAGGTGCTCCAAGATGCTGATGGCACGTTTGCGGGACACACCGAGGGCCTCGCGCAGGGCGCTCGTGGTGGCAGCGCCCCCGGCAGCCTCGATAGCAGCGGCGACAAGCTCGCGCGCATTCGACTCCACGGTGGCGGACAAGGCAACGTCGCGCTCGACCTTCACGATGGAACGGTTGAGCGAAAGCTCGCGCAGGGCACGCGTCATGGTGTCGCGATCGAGCTGCAACTGCTCGCCCACCTCGGGCAACGTCGGCGCATCGAGGCCAGCTTCGTCCAGCAAGGAAACGATGCGCTCGCAAGCCTCTCGCACCACGCGTGCCGCCGCGGTGGCCGAATGCGGATCGAATACCTCGGCGCCCTCGGCGGCGCACACGCCGCGCGAGCAGCCCTCGTAAATCAGGGCCGCGGCAACGCCTTCATCAGCGGCAGGCCACGCAGCATGGGCAACGGCGCCGGGCGTAAAGCCTGTCTCCTTGGGAGCCGCCGCGTGCATGGCTGACAGGGTCGCCGCCAGTGCATCCATCGCGGCGTCGAGCACCACGGCGTCCGCCAAGAGGTCCGCATCACCCACGGCAAGCTTGCGAACGGAGCCCTGCGCCACCAACCCGCGCAGTGCGGCATCGACCTCGCCGACACCAAGATCCAAAGCCTCGGCAACATCAATCGCCGTAACCGGCAGCGTCTGCAGCGCCAGCCAAGCGCCCACACCGCCCGCGATATTGCCGGACTCGAGCGCCGCAAACAGCGCGCGCTCGCCGGCCGAAAGCTCGCGCGAGCGACGGCAGCGCGAAAGCAGCACGCGCCCGCCGCCAATAAGCATCACGGGCGAATAGGACAGCACCACAACATGGTCCCCGGCTCGCAGCGGCAGCGGCTCCTCCAAGCGCACCTGTACGGTACGGGTCTCGCCCACCGCCATGGGGGCCTCGCCCTCCAAAAGCATGATGCGGCCGACGACCTCGGCCGTGCCGGCCATCACATGCACACGCGCGCCCGACTCGAGCACGCGCGGCTTGGCGCCCTCGCGGCCCAAATACGTAAACGTCATCATAAAACGCATCGTCTGGCCAAAGCGGCCCGCCACACCGAGCATCTCACCGCGATCGAGCGCGGCGACGGCATCGCCCACCAAGTTGAGTGCCACGCGCTGTCCAGGCAGTGCTCGCGGCGTATCGCCATGCACCTGAATCCCGCGCACGCGACAGACCGTGCGCGACGGCAAAGCCATCAGCTCGTCGCCCACCGCAACCGGCGCATCGTGCAGCGTTCCCGTCACGACGGTGCCGACGCCCTTGATCGTAAAGCAGCGGTCAATCGGCAGGCGCGGCGCGGCATCGCTCCGCTCGGCACGCTCGCGACAGGCATCCCAGCGGGCACCCACCTGCTCGTCGAGCACGGCGAGCAGTCGTTCGATCCCCTCGCCTGTCTTGGACGACACAGGCACGATCGGCGCGTCCGCAAACACGGTGTCCGACAAAAAGTCATCGACATCAAGCTCGGCAAGCTCGGTCATCTCGGCATCAGCCAGGTCGCACATCGTCAGCGCGACCACCATATGCGTAACGCCCAGCAGCTCCAGCACATGCACGTGCTCGCGGGTCTGCGGCATCACGCCCTCGACGGCCGAAACCACCAGCACGGCCACGTCGATACCCGTGGCGCCCTGCACCATAGCGCGCAGGTAATGCGCGTGGCCCGGCACGTCGACCAGGCCGACGATCTTGCCACTCGGCAGCGCCAGCTCGCCAAAGCCAAGCTCCACGGTCATACCGCGACGGCGTTCAACCTCCAGACGGTCGGGATTCTTGCCGGTCAGCGCCTCGATCAGCGCCGACTTACCGTGGTCGACGTGGCCCGCCGTGCCAACGATAACGGGACACTCCACCAGCGCCTGAACCTCACTCATCGAACAATCGCCTTCTCAACGCACGCGACGAGCGTCGATGCCGCTGTCTCGATATCGCGCTCGCCCACAAGCGTGCGCACATCAAACAGAATGCGGTCGTGCGAGGCGCGCGTGACGACCGGCGTATCGAAGTCTTGAACGAGCGAGCGTTTGAGCGCATCGACGGACAGGCGCCCGTCGACCGGGCAGACGGCCACGCACATCGTGGGCAGCTCCACGGTGGGCAGCGAGCCACCGCCGGGAGTCGACGACTCCTCGACGATTTCCACCTGAACGGCGCACGGGCAACCCGCCTTATCGAGGCCGGCGACCATACGATCGTGCAGCTTGCGGGCACGACGCTTCAGATGAGCCTGCGGCAGCGTAAGCATGCTGAGCACCGGAATATCGCGATGGGCAACATCGGCGCCGTCCATGTAGATACGCAGCGTGGCCTCGAGCGCCGACAGAGCCAGTTTGCCTGGACGCAGAGCGCGCATGAGCGGATGTGCGCCGCAGGCCTGGACAAGATCGCGGCGGCCCATGATAATACCCGCCTGTGCCGCGCCCAGCAATTTATCGCCCGAGCACGACACCAGATCGAGCCCCGCCGAAACCGAAGCCGGCGTGGTTTCCTCGCCGCCACGAACCAGGATGTCGTCAGGCAACAACGCCCCCGATCCCTGGTCTTCATAGAACAGTAGGCCGTGCTTATGGGCCAGTGCGGCGAGCTCCCTTGAGCTCACTTCCTCGTGAAAGCCCTCGATGCGATAGTTGGAAGGATGGACCTTAAGGATCATCGCCGTATCGGGCGTGATGGCACGCTCGTAGTCGACCAGATGCGTGCGGTTGGTGGCCCCGACCTCGACGAGCTTGGCACCCGAGGCCTCCATGACGTCGGGAATACGGAAGCTGCCGCCGATCTCGACAAGCTCGCCACGGCTGACTATGACCTCTTTGCCCGCGGCATGGGTTGCCAGCACCAGCAGCACCGCAGCGGCGTTGTTGTTGACGACCAGCGCGTCCTCGGCACCGGTGAGCGAGCGGATCAGTTGCGCGGCGTGCTCCTTGCGCGACCCGCGCGAACAGGTGTCGACGCTGTACTCGAGCGTGCTATACCCGCGCGCGACCTCGGCCACGGCCTTGGCGGCCGACTCCGCGAGCGGGGCGCGGCCCAGGTTGGTATGGATAACCACACCAGTGGCGTTGACGGCGGGACGCAGGCTCGGCAGCGCGGAGCGATGCGCACGCCACTCGATGGCCGAGGCCAGCTCGCGCTTGGAACGCGGGACGGCACCGGCGCGAATGGCGGCGCGCTCCTCGTCGAGCTCGGCCGTCACGGCAGCATGGACCACCGCGTCGCAGGTCTCCCCCGCCGCCTTCACCACCGGCCACTCGGCAAGCAGCTCGTTGACGGAAGGAATGGCGCGCAGGCGGGCGCGCACCTCATCGGACATGTTCTGGCTATCGCTCATGTGCGGCCTTTCAAAAGAAACGTGGACCAGTCGAATACATCAGCTGAGTCAATTACTCGTCATTATCCCCGCGCGCGACGATCTTTTCCACGCGAACGGCGTTTTCCTGGGTGAGCGCGGCACCCGTCAACGGGTCCCAACGCAACGGCGTATGGTCGAGCGGGCCCACTCCCAAGGCTTGAGCGCCACCGGCATCGGCGCCAAGCGAACGCCCGCCGGGGGCGGCCGACGTAAAGATGCACGCCGGATGCAGATACGGCGTCGTCTCCACGCGCACGCGATCGCGGCCCAAGTCGCTCACGAGTTCGACGACCTCGCCATTGGCGATACCCATGTGCGCAGCGGCATCGGCATTCATCTGCACGGCATCCAGGTCCGATCCAGCCTCGGCGGCACCTTGGGCTGCAAGCCTTCGCGAGGTATGCGACTCAAAGGGACGGTTGCCGCTAATGAGGCGAAACATCCCCAGGCCCGGCTCCACCATGGGGGCGATCCAGTTGGGTACACGACCCAGGCCGGCTCGTTCCCATACGTCGCTTGCCAGCGCAATTTTGCCGCCATCCAAGGGAATCGCCGGCTCGCCCGTACGCGACGGCAACACAACACCCGTGTCGGCCCAGCCGCGCTCCTTGAGCTCGTCCAGATCGATCCCAAAAGGCGCCACCTGGGCAGCCGGCAGGTCGTCAGACGTAAACTGGAAGTACTCGCCAGCCCCACACGCCTGCGCCAGACCGGCAAAAATCTCCCGACCGGGACGTGTGTCGTCATGCTGCACAGGCAGCACGGCGTTGCGGTAGAACACCCGCGAATCGTTGGCACCCACGACTGTGCCCACACCGCGGTCGGCCTCCAGATACGTCACATCGGGCAGCACGAAGTCAGAAGCGCGCGCTGTCTCGGACCAGCGGATATCAATCGTCACGAGCAAGTCGACCTGCTGCAAAATACCCAACCACGCTCCGGCGTTGCCATAGCCTGCCCCGGGATTGCTGGCATAGACGATGAGCCCACGCAAATCGCCGGCCAGTATCGACTGACCAATGGTCGTGCACAGGCCGCGCACCGGATCGACCAGTGGATAGCGCTCGGACCCCAGCTTGGGCCCACGCGGCACCGGCGGCGTCGCAAAGCGCGTGGGATCGAGGTCGCCCAACACAAGCGGTGTGGGCGGATTGAGCGCGCCGCCCGCATGTCCAATACAGCCCAGCAGCACATCGACCATGCAGATAGCGCGCGCGGTCTGGGTGCTATTGGCATACGCGATACCGATGCCACCATGAAAGCCCGCATCCACCACAGCGGCGGGCGCGGCGGCAGCTAGATCGCGCGCCGTGGCGGCAATCTCTGCGGCCGACACGTCGCACATCGACTCGGCCCACTCGGTCGTCCAAGCACTAGCCGCCTGCGCCAGCTCGTCAAAGCCCGTGGTATAGCGGGTCACGAACTCGTGGTCATACAGGCCCTCGGCAATCAAGACATGGGCAATACCCAACAGCAGCGCCAAGTCGCAGCCCGGGCGCACGCGCAACCAGCGGTCGGCAAGTGCAGCCGAGCCGCTGCGCCGGGGGTCGACCACGATAATCTTCGCCCCACGGCGACGGGCATCGTTGAGCGCGTCAACGGCCCCCATCGTCGACGAATCGACAATGGAACGCCCCAAATACATGATGCAATCGGTATGTGCCAGGTCGGAGGCGGGACTGTAGCCCAGGCTGTGCTCCCAGCCGGTAAGTCGGCTTACCTCGCAGGCACCGTCGGCTCCGTATACGTTGGGCGAGCCCAGCGCATGCATAAAACGAAAGGCCCAGTAGCGGTCGAACGAGGGCACGCCGAGCGTCATACCCAGCGCGCGCGGACCACACTCGTCAATAATCCCCCCAAGGCGCGCTGCGATCTGCGCGAACGCCTCGTCCCACGAAATCGCATCGAACCCCGAGCCATCCTGGCGACGTCGCATGGGGTGCACGATGCGGTCGCGCTCGTCAAACGGCATTGCCAGGCGATGCCGTCCGCGGGCGCACAGGCCACGCGCCGCGCACGGATGCCCCGGCACTGGCAACTCGGCCACCACGCGCCCATCCTCAACATGGGCCGCAAAGGCGCAATCGGCATAGCATCCCCCGCATGTGGTCACCACGACGCGACCGTCACGCTTCACAGCAGATGCCATCTCGATTACCCCTTTCACCAGCCAAACACAACAGGCCAACAGCCCGGCAACGAGCCCCAGACCCAAAAAGCCCCCCGCACGGCAACGCCCCGCGGGAGGCCTAACGTCAAACAGACGATACCTTACGCCTCAGACTTCTTGGCGTAGATAAACCAGTAGCCGAGCGCGACCAGAACCGCGCCGCCCACGATGTTGCCCAGCGTGGCAGCGGACAGGTTAAACGCAATGCCCGCAGCGTTGAGCGCATCGGCGCCGGCGACGTCGGCGCCATAGCCGCATGCATGCATCACGGCGCCCATGGGCAAAAAGTACATATTGGCAACGCAGTGCTCAAAACCGCAGGCCACAAAGGCAGCGATCGGCAGCAGAATGCCCACAACCTTATCGACCACGGTCTTGCCGGCGGTACCAACCCACACGGCCAGGCACACAAAGATGTTGCACAGGATGCCACGGAAGAAGATCGTCACCCAGTCGATCGTCACCTTGCCGGCGGCGACGCTCACCATGGAATTGGCGACCGCCTCGCCGTTGAGCTTGTAAATGCCGGCCATGTACACCAAAAAGACGATGAACAGAGCGCCGACAAAATTGCCGACCCACACGACGACCCAGGCCTTGAGCATCTGAGCCAGGGTGATCTTTTTGCTCTTGAGCGCGCAGACCATAAGAGAATTGCCGGTGAACAGCTCGGCGCCGCACACCAGCACCAGCACCAGGCCCAGGCAAAAGCACAGACCGCCCACGACGCGCTGAGCGCCCCAGCCGAGCGTGCTATCGCTCAAGAACACCGTAAAGAACAGGCCGCCGAAGGCGATGAACGCGCCGGCGAACATTGCCAACAGAAAGGCCTTTGCGACCGGCAGGTTGGCCTTGGTCACGCCGGCGGCCTCGGTCTTGGCCTCGATCGCAGCGGGCGCCAGGCAATCGGGAGCGGGGTACTCCACCTTGGAATCTGCCATGTCAATCACTTCTTTCCTAATCAGCAGAGACAAGCGCTCCTATTGCTCTTGCCCCAAGCGGACAAAGTGGGAAAAGTCGTTGGCGGCCACGGCGTCATACACGGCGTCGACGGCGTCAAAGACTTCCGGGGACATGGGGCTGTAGAACTCCGTGTCGCCCGGCTGAATCCCAACGAAGACGATATCATCACACGATTGCTCAATCTCTTCGATCAGAATCGACAAAGGAAGCGAATGCGTGGTGAACATCGACTTACGGGCCACATCGCGCTTGTCGAGCAAGCGGATGGACCCGACGGGCAGTGCCATGTCGGCGGCATCGACCAAGACCAGGCGAGGCGGACGCTCGCGCTTGACCTCGATGATGTCGTCCTCGGGCGTTTGGCCACCGTCGATGGTGTACCAACCGGCGATGGGTGCGTCCTCCATCTTTTTGGAGAGCACGGGGCCGGCGGCATCGTCGGCGCGCAGCACGCTTCCCGCCGTGAGCACGATACCCGCAAACGGGGCGCCGTTCACACGACCGTCTACAACGCGACCCATTACTGCAACCTTCCCGTCAGATACACGCCCGACACATCGCGCACGCGCTCAACCAGATCGCGAAACTTCATTAAGAACGCGACCTGCTGGGCATGCAGGCCAAAGTCGTCGTCGAACACCGAGATCCCGGCCTTGGCCGACCCGCGAAAACCGCGCTCGTCGAGCAGCGCATCGCAGGCCTCGAGCAGCGACGGCACCGCCGCCTTGTCGAGCTGGCACTCGCCAAAGGAGCGGATGGCCTCGAACTTGGTCTTGGCCTCCCCCTCCGACAGCGCGTCGACGAGCGAATAGAACACATCCACCGGCACCGACAGGCGCGGCTCAAAGCAGTCGAGTACGCCGGTGTGGTGGCCCACGGCGAGTGTGTAGTACAGCACGTCGCAGGCCTCCTGGGGAACGTCTTCCTCGGTCTCCACAAACTTACGCGTGAGCTCGTAAAAGACCACCTGGTCGGGCGCATGGCCCAGGCAGGGGTCGGCGACGCCCTCGGCGGCCTCGTCGCTTGCGCGCGAGGCATCGCCAAAGGAGCCACCGAGCATACCGGGGCCCGCAAAGTAACCAGAGCGGTCCGTGAGTTCCATCTAGCGGCCTCCGGCCAGCACCAGATCTTGCAGCGCCGAGTACACCTCGACGCGGCGCGGATCGTCCTGCTTATCGATGAGCAGCGCCATGGCACCGCGAATATCACCCTTGGGTGCGCCCTCGAGCGTATCCATAAACTCGTTGGCCAGGTCGCGGCCGTAACGGTAGCCGCTCATGGCGCGAGCCTCGCGCTCAATGGCAACACGCAGCTTGTACGGCACGCCGGGGTGCAGGATATCGGCCTGCTCGCCGGTAGCCTCCACCGTGGTCTCGGCATGGAGCTTTTGGTCCAGCAGGCCAAGTGCCATGGCAAAGCCGTAGACGGTCTGCGCGGGGCTGGGCGGGCAGCCGGGGATGTAGACATCGACCGGCAGAATCTTGTCCGTGCCGCCCCAGACGCAGTAGTTGTCGTAGAAGATGCCGCCGGTGCAGCCGCACGCGCCATAGGACACCACGATCTTGGGATCGGGTGCGGCCTCAAAGGCGCGCAGCGCCGGCATGCGCATGGCGCGCGTCACGGCGCCGGTGTACAGCAGCACATCGGCGTGACGGGGCGAGGGCACGACCTTGATACCAAAGCGCTCGACGTCGAAGACGGGCGTGATGGAACCGAAGATCTCGATCTCGCAGCCGTTGCAGCCGCCGCAGTCAACACGGTAGACGTACACCGAGCGCTTGATCTTCTTAAGAAGGGTCGCCTTGGCCTTCTCGATGCTCTCGTCGAGCTCGATCTTGGTCGGGCGGTACTGAAGCCGCTCGGGTAAAAGCGTGGGTTCGGCCATGGTTACTCCTCCTTCGTATCAAAATCCATGATGATGCCCTCGACCGGCGCAGGACCGGCGGGAATCTCGGGCGCATCGGGGTTGAGCTCGCGGTCGACATACTCGGGGTTCACGCCGTGGCCGCCCAGATACTCCATGCCGGGGCCCTGGGGCTCGCCGGACGCAAGCGTCTCGTTGGCAGCCATGCCGCGCGCGTTGCCGGTCTTTACGGCCGAGGCGGCGCGCAGGGCGTCGAGCTCGCGCTTACACTCCTGGCACATACCGACAGTACGGGCGGCCTGGATGGCCTCCATGCCGCCGGTCTTTTGCAGCAGGCGCTTGGCGTAGTCGATCTCCTTATGCGGGGCAAACGGCTTGCCACAGCGCGAGCAGTGCTCGAGCGTATAGACGCTCTTGCTGGTGAGGTCATCCTTGCTCATGACGGCCAGCTCAAACTCCTCGGTGAGCTTGATGGCCTCCATGGGGCAGGCTTCCTCGCAGCGGCCGCAGAAGATGCAGCGACCGTAGTCGATCGACCAGGTGATGGTATCGGCCGCAAGGTCGGTGTCCATGCGAATGGCATCGGCCGGGCACGCCACGCCGCAGGCACCGCAGGCGATGCAGAGCTCCGCGTTGTGCTCGGGCTTGCCGCGCATGTCCTTGTTGGTGGGGAACGGCACAAACGGGTACTTGACCGTCGCGTCGCCGGCCTTGGCGTTGACCTTCCAAAGCTTCAGCATATTAGAGCGCCTCCTCATCGAGCGGAGCGGCCATGGTGCCCTCGCCCGCAAGCGGCGACTTGTCGCGCCAGACGTTCTCGAACTGCTCCTTGTCGAGCACATGGTCGCGCTTGGCGGCGACGTCGGTCACCGTCACGCGGTCGGTGCAGGAGTAGCACGGGTCGAGCGAGCCGACGATCAGCGCCGCATCGCCCACGGTGTTGCCGCGGAACATGTAGCGCAGGACCGGCCAGTTGCTGTACGTAGCTGCCTTGGCGCGCCAGCGGTAGCACTTCTGGTTGTTGCCGAGCATGGCCCAGTGTACGTCCTCGCCGCGCGGCGCCTCGGTGGCACCAATGGCGTACTTGTGCGGGGTGTACTCCCAATCCGTGGTGAGGATGGGGCCCGACGGGCAGTTCTCGAGCATGGTCTCGATCATGTCGATCGAATCGTAGACCTCCTGAATGCGGACGGCGGTACGGCCGAAGGCATCGCAGGTGTCGGCCGTGGCGGCATGCATCTTTTGGATGTCCGGATCGGCGTAGCCGTCGAAGGGATGGTCAAAGCGCACGTCGCGGGCATAGCCCGAGCCACGCATGAGCGGGCCGACCGGCGAGAAGTCACGTGCAATCTTGCGGTCCAAGATGCCGATGCCGCTCGTACGCTCAATAAAGTTGGGCGTGGAGAGCAAGACGTCGACGAGCTCCTGGACCTCGGAGCGCAGCTGGTGGATGGTCGTGAGCGTGGAGAGCTTCTGCTCGGCCAAAATGTCGCGACGCACGCCGCCGATCACGTTGAGACCGTAGGTCTTGCGGTGACCGGAGAGCTTCTCGGCCAGGTCCATGGACTTCTCGCGGACGCGGAAGAACTGCTGGAAGCCGGAGTCGAAGCCCGTGTAGTGAGACGCCAGGCCAATGTTGAGCAGATGAGAGTGCAGGCGCTCGACCTCGAGCATGATAGCGCGGATGTACTGGGCGCGCGGCGGGACATGGATGCCCTGGGCGCGCTCGACGGCCTCGGCATAGGCCACCGAGTGGGCGCAGCCGCAGATGCCGCAGATGCGGTCGGCGAGGAACGTCACGGCATCATAGTTCAGGCGCGTCTCGGCGACCTTCTCCATGCCGCGGTGCACGTAGAACAGACGGTAGTCGGCGTCGACGATCGTCTCGCCCTCGACGAACAGGCGGAAGTGACCGGGCTCGTCGGAGGTAATGTGCAACGGGCCCATGGGGACAAGCGTGGTCTCCTTGCCCTTGGTATCAGCCAAGAACTCGTAGTTTTCCATGTCGCTCGCGGGAGCGGGACGGAAACGGTAGTCCATGGAGTCCTTGCGCAGCGGGTACAGGCCGCTGGGCCAGTCATCGGGCAGTACCAGGCGGCGACGGTCGGGCAGACCCTCGGGGATCAGGCCGAACATGTCGCGCAGCTCGCGCTCGCCCCACACGCAGGCGGGGACGAACGGCGTCACGGACGGGAACGTCATCTTGGCGGGATCGACCTCGGTGCGCACGGTAACCCAGCCGGGGTCCTCCCCCTCCATGGAGATGACGTAGTACACGGCGTAACGGCCGCACAGGCTGCGCTCGTCGTTGCCGACAATCACAGGAATCCAGCCGTAGCGCTCGTAATACAGGTAGTGGACGGCCTCGGGCAGACGGTCCAGCTTGACGGTGATCGTCAGCTGGTCCTCGCACTGCCATTCGACCTTCTCGATAGCGCCCGGCACTGCAGCGCGCAGGGCCTCGACGTGGCTTTCGCAGCGACGAGCGTAGTCCTTCTTTTCAGGTTCTGCCATGGTGCTAATTCACCTCACTTGTCTTGGTCTGGGAACTGAACACCATGCGGTAGAGAGGGGCCTCGTGGAGCTCTTCGACGCTCTGGTTCAAAACGACGGACGTTGCATCCTCGACGCCGCTCGTGATGGCGACCGGGGTGGCGATACCGAACCACATGACCACGATCGCGAGGGCGATCTCGGGGATGATCATGAGGGCGGGCACCTCGTGGCGCTTCATGCCCTCGGGCGCCTTGCCGAAGATGGACTTGAGCGCGATGCCGGTAAGGGCGAAGTACACGCCGGTGAGGCCGATGGCCACGAGCACGACCACCCAGATAGGACCGGACTGAACGCCGGCCACGAAGGTGAGGAACTCGGAGATGAACAGGGCGAACGGCGGGAAGGCGGCGAGCGCGAGCAGGGCGATGATGGTGAGCGCTGCCGTGACGGGAGCGATCTCGACGACGCCCTTGATCTTGTTCAGGTCGCGGGTGTGGTAGATGTGCTGGATGTTACCGGCCATGCAGAAGGCGAGCGCCTTCGTGAAGCCGTGGAAGATGCAGTGCAGCAGGCAGGCGGCGATACCGAGCGGGCCACCGATACCCAGGCACAGCGCGACCACGCCGACGTTGTCGACGGAGGAGTACGCGAAGCGGCGCTTGATATCGTCCTGCTTGAAGATGCACAGGGCAGCCACCAGGATGGACAGCGTGCCCAGGATGAGCAGGAGCGTTCGCGGATAGGTGTCGCCCACCGTGATGATGGACAGGGAGTAGAAGCGGATGATCACCAGCATGGCGCACTTGAGCAGCACGCCCGAGAGCAGCGCGGAGACCGGGCTCGGAGCCTGGGAGTGCGCGTCGGGCAGCCAGGTGTGCATGGGGAACAGGCCCGCCTTGGTGCCGAAGCCGATGACGATGAACGCGAACGCGAGGCGCACGAGCATCGGGTCGAACTGGTCGGCGTAGGGCATGATGGAGGTGAGGAAGGCGGCCTCATGCGCGTTGGGCATGATATCGGCGGCGTTCGCGTAGATGAGCAGCGTGCCGAACAGGCCGAAGGCCACACCGGCGGTGCAGACCATCGCGTACTTCCAAGACGCCTCGAGCGCCTGCTTGTTCTTGTAGATGCCCACGAGGAACACGGTCGACAGCGTAGTGGCCTCGACCGCCGCCCAGGTGAGGATGATGTTGTTGGACAGGCAGGCGAGCAGCATCGTGAAGACGAACAGGCTGAACAGCGCGTAGTACTGCTTGGTGCGCTCGGCCGGCATGGTCTTCTCCTCGATATCGATCTTGATATAGGAGATGGAGTACACGCCGGTGATGAACCCGATGATGCCTACCAGAAGGACGAAGATCGACGAGAGCGAATCGAGATGGAGCCACAGGCCCAAAGCGTCGATATTCTGCCCGCTCGAGAGCATGGTTCCCGCGGTGACGACCGAAAGGACAAGGGTCGCCGCGACGGAGATGGTGTTGAGCCCCGCGAAGACGTTGTAGGACGTCGTCTTGGGGAGCGCAGCCATAATCAGGGAGAACACGAGAGGACAAGCGAGCAGGGCGACCGTCAGCATTGAAACATCCATGGCCTACCCCTTCAATTCGGTCAGGTCGTGGGAGTCGAGCGACTTGGTGTCGTTCCAAATCCTCACGACGACGGCGGACATGATGATGACGGCGAAGATGGCGTCGGTGGCGATGCCGATCTCGATGATCTCGGGGGCCGTGGGCGCGAGCAGAGCGAGCGTCACGTGGCTACCGTTCTCCATAAGGCAGTACCCGAAGATCTGCTTGAGGATGTTGCGCTGGGAGATGATGCACGTGAGGCCGACGAAGAAGTGCGCGAAGCTGATGGCGAGGGCCGGAGTGGCCACCTCGGCGGTGGGCAGGCTCAGGCGCGTGACCACCGCGAAGCAGACGGCCACCTCCAGACCAGTGAGGATGATGGTCCAGGCCGGCTTGATGGAGGAGGTCAGCGTGCTATCGGCAGGCGAACCCATCTTCTTGTAGGCACGGTTGAGAATGAACGGAACGAGGATCACCTTGGTGACGAAGGCCGACGCGGCCCACATGAGAAGCTCGGTGGCACCGGTGGTGAGGCCCAGGGTGAGCAGCACGCCCACCAGGACAACCGACTGGATCGCGTACCACTTGATGGCGGACGGGATGGTCTTCGAGACGACCACCATGGTGGAGGTCACGATCAGAAGACCGCCCAGGATATTGACTAACGAATAACCCATGTCCTACCTCCTAACCCATCCAACTAGAGGACAGAGGACCGGCGACGACGACCATGATCATGAGGACGACGAACACGAACGCCATGGCGCGCGGAAGGGGCTGGCCGGCGGCCACGGTCTCGCTCGGCTCACCGGGCAGGACCTTACCCATCCAACGCAGGAACCATGCGAAGGTGGCGACGGTCTCGACGACCATGACGCACACGAGGACAAAGATGACCGTGTTGGTAGCACCAACCGCGAAGCCACCGGAAATGATCTGGAACTTGGAAAAGAACGTGCTCATGGGGGGCACGCCGGCGATAGCGGTCGCGGCGACCGCAAAGCCCACGCCCGTGACCGGGTACTTCTTCATGAGGCCCTGGATCTTGGGCAGCATACGGGTTCCCAGCGTGAAGCTGAGAGAGCCAGCGATGAGGAAGAACAGGGTCTTGGTGAACGCGTGGTTGAAGATGTGCTCGACGGCGCCGTTAAACGCCATCTGGCTTCCGAACACGGAGAGGCCCAGGCCGAAGAACACGTAGGCGAGCTGCGCGATCGTCGAGAAGGCGAGCAGGCGCTTCATATCCTTCTGGGGCAGGTACATGAGGAAGCCGAAGAGCATGGTCACGACGGCGTCGATGATGGCGACCCAACCGACGATCTCGGGGATATCGCCGGCGCTCGCAAGAGCGCGGGCGAACACGCACACGCCGACCTTAACCATGGACGCGCCATGAAGGTAGGCGGAAACGGGCGTGGGGGCCTCCATTGCGGAGGGCAGCCACATGTAGAGCGGGAACTGGGCGGACTTGGCCCAAGCAGCGAACAGGATGAGCAGCAGCACGACGGTCTTCATACCGGAATCGAGCTGGGAGATCGCGCTCAGCGCGAACGTGCCGGTTCCGGCGAACAGGAAGGCCGCGCCGATGTAGAGTCCCAGAGCGCCGATATGGGTGATGATGAGCGCCTTCATACCGGCCTTCTTGGCCGTGGGCGTCATGTAGTAGCTGATGAGGCCCCAGGAGCACACACCGGTGATCTCGAAGAAAACGAGCTGGCCGACGATGGTGGAGCTGTAGGCGAGACCGGCCATGGCGCCGATGAACGTGGAGAAGTACACGTAGAAGCGACGACGGGGCGCGTCGGGATGCTCCTTATTCTTATCGCTCATGTACGGGAACGAATAGATGACGACGAGCAGGCCGATAGCGACGAACGCGGGTGCGAGCAGCGTGCTCATCCGGTCGAATATGAAGCCCATGACCAAGGTCTGGCCCATACTCGCCCAGGTTACATCGACCGCGTTCATGCCGTTTCCGGCAAACGTCGCGGCCAAGCCAACGGAAGCGACCGTGGCGATGCCGCCGGCAAAGGCGCAGATCCATTTAGCGTAGGGACGCGGCAGCATGACGATGAGCAGGGAGCCCAGCATGGGGACGGCGATCGCCACCATGGCAAAGAGGGACAAGCTCGATTCGATTGACATAGTTTCTCCCTTCTCCCTACACGCCTACGACGACGAAGACGAACGCGAGGACCGCGATGCCGACGACGGCCCAGGTCTGGTTACCGAGCACCTTGAAGCGCGAACGGGAAACGGAGTTCTCGAGCACGCCGCAGACGACGAAATCGACCAGGCACTTGACGAGGAAGACGACGGCGCCCACGAGAGCGGTGACGCCGATGGTCGCGGGCTCTCCCCAGGGGATGAAGATGGAGGTGAACCAAGCGACGACCACGACCTGCTTCATGCCCATGGCGAGCTTCATCATGGCCAGGGACGGGCCGGAGAGCTCGGCGAGCGGGCCCTCCTGGAGCTCCTGCTCGGCTTCGGCCTGATCGAACGGAAGCTTGCCGAGCTCCATGTAACAGGCGGCCGCGAAGGCGACGCCGGCGAGGATAACGGCGACGACGCTCGAGACGTTGCCCGTAACGATGTGCTGACCCATGGTCGCAATGTCCGTGGAGCCGCACACGATGGCGACGGTGAACAGCGCGATGAGCATGGACGGCTCGATGAGCACGCTCATGAGGAGCTCGCGGATACCGCCGAAGCCCGCGTAGGCGTTGGAGGAATCCACGCCGGACAGCGCGAAGAAGAAGCGGGACAGCGCGAGCGCGTACATGATGGTGATGGCGTCACCAAAGACGGGCATGGGGCTCTGGAGCGTGAACATGGGCAGGCCCATGGCGAGCATAAACGACACCGCGAGGAACAGCGGCGGCATGATGCGCAGCACGAAGCTCGAGTCGGAACTCACGGACTCGGGACGCGCCATGAGCTTCGCGAGGTCCCGGTAATCCTGAAGGATGGACGGACCGCGGCGATTGTGCATCTTCGCGCGAATCACACGGGCGAGGCCGGAGAAGAAGGGCGCGACCAGCATGACCACGAGGCCCTGCGCCATCGCAAGAACGATGTTCATAATATCCTCTCCCCTCTCTAGACCATGACCACGGCGAGCACGAGGAAGACCACGAGCGCCGCGACGATGTAGCAGATGTATACGGAGTAGTTGCCGCCCTCGATCTTGGAGGCGAGGCCGGCCAGCTTGTCGGCACCCTCGCTCGGTGCATCGACCAGGAAACGGTCGGGCAGGGGCTCGACGCCCTGGGCGACACCGGTGAGCTTCTGGAACACGTGCGCGATGGACCAGCAGATCTTGGTGCATACCTCGCGCAGGGTGTAGAGCGGGCCCATGAAGAGTTCGACGTCGGACGCGAAGCTCGTGGCGACGACGGGCATGTGCTCGTTGGGCTCGTAGCCGCACGCCCAAGGGTCGGTCTTCTTAGCGGGGGCCTTGGCGCCGAGGCAGGACCTCAGCGCGAACGCGAGGCCGGTGAGAACCACGAGCGCGATGGCGATCGCGGGGGTGGAGGTGGCGGCACCGGAAATCTCGTTCACGAGAGACACGCCCGAGGTGGCTGTGACGGCGGAGCCGGCAAGCACGCTCTGGGCGACGTCGCCCAGAACCGGGGCGATGACCGGGGAGCCGATTCCCAGTACCACGCAGATGGCCGCGAGGAGCATCTGCGAGAACAACATCGGAGCCGGGGACTCCTTGGCGTTCGCGGCCTCCTGGGAACGAGGGCTGCTCGCGAACGAGACGCCGTAGGCCTTCACGAAGCACGTGACGGCCAGGGCACCGGTGATGGCGAGGGCGGCCGCGGAGGCGACGGCGAACACCATGACGACCGGGTCGGAGAGCGTCGAGATGTTGAACAGGGACTGGTAGGTGAACCACTCGGAAACGAAGCCGTTGAGCGGCGGGATGGCCGAGATGGCAAGGGCACCGATGAGGAAGCAGACGGCCGTGACCGGCATGCGGCGGAACAGACCGCCCATCTTCTCCATGTTGCGCGTACCCGTGGCATAGAGCAGGGAGCCCGCGCCGAGGAACAGCTCGCCCTTGAACATGGCGTGGTTGAGCGTGTGGTAGAGGGCGGCCATGAGCGCGATCGTCGCGATGACGTCGTTGCCCAGGGCGTGCGCCGTCATGGACGCGCCGACACCGAGCAAGATGATGCCGATGTTCTCGACGGAGTGATAGGCAAGCAGGCGCTTGATGTCGTGCTCGTGGAGGGCGTAGACGACACCCAGGACCGACGAGATGGATCCGAAGACCAGGACCATGAGGCCCCACCAGAGCTGGACGCCCGAACCCGCGAGCAGGTCGAGACCGACCTTGAGGATTCCCAGGATGCCGATCTTGATCATGCCGCCGGACATGAGGGCGGACACGTTGGACGGCGCCTCGGGGTGCGCCTGGGGCAGCCAGGAGTGCAGCGGGATGATACCGGCCTTCGCGCCAAATCCGAAGAACGCGAGGACGAAGCACGCGGAGGAGACGGCGGGTCCAAAGTCATGCGTACGGAAATCACTGAAGCTGAAGGAACCGCCCACGCCGTTGGTCATGAGCAGGAAGCTCGCCATGATGAGAACGAAGCCCACGTGCGCGATGACGAAGTAGAGCCAACCGCCCCTAATGGAGTTCTTGTTCTCCTCGATAACGACAAGGAAGTAGCTCGTAAGGGACATGAGCTCAAAGGCGACCAGGAACCAGAACACGTTGTCGGCGGTGATGACGAGCATCATCGAGGCGACGAAGGTGTTCATAAAGAAGCCGGCGCGCCCGACCTTGCCCGGGTACTCGTCGAAGTAGGACAGACCGTAGATGAAGCCCGCAAAGGCGAGAATCGAGATGAGGACCACGATCAGGCCCGCAAGGCCGTTGAGCAAGAGCTCGAGACGGGCGAACGGGAAGAAGAAGACCGTGTTGAGGGACGAAACGTCGCCAAGCACGGCCTCGAGGCCCGCGATGAACGACAGCACGGCCGCGACGGCGCCGATAAGGCAGCCGGCGGTCTTGGCGGCGTTATCGGCCTTGATCAGCAGAACCGAGGCGAGCGCACCGATGCACGAGACGGCAAGCGATGCGATAAACAGCGTCATGCTATCCATTGTTTACGCTCCCTTCTGCTTTCTCGGACAGGCCCTGAGACACAGCGGCCGCGTCGACGGCCGGACCGTTTTCGATCGAGCGCAGGCGCTTGGCCTCGTCGAGCTCGCGATCGGCTGCGCCGCCCATGACGGCCAGCGCCTTGGTGGGGCACGCCGCCACACAATGCGGGCCGTCCGGATCGAAGGCGCACAGGTCGCACTTGACAGCGCAGGTGTACTGGCCGGGAGCCCACGTAAGCAGGCTGCTCAGGGACTTAGGATACGAAGGCGTCGGATCGCACATGCCTGCGACACCGGCGATAGACGTGCCATCGGGATGGATGGCTCCGAAGGGGCACGCGATGGCGCACAGCCTGCACCCGATGCACTCCTGCTCCTTGACGTGGATGCGGTCGCCATCGTGCTCGATGGCATTCACCGGGCAAACCTCGGCGCAGGGGGCACCCTCGCAATGGTGGCAGGCAAGGGCGGCCGAAATACCGCCGGTCTTCACGAGCGCCAGACGCGGCGTATCCTGAAGACCCTGCATCCGGTGGGCGTCGGCACAGGCGGACTGGCATGTTCCGCAGCCGATGCACCTCTCCGGGTTGATGTCGATGAAGCGGTTCATCCCCACTTCCTTTCAAAATAACGGGCCGGGCTCCCGAACGTACGGGACGCCCGGCCCAAAAAGCCAACGAGAACGGGACTACACGATTTGATTCACGTGCGTCTCGTCGTCGAACTTGGCGGCGCCGGGCTCAACGTCCTGGGGAGCGGCGGCGTCGACCAGAGCCTGCTTGAGCTCGGTGTACTGACGCTCGACCTCGCCCTCGGCCCAGACCTGGTCGGCGATAGCGTCGACCTGGCAGGCGGAGAACTTGTCCTCGGGCGTGTGCGAGACCGGGTCGACCTTGTGCATGGTCAGCTCGTTGCACTTGCCGATCCACCACTGGTAGGTCATATAGACCGTGCCCTTGTTGATACGGTCGCTCACGTCGGCGCGGCTGTATACCTGGCCGCGGCGGCTGTGAATCGAGACGATGTCGCCGTTCTTGATGCCGCGCGCCTGGGCGTCCGCGGGATTCATGCGGACAAAGCCGGGCTCGTCGGCAAGCAGCGCCAGCGTCTTGCAGTTGCCGGTCATCGAACGGCAGCTGTAGTGGCCGACCTCGCGGACGGTGCACAGGATGAGCGGGTACTCATCGTCGGGAAGCTCGGAGGGCGCCTCCCAGTCGTGCGCCATCAGGTTGGCGCGGCCGTCCTTGGTGGTGAACTTGCCACCAGCGAACATGTCGGCCGTGCCGTGGTCGTTCACATCGGTGCTCTTGACGGGCCACTGGGCGTAACCGCCCTCGGGAGCCATCTTCTCGTAGGTCGCGCCCACAAAATTGGGGCACAGGCTAATGCACTCGTTCCAGATCTGCTCGGTGTTGTCGTAGTGCATGGGGTAGCCCATGCGCGTGGACAGGTCCGCGAAGATCTCCCAGTCGTGGCGGCACTCGCCCTTGGGTGGAACGGCCGCGTCAAAGTGCTGGAAGCTACGGTCGGATGCGGTAAAGACACCCTCGTGCTCGCCCCAAGAGGTAGCGGGCAGGATGACGTCGGCGAGCATAGTCGTCTGCGTCATAAAGATGTCCTGGCAAATGAACAGATCCAGCTCGGAGAGCGTCTTGCGCATGCCGGCCGAATCGGGCTCGGTCTGCACCGGGTCCTCGCCGTAGTTGTAGAAGCAGTGCACCTTGCCCTCGTCGACCAGGTGGCCCAGGTCGGTGAGCTTGTAGCCCTCCTCGAGCGGGAGCTTTTCCTCGGGCACGCCCCAAGCCTTGGCAAACTTGGCACGCACTGCCGGGTCGGTGACCTTCTGGTAGCCAGGGTACAGGTTGGGCAGCATGCCCATATCGCAGGAGCCCTGGACGTTATTCTGGCCACGCACGGGCGCGAGGCCGGAGTTGGGTTTGCCGATCTGGCCGGCAACGCAGGCGATGGAGGCGATGGTGTGCACCGTCTTCAGGTTCTGCTTCTGCTGGCATACGCCCATACCCCAGCCAATGATGGCAGAGGGCTTCGCCGTGGCGTACATCTCGGCAGCTTGGTGGATCAGCGCGGGCTCGACACCCGTGATGTCCTGTACGGATTCGGGAGTGTAGTTCTTGATGGTCTCCCACCACTCGTCAAAGCCGTTCGTATGCTCGGCGACGAATTCCTTGTCGTAGAGGCCATCGTTGACCAGACAGTTGGCAAAGGCGTTGAGGAACGCGACGTTGCAACCGTTCTTGATCGGAAGGTAGAGATCGGCGATACGCGCGGTTTCGATATGGCGCGGGTCGGCGACGATGATCTTGCAACCCTTTTCTTTGGCTCGCACGATACGCCTTGCGACGATGGGGTGCGAATCGGCAGGGTTATAGCCGAAGAGGAAAATGCAGCCCGCATCCTCCATACCGGGGATGGAGCATGACATGCAACCTGAACCAACCGTGTCCATCAGACCGAGGACAGTAGGGCCGTGTCAAGTACGGGCGCAGTTGTCCACGCTGTGGGTGCCGATGCACGCACGCGTAAACTTCTGCATGACGTAGTTCGCCTCATTGCCGCCGCCTCGAGAGGAGCCGGTGGTCATGACAGCGTTAGGACCATATTCGTCAATTATGGCCTGCATCTTAGATGCGGTGAAATCCAGTGCCTCGTCCCAGCTTACGCGCTCAAGATCCGCGCCCTTGGTGCGGCGGATCATCGGGTGCAGTACGCGAGGAGTCAAGATCTTGGTGTCGTTGATGAAGTCGTAGCCGCTCATGCCCTTAAGGCACAGCTCGCCCTGATTGGTGATGCCGTTGAGCGGTTCGGTACCCACGACCTGGCCGTTTTGGACCAAGAGGTTAAACTGGCAACCGGCGCCGCAATACGGGCAGATCACTTTATGCTTCTCCATGACACCCTCCTTCCTTTCTCTGCTACCGAATACTCGGTACTTATTTGACAATCATTGGGCCTGTCGCCCGACGCTTACGCCTCGTTTTCGATGGTGGCGCGGGCACGCTCGGCAGTCAGTTCTGCCAGACGCTCCTCGTCCACCAGGGTGAGGCCCTTGGTCGGACACGCCTCGGCACACGCCGGACCGCCGGGACGGTCCACGCACAGGTCGCACTTGAGCACGAAGCTCTTAGTCTGCAAACCCACGCGAACGTCACCCATCAAGACGGGGACCTGCGTGGTCGCCACGCTCACGGCGCCAAAGGGGCATGCCATGACGCAGCTCTTGCAGCCGATGCAGTTGTCCTCGTTGACGCCGATACGATGGTTCTTTGGATCAAAGAACAAGGCGCCCGTAGGACAGGCCTTCGCGCACGGAGCGTCCTCGCAGTGGTGACATGCCACCGGCGCGGAGATCTCGTAGGTGCGCGTTACGCGCAAGCGAGGTGCGGCGATGTTGCCGGGAATATCGTGTGCCTCGATGCACGCCGCCATACAGGTTTGGCACCCAATGCAGCGTGAGGAATCAGCCACGACTCGTTTATTGCCCATGTTGTTCACTCCCTCCTGAATCCCATGCCGGAGAGACCCTGCCGACGTTGCCCCGGACCGCCCGTGGTCCGGCATCGGCGTATCGAGTGCATGCGGCGAAACAGGCACTTCGATAGAATTCCTCCAACGATATACAGGTTAAATATACGCAGTTGCGGGGGGCAAACTTGAGCGTAACCCCTGCAATACGGGTGTATTGCAGGGGTTTGGGCTGGTTAGGATTATTCTTGGGTAGCTATAAAGATAAGTGTATTACACGCGTACGCCAAGAAAGATTTCACGCTCGTTTATGCAGGATGCAGTACGTTTGTAATGTTGATTGCGCTCAATAACTCTAGTGCAATAAAGCAGTAGTTGTAAGATTGGCTATTACTAGCCGAAGCTATATTTGACTATTCATGTTGCACGCTCATTAAGGGAGGCCAGTGATGTCATCGACTCAAAAACGAGCCATCCTGCAGGTGCGCATTCGCGAGGAAGACAAGCAGCATGCCGAGCGTCTCTACGACGCCATGGGCACATCGCTCGCCGAGGCTGTCCGTCTATTTGTCGCGCAGAGCATTTTGATGCGCAAGCTCCCCTTTCAGCCGGTCGCCGTGCGCTCAAAGGACGGCACCGCCGCCTATGGATCGCTCAAAGCATATGGGGACCCCAATCGCCGCTCCAAGGAGCGCAATGCCTGGATTGAATACCTTGCTACAGAAAGCGACGATACGATTTTGGGTCCCGAGGAAATAGATATCCATGAGTAGCACCATCATCGACGAGACCGTCATCCTACGCTACCTGCTTGACGACGACGAAGTTCTGTCACCGCGCGCCGCCAAGGTCATCGCCACCCGCACCGCTCGTGTCTACCCCGAAATCATCACGCGCGTCGTGGTCACGCTGCGCGACGTCTATAAGGTTCCCCGCGTTGAGATTGCTGCGGCCATGAAAAGGCTGCTCGATGACGTCATGGTCGACGAGCCCACCGTTGTCGCCCTTGCCATCAAACTCTTTGGCAAGACCCATATGGACTTTACCGACTGCCTCCTCGCAGCCCGAACCGCCATCTACAACGATGATGTCGTGAGCTTTGGCAAGCCCATCATCCAAGGCATGATAGATTACCGCCGCAAGCGCCAAACCGCAGCCGAAGCCCGCAGCCGAAGCATCGACTCCGCCATCGACAAGCTCCGCCATCGCCCCCGCAGCTAACCCCATGCCCCACCTAAGTTGCGGTGCGGGTTCGATTCCCGTCGCCCGGCGCGTAAACGAAAACAGCTCTGATCCCCAAAGGAAACCAAAGCCGTTAAAACAATTCTTATGGAGCGGGCGACGGGAATCGAACCCGCGTCATCAGCTTGGAAGGCTGGGGTTCTACCATTGAACTACGCCCGCAAGATATGGTCGGGACGACAGGATTTGAACCTGCGACATCCTGCTCCCAAAGCAGGCGCGCTACCAAACTGCGCCACGTCCCGAAGGTGTTGAGCAGCTAAGGTCTAAACCTTGCGTGTCCCAAAGCGAAGGAAATTATAGGGGAGACTCCCCGCCTGTGCAAGCATTGATGCCTTAGCTCCTCGAATGTGCGACAAACTGGCTATGGGCCAGGCCGATCGCAAACGCCACCACGGCGACTGGCGCCCACGCGGCACCGATATCCGCCAGGGGCAATGCATCGAACGGCAGCCACGCGCCCGTAAAGAACGCGTCACGGATCGAGGTGATCACGCTCTGCACCGCGACCACGCCGCCGACCCAAACCCACACCTGCGGATGCGCGTCGCAAAAACCGTGCACCAGGCCCATAAGCACCAGTACGATGGCGACGGGATACAAGGCGTTGAGCATGGGCACCGAGAACATAAGGATCATGTCGAGACCCACGTTGGAAAGCACACACGAAAACGCCGCGAACACAAAGGCGAGAACCGCAAAGGGACGGCGCATGGCCTCCTCGGACACCTCCGCTCCCCCTTCGACCACATACGTCTCGCAGAAGTAACGCGAGCAGCAGCTGATGAGGCCGATGCACACGTTCATGCAGGCGAGGAAAAAGATCGCAAAGACCACAACCGTGCCGGCAAGGCCAAAGTGCATGGAGGCCGAGCGAGCAAGGATGGCAGCGCCGTTGGTGGCGTCGGGCATCACAGTGCCGAGTTGCATACCGGCAAGGGCCAGACCGCAGTAGATGATGGCCATGAGCACGCCGGCGATCACGCCGGAGCGCGAGATCTCGAAGGCCACGCGCTTGTCGTCGGTCACGCCCAGCTCGTGAATGGTCTCGGCGATGATGATGCCAAAGGCGAGCGACGCGAGCAGGTCCATGGTCTGGTAGCCGGTCAAAAAGCCCTGAACGGCGGCACCGGCATCATAGGGAGCCTGCGGCGCGGCAGCGGGACCCAGCGGCGAGACCACGGCGGCGCCCACGACCAATACGATTAGGGCGATGAGCGCGGGGCCCGTAATGCGGCCGAGCACGCGCGTGATGACGCCCGGGCGCAGCGTGAGCGCAAACGCGACGACAAAGAAGCCAATGGCAAACACCAGGCGCGCCGTGCCGAGCGAGACGCCCTCGGGCAACAGCGGCACCAGCATCTCGAAGGCCGTGGAACTCGTACGCGGAATGGCCAGGCACGGGCCAATGGCCAGATACACCGCCGCGACAAAGAACTCGCCAAACTTGGGGTGCACGCGGCTGGCAAGCTCACGCGCCGTGCCGGCGAGCGCCACGGCGATAAAGCCCATGACGGGCAGGCCGATGGCGGCAATCAAAAAGCCAACCATGGCAAGCGGTGTGGCCGTGCCGGCCTGGAGCGCCAGCAACGGCGGAATGATGAGGTTGCCGGCGCCAAAGAGCATCGAGAACAGGGCGATGCCGACGGTAACGACATGGTCGGAGCGCAGACCGCGCGGTGCAGATGAGGGCATAGGCACACCTTTCGGGTCGAAACAAAAACGGGACGGGCAAAATACCCGTCCCGCAAGTATAAACGGTCCAGCAGCTTTAGCAGGCTAAATTGCGCAGAGCATCGATAGCCGTGTCGACTTCTTCGGTCGTGTTGAAATACCCAAACGAGAAGCGGACGACACCCTGGCGCTCGGTCCCCAGCGCACGGTGCATGAGCGGAGCGCAATGGGCACCGGGGCGCGTCGCAATCCCCCACCCTTGCATGAGCGCGTCCGAGATCTCGGCAGAGTCGATATCGCCCACGTTGAGTGAGACGATCGCCGAGCGCACGGGCTGGTCAAACGCACCGTAGAGCACAATGCCGGGGATTTCGCGAGCACCGGCGAGGAAGCGCTCTGCAAGCGAGCGCTCATGCGCCGCAATCGCCTCGACCCCGCCTTGCGCCTCGATAAAGTCGAGACCGGCAGAAAGTCCCGCGATGCCGTGACCGTTGAGCGTGCCCGCCTCAAGACGCGTGGGCCACTCAAGTGGCTGCAGTGGGTCAAAGCTGTGCACGCCCGTGCCGCCCATGGCCCACGGAGACACGTCAATGCCCTCCGCCACGGCCAGGCCGCCGGTGCCTTGGGGTCCCATGAGCCCCTTGTGGCCGGTAAAGCACACAATGTCGAGCCCCATGGCATGCATATCGATACGCGCCGTGCCGGCAGACTGAGAGGCATCGACGATCACCAGCGCACCGGCCGCATGGGCCATGGCCGCCACGCGCGCAATGTCGACCGCGTTGCCGGTCACATTTGAGGCGTGCGTCACAACCACGGCACGCGTACCGGGCGTGACTAGCCGCTCGAGCTCGTCGTAGTCGAGCGCGCCGCTTACGTCACAGCCCGCATGCTCAACGGTCACACCCCGCTCCGCTGCCAGGCGGTTGAGCGGACGCAGCACGGAGTTGTGCTCGAGCACCGTCGTGACCACACGGTCGCCGGGGCGCACCACGCCACAGATGGCGGTGTTGAGCGCCGCCGTAGAGTTGGGCGTAAAGCACACATGATCAGCCCGCGGGCAGCCCAGCAAGCGCGCGAGCTTGGCACGGCAACCGTGAATCGTACGAGCGGCATCGAGGGCACCCGACGTGGCGCCGCGCCCGGCATTGCCGAGCGAGCACATCGCCTGCGTCACGGCATCGATGACCGTCTGCGGCTTGTGCATGGTCGTCGCCGCGTTATCCAGGTAGATCATCGCACGACCTCCCACATATCAATCACGGTATAGCCCTCGGTGGGAACGCCCGCCGCGGCGAGTTCGCCGCGCAGCAGCTCCTCATCGGCAGGCAACGCTTTCCACGCCAGACCACAGCCGGCAGCGACCTCCCCGGGCACGGGAATCGTTCGCCCGGGAAGGCCGCGCTCGATGCACAGGGACTCGCAGCCCATGGCGGCCGCCGTGGTGGGAAACGTGATGACAAGCGCCGGGCGCTTCTCCCTCATGGCAACTCCAACCAATACGCTACGGGCGCACGACGCGCACGGCCTGCTCCATCTTCTCCACGATCACATACATGTTCGTGACCTCGCCCACGGCAAGCTGGTCCTTAATGCCATAGTGGTCGAGGCAGGTGCCACAGGTGAGGATTTCGACGCCCTGCTCAGCCAGCCCCTTCAGGTCGTCGAGCACCGGAGAGCCCTCGACGGTGAGCTTGGCTCCGCCGTTGTAGAACAGCATGGTCGCGGGCAGCTCCTCCTGCTGCGTCACGGCAAAGATGAAGGCCTTCATGAGCTTGTGGCCCAGCTCGTCGTCGCCGCGGCCCATGCAGTCGGTGTAGACGGAAATGACGAGCTCGCCCTTGCCGGTGCTGGCACCACAGAAGGCAGCGCCATCCTGCTCGGGATCGGCCACGGCAATGGCGCCAGAGGTCGCCACGGTCACGTGCCACTCAGCGTCAGAAACCTTCTCGACCGAGGCCGTGCAGCCCTTCTCCTGCGCCATCTTGGAGATGTTCTTGACGGCGGTCTCGTTATCGACCGAGGTCACCACGGCACCCTCGCCGTCAAGCTGTTTGAGCGCCTTAAGCGTCTTGACAACGGGCAGCGGGCAGGCATCGCCCATGGCATTGACTTCAATTTTGGTAGACATAGCTACATCCTTTCAAAAGGGACCGCCCAGAACAGCAGGCGGTCGCATAAACGGTTTTCCTTAATGCACAACGCGAACAGCAGGACCGCCCGGCACCGGCTCGCACACGCGACCGATTGTGGCGGCAACGCGCCCCTCGGCATGTAAACGACGCGCAAGCTCATCCACATCCGCCGCGGGCGCCGCGATAAGCAGGCCACCAGACGTCTGCGGATCGTACAGCGCGTCGAGCATGCCCGGCTCCAGGTCCTCGTCGGCAGCCACACGCGGGCCAAAAAAGTCCTGGTTGCGGTAGGAGCCCGCGGGGATAATGCCCAGACGTGCCATGTCGAGCACCTGATCAAAGAGCGGAACCGCCCCCGACGCAAGCTCAACCTGCACGCCCGAGCCCTCGGCCATCTCGCACGCGTGCCCGATCAGGCCAAAGCCCGTGACATCGGTGCAGCCGTGAAGCTCAAGTCCCTCGGCCAGACGAATCGGCGCCTCGTTGAGGGTGCGCATCGAGCCAAACATGGCTGTGGCCTCGTCCTGCTCGATGAGCTCGCCCTTAATGGCCGTGGTGATGATGCCCGAGCCGATCGCCTTGGTCAGCAGCAGGACATCGCCAGCGCGCGCGCCGCTGTTGGCGAGCATGCGGTCGAGCGAGACAAAGCCGCTCACGGACAGGCCGTACTTGGGCTCGTCGTCGTTGATGGTATGGCCGCCCGCGATGGAGCAGCCCGCCTCGACGCACTTGTCGGCACCGCCCGCCAGAATCTGGCCGGCAACCTCAACACCCAGGCAACTGGGTATGCAGAGCAGGTTCATGGCATGGCTCGGCCGCCCGCCCATGGCGTAGATGTCCGACAGCGAGTTGGCCGCCGCGATCTGGCCAAACAGGAATGGGTCGTCGACCATCGGCGGGAAGAAGTCGATGGACTGCACGAGACCCAAGTTCTCGCCAACGCGAAAAACGCTCGCATCGTCGGAGGTATCGAACCCCACGAGCAGGTTGTCGTTATGCACATTGGGCAAGTCGCCCAGGACCTGGGCGAGGGCTCCAGGAGCCAACTTAGCGGCTCAACCGCTCGCGGCAGTCATAGACGTGAGCCTCATGGTGTCCTTAGCCATACGAACCCCCTTCCAACAAATCAACGACTTTAAGTATACGCGCCAGGCACGCTTCCCAAGAGACCGCCGACGACTCGAACGTCGAAGGCGGCGCCGCAAGCGCCTGCGCGATAGCATCTGCCAGTGCGCGCTCAAACAACGGAAGGTCGACCGCCACGGGCGTGTCGACATCCGTCATACGCGGCGACGCCACCCACGTCACGGGAGCACCGGGAAGCATCGCCTCCATCCAGGGACGCACGCCGGGCAAATCGGTCGCCACAACTTTGCAGCCGCACGCGAGGGCCTCGATCGTCACGAGCGGCAGACCCTCGTAAAACGAAGGCAGCACAAAGACGTCGGAACTGCGGTAGGCACGCACGAGTCCATCGCTATCCAGGCGCCCCGCCAGCGTCACCGGCACATCCGAGGCCGCGGTCAAGCGCTCGATACGCGCGTACTCGGCATCGTCCCCGCGGCCGCCCACAAGTACCAAGCCAGATGGGCGGACGCCATCGTCAATCGGCAATGACACGGCTCGAACCAGCGACTCGACGCCCTTTTTAAAGCAAATCTTACCCACGTACACAAGCGACCCCGGCTGCCTCGCCACGCTTGCGTCGCGGCAGAAGACGCGATGGTCGTAGCCCGTCCCAATCACGTGGATGCGATCGCCATCGACGCCGCACACCAGGCCAATCTGCTTAGCCTGCTCAGCATGGAGCGCAAAGATGGCATCGAGCCGACGAACCGCACTTACGATGCGATCGCGTTCGAGCGTATGCGAACGCAGCTGGCGCAGGTCGGTCGAATGACACACGGCAACAACCGGCACGCCTCGGACGCACTCGCGCGCCAATGCGGTCACCAGATACAGGTGATGGCAGAGCACCAGATCGGGCCGAAACTCAGCCACCGCCCGATCGATTGCAGCAGCAAATGCCCGCTCAAATGCCTTGAGCATCGAAGGCGTCAGATCACGATAACGTGTGGAGGGATAGGGCATGACATCGGACATGCCACAGATGGGAAACGGCAGCTCGGGCGACTCGAACGGTACGGCAAACACGGCAGCACGCCGGTCCAGCTCGCCTTGGGTATCACCCGGTGCCGCGCCGCAAAGCACGGCGGCGCGATGCCCCGTCTCGATCTGCTCGCGCACGAGCGCGGCAAGGTAGGTGCCGCTGCCGGTGCTATCTGGTTTTTGTGCCGAAATATTGAGGATGCGCATGTCGCGGTACGCCCCTAGGCCAAGGCCGCGGCGCGGACAGCCGCGCCGATCGCTCCGGCAAAGCGAGCCTGGGGCGAGGTGGTCACCGGCGACCCCAGTAGCTCGCCCAACCGCTCCACTACGAAGGCGTTCTCGCACAGGCCGCCGGTCAGGTAGTACGGGGCGCCCGCGGCCTGCCCGGCCATGGTCGCCACGCGCGAGACCACGCTGTCGATCACGCCACGCGCAATGTTCTCGCGCGGCTCACCGCGACCGATCAGGCTGATAACCTCGCTTTCGGCAAACACGGTGCACATGCTGGAAATCTTGGTAGGTTCTCCGGTGCGGGCGAGGTCTGCCATCTGCTGCTGGGTAATGCCCAAGCGGTCGGCCATGATCTCCAGAAAGCGCCCCGTGCCGGCGGCGCACTTGTCGTTCATGGCGAACTTGGCCACGCGGCCGCCCTTAAGCTGAATGACTTTGGTGTCCTGGCCGCCCACGTCAATCACCGTGCCATGGTCGCCAAACAGGCGCACGGCACCGGTGCCGTGGCAGGTGATCTCGGTCACGACCTTGTGCGCATAGGGCACGGCGACACGGCCGTAGCCAGTCGCGACCACGCGAACATCGTCGCCCGTCACGTCATAGCCGGCTACGGCGAGCTCACCGCGTAGGCGCTCGGCCGCATCGACCGACGAATACCCCGTCGGCATGACGCAGGTCAACGCAATGGCGCTGTCCGTCTCCAACACCGCAGCCTTCGCGGCCGTCGAGCCTATGTCGATACCAATGCCAACCACGGCATCCTCCTTCTATGCGGCAATGCAGCTATCCCTTTGCCGCATTTGTCCTACAGGGTTTCGATGAAGGCGGCGATGCGCGTCTCGATCTGACCCATGTCGCCGTTGCTGTAGTCGGTCTCGATCTTCATATACGGAATACCCGCACCCTCGACAACCTCCTGCATGTGCGCACTCTCCACGTTAAAGGTGTGGCAGGCCTGCAGCACGCTCTCCACTACGCCATCGACGTGATACTTCTCGCACATGGCCAGCGTGTTTTCCATACGACCGTCGTTGGGCGTCATGACCGAGCAATTGATATCCAGGTAGCGGTCGGCGATGGCGCGCAGGATGTCGGGAGCCTCCGGGTCGATCATCATGGCCGCCGTGCGCTCGCCCGAGCAGTCGTCCATGCACACGACAACGCCGCCGTTGGACTCGATGGTGCGACCGATCTTGTTAATCACGCCGCCCACCGGGCAGCCGGTGATCAGAATGCGCTTGGCATCCGCCGCAACCGGGCGCTCGCCCGCGTCGTAGGCCTCGCGCAGCTTGGCGACCTTTTGCTCCAGCTGCTGCGTATAGGCCTCGATATCAAAGCTGAACGTACCGGCAAACATGGTGCTCATCAGGTCGACGCCGCTCATGGCCGCCGGCTGGTTAGCCTGCAGTGCAAACATCTCGAGCTGGGCCGCACGCAAGCGGTTGCGACGACGGACGGCAGCGCGCAGGTCATCGTCGGTAATCGTGATGCCGTAGAAGCCCTCGAGCTCCTCCTTGAGCAGGCGGCACTCCTCGTACCACCCTTCACGCTCGTAGGCACGATCGCGACCCTGCGGAAGATGCAGAATGTGCGTGCGCTTGAGCTCGTTGAGTAGCTCGTACATCTTCTTCTTGCCGTCGCAGGTGGTCTCGCCGATGATCATGTCGCTAAAGTACGTAAACGGGCACTTTTGCGAGTAGGCAAAACCGTAGGTCGACTTGATGAGCGGGCACAGGTTTGCCGGCAGCACCTTCTCGGCCTCGGGAATCACCTCATCGGACGTACCACACAGAGCCACGCTCGCAGCCCCCGCGGCATCGATAATCTCGAGCGGCGTATAGCTGCACAAAAAGCCGACCAGGCGATTACCCGCCCGCTTATAATCCTTGACGCGAATAAACGCCGCCTCGCGTTGCTCGTTGAACTCCTCAAACGTGCGCGGCAACGGCTGCTCAATATTTTCCGACATATAACTCCTAAACCTTTTAACCAACCAAGGAGACGGCTTTCCCAGGTGCCCGAGGTTGCCGTGAAAGAGGAGCGCCGCGTACTTCTGATACGCAAGCGACGGTTTGAACGGCAAGATCGGGTGCCTGGGGAAGCCATCGGGACGGATAGTCCTAAATGGTTTCCAAGAAAGCCTCAATCCTGGTTTGCAGTTGGCCTGCGTCCTCGCCGGCGTAGTCGGTCGTGATGTGCATAAACGGAATGCCGGCCTCCTCGGCGGCCTTCTCCACGGCAAACGACTCCATCTCGTAGAGCGTGCAGAACTGCAGGGCCACGTCGACAATGCCGTCGGCATGCAGGTCCTTGGCCATCTGAACAATGTCCTTCATACGCTGGTCGTTGGGCGTAAAGACGGCACAGTTGATCTTAAAGTAGCGCTCGGCGATAGCATCGAGCATCTCGTCAACCGTCTCACCGGACTCATCGACCAAGTCCTTGTAATAGCGCGAACCCGTGCAGGACTCCTCGCCCACCACAACGCCGCCGGCCTTCTCGATGAGGTTGAACAGCTTCCAGTTGGGCACAGCCATGGGCGTGCCGGTGTACAGGATGCGCTTGGTTCCCTTGGGCGCCACGCCCTCTCCGGCCTCGACACGCTGCTCACACTCGGCCGCCATATCGTTGATGGCTCCGGTCAGACGCGGCGTGTCGTCCATAAAGGCGGCCTGAACGGTCAGCAGGCTGTCGAGACCGCTAATGGGCGCTGGGTCGGCAGCGCGCGTGGCAGCGAGGCGCTGCAGGGCGCGACGCTTCTCATTGACGGCGCGGATGGCGGCCTTCAGACGCTCAGGCGTAATCGTGACGCCGCACTCTTCCTCAATCTTGGCGGCAAGCTTTTTAACCTCGGCCTTCCAGGTCACGAGCGTCGACTCGTCGTGCACGTTGGGAATATCCATGACGTACATGTTCTTTTGCGTGGCAAAAAACTCGTAGGCCTTCTTCTTGCCATCACAGGTGTTCTCGCCTACCACCAAGTCACTCGACTCGATGTAGGGGCAGACCTCACCCAGCTTAAAGCCGGCAAAGCTCTTGATAAGCGGACAAGTGTTGCGCGGCAAGTGCTCCTCGACCTTGTCCGTTGCCCAATCGGCACCCGAGCACAGACCAACGGGAATGCCGTCACAGGCAAGCACGATCTCCTCGGGCACGTACACGCAGAACGAGCCCACGATTTTGGTGGCCTCGCCAGCCTCCTTCTTGTCGAGCATCTCCTTAATGCGGCCGCTATGGATGTTGGTGGCCACAAAGTCCAAGTAGGACGTGGACTTGGGGCGGTTGTTCTGCGACAGGAACATGTCCCCGTACATCTGGCCCACGGCGCCCAGCAGCATATCGTGGTCGGCAAGATTCATGCCGAGGCTCTCCCACATCGGATGAAAATCGAATTCTTCAGCCATAACGGTTCCCCTCTCGAACCAAAAACGGATAACAGCGGTATCGATGCACGACGGACGGCGATTGCCCGGCCGTGCTCAAACCCGGAATTTTAGGGAACCTGCTTTGCGGTCGATGATTTAGTTGTGCGTCGTCTCTCCCGGAGCCGTGAACATACCTGCTCATATGCGACTCCGAGCCATATGCTGGGCGCGCGCGGCAACGCGGCGAATGTATGTCGTCTGCGGCATGTGCGCACCCTCCTTAACCAGTCGAGGTCAACTATATCAACGGTCATCGCCCCTGCGAACACCGTTGACATTCGTACGACAGCCTCGTGTGCCGTCGTTTAATAAATAATTATCTTGATTGATAAGAGTTTTTCATCCTTCATTCGGCGAACGGCAAGACAAAGCCGCCGAGGCTTATATCCCCGACGGCATTACCCGGCGCTATCGACAAACCAAGTGGATCTTACTCGCATCGAAGTGCATGCGCAGGGTCTCGTCGGCCTGCGGCAGCCCGTCGGCAGCTACGTTCACTTTGTTGACCTTCCACTGCAGGCGCGTCGGCGCATCGACACGTGGCACGTCCAACAGCACCAAGCGCTCAAAACGCGAATCGCTCACGCGAGCCACATGCAGGTCGTAGCTGTTACGACCCCGCTCTGCGCGGTTGTCCATATGGAAGTAGCTCGCACGAATACCGAGGTACGCCACGCCATCGGGAACTTCGCGACCCACGTTAAAGGTCATGCCCCAGTCGAGGGCCTCGACTTCCTCGTCGCCGATCTTGCGCGCCCGGCTTGTGTTCTTGCAGCCCGTCAGGCGCAGCGCAGCCAAGGTTTGCGGCCGGCGGACCACGTCCTCGACGGAGCCGATCTCCTCCACATGCCCGTTATGCATCACGCAAATGCGCTCGCACAGGCGGCATGCCTCGTCAATATCGTGGCTCACGTAGAGCACGGTACGGTTACAGACGTCGAACAGGTCGAGCATGTTCTGCTCAAGCGCGCTCTTGAGATACGCGTCGAGCGCGCTCATGGGCTCGTCGAACATAAAAATGCCCGGGTGTGCCGCCACCATGCGAGCAAGCGCCACACGCTGCTGCTGGCCGCCCGAGAGGCGCGCGGGATAACGGTCGGCAAAGTCGGCCAGTCCAAAGATACCCAAGTAGCGCTCGGCAAGTTGTCTGCGCGCTGCGGCGTCGCCTGCACCCTCAACGCCGGCACATACGTTATCGGCCACCGTCATGTTTGGAAACAGCTGATAGCTTTGAAACATCAGGGCGCATTTTCGCTCCTGGGGCGAAAGGTTGATGCCCGTCGCAGAGTCAAAAAAGGTCACGCCGTTGACGACGATCTTGCCCTCGTCGGGTGCCTCCACGCCGGCAATACAGCGCAAGGTGCAGCTCTTGCCGCATCCGGAGGCGCCGAGCAGCGCCACACGCTCCTCGCCGGCATCGAGCTGAATTTCGAGGGTAAAGCCGGGATAGCGCTTTTTGATATCCAGGACAAGCGACATGGTCTATCGACCTCCCTTCGAGACGGCGTCATCGCGCATAAGCTCGGCCAGCGCCTCGCGATCGATACGCAAGGCATCGCCGCCCGCCGGGTCGAGCGAATCGCCCTGTCCGGCGAGATCTTTGGCCTGTTTGCGCTCTGCACGGGAGAGACCACGCTCGCGATACTTTTGCGAATGCGCCGTATACATGTTGATGAACAGAATGACCAGGAAGCTGAACGCAATTACGACCACGACCCAAAAGAGGGCCACCGACGTATTGCCGCCCATCCACTCAAAGTAGATGGCGATGGGGATGGTCTGGGTAATGCCGGCGTAGTTGCCCGCAAAGAACAGCGTGCAGCCAAACTCGCCCATGGCACGCGCGAAGGCAAGCACCGCGCCGGCGGCAATCGAGGGCCAGCCAAGCGGCATCATAAGCTTAGTAAAGATGCGACGCTCGGACCATCCCAGGGTTCGCGCGGCATCGAGCATCTGCGTGTCAAGGCTCTCAAAGGCACCGAGCGCCGTACGGTAGACCAGGGGAAACGACACCACCACGGCAGATATCACCGCCGCGGGCCACGTAAAGACAATCGAGACGCCATGCGCGATGAGCCACTGGCCCACCCCGGTCGAGCGGCCAAACAGCATGAGGAGCAGAAAGCCGCAGACCGTGGGCGGCAGCACCATAGGAATCGTAAAGACTGAATCGAGCAGGCCCTTGATGCGACTCGAGGTACCCATAGTCTTCCACGCGGCAAACAGGCCCAGTGCAAAGGCAATCACCAGGGCAAGGCCACTCGTTTTAATGGACACCCAAAACGGGCGGTAGTCGATGCCGCCTAAAAAGGAGGCCAGAGAGGTCAAGGGCCCCTGCTCATCCCGCAACACGACAGACGATGCCTCTACCATTTGAGCGCTATCAAGCCAACGCGCGCCGCCCCTGGCATCACCCGAGGCTGATGCAATCACCACATAGCGGTCCCCATCCGCACCGCGCTCGTCAAAGCCATAGGTATACCCGCCGACATCAAACGTTGTTTCCACCGTGACATACCAAGGAAGATCCACGTCCCCCAGCTGCGCACCTCCCATGCAGTTTGCGCTGTCGAGCTTACAGACGAGGGCCTTGAGACCCGATACGCACTCGTTGTCCTGCGGATCCAATCCATACTTCTCGACCGCTTTGGACGATATCCACACCACAACGCGATCGGCAGCAGGCGCCACTACAAGGTCCACGTCCTCGTCAACGGGAAACCGGTAGCCCTCAGGCTGGCCCTCCATGGCACGAGCGGTCCCCTTGGCCAACCGCTCAAATCCCTCGATCCCATAAGAAAGCCCATGAGCGGTCGCAGCAACCTGGGCCCCGTCCTCAGCGTCCCCAGCAAACGCAAATCCCGGCACCCAGCAAAGCGCGAAGGTCAAAGCACAGGCGACAAGCATGCGGAATCTATTAAGCACGAAAAGCTCCAAGCGAATACAAGGACGGAGTGAAACACAAAACGATGGAATTATCGCGCCAAGCCGCACTACTCGGAAAGCTCAAAGCCGTACTTAGCCCAAATCTTCTGAGCCTTCTTGTTGGTCAGACAGAAGTCGATAAACGCCTTGGCCTCATCGGCGTGCTCGGAGCTCTCGGCAACGGCGCCCGGGTACACGATGGGCTTGTGCGAATCCTCGGGGCACACGAAGGCCTCCTCGATGCCGTCGTAGCGGAAGATATCGGAGCTGTAGACAAAACCGGCCACGCAGTCGCCTGTGGACACATAGGCGGCGGCGGTGCCCACCTTATCGGCCAGTGCGACCTTATCGGCGATCTCGGGCGCATACTCGCCGTCGTCGCCCTCGGCGCCGGTATAGAGGCCCACGGAGGCCAGAGCCTGGTTGGCGTACTTGCCGGCGGGGACGGTCTCGGCGTCGCCAATGGCGATCTTACCGTCCAGATTCGCGACGTCGGCGATATCCTCGATCTTGGTGTCGGAGCCCTCGGCGCGAACGATCACGAGGTCGTTGACGAACATGTCCTCACGCGTGTCGGCATCGACGAGCTCGGCGGCCTCGGCGTCGTCCATGGTGCCCTTGGAGGCTGTGATGAGCACGTCGACCGTGGCACCGGCGCGCATCTGCTCGACAAGGTCGCCAGACGCCTTAAACTGCGTGTCGGCAAACGTGGTACCGGTCTGCTCGGTGTAAAGCTTTTGAACCTCGGGCAGAGCCTTCTCGAGCGAGTTGGCGGCAAAGACCTGCAGCTCGACAGCCTTCTTGGACGAAATCTTAGCGGAGCTGGCATCGGAGCCGGTCGACTCAGGCTCCTTGTTGCCGGAGCAGCCAGCAAGGCCAAGGCCGGCAGCGGCGACAGCAGAAAGCGAGACGAATCCACGGCGAGAAACCATATCGAACATGTTCAACCCTTTCGAAGGCTACGCCCGGGCGCCCCGCCGCGAGCTTTATTCTGTAATTAGATTATACTTCCGTGCGAATAATATCAGTGATAAAGATTTCTCGTCTGATAATTTTCTTTTGCCGATAGTCTCAGGACGTTCCGCGCTGTCGCTGCATAAAAAGGCGGAGCGACTCGCAAGGTCGCTCCGCCGCAGGTAGTGCGCTTATTTGGCGTGCCCGCCGCCCGCCGTCATTTGGGCCGCATGCTCCAGCTGATCGCTCACGGCCTCCCAGCTTTCGCGGGCCGCTTTCGTGGATCCCGGAAAGTTGATGACAAGCGTATGCCCACGCTGCATGCACACGGCGCGCGAGAGCATGGCGCGGCGCGTCTTGGTCATGGAGTATGCACGGATTGCCTCTGCAATACCCGGCACATCGCGGTCGCAGACGGCGCGCGTAGCCTCGGGCGTCACATCGCGCATCGAAAGACCCGTGCCGCCGCAGGTGAGCACGACATTGGCATGGCACTCATCGGCAGCTTCCACAATGGCATCACCGATTTCGCTGACGTCGTCGCACACGACCACATGTGAGACGACCGTCCATCCCTGCGCCTCGATAAGTTCCTCGAGTGCGGCACCCGCCTCGTCCTGGGCAAGGTCGCGCGTATCCGAGCACGTCACGATCGAAATCTTCAACTCCATAGCGTTCCTCCTACAACACGACATCCTCAGGCAGATCGACACGCACAACGTCCACGACGTCGCCCGGCTTGAGCTCACACGGCCCTTCGTCAATACGCAGCAGGCAGTTGGCCCGCTGCATCGTGCCGAGCAGCGCCGAATTCTGCGTCTTGGCCTCGGTCACCAGCAGCTCACCGGTCTCGGGGTCGCGCAAAACCGTCGCGCGATCGAAGAAGCGTCGGTCCTGGCGCTTCTTCACACCGTGCGTCAATATCGCCTGCTGCACGGGACGCGCACCCTCGGTAAAGCCGCGCATCTTGCGAATCGCGGGGCGGGCGAGCATCTCAAAGCCCACATACGCCGCCGCGGGATTGCCCGAAAGCCCCAAATACGGCTTACCCCCGAGCAAGCCAAACGTGATGGCCTTGCCGGGACGCATCGAGATACGATCGAAGAGTACCTCGCCCTCGCGCCGAACGAGCGCCGTCACGTAGTCGTAATCGCCCGCCGAGGCGCCACCGCTCGTAATGACAAAATCGCACTCCTGCACGGCACGATGTACCAGCTCGGCAATCACCTGCTCATCATCGGGCGCAATGCCAAAGAACACCGGCTCGGCGCCGGCATCGAGCGCTTCGGCCATCAGCGCCGAGGAGTTGGAATCGCGAATCTGACCGCGCGCCGGCAGTTCACCCGGCGCGACCAGCTCCGTGCCCAGCGAGATAATGCCCACGCGCGGAGCGGCATGAACCTTCACGCTCGCGTAACCAGCGCTTGCCAGCAGGCCAGCACCGGCCGGGGCCACAACCTCGCCGGCGCGCATCACGACGTCGCCGGCATGGGCCTCCTCGGCGGCAGAGCGAACGTTCTCCCCCACCTTGGCAGGCGTCGAGAAGCTCACGTGTGAGCCCTCGTTGCCATCGCCGTCAAGCACCTCGACGATCTCGTATTTCACCACGGCATCCGCACCCTCGGGCACTGGCGCGCCCGTCATGATGCGGACGGTCTCGCCCACGCCGATTGCGCCCTCAAACACATGGCCCGCGGCCTCGTGCCCCACGACAGAAAGCGTCACGGGCGCATCGGTGGACGCTTTGGCGAGGTCGGCGGCACGCACGGCATATCCATCCATAGCGCTGTTGGCAAACGGCGAGATGTCGATATCGGCCGTGGCGTCCTCGGCAAGGGGAAGACCGGCCGCCTGCCATACCGGGATCTCGACGACATCGGTCGGAGCAACGTGCGACAGAACAATCGACTGCGCGTCCTCCAGCGGAATGAGTTTCTCTGCCATATGCACCTCTTAATGCCACAGCGCACAACAGGAGCGCCGATTCTTTATGCTTGTCTCAGTATAATCCCCCGACGCACGACCGCGACTCGGCCTATACCCGCAAATACACCTGTCGGTTGCAAGCCGCGAAACAGAATGGAAACCAACCCACCGGCTCGTCGCGTTTACCGCGTTTTATAATGCTTGCGTTGCAACCTAAAAGAGGAACGTATGGCTCATAACGACAAACCCGAAAGCGCAAACGAGGCGCAGGATCATTCCCAGTCACTCGACGACGGCGGCTTTTTCTCCCTTAATGACGTCATCATGGCAGGCAGGCAACAGCTCACCCGCTCCGAGCATCTCTTGGCTGCCGACACGCGCCGCAACGCTCGCAACCTACTCGCGAGCGCCAAGTTGCTCGTGCTCGTCGTCATCGTCTCGCTCGCCATGGGCGTTGCCGCTTGGGCGTTTTTGGCCTCGCTGAATATCGCGACCGACTATCGCGAGCACCATGCGTGGGTCTACGCGCTGCTTCCCGTTGTGGGCATTGCCACCGCATGGGTGTACAAAAACCACGGCCTTGCCGCCAAACGCGGAAACAACCTGGTCATCGACTCCGCTCTGGGCACACGCCTCATCCATATGCGCATGGCCGTTCTCACCTTCGTCTGCTCCACGCTCACGCACCTGACAGGCGGCTCGGCCGGCCGTGAGGGCGCCGCGGTACAGATCGGCGGCACCATCGCCAGCAATGTTTCGAACCTCGCCCACCTCAAAAAGCATGACCACCACGACCTCATGCTCGCCGGCATCTCGTCGGCCTTTGGCGCCGTATTCGGTTCGCCCCTTGCCGGAGCTTTCTTTGGTATGGAAATGTGCTTTATCGGCAAGATCGACTACACCGCAGGTATCTACTGCCTGGTCGCCTCGTTTACCGGCTACTTTACATCACTCGCTCTGGGTACCGAGTACGAAGCGAATGTCATCGCCAGCGTTCCCGCCATGACGCCCAAAACGGTCATTATCGTTGTTATCAGCGCCGTTTTCTTCGGCCTGACGGCACGCCTCTTTGCCTGGTCGGTTCGAACCGTCAAGAGCTTGTACGGTCGCTTTATCACCAATTACCTCGTTCGCGCACTCATAGGCGCACTCGTGGTTTTGGCCGCCTATGCCCTCCTCGACGCCTGGAACTACGCCGGCCTTTCCACGTGGCTTTCCGGCGCCGGATTTGCCGGCAACACCACCCTGGCGGACGCAGTCATCAAGTTGGTCGTCACAGCGCTTACCCTGGGCGCGGGCTTCCAAGGCGGCGAGGTCACGCCCCTGTTTGGCATCGGTGCGGCACTCGGTGGCTGGATCGGTTGCCTTACCGGGCTTGACCCCAGTTTTCTGGCGGCTCTCGGCATGCTCGGCGTGTTCTGCGCCGGCCTCAACGTGCCCATCACCACCTGCATGATGGCCATCGACCTGTTCCACGGCACGGCCGCCGGGTTCTTTGTCATCGTTTCGTTTATTAGCTACCTTGCCGGCGGCCACCGTGGCGTGTATCCCGCACAGCGCATTGTGTCCCCTAAGCGCCGTTCGCTTATTGTGGATGAGGGCGGTACGGTAGCGGATGCTATCGAGCGCCACAACGACCTGATAGAGTAGATGTAATAATCGCCGTGCAGCCACAATCGGGGAAATTCGACCCGGGCGCGACCGCACCGTCATGCCACACGCCGGGAGTCGCCCCATGCACGCAACTGATTTTGGTCGCACGCTCATCATCGCCAACCCAGCCGCCCAGTCGGGTGCGGCGCGCGAAGTTGCCGAGCGCCTGCAACGCTTTTTGGATATGACTGCACGCGCATCCCAGTTTGACCTGGTGTTGACCGAGCGCATGGGACACGCCAAGGAGCTGGCCGCGCGGGCCCAGGGCTATCGCACCGTTATCGCCCTTGGCGGCGACGGCGTGATCCACGAGGTCGTCAATGGACTCATGACGCAGAACGAGGCGGTCCGTCCCGCCCTTGCCGTCCTGCCCGTTGGCTCCGGCAACGATTTTGCCCAAACGCTCGGAATCGAAGATTTCTCCGGCAAGGATTTTGGCGCGCTGCTTACCTGTGAGCTGCAGCGTCAGGACATCGGGCGCATTCGCTCTTGGAACCCCGCAAGCGGTAACGGCGAGGCTACCGTTGAGTACTACGACCAGACGCTTTCGGTCGGCATCGATGCCGCCATCGGCCTTGGCACCACCGAGCTGCGCAAAAAGACGGGCCTCGCCGGCGCTCCGCTCTACACCCTATCGGGACTTGAGCAGTTTGGCCTGCGCTATCGCAACTACCCCATGACCATCAGCTTTGATCGCGCGCCCGCCGAGCGCGTGCGCGCGATTATCATGGCCATCCAGTTGGGGCCCACCTATGGTTCGGGCTATCGCATCTGCCCCGATGCCGACCCCTGCGACGGCATCCTCGACGTTTGCTACGCCTGCGGCCCCGTCCCCCGTGCGGTCGCCCTACCCATGTTCCTTTCGGCCAAGGACGGCCACCATACCAAGTTGCCGCCGGTTCGCATGCGCCGCTGCCGCCATGCCGAGCTCACCTTTGAGGAGCCAGACTACCCCATCCAGGCCGACGGCGAGCCCGTTGTCGCCTCGCACATCGAAGTCGACGTCCTCGGCGGCGCCCTCCACGTCTGGCACCCCACCCGCTAGCCACCCCTATTTCACCGCAACTTATGAGGAGGCTATTCGTCGCTGCCCGGTTTGCGACGGTTGGCCTTTTTAATGGCGTTGAAGTGCTTATCATTGAGCCTGCGCTGGCGAGAGCGCTGAGGCACCTTGGTCTTTACGCGTCGGCGCGGTGGACGCCCGCGACGCCCAAGCTCAGCGCGCAGCTTACGCAGGCAGCTACTACGGTTTTGGAACTGGCTGCGGCTCTCTCGCGCCGTCACGGTAATTCCCGAAGGGATATGTTTCATGCGCACCGCCGAGTCCGTCGTGTTGACGCCTTGTCCGCCCGGACCCGTCGCGCGAAACACCTGCACCTCGCAATCGCGCGCCAACTCCTCGGTCGACATCTCGGCATAGCGCGCATACTCGCGCCATCCCATCTTGTTCTCATCCATATCAACACCTCCCCTCATACAAAAAATGTGACAAAGGGACAGTCCCTTTGTCACATCGCATACCAATCGCTTGTGTTGCGCGCTTAGGCGAAGGTGATCTCGCCGGTCTCGCAGTCCATATCGGCGATACGGGCCAAGCTCTCGACGCGGAAGCCGCGCTCGCGGAGCTTATCGCCGCCGCCCTGGAAGCCCTTCTCCACCGCAATGCCAATGCCGGATACCTCGGCACCTGCAGCCTCGCAGATCTTGATAAGACCCTCGAGCGCGCAGCCGTTGGCCAAAAAGTCATCGATGATAAGAACCTTGTCGCCCTCGGACAGGAAACGCTTGCCAACGATGACCGGGTACTCCTTTTGCTTGGTAAAGGAGTAGATGGTCGTGGCATACTGCTCGCCGTCGAGGTTGATGGACTGCGCCTTCTTGGCAAAGACCACCGGCACGCCGCCAAAATGCTGAGCCGCGATGCAGGCCATGCCAATGCCCGAAGCCTCGATCGTCAGGATCTTGTTGATCTCAACGCCCTCGAACAGACGGGCCCACTCGGCACCCATGTGGTCAAACAGCTCAACGTCGCACTGGTGGTTGAGGAAAGCATCAACCTTAAGGACGTTACCGGCCTTTACGATGCCGTCATGGCGAATACGATCCTCAAGCTCCTGCATGGCGCAACCCCTTCTCGCGGCAACGATACCGCGCGATTAATAAACGTTGCTCGATAGTCTACCACGGACCGACCCCCGCCCGTCCCACAAGCCGCATCGCACCACAAACCAGTCTTTTTAGGACGGCGCGAATCGTGGCAGAAAGCCTCCCAACACGCTAATGGCGGGCGCGCATCTTCACCAAACGCACCATGGCGAGCGCAAAGCCCACAGCGGCCACAGCCATGAGCACGTAGAACACCGAGCGAAAGCCGAATAGGAATACATCCGGACGGCCTGCAACGAAACTGGTCACGGCCTCGCCCATCGCCACGCTCATCTGCCCATGCAGGATATGCGATGCCGCCGTAATGCCCACTGCCATACCCGCATAGCGCGCCAGGCCACCCAGACTGCCAGCAAAGCCGAGCGCTTCGCGCGGAGCCGAGCCCATGTACAGCGAGTTATTGGGGCTCTGGAAAATCGACGTACCGCACGACATAAACGCGACGCAGCACACGATTACAGGGATGGAAGAGTGCTCGTCGAGCGTGCTTACCGCAAAAAGACCGCATACGTACACGCCCAGGCCGACCGCCGTGGGGCCCTCGCAGCCAACACGGTCCGAAACCGTACCCGAAAGCGGGCCGATAAAGGCATTCACCATCGGTAACGCCAAAAAGAGCAATCCGGAAATGTCAGAACCAAAGCCGTGGGCGTCCTGAAAATAAAACGGCAGGATAAACTCAGATGCGCCAATACCAACGAACACGATGAGCATGCAGGCAAGGTTGATGGTGAAGGCCGAATTTGCAAAGCAGCGACGAGCAGCCTCGATCAGGGACATGGGGCGCTCGCCGGCCTCCGGCTTAACATGCGGTAGCGTGTAGAGCCCCACGATAAACGAGATGACGCCAATGGGCAGGTTGATGAGGAAGATGCTCTCCCAGGGAAAGCTTGCCACCAGCATGCCACCCAGCACGGGGCCACACATCATGCCGAGGGCCACGAAGGTCGCAAGAATACCCATGGCACGACCGCGCTCGCGAGCCGGAAACGACTCGGTGATGATACCCATGTTGTTGGCCATGGCCGCCGCGCAACCGACGCCCTGAACGATGCGTGCCAGAATAAGAACTTCGAGCGAGGCCGAAAGGCCACAAAGCAGCGAGCCGGCCGTAAAGACGATTACGCCCAGCTGGAATACACCCACCTTGCCGCGCACGTCGCCCAGGCGGCCAAACGGCAGCATGGCCACGCATGTCGCAAGCAGATACACCGAGCTCACCAGCTGGATGCGGTCGAGGCCCACGCCCAGCTCCTTTTGCATCACGGGCAACGCCACGGTCACGACGGTCGAATCCAGACACGACATAAACGTCATGATGAGCACGGTAAACAGAATCGCCCACTTGTTCTTGCCGTGGGTGTCGCCCTCTAGGGCAATGTGCTCGCGGCGCAGCTGCTCTGCGGTTTTCTCCATATCCATCCTTTCGAGTGGCGCAACACAAAAAACGGGGCCCCATCGCCTGCGAACAGTTGCGATTGGGGTCCCGCCTACGGAATCGGAACGGAAGGTCACCGAAGCTTTCTGCCAGCATCGGCGCCTTGTGCGAACGCTAGCCTAGCACTGCTCGAGCGCCTGCTCAAGGTCGGCAATCAGATCGGCCGTGTCCTCGAGGCCGCACGACAGGCGCACCATGTCGGCAGAGATGCCACAGGCGATGAGCTCTTCATCGTTCATCTGACGGTGCGTGGCGTTAGCGGGATGCAGGCAGCAGGTGCGAGCATCGGCCACGTGCGTGGCGATCTGGGCGAGCTTGAGGCTCTTCATAAAGGTCTCGGCCGCCGCGCGACCACCGTTAAAGCCAAAGCTCACGACGCCGCAGGTACCGTTGGGCATGTACTTCTGAGCCAGGTCATAGTACTTGTCGCCCTCCAGGCCCGGATAGCTCACGAAGCGCACCTTGGGATGGCTCTGCAGGAACTTGGCAACGGCCAGGCCGTTCTCGCAATGACGCGGCATGCGCACATGCAGGCTCTCGAGCGAGCTGTTCAAGAAGAATGCCGCCTGCGGGTTCTGCATGGGGCCAAGATCGCGCATGAGCTGCGCGGTGGCCTTGGTAATGAAGGCACCCTCGCGACCAAACTTCTCGGCATACGTCACGCCGTGGTAGCTCTCGTCGGGCGTGGTGAGACCCGGGAACTTGTCTGCATGGGCCATCCAGTCAAACTGACCGTGGTCGACGATCACGCCGCCCAGGTAGGCAGCATGTCCATCCATGTACTTGGTGGTGGAGTGCGTAACGATGTCGGCGCCCCACTCAAAGGGACGGCACATCACGGGCGTCGGGAAGGTGTTGTCGACCATCAGCGGCACGCCGTGGTCATGTGCGGCCTTGGCAAAGCGCTCAATATCGAGCACGGCGAGGGCGGGGTTGGCGATCGTCTCGCCAAAGACGAGCTTGGTATTGGGCTCAAATGCCGCCTCGAGCTCCTCGTCGGTGCAGTCGGGGGCAACGAACGTGCAGGTCAAGCCCATGCGCTCCATGGTATGGGCGAGCAGGTTGTAGGTACCGCCGTAGATGGCAGAGCTGGCGACCACGTGATCGCCGGCACCGGCAACGTTAAAGATCGCAAGGAAGTTCGCCGCCATGCCCGAGCTCGTGAGCATTGCAGCGGTGCCGCCCTCCATCTCGCAGATCTTGGCGGCAACCAAATCACACGTGGGGTTCTGCAGACGGCTGTAGAAGTAGCCCGACTCCTCCAGGTCAAACAGCTTGCCCATGTGCTCGGACGTGTCATACTTCCACGTGGTTGACTGGTAGATAGGCACCTGACGCGGCTCTGCATCACCCGGGCGATAACCGCCCTGAACACACGTGGTACCGATGGTCTGCTCGCTCATATCCAACTCCCTTACTTGGGTTTTGTTTTTATTCGGTTCACGATACCGCTACCGCGCACCCCTCTCAACCCATCCCGCCGATAGGTTATGGGACAATTTAATCAGGTTTATTTGTCCCAAATCTTAAGAAAGTGTTCGATGGCGAAAAACAATGAGATATGCACTGCGGTCTCGATAAGCGAATGCGCCGGCAAGGGTACCATAGGCGGGTACACCGCAATCAAGGAGACACCGATGAAGCAGATCGATACCACCCAGCTCAACACTGCCGCCTGCCAGGCTCAGGCTGCCGAGTACCACGCCCGCGGCTTTAACTGCGCCCAGGCTGTCGCTTGCACGCTCGCGCCCGCTGTGGGGCTCGACCCCCAGGTCGCCTTTACCCTCACCGAAGGCTTTGGCGCCGGCATGGGCGGCATGACCGAAACCTGCGGCGCCACCTCGGGCGCCGTGGCCATCATGGGATTTGTAATGAGCGACGGCATGGAAAACCCCAAGACCAAGGGCCAGACCTACAAACTGTCGCGCGAGATTGCCAAGCGCTTTGGCGAGAAGAACACCACGACCGTCTGTGGCACGCTCAAGGGCATCGGATCGGACAAGGGTCCGCTCCGCAGCTGCCCCGGCTGCATCGACGATGCCATCGAGATCGCCTGCGATATGCTAAAGCAGCTCGCCGAGTAAACGGCAGCAACAGCAAAACGACGGCCGGCGCGCTTGGAATCCACCCAAAAGCACGCCGGCCGTCGCCGTTAGAACTCGGCAAATTCGGGAGCGCCGACCTCAATCTCCTCGCGCCCCGCCATAAGCTCGCGCGTCTTGGCACAAAATGGCTCCTGCTCCCCCGCCTTAAACACCAAATGAAGTGTCACGGCATCCGCGTAATCGGTATCCGAAACCTTGGCACCCGAATCCTGCGCCAAGCGAAGCACCTGCTCGTACTGCGGATAGGCCACATGCACGTCAACCGGCACGACGCTTGTCATCTCAACGATCTGCCCGGCCTCCTGAGCCGCGGCCACCGCCGCCTGCGTCGCCGCGGTATAGGCGCGTACCAAGCCACCAGGCCCCAACAGCGTGCCACCAAAATAGCGCGTCACTACGCAGCAAACATTTTTGAGCTCCGCGCCGCGCAAAACCTCTAGCGTCGGCATACCGCTCGTGCGGCTCGGCTCACCATCATCGCTCTGGCGCTCGCGTCCATCGACCAAAATCCACGCGGGAACATTGTGTCGAGCGTCGTAATGACGTTTGCGAACCATCTCGATAAAGGCATTCGCCTCGTCCTCGGACTCAATATGGACCAGCTGGGCAATAAACCGACTCTTGCGATCGACGAACTCACCCGTAGCCTCAATATTCGATTGCAAAGTAAAATAGCTGTCCAACAAAGCCCCTCAACAACAAGCAAAGCAACAAACAGCCTCAATAATACGGCAAAGGGTGTACCGTTGCCCTCGCCAACAAGAACGGAAACGCCAATGATGCCGTCACCAACAGCGAGAAGGCGTCAGCTGAGTCGATTTGGCCCGAAAGAGGAGGGAGCACGCCTTATGGCGGCGACCGACGAATGAGCGCCAAATCGGCCAGCTGACGTCGTCGCAGCGTCAACAAGAAAGCTGAGTGGGCCTATAAGCCGGGTTCTGTCGTGAACGATCATTTATCTTGTCTGCACGTTACCGCGCAGCTCCACGCACGCTACCCGAACGCGGACCGGGCCGGCCCATAGCGTTCCTATTCGCGCTTGCTCCGGATGGGGCTTGCCAAGCCGCCGTGTTGCCACGACGCTGGTGGTCTCTTACACCACCGTTTCAGCTTTTCCCTTTACGCCTTGCGGCGCAGGTGGGAGTCTTCTTTTCTGCGGCGCTTTCCGTCGGATCACTCCGCCCGGCCGTTAGCCGGCATCCCGCCCTCTGGAGCCCGGACTTTCCTCACGCGTGCTGCAAGCAGCACATCGCGCGACCGTCTGGCCCACTCAGCAGTGCAAGAGTGTAGCACACCGCCAGCACACACAATGGCACAACGCAAGCGCTCGCACGATAAACCAAGAACCACCCATGCGCTACAATAGTCCCGTCGATGGGCAACGTCGTCAGTCGAGACGCGACCGCGCTCCGCACCCCTCCGTCTACTCGGTGCGTTCCCGCCTCCTCCCCGAGGCGGGATGTCGGCATTTTTTCATGCGCCGTCAACTCAATAGCAAGCGAATAACCCAAACAGCATTACGCGCGGGCACTACCGAACACCTCAGCAGCAAATGCAAAAAGGGACCCGTCCATTGCGGACGGATCCCTTAAAACAAGTGATCGTCAAACCGATTTACTCGGCGTCGGTCTCCTCGTCCTTCTTCTCGGAAGGCAGCGGAGTAACCTCGATCTCGACGCCCAGAGTCTCAGCAGCGGACTTCATGGACAGGGAGATACGACGACGGTCGAGGTCGATCTCCATGACCTTGACCTGAACCTTGTCGCCCACGTGGGTGACCTGAGAAGGCTGATCGACGTGCTTGTTGGCCATCTCGGAGATGTGCACCAGGCCCTCGATGCCCTCGCCCAGGTCGACGAAAGCGCCAAACGGGACAAGCTTGGTCACAGTGCCCTCGACGATAGCGCCGACGGGGTACTTCTTGACCAGTGCGCGCCACGGATCCTCGGTGGTCTGCTTGAGACCCAGGGAGATGCGCTCGCGGTTGAGATCGACGTCGAGAACCTCGACCTCGACCTCCTGGCCGACCTTGACAACCTCGGAAGGATGGTTGACGTGGTTCCAAGAGAGCTCGGAGATGTGGATGAGGCCGTCGATACCGCCGAGGTCGACGAAGGCGCCGAAGTCGACGATGGAGGAAACGGTGCCCTGGAGACGCATGCCAGACTTGAGCTTGGAAAGGATCTCAGAGCGCTCGGCCTTACGGGACTCCTCGAGCACGACGCGACGGGAGAGGACAACGTTGTTACGGTTGCGGTCCATCTCGATGACGCGGGCCTCGATGCGGGTGCCCATGTAGGAGGTGAGGTCCTTAACACGACGGAGGTCGACGAGGGAAGCGGGCAGGAAGCCACGCAGGCCGATGTCGAGGATCAGGCCGCCCTTGACAACCTCGATAACCTCGCCCTCGACGTTCTCGCCGGAGTTGAACTTCTCCTCGATGCGGTTCCAAGCACGCTCGTACTCAGCACGCTTCTTGGAGAGGACCAGACGACCGTCCTTGTCCTCCTTCTGGAGAACCAGGGCCTCGATGGGATCACCGAGTGCAACGATGTCTGCAGGGTTAGCGTCCTTGCGGATGGACAGCTCGCGGACCGGGATAACGCCCTCGGACTTGAATCCGATGTCAACGAGCACCTCGTCATGCTCGATCTTAACGACAGTGCCGTTAACGAGATCGCCCTCATCAAAATCGGTAATCGTACCGTCGATGAGGTTGTTCATCTCCTCCTCGTTGACATCGTCAAGAGAGAAAATGGACGAGTTCTGAATCTCACTCAAAGGTGGACCCCTTTCGAACTACGGGGCCCCGATTGCTAGGACCTACAGAAGGGTGCGACAAGCACACAACGTTTAGGAACACTCGGGAGCCGACAGATACTAATGTGACGCTTATGCAATCACGTTCGTATAGATTACGGGGAAATTACTTCGATTTCAAGCGCGAACTGCGATTTTTTACTCGTATGGAGACTTTTTCGCAATCTTGTGGACGACCGTCTCCGTAAGTTGACGATAGGCCGTTAGGCATACGGCTTTGGGGTAAAGTATCCGGAACCAACGATTCTGGAACGTTATTTCGAGAAAGGTGCCCGCGTGCTCAAAGCAGTCGTTTTCGATATGGACGAGACGCTTCTTAGCATCAACCTCAACGCGTTCATCCTTCGTTATTTTAAGGATGTCTCGTCGATGCTCGCGGATATCGGGCGCCGCAGCCGCGGTGGCACGATGGCACGCCTCGGCACCATCCTGGTCGACCTCAACGCCAACCGTCGAAGCGGCACGGACAACCGCACCAATCTTGAGTTTTACCGCACCGAGGTCGAGCGCAGGTGCGGCATCTGCCTCTCCGATCCCATCATCTACGAGGCATTTACCTACTACGACCGCGAAGTTCTTCCGCATAAGAACGACGACGTCATCAACGCCCACGCCATGCCGGGCGCACACGCCGCGCTTCAGGCCGTACAGGACGCAGGGCTGCGCTGCGCGCTCTTCACAAACCCCAGCTTTCCGCAGGGGGCCATCGAGTGCCGCATGGGTTGGGGCGACCTGGCCGACGCCCCCTTTGAGCTCGTCACGCACATGGGAAACACCACCCGCTGCAAGCCCGATGCCACCTACTATCTAGAGCAGCTTCAGGTGATGGGGCTCGAGCCGCACGAGGTCCTTATGGTGGGCAACGACCCCAAGCGTGACTTCCCCAGCCCCGCCTGTGGCATTCAGACTGCCTATGTTGGTCAGGGAAAACCCGGCCGAGCCACCTGGCGCGGAACCATGGAAGACTTCGCCCGCGACTTCAACGCCGTAGTAGAAGCCTTCTACGAACACCAAGTAGCCGACGAACTGTCTTAACAGACTCGAGTCTTGCCGATCATGATGTTGAGGATCTCGACGTCGGTGTCCTTCATGCCCACGCGGCCTACGTAGCCCATGCTGGCGATCGTCTGCTCAACGGTATCTTGGATCAGGCCCTCGCCGGCACGGAAGCCGCGACCCTGCATGGCCATATCATGTCCCAGAATCGCCGCATCGACGGCAGCCGAAATCTTGGCGGCACAGCTCGCCTTGGCGCCATCGCACACGATGCCGCCAACGTTACCGAGCGTGTTCGAAACCGTCGCGCCAATCTGCTCGCGCGTGCCACCGCACAGCCAGGTAATCGCAGCGCCGGCGCCGCACGCGGCGCAGATAGCACCGCAAAACGCCGAGAGCGCACCAATATAGCTCTTGATATGCACGGCGATAAGATCGGACAGCATCACGGCGCGCACCAGGCGCTCGTGGTCGCAGCGCAGGTATTCGGCATACTCCATGACGGGCAAGGCGCAGGTAATGCCCTGATTGCCCGAGCCGCACACAATAGCGACCGGCAGCGCGCAGCCGTTCATGCGAGCGTCGGACCCGGCGGCCGCACGGGCACGGGCCCGGCAGGCGATGTCATCGGCACGAGCGCCCAGCAGCGTACGGCCCACCTCGGCGCCCCAAGCGTGCGCGAGGCCCTCGGCACTGATCGCGCCGTTCAGCTCAATCTGACGCTCAACGGCAGCGCGGGCGCCCTCAATGTCGCCGCCCTCGATAAAGTCGATGATGGACTCAATCGACATGGGCGTGTCGGCCTTATCTGCCGCCCGCTCAGCCACGACGCGCTCGGCGCAGGCGGCGCACTCCCCCGCCGACTTGCCGCACACCGGAATACCGTCGAGCGTATGGCACGTGACATTGGTGTGGTGGTCGGTAATCTCGACGACCGCGGTATGGCCCCCGGCCGTGGCGGTCACCTTGATGTAGAGGTTGGGCACACCCTCGACAAGCGACACATCGCAGTAGCCGGCGTCAGCGAGGAGCTCGGTCACGCGAGCACGATCTTCGTCGTTAACGCTCTCGAGCACCTCGAGCGCGCTCTTGGCGTCGCCGCCCACGGCACCCAACACGGCCGCAGCTTCAATACCGTGCATACCGCCCGAGTTGGGCACGGTCACGCTCTTAACGTTCTTGATGATGTTGCCCGAGCAGGCAACGTCCATATGATCGGGTTCGCAACAGAGCGTCTGGCTCGCCAACGCCGCTGCATAGGCAACGGCAATAGGCTCGGTGCAGCCGAGCGCACAGACAAGCTCGCGGTTCAAAACATCGCAAAACGCGGCATCACGAAGGGAATCGGTAGGCATAGGTATCTCCTGCTTGCATAACGGGCTGGGCTCTCGAAAATAATTAGCCCTTTTATTTGATAACAATGCATCAAAAACCGCAACCATGGTTCCGGCGGACGGCGCTCAAGCACAAACTGGCGGCATTCATTCATGAAAAGCAGGTCTTATTGCCTGCTAAAGCGTTTGACCAAAAAACGCCCGAGCGTTTACACAAAAGTCGCGCTATCATGCAGTCGAACGCGGTAAACACCTTTAGCATTTGCGCCGCATAGACCAGAGAGGAACCATCCATGAAGATCGGTATCGGTAACGACCACGCCGCCGTCGAGCTCAAGAACATCATTTCCGAGCACCTAAAGGAGCGCGGCTGCGAGGTCGTGAACTTTGGCACCGACTCCTCCGAGAGCTTTGACTACCCCATCGCCGGCTACAAGGTTGGTAAGGCCGTTGCCAACGGCGACGTCGACCTGGGTATCCTGATCTGTGGCACCGGCGTCGGGATTAGCCTGGCTGCCAACAAGGTCGAGGGCGTACGCGCCGTCGTATGCTCCGAGCCCTTCAGCGCCAAGCTCTCCCGCATGCACAACAACACCAACGTGCTCGCCTTTGGTGCCCGCGTCGTGGGCTCCGAGCTCGCCAAGATGATTGTCGACGAGTGGCTCGACGCCGAATTTGAGGGCGGCCGTCACGAGCGTCGCGTTAACCTCCTCAACGAGATCGACCACACGCGCGGCCTCAAGGTTGTCGACGAGGCCTAAACCACTTAGCGCCACAAGCTAACAGCAGGGGCCCGCTCGGAACACATGTCCGAGCGGGCCCCTTCATAGATTTTGGAATAAAAGGGCGCTGCGGATGGAGTTCCGCGGCGCCCAAGCCACACGCTAACAGCTTTAAGGAGTCAAAGCTGGTTTAGCCAAAGAAACGCTTGATCTCGATCTCGGCGTTCTCCAGGCAGTCGGAGCCATGAATCACGTTGGCGTTGACATCGACGGCGAAGTCACCGCGGATGGTGCCGGGGGCAGCATCAAGCGGGTTGGTGGCGCCCATAAGGGTGCGCATCTTGGAGACGGCGGAAAGACCGGAAACAACCATCTTGACGACCGGACCGCTCGTCATAAAGTCGCACAGACAGCCAAAGAAGGGTTTGTCGGCCAGATGGGCGTAGTGCTCCTCGACGGTAGCGCGCTCGAGCGTGGTCATCTCCATGCGCTCGATGACAAGACCGCTGCGCTCAATGCGAGCAACGATCTCGCCGATCTTGCGATCGCGCACAGCGTCGGGCTTAATCATGATGAAGGTCTTCTCGATAGCCATAAGGTAGCCTTTCAAGTAGGTTCGCGCGTGCCCAAGTCCCATTCCGGCACCCGCCTGGACTGCATCGTAACAGAGTTCTAGCTGCAGTTAAACAAAAAGCCGTTTATTGAAGCGTTATTATTAATTGAAGCGCTCCATATGTGTCACTTCTGTTCCGAAGCCCGACTAGAGTACCATCCGCCCCACTTCCAACTGCAACGAACAGAACGGACGGTCGATTGCCGCCCGTGAACGCACCCCCATCACAACCTGCCCAAAGGTCCTACAAAAGTTCTCGACAAGCTCCTTCCTTCCCTATAACAAAACGGGCGCCCACCGTAGCGAGCACCCGTAAAGGCAAGATATGATGAACGCACCAGACAGACGCATCCTATAAGCTAATTAGCTCCGTGGCCCATCTCGACGACCTTGGTTAACGAGCCAAACACACCTTCGTCGGCAATGAGTTGTGCCTCGGCACGCTGCAGCTGCACGGCAACGGCGGCAGGAGCGGTGCCGCCCTCGGTCGTGCGCGCGGCGACAATCGACGGGATGTCGAGCGCCTCGGTAATATCGCGCTCAAAGAGCGGGCTTGCCTCCTGGAACACCTCAAACGGCAGGTCCTCAAGATTGCAGCCGCGCTTCTCACACATCAGGACCAGATGGCCCACCACGGCATGCGCCTCACGGAACGGCAGGCCACGCTTAGCCAGGTAATCGGCAACATCGGTGGCGGCAAGGTGCCCCACGCCGCACTCGCGCGCCATGGCATCCTCGTTGACAGTCCAGGTCGAGATCATGCCCGCCATAACGGACAGGCACTGCATAAGCGTATGGGCGGTATCGAGCGCGCCCTCCTTGTCCTCCTGCAAGTCCTTGTTATAGGCCAGCGGCAGGCCCTTCATAGTCACAAGCAGCTGCACCAGGTTGCCATAGACTCGGCCACTCTTGCCGCGGATAAGCTCGGCAAAATCGGGGTTCTTCTTCTGCGGCATGATGGACGACCCAGTGGAGTAGGAGTCGGAAAGCGTGATAAAGCCGAATTCGGAGCTCGACCACAGCACGATCTCCTCGGAAAGACGCGACAGGTGCATCGCCATGACGGAGCCGGCGTAATGCAGGTCGAGGAGGAAATCACGGTCGGAAACCGCATCGAGCGAGTTGGGGATCACGCCCGCAAAGCCAAGTTCGGCGGCCGTCATCTGACGATCGAGCGGATAGCTCGTACCGGCAAGCGCGGCAGCGCCCAGCGGGCAGTTGTCGGCAGCATCAAAGGCGGCCTTCAGGCGTGTAAAGTCGCGCGCGAACATCCAGGAATACGCCAGCAGATGATGCGACAGCAGCACGGGCTGAGCATGCTGCATGTGCGTGTAGCCCGGCAGAATCACCTTGTCATACTTCTTGGCCGCATCCACCAGCACATGGCGCAGCTCAAGATTGGCCTCTATGAGCTCCTTGGCCAGCGCCTTGACGCCCAGGCGCGTATCGGTCGCCACCTGGTCGTTGCGCGAACGCCCGGTATGCAGGCGCTTACCGGCCTCGCCGATGCGGCGCGTCAGCTCGCTCTCGATGGACATATGAATGTCCTCGTCGTTGATGTCGAAGGTGAAGTTGCCGGCATCGATATCCTGCTCGATTCCGGTCAGACCCTCGGCAATCGCCTGCTCGTCCTCGGCGCTGATAACGCCCTGGGTCGCCAGCATCTTGGCATGTGCCTTAGAGCCGGCGATATCCTGCTTATAGAGATGTTTGTCGACCGGCAACGACGCGCCAAACTCCTGCGTGACCTCAGCCACGCCTGCCTCAAAACGACCGCCCCAAAGAGCCATGGAACCGTCCCCTTTCATCAAATACCAAAACAAGCGCCCAAAGCAATGCGCCCTGTCGCTAAAGCGATTTTTCAACCGCTAGTTTTACACACTCCCTGCCGTGCGCGGGGCCATGTAGCTAATTTGCAAAGAAGTGACGCGCCATGCACTTGGCGCCCAACGTTTCCCTCCGGATGTTGCCCTGCGAACCATCGATCCAGGCCTTCAGGCTCATAGGGACATCCTCGACCTTTGCAGCATCGAACTCGGGCGCGAGGGCAAGTAAGGCATGCGCGATAGCACTGAACATAATGGATACTCCTCATATATATAGGCGCAGGGCCGCCAAATTGATAGAAGGAGCCCCGCCGGACAACCCCGGCGGGGCTCGGACTCAGCCGCAGACGCGGCATCATATATGCGGGCGGAACGTAGGGGCCACCGATGTTAAGAAGTGTCAGCAAGCATAACGAAAGGTAGGGACCCCGTGCACCCGTTATGTATCACGCGGATGGGCCGCGCGGATACCAAGGGAAGGAAGGCTTAAGCCTGGACGGCAGCGGAGCTGGGACCCTGGACCTTAGCCCACGTCTTGAGCGACAGCGTATCGATCTCGATAAAGCCGGCGCTGGCCTTCTCGTCAAACGTGGTGTCGCGGTCGTAGGTGGCCAGGCCGTAATCGTAGAGGCTGAAGGGGCTCTTGCGGCCGACGACATGGCAGTTGCCCTTAAAGAACTTCAGACGGACGGTGCCGGTCACGAACTTCTGGGTGTCGGCCATAAAGGCGTCGAGCGCGTTTTTGAGCGGGCTGTACCACTGGCCGTTGTACACGGCGGTGGCCCAATCCTGCTCGAGCTTAATCTTAGTCTTGAGCAGGTCGCCCTCAACGCAAATATCCTCGAGTGCCTTGTGGGCGGTGATGAGCGTCAGGGCGCCGGGAACCTCATAGCACTCGCGGCTCTTGAGGCCCACCAGACGATCCTCAACCAGGTCGAGACGGCCAAAGCCGTTGTCGCCCGAAATCTTGTTGAGCGCGATGACGATCTCGGAGAGTTTCATCTTCTTGCCGTCGACGGCGACGGGCTTGCCGGCCTCAAACTCAATCTCGGTGTAGGTCGGGGTGTCGGGCGTGTCCTCGGGGTTCTTGGTCATAACCCAGGCGTCGTCGAGCGGCTCGTTCCAGGGATCCTCCAGGTGACCGCACTCGATGGCGCGACCCCACAGGTTGTCGTCGATGGAATAGGGGTTGTCGTTGGCACCCTCGGGAACCGGCACGTTGTGGGCGTGGGCATAGGCGACCTCGTCGGGACGGCACTTCAGATCCCACTCGCGAACCGGGGCGATAACCTTGAGCCCAGGGTCGAGGGCCTTGACGGCAGCCTCAAAACGAACCTGGTCGTTGCCCTTGCCGGTGCAGCCGTGGGCGACATACGTGGCGCCAAACTCGTGAGCGACCTCGACGAGCTTCTTGGCAAGCAGCGGACGGGACAGAGCAGAGAGCAGCGGATACTTGTTCTCGTACATGGAGTTGGCAGCGATGGCCTTGGTCAGGAACTCATCGGAGAACTCGTCGCGCAGGTCGAGCACCTGACAATCGAGAACGCCCAGGTCGAGCGCCTTCTGCTTCTTGGCATCCAGGCCGGTCTCCTCCTGGCCCACGTTGCCGCAGACGCAAACGACATCGAGATTCTTCTCGTCCTGGAGCCACTTGACACATACGGATGTATCAAGACCACCGGAATATGCGAGAACGACTTTTTCCTTGCTCATGGCTGTTTCCTTTCGCCCTTGGTAGCTAATTAAAACATCGGTCAGGTGCAAGTCATTTCAAGGTCAAAAACCGTGCAATATCAGGTTAAATAGCAAAAATCAGCACATACATGCCCTAGAAACATGCAGCAATGTCGTGCTAAAACCCAACGACCTCAAAATGACTCTGTTGAGGCAATTCGCCCCATACGGACAGAGACGATTGTTATCGTCGTCGGGAAATTGCGCGCTGGCGTCGGATGACATTGTCTGCAGTAGTGATGATCTTTACGAACTGCATCTGCCTCTCCTTTCACCTATCGCCGGGCGCAATTCAAATATCGTAAACGGTACCTTTTCCTCGGTAAGCGGTTGTTCTTCCGTCTCCGTTTTCGATGGTCGCTATATTACGCTAAAGTGCCTGCTGCACAAGCGACAAATTCAAATTTCTAAAAAGTTTTTTCATTACTTTGTGAATGAAGATGCAAACGCGCGCCAATCCTGAGAAAATACGCCTGACTACGAGTTGATGGTTATAACGTCTGAAACAATTTCGAAACGAAAGGCTCGCTTTTATGCAAACTTACGAATCGGACGCCAATATCGGAAACATTAAGCTCATCGCCGTCGACATGGACAAGACGCTGCTGACCGACGAGCGCGTTCTGCCTCAGGGCCTTGACGAGCGCCTGGACAAGCTCGCCGAGGCTGGCATCGTGTTCTGCCCCGCCAGCGGACGTCCCGCCCCCAAACTCGAGGAGATGTTTGAGGGCATCAAGAACCGCCTCGCCTTTTGTCCCGACAACGGCGCATGCGTGATCTATCGTGGCAGCTATATCTATAAGAGCATTATCGACGTGGAGCTGTACCAGCAGGTCTTGAGCCGCGCCTCGGAGGATCCTCGCGCTGTCCCCGTCCTGTGTTGCTTCGACGAGTTCTACGTGCTTGCCCGCGACCATCAATACCACGACGAGATCAGCGTCTACTACAACACAATCAACTACGTCGACAGCTTTGAGGGCATTGATATCGAGTCCAACAAGATCTCGATCTTCTTCCCCGCTTACGATGCCGAGCCCGCATTCCGAGAGACCTATAGCCCCGAGTTCTCGGACAAGCTCTACGTCACCAACGCCGGGCGCGAGTGGATCGACTTCATGAACCTGGGCGTCGACAAGGGCGCTGGCGTCGCGCACCTGTGCGAGCAGCTCGGGATCGATATCGCCGACGCCGCCGCCGTGGGCGATACTTACAACGATATCCCCATGCTGGAGCGCGTCGGGCACAGCTTCATCGTGGACAATGCCGAGGAGCACATGAACGCGCACGCCAAGTGGCGCATTCCGAGCAACAACGACGGGGGCGTACTGACGCTCATCGACGCCATCTTGGCGGCTCGGTAGCCGTCCCATCGGGCCTGGCCGGGCGGCACGGGATAACTTTTCGCTCGGTCAGGTCCTGCGCAAGACGAAAGCCACATTAAGTGGCTTTCTTTGCGTGCGGAATCTACGAAAAGTTAACCCGTGCCGCCCGGCCAGGCCCTAGGTTTACTTTCCTGCCGCCAAGATGGCGTCTTGAGTGTCTAGATACTTAGCTGAAATGATTTGAGCAGAGGGGAGCTCTTTGTTGGAAGGGGCTCCCCTCTGTTTTGGTTACTGTGGGACAAATTAATCAGTAGTGTTTGTCCCAAATCTTAAGTATGTGGGGGCTTGCGTCTTGGGCGAGCTTGCCTTACGGAGTGCTTCCCTATTTCGCATCGGCCCAGGTTATGCCGGTGCTGGCTTCGGCGATCAACGGTACGCGGAGGTCTACTACGTGTTCCATGACGTCGCGGACCATGGCGGTGAGGCGCTCGACTTCGTCGACGGGGCACTCAAAGTCCAGTTCGTCGTGCACCTGTAAGATCATGTGGGCGGCAAAGCCCTCTTCTTCCAGACGGCGGCTTACTCGGGCCATCGCAATCTTGATGATGTCGGCGGCGGTGCCCTGCATGGGGTGGTTCATGGCCGTGCGCTCGCCAAAGCCGCGGAGTTGCGGGTTTTTGGCCTTGAGCTCGGGAATATGACGTCTGCGGCCATACATGGTCTCGGCATAGCCCGTCTGCTTGGCTCGCGCCACCACATTGTCGAGGAACGTGCGCACACCCGGGTAGGCCTCGTAGTAGCGGTCGATCATGTCGCGCGCCTCGGCCATCGAGATATGCAGCGACTGCGACAGGCCGTAGGCCTGCTGGCCATACACAATGCCAAAGTTCACGGCCTTGGCGCGACTGCGCAAGTTGGGCGTTACCTCGGACACCGGCACGCCAAACACGCGCGCGGCCGTCTCGGCATGGAAGTCCTCGCCTTCGTTAAAGGCGCGCACCAGGTGCTCGTCACCCGAGAGATGTGCCAGCAGACGCAGCTCGATCTGCGAGTAGTCCACCGCCAAAAAGACGCTTCCCTCGCCTGCCGAGAACGCCGTCTTGACGGTACGGCCCAGCTCCGAGCGCGTCGGGATGTTCTGCAAGTTCGGGTCGCTCGAGGACAGGCGACCCGTTGCCGTGATGGTCTGGTTGTACGTGGTGTGCACGCGACCGTCACCACGGCGCAGCGGGCCCAGCGTGTCCAGATAGGTGGACTTGATCTTGGACTTCTCACGCCAGTCCAAGATCAGACGCACGATTTCGTGGTCACGGGCAAGGTCGCTCAGCACCTTGGCGTTGGTCGAATAGTAGCCGCGCTTGGTCTTTTTGAGGCCCTTGGTCGGAAGCCCCATAACGTCAAACAGCACGTGCGAGAGCTGCATAGGGCTGCCGATATTAAAGGTCTCGTCGCCGGCCAGGTCACGAATGCTGCGCTCGGCCTCGGCAATCTGAGTCGCCAGGCCCTCGGACAGACTATGCAGACGGTCGGGGTCTACAAGCATGCCCGCGCGCTCCATCTTGGCAAGCACCGGCACGAGCGGCATCTCGATCCCGTCGAACACGTTGGCGGCGTTCTCGCGGGCCATGCGGTTACGCAGCGGTGCGACTAGCGCCAGCGACAAGGCCGCCGTGCGAGCGGCGGGCGCAGGAGCGTCCTCGCCGGCATCCTCCGCACCGCGCACCGCAGGCAGCGCCATCTGCAGATACGTATCGGCCAGATATGCCTCATCGAACTCGGAGCGGTCGGAATCCAACAGGTAGGCGGCAACCACGGTATCGAAGATGCGCGTGGAATCGACTGCCAGCGGATCCATGAGCTCGGACTCGGAAGAATCGATGGGCGAAAGCTCATGCAGCAGCGCCTTCATATCCGGGCTCGCCACGCGGCCCTCCATAAACAGGCGCGCAAGCACACCGGCGATCACGCCGTGGGCGAAGTTGAAGCCATCACCCACGGCAGTGGTGCCGCCGTCGCCCTCCTCAAGCGCAAGCAGCCCCTTGGACGTCGCCAGCCACAGCGTGCGTGTCAGGCCAAAAAGCGCGCCCTCCTCCTTGTCGTCGTCCACCACGGCGGCAATCCACTCGCCTGCCTCGATCGCACGAGCGATTTCGTCGGCAGCGGCAGCGAACGCCTCGGCATCGCCGGCGGCAGCGCGCATAACGGGGGGAATCTCAAACGTGCTGGCGGCGGCCGCAGCCCCACCCTCGCCACCGATTAGCGACAAGAAACGGTTCTGCATGGCCGTAATGCCGAGTGTGCCCAGCGCCGCGGAGACTTCGTCGGCAGAAAACGCCGGGAAGGATGTCGCGTCAAAGTCAAGCTCGACAGGCGCATCGGTGCGAATGGTTGCGACCTTGCGGCTCAACAGGGCATCGTCGATATGCGCACGCAGGTTTTCTCCCATCTTGCCCTTGACCTCGTCAGCATGCGCGATGACCTCGTCCAAGCTACCGTACTGCGCGATGAGCGCACTCGCCTTTTTGGGGCCGATGCCCGGTACGCCAGGAATGTTGTCCGACGTATCGCCCTTCAGACCGTAAAAATCGGGTACGAGGGCCGGCGTAATGCCGTGATACAGGTCGTCCACGCTCTCGGGCGTCATGATCGCCACGTCGGACAGGCCCTTGCGAGTCGAGACCACGTTAACGTGCTCAGTCACAAGTTGATACATGTCGCGGTCGCCGGTCACCAGCAGCATGTCGCAGCCGGCCTCCTCGCCCAGGCGAGCCATGGTTCCCAGGATATCGTCGCCTTCCCAGCCCTCGGACTGCAGAATCGGCACATTGAGCGCACCGAGCAGCTCCTTGATCATCGGAAACTGCGCGTGCAGATCGGGGTCCATGGGTGGGCGCTGCGCCTTATACTGCGGCAGCATCTCCATGCGCACGCGCGGTTTGCCCTTATCGAACGCCACGACCACACCGTCGGGGTTAAAGGCGTCGATCATCTTGAGAAACATATTCAAAAAGCCAAAGATCGCGTTGGTGGGGCGACCGTCCGGCGCGTTCATGGTGGGCGGCACGGCGTGGAAGGCGCGGTGCATGAGCGAGTTGCCGTCGATAACGGCAAAGGTACGGCGCTTGTCAGACATATTGAATACCTCGCTTTGGGCTGGGCACGGTTTGCTCACATCAGTTTACACGCTCCCCGCCCTGCGGCCACCACACATCAAGCTCCCCCGCCACCGTAAGCCTGCGCGTGATACGATGGCTCACGGTACATCAACCAGCACGATCGATCCGAAAGGAGCCTGCGTTATGGAGCGTCCCTGCGCATGGAAAAAGTACACGCCACAGCAAATCGAGGAGCTCGAGGAGCTTTGCCGCGGCTATAAGCAGTTTTTGAGCGAGAACAAGACCGAGCGTCTGTGCGTCAAGACCGGCATCAAGATGGCCGAGGAGGCGGGCTACGTCAATCTGGAGACCGTGATCGCCGAGGGCCGCGCGCTCAAGGCTGGCGACAAGGTGTACGCCGCCAATCACGGCAAGGACCTCATGCTCGTCAACCTGGGCACCGCCCCGCTCGAGCAGGGCTTTAACATCTTGGGCGCCCACGTGGACTCGCCGCGCCTGGACCTCAAGCAGAATCCCGCCTTTGAGGCTGGCGACATGGCCTACCTCGACACGCACTACTACGGCGGCGTCAAGAGCTACCACTGGGTGGCCTCCCCGCTTGCACTCGTGGGCGTCATCTGCAAAAAGGACGGCACCACCGTCGACATCAACATCGGCGACAAGGCAGACGATCCGGTCTTTACCATCTCCGACCTGCTGATCCACCTCTCGAGCGAGCAGATGTCCAAGCCCGCCAAGGACGCCGTCGACGCCGAGATCCTCGACGTGATCGTGGGCGGCCGCCCCGTCAAGTTCGATGAGGACGACAAGGACGCCCCCAAGGAGCCCGTCAAGCAGATGTTCCTGGACATCCTCAAGGAGCAGTATGACGTCGAGGAGGAGGACTTCCTCTCCGCCGAGATCGAGGTCGTGCCCGCTGGCCCGGCCCGCGACATGGGCCTCGACCGCTCCATGATCTTGGGCTATGGCCACGACGACCGCGTCTGCGCCTACCCCTCCATGCTCGCCCAGATCAACGTCGCCAACGTGGAGCGCACGAGCATCACGCTCATCGTCGACAAGGAGGAAATCGGTTCCGTGGGCGCCACCGGCATGACGAGCCGCTTCTTCGAGAACACCGTCGCCGAGATCATGACGCTCGCCGGCGAGAATAGCCCGCTGGCCCTGCGCCGCGCACTCGCCCGCAGCCGCATGCTTTCCTCTGACGTGTCTGCCGGCTTCGACCCGGGCTATGCCGGCAAGTTCGAGACCAAGAACGCCGCCTTTATGGGTCGCGGCCTGTGCTTTAACAAGTACACGGGCAGCCGTGGCAAGGGCGGCTCCAACGACGCCGACGCCGAGTACGTGGCCCTCATCCGCGACATCATGGACGAGGCCGGCGTGGACTTCCAGACCTGTGAGCTCGGTCGCGTCAACGCGGGCGGCGGCGGCACCATTGCCTACATCATGGCCAAGTATGGCATGAACGTCATCGACTCCGGCGTTGCCGTCCTGTCCATGCACGCCCTGTGGGAGGTCGCCAACAAGGCCGATATCTACGAGGCCTATCGCGGCTACAAAGCCTTCATCGAGCGCGCGTAACCAACCCTTTATCAGTTGCGGTGAAATACAGACTAAACTGGCCCATAAACGGCCAAAACAGACCGTATTCCACCGCAACTTCCTTTTTGGCAGAGGAGAGTCCATGCTGCAGGTCATCATTTCGCCCGCCAAGCAGATGCGCGCGGCACAAGATGCTTTTGAAGTTCAGGGGATTCCACCTTTTGTGCACGAGACGGCTCGCCTCCACCGCGCACTGCTAGATATCGAGCGGAATGAGGGCAGCGGCGGTCTGCAGGCGCTATGGAACGTGAGTGACAAACTGCTGGGGCCTTGCCTCAACACCCTGCATGAGTTTAGGCCCATCTTGGGAAACGGCAATCTCGACAATCCCGCACTCGCCCGTCACCTCTCCCCTGCCGTCATGTCCTATCACGGCATTCAATACCAGAGCATGGCGCCCGAGGTGATGGATTCAGCGCAGCTCGCATGGCTGCAAGACCATCTATGGATCCTCTCCGGCCTCTACGGGTGCGTTCGTCCCTTTCATGCCGTCGAACCGTATCGACTGGAAATGGGCTCGAAGCTCGCCGTTGACGATGCCCGAGACCTCTACGCGTTTTGGAGCGACAAGCTCGCGCGGGCTATCGCCCCGGCAGGCTCAAACACCACGATCGTCAACCTCGCCAGCGTAGAGTATGCCAAAGCCGTTCTGCCCCGCCTCACCACCGATGTCACGGTCGTCACATGCCTCTTTGGCGAAGATATCCGCAACGGCAAGCCCATCCAGCGCTCGACCGCCAGCAAAAAGGCGCGCGGCTCCATGGTGCGGTGGATGGCAGAAAACAAGCTCGAGGATGCAAGCGAACTTTCCGCATTCAACATCGGCTATCGGCACATCCCCGAGCTTTCAGACAAAAACACCCTGGTTTTCATGAACGCGCAGGCACAATAGACCCGCCGTTTCCAAATACCCCGTTACTCCGCCAAGCCATCGGCCTTTGCAATCTCGCTCGTCGAGCCATCTTGGTAGGTAATCTTAATGTGCTCTACGTCGGATACCGCAACGCCCGACGGAGGTTCCAGACGCCACTCCGTCAGAGCGATATCCATGGTCGTGGGCACATCGCCCTGATCTTTGAGCTTCACCATGAGCGTTTTGAGTGCCTCATCAAACGTCACGCGTTCGATTTCTTCACCCGGAATAGACCCGCCGCTCAACTGCAGCTGCACAAACTCGTCGCGCGGATACCAATAGTCTCCCGGCGCGGCAACGGTATTGCCGCCCGTAACCTTCACTGTCATGATCGGCAGGGCATCGTCGGCCTCGAACTCCCATGCAGCGCCGCCGCGACCACCAAACGTCCAGATACAAAAGGCAATCACCAGCACGGCAAGCACCGCAAAACCAATCGCAACAAGACCATGGTGCGCACGGCTTTCCTCGGCCGATACGTCCCATTGCGTCTCTCGATATAGATGCTTGTCTTCCATGTTCGCCTCCCCACAGGCACGCTTGTTGGCCCAATCGTACCCATTCAGGCTATACTTGAGCCCATGACATAATGGGGAGCTTGCGGGACAAGACGGCAGGCTGAGATTGGGCGCGCCCGCCCTGACCCGCAAACCTGATATGGGTAATGCCAACGAAGGGAGCCGTGCCAATGAGCACACAGACCGAGCCCAAGCTCGTCACGCAAATCGACTTCGCCCGTGCCGGGCAGATCACGCCGCAGATGAAGGAAGTCGCCGAGCGCGAGCATCGCGACCCCGAGTACATCCGCGAGCGCGTGGCCGACGGCCGCATCGCCATTCCCGCCAACATCGTGCACATCAAAAAAGGCATGCGCGCCTTTGGCGTCGGTGAGGGCCTATCCACCAAGGTCAACGTGAACTTGGGCATCTCGGGCGACAAGGCCGATGCCGCCGAGGAATGGAAGAAGGTCAAGATCGCCGAAGACTTTGGCGCCGACGCCATCATGGACCTTTCCAACTCGGGCAAGACGCGCCAGTTCCGCCAGCAGCTCATCGACGAGACACCGCTTATGGTGGGCACCGTCCCCATGTACGACGCCATCGGCTATATGGAAAAGCCGCTGGTCAAGCTGACCAAGGATGACCTGTTCGAGGTCGTGCGCGCGCACGCCGAGGACGGCGTGGACTTTATGACCATCCACTGCGGCATCAACAAGTCGGTCACCAAGACCTTTAAGGAGACCGGCCGTCTCATGAACATCGTCAGCCGCGGCGGCTCGCTGCTGTTTGGCTGGATGGAGGTCACCGGCAACGAAAACCCCTTCTACGAGTACTTTGACGAGCTGCTCGAGATTTGCCACGAGTACGACGTGACGATTTCGCTCGGCGACTCCTGCCGCCCGGGCTGCCTCTACGACTCCAACGATGCCACCGAGACCGCCGAGATGATCGAGCTGGGCAAGCTGTGCAAGCGCGCTTGGGCCGCCGGCGTCCAGGTCATGGTCGAGGGCCCGGGTCACATGGCACTCGACGAGATCGCCGCCAACATGAAACTGCAAAAGCGCCTGTGCCACAACGCCCCGTTCTATGTGCTGGGTCCGCTGGTGACCGATATCGGCGTGGGCTACGACCACATCACCGCCGCCATCGGTGGCGCCATCTCCGCCAGCTCCGGCGCCGACTTCCTGTGCTATGTGACGCCGGCCGAGCACCTGTGCCTGCCCAACGCCCAGGACGTACTCGATGGTCTCATGGCCACCAAGATCGCCGCACACGCCGCCGATATCGCCAAGAAGGTGCCGCACGCCCGCGACATGGACGACAAGATGGGCCAAGCACGCCGCAAGCTCGACTGGGATGCCATGTGGAAGTGTGCTCTCGACCCGATTACGGGCAAGAAGCGCTACGAGGAGTCCCCCGCCGCCACCGAGGGCACCTGCACCATGTGCGGCAAGATGTGCGCCGTCCGCACCGTCAACAAGGTGTTCGAAGGCACGACGATCGACCTCGGCATGGAGGACTAACTCGTCACCGGAGCCACAATCGGTAACATGGTGTTCGTCAATTGTTGACGTGTGAACATTTGCTTACATTTGCGTAAAGATTGCATCGCCCGCCCGGGTTCGACATAGAGTCGGCCCGGGCATCTTTATAATGCTGGCTTAAAGACCCATTTGATTCCGACCGAACAAGGGAGCAAACATGGATCGCAGTAAGGTACCTGCCGTCCTGTCCATCGCAGGATCCGATTCCAGCGGTGGCGCCGGCATTCAGGCCGACATCAAGACCATCACGGCGCACCGCTTGTATGCCGAGACGGCCATCACCGCCATCACCGCACAAAACACGCTCGGTGTCACCGCCGTGCAGAATATCTCCCCTGATATCGTCGCTGCGCAGATCGACGCCGTATTTGACGATATCCGCCCCAGCGCCGTCAAGATCGGCATGGTTTCCTCTGCCGAGATTATCGAGGTTATCGCCGACCGCCTGAGCGCCTGGAACGCGACAAACATGGTCGTCGACCCCGTCATGGTAGCCACCTCGGGCGCACGGCTGATTGCCGAAGATGCCGCCGAGGCGCTCACCCGCCGCCTGTTCCCACTGGCAACCGTCATCACGCCCAATATTCCCGAGGCCATGGCCCTGCTTGACTACGAGGTCGACTCCGAGCGCACACAGCAAAATGCTGCCATGCTCCTCACCCGCCGCTTTGGTTGCGCATCCCTCGTTAAGGGTGGGCATCTTGTCAACGAGGCCAACGATGTATTGGCCGAACCCGCGCCACTCGATGACGAGGGCAACCATCTGGGCGATCCGCTCACCACGTGGTTCCGCCACAAGCGCATCGAGACCGACAACACGCACGGCACCGGCTGCACGCTCTCGTCCGCCATCGCCTGCGCGCTGGCCCAGGGCATGGATCTTGCCGACGCCGTCAACGCCGGTAAGGCCTACCTAACCGGCGCTCTCGCCGCCGGCTTTGACATGGGCAAAGGCTCCGGCCCCGTCAACCACATGTGGCAGTATTAAGATTCGCAGCCCAAAACCGCCGCAAAGGGGACAGGCACCTTTGCGGTGGCTCCCACAAACATCTCGATCTGTAACAGTTAGAGCCCATTTTTCAGCCCACCTGTTATAGATCGAGACATTCAAATTCCACCGAGAAGATAGTCTTGATCTGTAACAGTAACTCGGCTAAATCGACCCTAGATGTTACAGATCGAGACAAACGACCGATATCGACCTTAATAATCTCAATCTGTAACATCTAGCCCGTTTTCGGCCTTACAGCTGTTACAGATCAAGACAAATCAACGAAACAAGCCACCACAAGGGTACCTTTGTGGTGGCTTGGGGTCGCGCTACTCACCGAGCATCTCTTGGAGCTTGGCTGCCACGGCATGTCCCAAGCTCTCGTGGCTTTCGGGCATCATATGCAGATAGTCAATATCGCCCGGCTCGGCAAACTCGGCGGCATTCAAAAAGTCGCAGCCAAACTGCTCGGCCACGTGCGCATAGTACTCGCCAAAATGTTCAGATGCCTCGACGGAACGCTCGTCAAAATCGGTCATATATACATCGGCGATCTGCGGCTTGATCTTGATAGGAGCCATCAGCAGGATGCGCGGGCAAGGCGCGGCGTCGGTCCACGGAAACGCGCGGACGGCGCGAATCAGCGCCATGGCGCCACGGGCGATATCGGAAGCTGTCACGTTAAAGACCGTCTTACAGTCGTTGGTGCCCAGCATGATCACAATGGCGTCCAGCGGCTTATGAGCCTCGAGCAGCATCGGAAGCGCGCGAATGCCGTTGAGGTTAGTGTCCAGATGGCACATGTCGTCGCGTACCGTCGTGCGGCCGTTGAGGCCTTCTTCAATTACATGCCAGCCCTCGCCTAAGTCACGTTGGACCACGCCACACCAGCGCACATCCTGCGCATAGCGCACCGCGGTACCGTCGCGCATGCCCGCCGGATCGTAACCATAGGTGTTGCTGTCACCAAAGCACAGAACGTTTTTCATCGTAAGCTCCCCACTCAATAAAAAGCCGACAGGAGCAGCCTCTCCCGTCGGCTCGGTATATCGCATCACGAGCACCGTTTACAGGTACTTGCGCCAGTCGTCGTCATCCTCGTCATCCTCGGCAGCGGCCTGAGCCTGCTCGGCGGCACGGGCGGCTGCGGCGCGGGCGGCAACCTGAGCATAGGACTCCTCGTTTCGCTCGGGGAAGTTTGCCAGCACGTGCTCGAATTTGGCGAAGTCCTCGTCCCAGCGCGTAGAGGGCACGGCAAAGAAGACCTGCTTGACCTTGAAGTCGCCCGATGCGAGCTCCTTGCGGAAGAGCTCGGCCACGGCCTCGGCGTCAAAGCCGTTGTTCTCGCAGCCCCAAGCACCCACTACGAGCTTCTCGCGACCCAACTCGTCGCAGATGGCGAGCACAAAGCGGATGCGGTCGCGCAGGGCATCCAGCAGAGCATCGTCGCTCACGCGGTACTCCTGGCGAGCACGCTTGGCGTTGGGTGCAGCGGCGACGATCACGTCGGCATAGGCGTGCACATGCTTGCGCTCGAAGCGCACCGCGGGCACCACCAGCGCACGGTTGCGGTACAGCTCACAGTTGATGTTGCGGCGACGGTTCTCACCGTACCATTTACGCTGCTTATCGAGGACGTTGTACAGATACGAATCGGCGCACAGCGTGGCCTCCTGGCCCAGATAACCCTGAATATATCCACCGCCCGGATTGGTAAACGAGGCAAAGGCGAGCACGGCCATGTCGCAGAACTGCGCATAGCCGCGACCGTTATCGAGGATTGCCTGCGTGGCGGAGGCATCAAGCACAGTGACCTCGGGCAGGACCGAAGCGGGCTCCTCAGCAGGCGCGGACTCAGCTTCGGCGATTTCCTCGGCAGGCTCCTCGACGGGCTCGGGCGCCGCCTCGGTCTCGGGCGCTGCCTCGACCTCGGCAGTCTCCGCGTTCTCGACGTCCTCGGCGACCTGCTCTTCGGGGGCCACAGCAGTCTGAACCTTGGCCTTCATCGCCGCGACAAAGCCGGCAGGCATGCCGTCAAACTCGCGAACACCAGCAAGCGAACGCTCGATATCCTTGGCGCAGGCCTCGGACACAGTCATCACATGGCGCTCGGCGGCCTTGGCACGGGCCTCGCGCTTGGGATTGGGCTGACCCGCTCGGTTGGACCTGCGGTTACGGTTCCTGTTGTCGACGTCTGCCATACGTGGTCACCTTTCCTGTCGCTGCCGCTATCGGCTTTTCCCATCCATGATACCCCGCCGCGCACAAAAAAGACGGCCCCGAAGGACCGCCTTTCGCATCGTTTTACCGTGTCCGGCAGGAAGCATCGCAATGCCGCGCTTTAATCGCGACGGCCGAGGATGTTCAGAATGCGCAGGAACACGTTGATGATGTCCACGAACAGGTTGGATGCCATGAGCACGGCGTTGGGCAGCGTGGGCGGCACCGTCGTTGCCACATAGGTGTCGTAGCCGATGAAGCCGGCGAACACCACGATCACGATCAGGTCGGTGATGGACTGCGAAACGCCCATGAACATCAGCACGATCTCGACCAGAATCGTGGCAAGCAGGATGCCAAAACCAATGCCATACACACGCTGGAAGAACTTGGGGAAGGTCACGCCCAGCGCACCAAAGACAAAGGTAATGGCGGCCGTGGCGATAAAGGCGGTGTTAATGGTAGGCAGGTCGTAGTTGGCAAGACCAAACGACGCCGTCAGGCCAAAGGTGCTCGCAAAGACCACGTAGCCCACGAGTGACAGGCCCACGGACTGTTTGCTGGCAGCAGCCGACATCATGACCATGCCGACGATGGTCAAAATAAATGAGCCAAAGACCAGCGGCAAAGCGGCGCCGCTCATCATCATGCGCGCAAACGACATGGTGCTCGTAAAGTAAGCACCGGCGCCCATGGCGCAAAAGCCCAAAAAGATCAGAGCAGACATGACAAGGTTGTACGCGCGCGGCGACATCTCCTTGGCACGGCTTGCGCCGGTCTCGATGGGGCCATTCTGATAGCCCTGAATATCGTTCATAATTTCGTCCTTTCAAAAAGCACCGCGACGGCGCCGTAGCTGACAAGTTTCCTGCCATTGTACCCGAACGTCACGCGTTCTTACCTGCGGCGCTCGCTCTCGAGTGTTCGGTCGAACGCCCACACCCACCAACGCATCAGATGAGTCTGCGAGCCATCCGGTCGCTCGCGTGCCTGTTCTTCCAGATACAGTTCGGTCGCATGTCCGCCAAAACGCACCTTATAAGTCGCCGTACGAATGCCGTGAACCGTCAGGCCAAAACCGGTGGACGAGACAATCTCGTCAATCGTAAAGCAGCGACCGTCAACCCAGCAGACGGTAACCGGCACAACCTGTCCGCCCGCGAGAATGCGAGCCACGACGTCCACATACTGCTTGTGCACGCGCCGAGTTTTGCCGTCTGTCTGTCGATATTCCATGCCTCCTATTATCGAACGCATGTTTGCATGTTGTAAAGCGAACAGGCTGTGGTTTTGGGGTGTCGGAGCGATCGCATGTGTCCGCATGGCGTGTTAGCAAAAAGAACACCCGCGGTCAACAGGGATAATATTCAATTTTAGTGCCAAAAAATTCACTGCTCCCATCAGAACTCGGTAAAGAAACCCGCAGGAGGTGATACGATTTATCATGTTTCTGTAACGTGCCTGCAAACTTCGAGAAAGCCCATATATGGACGTAACGTTCTCAACCTTCCTCGGCCAACTTGTGTCGAACCCAGTCCTTGCCGTCACCGTGATCCTCGCGCTCGGCGCCATCTTCGTCAATGGATGGACCGACGCACCCAACGCCATCGCGACCTGCGTCACTACGCGTTGCATGCCCGCCCGCGCCGCTATTCTCATGAGTGCCGCATTCAACTTCCTTGGCGTGCTCATCATGACGCACTTTAACGCGAGCGTCGCCAACACCATCTCCCATATTGTCGACTTTGGCGGAAACAGCACCATGGCGCTCGCCTGTCTATGCGCGGCGCTGTTCTCCATCGTCGTCTACGGCGCCACAGCGTCGCGTTTTGGCATCCCCACCTCGCAAAGCCACAGCCTTATCGCCGGCCTGACCGGTGCCGCCATCGCCCTCGGCGGTGCGAGCAGCGTCAACGTCCACGAGTGGATGAAGGTCATCTACGGCCTGGCGCTCTCCATCGGTCTGGGCTTTGTCATGGGCTGGGTCCTGTGCAAGCTCGTCTCGATTCTTTTCGCCGCCGCCAACAGGCGACGTGCCAATGTCTTCTTTAAATACGCTCAGATCGCGAGCGCTGCGGCCATGAGCTTTATGCACGGCGCGCAGGATGGACAGAAGTTCATCGGCGTGCTCTTTTTAGGCGTGGCCTTTGCCAGCGGCCAGACGAGCGTCGGCGATGCCGGCATCCCCATCTGGATTATGCTGCTATGCTCGGCCACCATGGGCATCGGCACCAGCGTGGGCGGCGAGCGCATCATCAAGTCCGTTGGCCAGAGCATGGTCAAGCTCGAAAAGTACCAGGGCTTCTCCGCCGACCTGGCGGGCGCCGCGAACCTGCTGCTTGCCACCCTTACCGGCATCCCCGTGTCCTCCACGCACATCAAGACCTGCGCCATCATGGGCGTCGGTGCCGTCAAACGCCTCTCGGCCATCAACTTCGGCGTCGTCAAGGACATGATGTTCACCTGGTTCTTCACCTTCCCCGCCTGCGGACTCATCAGCTTTGTCATGGCCAAGCTGTTCATGATGTTCATCTAGTCAAACCGAACGTCCATCCGGACCGTAACACCTCGCCCACCCGTCTTCGCCTCGAAAGGACCCACTCATGGCAAAGAAACCCGATTCGTTCTACTTTGACAACTACGTCGCCTGCGCCGACCTAGCCGTCCAGGCCGCCGAGCTGCTTACCAAGATTTTCGAGAACTTCGATCCCGCAAAGATTCACGATATGCTCGACATGATGCATGCGATCGAGCATGCGGCCGACAAGAAGCACCACGAGCTCGAAGACGCCTTGCTCACGGCCTTTATCACCCCGCTTGAGCGCGAGGACCTGGACCTGATGAGCTGCTCGCTCGACACCGTGCTCGACCGTATCGAGGGCGTCGTGCAGCGCGTCTACTTCACCAACATCCAGAGCATCCATCCCGATGCCATCGTGATCGCCCACAAGGTGACCGACGCCTGCCGCGCCATGAAAGACCTGATGGTCGAGCTGCCTAACTACCGCAAGTCCAAAACGCTGCGCGAGCTCGTCATCCAGATCAACACCATCGAGTCCGAGGCCGACGAGCTCTATATCAACGCCATGCGTAACCTGCACGTTAACGGCAAGGACCCGCTCGAGGTCATCGCTTGGCGTGACGTGTACGCCTTCCTGGAGTACTGCGCCGACTGCTGCGAGAATGTGGCCGATGTCGTGGATTCGATTGTCATGAAGAACAGTTAATTGGGGGTACATGTCCCACCGGTCGCGGGCCCGGCCACTAATAACCTTTTTCACTCCGGCTGCAAGCAGAGTCGTTCAAAAGCGGTTAATTAGTGGTACGCGTCCCACCGGCGAAGGCCCGGCACCTATTTGCTTTCTCACTCCGGCTGCGTGGCAGAGTCGTTCGAAAGTAAATAGGTGTCGGGCCTTCGCCTTACGTATCACCATTGGGAACCTGGGCTAATAGGCGGAATGCATGGTGGCTTTGGTTGAAAGCGTCTTTGGCATCAGTCATGACTTTGGGCAGCGCTGAGCGTTTGGCTGAATGTTGCTCTGGGTACCCTTTGGTTGTCTTTTATTTCGTTATTAAATTGTTGGAGGGCTTGTATGTCTTATTTGGATCTGGCTCGGGGTCGTTATTCTTGTCGCGAGTTTGAGGACCGTCCTGTTGAGCAGTCGGTAGTGGATGCCATTGTTGAGGCGGGGCGGATTGCTCCTTCTGCTTGTAATAATCATCCAACCCGTGTGATGGTGCTGGATACGCCTGAGCTTCTGGAGAAGGCTGCTGCTTGTCAGCCTCGGTTTGCTCGTGATGGGTCTATCTTTGGGGCTCCGCTTGTCTTCCTTATTTGCAGCGTTACCGATGATGCTTGGGTGCGTCCGTATGACCAGATGAATTCCAGTGAAATCGATACGTCCATCGTGTGCGACCAGATGATGATGGAGGCCACCGAGCAGGGCCTGGGAACGTGCTGGGTATGCCATTTTAAGCCCGAGGTGGCACAGGAGCAGTTCGACCTGCCCAAGGGCGTCTATCCCTATCACATGCTCGTCTGTGGCTATCCTGCCGACCACATCGCCGATCCCGAGCATCGCGAGGCCCGCACCATTCCCCTCCCCAACTTCCTCCTCAAGTAGTTTTTGGCACATGCCCTAAAACCTACCTTTTACCGCTCACCCATTCGCCGAGTTCTGCGCCACTATGCGCAGGGCTCGGTTTTTTATGTTGCGCGCCCCTGCACACCCTGCACAGTCATAAAAAAGGACCCGCAAGCTGCGGGTCCTTTCGAGATACTAAATTGTAGGACGAATGTTAGTCCAAGTCGTCGGCGGCAAAGTTGTCGATCGGGGCGAAGGGATCGGCCACGGGGACAACCGGGTCAGCAACGGGCAGCGGCTCGGCGGGAACAGTCACCGCAGGAGAAGCGGCAGAACCGACCGGCGTGGAGGCCATGAGGTCGGCCGGGAAGGAGTTTTGGGCATCGTCCATGAAGTGCTGGATGAGCTTGAGATACTCGGCCTTGAACTCCTCACGGGAAGCCTTGAGACGATCGATCTCCTCGAGCTCGGCCTGCTTCTCGGTCAGAGCCTGGCGGATAACCTCGCGGGCCTTGGCGTCAGCCTCGTTGCGGATACGCTCAGCGTTCTCGTTGGCATCGTTGACGATGGTCTCAGCGGTCTGCTGGGCAGCGATCAGGGCAGCGGAAATCTGGCGCTCCTGAGCGGAGAAGTCAGGGGCGGGAGCAGCCACGGGGGCGGCAGGAACGGCCTGGGCGGTGGCATCCTGAGCCTGGGCAAGCTGAGCCTGGGCATCGGCAAGCTGCTGCTCGGTAGCAGTCAGACGACCCTTAAGGTCGACGATCTTAGCGAGCATAGCGTCGACCTCGGAGGACAGCGTCTCCAAGAAGACGTCGACCTCGGCAGGATCGTAGCCACGCTTGGCCTCAGAGAAAGTCTGAGCCTGGATGTCTGCAGGGGTAATAGCCATAACAAGTCTCCTTTTTCATCGCCTCGGCGCTACACGCCCGACGTAAGTTACTAAGTCAGTTCTACACGAGTATACCTATAAGAAGCTGCAGAACCAGCCTCTGCACCAACTGCAACGCAATAATCGCAACGACCGGCGAAAAATCGATACCGCCCATCGGCGGGATGAAACGACGGAACAGGTTGAGCCACGGACCGCACACGCTATCAAGCACCGCGGCAATATCCTGAAGCAAACCACCCTGCTTCATGGGAATCCACGTCATAAAGCAGTAGACGACAATGAGCGTGGAATAGAAGTTGAACAGTGTGTTGACCAGCTGGACGATAGTGTAGATGTTGATGGGAATCTCCTCGTCTTGTCTTTACTTAAGGTAGCCGTCGGCACGAAGCTTCTTGAGATCGGAATCTTTGACCTCGCAGCCGGCGGGCAGCACCATGAACACGCGGTCGCCCACCTCCTTGACCGTGGCACCCAGACCGCAGGCAAAGCCGTAAGAGAAGTCCAAGACGCGCTTGGCAACTTCGGTGCGTACGCCCACGAAAATCAGTGCGACAGGCTGCTTGGTGCGAACGCGGCGCACCACGGTCTCCACGTCGTCATAGCTCTCGGGGCGCAGGACATAAGCCGGCAGCTGCGGCGTGGCGTTGATGATGTTGCTCGCATAGGCCGAGGCATCGCTCGGTGCAGGCGCGGGCGCAGCGGCGGCACGGGCGCGGGTGTTCTCGGCGTAGCTCGACGGCGTGTCATAGGCACCAGGACGATAACCGCTCGCAACACTGTCCTGCGAGCGCGAAGGCGGGTTATACGTCGTGGCATGGCGGGAGTCATCGCCGACCAGCTGACCGGAGCGCGTATACACGGCAACCGACTCAGCTTCACCACGGCGCGTCTGACCAAGCAGGCCGTTGCTCGGCTCGTCTTGGGTGTAGAAGCCCTCGCCCGAAGCACCGCTGTAGCCGTTGCCCTGATAACCATCGTCATAGCCGTCATCGTAGCCGTAGTCGTCGTCCTGGCCATAACCCTGGTCGTAACCCTGCTGGCCGCCCAGGTGCATCTTATTTTTAATCTCGTCAAGGAAGCCCATGGTTGTGTCCTCTCGCGGTTTAGTGCAGGCGCCCCGATAATCAGTGCGCACTTCAGAGCCTTATTTTACTGCAAACTCCGGGCTAAATACTACCCTGCCCAGGCGAACGAGCGTAGAGCCCTCCTCAAGGGCAGGCTCAAAGTCCTCGCTCATGCCGCAGGAAAGCTCAGGCAGGTTCAAATCGGGATGTGCCGTCTCCAGCTCATCCCTCAGCTCACGAAGCCCCGCAAAGGTGCGGCGTGCCACATCCTTATTCCCCCGGGGCGCCATAGTCATAAGCCCCTGCACGCAAATTCCCTCAAGCTCCGCAAGCTCACCCGCGGCGGCGCGAATCTCATCGGGCGAAAAGCCTCCCTTCGACTCCTCACCACTCACATTGACCTCGATGAGCACACGCTGGGGGCCGGCGAGCTCGCCTGCCTCAATCTTGCGGACAGCACGGCTCGAGATCGCCTGCGCCAGATGCAGCGAACCCACCGAGTGAATCAGCTCGGCTGAGCCCAGCACCGCATTGATCTTATTGGTCTGCAGGTTGCCGATCATATCGAAGCGCACCTCGGGCAGCTCCGGATGCTCCGCCAGACCCGTGAGCTTGCGAACCAGCTCCTGCGGGCGGTTCTCGGCAAAATGGCGATACCCCGCCTGGATGGCAGCAACGGTCTCATCGACACCAACGGTCTTGGACACGGCAATGAGGCGCGCGGCGTCGTGGGGGCGGCCCGCGCTATCGAGCGCCGCATAAAAACGTTCCAGAATCTGCTCGCGGCGAGCGCGCATCAAGTCCAAATAGTTATCCATTGCTAATCGCCTCCGCTGACAGCCAAACAAGTAGTCCCATGCTAACGCAAGAGCGCGGCCCCGCATGTGCAAGGCCGCGCTCACTTAGGTATTTACAATCTTTCGACGAACGGGGCTACTTACTCCTCGTCGTCCTCGCCATCATCCTCGTCCTCAAGATGATCGAGCAGGTAGCGAAGACCCTCGCTGACCTCGTTAACGGGCACCTTGGCAACGTAGCGCGCGTCGACGGCGGGCCTCATGATAACGCCCTCGCCCGAAGGCACGCGCATGCTCTCGAGCTCATCCTCGTCCACACGGGCGATATCGCCGGCGTTCATACGCTGACCAGTCAACAGGAAGGTCAGACGGCAAGCGGCATCGATGGAAATCGAAGCGATGCGATCGAGGTAGCGCGAAACCATGATAGCGCGGCGCAGGTCGTCATAGTTGCTGTCGTCGTCCATAAAGTCGCCCGTATCCATACGGTTAAAGGTGCGGAAGAACTTCTCGTAGGCGGCGTGCACTGGCTCGTCCTCGACGGCCAGGTTGCAGATGATGGACATATCATTGGTGACGAGTGCAGAAAGCGAAGAGCCCAGCACCTGGTAGACGGCCTCAGCCTCGGCCTTGACCGTGCCGACAAGCTCCTTGGGCAGCGAGATGTCGGCCTTGATCATATGACGCGTGGCACGGCAGATCTGACGGACCTTATCGGTCATGCGCTGCAGGTTAAAGTCGACGTAGATGATCGTCTGAAGCAGGCGGAAGTCGGAGGCGACCGGTGACTGCGTGGCGATCAGGTTGTAGCAGACGGCCTCCAGGTTGGCGCAGCGCGCGTCAATCGAAAGCGTTCGTTTCTTGGTCTTGGTGGCGAGCTTGCGGTCGTCGGTCACATGGGCCTTCACGGCATCGTGGAGAGCCAGATCGACGGCCTCATAGATGCTCAGCATCTCGTGACGGGCCTCGATGAGCTGACGGGAAAACAGTTTGCGCATGGTTCACTCCAATCAGTTGGGTGCGGTCATGCCGCCCGCACAGTGAATACGCACCGGACCAGGTCCGATCGGCTTGGGACTAGTCGCACCGATCAGCCAAAGCGGCCGGTGATATAGTCTTCCGTCCGCGAGTCCACCGGGCTGGTGAAGATCGCGTCGGTTTGACCATACTCGATGAGCGTGGCGGGCTCGCCGGCAACTTCCTGCAAGAAGAATGCGGTGTAGTCGCTGATACGAGCCGCCTGCTGCATTGAATGCGTGACGATGATGATCGTCATCTCGGGCGCCAGCTCGGCCATCAGATCCTCGACCTTAGAGACGGATGTGGGATCGATGGCGGAGCAGGGCTCGTCCATCAGGAGGACATCGGGTTGCACCGCAAGCACGCGCGCGATGCACAGACGCTGCTGCTGACCGCCCGAGAGCGCCAAACCATCCTTGTTGAGCTGATTGGATACCTCTTTCCAGAGGTTGGCGCGCTTGAGCGATTCTTCCACGATGTCATCGAGGTCGCTTTTGCTAGTCACGCCCTGCAGACGAGGGCCAAAGGCGACATTCTCGTAGATGGATTTGGGAAACGGGTTGGGCTGCTGAAAGATCATGCCCACGCGACGACGGAGGTCGACCGGGTCGACGCCCTCGGCATAGATATCATTGCCGTCGAGCGTCATGGTGCCCTCGACGCGCGTACCCTCGATCAGATCATTCATGCGGTTGATGCAGCGCAAAAACGTCGACTTGCCGCAGCCCGAAGGGCCAATGAAGGAGGTGATGGCGTTTTTGGCGATGTTGAGGTCAAGCCCTGTCAGCGCATGAAAGTCACCGTACCAAAAGTTGAAATCCTTGGCCGTAATGGCCGCTTGCTCCAGCGTGGGAGCGGACTGATAAACGGACATGGGACTCCTTAACTAGCGACGCTTGCGCGACAGGAAGCGCGCAAACAGGTTGAAGGCCAGAATGATCACCATCAGCAAGAGCGCGGTGCCGTAGGCTGCGTTCATGTTGATGCCGTCGTTTGCAAGCAGGTACAGGTGAACCGTCATGGGACGGCCGGAATCGAGCGGCGAAATAGGTAGATTGATGGCTTGGCCCATGGTGTAGAGCACCACCGCGGTCTCGCCAATGGCACGGCCGATGGCGAGGACGATGCCCGTGGCAATACGGCCAAAGGCAGAAGGAAGCACGATCTTGGAAACGACCTGCCACTTGGTGGCGCCCAGGCCGTACGCGCCCCAACGGATATAGCGCGGAACGGCGCGAATGGCCTCTTCGGTGGTGCGCATGACGATGGGAAGCATCAAGAGCGCGAGTGCCAGAGCGGCAGAGACCATCGAAAGGCCCAGGCCCATGGCCTCGACAAACAAGGCGTAGCCAAACAGGCCCATAACGATAGAGGGCACCGAGGCCAAAGCGTCAGCAGCGTAGCGAATGAGCTCGACGACCTTGCCCTGCTTGGCGTACTCGGCCAGATAGACGGCTGCCAGCACAGCAATCGGCGTGCAGATAAGCATGGCGAGCGCCGTCACATAGACGGTCGAGACGATCGTGGGCCAAATTCCGCCCTCGGCGTTGACGCCCTGGGGCCAACCGAAGATAAAGTCGAGCGAGATATGCGGCAGACCGTTAATGACCACGTAGGCGATGATAGCAACCAGCACCAGTGTGGTGATGTATGCCGCGGCACGAAACACGCCAAGCATGATCTTGTTGGACAGGTCCTTGTTGATGCGGCCCTTCTTGCCGTGGGAAAGGGCACGCTTGATGCGCTCGCGCGACGAGGTCGTATCGACCGTCGTGTCAACGGAATCGGACATAGCCTACCCCCTCTTCTTCTTGGAAATCAGACGGACGACGCCCACCAGCGTGGCGGAGATGATAAACAGGACCACGCCCATGCCGAACAGCGCCGAGCGGTGCAGACCCGAGGAATAGCTCATGTCGAGCGCGATCTGGCTCGTGAGCGTCGAGATGGGGCTCGCAATGCTGTCGGGAATAACCGGGGCGTTACCCACGACCATGAGCACGGCCATGGTCTCGCCGATGGCACGGCCCATACCCAGCACGATCGCATCCACGATACCCAGCTTGGCGGCAGGTAGCACGACCTTATAGATGGTCTGCCACTTAGTAGCACCCATGGCATACGATGCCTCGCGAATACCCATGGGAATAGAATTGAGGGCATCGATGGTGAGCGTGGTGATGGTAGGGACGATCATGATGGCAAGCACGAACCACGCCGTCAGCGCACCAAAACCAAGACCACCGGTCAGTTGCGCGATAAACGGACGGATGATGATCATGCCGAAGAAGCCGTAGATGATGGAAGGGATGCCCGCCAGCAGGTCGACGGCAGGGCTGATGAGCTTGCGCACGCGCTTGCTGGCAATCTCGACCAGATACACAGCCGTGCCCACACCCAGGGGCACACCCATGGCAAGGGCACCGACGGTCACCAGACCCGATCCGGCCAGCAGCGACATGATGCCGTAGTGGCCCTCGGAGGGCGCCCACGTAAAGCTAAAGAAGTCCGCCAGACCGATGTCGGTAAAGACGGGCAGCGCCGAGTACGTGGTAAAGACAAAAATCAGGATGACGGTGACGACTGCCAAGAACGCGCAGGCAAAGAAGATCCACTGCAGCGCCTTCTCCTTGATATAGGTGCTGCGCGAAACGAGCGCCAGCTCGCGCTTCTTGGGCGTCTGAACATTCTGCCCAGTCTGGGAGTTTTCCTGTGCTTCCATGCTACTCACTCCCCTTCTCGTCGTTGGTGACGGGGATAAAGCCCGCCTCGCGAATCTGCTTGTCCATCTTCTCGGACGTCACGTAGTCGATGTAATCCTGCGCTTGCTGCGAAGGCGTCCCCTTCACAAAGAAGTAAAGGTCACGCGAGATGGGATAGCCGCCACTCGCGACTGTCTTCTCGGACGCCTCGACATGATTGACCGAGACGGCCTTGACCGAAGTCTTTGCATTGAGGCTCTCGACGAAGCCCAGCGAAATGTAGCCGATGGCACCGCGCGAACGAGATACCACGTCGCGCACCTGGCCCGTGCCCGAAAGAACGGCGGACCGGCGATCGAACGGGGTGCCGTCCATCACGATGGTGCGGAAGGCCTCACGCGTGCCAGACGCCTCGTCTCGGTTGATGACCTGAATCTTCAGGTCCTCGCCACCGACCTCTTTCCAGTTAGTAATCTTGCCGGCATAGATATCGCGGAGCTGCTCGGTCGAGAGGTTATCGACGGGGTTGCCTTCGTTCACGATGACCGCGATACCGTCGTGGGCAATGACGATGGGAGTCAGGCCCAGATCCTGTTCGTCGGCACTGAGTCCACGGGAGGAGCTGGCGATATCGGCCGTGCCAGCGCTGACGGCTTCGATGCCAGCGGAAGAACCCAAACCGGAAACGAGCACGTCGATGCCGGTCTCCTCCTTAAAGCCCTCTGCCGCAATCTCGGCGATAGGAAGGCAGGTCGTGGAGCCGGCCACGGTAATGGAAGAGGTAGAAGATCCCGAAGAACAGGCGCACAGCGTAAGCGTAAGCACAGCGGCGCTCAGGACCGATACGATCTTTCTCATAGCATCACGCCGATCGCAGCATGGCGCCCACAGGTGCCGCTCTCGTTACGGTAGGAATAAAAGCGGTCGTTCTGACGCACAGTCGAAAGCTGGGTATCCACGATATTATCCGCATCCACACCGGCATCTACCAGCGCCTCACAAATGGCAGCGGAAAGATCGAGCATGCGAGAGATACTCGCATCGATGCAAGAGAACTCGGCGGCAAAGCGATCCATGAGCTCCTGGGATACCTCATATTCATCAGCCAAGATATGGGGGCCGATATAGGCGGAAACGTCGCTCGCATCGCAGCCGGCAGCATCGCAAAGCGCCTGGCACGCCTTGGCAGAAATACGTGCAATCGTGCCCTTCCAACCGGAGTGCACCACGGCAAATCCACCGGGGGCCACCAGCACCACGGGAACGCAGTCGGCAAAGCAGAGCAGCACGGGCACGTCATGGGCCGTACAGACGATGGCATCGCAGCCCTCGGCAATCTGCTCGCGAACAGCCTCAAGATCGTCGGCGCCGTTCGAAGTCACCGTAACGATATGGTCACCATGTACCTGATTGGGCACGAGCAGATTATGCTCGCACTCAGTGGCGCCCATAGCTTCGAGCGCTCGACGACGATTCTCTTGAACAGCAAAGGGGTCATCGCCTACATGCGAGCCCAGGTTGAGCGAGGAGTACGCATCTTCAGAAACGCCACCGGTGCGCTCGGTAAAGGCAAAGCGGACATCGGATGTCGCGCCCTCCACCAACGTAACTCCATCATGGTCGACACGCGAAACGTTGTCCGCACGTGCTGCCATACTAAAGCCTCCTAATAACACAAGTACCGCGGCGTCGCCGCGCAGTCCGCGTTTATACGGCTGTCATACTTCCCTAAAAGGATACCCGCAGCGGTAGGGACCAAACGTAAAGGGAACGTAAGGAGATTGGAGGCTTTCGTTTACAAACGAGAAACAAAACGGGGTGCATCCAAATGGACACACCCCGTGCAGGTCGTTGAGAAAAACGAACTAGAAGCTACCGCGCTTCAGGAAGTCGGGAAGCTCGAACTGGTCGTTGCCAAAGTTGGGCAGCTCGGTACCACCGACGTTGCGGGTCGGAGCGGCCTGAGCCGGGCTGGCAGCCGGAGCGGTGCGCTGCGGCTCAGCGGAGGCAGCGGCCTTGCTCTGAGACTGCTGAGCAGCAAAGAGCTCGTCCTGACGGTTGACGTTGGAATCGGAGAAGCCCGTAGCGATGACGGTGATACGCACCTGATCACCCAGGGACTCGTCGACAACGGTACCGAAGATGATGTTCGCCTCGGGGTCGACGGCGTTGGCGACAACGTCGGCGGCGTCGCTGATCTCCTGGATGCCCAGGTCCTTGGAACCAGCGATGGAGAGCAGCACGCGCGTGGCACCATCGATGGAGCTCTCGAGCAGCGGGCTGGAGATGGCCTGCTGGGCAGCGTCGACGGCACGAGTATCCCCAGAAGAGGTACCGATACCCATCATGGCGGTACCGGCCTGCTTCATGATGGTCTTAACATCGGCGAAGTCCAGGTTGATGATACCGGGGACGGTGATGAGGTCGGTAATGCCCTGGGTGCCCTGGGAAAGGACGCCATCGGCAATCGCGAAGGCCTCGAGCATGGTGGTCTTCTTCTCGGCGATGTCGAGCAGCTTATCGTTAGGGATGACGATCATGGTGTCGACGCAATCGGAGAGGGTCTTGATGCCCTCCTCGGCGCTCTTCTTGCGCTTGCGGCCCTCGAAGGTGAAGGGCTTGGTCACGACGGCGACGGTCAGTGCGCCGACCTCGTTCATCGCGATATCGGCAACGATGGGAGCAGCGCCGGTACCGGTGCCACCGCCCTCACCGCAGGTGATAAACACCATGTCGGCGCCAGCGAGCGCCTCGGCAATGTCGTCGCGGGACTCATCGGCAGCCTTGCGGCCAACCTCGGGGTTGGCGCCGGCGCCCAGGCCGCGGGTAAGGTCGGTGCCGATGTGCACCTTGATATCGGCATCAGAGATCGCGAGCGCCTGAGCATCGGTGTTGATGGCAACAAACTCGACGCCGCGGATGCCCTCTTCGATCATTCGATTGACCGCGTTGGTACCGCCGCCGCCGACGCCGACCACCTTAATGACGGCAAGGTAGTTGTTGATCTCTGTCTCGTGCATGTCGGTCCTCCGAACAAAGGTTATAGCCATAGCATGGGTCGACCCCTGCGCACATTAACCTTCAGGTTGAAAGTAAATGCAAAGGTAAACCGTATTATGTTTGCACATTATGAACGTATCAGTCAAATAATTGACCGTGAAAACCAAACAAACCAGATAAACGGCGTGGTATGGCCCCTCAACAAAGCATCAACCAGCGCTACGAGGTCGGAGCATTCCTAAATGTGTAGTTGCCCGGAGAGCGCACATTGATATACGTTACGCCCTCTACCTGCGAAAGCAACTTAGTGACTACGCGTTCCTTCTTGGCGATATCGTCCGAATCGCCCAGCGACACCTCAATGCCGTTATTGAGGTTTGCCGAGATGGCTTCGACCGAAGGCGTGGAAATATCCTTAACTTGTCCCAAGAACTCGCTCGAAAAACCACGCACATAATCCAGGCCGGCCTTAACAGCTTTGGAGTTCACCGCCTGGCCGGAAACCGGAGCGACATCCGCCGAGACATCAGTCAACAACACCGCGCCATAATGCTTGGCGAGCGCCAGCGCGGCATCGATTCCGGTCAAGGTATTTGAGCCCTGCCCTGTCGTGATGACGTTGCCCTGGTCGTCCACTTCGACCGACGTCGACAGCGGGGCGATCCAGGTGTCATCGTCTCCGATAGCCCAGGCAAGGTCGTCGGAGCTGATATAGGCAATTGCGATGACCTTGCGCTCCATGGGCGTAATGATGAGCGTATGCGGGAACTGACGCTGGACATCCACGCCCGAGACCCACGGGTTCTGCTTGAGGTCCTCGGTAATCTGGTCGGGATCGACATTAAAAAGCGACGTTCCCTCGGGCAAATCGATCAGCTGGATAGCATCGTGCTTCGTCACATGCTCGCTGCCTTGAATCTGAATATCAGTGGCGGTAAACAATCCAGAGTTGATCACCACGACGGCAACGACGACGAGCACGGCCAAGACGGCCAGAACGCCGCCCACGATTTTGCCTTTGCCTGTAACGACAGAAGCGGCGTCTGATGTTTTATTTGCCATCGCCCCAAGTGAAGACAACGGGTTGACGCCTTTTTTACCCGAAGGCTTCTTGGCGGTAGCCGGCACCGATGTCAGCGAGCGCGGTTTCGATGCGCCCAGCGTGCGACCCGGACGCGCCGCCTTAGTTCCCGTCGAGGGCTTAGGAGTTGCCATGGGACGGGCAGGCTTGGCGCCCATAACAGGCTTTGACGTCACCGAGGGACGCAAGGACTTTTTTGCGGCCGGACGATTACCGAGCTGAGAGCCGACGACCGGACGACCGGCCTGTCGAGCATGCCCGACAGACTTAGAGTGCGCGACGGTATTGCGTTGAGGTTTGGCAGGCGCGCCGGAACGCCCTCCGGCGCGGCGGAAGGTGGGTTTCGATGCTCTAGAAGCCGAGGAATTTAACTTCCGGTCTGAGCTCGATGCCATACGCCTCCCTCACCTTTCCGTGCACATGTCTGATAACCGCGGCAACGTCATCGGCCGAGGCAGTTCCGTTATTAACGATAAAATTAGCGTGAACGGGCGAAACTTCCGCGCCGCCAATCGAAAAACCCTTTAATCCACAATCCTCGATAAGCTTGCCCACACTCGCATCGGGCGGGTTGCGAAAGACCGACCCGCAGGATGCGCGACCCATGGGCTGCGTACGCTTGCGCCTCGTCAGGTACCGTTCCATGCGCTCGCGAATGTCGGCCTTGGGCGCCGGCTTAAGCTTGAGCACGCACTCGAGGATGATCTCATTGCGCGGAAGGCTACATTCGCGGTAGCCCCAAGTGATCTCGGACCCCGCATAATGCTTGATACCGGATGCCGGGTCAAACATTACAACATCCTCAACCAACGAGCCAATCCACTCGGTCCGTGTGCCGGCATTCATAGATATCGCACCGCCGACCGAACCAGGGATGCCAACGGCAAATTCAAGGCCCGAGAGGCTACGCGACAGGGCATCGTTGACCAGGCGCGCAAACATCACGCCCGCACCGACCGTCAGCGTACAACCGTCATCGGCAACAACCGTGCGCTGAAACTCACGTCCGAGCGAAATGACGGCACCGCGATAACCGCCATCGGCAACCAGCAGATTGGAGCCCTTGCCGATGATGACCCACGGCACCTGCTCGCGATCGAGCACCGCCACGGCGCGGCGGAGGGCATGATAGCTATGGCACGTCACGAAGAGGTCGGCCTTGCCGCCGATACGATAGCTCGTATGACGCGCAAGGCGCTCGTCCTCGATCACATCCGTGTCGATCATGCCCGAGAGCGCCATGACGGCGTTAAACAGACCCATTAGACTTAAGCGTCTTTCTTGGCAGTCAGATACTCAATGAACTCGGGACCGACGGTCGTAACGTCACCGGCACCCATGGTGAGCAGCAGGTCGCCCTCGCCCACCATCTGCTCGAGCTCCTGATTGAGCTCAAGACGGCTGGAGCAGTACACGACCTCCTTGCCAGGATGCTTGGCGCGCACGGTATCGGCGAGCATCTTAGAGGTGACACCCGGAATGGGCATCTCGCCAGCCGAGAACACATCAATCAGCAGCAGCTTATCGGCATTGGCAAATGCATCGGCAAAGTCGTCGCACAGGGCCTGCAGGCGCGAATAGCGGTGCGGCTGGAACACGACGTCGACGTGCTTGTAGCCCAGCGACGAAGCGGCAGCAAGCGTCGCCTTGATCTCGGTGGGGTGATGGCCGTAATCATCGACCACGGTGATGCCATCGATATCGCCCACGTGGGTAAAGCGACGGCGGACGCCTTCAAAGCTCGAGAGCGCCTTGGCGGCGGCGTCGATGTCAAGGCCCAGGACATGGGCGACGGTGAGCACAGCCGTGGCGTTGAGCATGTTGTGGCGACCGGGGTTGCTCTTGATCTCCACAGCGTGCTCAGTGCCGTCCTCAAAGCGAACGATAAAGTCACTCTGGATGCCCTTGACATCCGGGTGCACGCAGACGATGTCGTTGCTCTCGGCAAAGCCGTAGGAAAGCACGTGACGGCCCGTCGACTTGGCGAGCTCGACCAGATGCGGGTCCTCGCCGCAGACGATGACGGTACCGTCCTCGCCCACCAGGCTCATGAATTTGGCGAAAGTTGCCTCGATCTCCTCGATACCCGAATAGTGATCGAGGTGGTCGGCCTCGACGTTGGTCACAATGACCACGTTGGGGTTCAGGAACAGGAAGGAGCTGTCGGACTCGTCGGCCTCGGCGACAAAGTAGTCGCCCGAGCCGTTCTTGCCGTTCGTGTCATAGCCCTCGACGATGCCGCCGATCAAGAAGCTCGGATCCAGACCCATGCGGTCGAGCATGGTGGCGCACATCGAAGACGTGGTGGTCTTGCCATGCGTGCCGGCAACGGCGACGGTAGTGTAGCCGTGGCCCAAAGCAGAGAGCATCTTAGCACGGGGCCACACGGGAATGCCCAGCTCGCGAGCGCGCACGAGCTCAGGGTTGGACTCCGGAATAGCGGTGGAGACAACAACCACGTCGGGCTTGACCTCGTCGATCGTAGCTGCCTCATGGCCCACGTGCACCTTCACACCAGCGCGGGTAAGCTGGCGGATATACCGTGACGTCTTAAGGTCGGAGCCGGTAACGGCATAACCGCGCTCGTGCAGAACGAGGGCGATGCCGCTCATGCCGGCGCCGCCGATACCGATAAAGTGGGCGCTCTTAAACTCGGGCGCGGAGGTTGCAGTCTGGGAATCAGCCATGTGCTCGTGTACTCCTTGCGTAAACACTGCCTGTAACCCGTTAACTGTACCGCACCTACCGCATCAGCGCGAGGGCGACCGACGATATCCCGTCTAACTAACGCAAACCCTCTACCGCATCGGCCAGAAGAGCGGCGGCCCTATCCTGAGCCAGACCACGCGCCGCCTGACGCATGGCGTCGCGCGCCGCCGCGTCATCGACCAGGTGCAGCAGCTCATCGGCAAAGGCAGAACCGTCGATATCGGCATCGGCGCAGAGCACGCCGGCCCCGGCGTCGACCAGATAACGGGCATTGGTGGTTTGGTGGTCGGCCGTCGCATGCGGATACGGCACGAGCACCGAGGGCACGGCGAGCGCAGCGATCTCGGCCACGCTCGATGCGCCCGAACGCGAGAGCACCAAATCGGCAGCAGCCAGCATATCGCCCATGTTGTCGATGTAAGGCTGGACGCGATAACGCTTCGCCTCCTCGGGCGTCAGCGCCAAAGCGCGCTCGGTCTCCTCAAAGCCGTCGGCACCCGTCGAATGCAACACATAGAGGTTCTTGCGCGAAAGCAGCTCGTTTTTGAGCGAAGCCACGCGCTCGTTGAGGTGCTGGGCGCCAAGTGAACCGCCAAAGACGAGCAGCAGCGTAGCGTCCTCGGGAACGCCAAGTGCCTTGCGGCCGCGAGCGCGATCGCCCTCGATCACCGAGCGACGTACGGGGTTGCCGGTCATGAGCACGTGGTCAGGGTCACCTTCGCGCTCAAAGACCGCGCGCGCTGCCGGCACCGAGATGCACACGCGGGCGGCGTGGGAGTTCATCATCTTGTTGGCCAGGCCCGGAACAGAGTTCTGTTCATGCAGCAGATACGGAACGCCCGCGCCCTTGCACCACCCCAGCAGCGGAACCTCGACATAGGCACCAAAACCGATGGCGGCATCGGGCTTGCCGACCTTTGAGAAATGACTGGCGAGCGCACGCTTGGCCTTGTTGACACGCCACAGCGAGGTCAGCGCCGTCCAAGGACGGGAGCGGTCGAAGCCCGTGACCGTAATGGGCACAAAATCAAACCCAGCCTCGGGGACCAGACGACCCTCGAGCTTGCGCGACTGGCCCACGAACACAACGTGGTGGCCACGGTCACGCAGCTCTTCGGCCAAGGCAAGCGCGGGGTTGATATGTCCCGCCGTGCCGCCGGCTGCAATAGCAACGGTCATCTTATCGGTCATGGTAGTCCCTTCGTACACGCGGTCCCTGGTCGTCGGTGCGCAGACGTGCCGACGGGTCCGAGTTCAAATCGATTCGATTATATCCGCCGCCCGCGCTGCGAGGGCTGGGGCGCTGCGGACGACCTTGCGGAGCCGTTCGCGGGCGTGGACGGGCTGCCGGCTCGGTCGCAGAGCCATCCAGAACGGTAAAGCCGTTACGCGAAGATCGCTCGCCGCGCACGTGGGGCACGCCGGCGGTACTCTCATCCATAACGGCAAAGCTCTCGCGGCGACGGTCGTACTCATCGCGACGGGCGCTCTCGTACGAAACGCGCAGGATCAGACCGGCAAGCATAAGCGACACAATAATCGACGAACCGCCGTAGCTAATAAACGGCAACGGTTTGCCCGTCATGGGAAACACGTTGAGGATGCCCAGCGCATTGATCAAAAACTGCACCGCGAGAATGACCGCAGAGCCAGACGCCATGAGCGCGCCCCGACGATCGGTCGCCTGCTCGGCAATGCGAAACGCCGAGTAGATCAGCATCGCAAACACCAAGAAGAACAGCACGGTTCCGACAAAACCGACTTCCTCGCCAATGATGGCCAGGATGTAGTCATTGTGCGCCTCGGGAAGATACGAGTACTTCATGGTTGAGTTGCCGATGCCACGGCCGAACAGACCGCCCGAGGCAAAGGCCATGATGGCAAGCGTGGCCTGATAGCCGTCACCATACTCGTCGGCCCAAGGGTTCAAGGCAACCTGAATACGCACCATACGGTACGGCTCTGCGACAAGCGCAATCACGATCACGAGAATGCCGAAGATTATCACGCCGATGATAAATCTGGGGTCGAGACCCGCAAACAACGCCATGCACATGAGGGTCAACAGGATGATCAGGACGGTACCGAAATCGGGCTGGATAAAGATCAGAAAGAGCGAAATTCCCAGGTAGATGCCCATCTTGCGAAGGAATTCGTTGATGTTGCCACCGGGCGAAAAGAAGCGATCAAGCATGATGGCCGAATACGCAATGGCAAATGGCTTTAAAAACTCGGAAGGCTGGAACTGAATGCCGGCGATGTTGAGCCAGCGCGTGGCGCCACGGCTGCCGCTGCCCACCAAGAACACCAGAAACAGTAGCCCTATCATGCCTATGAGGAAGATCCTGAGCACATCCTCCCCAAACCAGCTGTCCGGCAAAACGCGCACGATGGCAATCAGCGCCAGAACACCAACCACGGCAAACGCGGCCTGTCGACCCAGGAAAAACGTCGCCGAGCCATTCTCGTGCAGCGCCTCGACCGAAGACGCCGAGTACACCATCAGCAGACCAAAGCACACCAAAGTAAACAGGCAGGCCATAAATATCAGACGGGGGCGCATGATACGGGCGGGAACGCCGGCAATATAGCGTTCGCTAAACGTCTGCCCGCCGCGGCCGGAACGCGGTGTGCTGCGCTGCGAGGAAGCACGGTCCGAGTCGGGCCTCCTCATACCTTGTCGGGGGCTCTCCTCTCTCACCGGCAACCCCTATTCCATTTGCGATTTCGCCGCAGCGGCAAGCTGGGCCACATAGTCCTTAAACACGCGGCCGCGCTCCTCATAGCCCGAGAACTCATCGAACGAAGAGCAGGCAGGAGAAAGTAAGATCACGTCACCACGGCTCGACAGCGAACGGGCGACGTCCACGGCGTCGCGTAGGTCATCCGCCTGGGCGATATCCACATCGCCATCGACATCGGCCTCGTCCATAGCGACGGTGAAGCGCTCGCGCGCATCGCCAAAGCAGACGACCGAGCGCACGTTATCCATAACAACGCGCGCGAAGTCCGTGAGCGGCGTGCCCTTATCGTGGCCGCCGAGCAGCAGGATCACGTCGTCATCGGGAAATGCCGTCAGTGCCTTCTCGACCGCATCGGTGTTGGTCGCCTTGGAATCGTTGACGTAGCGCACGCCGTCAATCTCGCCACACGGCTCCACGCGGTGTTCGAGCGGCTGGAACGAGGCCAGACCGCGGCAGACACCATCGACATCGGCACCGACTGCCAGGGCAGCTGTGGCAGCGCACAGGGCATTGATAACATTATGATGGCCCGAGATCTTGAGCTCGGATGTAGCGATGAGCGGGGTCTCGACGCCTTTCAGACGCACGATCATCTTGCCATCGCGTACAAAGGCGGCATCCTCACCCTCAGGCTCGTCAAAGGCAACCTTGCAGATGCGACGACCCGGCGTGTAGATGTACTCATCGAACTCGTGAATGCCGGCGTCTTCGACGTCGACAACCACCAGATCGTCATCGACCATATTGTCAAACAGTTTGATCTTGGCAAGCGCATAGTTCTTATGGCTCTTATGCCAGCCCAAGTGGTCGGGAGTGATGTTGAGCAGTACCGCAACGCGAGGGTGGAGCTCGGTGGTCGTAGCAATCTGATAGCTCGAGAGCTCAGCCACAAACCACTCGTTGTGGGCTCGGCCGTCAATCTCGTTGATAGGCGGCTCGCCGATGTTGCCGACAGCTACACTGGCCTCGCCGGAAGCCTTGAGCAGATAATCAGTCAGCGACGTGGTGGTCGTCTTGCCGTTGGTGCCCGTGATGGCAATCCAGTTATCGGGCGACAGGCGATAGGCAAACTCTGGCTCACCCATAATCTGGGCGGCATGCTCGCGCCCGGCCTTAAAGAAGCCCGAGAACTCCGAGATGCCCGGGCATGTCACGCATACGTCATAGGCGCCCTCGACCTGTTCGGTCCCATAGACAAACGACGCACCAGCAGCCTCGAGCGCACGCGTGGCATCATTGGGCTCAGAGGTACCGCCGCCATACACGGTAACGGCGCTTACGCGCTCGGGATGTGCCAGCGCCCAGCGGGCGACATCGAGACCGGATTTGCCCTGACCCAAAACGAGCAGGCTAAAGACATCAGCAAGAGGCATGAAAGACCACTATCCCAACTGGAAGAACAGAGCAAGGCCAACGGCACCAAATGCCGCAGCGATAATCCAAAAACGGATGACGACCTTGGTCTCGGCCCAACCCTTCTTTTCGAAATGATGATGGATGGGCGCCATAAGGAAGACGCGCTTGTGCGTAAAGTGGAAGTAGACAACCTGAATCATGACCGACAGGGTCTCAACGATAAACAGGCCGCCGATGATGAGGGAGACGACCTCGGTGTTAGTCATGATGGACGTACAGGCAAACGCGGCGCCCAGAGCAAGCGAGCCGGTATCACCCATAAAGATGCTCGCCGGATAGCAGTTGAACCACAGAAAGCCCAAGCAGGCACCGGCACACGCGGTGCAGAAGATGGACAGGTTCACGTCTCCGTGCAAAAACGCCATGGCAGCCATGGCGAGCATGGCGATCATGGAGGTGCCGCCAGCAAGACCGTCAAGGCCATCGGTCAGGTTCACGGCATTAGAAAGACCGGCAATCATCAGCCAACAAAAGACAATATAGAGCCACGGGAACGAATAGCCGCAGATGGTGGTCGAAAGCACGCCAAGGTCGATCGTCAACCCACCGGGAAAACGAATCTCGGGGGCGACGCCGCACCAGTTGACGGCAAGTACCGTAAAGGTGACACAGATAATGGTTAGGCCGATCATCTTGGCATGAGGCGTCAGACCGAGCGAGCGCCCATGCGTAACGGAGGTCAGGTCGTCGATCAGGCCCAGCACGCCGGTCGCCAGCGTGGCGAGCAGTACGAGTACGAGCTCGGTGGTGAGCTTGCCCATCAGCAGGCAGGTCAGCGAGATCGCGACGAGGATGACAACGCCACCCATGGTGGGGGTTCCCTGCTTAACCAAATGACGCTTGGGGCCGTCGGCACGAACCTGCTGGCCGATACCCTCGACCTTAAGCAGCTTGATCCACCACGGCATGAGCAGCAGCGCAATGGCGGCGGCGATGCCAAGCCCCAAAAAAGCCTGATACGTTGGATACGAGGGATTGCCGAACATGGGCTAGCACACACCTTCCACAAAGCGGTCGAGCTCAACAAAGCGGGAACCCTTGACCAGTACAACATCATGTTTTTCAAGCGCGCCGCCCATGCGGTCGAGCACCTGCTGATAATCGGAGAACACCTGGATGCGGTCCTCGTCCATGCCCATCATGCGTGCGGCATCGGCCATAAGCTGGGCCAGCTCACCACCCACGCACGCCAGCATGTCGAGCTTCTTGGCGGCGGCATAGGCGCCCACGAGCTCATGCATGCGAGGAGCCTCATCGCCCATCTCGCCCATCTCGCCCAGGATCGCCATGCGAGACCCCGTACACGAAAGCGAGCACAGCAGATCGAGGCCAGCAGCCATGGATTCGGCACTGGCGTTATATGAGTCATCGATGACGCGTGCACCGCTCTTGGCGCGCTTGATCTCCTGGCGGTGTCCGGTGATCGTGAGACCCCTAAAGGCAGCATCGATCTGCTCGGGCGTCACGCCCAGGCGATAGGCAACCGCGGCGGCCTTAACGGCATTAGGAACGGACTGCACGCCGGGGATGGCAAGCATGGTATCGATTGTCTCGCCCTGACCAAAATCGAGCGTAAAGACCGGACGGCCCTCGTCATCAACGCGAACGTCGCGGGCGCGGACCTCATCATCGTCAGAGACACCGGCCAGCATCACGTCGATACCAGCAGGCTGGGCGAACGTATCGCGAATGAACGGCGTAAAATCGTCCTCGCCGCCCAAAACCAGCAGCGGCAAATAGTCGCCGGCGGCGCACATGCCCTGAACGATCTCGGCCTTAGCGCGGGCGATGTTCTCGCGGCTGCCCAAAATGCCGATATGAGAGGTGCCGATCTTGCTCACGATGGCAAGGTTGGGATTGGCAGACAGAGACAGGCGCTCGATCTCGTGGAAATGGTTCATGCCCATCTCGAGCACCAGGACCTCGGTATCGGCCGGAGCGGAAAGCACCGTGAGCGGCATGCCGATCAGGTTATTGAAATTGCCCTTTGTGGCCCAGACACGATAGCGCTTGGCGAGCACAGCGGCGAGCACGTCCTTGGTCGTCGTCTTGCCGATGGAACCGGTAATGCCAACGACCAGGCAGCCAAGCTCCAGGCGATACGCGTGCGCCAAACGCAGCAGAAACTCCTCGGGATCATCGGTCAGCAAGATGGCACAGCCCTTGTCCTGCGCCAGCGAGACCAGCTCGGCCTCGGGCTCACGCGTCATCACGACGGCGCCGGCACCCGACTGGACGGCACGGGAAGCAAAATCATTGCCGTCGACGTTTTCACCGGGAAAGGCGACGAAAATCGTCCCTTCCTCGACCTGGCGCGAGTCGATAACGCACCCGCGGCATACCCGATCGACTTCTCCCGTCACGGTTCGGGCCCCTGTTGCGGCCGCGAGGTTGTTGACGGCGATCTCTATCATTGCAGCTCCCCTGTAAACCAAAATAATGCTATCGGCGTATTGTATCCCAGCGCCGCGCATGCGTGGTGCAGGGCATGTGAACACCCCTCATATGGGACAACAAACCACGCCCCAAAGATTGTAACCCCCTACTTCGTGTGCGGGATACCCAGCACGTCGAGCGCGTTGGCCATAATGGACTGGAACGGCACCGCAGCGGCATCTGAGCCGCTCGGCGTTCCGTCGAGCGTGATATAGCACAGCACCTTGGGCGATTGTGCCGGTGCAAAGCCCATAAAGGACGACATGTAGTTCTCCTTGAGGTAGCCGCCGTTCTCGTCGGCACGTTCGGCCGTACCGGTCTTACCCGCCACGTCATAGCCGTCAACCGCGCCGCCAACGCCCGTTCCCTCCGACACGACCGTCTGCATGCACGATGTCACCTGGGATGCGGCGTCCTCCGAAATCGCGCGCTCGCCTTCGCCCCAGTCCTTCTCGTCGCCTTTGCTGGACTTATAGAAGTGCGGGGTCATCATCACACCGCCGTTGGCGATGCCGCCCACGGCACGTGCGATCTCAATCGGCGAGACAGACAACGCCTGTCCAAAGCTCATCGATCCCAGCGTGGCGCCGTCATACTGGTCACGCTCCTTGACGATGCCCAGGCTCTCGCCCGGAAAATCGACACCCGAGCTGTGACCGATGCCCCACTTGTCCACATAGGCGGCAAAGTCGTCGGCACCGATCTTGCGCCCCACCAGGACAAAACCCACGTTGGACGAACGACGCATCATCTCGCGCACATCCATGGTCATGGCATAGTCGCGCTTGTCGGCATCGGTGACGGTATCGTCGCCCACCTTGATGCTCGCCGGCACTTCAAACGACGTACTCGATCGCACGACGCCCAAGTCGAAGCCAGCGCCCGCCACGAGCGTCTTAAAGACCGAGCCGGGCTCGTAGGCGTCGGTGACCAGGCGCAGGTTCATATCCTCGGTCTTGGCGTTCTCCAGATCGGTCTGGTCGTAGGTCGGGTACGAGCAGGCGGCGAGAATTTCACCGGTCGTGGGGTCGGTGACCAAAGCCGAGCCGTTCTTGGCCTTTGTCTTCTCGACAGCCTCTGCCAGGGCATCCTCGGCCGCTCGCTGGATATTGACGTCGAGCGTCGTCACGATGTCAACGCCGTCGACCGCAGCCACCTTTTTATAGGCACCGCCCGCGATATAGCTGCCGTCCCTCGCGCGCTCGCGCACGAGAGAACCGTTCGTGCCGGTCAGAAGCTTGTTGTATTGCTTTTCGAGACCAGTCAAGCCGTCGTTGTCTACATTCGCTACACCCAGCACCTGCGATGCCAGATTGCCGTATGGATATACGCGCTTCATGGCCTGCTCAAAAAGCACGCCGGGCAGGTTCTTCTTCTCCAGCGCCGCAGCATCGTCTTCGTCCACCTGGCGCTTGATATACACCCAGGTTCCATCGGACTCAACGAGCTTGCGGCAGGTCTTTTTATCGATTCCAGTTGCCTTGACCAGCGCCGACACCGTCTTGTCAACATCCTCGACAAGTTGCGGGTTCACGGCGATGTTGCGACATTCGACCGACGACGCCAGCACGTTACCGTTGCGGTCGTAGATGGTGCCGCGTTTGGCATAGAGGGTCTGCGCAAGCAGGCGGCGCGCATCGGCACGCTCACGCAGTTTATCGGCTTCGACAATTTGATAGTCGGCAAGGCGAAAGACGCCCAAGCCCAAGCCAAGCCCAATGAAGCCCATGACGGCCTTGCGGCGAGGCAGAGGCGTGCCTGTGAGCCATTCGGTCGATGAACTCTTGCGAGACCTGGTGTTATGCACTTGAGGGCCGCCCGAGCCGCGAAGTCGCGACGCCGGGTCGTTGCCACGGGACTGCCCGGCGTTGTAAGATTGCCGACCCGTTCCTTGATAACCAGAACGTCCCCGCGACGAGGGACGTCCAGAACCGCGGCCCCCATCGGAACCGCGGCGATAGTCATTTGTCATACTCAGCTACCGTCTTGCTACTGAGCGGTCGCGGTCGCGTTGGCGCCCGCGGCTGCATCCTGCGAAAAGTCAAGTGTAACGCTCTCGCCGGGCCCCACCATGCCATAAGCACCCGCAAGGTCGCGAATGCGCGTGTCGGCGCCATAGACCGAATGCATGACCTCCAGGTCGGAGCTCTCATCGGTCGCCTTTTCGAGCGTGTTAGTAAGCTCGGCGTTGCTGTTGAGCACCTGGGCCGTAACGCCGGCGAGCGCCACGCGGGCGACGCCGATCGTCATGAAGATAGCCGCAATGATGCAAAACGTTTTAAGAACGCTCATGAAAACCGGGCTTACCGCCTGGTTTGCCTGACGGCCCGCGCCCGTGTAGACATCAAAGCGCGGCGTACGCTGCTCACGGGGAGCAACGGGGGCCTGCGGCGTCTCACGATAGGCGGGCATGGCGTTCATATCATAGGCGAGTGCTGCGCTTGAAGTGTTGTAGCCCATGATATGCCGCCTCCCATCCCGAGTACGTTGGTAGTGTGTTTAAGCTTCGTTTATGGTGCGAGCGGGAGGTCCAATATCGCGCGGTCGCGCCTACAGACGCTGCGCCACGCGGATTTTGGCCGATCTCGCCCGAGGGTTGCGCTCAACCTCATCAGGCTGGGCAACCAAGGGTTTGCGGGTGATGACCTTGAGTATCGGCACGTTGCCGCACACGCACACCGGAATCTCCGGCGGACACGTGCACCCCTGGCTCATCTCCTTAAAGTGATTCTTTACGATACGGTCCTCGAGCGAGTGATACGAGATGACGCAGATACGTCCGCCCGGGTTGAGCCACCTGGTGGCGGCATCAAGCCCTCGTTCGAGCACATCGAGCTCGTGATTGACCTCGATGCGAATGGCCTGGAAACTTTTCTTGGCCGGATGTCCGCCATGCCGACGAGCGGCAGCCGGGATACCCGCCTTGATGATCTCGACAAATTGGCCGGTGGTTTCGATCGGTTCTTGCTCGCGGCGGTGCACGATCTCGCGCGCGATCTGCGAGGCGAACTTCTCTTCGCCGTAGACGCGTAGAATCCGGGCGAGGTCGTGTTCGTTATAGGTGTTGATGACCTCAGCTGCGTTTAAGGTGTTATTACCCGGATCCATCCGCATGTCCAATGGGGCGTCCTCGTTATACGAAAAGCCCCTGCCAGGGATATCGAGTTGCGGTGACGAAACGCCCAAATCGAACAGGAAGCCATCGACCCCGGGCACCTCGGCCGAGCAAAGCAGCTCGTCCAAGTCGCCGAAGTTGCCCTTCAGCAGCTGGTGCGGAACGCCGGGAACCTCGCGGTCCAGACGAGCGCCAGCGGCCTCGAGGGCCATGTCGTCCTGATCGACGCCGAGCAAAAGGCCCGTCTCCCCCACCTGCGCGGCCATCTTTACCGAATGGCCGGCACCACCAAGGGTGCAATCGCAGACAACGGAGCCGCTCTTTAGCCGCAGCGACTCAAGCACTTCGCTGAGCATGACAGGTTCATGCCGATATTCTTGTGTCAAGATCCCACGCTCCATCCGTTACCCGTGCCTTGCCCTTACGAGAAGAAGAGGTCCAGCAGGGCCTCATCGTCATCGTCCTCATCGGCCGCGGCGCGATCCCAAACCTCAAGGTGGTCGTAGTTGCCCACAACCGTGACCTCGCGGTCGAGGTTCGCCTGCTTGCGGAGAGACTCGGAAAGACCGATACGACCGGCGCTGTCCACGTCCATCGACGTGGTGCGCTTGTTGATCGCCCTCATGAGCTTCTGGTCGTTAATGTCACGCGGGTTAAAACCCTCGTGGCCCTCACGACCCGCGAAGAGTCCTTCGACCCACTTATCGAAGGCCTCGGCAGAGAACACGTACAGAGCATCGACATCCAGGGCTTTGAACACGCGAACGTGCTCTCCAAGCTCCTCGCGAAGGGGTGCAGGCAGGGACAGACGACCTTTTGCATCGAGATTGCGCTCGTATGCACCAGTCATTCCCATGTGCGCCCTCCCCTCGGTTACTCAGATGGCACGTACGCGGGGAACCACCCCGCCTGTCGACGTCATTAATAATATGGGGAACCGCCCCATTTTTCAACACCTTTCCCCACCCCTTCCCCCACCCCGCCCCACCACTCCACCCACCATATATTGCAAAACACCCCCAATCATATGTTCGTAAACACAATATGTTGTGTTTACAGCAACGGCGGGATGCCACCTGTGGCACCCCGCCTTTCAACCTCAACCTTCAAGTTGACCTTGAGGCGATTTTTGCGTCCCTTTACATGGCGTTCACATCGCCCCCAAACTCCCCCACCCAAGGCACGTGCGGCCCACCACCGCGACGACAAGTGGCGAAAAATGGGACGGGCCCCAGATTGCCCATGCGCGCGCAAAAGCACGCAGCGGCAATCTGGGGCCCGTCCCCAAATACCTATAGATATGCAGGCCAGCGATGTGTTAACGATGTGCCAGCGGGTGCGCCGCCAGATAGACCTCGGTCAGTTGCGTACGATCGACATGCGTGTAGACCTGCGTGGTCGATATATCGGCATGTCCCAAGATCTCCTGTAGCACACGGAGGTCTGCGCCGCCCGCAAGCATATGGGTGGCAAAGGAGTGGCGCAGCGTATGGGGATGGAGCCCCACCAGCCCTACCTGGCGCCCGTAGCGCTCACAGATGGCATGGATGCCCTGGCGCGACAGACGGCGGCCGTTCTTATTTAAAAAGACCGCCGAGGTCTCGGTTCCGCGGGCATGGGCCGCCAAGCGAGAACGCCCCTCAGCTACATAGAGCGTCAGAGCTCGCGCCGCGCTTCCCACCAACGGGGACAGGCGTTCCTTTGAGCCCTTACCGCGAACGAGTACAAAACCATCGTCGATATGGATATCGCCCACATCGAGCCCCACCAACTCGCTCACACGCAAACCGCATCCGTAGAGCACTTCCAAGATGGCATGGTCGCGCAAGCCCATCTCGCCCTCGGGGAAGTCTTGATCGAGCAGCGCCGAGACATCCTCCACCGATAGATACTCCGGCAAACGCTCAGCCTTTTTAGGCAGGCGCAACGCCGCCGTTGGATTTTGGGCCACAGCCCCATCGCGCACCAAAAAGGCATGCAGGCCCTTCACGGCCGCAAGCGCACGCTCCACCGAGGCATCGGAATAGCCCCCATCGCGACGGTCGGCGACAAAGCCCTCCACGACCTGACGAGTCACCTCATCAAAAGACATGATGCCCGCCCGCTCCAGATAGGCGCAGTACGTCGTCAGGTCACGACGATAGGCCGCAATCGTGTTGCGCGCCAAACCCCGCTCGACCGCGAGGTAATCGAGATACTCCCCCGCCGCCACGGCGAGCGACGAGGGAGTAGCTTCGGTATGTTCTTTGTTCGCCGGCACCCTTAGTCCGTAGCGAGGTTCATGGGCGTCACCTGCAGGCGATCGACGCCCTCGTGCTGACCGATCGAGGCACGCACGAACTCTCGGAACAGCGGCTGCGGGTTGGTCGGACGGCTCTTGAACTCGGGGTGAGCCTGGGTTGCCACATACCACGGATGCACGTCGCGCGGCAGCTCGACCATCTCGACCAGGCGCTCGTCGGGCGAGAGGCCAGAGATAACCAAGCCGGCGTCCTCGAGCTGGTCGCGGAAGGCGTTGTTAAACTCAAAGCGGTGACGGTGACGCTCGTAGACGAGATCCTCGCCATATGCCTCGCGAGCGAGGGTATCGGCGGCGAGCTTGCACGGATAGGCGCCCAGACGCATGGTGCCGCCCTTCTCGGTCACATCCTCCTGCGAGCTCATCAGATCGATGACGCTAAACGGACCGTCCGGGTCGAACTCGGAGGAGCTGGCGCCGGCAAGGCCGACGACGTTGCGGGCGAACTCGCACACGGCCACCTGCATACCCAGGCAAATGCCCAGATACGGAATCTTGTGCTCGCGGGCAAACTCGGCCGCGAGGATCTTGCCCTCCAGGGCGCGCTTGCCAAAGCCGCCGGGGACCAGGATGCCCGAAGCGTCGCCCAGAACTTCGGAGACATTCTGCTCGTCGAGGCTCTCGCCGTCGACCAGCTGGACGTCCACATGGCGATCGTAGAAGACGCCCGCATGGTGCAGGGCCTCGATAACCGACAGGTACGCATCGGGCAGCTGCGTGTACTTGCCAACGACGGCGATCTTCACCTTGTCGGCGTGATGGTTGGCGTGATTCTGTTTACGCAGGAACTCGTTCCACTCGCTCATGTCGCGCTCACGCGGGTCCAGACCCAGGCGCTCGCAAATGCGCAGGTCAAAGTCCTGCTCGGCAAGCAGCTGCGGAACATCGTAAATGCTCGCGCAGTCCTCATTGGTAAAGACGCAATCGGTGTCGACGTCGCAGAAGCTTGCGATCTTTCCGCGGATAGCGTCATCGATATGGTGGTCGGAGCGCAACACGATAATATCGGGCTGGATGCCAAAGCTGCGGAGCTCCTTGACGGAATGCTGCGTGGGCTTGGTCTTGACCTCGTGGGCGGCGGCGATATAGGGAACGAGCGACACGTGGATGTAGCAGACGTTCTCGGGGCCGGCCTCCTTGCGGTACTGACGAATGGCCTCGACAAACGGTTGGGACTCGATGTCGCCGATCGTGCCGCCCAGCTCGGTGATGACTACATCGGAGCCGGTCTGCTCCTCGATGCGGCGGAACTTATCCTTAATGGCATTGGTGACGTGAGGAATCACCTGCACGGTACCGCCCAAAAAGTCGCCGCGACGCTCGCGGGCGATGAGGCTTTTGTAGATGGCACCGGTCGTAAAGTTGGAATCGCGGGTCAGGTTCTCATCAATAAAGCGCTCGTAATGACCCAGGTCCAGGTCGGACTCGTAACCATCCTCGGTTACAAAGACCTCACCATGCTGGAACGGGCTCATGGTACCGGGGTCGACGTTCAGATACGGGTCGGCCTTCTGCATCGTTACTTTGTAGCCACGCGACTTGAGCAGACGGCCCAGCGAGGCCGCGGTGATACCCTTGCCCAGGGACGAAACCACGCCACCGGTTACGAACACATGCTTGGTCATATTGAGTTACCTGCGCTTCCCGTAGAAGTTGTTTATCCACATCTTACGGGTCTTCATTGTAATACTCGCGCCGCGGACCGTCCGCAATTTTTCTCGCGTGCGATTGCATTTCTCAATCTTGAAACAAAACGCCGCCCGGTTTCCCAGGCGGCGTCGTTATGGCAAGGGTTACATGCTGCTATCGATCAGCAACCTCGTCCTCAAGCATTTCTTGAACGAGCATGCCGGTACGGACGCCCTCAAGATACCACTCACCACGTTCGGTGAGGCAAATGCCATTTGCAAGCTGACCGCCATTGTCGCTATAACGCGAGACGACATCAATCATACCTTCGGAATCCAAGCGATCGATTGCGGCGCGGGCACGATACGGCGAAACCCCCACGCGCTCGGCAAGCGTTTTGCGCGAGAAACCATACGGCCCGCCATTGTCTTCGGTTTGCTGGTCGATCTCCATCAACACCAGCACCTCGACACGCTTCATATCGTTAACACTCGCACGACCCTTGCCCGCCATAGCAGCCTCCTCAAACCGAGCACGAGCATCTAACGCGCCGTGCGCGACCGACACACCTCACGATGGCAGGTAATATCCATCATGCGGCATCCCGCTAAGGATGAAACAGTTACGGTTATTGTATACCGCTCAAATTGTTTCTAGGCAGGTAAACAGCTATTTTTCGCCGAAATAGACGCTTTATTGATCAAAAAGCCGTACCGGGCGCTAACCCGATACGGCCAAAATGCAATGCAATTACCGCAGTGCTTCAAACTTAGCGATGGAAGAAACCGCGGCGCTCAAACTTGGGCTCGCAGCACACGTTGATGCCCAACTTGCGCAGTACCGTCTCGTCCGTCGGCGAGATAATCACGCTAAAGAAGGCATCGCAACCGCGCAGCTGTTCCAGGCCCGAAAGGACGCGAGCGGCCGTCTCACTCGTGGCCGAGGTGATCGACAGCGCCATAAGCGTCTCGTCGGTGTGGAGGCGCGGGTTTTTGCTGCCCAGGAAATGCGTCTTGAGCTTGCTGATGGGCTCGATCGCCTCATCGCTAATGACCTCGAGCTCAAGGTCGACGCCCGAGACATGCTTGAGGGCGTTCATAATGAGCGAACTTGCGGCGCCCAGGCGCGTGGAGGTCTTACCGGTCACCACGGAGCCATCGGGCATGACCATGGCACCCACGGGACCACCCGTCAGCTGCTCCCTGGTGAGGGCCGCCGAGCGCGCCGGTGAGTAGTTCTTATCGATGCCGGCTTTCTTCATAATAATCTTGAGACGGTCGACTTGCTCATCGCCCACGCCGGTACGGCGCACATTTTCGACCGCGGTAAAGTAGCGGCGGACGATCTCCATCTTGGAAGCGTCGCGGCAGGCATCGTCATCGGTGATGGCAAAGCCGACCATATTGACGCCCATGTCCGTAGGGCTCTGGTAGGGGCTCTTGCCCAGGATCTTTTCCATCAGGGCACGGACTACCGGGAAGGCCTCGACGTCGCGGTTGTAGTTGACCGTGGTCTTGTTGTAGGCCTCCAAGTGGAAGGAGTCGATGATGTTGGCGTCATCGAGGTCTGCCGTGGCGGCCTCGTAGGCAATATTGACCGGATGCGTAAGGGGCAGATTCCAAACCGGGAAGGTCTCGAATTTGGCATAGCCGGCGGCCGTGCCATGCTTGTGCTCGTGATAGAGCTGAGACAGGCAAGTGGCGAGCTTGCCCGAGCCAGGGCCGGGCGCCGTCACGACAACGAGCGGTCGGGTGGTCTCGACAAACTCGTTCTTGCCATAGCCATCGTCGGACACGATCAGATCGACATCGTGCGGATACCCCTCGATGGGATAGTGCAGCTTGGCGGGAATACCGAGCGCGTTCAGGCGGTTGCGGAACACATCGGCAGCGGGCTGGCCGGCGTACTGGGTGATGACCACGGCCGCGACGGCAAAGCCGTTGCCGCGGAACAGGTCAACCAAGCGCAGCACATCCTCGTCATAGGTAATGCCAAGGTCACCACGAGCCTTGTTTTTCTCGATGTGGTTCGCGTTGATCGCGATGATAACCTCGACATCGTCGGCTATGCTCTTGAGCATGCGAAACTTGCTGTCCGGCTCAAAACCCGGCAGCACGCGGCTCGCGTGATAGTCGTCAAACAGCTTGCCGCCAAACTCCAAATACAGCTTGCCGCCAAACTGCGAGATGCGCTCTTTAATATGAGCGGCCTGCAGCTCGATATATTTCGCGTTGTCGAAACCCTGGCGCATGTATGGCTCCCGTCCCGTTTCGTAAATTAAGTTCCTACGCGATTATAACGGAGCAGACCCTCCCCGATGCCCAGGCCATCAACAGGCACCAACCAAACATCCGTCAAACATCTTGTCGGACATATTTGGTGCAAACTAACCTGACCCCATTGCACCGCCCCATTACACCAACAACGGCAACATCGCAGGTGGAGCATAAGTCAGCGAACGGGCACCAGAGCGAGCAAGCTGCCCCCCTGCACCAACAATGGCAGCGCCGCAGGTGGAGCAAAAGTCAGCGAAAGCCCGCCAGAGCGAGCAAGGTGACGTGAAAGAGGAGGGCATAGGCCTTTTGGCCATGCCCGACGATTGAACGTCAGATTGCCGCTCTGGCGGGCTTGCAGCGTCGACCGGTTCCGCGGTTTGGTAAAACCGCGGAACAAAAAAGCGCCCCCTCCCGCGCACGGAACGGGAGGGGGCTAAAGGTAGGAGTCTACCGGTGGGTTGACCCCACCGGACAGACGATGACCAGGTGATCCTTTACAGGATCGTCAAGGTTTCCGTGGGGTACCCGTGGGGTACTTAGATCAACACGCAGGCGACGGTCAGGATGATGGCGCAGACGACGGAGAGCGCGACGATGAGCTTAAGGGCAAACTTGAGCCAGGTCGTCCACTCGATCTTGGCCAGGGCGAGACCGCCCATGATGGCGCCGGAGGTCGGGGTGAACAGGTTCACGACACCGATGGCGGCGGAGAAGATCATGACCATGACCTCAGGCGAGAAGCCGAGCTTAACAGCCAGCGGTCCCATGATGGGCATGGAGACGGTAGCCATACCAGAGGTCGAGGGAATCAGGAAGGACAGGCCGAAGTAGACCAGGAAGCTCATGGGAGCGAAGATCACGCCGGACAGGCCAGCCAGAGCATTGGCGGCAGCGTCGAGGACGTAGACGTCGAGGCCGGTGTTAGCCATGAGGACGGAGATACCACGGGCGAGAGCGATGACGAGAACAACGGACATCATGTCGGCAGCACCGGTGATGAAGGTGTTGACGATCTGCTTCTCGGACAGGCCACCGATGATACCGATCAGGACGGCCATAAGGAAGAACCAGGTGGAAGCCTCGTCGAAGTACCACTGACCAATGGGCAGGCCGGTGATCAGGGCAGACCAGCCCTGGACGACGGTGTTACCGTCGGCATCGTAGACAGCGCCGGCGTCGAAGAAGTTGGCGACGCCCTCGTTGAGGTCGGCCAGCGGAATGAAGCCGACGATCATGACGACGAAGGTGAAGGCGAAGGCGATCAGAACACCCTTCTGACGACCGGTGAGCTTGACCTCCTTGTGAACCTCGGAAGCAGCCTTGCCGTGAGCCTCTTCGGCGTCCTTGAGCTCCTGCATCGACAGGATGGTGGAACCCTTATCAGCCTTGACCTTCTTGGCATAGTTCATCACGAAGACGATGGACATAGCGGTAGTGACAATCCACAGGACGGCACCGAGGCCGATGATGATGGACTGATTCACGGCAATGTCAACGCCGGTCAGAGCGTCGACGGCAGCGCCGACGGCGAACGGGTTAACCGTGGAGCCGAGGCAGCCGCAGCCAGCGCCGAGCAGGACGGTAGCGGCGCCGACCATAGGGTCGAAGCCAGCGGCCATCATGGTAGCAGCGAGCAGGGCGTAGAAGGGAACGGTCTCCTCGCACATACCATAGGTGGTACCACCGAGGGAGAAGATGAGCATCAGCACGGGAATGAGCATAATCTCGTTGCCCTTAAGCTTCTGCACCAGAACGGCGATGCCGTTGTCCAGGGCGCCGGTCTCGGTCATCATGCCGAGGAAGCCGCCCAGGATCATAACGAAGAGGCAGACGGGCAGAGCGTCAGCGAAGCCCAGGATCGGGGCGGTGCAGAAATCGCTCAGACGGGCGGCAGTAACCGCGCCGCCGGACGTGCCGGAGACGATAACGGTAATCACTGCGACAATTGCCAGCAGAGCAAGAAGAATGGTGAACGATGAAGGCATACCGCGCTTTTTCTTAGCGGTCTCAGTCATAGTTCTCATCCCCCCTTCATAAATCATTTACTGATCTCGCCCGAAGCGGCTCTTCCGTGCCGTGCCTGCCGCTTGATGCGAGATTATTACCAGATAAAACCGCTCGGGGTGTGCAGCAATACACCCCGAGCGAGATGCTAGACGCTCTTACTTGAGCGTGGCGTACATGACAGCCTTGATGGTGTGCATGCGGTTCTCGGCCTCGTCGAAGACCTTGGAAGCGGGGCTCTCGAAGACCTCGTCAGTGACCTCCTGCTCGGTGATGCCGAACTGCTCGCACTTCTCGGCGCCAATCGTGGTGTTGGTGTCGTGGAAGCTGGGCAGGCAGTGCAGGAAGATGGCGCCCGGGTTGGCCATAGCCATGACCTCGGAGGTAACACGATACGGGGTGAGCTGAGCGATGCGCTCGGCCCAGACCTCGTCAGGCTCGCCCATGGAGACCCACACGTCGGTGTAGATAACGTCGGCACCGGTGACGCCGTCCTTGACGTCGGTGGTCAGCTTGATGGTGCAGCCGTTGGCCTCGGCGATGGGCTTGCAGGCCTCGATGACGTCGTCAGCGGGCATACACTCCTCGGGGCCGCAGGCCACGAAGTTCATGCCGAGCTTGGAGCAGACGACCATGAGGGAGCGAGCAACGTTGTTCTTGCAGTCGCCCATGAAGACGAGGGTCTTGCCCTTGATGTCGTAATTGAAGTTCTCCTGGACGGTCAGGATGTCGGCGAGCATCTGAGTGGGGTGCCACTCGGTGGTCAGGCCATTCCATACGGGCACGCCAGACTTAGCAGCGAGCTCCTCGACGTCGTCCTGGGCAAAGCCACGGAACTCGATGCCGTCATACATGCGGCCGAGAACGCGGGCGGTGTCCTCGATGGACTCCTTCTTGCCCATCTGGGACGAACCGGGATCGAGGTAGGTGACGCCCATGCCAAGATCCATGCCGCCGACCTCGAAGGCGCAGCGGGTACGAGTGGAGGTCTTCTGGAAGAGCAGAACGATGTTCTTGCCCTCGAGATAACGGTGCGGAACGCCAGCGCGCTTCATGTCCTTGAAGTTCTTGGAGAGCTTGAGCAGGTACTCGATCTCCTCGGTGGTGAGGTCGAGGAGCTTGAGGAAGCTACGGCCGGAGAGGTTAACACCCATGGTTCGAATCCTTTCGAAGAAATGAATTACGTAAGTATTAGTGTTGCCCGTTTGACGGGCGAAACCGGTGCGGTTGTAGGGGGACCGCACCGGAAACGGAAAGACTTAGAGGTCCTCGCGCCAGAAGGGCATGCTCATGCAGCGCGGGCCGCCGCGGCCGCGGGAGAGCTCGGCGGAGGGCACGACGAGAAGGTCCAGGCCCTCCTTGTACAGCACGTCGTTGGTGACGGTGTTGCGGGCGTAGACGCAGATCTTGCCGGGCTCGACGCACAGGGTGTTGGAGCCGTCGTTCCACTGCTCGCGGGAGGCCGCGATCGGGTCGCCGCCGCCGCAGGGGATCAGCTTGACCTGGTCGACGCCGGTGGCGTCCTCCAGGACGTGCTCGAGGGTGTCCTCGATCAGGCGGATGTTCACGTCGCCCGGGTTCTTGCCGGCGGTCAGCTCGTAGACGCGCAGGGTGCCCATGATGGCGGGGTGGATCGTGAACTTATCGACGTCGATCTGGGTGAAGACCGTGTCGAGGTGCATGAAGGCGCGCGAGACCGGGATGTCGAAGGCCAGGATGCGCTCGACCTTGGAGTCGGAGTTCCAGAAGATGTTCTGGGCCATGACGTCGATAGCGGCGGCCTGGGTGCGCTGGGAGATGCCGACGGCGAGGGTCTTCTCGTTGATGTTCAGCACGTCGCCGCCCTCGGTGTGGAACTGGCAGTCGCGGCGGAAGTACAGGGAGACGTCCTTGTAGTCGGGGTGGTACTTGAAGACGTACTTGCCGTACAGGGTCTCGCGGTTGCGGGTGACCGAGTACATGCGGTTGAGGTTGACGCCCTCGCCGACGACCGCGAACGGGTCGCGGGTGAAGTAGAGGTTGGGCATCGGGTCGATGATCAGGTCGGACTCGGACTCGGAGTTGACCAGGGAGTCGAGGGTCGTGGACGCCGTGAGGGGCATGTCGATCTCGGCCTTGGTCATGCCGGCCATGGTCTTCTTGACGAACTCGAGGTTGTCCTCGATGGAGTCCAGCTTCTCGCGGACGATCTGCGGCATGTGCTGGCCGCGGATGCCGGCCTCGGCGATGTACTGGTCGGTGAACTCGGCGCGGGCGCCGGGGACCTGGTCGAACACCTCCGCGACGAGGTTCTCGAGGTAGAGGACCTCCACGCCCTGGTCCCTCAGGATCTGGGCGAAGGTGTCGTGCTCCTGCTGTGCGACCTCCAGGAACGGGACGTCGTCGAACAGGAGTCGCTCGAGCTCGTCGGGCGGCAGGTTGAGGAGCTCGTCGCCGGGACGGTGCAGGCAGACCTTCCTGAGCTTGCCGATCTCGGAAGGCACGTGCAGACCTTTCGTCATGGCCTCCTACCTTTCTTTCGGGCCCCTGTCAGGGCCAATTCGTTAGCGCCCCTCCGTGTGAGGCGTTATTGCTGACGACATATTTATATCCAAAATCAGTCCATACTTCCACCTCGCCCCCGAACGGTTTTATATGAGGGGTGAACGGCATACACATATACTTCACGCATGGCACACTTTGATTTAATAAAGTGTATTTACGTGCTAAAACGCGTTTTCAATCCAAATAGCAAATGGAACTTAACTTTATTAAACCACCCTCAAATTGCATATTTCTAATAAAGCTATGAATAGAATTAGCGATTCATGCCGCGTCTCAACCATTTTCATTTTTATTCAGAAAAAAGTTTGTCCTATTCATTTCTGGTAAACAAATTACCGTTTACCAGACGCTTGATACCGTTCACCGGAAGCTCAGTATAAGGCCCAGCGGATACTGGATCGCTTTACGGCCCCATTTGTAACAACTTGACTTCTCGGTATAGAAAAACGAACCCGCTTCCCCTAGGGAAACGGGTCCGTTTTCGATTATCTTCGTCCTATTTGGATAAGGCCCTCGAAGATCATCGGAATCCTAGCGATCGAACTCCGCCAGCGCCTCGCCCAAAAGCCTCAGGCCCTCGCGAAGAACGTCCTCGCTCGCGCAGTAGCCCAGGCGTGCGCCGCTGGGGAGCTCAAAGCGGCTGCCGGGAACCAGCAGCACTCCCCTCTCAGCCAACAGGCGCTTGCAGAACTCCTCGTCGTCCTCGGGAATATCCAGCTGGATAAACGAGGTGGACACGCCCTGCGGGGCCGTCCAGGACACGCGATGCTGCGTATCGATCCAAGCCTGCGCGATATCGCGGTTGCCAAACACGATCTTGCGGTTGCGCTCGAGAATCTTGTCCTTGTGCTCGAGCACGTAGGTCGCCAGGGCGTCGTTGAACACGCCGCCGCAGATCATGGTGTAGTCGCGAAAGGTGCGGATACGGTTGGACACCTCTTCGTCGGCCACGACCCAGCCCACGCGGGCCGCAGGCGTCGAATAGGTCTTGGACACCGAGTTGGTGACGATGGCCTTCTCGTACACGTCGACCATCGACATAAAGGAGTCAGTGTTTTCGAGCGGTAGATACACCTCATCGCACAACACGTAGGCGCCCACCGAACGGGCGATCTCGGCAATCTGGCCGAGCATATCGGCATCGAGCACCGTACCGATGGGGTTCGATGCGTTGTTGATGCAGATGAGCTTGGTGGTGGGGCGAACCAAGCGCTTGAGCTGCTCGATATCGGGCTTCCAGCCGAGTTCCTCGCGAAGCTCCCAATACTCGACCTCGGCGCCCAGCGTGCGCGGGATCTCGTAGAGCGGCGCGTAGGTGGGCCACTCGGCGATAACATGGTCGCCGGGCTCGACAACAGCCATGATGGCGTTGAGGTTAGCGCCCGTGCAGCCGTTGGTCTGCAGGATATGGTCGGGATTGGCCTCACGACGATAGAGCTTGGCGACCTCGGCCTTAAACTCCGGCGAACCCTCGATCCAGCCGTAGTTCATCTTCTCGCGGTCCAGGCGCTCGTAGAACGTGGCACCGTCCTGCTCGTCGAGCTCACGTAGCTCGCCCATGGTGAGCGACGAGATCGTCGACTGGGCGATGTCCCACGTGGCGCTCTTCTCCCAAACGTTGAGCCATTCCTCAACGCCAATCGTCTTGATGTCCATGGCCAAGCTCCTTACAAAAGCAGTCATCCAATCATGTTAACGTTCCTCATACAAGATTGGGGCGGTGCGAAAACCCGCACCGCCCCAATGAGAGACATCTAATGGCAGCTAGATGTATGTATTATGACCTGTACGGGCCCTTGAAGACCTTAGAGGTCCTCGCGCCAGAAGGGCATGCTCATGCAGCGCGGGCCGCCGCGGCCGCGGGAGAGCTCGGCGGAGGGCACGACGAGAAGGTCCAGGCCCTCCTTGTACAGCACGTCGTTGGTGACGGTGTTGCGGGCGTAGACGCAGATCTTGCCGGGCTCGACGCACAGGGTGTTGGAGCCGTCGTTCCACTGCTCGCGGGAGGCCGCGATCGGGTCGCCGCCGCCGCAGGGGATCAGCTTGACCTGGTCGACGCCGGTGGCGTCCTCCAGGACGTGCTCGAGGGTGTCCTCGATCAGGCGGATGTTCACGTCGCCCGGGTTCTTGCCGGCGGTCAGCTCGTAGACGCGCAGGGTGCCCATGATGGCGGGGTGGATCGTGAACTTATCGACGTCGATCTGGGTGAAGACCGTGTCGAGGTGCATGAAGGCGCGCGAGACCGGGATGTCGAAGGCCAGGATGCGCTCGACCTTGGAGTCGGAGTTCCAGAAGATGTTCTGGGCCATGACGTCGATAGCGGCGGCCTGGGTGCGCTGGGAGATGCCGACGGCGAGGGTCTTCTCGTTGATGTTCAGCACGTCGCCGCCCTCGGTGTGGAACTGGCAGTCGCGGCGGAAGTACAGGGAGACGTCCTTGTAGTCGGGGTGGTACTTGAAGACGTACTTGCCGTACAGGGTCTCGCGGTTGCGGGTGACCGAGTACATGCGGTTGAGGTTGACGCCCTCGCCGACGACCGCGAACGGGTCGCGGGTGAAGTAGAGGTTGGGCATCGGGTCGATGATCAGGTCGGACTCGGACTCGGAGTTGACCAGGGAGTCGAGGGTCGTGGACGCCGTGAGGGGCATGTCGATCTCGGCCTTGGTCATGCCGGCCATGGTCTTCTTGACGAACTCGAGGTTGTCCTCGATGGAGTCCAGCTTCTCGCGGACGATCTGCGGCATGTGCTGGCCGCGGATGCCGGCCTCGGCGATGTACTGGTCGGTGAACTCGGCGCGGGCGCCGGGGACCTGGTCGAACACCTCCGCGACGAGGTTCTCGAGGTAGAGGACCTCCACGCCCTGGTCCCTCAGGATCTGGGCGAAGGTGTCGTGCTCCTGCTGTGCGACCTCCAGGAACGGGACGTCGTCGAACAGGAGTCGCTCGAGCTCGTCGGGCGGCAGGTTGAGGAGCTCGTCGCCGGGACGGTGCAGGCAGACCTTCCTGAGCTTGCCGATCTCGGAAGGCACGTGCAGACCTTTCGTCATGGCCTCCTACCTTTCTTTCGGGCCTTACTGGCCGAATGTATCAGCGCCCCTCCATATGGGACGCTGCTTGCTGACAGCTCTAGTTATATCCAAAAATCACCCGCAATTCCACCTCGCCCCCGAACGGTCAACAAAGTGCGATGAACGGTATATCGCATGTGATTCCCCCATGATGTACTTCGGCGTTCTAAAGTAACTTTTCTAAGGTCAACGCTCTTTTTTCTCAAAAATCATTCGCAATTACAACTCCAATCTTTCGCTTAAGAATTGCATATCTACAACGGTTTTATGTATATAAATGACGCTTGTTCGTGTTTCTGTCTGTATTCGATGATATTCAGCTACCTATCATTCTTATTCACACATACTCACCAGTTGAGTGAGGATATAGACCGTTTTTCACAACGCGACGGGCGTCAGCTCCATGGCTTGTCAGCGTAAGAAGTAGGTAAAGATACCGTTCACGCGATACGTCCGTGCCATAGGTCGACTAAATTGAGACAATAGTGAATAGTGTTAGGCTATCGTCCCCTGTGGGGACTGAACGGACAGATGCATATGCCGAGCAAAATCGAAAAGAAGCAAAAGGCCGCTAAGCTGCGCAAGCCGCCGCGCGACTTCTCGTACACGCAAAATCGAGAGCTCAGCTGGCTGCGCTTTGACAACCGTGTGCTCGACGAGGCCTTCGATGAGTCCGTGCCGCTGTTCGAGCGTCTAAAGTTCGTCTCGATCTTCGAGTCCAACCTCGACGAATTCCTTATGGTGCGCGTGGGCGGCCTGTCCGACCTGGCAGAACTCAAAAAACAGCCTGTCGACAACAAGAGCAATATGACCGCCTCCGAGCAGGTCGATGCCGTCATGGCAGAGCTGCCCGGGCTCCTTACCCGCTGGGAGTCGATCTTTAAGAGCATCGAGGGCAATCTCAACACTCTGGGCGTTCATCGCGCCCGCATCGATTCGCTTACGCCCGAGGAACATACCTTTGTAACCCGCTACTTCCAGGCCTACGTATCGCCGGTCATCTCGCCGTTGGTCATCGACCCGCGCCACCCCTTCCCCAACCTGCGCAACGGCGCGCTCTATCTGGCTTGTGGCCTGGACGGCGTCACCGACGAGGAGAGCCTGCTTGGCCTTATCGAGATTCCCGCCTCGATGAACCGCGTGGTCGAAATCCCCTCGCCCACCGGCACCTACTCCTACATCTTGCTCGAGGACGTCATTCTCGCCTGCCTGGATAGCTGCTTTGGATCTTATAAGCCGCTCGACCGCGCGCTGATCCGCGTCACTCGTAATGCCGATATCGACCCGGACGGCGAGGGCGTCGAGGAGGAAGAGGATTACCGCCAGCACATGAAGCGCATCCTCAAGAAGCGCCTGCGTCTGCAGCCGGTGGTACTCGCCGTCTCGGGCTCACTCGAAAAAGCAACGCTCAAGACCATCCGCAAGGCGCTCGAGCTTTCGCGCCGCTCTGTCTTTACCTGCGATATCCCGCTCGACCTGGGCTACGTCTTCGGCATTGAGGGTAAGATTCCCGAGCACCTGCGCAACGAGCTGCTCTTTACGCCGTTTAAGCCGCAGCCCAACCCCACCATCGATATGACCCGCTCCATCCGCGAGCAGGTACTTCAGCACGACAAGCTGCTCTTTTATCCTTATGAGGCCATGAACCCCTTCCTGGATCTGGTGCACGAGGCCGCCTACGACCCCGAGTGCATCTCACTGCGCATCACGCTCTACCGCGTGGCCAAGCAGAGCCGTCTGTGCGAGTCGCTGATCGATGCCGCCGAGAACGGCAAAGAGGTCACGGTGCTCATGGAGCTCCGCGCGCGCTTTGACGAGCAGAACAACATCGAGTGGGCCGAGCGCCTGGAAGAGGCCGGCTGCACCGTCATCTACGGCTCCGAGGGCTTTAAGTGCCACTCCAAGATCTGCCAGCTCACCTATCGCGAGGGCATGGCGCTAACGCGCCTGACGCTGCTGGGCACCGGCAACTTTAACGAGAAGACGGCCAAACTCTACAGCGACTTTATGCTCATGACCGCCCACCCCGGCATCGGCGAGGACGCCAACCTGTTCTTCCGCAACCTGTCGCTGGGCAATCTGCGCGGCGATTACCGCTTCCTGGGCGTGGCGCCCGTAGGCCTCAAGCCGCTCATCATGCGCGGTCTGGATCGAGAGATTCAGCGCGCTCTCGCTGGCGAGCCCGCCCGCGTGTTCTTTAAGCTCAACTCGCTCACCGACCGCGAGGTCATCGACAAGATCGCCGAGGCATCGTGCGCTGGAGTCCGCGTGGACATGATCATCCGCGGCATCTCGTGCCTCAAGCCCGGTGTTCCGGGCAAGACCGAGAACGTGCATGTCCGCTCCATCGTCGGACGCTTTTTGGAGCACGCCCGTGTTTACGCTTTTGGCGTGGACTCGGACATGATTTACCTGAGCTCGGCAGACATGATGACACGCAACACCGAGCACCGCGTGGAGATCGCCTTCCCCGTGCTCGACCCCACCTGCCGCGCCCTGGTACACGAGTACATGGGCATGCAGCTGCGCGACAACGTGAAGGCCCGCAGCCTCACGAGCGACGGCACCTGGGTCCCCGTGGAGCGTACAGGGGGTGAGAAACCCTTCAACTCGCAGGAAGCCCTGCTGGAGCGTGCCTATCGCAACGCCGAGGCCGCGCCCGAGCCCGTCATTGAGGCGAAACCCGCCCCCGAGCCCGAGCCGCAGCCGGTAGCACCCAAGGTCCAAAAGGTCCAGGCGACCGTCATTGAGCCCGAGCCCGCACCTGTACCTCAGCCCGAGCCGCAGATCACCAAGCCCGCACCCGAGACGAGCGCCCGTCGCGATAAGCCCGCCGGCAAGACCAAGGCCATCGAGCGCCATCGCCCCGGTCGTGTGCGCATGGGCCTGGGCCTGATCGGCCTGGGTCTTAAGACGCTCATTACCGGCAAGACGAAATAGTCGTTTGTAGAAGCAGTTTGTAGAAGCGCCCCGCATTTGAGGAAAGCCTCGGATGCGGGGCGCTTTTCCCTGCTACCATGGTGCGAACAACAACACGAATGACAGGCAGGGATATGAAGCTCACTATAGAATCGATGACGTACGGCGCAGACGGGCTGGCGCACGCCGACAACGGCAAGGCCGTCTTTGTGCAGGGCGCCGTGGCAGGCGACACCGTCGAGGCCGAGGTCGTACAGGACGGCAAGTCGTTCATGCGCGCCCGCACGACCGAGATTCTGGAGCCGAGCCCCGATCGCATTCAGCCCCCCTGCCCCTTCGTTGGCATCTGCGGCGGTTGTTCGTGGGGCAATCTCTCACGCACGGCGCAGCTCGCCGCCAAGGAGCAAAACCTGCGCTCCGCGCTCGAGCGCATCGGCAAGTTCGCTCCTGAGCAGGTCGATAAGTTGGTACAGCCCATCTGCCACACCAAGGACGACTGGGGCTACCGCAATAAAATCGAGCTCGAACCGACCGTCGTCAACGGTCGCGTGCGCCTTGGCATGCACGGTGTCGACCCCAGCAAAATCGTGACCGTCGATGCGTGCCCGCTGTTCGATAAGCGCTTCCCGAAGGCGCTCAAATCGGTCGTCGGCGCACTCAACTATCTAAGCGGCGGCCATGACTTAGGGCTCGAACGCGTGGGCATTCGCGCATCACGCCGCACCAAGGCACTCGAGGTCGCGCTCTGGACACCCACAGGCTCTTTTCCGCGCTCGCAAGTCTCCCGCGTGCTGGCGGACGCCGCTCATCCCACGAGCATCGTGCGTGTGATGAGCAAGGGCGAAAAGAAGGCCCGCCGCGTTTCCAAGGTGGAGATGCTCGCCGGAGAGGGCTCGTGGACCGAGAACATCGCTAACGGCCAGATGCGCTTGTCTGCCCCGTCTTTTTTCCAGGTCAACACCAAGGGTGCCGAGATTTTGATCGAGCTTGTCATGGAAGCGCTCGACCCGCAGGAAGACGAGCTTGCCGTGGACCTGTACTGCGGCGCCGGAACCTTTACCCTGCCGCTCGCCCGCCGCTGCGACTTTGTCGCCGCCGTCGAGGCCTACGGCCCCGCCGTGCGCGATCTACGCCGTAACCTGGAGATCAACAAGCTCGATAACGTCGACGTCATTGGCGGAGACGCGGTGCGCGAGTTCCCCGACCAGGATGCCGACGTCTTGGTGGTCGACCCGCCGCGCGCAGGCCTCGCCCCCGAGGCGATCGACCTTATCGCCAGCACGAGTGCTCGCGATGTCGCCTACGTGAGCTGCGACCCGGCCACCCTGGCGCGCGATCTCAAACGCTTTGTCGAAGAAGGCACCTTCTCCCCCGTAAAGATCACGCCAGTCGACCTGTTCCCACAAACCTTCCACTGCGAGACCGTCGTCCACCTTAGGCGCAACTAGCCACTTAATCATTGCTCAGAAAAATCATTGGGAAATCGAGCGTGGCAAGCGGAGGTCTTCGGGGTATAAGACGGCTAATTGTATGCCGCCTATGAAAGGAACCCTCATGCCCAGCGTTGCCGTTCTCGCCGCCGATGGCTTTGAAACTATTGAATGCTTGACCATGGTCGATGTCATGCGTCGCGGCGGCGTGCGTGCCACGCTCGTCTCGATCATGCCCACGCGTGAGGTCGTAAGCTCGCTGCAGATCCCCGTGACCTGCGATGCGCTCTTTGATGAGATCAACTTTGACGAGTACGACTGCGTCGTGCTGCCCGGCGGCCTGCCCGGTGCCACCAACCTGCGCGCCGATCAGCGCGTCTGCGACGTAGTCTGCGAGTTCGCCGCGACCAAGCACGTTGCCGCCATCTGCGCCGCCCCGTTTATCCTGGGCGAGCTCGACCTACTCGAGGGGCGCCACGCCACGTGCTTCCCTGGCTTTGAGAAAAGCTTCCCCGAAGGCGCCTATACCGGCGAGAAGGTTACGCAAGACGGCAACATCATCACCGCCAGCGGCATGGCCCAGTCGCTCCCCTTTGCGCTTGAGCTGCTGCGTACGCTCGCCGGCGACAAGGCCGTCGAGAAGGTCGCCGAGGGCATTCAGCTATGATTTTGGCTTCGCAATCACCGCGCCGCATCGAGTTGATGCGCGAGGCGGGCTATGACATTCGCGTGATTCCCGCAGATATCGACGAAACGCCTTTTGATGGCGAGGCCCCGCTTACGCTCGTTGAACGCTTAGCACGCGCCAAAGCCGCCGCCATTGCCGCCGAGCATGCCGAGCCCAACGAACTGACCGTCGCGGCCGATACTATTGTCACCTTCGATGGCAAGATTCTGGGCAAGCCGGCAACCGAGGACGAGGCGCGCACCATGCTCCGCGAGCTTTCGGGCCGCACGCACCAGGTCGCAACCGGCGTCTGCATTGTTAAAGCCGGCGACGCTACAGCTCCGCATGCCGCCGAGAGCCTGTCGTTTGTCGATGTGACCGACGTGACGTTCTATGAGCTTACCGAAGAGCAGATCGAGCGCTATGTTGCCTCCGGCGAACCCATGGACAAGGCCGGGGCCTACGGCATCCAAGGCACAGGCGGCCGCATGCTTGTGCACGGTATTTCGGGTGACTTCTACAACGTGGTGGGCTTGCCCATCGCTCGCGTCGCACGCGCGATTCAAAAACTCTCGTAATTGCATCTGGCGCTGGGTATCCCCCGGCGCCTACAATTTTGCCGTACCGTACGGATCCCGACCGGGCATAAGGCCCGGCGGAAAACCGATAGGAGAAAACATGGACACACTGCTCGAAGCCATCGATGTTTGCAATGTCGATGGCTTTTGCTTTGGCAACTATACGGACGAGGAGGCTGGCACCGGCTGCACCGTAATCGTGGCGCCCGAGGGTGCCACCGGTGGCGTTGACGTACGTGGTGGCGCTCCCGCTTCGCGTGAGACCGACCTGCTGCGTCCCGAAAACACCGTTGATAAGGTCCACGCCGTCTGCCTTTCGGGCGGATCGGCCTTTGGCCTCGAAGCCGCAAGCGGCGTGGCCCGCGAACTCGAGAGCCGCGGCATTGGTCTGCCCGTCGGCCCCACGCAGGTGCCTATCGTGTGCTCCAGCTGTATCTTCGACCTCGCCTTTGGTAACCCCACCGTTCGCCCCGACATTGAGGCCGGCATCGCCGCCGTGCGCGAGGCGCTCGACCACACCCCTGCCTCGCTCGAGCAGGGCAACGTGGGCGCCGGCACCGGCGCCACCGTAGGTAAGCTCATGGGACCTGCCACCTGCATGAAGGCTGGCCTTGGAGCCGCCGCCGTGGCACTCGGCCCCGTCAAGGTGGGCGCCGTGGTCTCGGTCAACGCCTGCGGCAACGTTGTCGACCCCTTCACCGGCGAGTGGGTCGCCGGTATGCGCGCCGCAGCCGATAGCGACCAGATCGTCGACATGGAACTCGCAGCCTTTGCCGCCGCCGGATCCATGCAGATGCCGCTCGACCGCACCAACACCACCATCAGCTGCATCGTCACCAACGTGGAGCTCACTAAGGCCCAGGCCACCAAGGTCTCTCAGATGGCCGCAGACGCCTACGCACACGCCATCCGTCCCACGCACACCACCAACGATGGCGACACCATCTACACCCTCGCCAGCGGCAAACTGGGCGCCCAGGCAAGCGCCGCCGTTCCCCTAGACCTGCTGGGCATGCTCGCCGTAAGGGCTTTGCAAACCGCCATCGTAAACGGAGCCAAAACCGCCAAAACCTCCCACGGCATCCCCGGCGCCGCGAAGTAAACTAGCTCGTCCGGTTGCCCGGTGGGTCTTGGTTATGTTTGCTGCTCTACAGTCCTGGCTCGCACGAAGAGCACATTAAGTGCTCTTCGGCTCGTGCGGAACTCGCGACAAACATAACCAAGACCCACCGGGCAACCTACCAACCAAAATCTTTTCAGCCCAGGCCCCTGTGTACCGCGCGTCGAAGATCTTCAAATTCAAATAACCTGACAATCGATTCTTATAGCAGAGGCCCCTTGGCCTTTAGTTTGATACAAGTTCCGCACGAGCCGGAAAGCACTTAATGTGCTTTCCGTGCGAGCAGGACTGTTCGCAGTAGCAAACTAAAGGCCAAGGGGCCCAGTCAACCTATCAGCAGCGATTACTCAGCAGCTAGTTGAATTTGAAGATCTTTGAGGCAAGACGGTATAGGCCGAGTGTGGTTTTGTCTCCGGCACGACCGCGGAGGTTAGTGAAGAAGCCGACCACACCGTAACGTGCACGACGATACATACGCTCGTCATAGGCCTTCAAATCATTCCACAGCGTCTTTAGGCGCTCGTCGGCGCAATCTTCCTCGGAAAGCTTAGTAAGCACCGAGCAGATCGCCATCATCATGGTGAAATAACCCATCATGTACGAACGCAGACGCGACGACTCGACATCGCTGTACAGGTGGTACGACTCCATCATGATACGCGTAACACGGAACTGCTGGTCCAGACGCTTGACCATCGTGGCCTCGTTGACACTCTGGCCCTCGCGACCGATAAAGTAGCGATAGAGGTCGATGTCGGCGTAGTACATGGTCTTGCAACGCGGCAGCGGCACGTAGGCGTAGATGTTGTCCACATAGAACGTGTGCGGCGGCATGGGAAGGTTGGACTCGCGCAGCACATCCGTGCGATAGCACAGGCTGTGCATGAGCAGATTCTGGTCCAGGCGGAAATGGCCGATCTGGTCCCAGGTAAAGATCTTTTTTCGAGCCAGGGCAAACTTGTAACCAATGGCCGTATGCGTACCCTCGTAAACCTTCTCGTACACGTAGTTCGAGATAAACAGGTCAACGCGCTGGTCGCGCTCTTCAAAGCCGCGCAGAATCGACAGCATGGTCGAAAGGGCAGCGCCGTCAAGCCAGTCGTCCGAGTCGACAACCTTGTAGTAGGTGCCCTGCGCCTCGCGCAGACCCGAAAGGACGGCAATACCGTGGCCGCCATTCTCCTGGTGCACCGCGCGGATGATTCCAGGATAACGGGCCTCCCACTCGTCGGCCTTGGCGGCCGTCTCATCCTTGGAGCCGTCGTCCACCACGATAATCTCGATATCGGTGGCATAATTGCTCCCCTCCAAGATGGAGGTGATGCAATGGTCCATGTCCTTAGCGGCGTTATACGAGGGAATACCGAATGTTATGACTTTATGCATGGCAGGCGATAATCTCATCCGAAAGATCGAGGGCGGAATTGGTCACGGCATCCATATCGTAGTAACGATACTCGGCCAGACGACCCACCGGGTGGAAGTTTGTCAGGTTCTGGACGCGCTCAAGATAGCGCTCATAGAGCTCGCGGTTCTCGGGCTCAAGAATGGCGTAATAGGGCGTCTCGCCCGAGCCGGGCGTATAGGCCTTGGAGTACTCCTTCATGATGGTGGTCTTGCCGGGCAGGACCTGACCGGTCATGTTCTTGAACTCGGTGATGCGCGTGTAATCCTCGCTCGTGGTGTAGTTGACGGTGCCCACGGGCTGGAACTGGTCCATATCGAGCGTCTCGAACTTCATGTCGAGCGTGCGGTACGGCAGCGCGCCCAGGTCGAGGTTGAACAGCTCATCGAGCGGACCGGTATAGACAATCTCGCCGCCGTAGACCTTACCGTCGACCTTGACGGTTGTCTCGTCGATCTCGAAGAGATCGCGGGCGTCCACGTCGCAGAACACGTCGATCAGGTCGTGGTCGAGCATATGCTCGAACAGCGCCGTGTAGCCGTCCTGCGGCATACCCTGGAAGGGAGCCTGCGGGAAATAGCGGTCATCGTCGCCCACAAAGACGGGAACGCGACCGGTGATCGAGGGATCGATCTGGTCGGGCGTCTGGCCCCACTGCTTCATGGTGTAATGCAAAAAGACGTTCTCGTAGACGTAATCGGCGACCTCGGCCAAGTCGGGGTCGTTCTTCTTACGCAGCTCCATAATGGGCACCTTGACATCCTTGCCAAAGGTCTCCACGAGCTTCTGATACAGCCCCTCGCCGCGCTCATCACCAAAGGCGAGCTTGAGACTCGCATGGTTGAAGGGCACGGGCATAAGGGTGCCGTTGATGTTGGCGAGCACCTTGTGCTGATAATCCGTCCACTTGGTAAAGCGCGACAGGAAATTGTGCACGCGCTCGTTAAAGGTGTGATAGATATGCGGACCGTACTCGTGGATCAGGATTCCGGCCTCGTCAGTGCAGTCATAGGCATTGCCCGCAATGTGGCTACGGCGCTCCAAAACGGCAACACGATAGCCGATGGTCTCGGCAAGACGGCGGGCGCAAACGGCACCGGCATATCCAGCACCGACGACAATCATGTCGTACGCGCCGGCGTTAAAGCCTTCAGGCAGGCCTGAGGTAATCTGCATCGATACTCCTTGTCAAAAGCCACGGGCTCGTTAGCTGGGCTTTTCTCGAACATTCTTCGAGACATATTTATCAGAGCGATTATAGCGCTAATGCGTCCTATAATGAGCTTGCCACACAAGGAAAGCTCAAGCACCGCGGCGTACATAATTGAAAGGTAAACCCGCTAGCAGCGGGTTTATTCGTGAACAGCCGGGCGCCTGGAGCTTAGCGAAACGCTTGCAAGGAGTAACATGAGCGAATTCCTAAACCGTATGAAGTCTGCCGCCAAGGCCGACCTTAAGACCATCGTCCTGCCCGAGGGCGAGGATCCGCGCACCATCGTCGCGGCCAACAAGATCATCGAGGAAGGCCTGGCCAACATCGTCATCCTGGGCGATCCCAACGAGATCAACGTCCCCGGCGCCACCGTCATCGATCCGCGCAACGCCGAGAAGCACGAGGAGTACGCACAGAAGTTTGCCGAGCTCCGCGCCAAGAAGGGCGTTACCATCGAGCAGGCTCGCGCCCAGGTGATGGATGCCACCTACTTTGGCACCATGATGGTCAAGATGGGCGATGCCGACGGCCTGGTCTCCGGCGCCTGCCACTCCACCGCCGACACCCTGCGCCCCGCGCTTCAGATCCTCAAGACCGCCCCGGGTACCAAGCTGGTCTCGGCCTTCTTCGTGATGTGCACCGACACCCCGCAGTTCGGCACCGACGGCACGCTGATCTTCGCCGACTGCGGCCTCAACATCAACCCGTCCTCCGACGAGCTCTCCGAGATCGCCATCGCCTCCGCTCACTCCTGGTCCACCTTCATGGGCAACGTTGAGCCGCACGTGGCCATGCTCTCCTACTCCACCATGGGCTCCGCCGGCGGCGAGGTCGCCAAGAAGGTCCAAGAGGCCGTGAAGTTCTGCAAGGAGAAGGCTCCCGAGCTCGCCATCGATGGCGACCTGCAGCTCGACGCCGCTATCGTCCCCACCGTCGCTCAGCTCAAGGCTCCCGGCTCCTCTGTCGCCGGCAAGGCCAACGTGCTCGTGTTCCCCGACCTCGAGGCCGGCAACATCGGCTACAAGCTGGTCCAGCGCTTCGCCGGTGCCGACGCCTACGGCCCCATCCTGCAGGGCATCGCCAAGCCGGTCAACGACCTTTCGCGCGGCTGCTCTGCCGACGACATCGTGGGTGTCGTGGCCATCACCGCCGTCCAGGCTCAGATGGCTGAGTAGCGTCCGCACTCGCCCGAAGGCCGTACGGGCTAACCCCTGAAAACGTCCTCGACCAATGAAACGCCCCCGTTCTGCTCCTTCGGAGCTACGAACGGGGGCGTTTCTGGTCTGCGGAATGTTTTCAGGGGTTAGCCCGTACGGCCTTCTACCGTCACGTGGCATTCAGGGGATCTGGGGTGGACGGCGGCTTGGCTACGAGCTGGGGCTGAGGATCTGAATGGATGGGTGTCGTTGCTGGGAGCGCAGGCGTTACTGATGATGATCACTTTGGGACTGGAATTTCCGCCTGTCAGCAAAAAGGCCTCCGGAGCTGCTGCCCAGGAGGCCTTTCGTTCAATCGCAAGCGAACGCACTAGTTGTTCTTGGTCAGGCGCTCGACGTCGTGGGCGATCATGTATTCCTCGTCGGTGGGGATGACCATGACCATGACGGAAGAGCCGGCGGCGCTGATGACCTGCGGGCCGTTACCCACGGCCTCGCGGTTCTTGTTGTTGTCGATGCGCACGCCCAGCCACTCGAAGCAGTCGCAGAAGGCCTTGCGGATCGACCAGTCATTCTCGCCAATGCCGGCGGTAAAGGTAATGGTGTCCACGCCCGCCATGGAAGCGATCATGGAGCCGGCCTGCTGCATGGCCTTGTAGGCGAACATATCGAAGGCGAGTAGGCAACGCTCGTCGCCCTCGGAGGCGCGCGTACGGATGTCGCGGGCGTCGTTGGAGATGCCCGAGATGGCAAGCAGGCCGGACTGCTTGTTCATCATGTCATCGACTTCCTGGTAGCTGTAGCCGCCCTCGCGCTGCAGGTAGCACACGGTGGCCGGGTCAATGGAACCACAACGGGTGCCCATCATCAGGCCGTCGAGCGGCGTGAGGCCCATCGTGGTATCGCGGCATACACCGTCCTCGATGGCGGCAAGCGAGGCACCGTTGCCCAGATGGCACGAAAGCAGACGGTGGCAGCGCGAGCCCAGGATCTCCTTGGCCATCATCCACTCGTAGCGGTGGCTCGTACCGTGGGCGCCGTACTTGCGCACGTGGTACTTGTCACACACGTCCTTGGGCAGGGCGTAGGTGTAGGCGACCTCGGGCATAGTCATGTGGAACGAGGTGTCGAAGACGGCCACGTTGGGCAGCTCCGGATACTTCTCGCGACAATACTCGATTGCCGCTGCCTCGCCGTAGTTGTGCAGCGGAGCAAGCGGTGCCACCTCGAGGATCTTAGCCATGACCTCATCGTCGACGACCGCGGAATCATCGAAGTACCAGCCACCCTGAACGATACGATGCCCAATGCCATCGATCGTAAAGTCGGTCTTCTCGAGCTCCTCGAGCACACGTGCGATAGCCGAACGGTGGTCCGGGAAGGGGACCTCCTCGGTTTGCTTGGCGCCACCGTTCTCGGAGTGGCCAAAGATGCCCATGTCCGAACCGATACGTTCGCAGTTGCCCTTGGCGAAAACCTCGCGGGTATCGGTATCCAAAAGCTGATATTTAAGGCTTGAGCTACCGGCGTTGACAACAAGTACGTTCATGAGACTCCTTTGCAGTGCGATACGGTCGGCGCAGACCCCTTAAGGCGGCCGCATGTTAATAAGAAGTTATCACAGCTTAATAAATAACTATCAGGCATATCGCCCAACGAGCACAAAAGAGGGGCCGAACGGCGCTCGGTCGTCCAGCCCCTCCCCTTTTGCAATTACTTGCCGTTGACGATGCGCTCGACGTCGGAAGCGATCATGAATTCCTCGTCCGTGGGGATAACGAAGATCTTGACCTTGGAATCCTTGGCAGACAGGCACCAAGCGCCGTCGCCACGCAGAGCGTTGCGGGCATGATCCATCTTGACGCCCATAAAGGCCAGACGATCGGCCACGCCGGCGCGGACGGCCGGAGCGTGCTCGCCGATGCCGGCAGTGAAGACCAGGGTGTCCATACCGCACATGGAGGTGGCCATCTCGGCAGCCTTGGCGGCAATCTTGTAGACGAACATATCGAAGGCGAGCTGGGCCTCGGGGTCACCAGCGGCGGCGAGCTCCTCGACGTTGCGGCAGTCGTTGGTCTTGCCGCCGGTCACAGCCAAAAGGCCGGACTTCTTGTTCATCATCTCGTCGACCTCGTCGAAGGTGTAGCCGCCCTCGCGCTGCAGGTAGCACACGGTGGCCGGGTCGATAGAGCCGCAGCGGGTGCCCATCATGACACCGTCGAGCGGCGTCAAGCCCATGGTGGTGTCCATGCACTTGCCGTCCTCGATGGCGCACAGGGAAGCGCCGGAACCGATATGGCACACGACGACCTTGCGGGCCTCGCCGTTGGTCATCTCGGCGACCTTCTTGGAGATGTAGCGATAGCTGGTGCCGTGGGCGCCGTACTTACGGATGTGCAGCTTGTCGCAAACATCCTTGGGCAGGGCGTAGGTCTTGGCGACCTCGGGCATGTTGAAGTGGAAAGCGGTGTCGTAAACCGTGACGTTGGGCAGGTCGGGATACTGCTCCAGGCAGTACTCGATAACATTGGCCTCGGGGTTGTTGTGCAGCGGGGCGAGCGGAGCGACCTCGCGGATCTTGGCGAGGACGTCCTCGTCGACGAGGGAGGAATCGCCAAAGTACCAACCGCCCTGAACGATACGGTGGCCGATACCCTCGATCTTGACGCCGTTGGCCTCGAGGTCCTTCAGGACGACCTCGATGGCGACCTTGTGGTCGGGGAACTCGATGTTCTCGGTCACCTTCTTGGAGCCGTTGGCAGCGTGGGTGAAGGTACCGCCGGTAAAGCAGACGCGCTCGCAGGAGCCCTTTGCGGACACCTTGTGGGACTTGGTATCGATGACCTGATACTTAAGGGTCGAAGATCCTGCGTTGACGACCAGAACGTTCATGTGTCTCCCTACTAACAGGCGGTGTGGCGCCGCCAGGTTACATACGCTTCAATAATAAACCCAAACGCCCTCGCGCTCGGGTTTATTGCGTTGATATATAAGTTATCGGCGCCTAAATGCTCATGTCCTTTAGCTTGTAAGACGAAAGAGCGCGGGGATATACGCCAAAGAAGAAATCCCGAGCGCGACAAGCAATATGACTCGAATGTCCGCGATGCTGCTCAACGCAGCATTGAACAGATAGAAAAGGATGGCACCCACCGCCACCATCTGGCTTTGAACCGAAATCAGTGAACAGCGCATCGAAGAATCGGCAGCATTTTGAAAAATTGAGTATTTAATTGGAGCAAATAACGAGTAGGCGACCGTCTGCAACACATAGAACACGGGCAGCAAATAGACCGGAGTAAAGGGAATCAAAAATAGAGCAGTCAGGAAAAGGCGCACGATGCCGCAAATACGCGCAAAACGGCCCTTGTCGACATGAGCAATCGCACTGGGCACAATAAGCCCCATGGAGGCCGAGGCAAGGAGCTGGACCGCAATGATCACACCCGAAGCGACGGCATTCATTCCGCGACCCGCAAGCAACAGTGAGAAAAAGTCTTCCAGGGCGACAAAAGCAAATGCCTGAGAACAGTCCATGATGAACGCTGAACGAAGAATGCCATCACCCGCAATAGCGGCACCGATCATCTTCGGGCTAATTCCACGCTCAGGTGTCCCCGCAGTGCCCCCTCTTCGCATCTCAGGAATGCAGACAACGACAACCAACGTCAACACCATTGCGATGATATCTGCCGAAAGACCAATGAGATACGCACCAGCGGACGAAATGAAACCGCCCACGCAAGCGGAGATGGCATAAGAGGCATAGAAAACAAATCGCTCAACGACATTAAGTCTTATGAGCTGGTCCTGAGAGACGCTGTCAATGTAAATCGCTTCGATGGATCCGCTCACACATGCAACGGCAAAACCCTTGAGAGCGAACGCACCGATTAAAAGCAGAGGAGAACGGACAAGAAGCAGGGCAGCGTAGTATCCAAGCATCCCCACGACGCCAACGAGACCGCTCACTTTTCGTCCAAACCTGTCAGCAATATAACCAGTAGGAACCTCAAGAATGAACTTGCTCACTTGGTATGCAATCATCATGCTAGAAATCGCCACCATCGAGAATCCGACGAATTCAAGGTAAACCGTCAGAAAATACAAAATGGTGCTGAAGTTCGACAGAAAAACGAACGTCATATAAAGCAAAACCGTACGGTTTTTCATGCTCCGCCCTCCAAGAGTCAGCAATCTAAATCGGAATCTTGGAAAAGCATGAGGGCAAAGCTGTCAGCTATGTGTTACAAGGCGTCAATAATCACTTGATGCCTCGAAGCCAATTAATCTCACGAAGCAAGATGACGCAATAGGTGCAGAAAAACCGTCTGGTGTCGATCAGTCCAGGAATTTTGCCGATAGCAAAAGTAGATAGGCAAGGTTACATCACGCGAACCCTCAATGGAGCACTCACTCACTTCTGACCCATCCGATGCGAGAGAGGACCCAGACAAACTCAATATCAATCCCCCGGCTTGAAGAAACTCAGTCTGAGCCCTGCTTCCGTATTCAACATCACGGAAGCGAAAATTGACGAGCTGGGCTTCAGGGCATTGGTTGATCGCATTGAGACAGGGTGACAAATTAATGGGAACAGCGAGCCTGCCGCCCAGTAACTCGCGAATGGTCATGGCGCCCACAGATTGATGGCCCGCTGGGCATGAAAGAACCTTGAGCTCCTTTTCACCCAAATATTTTGAAGAAAGGACGCTGTCCCGTGGTTCCTCGAATGAGATAGCCGCGTCCGAAATTCCAAGTATAAGTGATTCAAAGCATGTTGCCGTTGGCTGATGCCACACATCAAGGTGAATCTGAGGGTGCGAGCTTTCAAACGAGTCGTACCAGTTTTCGGCAAAAAGGCGCCCCCGCCCATGAAGGCAGGGGGCGTAAAGACGAAAGTGGCCATCGGGCGAGACGCCGTCGTCCCTCGATTGGGCGTACTTTTTGAGATCGTCGACTTGTGCCAGGATCACGCGTGCACGACGCGCAAATTCTCTGCCCGACGGAGACAAAACAGCCTCCCCCGCCGATCGGTCGAGCAAAACAATCTGATACTCAGATTCCAACTTTTTGATTGCCGACGAAACGGCCTGCGGGCTCACATGAACGGCGCGAGCTGCTTTACGCACGCCGCCATAGTTCGCTACCGCTTGAAGGTATTCGAGTTGAGAAAGCTGCATAGATTACTCCAAAGGCAGCCAAGTCGACGGGCTACGCGTCCTCAGATGAGGTTCTCGCCCAGGTTTTTGCCGCCGAGGACGTGCATGTGGAAGTGCATGACGGTCTGGCCGGCGTTGACACCCTTGTTGGAGATGACGCGGAAACCGTCCTCCAGACCCTTGGCCTTGGCGACCTCTTGGATGGCGTGAGCCATGGCGCCCATGGTCTCGGCAGGTACGTTGTCGGCGATGTCGCTGTAGTGCTTCTTGGGGATCACGAGCGTGTGGACCGGCGCCTGTGGGTTGAGGTCGTCGAAGGCGATGACCTGGTCGTCCTCATAGACAACGGTCGAGGGGATCTCGTGGTTGGCAATTTTGCAGAAGATGCAATCGCACATGGTTGGTTCCTTTCTTACAGACCAAGGTAATTATATTTGGTCGAGATGCTTAGAACGAGAGGTTGTCGTCCGTGTTGGCGGCCTCGCCGTCGGCGAGCACGTCGTTGCCGTCGACGTCCTTAAGGAGTACCGAGACCTTCTGCTCGGCATCGGACAAGCGGGTGCGCAGGCTCTTGAGGAGCTCGACGCCGCGGGTGTAGCTCTCGAGCGACTCCTCGAGCTCCATATCGCCCGACTCCAGGCTGCGGATGATGAGCTCCAGCTCCTGCGAGGCCTGCTTGTACGTAAGCTGCTCGACCGGGGTCTTCTCTGCCATATCTGTTTCCTTTCCTAAAGGTTTATCGCAATGAAACGCGGGTTACTCGACCGTATCGACCGTTGCCGCCACGTTGCCGTCTGCCATGCGGACGCGAATGGCGTCGCCAGGCTTAAAGGTCTTGGCACTCGTAGCCACACCATCATCGCTGTACGCGATGGAATAGCCGCGAGCAAGCACCTTGAGCGGCGACAGGGCATCGAGCGAGGCTGCCGCACGGCCCAGGTCGGACGCGGGTTTGTTGAGCATCGTGCGCCCCTGATGCTCCAGACGGGAACTCGCAAGTGTGAGCGCATGGCGCTTGCCATCGAGCCCCGAGATGCTTGCAACCAGACGCTCGGGCAGGCGCTCAAAGTTGGAGCGGAATGTCCCGACCGAGCGTACTATGGCGCCTGACAGGCGATCGGCAGTCAGCGCAAGCTCCGATTCGCGACGCTCAACCATAAATGTGGGGTCGTTGAGGCACGGGCGGCATGCGGCGGCGTCGAGTGCATCGCCCAAGCGAGCCGTATAGGTATCCCAGGCACGGCGACCGCGCTGATCGAGCATCTCCAGGTCGACCTGGGCCGACCCAATCATCGATGCCATCGCGGCACCCAGACGCTGATGGCGCGCCTCGAGCACATCTGCCAGCTCCGTCATAGCCGGCGCCACCGATTCGGCCGCCGCCGTGGGCGTGGAAGCGCGGCGGTCGCTCACCATGTCGCAAATCGAGGTATCGGGCTCATGGCCAATGCCGGTCACCACGGGCACAGGACAAGCCGCCACCGCGCGGGCAAGCTCCTCGTCGTTAAAGGTCATGAGGTCCTCAAAGGAACCGCCGCCACGCACGAGCAAAATACAATCGGGCGCCGGCGTAATGGCAGCGGCGCGGCGCAAGCCTTCAATAAGCTCTGCCGGCGCACCCTCGCCCTGGACCTTTGCGCCCACGCAGACAAGCTCGACGAGCGGGTTGCGACGGCGCAAGGTACGCTTGACGTCGTCGATTACGGCACCCGAAAGCGAGGTGACGACCGCCACACGCGAGCAAAACACCGGAATGCGGCGCTTGCGCGCTTCGTCCATCAGGCCCTCGCGACGCAGCTTTTCGGCCAGTTGCGCCACTTGTTGACGCAGCAGACCCTCCCCCGCCAGCGAAAACGAGCGAGCGACAAAGCTCATGCGACCCGTGGGCTTGTAGAGATTGAAGCTGCCCTTAAAGCTCACCTGCATGCCGTCGCGCAGATCGAAGGTGCGCTTAAGGTAGGCGCCCTTCCAGATGATGCAGTCGACGGCCGCCGAGTCGTCCTTGATTTGGAAGTAGCAGTGGCCGCTTCGGGCATTGGGACCACGAAAACCCGTGACCTCACCCAAAACGCTCAGCTGCGGAATGGCATCGAGCGCGCCGGCGGCGATCTCCACCGCTTGGCTCACGCTGAGCTCTTTGCGCTCTTGCTCGTCCGATCCGTCGAACTCGGCGGAAACGGTATTGCCGGTCAGATTCCAGCCTGCCACGCAGCCTCCTTTCGTTATCGCGCACAGAGGCTCCGGCCCCGTGCATATTTAAGTCCAACACATAGTACAGCGCCGCGTGGACACGAATCCCCGCGGCGCCTGCCTGTCCTATTTGTTATCGGTTGGAGTTTCTGTTGTAGCGAGCCATCAGGTAGAGCAGCTGAACGATCGAGGTGAGCGCCGCCGCCACGTAGGTGAGCGCGGCTGCCGTCAGCACCTTCTTGGCACCGTTGACCTGCTTGGAACTCATGCCCGACTGCTCGATATACGCCACGGCGCGGCGACTGGCATCGATCTCGACCGGCAGCGTAACGAGCTGGAACAGCACGCTAAACGAGAAGAAGATCAGTGCGAGAGTCGTGAGCCCCGCGATGTTCATGAACAGGCCCATGAGCAGCACGATGGTCCAAGTGTTCTGGGTAAAGTTGACGACCGGCACGAGGGCGGTGCGTACCTTCATCATGGCATAGCCGCTTTGACGCTGCGCGGCATGGCCTGCCTCGTGACAAGCGACAGCAACGCTTGCGACCGAGCCGCCCGAACGGTTGGAATCCGACAGATACAAATTGTTGTCCTGCGGGTTGTAGTGGTCGGTAAGCTCACCAGCGACGCCCTTGATACCCACGGCATTGCAGCCGTTGACGTCGAGCATGCGGCGAGCGACCGTGGCGCCCGTGTCGCCGTCCGAGCGAACCTTGGACCACGTCTTGTACGTCGAATTGATATAGCTCTGCGCGGCAAGGCCAAGCACCGTGCAGACAAGAACAACCAGCAGGTACAGCGGGTCGATACCAAAGCCGTATCCATAGTAATAAGGCATGCGAATTCCTCCGAATCGAGTTACACGTTGGAGGCATTCTACCCACTCAAGCGGCTAGGCTTCCTTACAGGAGCTCGATTTTGCCGTCCTTCACGGTGAGTCCCATATTGCCGGAAAGCAGATCGTCCAGACGCGAGCCCACGAGCTCAAAACGCCAGCCTTCACGCAGGGGGCTCTGCTCGGGATGCTCAATGTAGTCAGCCAGGTCATCGCGCGAGGCAATGACCGAGGTCGCCACGCCCGAGCGTTCGGCAACCAGGCGAATAAGCGCATACATGAGGTCCGTCACGCTCTCCAGCTCCGGCGAGATCTGGCGATGCCCACGCACCATGAGCGGCAGACGATCGTGCGGGCAGCTTGCGCCACGCTTGATGGCCATGAGCGCACCGTCCACGTCGCGCTCCCCCAACTGGTCGGTACCGCGAATGCTACGGAACTCCTCAACGCGCACAGGATTGCGCTTAACGAGCGCAAGCAGCGTGTCGTCGGACATGACCCACTTGCGCGGGATGTTACGGCGCTCGGCGCGGTCCTCGCGCCAGGCGGCGAGCTCGCGCGCGATGCCCAACTGGTGACGGCTGCACGAATTGATGCGTTTGACCTTACGGAACGCCTCGTGGCGATCGGCGCGATAGTGCGACTCGTCAGCCAGCGGGCGCAGCTCGTCGAGCACCCAGTCCACGCGGCCCAGCTCGCGCAGGCGGCTCATCATCTCGGTATAGGCGACGATCAGGTACTTGACGTCATCGATCGCGTACTCAATCTGCTTATCGGTCAGTGGGCGACGCGACCAGTCGGTCAGTGACTCAGTCTTGGGCAGCGAGACGCCGCAAAACGTCTGCACGAGCGCGCCGTAGGAAATCTGCTGGCGCTCGCCCAAAAAGGCGGCGGCCACCTGCGTGTCAAAAATCGGACGCGGCAGCACGCCCACGGTATGGAGCATGACCTCCATATCCTGCGAGCAGGCGTGGAAGACTTTGGTCACGCTCTCGTCGGCCATAAGCTCGGCCAGCGGCGACAGGTCGTCGATCACCAGAGGATCGACCGCGACGCTCTCGGCAGGGGTGGCTATCTGAACCAGACACAGACGCGGATGGAACGTGCGCTCGCGCAAAAACTCGGTATCGACGGCAATCGCGTCGAACTCGCGGGCGCGCTGGCAAAAGTCGAGTAGAGCCTGATGTGTGGAAATGTACATATCAACCCATCGAATAAGGTTAGGCCCGAAAAACACGGGTAGGATATCGGCATTGCCCTACAACTATACTCGGTTAGTCACAGAACGGGAACGTAAGTATGCGCTGCCTTATCATCCACAACCCGGCATCGGGCCCCAGCTCAGATGAAATCTACGCATTCACGCACGCCCTCGCGCAGGGCGGCGACGAGGTCGTGATGCGTTTTATCGGCGATGGTATGGAACCTGAGGACGCCGTGGCAGACGTGCGCGAATTCGATCGCGTGGTGATTTCTGGCGGCGACGGTACCGTCTCCAACGTGCTCGACCAGATGCGCGGATGCGGTGTCCCCACGCTCGTCTTCCCCTCCGGCACGGCCTGCCTGTTCTTTAACAACATCGGCAATGCCCCCGAGGCCGCGGCGCTCGCCAAGGCCTGCCGCGTCGGCCGTACCGTCAAGGCGGATATGGGCGAGCTCTTTTGGCTTGACGAGAACGGCAACGAAAAGCGTCACGGCTTTATTATCATCGCCGGATCGGGCTACGATGCCGAGATCATGATGAAGGCCGCCCCCACCAAAAACGACATCGGCGAGATCGCCTATTTCCTGTCGGCGCTCGCCACACCCAACCCCACGGTGGCGCACTTTACGATTGAGCATGACGGCATTGTCGAGGAGCTCGATGGCATCTGCTGCATGGCCGGCAACACCTCGGTCATCCAAAACGACATCAACCTGTTCCCCGACTGCCGCATGAACGATGGCATGGTCGACATTGCGGTCATAGAACCCGTGCGCACCGTGCAGCTCCTGCCCACCGTGATCACCGCCGCACTCGACCCCGCCGGCAAGGTGCTCGGCCGTCCGCAGTTCAAGATCATCCAGACCAAAGAAGCCAAGATCACCTGCACGCCGTCGCTTGGCATGCAGTTCGATGGCGAGATCATCTCCAGCAACTCGGGCGTCTTTGGTGCCCGCGCACTTCCGCAATGCCTCGACCTCATCGTCGACGAATTCTCCCCGCTCGGAAAATAGGAGGACCCCATGAACGACAATCCCCTGCTCGGCTTTATCGTCATCGTTCTGGCCATGCTCATCGGCTATGCGATTAACGTGATCCACCGCCGGAAGAAGTAATTCCACATTGGTATGATATTCATCCAATTATCGTCTCCCCCCGTTGTTTATGCATTTGCCAAACAGCGGGGGATTTTCATTTCGGGCATTCCCAGCTACTTTATTCGTCTACAGTAATTGCAGGGCGTCTTTATTAAAGTAAAGCTACAAACTGAGTACAATTAACCGCTCATCGCATATTTCATCACGCTTATCGAGTAGGTTTCTTTCATAGATGAATATTGTTTCCAATTCGTTACGCTAATGGGGTGTCTTTATTGGCTGAAGCCCTCTGGCGACAGAGGGCTTTCGCACGCTGGGAGGGAAAATGAGGAAAACTCACCCCGTCAACGCGCTCAAGAAGCTAGGCATAGGCCTCGCCTTTGGAGCTGCAACCATCATGTCCATGCCGACATCTGCGCTCGCCTGCACGCAAATGTACATGGGCAAGAACCTTACGGCCGACGGTAACACGTACTATGGCCGCACCGAGGACATTGGCACTCGTTACCTCAAACACTATGGCATCGAGCCCTCTCATGGCCCTGGTCATACCTACAGCTCGAACGAGTCCGAATTCTCCTACACCTCGACCAAGACTACGTATCGTTACAGCTACGTGCGCGACCATCCTGCTGAGTGGGATGGACGCTGGGATGCCTACTCCGAGGCCGGCATCAATGAGAAGGGCGTCTCCTGCTCCGCAACGCTGAGCACCTCCTACAACGACGATGCCAAGGCAGCGGATCCCACGACCAGGCATGCCCACAAAGCAAATCCCGAGGTCAAAAATACCGGCATCGGCGAGTACAGCTACGCGGGCGTCATCTTGGGCGAGAGCGCAACGGCCCGCGAGGGCGTCGAGCTCATCGGCACCCTGATCGACGAGCAGGGTGTCTACTCCAACGATCAGCTCATCATCGCCGACAACACCGAGACTTGGCTGTTCGCCGCGCTTTCCGGCCACCAGTGGATCGCTATGAAGCTGACCGACGACGTCGCTTCGGTCAACCCCAACATTAGTAACCTCAATTTCCAGGTCAATCTTGACGATGCTGAGAACTGCCTCCACTCTGAGGGAATCCGGACTATGCCCGAAGAGAAGGGCTTCGCCAAGTACTTTGAAGACGGACAGTTCGATGTTGCCCAGACCTACGGTGCGTCTATCAACAATACGGGCATGGGCTCTTGGGCGCGTTATATCCAGGGCCGCGACTACTTTATGGCTCCGCTGACCGAGGGCACCGACTACGAGATCGTCAAGGACAAGGACAAGAATGACGCCACGCTCGGTGCCATGGTTCATGAGATGCAGCCGCTGTTCTTCCAGCCCGGCAAGTCCGACTGGAACACGTTTGAGCTGATTCGCGCCTTCGGCAACCGCGGTGAAAATGTCCCCGGCCTTAATGCCAATACTGACGGTGTCAGCAGCATCGGTTCCGACCGCAACGCCGAGGCCAACCTCTTCCAGATTCGAAAGGGCTATGACCCCGAGATTGCAACCATCCAGTGGGAGATGCTCTCCTGCGCCGAGTTCTCCGTCGCTATCCCGCTATACTCCGCTCTGATGACCGAAGTCAGCCCCTACTTCAGCGACCAGACCGTTGATTATGGTCACTGCAGCGAGACGGACATCGTGAACAACGAGGAGCCCGAGAACTCCATTAACTACGTCCTGATGGACATCAACTCGCTATGCTTCGCGAACCGCGCACAATTCGCCACCAGCGTGCGCTCCTACCTCGATGCGCTCCAGAACGAGCTCATCGAGCAGAACAAGGAAGTTGACGCCGCCATGCTGGCCGAGACGACCACCGAGGGCCGCACCGCTCTGGCCAACAAGGCCGGCAAGGCTGCCACCGAGAACACCTACGTCAAGTGCAAGGCCCTGCTCCAGGAGATGCGCGCTTACCTGAAAGCCGAGAACTTCGACGAGCCCTTCACCCCGAGCGACCTGAACACCGAGACCAACGGCCTCAAGGAGTCCATCACCTACGCCAAGGACGCTCTTGCCACCGACCCGGTGACCCCGGATCAGCCCGGAACTCCCGAGCAGCCTGGCACTCCTGAGCAGCCCGGTACCCCCGAGCAGCCCGCTAAGCCCGAGCAGCCCACCACCAAGCCCGAGAAGCCTGGCAAGTCGGACACCACGACCACAGTAACCACCAACAAGACGAACACCAAGGGCGGCCTGCCCACCACTGGCGATCGTTTTGATGGCCGCATGGTGGCTGCATTCGCCATCGCTGGCGTTGCCGTCATCTCCGCAGGTGGTTACTTCCTCTACCGTCGCAATAAGGAGTAGCGTCCTAGCTGAGTGGGCAAGGCAGCAATGGCAGCCTCGCCCGCTTAACCCGCCTTTTTGACCGACGGGAAACCCGCCTGAAATCTTTTTAAAAAAGATTTCCCCGCACACACTTCGCTGTGCTATAGTGCAGCGCAACAGCAACAAGGTGCGACCGCGCCACGGCATCACGAAAGGAGCCACCAACATGAAGAACACGATGAACTCTCTTAACAACTGGTGGTGGCGTGATGCGAATACGATCGGTCGACAGTGAGTCCCTCACGCCTGTTTTTTGCGCTCTAGGTGATTGGAAGGCCTCCGGTTTCGACCGGGGGCCTTTTTCTATCTCGAGCCCGATCGCATTCGCATCACGCGCCTCCGCTTTTCTCTTGCAATCCCCTTCCGAAAGGATTTTCACCATGTCTCAGAACACCACCGCCACCCAGCCCCGCACCGTCCAGACCGCCGACCGTGGCAAACTCGATGTCCGCGCCCTCGTCCTGCTCGCCATCCTGCTCGCCGCCGGCTTCATCCTCAACTTCACCGTCGGCAAGGCAATCTCGGGCATCTCGGGCGGCATGATCAGCCCCGAGTTCATCATCTCGGCCTTCTGCCTCACCATCCTGGTCGTTCGCCCCAATATCGGCCAGGCGCTCGTCATTGGCCTCATCTCGGCTGCCGTGATCCAGATCACCACCACTTCGCCGTTCGTCGATTTTGCCGCCGAGGGCATCGCCGCCATGCTCATGGCCGGCATCGTCAACGCCGCCGACAAGAACGGTCAGGTCAAGCCCGCCATCGCCATTGTCGCAACCTTCCTGACCACCTTTGTCTCAGGTGTCATCTTCATGGTCATCAAGATGGCCATGCTCGGCGTGGTAGGCGAGCTCGCCGCCGCCATGCTGCCCGTCGTCGCCATGACCGCCGTCTTTAACGCCATTCTGGTCGGTGCCCTCTACCTGCCCATCCAGAAGGCCCTGAAGCTCAACTAACCCGCTCGGCTTTACGAGCCACCCCATCTTGGCGTTCATTCGTCGCTCGCGTACCCAAGTACGCTTCGCTCCTCTTTCGCGCCAACCTGGGCCCCTCGTAAAGCCGTCTCCGTGCTCCATTATTCAAAATTGATCCCCTTTCCGATTTAGCCCCTTTCGTGGGGGTCCAGGGCACTCTTATCTCAAATCTCACCTTAAGGAGAACATCATGGCCAGCAACACCCAAGCCCGCACCATCTCAGCCAACGCCACCTCAGACAAAGGCATCCTCGATATCACCTCGTTGGTCCTGCTCGCCGTCCTGCTTGCCGCTGGCTTTATCCTCAACATGACCGTAGGCAACGCTCTGGCGGTTACGGGAATTAAACCTCAGTTCATCATCGCCGCCTATGCCCTAGCCATCGCGCTCACGCAGGCGAGCTTTGCCCAGGCCGCCATCTTTGGCATCCTGTCGGCCGCCGTTATCCAGATCACCACGTCAATCCCTGGCCTCAACTTTGTCACCGAGCTTGCCGGCGCACTGACCATGACTGCCCTCGTCAAGTCAAACATCGGCGGCAGCAAGGTCAACCCCTTCATCGCCGGTCTGCTCACCACCCTGGTTTCGGGTGCCCTCTTCGCCGTCCTGGGCACCGTCATCATGGGTGCCGCGCTGCCCACAGCGCTCGCCAAGGTGCCCATCGTGCTCGGTACTGCCGTCTTCAACGCCGTTGTGGTCCAGACCCTCTTCTTCCCCCTCCGCAAGGTGCTCAACAAATAGCCTGATATGATGGACGGGGCCGCAACTCCACGGCCCCGTCATCAAAGACTGTCCCAGACAACTAGCTCTTGGGGACGTTCTTAAACGACTAGTCATGTAAGAACGTCCCCAATGACTATGAAAGGTATCCATGGAAACGATCATCAACGTCGACGATGTCTCGTTCTCCTATGGCACGCAAACCGAGCGGGCGCTCAGCCACATCTCGCTCAGCGTGAACAAGGGAGATTTCATCGGCATCATCGGACCCTCGGGCGCCGGCAAGTCCACGCTTGCCGCCTGCCTGTCAGGTGCCGTGCCCCACCACTACACCGGCACGTTCTTTGGGTCCGTCATGGTTGACGGCCACGACACCTGCGAAGCCTCGCTCACCGACGTGTCGCAAATCGTCGGCAGCGTGCTGCAGGATATCGACACGCAGATGGTCGCCTCAGTCGTCGAGGACGAGATGCTCTTTGGCCTCGAGAACTTTGACGTTCCCCACGACCAGATCGAGCAGCGCGTGAGCGAAACGCTCGAGACCGTCGGCATCAGCGACCTGCGCGACCGCGAGATCGCCACCCTCTCGGGCGGACAGAAGCAAAAGGTAGCCATCGCCGCCATCCTCGCCATGCGTCCGCGCGTCTTGGTTCTCGACGAGCCCACCGCGGCACTCGACCCCGCCAGCTCCACATTGGTCTTCGAGACGCTGCGTGAGGCAAACCGCACACTTGGAATTACCATCGTCGTCGTTGAGCAAAAGGTCGCCCTGCTCTCGGAGTACTGCAACCGCGTGCTCGTGCTCAACCATGGCGAAATCGCGCTGCAGGGCGAACCACACGAGGTCTTCGCGCATACCGACGAGCTCCGTGCCATCGGCGTCGACTGCCCTCGCGTCACGCGTATCTTCAATAGCCTCGAGGCCGATGGCCTGGTAAGCGGTACCCCTTGCTTGGATGTCGACGAGGCCGAGCGCCTGATTTCGGGCATCGTCGACCCCGCACACGCAAGCAACGACATTCAGGCGCCCGCCGGCTCCCCGCATGCACCGTCGTTGCGCCCTCATGCCAAGGACGCCGAGCCCGTGCTCACCTTCGATCACGTTGAGTTTGCCTATCCCAATGGCGGCGCCGCCGTCCACGACCTAAGCCTGACGCTCTATCCTGGCGAGCTCGTGGGCATCGTCGGCCAAAACGGTGCCGGCAAGACCACGCTCACCAAGCTGCTCACAGGCCTGCTTAAGCCCGCCTCGGGCAGCGTGCGCGTCACGGGGTTGGATACCGCAGCCGTTCCCACGAGCCGCATTGCCCGCGAGGTCGCAACGCTCTTCCAAAACCCCGACCGCCAGATCTGCAAGGATACCGTACTCGACGAGGTCGCTTTTGGCCTGGAGCTTGCCGGCATCGACCGTGCCGAGGCTCTGCGCCGTGCTCAACTTGTTATCGACCGCTTTGGCCTGCCTGCCGATGAGGCACCTTTCTCACTTTCGCGCGGCCAGCGACAAATGGTGGCGCTTGCCTCCGTCGTAGTGGTTGAGCCCAAGATCGTCGTGCTCGACGAGCCCACGAGCGGCCTTGATTACCGCGAGTGCATGACCGTCATGGAAACGGTGCGCACCATGGCCGAGCGCGGCTGCGCCGTGATTATGGTCTGCCACGATATGGAAGTCGTCTCGGATTTTGCCGAGCGCATTGTGGTAATGGCCGACGGTCGCATCCTCGACCGCGGCCGCACGCACGAGCTATTTTCGAACATCGATCTCATGCAGCGTGCCTATGTTGAGCCGCCCCAGGTTATTGAACTCTCGCGCCGTCTGGCATCTTCCGTCTCGCCCGCTTTTGCGCAGGTGAGCGAGGTCACCGATGTCGTTCGCATTACCAAGGAGATGGTCCGCCGTGGTTAACGTCATCGACTACATGCCAGGCGATACGCTACTGCATCGCCTGAACCCCGTCGTCAAATTGGGCCTCGCCGCCGCCATCATCGTCGGCATCTTCTTGTCCGACACCTACGTGGCGCTGCTGGGCTTTTTGGCACTCACCCTTGCGCTGGGTGCCTATGCCGGTGTCGTCGACCGTCTGCTCTCGTTGCTCAAGTTGCTGATTCCGCTCGCGCTTATCATGCTGGTACTCCAGCTAGCCTTTATGCGCGATGGCAACGTGGTGTGGGGCTTTATCACCGACACGGGCCTCATCACAGGATCGAAGGCCTGTCTGCGCCTGCTGGGTGTGGCGTTACCACTCATCCTCATGCTCATGGTGACCAAGCTCAACGACCTTGCCAACGCCTGCGTCGAGGTGCTGCACGTACCGTATCGCTATGCCTTCACCTTTACCACGGCGCTGCGCTTTGTTCCGGTGTTTGGTCAGGAGATGAACGCCATCATGGAAGCGCAGACCGCACGCGGCGTCGAGTACGACACCAAGAACCCCATCAAGAAGCTTAAGCTCATGCTGCCACTGTGCGTGCCACTGCTCATCTCGAGCGTGGGCAAGACCGATGCCACAGCCTTGGCGGCAGAACAGCGCGGCTTCTATCTGCGTACACGCGCCAGCTCGTACAAGCGCTACCCCATCAAGGGCCTGGACATCGCCGTGCTCATCGTCAGCATCGCCCTCATCGCCATCGGCTTCCTGTTCTAGTTCGCCACCGACAGCAACCGCCCAACGCAAAAGGCCTCGGCTCGCACCAAACGAGCCGAGGCCTTTACTGCTTCACCAGATAAAACCTACCAAAATTAACCTGTCCCTTATTGACAGGTCGGAAGCTAGAGGCGGTAGGAGGCGCCGCTGCGGATGATGGATTCGCGCACCAGGACATCCATGGCATCGAGGGTGATCTCGGGCATCTCTCGATACTTCTGCAGCACCGATAGCTCGGTGCAGGCCAGAATGACACGGTCGCAGCCGCTACGGGCGAACTCCCACATCACGCGGTCGAACTTATCCATATCGGGCTCACGTCCGGCCTTCACATCATCGTAGATAAGTGACATCACATCGTTCTGACGTTTCTCGCTGGGATAGACGACCTCAACACCCGCAGCCTCGCATTCGCGGCCGTAGACGCCCGCGCCCACGGTTCCGTCGGTGCCCATAATGCCAATCTTGTGCACCGGCTCGGCCGGCATACTCAGGTTGGGGTCGAACTCGCACTCCCCCATCACCGCACCCGCAAGGGCATAGCGCACCGACTCACGCGGCATGTGAATAATCGGCACCTTCGTAAACGACTGGATCTGGTCGTAGAAGTAGTGCGACGTGTTGCAGGGAATGGCAATGTGCGCACAGCCCAGCGACTCGAGTGCCTGGGCACACTCTTTCATGGTCGCCAGCAGCTTGGCATGCTCGCCGGTCTTAATGGCAAGCGTGCGGTCGGGCATGGTCGACTTGGAGAGCACCACCATGTCGATATGCTCCTGATCGCAGGCAGCAGCCGTATGACGCACTACCTGGTCGTAGTAATACGACGTGGCCTCGGCGCCCATGCCGCCGATAACTCCCAGCTTTTCCATCGCCGCCTCCTTGGTGACGCTTGCGCAATTGCGCGTATCATACCCGCGCCCGCCCGATGTAAACCGGACGGGCGCCGCACTCATCTACTTGTAATACGTCTTGAACAGCTTAAAGTGGCGCAGCTTGGTGTGCCACATGCGCAGCCAGCGGTTAAAGACAAAGTCGCCCTTCATAAACGAAGGGTCGGCGCCCTTGCCTTCCTTGTCCAGGCGATGCACCTTAGCGCGCAGCTCGGGATCCTTGACGTACTTGTCGACGACGCCCATGGGGACGACCATCCACAGCGCCTCGTCCTGCGCCGTCACAAACTCCGGCTCAAACGGGCGGTTGAACACATACTCGTCCACCACATACTTGGCAACGTTAAAGCCGCTGTTAGTGACGTAGTAGTTGCTGCGACCTTGTCGCGTGTTGAAATCGAAGAACTTAAACGAGCCGTCGCGCTCGTCGTACTTAACGTCAAAGTTGGAATAGCCCACAAAGTGAAGGTCCTCGAGCAACTTGCGCACGCCGCCCATGAACTCGTCATTGGGCTCGGTGATGATACAGGCGTGGTTGCCGACACCGTGAGGCTGATGCTCCTCGAGCAGCACGTGACCCAGGCACATCATGCGTACCTTGCCGTTGCGGTCGGAATAACTGGTGAGCACGCGCATGTACTCGTCGTTGCCGGGCACGCGATCCTGCAAGATCAGGTCGTCGGTGTAGCCGCTGGCATACGAGTCGCGAATGACCTGTTCCAGCTCGGCACGGTCGGCAATCTCATAGGCCTTTTTCTGGCCCTCGAACTCGTGCTGCCACCACATGATGCCGTCAGAAGGCTTCAGAATCATCGGGTAGGGAAAATCGATCTGGTCGAGCACTTCGGCAGGCGCCTCGCCTTGGGCGTTGAGCATCGCCATGGTGAAGGTAAAGGTATGCGGATAGGGCACGCCATGCTTCTCGCACAGCTCGTAGAAGATCTCCTTCTTCTGACACTGCTCAAGCATGCTATAGGGAGCGTAAGGCGCGACGATGTTATCCGCCAACTCATGGGCATCCTTGGCCTGAGCCACGAGGGCAACATAGTTATCGCCACAGCCCACAAGGACAATCGTCTTATCGGCATGCGCTTGGGCAATGCCGTTGACGGTTTTGAGCATCACGGGCATGGTGTCGATATCCACGTTGGGCGTGTAGTCGATAATCTGGCTGCGGTACGCGGGACCCGTCTGGTACTTGCCAAAGACCAGACTCTTGACCTGGTACTCCTCGTAGAAGGCGCGCGCCACCGAATAGGCGTTGATGTCGCCACCGAGCAGCACGGGAATGAACTCGCGCTCTGTAAACTGCAATGCCATGGAAACTTCCTATCATGAACTGCCCACACAACGGGCGGTCTTTGCGCAACTGGTTTATTCTAGCGTGCCAAGCCGCCGGCGCCCAAAGCTCCACCGTATCTATGGCAATCGACGTAATCGTCCAGCACGAAGGCCAGCACGAAGACGGCGCTCACCGTTGTATGACAATGGGCAATGAACCTACCATTGTTGTAGGATTCAGCGTATTGACGTCCTCAAACGAAAGGCGCGCACGTGCCCCAAGACCATCCAACCGATAACCCCATCCTCAATGCCGCGAAACGCGAGCTGGCGGAACGTGCACAAACGGCCGTTCCCCTACGCACGGCAGACGATGCCTACGACAGGCCCGCCCGCATCGTCTCGATCAACACGTCGGCGCACAAGGGCACACGCAAGTCGCCCGTCGCGGATGGACACGACACCGTTATAGAACAATTTGGCCTCGCCTCCGACGCACACGCCGGGCATTGGCACCGCCAGGTTTCCTTTTTAGCTGCAGAGTCCATCCAGACGGCGCAGGAGCGCGGGCTCGATGTGCACGAGGGTGACTTTGGGGAGAATTTCACCACGCAAGGCATCAATCTACTCTCGCTCCCCATGGGCACGCAGCTCAAGCTTGGCAGCGAGGTGCTTGTCGAAATCAGCCAAATCGGCAAGGTCTGCCACACACGCTGTGCCATCTACTATCTCGCCGGCGACTGCATCTTTCCCCACGAGGGCGTTTTTGGCGTGGTGCTAAAGGGCGGAGAGGTCCATATCGGCGACGACATCCAGGTGGTCAAGCTCGGCGACGGCACCTGCTCGTTCACCCCTGCCGAGGCCCTCGAAGAGATTGATCGGGCTCGTCAGGAGGGCACGCTGTAGTTGTAAAACCCCACGTTGAGATAGCTTTTACAGCCCAAAACACCTCTCAAACAGGGCTCCGTAACGTTAAAGTTGAACTCTATGGTTTCTCAACAATTCATCATAACTGCAGGTCAAAGCCAAAGCCTCAAGTTCAACTTGACCCTTTGGAACCTTTAAGGTTCAAGTTGAGGTCGAAAGCAGTAGTAGAATACCGTTCGAACCATAACCTACGATTGATTGCAGAGGGACTGGATGCAGCATTCGAATCATCGCGCCGCAGCGCTCATTGCGTCGAAGCCGGCTCGTATCATCACGAGCGCCGCGCTCGCCGTTGCGCTGACGGCCACGCCGATGCTCTCCCCCGTTGTGGCGTATGCCGCCTCGCAGGCAACGCAGGACCAGCTTTCCGCAGCCCAGCAGAAGATCGAAGCCGCCACGAGCGCCTACAACGACGCCCGCACCAAACTCGATGACCTGCAAAAGCAGATTGACTCCAATGAGGCAAGCATCGAGGAAATCGAGGCTAAGCTTCCCGAGCAGCAGGCCAAGGCAAGCTCCGCCATGCGCGATCTGTACAAGTATCAGAAGGGCACCAACCCCATCGTGAGCTTCCTGGTCAACGCGCAGAGCCTGGGTGAGTTCATCACGACCTGCAAATACACCAACCAGATCACGAGCTCGAGCGTCGACGAGATCGAACAGCTCAATAACATGCAAACCGAACTCGAGCAGAACAAGGCTGAGCTCCAGCAGGCCAAGTCTCAGCTTGAGGCAGAGCAGAAAAACGCCGAGGATGCGTTGGCTCAGGCCCAGCAGCTCCGCAGCGAGGCGCAGGCAAAAGCCGAGCAGGAAAATGCCGCCGAGCTTGCCAAGCTTGAGGCCGATAAGGCCGCTGCCGCCGAGAAGCTCTCGGGCGAGGGCGTAAGCGGCAGCAATTCCAGCAGCCAGGCCACCAACACCAACACCACCATTGACACCACGGTGAACAACGCCAATACCGGTAGCTCCGATTACGATTCGTTCATTAATGAGTGGACGAGCCGCATCGACAATTATCTCGCCGGCTCCCCCATGGCAGGCCAGGGCTATAACTTTGCCGTCGCCGCTTGGAATACCGGTGTCGACCCCCGTTGGTCCCCCGCCATCGCCTGCATCGAGAGCACCAAGGGTGCTTATTGCGCCAATTCTTACAACGCCTGGGGCTGGAGTGCACGTGGCGGCGGTTGGCGCAGCTTTGGCAGCTGGAGCGAGGGCATCTCCGCTCACGTTGCCTATCTGGGCGCCAACTACGGCTCCACCCTTACCCCGGCTGCGGCCAAAAAGTACTGCCCGCCCACGTGGCAGGACTGGTACAACAAAGTCGCCGCTCAGATGAACCGCATCTAAGTGCAACTGCAAAGGGCCCCAATGGGGCCCTTTTCTTTTAGGTAGCGGAAGTATCGACGACGCCGGTCGCATTGGCAACCGCGACTATGACGATCATGCATAGGAGCAGCACGCCCAATGCCTTGAGCCAGAGTTTCGCGAGTTTCTTGCCGCGATAGCTGTCGAGCAGTGCGAATCGCCGACGAAGACGGCGCTTATCGAGCAGCGCAAAATGCATAAGCACCATAAGGCCATCGACAAAGAAAAAATACTCGATTATGAGAAACCACGTCGGGTAGCTTTGGTTTGCTCCCGTGGGGTGAAAGACGGCAAAGTGACTTCCGGCAAAGAACACAAGTAGGGAGAAGCAGACAAGCGTATTCCAAATGCGCCCCAGAGACTCCGGAACGCGAGAGAGCGGACCGCATGCAGCGGAGGCGGCAGGCCTAGGAAGCCCTGCGGGGTTCTGGAGCCCTTGGAGCGTCAACACCGTCTCCGAGGCCGGAGTACGGACAGGCGCAGGTGTAGGAGGCCGTACGGGGCGGCTCAGATCGTATGCCGAGCGCGTCGCCCGTCCCAACGCTTCCGCACTCGCAAAACGCTTGGCCGGGTCGAGCGCCATCGACATGCAGACGGCATCGGCAAGTGGAGTGGGAATGCCACGCGCCTCGCATTGCTCGCGCATGTCGAGCCCTGGTTTAGGGTCGACTCCCGTCAAGCAGAAGAACAACAGGGCGCCAAGTGCGTAGACGTCGCTGCGCACACTCGTCTGCCCAAACCCATACTGCTCGGGCGGCGCATAGGGTCGCGTGCCAAACTTGACGGTGTCGGCATCGGCGCCATCGCGCCATACGCGCGCGATCCCCAAGTCGATAATCACCAGCGACGAAAACGTCAGGCCCTCATCGAGCGTACAGTTCGCACCCGTCACGATGATATTCGACGGTTTGAGGTCGCGATGGATCACCGGCGCCGACGTCTCCCCCGCCATTGCAAAACCGGCGTGGAGCTCGCCCACGGCATCGCATAGGGCAGGATACAATTCACGCGCATAATCGGGGGTGGCTCCCAGACGGTCCACCAGCACCCCGAGCGTCTCCCCTTCGATGTATTCCATAACCACGTTGAGCTCGTCGCCCACACGACGACAATCGACGATTCTGGGCAGGTGCTCAAAACGCCTGCCTGCCCGCTGGGCGGCAAACAGACGCTCGTATGCCCCGCCGATTTGAGCCGAAGCATCGATGCGTTTACGGACAAAGGGGCCGAGCGAACCACCGCCGGTTCCTTCAAAGTACACGAGCTCGGTTGTTTCAACGGACGAGCGCTTAAGTACACGCTCCACGCGATAGCTGTCGTCGCGATCGAGCGACGCCAGATGTTCGGCAAGCGCTGCGGTCAGCTCGTCATCGGAATATGTTGTGGTCTGAGTATCCATAGCCTCCATCATAGCGCAGGGCGCAGACACCCCATGGCATCCGCGCCCCGTTCGCTTGCATCGTTGTTCGGCAGCTCCGCCGGCTCAGATATCAGCCGCTAACTCACCGTCTCCTCGCCAAAGCGATACAGCTCCTCGTTGACCTTTTGGAGGCTGCACCCGCGATCGATGCAAAAGATGATAATCGCATCACGGCGATCCTTGCAGTTGAGGACGCTTACCCCGGCAGCCGTCAGTGCACGGTTGGCCTCTTTGAGCGTCAGCGCCATCGCAAAGGCAATCTGCAGCACCTTATTGCGACTCGGGTGACGCGCACCGGTAAAGATCTGATAGCCAAAGGTCTCATTGAGATCGGCCATACGAACCACGCGCGAGCGCTCCAAGCCCTTTTCCTGCAGCAGCTGCTTCAGGTAGTCCGAAAGCGACGGGGCGGCAAAGTCGTGCTCCCTGATATAGCCATCGATGTTCGGCGCATCGAGAAGCTCATTGAGCAGCTCCTCGGTCAGCTTTTTATCGGGCATACGACTTCACCTCCCCCAGTGCATGCAACATGCTAGAAACCGCTTACGTCCGAACGCTCCCAGCTAGCAACCTGGTCGGGAGACACCGTACCCAGCGCCTCGAACTTCCAGGAGCCGCCCGCCTTCAGATGATTGGTGTTTGCAAGAGCCGTTCCAACCTGGTTGCCATCGGCATCATACAGAACATACTCAATCTGAATGTAGCTCTTTTCCTTGTCCGTGTTATTGGTAAGCGTGCCCGTGATCTTATAGGCAAACTGACTGGAGGTGTCTTCAGCCTCGTCAGCAATGGTATACGGTTCTTGCGATTCTTTTTGCTCCTCAGCCTGCTGTGTCGCCTCGGCAGGTTTTGCCGAATCGCTCGCAGACGAATCGGTTGAATTGCCACCCATGGAGCCCACGGCACCGACGATAACCAGCACCACGATGACGCCTAGGACAATCTTGCCGATCGGCTTCTTTCCCTCTTTTGCCATTATTCATCCTTCCTACGATCCGGCTACCGTGCCGGCACACAGCACATCGTAGAAAGGATTGAACTTGAATTCATTAGCTGAGGGCTAAGGTTGCGGTAAACGGCCAATGCAGCTATCCAGACGCCGAGCAAACGCACTTTGCGTGACCGTCTGCTGGCAGCGCATCAACCCACCGTGACGGATTTCCCGGTAAAGGCACTGATCATCATTAGGACAAAGAACACCAGGTAGCTGATGCTCAATAGGTACGCAATGATCAGGAAGACGACCCAGCCGACATTGGTCTTACCGTCGGCGCGGCGCTGCTCGCGAGAACGGCACAGCCAGACCGTCACGCCGATGGCGGTGATAAACAGTACGAGTGCCGCCGCAGCCAGCCCAGCAAACACAAACATCACGCCAATGCTCACAGCGATGACCGGAAGCAGCAGCAAACCGCATCCGCATCCACCCGGACTATATACGGCAGACTGTCGGCGTCGTTCCATCGTCACTCCAAGCCAAGCAATCGTTTGTAGACATCGAGGCCTTTGAGTAGGATTTCCTCGTCAAAGAGCATGGTATCAGTGTGAAGGGCGCTCGTGGCATAGGCGGGACAGCCATCCGAATCGATCGGATTATCTTGTCCCTCCGGCACGCCCGTACCCAGGAGGAAGAACACGCCTGGCAGATGGCGCTGATAGAAAGCGAAGTCCTCGGCAATCAGCAAAGGCTCATCCACGAGTTGCAGCTCGGACAAGACAGGCGCAATGTGGGCGAATAGCTCGGGGTCGTTATCGACCGGCGGATAGCCCTCGGCAAAATCGAGGTCATATGTGCAGCCCGTTGCGACGCAGGCATCGTCCAGCACGCGGCGCACGCCCTCGCGCGCGCGGTCGAACATGTCGTCCGTAAACACACGTAGGCTGCCGGCAACATGGGCCTCCCCCGCCACCGCATTGCAGACGGTGCCGGCCTGCAGCAGGCCGAACTTACCAATGCAGGGCTCGTCGACACCCAACTCGTCCATGAGCTCGCGCTCGGAAACCAAGAACTTGGCAGCCGCCAGCGCCGCATCGTGCGACTCCTCGACCGGAACGCCATAGGTCTTAGCGATATGGATGCTCGTGCCATGGATATGAATGTGTGTCTCACTCGAACGCGCCAGCAATGGGCCAGAGCAGCTCGCCAACGTGCCGGCGGGCAGATCGGGCCACACGTGGAAGCCGAAGATTCGATCCACCCCGTAGCGCTCGAACACGCCGCTCTCGCACACCGTCTTAGCACCACCGGTCGTTTCCTCGGCCGGCTGAAACACAAAGAGCACATTGCGCTTAATGGCGCCCGGCTGCTCACGGATCGCACGGTCGACAAAGGTTGCCGCCGCAAGCGCCATGGCCATGTGTCCATCGTGGCCGCAAGCATGCATCTTGCCGGGATAGGTCGAAGCGAACACTGCCCCCGTTGCCTCGGCAATGGGCAGCGCATCCATATCGGCGCGAATCGCCGTGGCATGCGCGGCGCCCGTGCCGGCATCGAAGAAAGCACAGACGCAGCTGGGGCACGGATGGGTCACCTCGCAGGCGAGCGGAGCGAGCACACCCTCGATATAGGCGATGGTCTTCGGAAGATCGAAGTCGAGCTCCGGAATGCGATGAAGATCGCGGCGATAGCGACGGAGTTCTTGGAGCTCGGTCATAGGGGATCCTTTCGTGAGACACACCTGTTGCAACTAATTGTGATACAGGATTGTGGCACACATGTTTCCAGCATATCCCTGCATTTTTTAAACGTTATATACGAATACTCTTGTTTGGTAAAGTGCAACGTGGTAGGGTCAGTTACCACTTGATAGAGGCGCGGGCACGAAGAGCCGCGGGCGAGCCGGCAGGCTTTGACCCCGCGGGGAGGCGAAACCCGCCGAACTGGGTTTTTCGGGCACGAACAACCTGGTGGGCCTGCGGGAAACACCCGCAGGACTGTCTGCAGCAATGCGGGAGCGCTATCCGGACATTGGGTCCACGCTATGCGGATTCGATGCGCAGATGGCGCCGTCTGGATAGCGAGGTTTACGGGACATGGCATTGACCCCCAACGAGGCGTATGCGGCCAAGCAGCCGTTTGTGGACAAGGAGACACTCGAGCATATCGTCGAGCAGTTCCCCACGCCGTTTCATCTATACGACGAGGCGGGCATCCGCCGCAACATGCAAGAAGTGCGCGATGCCTTTGCATGGAACCCGGGCTTTAAGGAATACTTTGCCGTCAAGGCCAACCCCAACCCGGCGCTCATCTCCATTCTCAACGAATACGGCTGCGGCTGCGATTGCTCGAGCTATACCGAGCTCATGATCGCCTGCTCGCTGGGCATCACCGGACACGACATCATGTTCTCGTCTAACGACACGCCGGCGGCGGACTTTGAGCTCGCCGACAAGCTGGGTGCCATCGTCAACTTTGACGACATCAGCCACATCGAGTTCTTTGAGCGCGTCGCAGGGCCCATCCCCAAGACGGTCAGCTGCCGCTTTAATCCGGGCGGCCTGTTCCAGCTCTCCAACGGCATCATGGATAACCCCGGCGACTCCAAATACGGTATGACCACCGAGCAGCTCTTCGAGGCCTTCCGCATGCTCAAGGCCAAGGGCGCCGAGGACTTTGGTATCCACGCCTTCCTCGCCAGCAATACCGTCACCAACGACTACTACCCCAAGCTTGCGCGCATCCTCTTTGAGCTTGCCGTGCGCCTGGAGCGCGAGACCGACGCACACGTCGCCTTCATCAATCTGTCTGGCGGCGTCGGCATCCCTTATCTGCCCGAGCAGCAGGCCAACGACATTCACGCCATCGGCGAGGGGGTGCACGCGGCATACGACGAGATCTTGGTTCCTGCCGGCATGGGCGATGTGGCCATCTGCACCGAGATGGGCCGCTTTATGATGGGCCCCTACGGCTGCCTGGTCACCAAGGCCATCCACGAGAAGCAGATCTACAAGGACTATATCGGTGTCGACGCCAGTGCCGTCGATCTGGTCCGCCCTGCCATGTATGGCGCCTACCACCACATTACGGTGATGGGCCAGCCGGGTGGCTCCGACAAGACCGCGGCGCCTGCCACAAACACGTACGACATTACGGGCAATCTGTGCGAGAACAACGACAAGTTCGCCATCGACCGCGAGCTACCGCGGATCGACATGGGCGACTTGCTCGTGATCCACGATACCGGCGCGCATGGCTACTCCATGGGCTACAACTACAACGGACGTCTGCGCTCCGCCGAGGTCCTGCTGCGTCCCGATGGCTCGGCCGACCTTATCCGCCGCGCCGAGCGCCCGGGTGATTACTTTGCCACGCTCGACGTGCTGCCGTGCGGTCGTGAGCTGCTGGCCAAGTCGCGCGCCGAAAGCGCCCGCCGTCGCGCCCAGGACGAGCGCCTGGCAGTCGCCGCCCAATGGAACAAACGCATCCAGATCGCGGAAGCGAAGGAGAAGAACATGGACATCCGCAACCTCGAGGGCTCAATCGTCGCCCTTGTCACGCCGTTTAAAAAGGACGGCAGTGTCGACTTTGACGCACTCGAGCGCCTTATCGATTTCCACCTGCAAAACGGTACCGACGCCATCCTCGCCCTGGGCACCACCGGCGAGAGCGCCACGATGACCGATGACGAGGACAACTCCGTTGTCGCCGCGGTGGTCAAGAAGGTTGCAGGCCGCGTCCCCGTTATTGCCGGCTCGGGCTCTAACTCCACGCAGACCATGCTCACCAAGTCGCTCACTTACCAGGGCCTGGGCGCCGATGGTCTGTTGCTCATTACCCCCTACTACAACAAGTCTAACGAAGAGGGCATCTACCAGCACTTTAAGACCGTGGCCGACGCCGTAGATATCCCCTGCATCCTGTACAACATCCCCGGCCGCTGCGGCTGCGGCATCAGCGTGCGCAACGTGGAGCGCTTGGCCGCGCACCCCAACATCATGGGTATCAAGGAGGCCTCGGGCAACGTCGCCTACGCAGCCAAGATCGCCCACCTGCTGTCCGATGACTTCCGCATGTACTCGGGCGAGGACGCCCTCACCGTGCCGCTCATGAGCCTGGGCGCCTCGGGCACCATCAGCGTGTGGGCAGATGTTCAGCCACAGCTCGTGCATGACATGTGCCGCGCCTACCTGGACGGCGACGTAGCGCGCGCCCGCGATATCCAGATTGCCGGCCAGCCGCTCATCAATGCCCTCTTTAGCGAGGTCAACCCCATCCCCGTTAAGGAAGCGCTCGCTCAGATGGGCATGATCGAGGCAAACTACCGTATGCCGCTGTGCCCCATGGCCAACGACACACGTGCCGCACTTACCGATGCTCTGAAGGGAGCTGGTCTGCTTGATTAAGACCGTCATTATGGGAACGGGCCGCATGGGCTCGCTCATCCGCACTACCGCCGAAGGCATTATCGACGCCGCCGGGCAGCCCGTTTTTGATATCGTGGCCCAGATCGGTTTTGATCTGTCCGAGCTCGAGAGCGCCCCGGCAGCCGACGTCATCATCGACTTCTCGAACGTCGTGACCTTCGATGCCGTCGTCGCCTATGTCGAGTGCACGGGCGCGGCGTTGGTCTCGGGCACCACGGGCTACACGCCCGAGCAGATGGATCGCCTGCGCGAGCTGGGTCAGAACGCCCGCGTCATGCACTCCGGCAATTACTCCATCGGCATCGCGGCCCTGCGTCATCTGGTGGCACAGGCCACGCGTGAGCTGCCCGGCTTTGACTGCGAGATTGTCGAGACGCACCACAACCAAAAGGCCGACGCCCCCAGCGGCACCGCGAAGCTGCTGCTCGACGCCGTCGTCGAAGCCGAGCCCGAGGCAGGTTACCACCCCGTCTATGGCCGCGAGGGCATGTGCGGTGCACGCGACCCCAAGGAGATCGGCATGCACTCGCTGCGCGGTGGCACTGTCGCCGGCGTGCACGAGGTGAGTTTCTTTGGCCAGGACGAGGAGGTCACGCTCACACACCGTGCCACGAGCCGCCAGATCTTTGTCAACGGCGCCCTAGCCGCCGCCCAGAAGCTCATCACCCGCGACCCCGGCTTCTACACCTTCGACCAGGTCATGTTTGCCTAACCAGGTATCAACCGGATCCACCCAAAGGAGAGACAGCAAATGAGCAATGCAGCCGAGATGGATGCCCAGGAGATTATCAACTACATCGCCACAGCGCCCAAAAAGACGCCCGTCAAACTGTACGTGCGCGAGAAGCCCGGCATGAAGGTCCAGTGGAGCAATGCGCACGTCTACGGCGGTCGTCGTGGCAAGACCGTCTTTGGTGACTGGGATGAGCTCAAAGCCATCCTCGATGCCAATGCCGATTCCATCGATTACTACGATGTGGAGAACGATTGCCGCAACTCCGCCGTGCCCATGCTCGACCTTAAGGGCATCAACGCCCGCATCGAGCCGGGCGCGATCATCCGTGACCGCGTCGAGATCGGCGATCGCGCCGTCATCATGATGGGTGCCATCATCAACATCGGCTCCGTCATTGGCGAAGGCTCCATGATCGATATGGGCGCCGTGCTGGGCGGCCGCGCAACCGTGGGCAAGAACTGCCACATCGGCGCTGGTACCGTGCTGGCAGGCGTCGTGGAGCCCGCCAGCGCCACGCCCGTCATCATCGAGGACGATGTCATGATCGGCGCCAACGCCGTGGTCCTGGAAGGCGTGCACGTAGGCAAGGGCGCTGTCGTTGCCGCCGGCGCCGTGTGCGTCGAGGACGTCCCCGCTGGTGCCGTCGTGGCCGGTGTCCCCGCCCGCGTCATCAAGATGCGCGACGAGAAGACCGACAGCAAGACCGGCCTGGAAGAGGGCCTGCGCCAACTGTAATAGTTACGGCGTTTTACCAAACGCCGTAACGACTCGACGCTACAAACGCCCCAGAGCGGCAATCTGACGTTCAATCGTCGGGCATGACCAAAAGGTCAATGCCCTCCTCTTTCACGTCACCTTGCTCGCTCTGGGGCGTTTTCGCTGATTTATGCTCAACCAGTAGCGTAATTAAGCCCCGAGTAAAAAGGGCCGAAGCCCTCATCCGAGGCTTCGGCCTTTGTTTTTTGCAGCGTCCAGGCGCAGTTTATCGATTCTCGATGCTGCCGATGTTTTTGAGCTCGATGGAGATGAGGCCGTTGGGTTCGTTGACGAACTCGATGTACTCGGAGTTCGAGCCCATCTCGGCCGGAAAGCTGATCTCGATGCCCGTGTCGGTACGAATCTTGTGGTTGCGCACGGCCGCACGCTCGACCTGCTTGCGCTCCACGGGCACACGCTCGGGCACCTTCTCTTCGGTCAGCGCCGCACGTACGCTCTCCTTGATAACCGGTTCGTCCTCAAAGACCTCATCGACGATATCCCAAGGCGGAAGCTCCTCGTCATCCTCGACCTTCTCGGCCACAGCGGCCTTAACCTTGGCGAGCGCCACGGCCGTATTGGCACCGTGCTCCTCGGCGACCTCCTCGACCACGCGCGTCACGGTGTCGATGACCTCCTTGCCCGATACGCCCGTGTCGCACTGCAGCAGGCCATCGGGGATAAGCATACGGTCCTCGCCGGCAATCTTGCGCTTCTTGTCCACGTAGCCGATCTCCATGGTACTCGCGCGCACGATGGCATAGCTCGGCACCTTTTGCGAGGGGTTCGGCAGAATGGCGTAGTGGCGCGCGATGTCGTTGCGCACCTCTCCCTCCTCGCGGCCCACTTCGTGCATAAAAGCCTGCTTGGAGCCCAGCAGCATCACGGCAAACCAGCGGGCATCCTCATCGTCGTCAAAATCGGCCACGAGCACGTCGGTGGACTCGGCTTTCTCGGCTTTGGTGAGCTCGGAGGAGATAAACTCTGCAATCTGCTGCGACAGTTCCACGAACTCGCGCTCGCCAAAGAAATAGCCCTTGAGCTCGCCGCCAAACGCAGAGTTCTCGGCAAATGTGGCGCGTTTATTGTCGGCCGAGGTACGTGCGCGGCGCAGATGCGTGGTCACGAAGTTGCGCACGGTGCGGCTCTCGATATCGAGCTCGCGCTGGCTCATAACGTTGACGGCAGAGTCAAAGTCCAGGATATGCAGAATCGCGTGATTGATTTTCATATACGGCATTCCGTTCTAGATCGATTTCGGCACGAACCAGTATAGCGGTCGAGCCCTCCCCAAGCGCATCGAAGATTGGTACATCGGGGACAGGTTGCTTTGCACCAATGGCTAGCGCAGGAGCTCGGACTGCCAAGCCTCGAGCTGTTCTGCCAAACTCTTGCCGGCAGCGGGCATGTCGATCTGGGGTCGCTTGGGCAGCAGTGCGCATTTAAGGATTGCCACGATGGTCTGCGAGACAAAGCGTCGCGTATCCTTGTCAAAGCCTTGTGCAGCCTGGAGCATCACGGGCAGGCTCTCGCGCAGATTCCCAGCGATATCCGCAAACCGCTCAGCACCCGTAGCCTCAAACACGGAGAACAATGCATCTACAAAACGCTCGCGTTCGCTAGGTGACACCGCAAGCAGCATCTCGCGAATGGAGCCATCAACGTATCGAGCACCGGCGGACAGGCGCTCACAGTACACGAAGTCGCGACCATCAACCACCCAGCTAAAGGGATTGTGCTGCAGCAGGCTGAACTCGGTGCTCTCAACGATGGCATAGTCCTCCTGTGTCTCGAACATCATGCCAAAGATCGACGACCGAGGCAGCGTCTTATCGATGCGGCCGGAAAGATCGGCAAAAGCGTTGCCGTTCAGAAACTCCTCGACGAAGCCAGGACCATCATGGGAATACACCCGTTCGATTCGCTCACGGGCGACATCGGAGCACATCGCCGCACCGTACACCGCAAGGTTTCCACCCTTGGAATGACCTCCGCACAAAAGCGGCCCGTCAATCGCATCCGCCGCCTCGTCCACATAGCGCGCCGCGGATTCCTGGGCCGGCACAGGACACCGGAACGCCATGTTAAAGTCCTCTTTCCAGCCCACAATCGTACTGTCGGTCCCACGGAAGGAAAGATAGCTAAACCCCGCCGGAAACCGGAACGCCATGGCTGCAAACTGCTCTGTCGCCACCACATCGCTCACGGCACGATAGCCGCAAACGTGCACGCCACGGTAGCGAGGGCTTGCTGCCACGGCCTCCAACAAGGCCCTGCTCCCCTCTGGATCCCACAGGTCGCCAATCATGTCCCGATAGCACTCGGCACGAAGCAGCTCGCGTACGTCTAGGCCCTGCCAGTTCGTCAGCTCCGCCATATCACCCGGCAAACGCAAATAGGACAACCACGCAAAGACGAGGCTATCCACAGCGCAGAACGGCCGTTCCTCAAACGGGTCAAACGCCGTCTGCGCATAGGTCAAAACATTAGGCGAATCCGACATGGCGTTCCCATCAACTATGGCGCATTGGGGTCAGGTTACTTTGCACCAAAAAGGCGCCCGGACCGTGTGGACCGGACGCCTTCATTGTAGCTTTTCGCTTTAGCGAGCTTGATTTAGCAGGAGAAGTCGACGCTGTCGATGATGTCCTTGAGGGCCTTGGCGGAGGCGGTAAGCTCATGCTGCTCGTCATCGTTCAGCGGCACGGGGACGCGGCAGACAACGCCGTCGCGGCCAACGACCGTCGGCATGGAGATGGCAAGATCGGACAGGCCATACTCGCCCACCATGAGCGAGGAGACGGGCAGAACGGTCTGCTCATCGCGCATGACGGCGGTGCAGATGCGCTTGACGGCCATGGCGACGCCATAGTAGGTGGCGTGCTTCTTCTCGATGATGGTGTAGGCGGAGTTCTTGACGTCCTCGGCGATGCGCTTCTCGGCAGCCTCATGCTCCAGATGACCGTGAAGCTCGCAGAAGGTGTTCAGCGGAACGCCGGCAACCTGAGCGCTGGACCAAGCGACAAACTCGGAATCGCCGTGCTCACCCATGACATAGGCCTGGACATCGCGCGGGTCGACCTCGACATGGGCACCAAGCATCTGCTGCAGACGGCCGGTGTCGAGCACGGTACCGGAACCGATGACGTGGCCCTCGGGCAGGCCGGACATCTTGATGGCGGCGTAGGTCAGAACATCGACCGGGTTGGAGACGATGAGCAGAATGCCGTCGAAGCCGGACTTCTTAATCTCGGGAATAATGGACTTAAAGATGCTGACGTTCTTGTTGACCAGGTCCAGGCGGGTCTCACCGGGCTTCTGGGCAGCACCAGCGGTGACGACGATCATGGCGGCGTCGGCGACATCGGAATAATCGCCGGCGTAGATCTTCATCGGCTCGGCAAACGTCATGCCGTGCGCAATATCCAGGGCCTCACCCTCGGCGCGGTTCTTGTCCACGTCGATGAGAACCATCTCGGAGAACAGACCACTCTGCATCAACGCGAACGCCGACGACGAGCCGACGAAACCGCAGCCGACAATAGCGACCTTCTTCTCGTTAACCATTAGAAACTCCCATCTCTCTCCACAAACAAGCCGCCCGGGAACGACCCGAGCGGCTTGCCGTAATCCCAATACATCCAATCGGGACTTTGATTATGCTCCTATTCGCAGCCAAAAATCGACCGTTTACCGAAATTGTTTGCAGAAATCGTAAAATAACTGCACGAAATCGGTTTCGAGCTATTGACGAGCGGAATAGCTTTCTAATACAGGCCCGCCTCGCGAATGGCCTCGACAGCCAAAGCAATCTGGTCGGGCGGCAAGACCAGCGCCATGCGCACGTGCCCCTCGCCCGAAGGACCAAAGCTCGCGCCCGGCGTCACCACAACGCCGGCCTTCTCCATGAGCTCCTCGCAAAACGCCATGGAATCGGTGCGACCACCGGGAAGCTTGGCCCACACAAACATAGAGCCATGCGCGTTGGGACGCTCCCAGCCCACGCCCTCAAGACCGTCGCACAGGGCATCGCGGCGCTCCTGGTACTTCAGACGCTGCGCCTCGACCTCATAGCGCGGACCGTTCAGGCAGGCGATAGCAGCCTTCTGGATCGGGAAGAACATGCCAAAGTCGATCTGGCCGCGCAGCTTGGCAAAGGCCGAGACCACATCCTCGCGGCCGACCAAAAAGCCGATACGCGCACCGGTGACGTTAAACGACTTGGAGAGCGAGAAGAACTCCACGCCCACCTCGAGCGCACCGGGATACTGCAAGAAGCTGCCGCCCGGCTCACCGTCAAACACGATGTCGGAGTATGCGTTGTCGTGAACGATCAGCAGGTCGTGCTCGCGGGCAAAAGCGATGATCTCCTCGTAGACCTCGGGCGTGCCCACCGAACCCACCGGGTTGGCGGGCAGCGACACGATCATATACTTGGCACGATCGGCCACCTCGGGATCGATGCCCGCCACATAGGGCAGGTAATTATGCTCGGCAACCAGCGGATAGTACTCGAGCTTGGCATCGGCAATCTTCGCACCCGCCTCAAAGACCGGGTAGCACGGATCGGGAACCAGGATGGTGTCACCCGGATCGAGCAGGGCCAGGCCCAAATGGCCCACGCCCTCCTGCGTGCCGTTGCACGACTGCACCATGGACGGTGTAATGCCCGAAACGCCAAAGCGACGCTCATAGTAATCGCACACGGCCTGCTTGAGTTCGGGCAGGTCGCGCAAGGCGTACTTCCACATCTCGGGATCCTGGGCCGCTTGCGTGAGCGCCTCGACCACGTGGCCGTACGGCTTAAAGTCGGGCGTGCCCACGCTCATGTTGTAAATGGTCTTGCCCTGAGCCTTCAGCGCGAGCAGCTTGTTGTTGAGCGAGGCGAAGACCTCCGCGCCAAAGCGGTCGAGACGCTGCGATGCCTGCATGGTGCCACCTTCCGATATAAAAACGCGGCGCTCCGACAAGAGCGCCGCGCGATACGGGCCATCAGATTGCAAAAGTGTAACGCTTGCAACCCCCGTATTGGTTCAATTTAGCCAACCTTAGTCAACTGGATTGAGCGCGTCGATCTGCGCAAGCCACAGACGCGAGCTGGCGTCACTCGGCATACGCCAATCGCCGCGCGGGCTGAGCGTCACCGAACCAACCTTGGGGCCATCGGGCAGGCAGCTGCGCTTAAACTGCTGGGCAAAGAAGCGACGATAGAACGTACGCAGCCACGTGTGGACGGTCTTGGCGTCGTAGACACCCTCGAAACTCTTGAGCGCCATGCGGTAGATCTTGCCCGGCTCAAAGCCAAAACGCAGCAGGTAATAGAGGAAGTAATCGTGCAGCTCGTACGGGCCCACCAAATCCTCAGTCTTCTGCGCAATCTCGCCGTCGCCCGTGGGCGGCAGAAGCTCGGGGGACACCGGCGTATCGAGGATATCGAGCAAGACCTCGGCAATACGCCCGCCAAAAACATCAGCGGCATAGCGCACCAGATGGCGCACAAGCGTCTTGGGCACGCTCGCATTGACGGCGTACATGCTCATGTGGTCGCCGTTGTAGGTAGCCCAGCCGAGCGCCAGCTCCGACAGGTCGCCCGTGCCGATGACAAAACCGCCGGCCTGATTGGCCAGATCCATCAGAATCTGCGTACGCTCGCGGGCCTGGCTGTTCTCGTAGGTCACGTCCTGCACGGCCGGATCGTGCTCAATGTCCTTGAAGTGCTGCTCCACGGCCGCGTGGATCGAAACCTCGCGGAAGCTCACGCCAAGGTCGCGAGCGAGCGACTCGGCATTCGACTTGGTGCGATGCGTCGTGCCAAAGCCGGGCATGGACACGGCCGTGATACCGGTGCGCGGCAGCCCCAGTGCATCGAAGGCGCGCACGGTCACAAGCAGTGCCAGCGTGGAGTCCAGGCCGCCCGAAAGACCGATGACTGCAGCCTTGGTGCCCGTATGGGCCAGGCGGGTCTTGAGGCCGGCGGTCTGCAGGTCGAGAATGGTCTCGCAACGCTCGGCCAGGTCACCATGGTCGGCCGGCACAAAGGGCGCGCGGGGGAAGACACGGTCGATGCCGAGTGCATCGCGCAGGACAGGTTCGTCTGTCAGCACGCCCTCAAAAGAGAACTCAACGGTCGTGGCCTCCGGTGCATCGTCCGCGCGCGTCCACGTCGTCGAGCGGCGGCGCTCGGCAACCAGACGGTCAAGATCGACGTCGGCGATGGCCATGTCGCAGGTAAGCAGTTTGGTCGCGGCGAGCTTCGAGCCGTTTTCGTAGACGAGGTTCTCGCCCGCAAAGACCATGTCGGTCGTGGACTCGCCCTCACTCGCATCCGCGTAGGCATAGGCACAGTACAGGCGCGCGCTTTGGTTAGAGATAAGGCTGCGGCGGTAATCTGCCTTACCGATAATCTCGTCCGAGGCCGACGGGTTGAGAATCACCGTCGCACCGGCAAGCGCCATCTCGGTCGAAGGGGGCGCCGGCACCCACAGGTCCTCACAGACCTCAACGCCCAGCACCAGGTCCTCGGCGCCCTCATCACAGCAGCGGTAGACAAGCCCCGAGCCAAGCGGCACCGGACCCTGACCGGCAAATTCAACCCACACGGGATCGGCAGGCGCCGGAGCAAACCAGCGGCGCTCATAAAACTCACCGTAGTTGGGCAAATATTTCTTAGCCGTAAGGCCCAAAAGCTCGCCCGCGCAGCACACGGCCGCGCAGTTGTAGATGTTTTCGGCCACCGCAACGGGAAGGCCGACGGTAAAGACGATCGGCAGCTCACGGGTTTCATCGAGGATAAACTCAAGCGCCGCCTCGCAGGCATGCAGCAGTGTGCGGTTATGGAACAGGTCGGCCGCGGTATAGCCGGTCAGGTTAAGCTCGGGCAGCGCCAGCGCACGAACGCCGCGCTCGGCAGCATCGCGAACAGCCGCCAGCGCAACCTCGGCATTGCCCTCGACATCGGCAACGCGAATCTGCGGCGACGCCGCCGCCACACGCAAAAAGCCATCGTTCTTAACTTGACCGTTTAGAAAATCGTTCATGCGAGCTCCAACACATCCGTTTAGCCGCAACGAGCGGCGGCGATAAAGTCCGCCTCCATTGTACTGTCAAGTTCAATCAGCGCTGGTGGGGCAGACTCATGATAAAAATTGAAAAGAGAAGTCAGAATGGCGTTTAGCAGTAGAACGAGATCTCGTCCACAAGGAAAAATGCCTTCCATTTAGAGCAAATCAATTCATGCTGAGCGGCGATAATTTCACAGAGGTCGTCAAGCGTGCTCCGGGGAATCTTCGCTTTGTTATTAGCGACAATGCAACCTCCCCTGCGAGTCAGCCAGATTTTGGCCGAGTTATCTGAAGGCGCTCCCTTGCAAACATGGACATGGATTGGCTCGCCCGCTTCGTTGGACCAAAAGAAGACCCTATAGCCGCCAATAAGAAAAAGGCTAGGCAACTTTAGCTCCTCCGTTTGCGGCGTAGCGATACAGTAGATGGGCGTTATTGCTCAGAAAAGTCTCAAATCCTCGCTTCTCCTCGTCGGTGAAACGCCCTTCCCACATAGTCCAATTGTAAGAAGGTAACTCACAACGAGCGGAGTCGAAGCCCTCTGCCGTCGGTCGTTCAAAATGCACGATAACCTTTTCGATATCGCCATCCGCAATCAGGTCAGAATGAATGACCTCGGTACCGTCTTCGAATGTCATATACGGGTACATCACGTAAACCACCTCGCAATCGTAAATCCAGTTTAGCATCAAGCTATTACACCAAAGACAGCGAGCCCCCTTGATGAGTTGATCTTTGATAAGTTGATGGCATCTGTTACCGACTCAAGCCAGACAACCGATGGCTTGCAACCGAGCATGGACGACAAGGCAAACGGCAATGCGTCGGGACCGGGCACAGCCGACAGCAGCAACAGTAGCTCGAGCGGTTCCGCATCTGGCACGGCATCCGACAGCTCAAACCAGGGCACGGCTTCGGACAACTAGGTGCCGCATCCCTAGATAGGCAACCTGGATAACAGACGTGAACCGAGCGACAAAATTTGATAATCTCTCTTGAAGAATCTCGCTTAACACTAAAATGCAATAAAAGATGCTCAGTTTAGTTCTCGCAGATTGGACTAGTCCATTGTAGTTTTCCAATAGACAATTCGGCAATTCAATTTAAGCCTTAAAAAAGGGTAGTCCATTCGGCACGGCGATGATAGGCCCCCACAGGGAGGTTTTATTATGTCAACTGATGATTTGCGCTCTATTTGTCTAAATATGGAATCGGTGCATCTGATTCTCTTTTAAATAACGTTCCCGGAGCTTCTTATGCCAAAAAGCATAAGGGCGAGCAGGATTTGACTCTCATCCGCTACTAACCTCTTAGCCCAAGTGGCCACTCATACAATCTGAGTCTATTGTCGTCATGCCCCATATTACGAGAGGCGCCATGGAACTGGTTATGCTCATTGATAGGCATCCGAAACAAATCGATGCTCGAAGACAAGCTGAGACCTTCTATCAATTCGTTGATTGCGTAACCATGCCGCGAATCCACGAGTTGCTTCGCAATCCCTTTGGAGGTTCTCAGTCATGCCGGTAGTCCTTTGTATCATCGGCATCCTTACCCAGAAGAGAATAGTTGCCCTTACCACCATCGCCATCGCGCATGCCGCTGGCGACGTATCTGCATGCATTGACCCCACTCATTCGTTGATTGTGTTCTGCGTCCTGCTAGCTTCCGTCAGTATCCCTGAGATGTTAATCGAATTCGGAAAAGAATGGTCAAAGTACTGGTTTCTCAATAAGGCCGTAAGCCATGCCGCAACTTCAAACTATGGCGCAACTGGCGCTTTCTTTAACAAGCGCATTAAAACGGAAAAGGAGCCTCACGCTCTCAGGCTGCACGGCGAGCCTCTTTTCTGCAATACGAAAGTGCACCTCAAATTCGTGGATTGGAAACTCCCGCTGCTTTAGAGACTGGAGCACGTATTAATCTCGCAAGAGAAAACGCCTCAAAGTGGGCGCAGGTCTGCCTTACGCTCGCTCGAGGCAGGCTCTCCACCCTCACAGCAGTGGTAAGCACCATCCCGTTTATCGTTACGACAATCCATTACTGCCTTGCCCACGCAGACGGCCCCGTCCTGTTAACAACCCTTATAGCCATTCTCCCAAGGCGGGTATCGATTCTTCAAAACATCAACGTGATAGTTGTATATGCAATCCAGCTCTCCGAAAGGACAACGAGGACCACATTAGTTCGAAACAACCTGATTCTCACCAATGAAGAAAAACGCCAACATGGACTCATTGAATGGGGCAAGCTGCGGATTATCCCAGCAGAAGAGGAAAAGAGCGGCGCTGTTCCCAAGAATATGGCAGATATTGAAGCCGCCACTCGAAATTTCTCCCTGGGGAGAACGACGCTACGAGGAGCCAATGGCAGCGGCAAAAGCACTCTCTTGGCACTGCCCAAAGAAAGATTGGAAGACAGGACTTTTCTTCTTCCCGCCCATTCGGAGCTTTATTTCACTGAGCTTGACACGAAAGAGGCTTCAAGCAGACAAGCGGTCGCTCGAATACTCAAACTCTTGGAGTCTGGTTATCTAGAAAAGGACTGCGACGTGGCTCTCTTAGATGAGTGGGACGCCAACCTTGACGAAAAAGCGCGAACAGCCCAGGACAGGCTAATCGATGATCTTGCCCAATCAAAGTGCATAATCGAAGTGCTCCACAACTCTCGCTAAACGAGGGGGATTCGACAGCCCTCGTCAACCCTTTGAAAAATGAAACGCCCATGGAGCCGAGCGCATGAACGCACGAGGAGCTTCCCGAGTCCATACGCACGGTCAAAGACGCCGAGGTCCAAGGCGCGACGGGCGAGGAAAATGTCTGCCGTTATAACCCCAACATGCCCCACGCTAGGCACTTTGATATCAACTCCGACAGGCTTGTACTGGTCGGCTCGCCTTCAGGCGGGCACCCTTCGGTGAGTACCGCATTGTGAATCAGTAAGACGGCGTGCCTGCCTCCGCGACCATTGTCTCGGCATCATTGCTCCCTACGACGGCATATGCTTTATGCATGAGGGCGGCTATCCCAACACAGTCGACAGTGGCCCGCCTATGAGTCCCTATAGCTTACTCGTGGATGATGTCAACTTGCACGAACACCCCGAGCTCTGCCGTGCAGGGAGCGACGCTGACCACGGAGACTCAGTTTTTGGATTCTTCCGATAATCGACCGCTACGAAGCGTTCATCCGGCGTCGCGTGGAGCGACAGGACATAGGCGAGCGATAACCAGGGCCCACCGGTAGGCGGATTTAGAGTACTAACTGGCCAACAGCAATCATCAACGGCATAGAAAGCATGGATAGAAGCGTGGTTATACAAACCGTTCCGCATGCATATCGATAGTCCTTATCAAGCTGTTGAGAAAAGATCGCCACATTCGCACCAGTGGGCGTCGCCGCTGCTATCAGTAACGCCAGTTTTATGCCCTTGCCGCAGGGGACGATACCTAAAAGAAGCAGGGAGAGAAGAGGGATGGCAAACAGTCGCACCGCCGAGACCCGATACAGGCTCTTTGTCCCCGCGAGCGCACGTAAATCGGATCGAGCCAAATAGATTCCGAGCGTCAGCATCGCCAACGGGCTATTGAGAGCCGCAATCAGGGAAAGCAAGGAGTCGGCGATAGGAATCATCGGTATACGTGCAACAAAAACGACAACGCCGGCTATAAGGGAGAGGACCATCGGACTCGTCATGATAGCTCGGAGGTTTACGCAGTCCTTCGAGCCCGACAAGAGATACTGCCCGTATGTCCACTGCGCTGCATTGAGCAGCGCAATCATGCACGCAATTAAAAAAACGGCGTCTTCCCCAAGGACAGCCCCAACAAGAGGAATGCCGATAAAGCCCGCATTTGAAAACGCGGAGGCAAAGTTATCGATTGGCCACTTTCTAAACAGCATATGAGAAACCACAGCGGCGAGCAGAAGCAACGTGGCAGACAGAAAGAACGTCACGGCCAGCTCGTTCAGCTTGGCAAAAGAAAACTCAGTCCAAAACGATTTAAAGATAATGACGGGAAGCACGAGGTTTATCAGCAGCTTGCCAAAATCCCTTGCTGAACGCGCATCCAATATCTTTCCCCGGGTAAGGCAAAACCCCACGCCCATGAGCAAAAACATGATAAGAACTTGTTGAATAAGAGGTCCCACAATTGACAAATTAGACACTCCAAAAAATCATCCAGTACGCCCGATACCACAACCAAAGTCGGCCCCACAGCACCAACCGACCGGCGCTTTCACCTACTTCCTACAGCAGTGCCCCAACCGCACGAATGACCCTTGAGACAAACTCGTCAGCAAGCCCTCGCGGCGTTCTGGAGTTAAACGTCTCAAAATACTTGCCGTAATCTTCTCGGGGGACCAAATAATTGCAGTATGTATTTGCATAGCCAATAATAAAAACGTTATAGCCAACAAAGGCCCTCTTAAAGTCAAGGCCCAAAGCGCTACAAGTGTCGCAAGGCATAGTAATAAAAATACAGTTTCCTATCACAGCAAATTGGCTCGGCAATTCGAGCTCGATTTTGCCCATGGAACGCTTAAGCTGCTGGCGTTTAAGAAGAAAATCCTTCATGGGATTTGCCTCGCTGTTTTCTACCCGGTCCGTCATCCATTTCCAATCTGGATCGCTGGCCGCATCGTAGACGCTCCGCATGGCAATCGAGCCCCATCTAGGGGTATCTACGCGCAAATCAAGCTTCTTGCGCTTTAATTCGATTTGATCGCAGAGCTCGTCGGCCGTCCGCATGAGCTCCGCAGCTCCATCGCCCTGACGGTAAAAACGAGTCGAAACATCGCCGCAGGCTCCGTTTATACAGAGCACGGGGCACCCGCGCTTGCTTTCCAATCGTAATCTAACCTGGCCGATTAAGTCTGCAGACAAAGCCCTGCTCTTCCCGTTGAGAATGGTTGGATGGGCCGAAATGAACATGACACTGCCAAGAGGCGTCCCTCCGTCTGCAGACAGAAAGGAGAACAGCGTCACGCTCTTGTCTGCGGGCCCGTTTTTTACGTTGCGATTTCCGTACAGCCCGTCAACCTCGAGCGTCTCCATGGAAACGATCGCGTTTTTCCTGTTGACCCATGCAGATACACCGGCATCTACCGCAGAGATAGCGAGACGCTCCGTCAGCTGAGCCTCGGGCAAGGTTTCCTCAAAGGCAAGCTTGAAGTAGCAGGGAGCGGAGTGCGTATGGATACAGGCGACGGTAATATTGCCTGCATCGACACCCGTCTTAGCCGAAACGGAGGCTTTAACCGAAAGTGCAAACTCCCTTGATACCATAATCGAGTCAAGCTCAATAAGAATGAACGGGACAGCATCGATACGAAGAGAGCATGCATTGACCTCAATATCGTCTAGAACATCCGTCCATGTTTCACTTCGGTTGTAACCCCCCATACGACAGGACGACTCAGGCGTCACGTTAACCTTTTCGATCCCAAACTCGACCTTCATGTAGCCATAATCCTTTCCAAAAAGGCGCCTGTTTTCCCAATTGATATCAGGATGAGAGCGAGCGCCCCTATAGACGCTCGCCCATCAGCACCAAACGCTATGCGACCGTCAACAGCTATTGATAACAGGAGGGACGCCCAGTTGACGCCCCTCCCGTTTCGCATCCTTATCAGGTGCAACACATCTAAGCGTTAGCGCTCCGAAACGGGACCGTTCTCGAGTTCGTCTTCAGTAAAGCCAAAGAAATACGTGCCCAAGGCGCTTACAAGGAAGCCTGCAGCGGCGGCGATTCCAAAGTTGATGAGGTTCTGGGTCCCACCGCCCGCAAACGCGAGGAACTCTAGGAAGTTAGATGCCGCGCCGGCAGTATAAACCGTGGCCCCGAGAGCGATTGCTAGTGCACCGGCAACAAAGGAGCCGATAATCTTCCAGACAAACACGCGGCGATAGCGCAGCATCATGCCGTAGATGAAAGGCTCACCGACGCCTCCGACAATGTTTGCAACCAAATAACCGAATGCCATATTCTTCTCGTCTTTATCACGCAGTTTGAGCCATGTCGCCACCTCGCAACCGAAGGTCGCCCAAAGACTGACGCCCGTCGCGACCAAAACAAAGCCATCGGACCCCACGGTCATATAGTTGGCAATGGCAATCATCGCAACCGCCACATGCATGCCAGTAATAATCATTGGGCACCAAAGACCCGCCAGAATACCTCCTCCGATAATGGCGACGACACCACCGGAAGTTCCGAGAAACTCAAAACCAGCGGCAAGGGCGTTGCCTGCCCACGAACCAACAGGGGCAAGAGCGCAGAGAGATACAGGAACGGCAACGACCATGGTGAGGAAAGGCGCGAAAACCGTTGAAAGGGTATCTGGCACATATTTGCGGAAAAAGCGCTCAATATAGCTCATCGCCCAAACAGAAAGAAGAATGGGCAAAACCGTCTTGGTGTAGTTTGCCGCAACGCAAGGGATGCCGTATACGGAGAACTGCGCCCCATCCGTTGCCATCTGGATCATGGTCGGGTCGATGAGGATGCCGCCCATAAAGGCACCGAGAACCGGTGTCACACCGATATTCTTGGCCGCGTTGTAACCGAGGTAAATGGGAATGAAGTAGAACGCAGCGTCGTAGACCATGTTCATGAGAACGTAGAGGTCGTTCGTCTCGGTCAGCACGCCCGCCATCGTGGGGCCCAGCACCACGGCGACGGTCTTGAAGAGGCCGGCGCACATGAGCACGGGGATCATAGGCACCATGGAGCTCGAGAGATAGTTGAGGATGTTATTGCCTATGACCTTAGGCGTGAGCTTTTGCTTAGGGGTGTCGAGGTTCTCATCGATGGCATCCTGCTTGGCAAACCCACCAAGCTTACAGAGCTCATCGTAGACCTTGGGCACGTTTTGGCCCACGATCACCTGAAACTGCGTTCCCGAAATCTGGGCGCCCAGCACGCCGTTAATCTTCTTTATCTCCTTGATATCGGGCATATCGATATCCTTAAGATTAAAGCGCAGACGCGTCATGCAATGCGCCACAAACGTCACGTTTTCCTTGCCTCCGACGGCTTCGAGCACATCGGCTGCGATTTTCTTGTTATCAGCCATAACTGAACTCCCTTGCTTTTCCGCCTCGCGCCTGCGCATGCACGAGGTCCGATTACGGCAGGCCTGGCACAAGGCGAATCGAGGGGGCGGGAAGGGCAACATAAACAGAAGAGCCCCGAAGCACAATGCGGACAAGGGAACTGTCTACGTCATGCTTCGAGGCTCTTCTCGAATAACACCTTATGTGACTATGAAACTACATCCAACGGATGCCTTTACGAAAGTCAAAACCGGCAAACGGTCGAATCTCAGCGGCGAGCGGTCGATTAAGGCCTGGATCCCGCACAGACGCGATTGACGTGAAGCATCAGGTAGACTTTCTCTTCATCGGCAAGCGCGGCGCCAAAACGCTCTGCGATAAGCGCAGCCATGCGATCGACGCACACAGCCACATCGGGATGCTGCTCACAGAGCGGCCCATAGAGCGCGCCGTTATCCGTGTTGAGGGGCTCTCCTGTCTGTACGCGTTCCAGCAGGTAGCGGACGTGCGTGGCATAGCGGCAAAAGTCAAAACCGTCACGGTCCACGCAAACTCCCAGCTCGGACTCGATGATCTTGGTGAACTTCTCGAGCATCGCCTCGTCCTTGCGCACCGTATTGGATTTGGCCTTTGAAGACGAGGCGACCACGCTGTTGACGATGCAGAGCGCGATACCGCTCGCCTCCCCTGGCGGCATCTTGATGTTGAAGCCGCGATTGATGCCCTCGAGCGCGAACTTGGCGATCTTATACTCGATGGGATACATCTGCTGAACGTCATAGGAGAGCGGCATCTGCACAAACATATGCTCGCGGCAGCGCTTGATGGCAAAAGCGACATGGTCGGCCATGGTAAAGGGAAGGTTTGCCGAGAGCTCACGCGAGATGTTGGAACGGGCGATATCCGCGATCTGAGCGGAGAACTCCATCACCTGAGGGTCGATCTCGTCGAGCAGCGCCAGGTAGCGCGAGTCGACACCGTAGAAGGTTCGGTCAATCTTGTCGAGCGCGACCTCGTCGGGACCACCGGGAAACCCGATACCGCGGCCGAGCGCAACGAGCTCGCGCCCTTTTGCATTGACGCAGATAACCGTATTATTGTTGATCCGCTTGAGGATTTTCATGACGCTCCCTACCCGGCGCAAGCACCAGCGCCGCGAGCTCGATTATTCCACGGGAATTCAAATCCGGTCAACCTTCCTTCCGACAACCGGACGATTCTCCCCGTCTCCCCGTCTTCATTTGACAAGCTTGAGGAGAAGCTTCGCGGCTTTGGTGAGTTGGTGATGTTGCGGGCGAGACCATCTTCGGTCCACACGAGATGGGTACCCTTGGGGCTAAACAACTTGTTGTAGCACTAAACGAACCGGGAGGACCCCGTATGACAACCAAGTACACCGACGCGCCGCGCACGCGCGTCATGACACCGGCCGCGCTCAACAACGGCGTGCACGAGAACCATTCCATCGGACAGACCATGGCCATCGCGCCTAAAAAGGGCCTGTTCGACGATATCTCCATTCCCCAAATCATCGCCGGCGCCGCAGCTGCCGCCACAAGCGTCGCGCTTGCTTCCAAGATCGGCATCGCTGGATCGGTGATCGGCGCAGCCGTAAGCTCGGTTATCACCGTTGTGTCCTCGCAGGTCTACCGCCACTTTATCTCTGCCAGCGCCGAAGCCCTCAAAGGCACGCACACCGCCGTCGACTACCCCGCCGGCGCCTATGAGCCCGTTGAGTTTGATGCCGAGGAGCACCTGGGCGGCGCCGCGACTACGCAGGAGATGCGCCAGATTGCGGGGCGCGCGACCACGGCGCGCGTCGCCCCCAACAGCCTGCGCGCCAAGGCGGCGGCAGAGCGCAGCCAGACGCAAAAGAAGGTCATCGTTTTCTCGGTCGCCATCGCCATCGTCGCGGTCATCGCCTGCACCGGTGCCATCCTTATCACCACCGCCGGTGAGGGTCTGGGCGAGCGACCCGAGCCAATCCTTTCGTCGCGCACGACCGAGCACGACGCGGATAGCCCCGATCAATCACAAAGCCAGCAGGACGACCCGCAGGGCACCCCCGCATCCGCCGACTCGTCCTCGAACGCCCCCGATCAATCGAAGGGCGTCGATTCCTCTGCGAACAACAGCGGCACGCAATCCGGCACGGCTGACTCAAGCCAAACGACTGACGGCTCTCAACCGAGCGCGGGCGACCAGGCGAATGGCAATACATCGAGTACGGGATCTACCGACAACAGCAACACCAACAGCTCGAGCGGAACCGCATCCGGCACGGCATCTGACAGCTCGAGCCAAGACACGGCATCCGGCAATTAAGCACGACGGTCCCTCATAGATAACCGACCTGCATAACGGGCGCGAACCGGCAACGGTCGCGCCCGTTTGCTTTGGGCGCCGAGGTGGCAAGCCCCATGCGATGGTAAGATGCTTTGGTGTGTAAAGAGGAGATTTGCCATGAGCAAGACAATAGTTACGCCCACGCTATCGCTGGGCAACCACATCTATCTGTATCGCCTGCTGCGCGATGCGATTGGGTGTGGCAAGCAAACGTTTATGACACAGGTCGAGGAGGCGCTCACCGCTGGCGACATGACCGCTTATGACCTGGGCTTCGAATCCACGCGCGAGCTGCTCGAGGAGCTTGACGACTGCATTAAGCTGACCGTCTTTAAGGGCGGTCGCCTGTATGCCACCGTCATCGCCAACGAGGCCTGGGATACCGCCCTTGCCAAGGGCGAGGACAAGCCCAAGGCAGCCAAGGGAGCCAAGCAGTCCTACAAAAAGAAAAAGCGCGGCGAGAAGGACCTCAAGGCCGTGCGTCCCAAGCACGTTAAGCATCCCGAGCCCGAAGCTATGGTTGAAGCCGTACCGGAACCCGAGCCCGAGTCAGAGATCGAAGTCGCTATTGAGGTAACAGCAGAAGCCGAAACCGAAATCGCCGCCACGACCGATCCCGAAGTCACATCAGAGCAGGAAGCCACTGCGGAGCTCAACGAGGCTCCCAAGTCGACAACCGAAGAAGCCGCTGACCAGCCCGAGACGTCTGCGCTCCAAAACAGCGATGTCTTTGGCAACGAGGCCGAGGACGATCAGTCCGACGAGCCCGCCGATCAAGACGCTACCGAGTCGACGCCGGAGCCCGAGACACCGCAGCCCGCCATCTCGCTCACGGTCGTCTATGACCCCGAGAACGCAAACGCCGGCATCACCACCATGGCCTCCACGCCCATCGAGGCAAAGCTGTCTGTCGAGGCAGAGGACGCCCCGCAAGCCGATGCCAAAACCGAGACTGGAGACACATCCGTCTCCGTGGAACCGACAGATTCCGCAGCTAAGCCGGAACCGGTGCCTGAGTCTGCACCCGTCATCGAGTCCGCATCCGAACCTGTCTATGACCAGATTCCCGCACCGGCTCCGGCCCCCGTTGCAGTACCGGCACCTGCACCCGCAGCGCCCGCCATCCCCGAGGACTTCCCCGTCGATTTCGCAACCGAGGTCTTCTGCCCCGGCCCGTTGCTACACCAGCTGTCGACCTATCTCCCCTACGGCGCCGACACGCTCGGCATCGTCGGCGAGTACTACTGGATCGCCCGCGAACGCGGCACCATCGAGGCCGCGCGAAACCGCGCAATCTTCCCCCTGCGCTACACGCAGGCCGGCGAGCGCCACGAAGTCACCGTGCGCATCCGCCGCAACACCACCGGAGGCCTCGGAGCCACCTGGACCATCGACAAGGTTGAAGAATCCAACGAATAGCAAAACGCGGCGAACGTCACAAAAACGTTCGCCGCGTTTTTTATTTTCCCAGGTTGAGCATAAGTTCGTGTGGCAAAGGGGCTGCCCCTTTGCCACATCAAACTAGTCCCTGGTAAGTTTCCTGTGGATACGATGCGGCTGGGCTGCGTCCTCGCCCAGGCGCTCGATGCGGTTGGCCTGATAGGCCTCGAAGTTACCCTCAAACCAATACCAGTTGCCCGGATTCTCGTCGGTGCCCTCCCACGCCAGGATGTGCGTGGCAACGCGGTCCAGGAACATACGGTCGTGGCTAATGACCACCGAGCAGCCCGGGAACTCGAGCAGCGCCGCTTCGAGCGAGGACAGCGTCTCGACGTCGAGGTCGTTCGTGGGCTCGTCGAGGAGCAGCAGGTTGCCGCCCTGCTTGAGCGTGAGCGCCAGGTTCAGACGGTTGCGCTCGCCACCGGAGAGTACGCCAGCGCGCTTCTGCTGGTCCTGGCCCTTAAAGCCAAAACTCGCCACGTACGCGCGGCTGGGGACCTCGGTCTCGCCCACCATCATGTGGTCCAGGCCGTCCGAGACGACCTCCCACAGGTTCTTGTCGGGGTCGATGCCGGAACGGTTCTGGTCGACATAGGAGATCTTGACGGTCTCGCCCACCTCGAGCTCGCCCGAAGTCAGCGGCTCCAGACCCACGATGGTCTTGAAGAGCGTAGTCTTACCCACGCCGTTGGGGCCGATGACGCCCACGATGCCGTTGCGCGGCAGGGTGAACGAAAGGTCGTCAATGAGCACGCGGCCATCGAACTCCTTGTGCAGATGATGGGCCTCGAGCACCTTGTTGCCCAGACGCGGGCCCACGGGGATGCGGATGTCGGTCCAGTCGAGCTTCTGGCTTGCGCGGGCCTCGGCCTCCATCTCCTCGTAGCGAGCCAGACGGGCCTTGTTCTTGGCCTGGCGAGCCTTGGGCGAGCTGCGTACCCACTCGAGCTCGGCCTCCATGCGCTTGGCGAGCTTGGCGTCGCGGTTGCCCTGCGCCTCGATACGCGCGGCCTTGGTCTCCAGATACGTGGAGTAGTTGCCCTTGTAGGGATAAAGGTGACCGCGGTCGACCTCGCAGATCCACTCGGCAACGTTATCCAGGAAGTAGCGATCGTGCGTGACGGCAAGCACCGCGCCCTGGTAGTTGTGCAGGAAGTGCTCGAGCCACAGGATCGACTCGGCGTCCAGGTGGTTCGTGGGCTCGTCGAGCAGCAGCAGGTCGGGAGCCTCGAGCAGCAGCTTGCACAGGGCCACGCGGCGGCGCTCGCCACCGGAAAGCACGTTGACCGGCATGTCGGAATCGGGCAGCTGCAGGGCGTCCATGGCCTGGCCGAGCTTGGAATCGATATCCCAGCCGTCGGCGGCGTCGATCTCGTCCTGGAGCTTACCCATCTCGGCCATGAGGGCGTCCATGTCGCAATCCGGGTCGCACATCTCCTCGCCGATCTTATTGAAGCGATCGACCTTGGCGATCATGTCGCCAAACGCCATGCGCACGTTCTCGATGACGGTCTTGTCATCGTCGAGCGGCGGCTCCTGCTGCAGGATGCCCACGGTGTAGCCGGGGGTGAGCCTGGCATCGCCGTTGGAGACCTCCTCGATGCCGGCCATGATCTTGAGCAGGGTCGACTTACCCATGCCGTTAGGACCCACGACGCCGATCTTGGCACCGGGGTAGAAGCTCAGAGTCACGTCGTCAAGGATTACCTTGTCGCCATGGGCCTTACGAGCCTGATACATCTGGTAGATAAACTCTGCCATATGCCTGTTCTATCCTTTCTACCTGCTGTTTCCCTATTCTTGATTCGCTTTAGTGGAAACGAAATGAGGAAACCAGCTCTGAAACTTAACGAAAAGGGGCATGGTTGCCCACACCCCCTAATACTACCTGGGAAAAGTCCCCCGGGACACACTATGAACTGCGTACGCTAGTTTTCCGCAACCTTAACGAACAGCCCGCTGAGATTTGCGCCACAGCAGATACGAGTAGACGTAGACGGCTCCGACCGAACCAAACGCCAACACCGCAATCACCGCAGCCGTGACCTCACTCGAAAGCACCGCACCTGCCACGCCCATTGCGATGAGGCCAATGCCCAACACCATAAAGCAGGCACCGCCAAAGCGCTGCGTACGGCGCCAGTTCTCGGGGTCGGCAAGCGCCCAAGGCGTCTTGATACCGAGCGTATAGTTCTGCTTCACACGCGGCAAGTAGTTGCCTACGCCGATGAACAGCAAACCGATAGCACCGGAAATCAGCACGTTGACCGAACCGACCGCCGGCACCACGCCCCAGACTGTAAGCTCACCCAACCAGCTTACGGCGCACATGAACAAGGTGAAGGCGATTACGAAGCCCTGATAGAACTTGCCCGAGGTTCGATATGCCTCACCTTTGGGATCGATGCGCGGCACCACGCAGAACATTGCGAGAAGCACCAGAGGCAGCACGCCGAGCGCGGAGGCCATCCAGCTAGGACCCCAACCGTCGACGGCGCCGTTCGCGCCCCAGTGCGTAGGAATCTGCGCAGGCAGGCTCGGCATCACCCAGAGATGCGCGGCAACATTAATAGCGCAGACCACAACAAGCATGGCCCACGCGCGCGACGATACCCCCGTGGCGTGAATGCCCTTGTTTTCGTTATTCATCCTTATCACCTTCCGTGTTTGTAAAGCCCATAAACCAACCGATCAAGTCCTGCATGACGGTGGTGTTTAAGCTGTAAACGATGTTTTGTCCATGGCGCTCATCGGTCACCAACCCGGCGTTTTTGAGCGTCGCCAAGTGATGGCTCAATGACGGCTTGCTGATGTCAAAATGCTCGGCAAGCTCCCCAGCCGTGCGATTGCCCTCGCGCAGCAGTTCCAAAATGTGACGCCGTGTAGGATCGGCCAGCGCCTTAAAACCCTCTCCCGGCATAGGACCTCCTCTCAGCATTTCGTTCGACGCGCACACTATACTCGATATTTAGATGTTTGTCTAATTGTCTAATCTTGTACTCAAAAAAAAGCCGCCTCCGCGTAATGCGAAGACGGCCACTTCTCACGCTACAAACGTGTTTGGGAGTTGGCCAACCCGCTGCAACGGGTGCCATCTGCTTTATCTTATGCGAATCCCGATCCCATTTCAACAAACCCCAAGGGTTCAAATGGAATCGTAATAATACCTATAATGGCGATAGCTAAAACACGACCTGCTTCCCCATCGGAGGATATTTATGACCGAAACCACTGCCGCAGCCGCCATCGAGACACGCGACACCAAGCTCGAGATCATCATGGGCCGCGAGGCACTCGATAAGCTCGCCGATGCTACGGTGTTGGTGCTCGGCTGCGGAGGCGTGGGCTCCAACTGCTGCGAGGCACTCGCCCGCGGCGGCATCGGTCATTTCGTCATTCTGGACAAGGACATCATCGCGCCCAGCAATATCAATCGCCAAGCCATCGCCTTTCACAGCACCGTCGGCAAGCGCAAGGTTGACGTGATGGAAGCCATGATCCACGATATCAATCCTGCCGCCACCGTCATCAAGCGCACTGAATACCTGCTGAGCGACAACATCGACGAGTTCTTTTCGAGCGTTTTGGAGCAGACGGACGGCAAGCTCGACTACGTCGTCGACGCCATCGACACCATCTCGGCCAAGCTCACCATTGCCAAATTTGCTCAGGACCACGACATTCGTTTGGTTAGCTCCATGGGCGGGGCCAACAAGCTCCATCCCGAGTGCCTCCGCTTTGCCGATATTTTCGATACGGTACGTGACCCCATGAGCCGCATTATGCGCAAAGAATGTAAGAAACGAGGAATCAAGAGCCTGCATGTACTGTTTAGCTGTGAGGAATCGGTTAAGACACAGCCCCGCGACCCTTCCAATATCCACGAGCGTACCGAGCTCGGAACCGCCAGCTTTATGCCGCCCATCATGGGTCAGATGATTGCCGGCGAGGTTATCCGCCAGATCAGCGGGCGCGGCACCGAGCACGTGCGCGCCGATGGCCAGCGCCTAGATTAACGAGACGCGCAGCAATGGCACCGCAGTTATTTGACGCGCACTGTCACCTTGATTTAATGGCTCACCCGGACGCCGTTGCCGACGAGGCGACGGCACTGGGCATGGGTCTCTTTGACTGCGGCGTCGATCCGCGCGACTTTGCGCGCGCCAAGAAGCGCGCTTGCAACCGTTCAAATATCTTTGTCGGCATCGGCCTCCACCCCTGGTGGCTCGCCGACGGGCGATGCGGAACCGCCGAAATCAATCTGCTTTGCGAGGTCGCTGCGCAAGAACGCTTAATTGGCGAGGTTGGACTCGACTTTTCCGCGCGCTTTGCCGGAAGCGAGCCGCTACAAATACAGGCATTTGACCGGCTCTGCGATGCGCTCGTGCAGCACCCTCTCGCCGGGCGCGTGATATCAATTCACGCTGTTCGTTCGGCAGGAACCGTACTGGACGCCCTTGAGTCATTTGGATTACTCACCCTAAGCCCCAACTCCCCCGCCATCATCTTCCACTGGTTTAGCGGCACCTCGAACGAGTTCGTCCGCGCGCGAAACGCAGGCTGCTATTTTTCCGTGAACGAGCGGATGCTCGCTACCAAGCGCGGTCGCGAATACGCCCGACAGATCCCACTCGACCGTCTGCTGCTCGAAACCGACGCTCCAGCCGAACCGCAAGCAGATGCAAGCGCGCGACAGCTCATCACATCGCTAAAAAGCGCCTCCCTACACATCGCCGAACTTAAAAACTGCGTCGTGGAGAGCGCCGAATCGATCGTTTTGGAAAATTCGCGCTTCATATTTGACTTCCGCTGACCCCGGTGGGCAAAAAACATCAAATATGAGTACTGTTTCAATGCTAGTAGCATTATTTTGCGGTAAAAGAACGCCCTGATAATGTACAGCCGTTCATGATCAGGGCGTTTTAACATGTCGAAAGCCGTCTAATCCAGGCTTTTATCGCTCCCAGGCACTCAGCTAGGGCCTCAAAGGCTTGATTTTGCTGTTACTAAAATAGTTACAGTACTCATATTTGGCATTTTTTGCCCACAGGGTCCCGGGAAGACAACAATTCGACTTCCCGGGACCGCTCAACTATTCAAAAATCGGCGCTCCGTGGCCCCAAGAGCCTTCCATGCCGCACACGGTCGAGGCAAACCCGGCAGCAAAGTCGAGCGCGCGCTCGATGGCCTCGGCGCCATCCTCACCACGCTTGGCGGAATCGAGATAGCACATCAAAAACGAGGTGAGGAACGAGTCACCCGCACCCATGGTGTCCTTCATATCCGTTACCGGTTTAGCCAGTTGGCGGTAATAACGCTCGCCATCGTAGGCAATGCAGCCCTCAGCGCCAGCCGTTGCCGATACAAAACGCGGACCTAGGCTCTTCACCCATGCCAGACGCTCGCGAATCTCATCCTCGCTCGCAGCGTCTGCCGCGCTAAAGAACGCGAAGTCAACGTAGGGAGCAATCTGCTCGTAGTACTCATCGGTCGAATCATCCGAGAAGTCAAACGAAACGGTAATACCCGACGCCTTCAGCTTAGGCAGCTCACGCTCGGTAAAGCAGTAGTTACCCGAATGGACCACATCGAACTGCTTCATATATGCCAGATCAAAACGATCGAGCACATAGCGCGCATCACCACGGATGCCGCCCTCGTTAGATCCCAGAAACACGCGGTCACCATCGACCACGGTAACACGAGCCGCGCCGTTCTCGCCGATGAGTTGTTTACATTTGGCGAGCTCGACGCCCTCGTCCTCAAGGCTCGCGATGACATGCTCGGCCGCGGCGTCGTTTCCAAAGATACCCACATACGCGGAGCGCGCAGCCCCGCACTTCTTGGCATACACGGCAAAGTTCACCGCATTGCCACCCGGATACATAGTGTGGATATGCTCGTAGCGATCGACGACGTTATCGCCAAACCCAAGAGCGCTAACGTTAAATGTCATAGCACCGCTCCCCTCTCGTCCTAACGAGATCGCTGTAATGGCTGCCGTGCCACCCTGGCCCTACGCGAGTTCCAGCAAATCCGGCAGCTGGTCGATAATCTTGTCCGCGGCATCCTGGCTAAAGCCAAAGCGCTCCTCACGCTTGGCGATTACTGTCAGACCGGCGCGCTTGCCGGCAGTGATGCCAGGCACCGAATCCTCAACGCAGCAACAGCGATTCGCGGGCAGCCCCAGCAGGTCCAGCGCATGCAGGTAGATGTCGGGCTCGGGCTTGCTCTCCTTAAACTGCTCGCCACTCACCACATACTCAAAGGCATCCGACAGCCCGCACGCATTGAGTACTTCCTCGATGCTATCCATGGGCGACGAGCTGGCAAGCGCCACGCGAACGCCGCGGCGGGGCAGCTCTCGAATCGTATCCACAGCGCCTGGGTTAATCAAAGCCTGATAGTCGCGCGGACGTTTATGCGCCCACTCATCCCAACGGGCCAACGCTTCCTCGCCAGTAAAATGCCCCTTACCGGCACGCTCAAACCAATCGACCAGCATGCGGAGAAAGAACTGATGCGAGGTACCGACCTGCCCGTTCAGCTCCTCTTGGGTCAGGTTCAACCCAAGCTCCTTGGCAAACGCGGCAGTCTCGCCCAGGTAGTAATACTCGGTATCGACAATGACGCCGTCCATGTCAAAGATAACGGCGTCGAACGGAAATGCGGACACGGCACCCTCCCTAACAAAAGGGCGCCTGTAAGCAGGCGCCCGAACCATGCATTATCGGCGATTCTAGCCCAGTAGCTTATCGAGTGCCACCGCGATACCGTCTTCGTTGTTATTGGCGGTCACCATCTGGGCAACTGCCTTAACCTCATCGACGGCGTTGCCCATGGCTACACCTGTGCCGGCCCACTCAATCATGGACTTGTCGTTCTGGCCGTCGCCAAACGATACGACCTCACTGGCATCGATGCCGAGCTTGGGCAGGGCACCCTCGAGCGCACGGGCCTTGTCGATACCGGGCGCCGTGTACTCAAAGTACCAGTCGGCCGTAAACATGCCCGAAAGCGTCTGCTTAAAGGGCGCATACATCTCCTCGTAATGCGCCTGCAGGTAGGCTGGATCGCCCGCCGTCAGCAGCTTGTCCACGGGACAAGCGTCCACGACCTCATGCAAGCTCTCGACCTCACGGATCTTAAGGTCGCACGCATCGCGCTCATACTTGACGATATTCTTCTGCGAACCGTCCGGCAGTGTGATCATGCAGCGATACGAGTCCTCGACATGCAGATCGCGACCGAGCGAGATGATGGGGATCACGTCGAAATTGCGCAGATGATCAATCAGACGGTGCAGTTCGTCAGCCGGCATGGCCTGGTCAAAAAGAACCTCATCGGTCTGAGCGTCGACCACATGTGCGCCATTAAAGGCAACTAGCAGACCGTCATGGTTTTGAAGGTCGAGCTCCTGCGCCAAGGCGTGCAGCCCCCATGCGGGACGACCCGAAGCCAAGATGAGCTTAATGCCCGACTCCTGCGCCGCGAGCAGCTTCTCGCGCGTACGCGGGCTGATGACCTTTTGGTCGTTGGTGAGCGTACCGTCGATATCCATTGCGATGGCTTTGATTGCCATATATGCCTCCTTGCATCGTTTTTATCGCGCACTATCTTATCCGAGCCGGGGCACGTTCACACAGCGCGCGCATGACGGTTGCAAAACCACCCCATTTGAAACAAAGGCAAAAAAGTACTTGCAAAGACGCGTTCCGACATATAAGTTGATAAAAGACCGCCGTTGCGGTTTTAAGTAGATCGAGCATATGAAGTTTGAGTTTTAGCGTGTAAGAGAAGGAAGATCGGCAAAGTACAACCCCAAACGCAATGACAACTTAATGAGGTAACTGCCACATGTGAGGTACCCCGGGCATTGCTGTCTCGATTTTGAGCACGATGCCTTCTGCCTTGCATGGGCCGTCCTATCCCGCCCCTGCAGCAACTGCCTCACGGGCACATTGAAAACCGCATAGCACCCCAACGTCAGCACATCACCCACGGCAAGCACATCACTCACGACAACCAACACATCAACAAACAGCACGAACATCAACCGATTGGAGAAGCTATGACAAACCACCACGCTGAAGACGGCGATAAGAAAAGCATTCTGGATGCCCGCATTGAGAGAGCATATGCAAACGAATATGACGCCGCCTTTGCCGCCGCGACCATCAAGAACTACGCGTCGCTACCGCTCGCGACGATCTTGGCCGGCAAGCCTCAACTGCTGAAGCGCTGCACAAAGATCATGGGCGACCCCGACATTCGCAAGCTGACGGACCCCTATGCCCCAAAACGCGACAACGATTCGTACGTTCTTACCGTAGGCTGCCTAGCCCATATGCTTACGGCGCTCGACACGAAACTCAAGCTCGAATGGGAACCCGACGAGCGTCATGAACTCGAAAGCAAGCGGAACACCCTGCGCACCGCACTGTTCCTTCCATTGGACGGCCTCAAGCGCTGCAACGTCGAGCTCAATACACAGGCGCGGCAAAAGCCCGGGACCACGGGGCAGAAAACTCCAAGACCCCATGCGGCCATCGTCGACCGCAACCGATATAACCGCATGACCGCGCACTTTTCCGCCGAGGGAGCAGCCATAAGGACGCTGATCGACCTGCTGTGCCTCCTGAGCATCAACGAGCTATTTGAGGGCTATCTCGCCCTTGTTCCCGCGACGGCACCCAAGTCGGTAGCAAAGATCATCGAGACCTGCAGACGCCAGTTTGAGCGCCATCGCAATGGCAGCGAGATGAACGCCAGCATCGCGCAGTACTACGCAGCTCATTACAAAAATGACGGATGTGCCCCTGTCGAGCATCAGCTGCGGCTCGCCTACACCACGCCCGCCGCAACGCTCTATCGCTTTGGAGCCCTTGGCGCTTGCGAGCCGCACGAACAGGCAGCCTGCCCCACAACCGAGCTCGATCTCAGGCTCGGACGAACCCTGTAGCTCGCCAGCCCCTCCGCGGACAACAATCCTATTCCACAACACAACCAACAGAAAGGAGTCCTCATGGACACCAATCATTCCCCCATCATCAGCCCCCTCACCATGCGTGAATCCGCCCGAGGTATCACGCTCACCAGCATTTACGATGAGATGCTCGCCCATCGCGAGCTCTCCGTCATGGGAAACATCGAAACCCCGATGGCCCACGACCTATGCCAGCAGATCCGCCTGCTCGATGCCACCGACCCCAGCCGCCCCATCACCATATTTGTCGCCAGCGCCGGCGGAAGCGTGCGATCGGGTCTTGCGATCTATGACGCCATGCGCCTCGCATCGTGCCCCATCCGCACCGTCTGCCTGGAATTCGCCGCGTCCATGGGCGCCGTGATCTTTATGGGCGGCGACGAGCGCCGTATGGCGCCTCATGCAGAACTCATGATTCACGACCCACTCATCCCGCAAGGAGCTGGGGGCTCGGCCCTAGCACTCCAGGAAACAAGCCGGCGTCTCATGCAGACCCGCAAGGCCCTGACGCAAATCCTGTCTGATCGCAGCGGCCTTTCGGCCAAGCGTATCCAAACACTCACGGCAAAGGATACGTACCTTTCGGCCGAGCGCGCCGTTGAGCTCGGCTTTGCCCACGGAATCCTCTCGGCCACCAAGGAGGTCGCCCATGTCTAACCTCGCCAGCCGACTCACCGCACCCGAGTCCGCATCGACCACCATCCTCGCCAAGGATCGAACGCTTTCCTGCGACACCCGCCAAACGGGACTCAACAACAACGCACTTGTAATCGGCCCCTCGGGAGCCGGCAAGACCCGAAACGTCCTCAAGCCCAACCTGCTGCAAATGAACGCAAGCTACATCGTGCTCGACACCAAAGGCACGCTCTGTCGCGAAGTGGGACCCGTGCTGGCAGCCCACGGTTACCGCGTGCAATGTCTCAACTTTGCCGACCTCAACAACGCCCCAACCCTTGCGCATGGCATCGAGCGCTGCGGCTACAACCCCCTGAGGCATATTCGCCGCAAGGCGGACGGCAGGCCCAACCAGCAGGACATCCTCTCGGTGGCAAAGGCAATCTGCCCCATCGAGGACAACAACCAGCCATTTTGGGACCATGCGGCAGCAAACCTGTTGTCGTGCTTCATCGCCTACGTCACAGAGCAGCTGCCCGCCGACGAGCAGACGATCTGCTCGGTCATCAAGCTCATCGAGCACCTGCAGGACGGTGCCACGGGTCGACTGCTTGACGACCTGATCACGACCGACCCCCAAAGCTATGCCCTATCGCTCTGGCGCCGCTATGCCATTACGCAAAATGCCGAGCGCATGCACGCGAGCATCGTCGGCATCCTTGCCGAAAAGGTCATGTGTCTGGGATTCGACGGTGCGGCACAGCTCTATCAGGAATGCCATCAGGTGGACTTCGCTTCCATGGGACACACCCCCTGCGCCCTGTTTGTAACCGTGAGCGATATTGACCGCAATCTCGATCCGCTGACCGGCCTCTTTATTTCGCAGGCGTTTATGGGCCTCATTCGTGAGGCCGATAGGCAGCCCGACGGCAGCCTGCCCGTGCCCGTGCGCTTTACGCTCGATGACTTCGCAAATCTGCAGATCCCCCAGATCGACAACGTGCTCTCGATTATCCGAAGCCGCAACATCTGGGCAACGCTGCTGCTGCAGTCGACCAACCAGCTCGATGCGCTCTATGGCGAGGCACGCGCACGCTCCATCATGGGCAACTGCGACACGCATCTGGTGCTGGCGTTCCAAGACCCCGAGAGCGCCCGAGTGTTTTCCGACCGAGCCGACGCATTGCCCAGCACGCTTATGGCGACGCCGATCGATCGCTCATGGCTCTTTGTGCGCGGTCGCGCCCCCGAGCAGGTCGAACGCTTTAGGCTCGAAGACCATCCGCTGTACGGGGAACTGCCCGAAGCGCAGCGAGACACCACCCGGGTCGAATTCGCCCATTAACAACGCCGTGCAGTCCGCCACGCTCGACCACAAACAGCAAGGGGCCCGTATCCCAACGGATACGGGCCCCTTTCAGCCATAAGCCAACTCGGCCGTAAAAACTACTTGCGATGAGCGCGATAGAACTCGATGAGCGCCTGGGTCGAAGCGTCCTGCTCGGCCTTGGCGGCGTCGTCGTGGAAGGCCGGGGTGATCTGCTTGGCAAGCTGCTTACCCAGCTCGACGCCCCACTGGTCGTAGGAGTCGATGCCCCAGACCGTGCCCTCAACAAACGTGATGTGCTCGTACAGGGCGATGAGCTCGCCGAGTGCGAACGGGGTCAGCGTGTCGCCGAAGATCGAGGTCGTCGGACGGTTGCCCTCAAAGCAACGGGCCGGGACGATCTGCTCGGGCGTGCCCTCGGCACGAACCTCATCGGCCGTCTTACCAAAGGCGAGCGCCTTGGTCTGGGCCAGGAAGTTGCCCAGGAACAGCTCGTGCACGTCCTGACCGCTGTCGGTTGCGGGGTTGGCGGTGTTGGCGAAAGCGATAAAGTCGGCCGGAACCACCACGGTGCCCTGGTGCAGCAGCTGGTAGAAGGCGTGCTGACCGTTGGTGCCGGGCTCGCCCCAGAAGATCTCACCGGTATCGGAGGTCACAGCGCTGCCGTCCCAGCGGACGTGCTTGCCGTTGGACTCCATGGTGAGCTGCTGCAGGTAGGCCGGGAAACGGTGCAGGTACTGGCAGTACGGCAGCACGGCGTGGCTCTTGGAACCGAAGAAGTTGACGTACCAGACGTTGAGCAGGCCCATCAGCGCGACGGCGTTGTTCTCGAGCGGCGTGTTGCAGAAGTACTCGTCGATGGCGTGGAAGCCCTCGAGGAACTGCTGGAAGCGCTCGGGGCCGAGCACGACGATCAGCGACAAGCCCACGGCGGAGTCGACAGAGTAGCGGCCGCCGACCCAGTTCCAGAAACCAAAAGCGTTAGCGGGGTCGATGCCGAAGGCCTCGACCTTCTCGAGTGCGGTGGAAACGGCGACAAAGTGCTTGGCCACGGCCTCGGCGTTCTGCTCATCGGAGCCGTCGATGGCGCCCTGAGCCTTGAGCTGCTCGAGCATCCAGGTCTTGACCTCGCGAGCGTTGGTGAGGGTCTCGAGCGTGGTGAAGGTCTTAGAGACGATGATCACGAGCGTGGTCTCGGGATCCAGACCCTTGAGCTTCTCGGCCTGGTCGTTGGGATCGATGTTGGAGATATAGCGGCAATCGATACCGGCGTCGGCATAGGGACGCAGGGCCTCGTAAGCCATGACCGGGCCCAGATCGGAGCCGCCGATGCCGATGGACACCAGGTGCTCGATCTTTTTGCCGGTAACACCCTTCCACTCACCGGAGCGCACGCGCTCGGCGAAGGCATACATGCGGTCGAGAACCTCGTGCACGTCGGCGACGACGTCCTGGCCGTCGACGATGAGCTGGCCCTTCTCGCTTGCCGGGCGGCGCAGCGCGGTGTGCAGGACGGCGCGGTCCTCGGTGGTGTTGATGTGCTCGCCGGAGAACATGGCGTCGCGGCGCTCCTCGAGCTTCACCTCGCGGGCAAGATCGCACAGCAGCTTGACGGTCTCATCAGTCACCAGGTTCTTGGACAGGTCGAAGTGCAGGTCACCGGCGTCAAAGCTCAGCTTGTTCACGCGCTCGGCATCGGCGGCGAACCAGGCCTTGAGGTCGATACCCTCGGCCTCGAGCTTCTCCTGATGGGCCTCGAGCGCCTTCCAAGCGGCAGTCGACGTAGCATCGATAGGTGCGGCAACAGTTGCCATAGAGTCCTCCTCAGCATACGGGCGCACGCCTCCATGCGCCCGGACATTCAGATGCCACTATTCTAGCGCAGGTCAAGACTATAATCAGCGAGCGTTGCCAATCGGCCCCCAAACGGCAACCGACCAAAAAGGGACAGGTTTAATTTGGCAGGTCAAACGCTTTACCAATCAAAAAGAACCTATCCCTTTATGCCAAATATTAGGCCGCGGCGCACACGCTGCCGAGCAACTCACGCAGAGGAGACCCAATGCCCTCCAGCAGTTCGGGAGCGATGATGGCGAAAACGGGAGCCTCGCCGGCACCCACGACGGCGGGCACTTTTCCCTCTGAGACGATGCACCCGTAGGGAACAAAGCCGTCCTCGCCGGCATCGAGCACGGCCATGCGACGAGCGAGTTCGCGCGCAAAGCTCGCCGTATCGGCATCGCCGATCGCCAGGACAAAGTCCACGCCCTCATCGGTCGCCAGGGCTACGGCCTCACCGACCAAATCGTCTCCCCCGTCGCCCCCGACCAAGCCGCAGCGGAAAAGCACGCGCTCGAGCAGAGCTCGATCAAGCGAGCCAAGTGCCGCTGAGACAAGCTCATCGCGCGTATACTTGTCACCGCCCAGTACGACCAACGCCTTGGTGCCACCGTAGTGAGCGACCAATCGTCCGCACCATCGAGCCACGTCTCCATCCGCAACAAGACGCGTCGGCATACCAAACCCATAGTTGACCATTATCCCCACAACCCTTCCGTGCGTATAGGCGGCATCAATCGTTAGGCTCATGCTACGAAGCGAGGTTTTCCGAGCTGTTTCGCACTCTTTAGAGCTGCGTTAAAAAACCGATGCAACCGCACGACCATACCCGCCAAAGAGGGACAGGTTTTGACGATGTCCGCGCAAGCGGGTATTATCGAACATGTATTCGATAAGAACATGTGTTTGATGGGAGGAAGCGTGGCGCACGAGCAGCACACCTACATCTGCATCGACCTCAAGACGTTTTATGCCAGCGTCGAGTGCGTCGACCGTGGGCTCGATCCGCTCACCACCAACCTGGTCGTTGCCGACGAATCGCGCGGGCGCACGACCATCTGCCTCGCCATCACACAGGCTATGAAGGACTTAGGGATTCACAACCGCTGCCGCCTATTTGAGATTCCCGATGGCATCGACTACATCACGGCCGTACCGCGCATGCAGCATTACATGGAGGTGTCGGCGAAAATCTACGGTATCTATCTGGAATACGTCAGCCCCCAGGACGTGCACGTCTACTCCATCGATGAGTGCTTTATCGACGTGACGCCCTATCTGGACCTCTATCACACAGATGCGGAAGGGTTCGCCTGCACGCTGCGCGACGAGGTCCTCGCGCGCACCGGCATCACGGCGACGGTCGGCATCGGCCCCAACCTATTCCAGGCCAAGGTAGCGCTCGACATTACCGCCAAGCACGCACCCAGCCGCATCGGCATACTCGACGACGAGACCTTTCGCAAGGAGATCTGGCCTCATCGTCCCATTACCGATATCTGGGGCATCGGCCCCGGCGTGGCGGCCCGTCTCGAGAAATACGGCGTCTACGATCTGATGGGCGTCGCGGCGCTCAACGAAAACCTGCTTTACGACGAGCTCGGCGTCAATGCCGAATATCTCATCGACCACGCCTTCGGGCGCGAGCCGACAACCATCGCCGATATCCAAGCCTATCGCCCGCAAGCAACTTCGACCACCACAGGACAGGTGCTCTCGAAGGGTTATGCCTACGAGCAGGCCTACACCGTCTTGCGCGAGATGGTCGATGCCGCCGTGCTGGACTTGGTCGATAAGCACGTGGTCTGCGACAGCATCTCACTCTTTGTAGGCTACGCGAGCGAGCGCGCCGACATACGCCGCCTCGACGCCAGCGGCACAGCGCAATATGTGGACGGATGCGGGCACCTGCGCTCGAGCACATCGAGCATCGAACCCACCGCAACCGCCGGCCCCGAGCTCGCGCCCCGCGCTCCCAAGCCCGTCCAGCGCGATGACGAAAGGCGTCGCCTGGTGCGCGAAGCGCAGGCAATCGATGGCATCTTTGTGGGGGAGCATGGCGGCAAACCGCGCGGTGGCTATGCCGCGCTCTTTGCGCACTCCAACGCCTCGCGAAAGCTGCCCGAGCGCACTAATTCGTTTAAGAAGATCATGGGGTATTTCGATGACCTTTGGGCACAAACGGTCGATCCCAAACGACCGGTCAAGCGCATCAACCTGGGATTTGGCAACCTCATGCCCGAGGAATTTGCCACCATCGATCTGTTCAGCGATATCGAGGCCGATGAGCGCGAGCGCGACCTGGCACGCGCCGTGTTAGCCGTTAAAGGCAAATACGGCAAGAATGCGCTCGTCAAGGGATTAAGCTTTACCGCCGGCGCCACCGCGCGCGAACGCAACGACCAAGTTGGAGGACATCGTGCCTAAACCCAAGCAGCAGCCCGTGCGCCCGCCGACCGCCTTCGAGCGCCTGGCGGACCCCGAGGGCAGACGCCGCGCCGCCGACCCCAAGCTCACTGCCAACGGTGCCGTGCGCGCCAACCGCGCCGCACAGTTTATGCCCTTTGCCGCCCTCACGGGATACTACGAACTCGTGCGCAAGCAGGAAATCACCGTCGAGCCAAAACGTGAGCTCACGGAAGAAAAAGCCCTCGCGCTTTCTAAAAAGCTCGAGGGTCTCAAACGTGGCGACTTGGTTCGTGTCACCTATTACGATACATACGGCTATCGCAGCCGCACCGGCATCCTCGACGAGGCGCTCCCCGCCTTCAAGCTCCTCAAACTCCGAGACATCGCCATCGACTTCGACGACATCCAAGACATCGAACTGCGCGGACGAGCCTAGCCAAGGAAGCGCATCCAGGGCGGCGCTTACAGCGTCATGACGTAGTAGCCCGCGTCTTTCACGGCTGTCTCGAGGACACCACGATCAACCGGCTGCTTAGAGCGCACGCGTGCCGTGTGGTCCGCATACGTCACCGTTGCCCACACGCCATCCAGCGCATTGAGGGCATTGGCTACGTTCTGAGCGCAACCGTCACAGCTCATGCCGCCGATGAGCAGCTCATCGCTATAGGGATAGTGTGACGCATCGGTATCCACCACAACAACCTTTTTGGCCTTCTTGCCGCTCGTACCATCGCTGCAGCAACTCTTCCCGCGTGTCGAAGCGGCAATGCGACGCAGTCCAAAAAACATGCCGACGGCAATGACGGCCAGCACGATGAGATTCGCAGGGTTGAGCAAGTCACTCATGCGCTCCCCTTTCAAGTAGCACTATCTAGATACCCCCATGGGGTGTCCCCATCTTAACCCAAAATCATGTCTGTTCGGTCAATTAGTTTCCCTCTTCAAACTTTTTTGTTGACCATGGCTTACTTTCGTGTATAAGTTTTCCTAGGCTAACAGTTTAGATCCGTAAGGAGCGACGTGACTCGAACCATAGACATCCCAACGTTTCAGGCAGCAGTCGTGCGCAACTGCTCTCCCACGCTCGCGGGCATCAAGCCGGCATCGCTCTTTACCTATCCAGGCACCTACGCCCACGGGGACGGCTCGACCACAACCGAAACCATCGCAGAACGCCGAGCACGCCTGCTCAACGTTATCGCCCAGTGCAATCGCGAGCTTGACCCGCTCGGCATCCACCTGAGTGTTTTGGTCTGGCGGCCCTGCGGAGCGCTCGTGTACGCGTACCGAGCCAAAAGCCTCACCACCTATTTCGCAGACCCTCGCGCCCAAACGGCGCTCACCTCGGAAGGCTACGACACGAGAGACCTTTCGACATGCCTTGTGCATTTGGCATCACGCATCACGCTCGCGAGCAATAACGTCGCGGAATGCGCCTGCAGCCAGACTCGATGCGCACTACCCCAGCAAGCTAGCTGCAGCAAAGACTGCACCTGCGAGTTTCCGCACGAAATAGGCTACTTCCTTGGATATCCCTACGACGACGTGCACGAGTTTATCGTCCAGCGCGGCGAGAACTACAAGGTCTTTGGGGCCTGGAAGGTCTACGCAAATGTCGAGCAGGCGCTTGCGACGTTTGATGCCTACCGTGCCTGCACCCAATACTTCACTTTTGTCTATCAGCAGGGCTGCAGCCTGGCACAACTTGCCCAGGCGACCCGATAGAACGTACAAACCGCGACGCTACGCCGCACAACCGAAAGGACTCAACATGAGCAAGATCGCCGTCGTTTACTGGAGCGGCACGGGCAACACCGAGGCCATGGCAAACCTTGTCGCCGAAGGCGCCACGTCCGCGGGGGCCGAGACTGAGGTCATCCCCTGCGCCGACTTCTCTGCCGACAAGGCCGCCGAATATGATGCCTTCGCCTTCGGCTGCCCCGCCATGGGCTCCGAGGAGCTTGAGTATGACGAGTTTCAGCCTATGTGGGATGAGGTCAAGGAGACTCTCGGCGACAAGAAGGTCGTCCTCTTTGGCTCCTATTCGTGGGCCGAGGGCGAGTGGATGGACAACTGGAAGGCCGACGCCGACGAGGCCGGCGTCAACGTCGTGGACTCCGCCATCTGCTACGACGCGCCCGACGACGAGGGCGAGGCCGCCTGCAAGGCTCTCGGAGCCGAGCTCGCGTAACGAAACCAGGCCTCCAAAAGAGCCTGTATCACAGCGCATCCCCATCCCTACAAAAGAGCGGGGGCTGGATTCAAGTCCAGCCCCCGCTCTTTTGTAACGGCAGTTACATCAACCGGCTACGAGATATTGCCCAAGAACGCCTTGGTGCGCTCGCTCTTGGGGTGGTCGAAGACCTCGCTCGGCGTACCCTCTTCCACAATGACGCCGCCGTCCATAAAGACGACGCGGTCGGCGACATCGCGGGCAAAGCCCATCTCGTGCGTCACGACGATCATGGTCATGCCTTCGCGCGCCAAGTCGCGCATGACGCCCAGGACGTCGCGCACGAGCTCGGGGTCGAGCGCCGAGGTGGCCTCGTCAAAGAGCATGACGTGCGGGTTCATCGACAGGGCGCGGGCGATGGCAACGCGCTGCTGCTGGCCGCCCGAGAGCTGGCTCGGCATAAAGTCGATACGCTCGGCAAGACCGACCTTGGTCAGCTCCTCGACGGCAATCTTCTCGGCCTCTTCCTTGCTGCGCTTGAGCACCTTCTGCTGCGCAAGCATGACGTTCTTTTTGACTGACAGGTGCGGGAACAAATTGAACTGCTGGAACACCATACCCAGATGCGTGCGCACCTTGTTAAGGTCGACGCCCTTGGCGCACACGTCCACACCCTCAACGACAATCGAGCCACTCGTGGGATGCTCCAGGCGGTTGATGCAGCGAAGCATCGTCGACTTACCCGAGCCCGAGGGACCCAGAACTACGACGACCTCGCCCTTATGCACATCCAGATCGATATCGCGCAGGACCACGTTATCGCCAAAGGCCTTCTGGAGGTTCTTGATGCTGACGACAACCTCGTTCGAGTTATTGGTTTCGCTCATGATAGGACCTCCTTACAGACCGGCGATGTGATCGGCGGGCGTCGCGACGACCTGCCCGGCGCTCTTGGCGGGACGCTTCTTCTTGGTTTCGGCCGTACCCAAAAGCCTCGCCTCAAGGCCGCTCACCAAGCGAGCGAGTGGCAGGGTGATGACCAGATAGAACAGGGCGGCAACCACATACGGCGTGATGGAGCCCGTCGTGGCCACGATGGTACGGGCGTTCATGACGATCTCGACCACACCCACGGCGGCAAGCAGCGACGTATCCTTGTAAAGCAAGATAAACTCGCTGGTCAGCGTAGGCAAAACATTGCGGAACGTCTGCGGAATCATAACGTAGAGCAGCGTCTGGAAGGCATTCATGCCCAGAGAGCGAGCAGCCTCGTTTTGGCCCTTGGGGATTGATTGAATACCGGCACGGAAGATCTCGCACAGGTACGCAGACGAGTTCATGGCCATGACGATAACGCCCAAGACATAGTCGTCCACCTTGACGCCGGCCAACGGCAGACCGAAGAACGCGATATAGATCTGCAGGAACGCCGGCGTACCACGGATGATATTCACATAGATGCCGGCAAGGCAACGCAGGATGCGTGACTTGGAGATGCGCATGAGCGACAAGGCAAAGCCAAAGGGAATTGCCAGCGGAAACGCCACGAGCACGATCGAGAGCGACATAAGGAAGCCCTTGAAGACGATCGGCAGGCTTTGGACCAAAATGACCGGGTTCAAGAACAAGCGCAGGAACATATTGGAGTTCCAGGCCTCGACCCACGGCTGCTCCTTAAGATCGGCCAGGAAGTTATCGAAAGCCGTCACGCCCTTAATCTCGACGGAAGGAATCTTAGAAATCTTCTTGGTCGAACCGTCGGCGAGCGTATAGGTGCCGCTAAAGGCCTCTTCGCCGCCCTCGACGGGAAACGTCACGCCGTAAACCTCGACACGGAAAAAGCCGCCGGCAGGCGCCGTCTCGCCAAAGTCGATCTTGAGCGTCTGGCCGTCAGCCTTGCACGTGGGCTTCATGGGCGTACGATCCATGAGGTCCTCGCCCGAGAGCATCGTCAATCGCGTGTCATCGGTACCAAACGTCGTACCGTCAACAAACGTCAGCGAAAGACCGCTCAGCTCCTCGTCGGCATCGGCCTGAACTTCCCAGGTAATGCGCGTCTCGGTGCCGCCGACCACATCGCTGCCCGAACCGGTGTTGGGTCGGGCGGTAATCTTTGCGGTCTCAAGCGCCTGGGCGGTCGTGGGCGCATATGCCCCCGCGCACACCAGCGCGAGCGCCACGGCCATGACGCAGGCTAGCTTTTGGAGCAAGGCGGGCAGTGGAAAACGCTGCTCCGCGGCCCCTTTGTTCAGTCGAGACAAGGTGGCTCCTATCGTAGAAGTTGCCGGCAAAACGAGACGGAAACGCTCTCCGTCAAGAGAAGCGCAAAGGCCCTCTCCGCAAAACGGAAAGGGCCCGCGCGCAATCAAGTAGCTATTTTACTTGATGTTGTACTTAGCCATGAGGGCATCAACGGTACCGTCATCGGTCAGGTCCTTGATAGCCTGGTTGATGTCGTCCTTGAGCTTGGTGTTGCCCTGGTTGATGGCGATGGCGTACTCCTCGCCGGTGCTGATCTGCTTGATGGTCTGGCAGGTGTTGAACTGCTCGGCGGTCAGCTGGCTGGCAACGGAGCGGTTGGTGACTACGGCGTCGCCCTTATCGGACTGCAGGGCGCTGAAGCACTCGGTGGCGTCCTTGTAGGGGACGATCTTGGCCTTCGGGAAGTTCTCCTGGGCAAAGGCCTCGGCGGTCGAGCCAGACTGGACGATGATGGTAGCGTCGGCGTTGTTGAGCTTCTCGCTGAAGTTATCGGCCGTGATGTCGGTGTTATCGACCTTGGTCACGATAGCCTGATCGTCCATGTAGTAGGAATCAGAGAAAGTGACTTCCTTCTCACGCTCGGGCGTGTCGGTGATAGCCGCGATGGAAACGTCATACTTGGCGCCCGAAGCGACGCCCGGAACCAGCGTGTCAAAGTCATTGTTGATATACTCGACATCCAGGCCCAGCTTGTCGCCGATAGCCTTGATGAGCTCAAGGTCAAAGCCCTGATAATCGCCGTTGTCATCCTTGTACTCAAACGGAGCGTACTCGGCAGAGGTGCCGACGGTCAGCGTACCGTCCTTGACGAGCGCGTACTCCTTGGAGCCGTCGACCTTCTCGACCTTAGCGTCGTCAGAGCTGCTGGAACCAGCATCAGAACCAGAGGTGGCGTTGGACGAGCCGCAGCCCGTCAGAGCAAGGGCGAGCGCCATAGCACCCGTGGCGGCAAATGCGCCGAGCTTCTTCAGCTTCATAATCAGTCTCCTTCCGGTGACCTCGTTTGATTCAGAGGTCTGCAAAAACTGTTGGCTATTATGCACCCGGAATTACGAATCTGCAATGAGAAAACTGATTGAAACAAACCCATAACGTGAATGGAATACTCTACTTTGTGACAGTCATTACTGCTGCAATGACCTTAATAGTCTAATTTCAGCTGCATAACCTGCAAGTTCGTTCGGCGTCTCCAAAATAAATGGAAGTGCACGCAAGCGGCTATTCGATACAATATTCTGCATAACCTGCATACCGCCACCAAATTCCTCGCTGCCAAGGTATCCCTTGCCGATGCACTCGTGACGATCTTTATGGGCGCCACAAGGGTTCTTCGAATCGTTGATATGTACGGCATGCAAGCGATCGATACCCACCACGCGGTCGAACTCGTCGAGTACGCCGTCCAGATCATGGATGATGTCGTAGCCGGCATCGCTCACATGGCAGGTGTCCAAACAAACGCCCAGCTTATCGGACAGCTCTGGGCGCTTGGCGGCAACGCCCTCGATAATACACGCCAGTTCTTCAAAGCTACGGCCCACCTCGGTGCCCTTGCCTGCCATGGTCTCGAGTAATACCGTCGTCTGCTGCCCCTCAAACATCACCTGGCACAGCGTGTCGACAATCATCTGAATGCCGACGTCGGAGCCCTGTCCCACATGCGCACCGGGATGGAAGTTGTAGTAGTTGCCGGGCAGTGCTTCCAGACGCTGCAAGTCCTCGGCCATTGCCTCCAAGGCAAACTCGCGCGCCCGCTCTTTGGCAGAACAGGGGTTGTAGGTATACGGGGCATGCGCCACCAGCGGTCCAAAGTCGTTTTGTGCCATAAGCTCGCGCAGAGCCGCCACGTCATCCATGTCAAGTTCTTTTGCCTTGCCACCGCGCGGGTTGCGCGTAAAGAACGCAAAGGTATTGGCGCCAATGGATAGCGCCGTCTCCCCCATTGCCCGATAGCCCTTCGTCGTCGAAAGATGACACCCGATCGTCAGCATCTCCAGCTCCCCCTCATCAGTTGCGGTGAAATACGGTCTATTGGTGCCTTATTTTGGCGCAAACAGACCGTATTCCACCGCAAGATATAAAAGGGGCATCAGGGGCACGGTCCGCCGAGCCCCCTTGAGCAGCAGCACCGCAACCTAGAGCGTCAAGCGAATCGCATCAATGATCTGCGCACAGCGCTGTGTGGCGGCAAGGGGCATGACGGGACTCTCGAGTTTCCCCGCCCGGATGAGCTGGGTCGCATGCTGAATTTCGCCGTAGAAATCATCGACCTCAAACGGGGCATTTATTTCGAGCATTCGTCCGTCGGAGTACTTCACATGGGCAAGCTCGGGGCGATGGAGGCGCTCGATTTCCAACAAACCCCGCTCGCAGGCAATCGTTAAGCGGCTTTCATATGCTGCTTTGCCATCGCACACCATATGAATGGGTATACCGCCGACACTCATATGGATCTCATCGGCCCAATCCACGCGGCCGCCCGATACGTCACGCCAGCGAACTTCACGAGACGAAACATCGCACACACCCGCAAGCAGATCCTCAAACCACCCGACCGCGTAGCAGCCCATGTCATATAGACAGCCACCCTGCAACGGATCGAGCAGATAACTTGAAGGCGACTCACCATAATCGAGTTTTTGCACGCTTTCAATCGAGACGATACGGCCGAGCTCGCCCGACGCAAGCAAACCCTTCACGCAAGTATGCATCGGACAAAACCGATTTTTCATCGCCTCCATAAACGGCACGCCGCACTCACGGGAAACGGAGGCAATCGCATGGGCCTCTTCCTCACTCAAAACGGCCGGCTTTTCGCACAGCACGGCCTTTCCCGCGCGCAGTGCCCGACAGACCCAATGCGCATGCATACCATGTGGAAGAGCCAAGTAGATTGCGTCGACATCGGGATCGGCAATCAGCGCATCATAAGCCGCATCGCCGCTATCGTCAGCCGTGGCATAACTGTGCGCGGCATCAATCGAAAACGTCCTGCAAAACTCCTCAACATGCGAAGGGGTGCGACCGGCGGCAGCCACAAGCCGTGCCCCGTCCACCTCCTTGAGCGACGATGCAAATCGATGCGAAATGCGCCCAGCGCCCAAAACGCCCCAACGAACCTCGCGCAAATCATCACATGAATCCCGATGGCCCACGACGGCCCCCTTCAGTTGCGGTGGAATAGTTCCTGTTTAAGCCCCATTCTGCCGCAAACAGGAACTATTCCACCGCAAGTTATAAAAGGGTCATGAGGAGCGCGTTTTGCAAAAGGCTTTAAGCGCAGCCGTTACGGGGCCAGGCTGGAAACGTCGGCGCACATCGTCGAGACGCTCGGGAATATCGATGTGCTGCGGGCAGTGACGTGCGCATTTGCCGCACTTGACGCAATTGCTCACCAGCTTGGGCTCGTTCGTCCGCACCGCGCTCGCCGTAAAGTATTGAGACAGCCCCGTAAACCAACTATGCGCGTAGCTCGCGTTGTAGGCGGCAAAGCAGCCGGGAATATTGATGCCCTTGGGGCATGGCATGCAGTAGCCGCACCCCGTACAGGGTACGCGATTCGATTTCTCAAACTCTCCTAGCACACGTGCGATGGTATCGAGCTGCTCTGTCGTCATCGAATTCGGCAGTGCGCGATCCGCCAATGCCGCGTTCTCGTCCACCTGTGCGGTATCGGTCATGCCCGAAAGCAGCATCGTGACCTGAGGATGGTTCCACACCCACGAAAGTCCCCAGGCGGCAGGAGTGCGCAAATGCGGGTCACGGGCGCCATCGAGCACAGCGCGGGCCCGCGGAGGCAGCTTGCCCGCCAGGCGTCCACCCAAAAGCGGCTCCATCACAAACACCGCGAGCCCGCGCTCCGCAGCCGCCATGAGCCCCGCCGTTCCCGCTTGGTAGCGCTCTCCAGCGTAGTTGTACTGGATCTGGCAAAAGTCCCAGTCATACGCGTCAAGCATCGTCAGGAAGTCCGCGGCGCTGCCGTGGTACGAAAAACCAATCTGGCGAATGCGCCCCGTCGCCTTTTGGTGCGCAATCCAGTCTTCGATGCCCAACGCCACCACGCGCTCCCACTGGGCGGGCGAGGTGATGTTGTGCATAAGGTAATAGTCGATATGGTCGGTCCGCAGGCGGCGCAGTTGCTCGCCGAAGAACCGGTCGAAATCCTCCGCGCACTTGCACGAAGCGTGCGGCAACTTAGTCGCCAGCAACACCCGGTCGCGCAGCCCCAAGCGCTCAAGTGAGGCGCCCACGCACACCTCGTTACCGGGATAGAGATACGCGGTATCCAGATAATTAATCCCCTGCTCCACCGCACGGGAAATGATGGTATCGGCTGTCTTCGCATCGGGGTGTCCCGGCGCACCGGGAAATCTCATGCAGCCCAGACCCAGAGCGGATATTCGGTTACCACTTTTGGGGTCAACGCGGTATTGCACGGCCCCTCCTTTCGCCATCAGCGCCCCGGCAAGGCGAAACACAATGGTCACGCGGCCGAAACATCGTGGAATCGCAATCGAGAACGTATCGTAACGCAGCAGAAATCGAGCTGTCACGGCACCGCTTTAACATCAGCAAAAAGCCCGATGAAAGGAGTCACCCATGCCCGCTCTCGACCTTTGGAATCTCGCATCCCAGCTCAAAAGCACCGATTATCGCTGGGTCGACCTCACCCACACGCTCTCGTGCGACACCCCGCACTGGTTTGGCTTTAAGCCTTTTGAGTCCACAAAGCTCTTCGACTACCTGCCCGGCACGCCCAAGGACATGCTCGCGCCCATGCGCTGCTTCCAGTATTCGGTCGCCTCGCAGTACGGCACGCATGTCGACGCGCCGCGCCACTTCCATGTCGAGGGTCGTTCCCTTGGAGAGATTGAACCCATCGAGTTTATGCATCCGCTCTGCGTGATCGACAAGCACGAGGAGTGCGCCGCAAACCCCGACTTTATTCTGACCGTCGATGACCTCAAGACCTGGGAGAACGAGCACGGCCGCATTCCCGAGGACGCCTTTGTCGCCTTCCGCTCCGACTGGTCCAAGCTCGCCGACCTCGAAAACAAGGACGAAGACGGCCAGCCCCACTACCCCGGCTGGGACCTCGATGCCATCAAATGGCTTGTAGAAGAGCGCAACATCGGTGCCATCGGCCACGAACCGGCAGACACCGACCCCGCAACCGTGACCACACGCGAGGATGCCTACCCCTACCCCGGCGAACAGTACATCCTCTCGGTCGACCGTTACCAGATTGAGGTCATGGACCATCTGGACGAGCTTCCCGCCACGGGCGCCATCATCTTCTGCACCTTCCCCAAGGTGCGTGATGGCGTCGGATATCCCGCACGTGTCTTTGCGGTCTGCCCCGCGTCATAAGTTCCCATGCGTTTGTTCTTCTAAATACGGCCATCCGGTGCACGCGACATGGCCCGGCGGCATACAATCCATCAGGCGCCCCATACGCGGGCGCCTTTTTATGGGGAGATGATTCACATGCAGATCAACAAGGTCGCCTTTATCGGCAAGGGCGGCGTCGGGCTACTCTACGGCAGCATGATCGCCCAGGCACTCGGCAACGATGCCGTCGAATACGTTATGGACGACGCGCGCTTTGAGCGCCACGCGGGCGATGCGCTCACCGTCAACGGCAAGCCCTGCGCGCTCAAATCCGTCCGCGCGAGCGAGGCGACGCCCGTCGACCTGGTCATCCTCACGGTCAAGACAACCGGACTCGACCAGGCGCTCAAGACTATGGAACGCATCGTAGGGCCCGACACGCTCATCGCATCCCTATGCAACGGCATCACCAGCGAGCAAAAGATTGCCGAGCGCTTTGGCTGGGGGCACACCGTCCTCGGAATCTGCCAAGGCATGGACGCTGTGTTTCTCAACGGCGCGCTCACCTTTACCAATGCGGGCGAGATCCGCTTTGGTGCGGCCGCCGGCACCGACCCCGCGACCGTCACCGCTATCGACGGGCTCTACACGCGCTGCGGCATCGCCCATACCGTCGAGCACGACATCGCACATCGCATGTGGGCCAAACTCATGCTCAACGACGGCATCAACCAGACCTGTATGGCCTACGGCGGCACCTACGGAAGCGCTACGGAGCAGGGCTCCGAGCAGCTCCGCAGTTTTGTCTCCGCCATGCGCGAGACGCTTGCAGTCGCCAATGCCGAGGGCATCGAGCTCACCGAGGAAGACCTGACGCAGATGGTGCGTCTCATAAAAGGGCTCGATCCCGCCGGCATGCCCTCGATGGCGCAAGACCGCATCGCTCAACGCAGAACCGAAGTCGAGGAATTTGCGGGTACCATCTGCCGCCTCGCGGCCAAGCACGGTATCCAGGTGCCGCAAAACGAATGGCTCTATTCGCGCATCCTCGAAATCGAGGCCAGCTGGTAACGCCGCCGCACCGCATCCAACAGCCTCAATAGCAAAAGCCGCCGCAAAGGGCACTCCCCTTGCGGCGGCTTCCTTCTTCATCTATGGGCAAAACCAGCTTCACAACGGCTAGCGCCGCACCTGCGGCGTCTCGTCCTCGTCATCGCGGCAAAGGGTCACGCCCGCACTTCCCAGCAGCGCTGCTGCGATGAGCACGCCGACCACAATAGGAGCAGCCCCGCACGAGCCCTGCATGCCTGCGACAAACGCAGCTGTAGGGCCAAGACAGCCAAGTACCAATGCGACGGCGGCGATAGCGATATCTCGAGCGTTCATGAGACCACTTCCTCCACGAGAAAGACCTTATTTCTCATGAACCAGTGTGCCCCGCATGCATACGCCCAGCGTACCGCCACGGTAAGGGCTCTGTTAACTCAAACGCACATAAAGAAAGGGCGGCTTTACGTTGCCTAAAAGCTCAGTAAAGACGCCCGCCCATCATGTGCCTATTTTGCTCTGATGGCAGATTACCAACCGGTGTAGTAGTCGGTGGTTCCGGCGGCGCAGCCGGAGTCATAGACCTTGCAATCACCCTTGGAGCCCGTAAAGGTCGAGCCCTGGGCCATATCGCCCGCGGCAACAACGTAATAGCCGTCGGAATCGCGCCAGAAGCCCTCAGAATCCTGAGTCCATTCGCCCGTGCGATAGTGATAAAGCACATTGCTGCTGTAATAGGTCTCGCGGCGCCCGTTGTAGTTATTGACACCCGCAGAGCGCGTCAGGCCCGATCCGTTCGCGTAGGACGCGGCAGACGCGTAGGACGGAGTGTAGCCGGCGTTGTAGTACGAAGCCTGGGCGGCCTCGGCAGCCTCTGCCTCGGCGGCAGCGGCCTCGAGCGCTTCGCGCTTGGCATTCTCAAGCGCAGTGCGCAGCTCATCGAGCTCGGTCGACTTCGCGTCGACCTCCCCCATCGTCAAAAGGCTGCCCGCACCATCGATACAACCCTGCAGCACAGCGCGCTCGTCATCGGTGGCATAGTCACCATACATGTTTAGGATAATCTGAGCACGCATCTCAAGGGAATCGCGCTTGGCCTCCATCGAGGCGTTCCACTCCTGCATGGAACCATAACCATCGCCGCGATAATCAACGGGCTGTACCAGCGTCGTCTCGGACGGCGTAGATCCAACCGTATCGGACAGTGTTGCCGCGTGGGCATCAGTTGCGCCGGCGCCCGCCAAAAGCGCCACGGTCAGAGCGGCGGAAAGGGCGGCGGCTTTCGGTTTTCGCGAATCGATCCTCATGTAGCTGGAAACCTCCGTAGTGCGTTTTTGCTGCGTTTGAGCTGCGTGTGATTCGATCGCGCTGCATAGTACCTCGAGCAAATCGCGACCTGCGGTTTTACTCAAAAGGCGCACGTCAATTGCGTAAAACTCACATCCTCTCAACAGGAGTTTTCCACAACTCAAATGCATAAAGCATGCCAAAAACCCTGTAATAGCGCCCTTCCTATGCAAAAAAGACGCCTGCGCAACCATTGCTTGCGCAGGCGCCTTGAGCAGGCATTTATGCAGTTATACCTATCGAGTCGCAAGGGGTCCTTGCACAAGTCGCCTTACTCGTCCAGCGCGGCGAAGGCCTGCTTCAGATCCCAAATGATGTCCTCGGCGTTCTCGGTACCGATGGAAAGACGGATCGTGGAGGGCGTGATGTTCTGCTCGGCGAGCTCCTCGGCAGAGAGCTGGGAGTGCGTGGTGGTAGCCGGGTGCACGACGAGCGACTTGACGTCGGCCACGTTGGCGAGCAGCGAGAACACCTGCAGATGATCGATGAACTTCCAGGCAGCCTCCTGGCCACCCTTAATCTCAAAGGTGAAGATCGAAGCGCCGCCGTTGGGGAAGTACTTCTGATAGAGCTCGTGATCGGGGTGTTCAGGCAGGCTCGGGTGGTTCACCTTGGCGACATGGCTGTCACCAGCCAGGAACTCAACGACCTTCTTGGTGTTCTCGACATGGCGGTCGACGCGCAGCGACAGGGTCTCGGTGCCCTGGAGCAGGACCCAGGCGTTGAACGGGCTGATGCAGGCACCCTCGTCACGCAGCAGGATGGCACGGACATAGGTTGCGAAGGCGGCGGGACCGGCAGCCTCGGCAAACGAAACACCATGGTAGGAGGGGTTGGGCTCAGCGATCTGGGCGTACTTTCCGCTCGCCTTCCAATCGAAGTTACCGCCGTCGACGATCACACCGCCCAGCGAGGTGCCGTGGCCGCCGATGAACTTGGTTGCGGAGTGGACAACGATGTTGGCGCCATGCTCCAGCGGACGGAACAGATACGGGGTGCCGAAAGTGTTGTCGACGACAACCGGCAGACCGTGCCTCTTGGCGATCTCGGAGATGGCGTCGATGTTGGGGATGTCAGAGTTGGGGTTGCCGAGCGTCTCGAGGTAGATGACCGTAGTGTTGTCCTTGATGGCACCCTCAACCTCTTCCAGGTTATGAGCATCGACAAACGTGGTCTCGACGCCAAACTGGGAGAGCGTATGCTCCAGCAGGTTGTAGGAGCCACCGTAGATGGTCTTCTGAGCCACCACGTGGTCACCAGCCTGGGCAAGAGCCTGCAGGGTATAGGTGATGGCAGCGGCACCGGAGGCAACGGCAAGACCGGCCACGCCACCCTCGAGCGCGGCGATACGGTCCTCAAAGACACCCTGGGTGGAGTTGGTCAGACGGCCGTAGATGTTACCGGCGTCGGCAAGACCAAAGCGGTCGGCGGCGTGCTGGGAGTTGCGGAACACATAGCTCGTGGTCTGGTAGATAGGCACGGCGCGGGAGTCGGATGCGGGGTCGGCGCTCTCCTGGCCAACATGAAGCTGCAGGGTATCGAAACCAAAGGTGTGCTCGGGGTTGTTGATGAACTGGCTCATGATGATCTCCTTGATCGAACGAAGGTAAATAAATAAGAGAAAAATAAGTCGCTGTCTCCTGATCACGCCAACGGGCGCAAACAGGAGCCCGGCATTCGTCTTGGCAAGCAGTTCATATGCGGTCCTCCTTTTGACATCCCGGTTCCGTGGTCGGCTTAATTACCTACCGCCTTTGTGTGTTTTGAATAGTACGAGCATTGTTTCGCTCGGTCAATCACTTAAAAGCGCTAACCTGTTATCGGTTTTTTAGATAGCTATCGAAAGGACGGGCACCGATGACCCTCCAGCAGCTTCGTTTTCTTATCGCCGTGGCAGAGTCCGGCTCAATCAACGCCGCAGCTCAGCGCCTCTATACCGCTCAGTCCAACATCTCAAACGCCGTCAAAAGCCTAGAACAAGAGCTCCATCTGGAGATCTTTACGCGCTCCAGCCGCGGCGTCACGCTCACCAACGACGGCACCGAGCTTTTGGGCTATGCGCGCCAGGTCGTAGAGCAGGCCGACATGCTCGAGGCACGCTACGAGGACGGTGGCACACCGCAAGCCCGCCTCGCCATTTCCGCCCAGCACTACGCCTTTTCGGTCGAGGCCTTTGTCAACGTAGTCGAGCGCTGCCGCGACAGCAAGTTCGAGTTCATCATGCGCGAGACCACCACATCGCAGATCATCGATGACGTCCGTGCGTTTCGCAGCGATATCGGCATTCTGTATCTGGATGACTTTAACGCCCGCGTTCTGCAGAAGGCCTTCGCCGATTCCCGCGCAAGCTTCCATCCCCTATTCGACGCGACGGTCCACGTCTTCGTTAGCGAGCGCCACCCGCTCGCCCGCCGCCCTCAGCTGTCCCTTGCCGACCTCACGCCCTATACGCGCTACAGCTTTGAGCAGGGAACCTCAAACTCCTTCTATTACGCCGAGGAACCTTTTAGCTATATCCCTTGCGACCGCAACATACGAATCTCGGACCGCGGAACACTTACTAACTTACTTATCACGTCGAACGGTTACACCCTGTCGACCGGCGTCCTCTCCAATGAAATGCAATGGGGTATGGCATCGATCCCGTTAGCAGACGCCCCAACGATGCGCGTAGGCTATATCATGCACGACGAGCGCAAACCCTCTCCCCTCTTGCAGCAATACCTCGACGAGCTCAACCGCATCATCCATGCCAACTAACTGTCGGAAGACGGGGTAGAAATCGTAGATTGTTAGCCCCCGGCGGGCATGGCGCTACAATGGTCACTCACATGAAGCGCACTCAACGAAAGGAAGCCCGTGAAGGTCATCATCTACACCGACGGCTCTGCCCGATCAAATCCGGGACGCGGTGGCTACGGCGCCGTGCTCAAATACACCAACCCCGCCGGCAAGACCTTCACCTCCGAGCTTTCGCGCGGCTACGCCAAGACCACCAACAACCGCATGGAACTCATGGCTGTCATCGTGGCGCTCGAGGCGCTCAACCGCCCCTGCGAGGTCGAAGTCCATTCCGATTCGCAGTATGTCGTCAACGCCTTTAACAAGCACTGGATCGACGGCTGGAAAAAGCGCGGATGGAAAACCGCCAACAAGCAACCCGTCAAGAACCGCGACCTGTGGGAGCGCCTACTCACCGCCAAAAGCAAGCACAAGGTTGAGTTCATCTGGGTTAAGGGTCACGCCGGTCACGAGCTCAACGAGCGCTGCGACGAGCTTGCCACCACGGCGGCCGACGGCAGCAACCTCGATATCGACACCGGCTTTAACGAGAGCGACCTGTAACGACGTTTTCGCACGTTTTTGCGTCCCCCTCGCGCTACACTCGTCCTGTAGACCAAACAATGCAAGGGGGACACATGCTGCGCATAGCGACCATCGGCACATCCATGATCACCGACGACTTTACCCAAGTCGTCAATGCCAACGAACAGGCCGTATTCGTGGGCACGCTTTCACGCGATGCCAATCGCGGTGCCGCCTTTACCGCCGAGCGCGGTGGCGAGCGAAACTTTACCTCACTCGATGAGCTTACGGCAGCCGCCGACGTCGACGCCGTCTATATCGGCAGCCCTAACGCACTTCACTATGAGCAGGCCCTTGCCTGCATCGCCGGTGGCAAGCACGTCATCGTCGAGAAGCCCTTCTGCGCCACCGAAGCGCAGGCGCTGGAAGTCTTCCGCGCTGCCGAGGCAGCAGGTGTCGTGGCCCTCGAGGCCATGCGTCCCCTCCACGATCCCGCCTTCCACGCCATCGAGGACGCCCTGGGCGAGATCGCCCCCATCCGCCGCGCCTCATTGCGCTTTGGCAAATATTCCTCGCGCTACAACGAGATTCTCGCGGGGCGCGCCACCAATATCTTCGACTGCCACATGGCCTCGGGCTCCCTCATGGACATCGGCGTCTACACCGTCGAGCCCATGGTCGAGATCTTCGGCATGCCCTCCGGTCTCACCAGCATGACCACGCTGCTTGACCCCTCAACGCAAGAGCTCACGCACGGCCCCATCGATGGCTGCGGTTCCATCCTCGCCAGCTACGGCGGTGGCCGTATCTCCGTCGAGCTCGCGCACTCCAAAATTACGAATGACCTGCTGCCCTCGCAGATCGAAGGCGAGCGTGGCACTATCCAGATTGACCATCTGTCCACGCCCCGCGACGTTCGCATCGACTATCGCGGCGAGGTCGTGCGCGGATCGGCGACCGAAGCGCCGCGCGAGCAAGGCGGCAACGGACGCGCGCTCGACCTTCCCAAGTCAAGCAACACCATGGAATACGAGCTCGCCGACTTTATCACCGCCATCGACGGCGTTCATCACGTTAAAGATGAGATTTGGGAAACGCCGGCAGGACGCCACGAGCTCGGACACTACCGCGATGTCACGCTCGTGTCGCTGCGCATCATGGATGCCGTACGTCAGCAGGCGGGCATCGCCTTCCCCGCTGACTCTAACAAGCAGGCATAGCGATGAGTTTTTTCGACAAGCTTTTCTCGGGCGTCGCCGGCAGCGGCCGCGAACCCCAAAAGCCCTCTGGCGTCGAGCTCGAGCTGCGCCGTAGGCTCACCGTGCTCGCAAGCGACGAGGCCACTCAAGACACTCCCCTGCGCTATTTCCTGCGCTGGGCGGGGCAAGTCCAGGGCGTTGGTTTTCGCTTTACCAACACCAACCTCGCGCAGGCACGCGCACTCACCGGCTGGGTGCGCAACATGGAAGACGGCTCGGTCGAGATGGAGATACAGGGAGCTCCGGCAAACATCTTATCTCATCTCGAGGCGCTTCATGCCTCCTACGAGCGCATGGGAACGCGTTTTCGCCTCGTAGACGCCCAGGCCCGAGCCCCACTTGCCGATGAAGACGGTTTCAGTCCTCGTTATTAGTATTGTGTGCTAAATACGGTATCATTTACCTACGACCGTTGATAGAAAAGAGGCGAGGCGCATGGCGGTGCAAAGAAGGAATACCAGGCAGCGAAAGCTGGTTCTTGACGCCGTGCGCCAAAGCTATAACCATCCCACCGCCGACGAAATCTACAACGTCGTGCGCGCGCAGGATGACAAAATCAGCCGCGGTACGGTCTACCGCAATCTCAATCTCTTGGCCGACGCCGGCGAGATCCTCTCCATCAAGACGCCGGGCGGCAGCCGCTTCGATCGCACGATCGAGCCGCATGCGCATATCATCTGCACCTCGTGCAGCCGCGTCATCGACGTACCGCTCCCCTTCGATGCCCAGCTCGACGCCAAGGCATCCGAGCAAATCGGCTGGCACGTCACATCGCACTACACCATCTTCGAGGGTCTCTGCCCCGACTGCCGGTAGATGTTTGGGACATGCCTACTCGGCAAGTAGACGACGCAGCTCTTCTTCGACCGTGCGCGTGTAGCGGACACGGTCGTTGATGCCGCGCATGGTGGGGTTGCAGCTCTCCATCAGATAGGGATGGCCCACGACGTTGAGCATGTCGCGATCGTTCTCATTGTCGCCAAACGCCATCATCTCATCGGGCGAAATCCCCAGAGCGCGACCGTAATCGGCAAGCGCGGAACCCTTGCCCGAATCAAAGCCGATAAAGTCCGTCCACTCGGTTCCCGACGTCATCACGTCGACACGGTCGCTAAAGAGGCGCTCGAAATACTCCAGCGCCGCCGGCTGCTCTGCCTCGGGCGTCTGGAAGGCAATCTTAATGACATCCTCGTCAATGTCTTCGGGACGGTCGACTATCGCCACATCACAATGGACCTCATAGCGCAGGTGATCAACAAACGCATCGTTGCCGCTCATGGTGTAGAGGTGTCCCTCGCACGAAAGGGTCACGTCGGCATGGGGATACGCAACCACGGCGTTCGCGATATCCATAGCAAGGCTACGCTCCATGGAACGCTTGACAACGGCACGCCCCTCGCTCATCACCAGGGCTCCGTTTTCGCATACATAGACGAGCTCATCGGCCACCGGGGCAAACAGGTAGCGCAGGCTCGCATATTGACGGCCACTCGCCGGCATAAACACGATACCGCGACGATGTAGCTCATCGATAAGCTCAAAGGCCTCGGAACGCGGCTCGCGCTCCCCCGGATGCAGCAACGTGCCGTCCAAATCGCATGCAATCAGCTTGATTCCCTCAAGACCCATATGCTTCCCCCAAAGCCTCCTATCAACAGCAAGACGGACTTTGATTGGTCGCCCCTCAAAGCCCGTCTTGCGCATACGCGCGCTTAGTCGCGCGTCTTTTTAACGATGGTAAAGTCCGGAGCCATGCTCACGACAACATCGGCCGCGCTCGACGCAAAGCGTCGGCCCGCATCGAGCTCGTGCGAAACAATCGAGATTCGAGCTCCCTCGACGCCGCGAAGCATACGGCCCAAAACCGGCTGCACCGGCGTATACATGCGCACGGTATGCTCATCCGAGTCACCCCGGAAGAGCGGCGCATGCATGTTGCCGATCTCCCAGCACGCATGCGCGAGCGCAATCGGATCCATGCGATCGACTTCGACCAAATAGACCTCGGCGCTGCGCAGGCGCACGACAACCACCACGGGCACCATGCCCGAACGGTCAATGGCGAGCACGTCGCCATCGGCAAGACGACCGCCGTCGGCAGTATCCAACCGAACATCGATCGTGCGCCCCAGCTCCGTCACGCCCACAAACGCGCATGCATCAGCCTGGTCCCAATCGAGCAGTAGCTCGTCAACTTCAAAGACACCGCCCAGCTCCCGGCGAAGCAGGAGTTCATAGGACGGATCGTTGAGATTTCCCAAGCATGTCGTCGAAACCAAGCGTTCAGGCATACTCTAGTCCTCGACCTCGACGAGCTCGATATCAAAGTTGAGGTCCTTGCCGGCGAGCTCGTGGTTGGCGTCGAGCGTCACGGCCTCGGGCGTCACGTCGATGACGACGGCAGGGACGGGCATGCCGCTCGGCGTGGACAGGAAGAGCTTCATGCCCTTCTCGATCTGCTCGATATTGGGGACCTGCTCCGCCGGGAAGGTCAGGACCATCTCGGGGTTGTGCTCGCCGTAGGCATCGGCAGCGGGAATGTGCACGGTCTTCTTCTCGCCCACCTGCATGTCGACAACAGCGGCGTCGAAGCCCTTGATCATCTGACCGGCGCCGCAGGTGAACTCCAGCGGCTCGCCGCGATCGTAAGAGCTATCGAACTGCGTGCCGTCGTCGAGCGTGCCACGATAATGGGTCTTGACCTTCTTGCCCTGGTTGGACATGGTAACCTCCGTGATAAGGGCGGCGCACAACGCGGGCCGCCGTGAACATATGGCGCTAACTATACCCTAGTCATACAATTCAAAGACAGTTTGCAAAGAAACGCTGCAACCGGAGGAACTATGGCATATCCCGTATTTGACCTACACTGTGACACCGCCGACCGCATCGGCTGGGCCACGCTCGATCTCGACCTGCGCTTTACCGCCGGCACCGACGGTTATTTCCCCGGCGACGAAACGCATCCGCAAGATTTCGACCTCATCGAGGGCAACGCCTGCGCCATCTCGCTCACAAAGATCGGCAACACGCCGTGGGCACAGTGCTTCGCCACATTTGTCCCCGACGAGATTCCCACCGCCCACGCCGCGCGCTTCCAGGCGCAGATCATGGCGCACATGAGCGGCCAGGCGATGCTCAACCACGACCGTATGGTCAACGTGCGCAGCGCGGCAGACATTCGCCCTGCGCTCAAGGACGGCAAGGTCGCCTGCATCCACACCATCGAAAACGCCACGTTCTTTGCCGAGGACCCCGCGCTGATCGAGGTGCTCAAGAGCCTGGGCGTGCTTATGTCGTCACTCAGCTGGAACGCGCAGGGACCGCTCGCGAGCGGCCACGACACCCACGCCGGCCTCACCGCCGCCGGCATCGAGGCGCTTACGCAGATGGAGCACGCCGGCATGGTGCTCGACGTCTCCCACCTCAACGATGAGTGCTTTGACGAGGTCGCCGCCCGCGCCACGCGTCCCTTCGTCGCCAGCCACTCCAACTCCCGTGCGGTTTGCGGCGCCAAACGCAACCTTACCGACGACCAGTTCCGCGCCATTCGCGATATGGGTGGCATCGTCGGCCTCAACTACTGCAGCGAGTTCCTTTCCAACGACGCAACCGACAAGACCGCCGCAGACGTCACCTTCGACCAGCTGGCGGCGCATATCGAGCACTGGCTCGACCTGGGCGGCGAGGACGTCATCGCGCTCGGCGGCGACTGGGACGGTGCCACTGTGCCCGCTTTCCTCTCCGATGCCAGCAAGATGCCCGAGTTCCAGAACATGCTTTCCAAGCATTTTGGCAAGACCGTGATGCAAAAGCTCTGCAGCGACAACGCGCTTGCCTTCTTCGAGCGTTATTAATTTCACATCCCTTGAGCGGGCCGGCATGCCGAACGGTCGACATGCCGGCCCGTCCCCGATCTGAAGGACCGCTTTTGACGCAGCAGTTTACGATTTCCGCATCCCGACCGGATGGGACGACCATCCCCGTCGTCGTTACCAAAAAGCGCGTCAAGAACTTCAACCTACGCGTCACATCGAGCGGCGAGGTCCACGCCAGCGCACCGATCGGCGCCAGCCGCGAGCGTATCGAAGCGTTTGTGAAGCGCAACAGCGCCTGGATTATCAGCCGACTTGCCCAGCGCGAGCAGCGTCAGGCGACGGCACGAGAGCCGCTCAGCCCCTCGTCCATCACTGCACTTTGGGGCAAGCCCATCACGGTACAGGATGCACTCGATCACAACTTTGCATCACCCGCACCGCGACCCAAACAGGCCACCTTCGCAAGTTTTATGGGTACCGATGAATCGGACGAAGGCCCGCAGGCCAAGCGGCACGCAATCCTCGACGGCCTAACGTCCGACGAGCTCCAAGCCCACATCGACCAGCTCTACGCGTCCGAGGTCACCGCAGCGCTACGCGACATCGTGCACGCGCACGAAATCGCAATGGACGTCACCGTGGCCCGCGTCTCCGTGCGCAGCATGAAAACGCGTTGGGGCTCCTGCACACCCAAAACCGGCGCCATTCGCATCGCGCGCGAGCTCGCCGCCTATCCCATCGAATGCCTCGACATGGTTGTCGCCCACGAGCTCGTCCACTTGCTCGAGCCAAGCCACAATCAGCGGTTTCACGCCCTGCTCGACACGTACTGCCCTAACAATAGAGCTCTGTCGCAGCGGCTCAAGCAGCCACCCCTCAACAAGCTCTAGCGTCGACTAGCGCACGCGCTCGATCTCGACGCCGCAGCTTGCCAGGGGCAGGCCAACAGGAGCCCACGGCTTATCGAGCTTTATGCGCACACCAAGCAGCGAGGGATAACGGCGCAGCAGCATCTGGGCTGTCCCCTCGGCTGCCGCCTCGATGAGCTTAAACGTGTGCTCGCGCAGATAGCCATCGACATCGTGGCACACCGAGCCGTAGTCAATCGAGGCGTCCAGGTTATCGTGCTCCCCCGCCGCGCGCAGGTCGGCATAGAGCACCAGAGAAACGATGAACTTCTGACCCAGCGCGTTCTCCTCGGGATACACGCCATGGTTGGCAAAAACCTCAAGGCCGTCAATAACAATACGATCGGCATGGCGCAGATCGTCATAGCTCACGTGAGGCACCGCCGTTGCGGTGGATATTTCGCCCCTTCCACGGCGGGCGAGCTCAGTACCTTCAGTCTTGGTTGCATTCTCGGGCAGTTTTTTGTTACTCAACGCGATCGTCTCCTTCGTTTAGAACCCCGACCGCGCAAACTAACTACACGCGAATCGACAGGTTCTTTTTATCATCGCTCCAGTTGCAAGCATTGCGCGCGGGGCATGCAAAGCAGGCGCGCGACGCTTTGTCGGCTGCATAGAGCAGACGCTCGAGCGGTTGGCTGTTCACGCGCAGCTTTCGATGGCCCAGAATGGCCGTCTTAATGGCTGCGGCATCGGCCGGCTCAAACGCCACGTCATCGGGCATGCCGCCGAGAATCGCATCAGCGACGCGTTCGCTTGCAACATCATGGGATATACCCGATTCATACTGTTCATCTTTGCCGATATCGTGAAGAAGTGCCGTGGCGTAGATGACCTCGCGGTCAAATTCGAGCTGCTCCTCGAGATTCTTGATCCACATAATGCGAGCGACATCGAGCAGATGGTCAATACCGTGGCGGCAGAAGATGCGCCCCGATTCCAACTGTACGATGTTGCCCAGGTGCCGCCGAAACAGCCCGTTGGCACAAATGTAATCAATGCGAGGCATGGCACCAAAGGGGGCCAGGCCCGAAGCCATAAAGCCGCGACGCGACGTCCCCTCATCGGTCTTCGATGTAAAGTCGTTGACGACTCTCATGGTTAGCGGCCCAGCATCCTAAAGAAACGCTCCTCGAGCGCGGGATCGGTCTCAAAGACGCCGCGGCGAGCAAGCGTCACGGTCTTGGTGCCGGGCTTTTGCACGCCACGCATCGTCATGCACATATGCTCGGCCTCCATCAACACAATCGCTCCCTGGGGAGCGAGATAATCCATGAGGGCATCGGCAACCTGTGTGCACAGTTGCTCCTGCAGCTGAAGACGGCGGGCATAAACCTCAACCGTGCGGGCGAGCTTGGAAAGCCCAGCCACCCGACCGTTAGGGATATAACCAATGGCGGCCTTGCCATAAAACGGCAGCAGATGATGTTCGCACAGCGAGTAGAACGTAATGTCGCGCTCGATAACCAAATCGTTCGAAGCGACGGCAAAGGTTTTGGACAGGTGCTCCTCGGCACTCTGGTCCATGCCGCCGGCGATCTCACCATACATACGGGCAACGCGCGCCGGGGTCTCCAGCAGGCCCTCACGAGTTGGGTCCTCGCCTATGCCCTCAAGCAACAGCTTAATGGCGGCCTCGACTTTTTCCTGATCGACCATCTGGGCCTCACTTTTCCGATTTCACGTTCGCGCTATGGTACCACGCCCTCCGGCATCGACCACAAGCTACATAGTATGGGTCGAATAGACCGGATCATCACGCCAAAGTTCAACCGCATCACAAAGCGCAACGCCCTCGCGCTCAGCACGGGCACGCGTGGCGTTCATATCGATCACGCGCTGGTTACTCGAGCCCCTAAAGCGCAGCGTGATATCGTACAGGTCCTGAACAAACGGGCCGTCCACCAACATATCAAGACAGGTAAGGATACGGTCCGTGACCTCGGTATGGTGGCGTCCTCCCGGCATAAGCTCCTCGAGCACATCGCCGGTAAAACACCAAATGGTCTTTCCTGACCCCGCAGGATAAGCGGCACGAACACGCTCGGCAAACTCAACGAGTCCCGCCTGATTCTCAGGTTCCATAGGCTCGCCGCCCAAAATCGTCAGACCATCGATAAAGGGATGGCCGAGGCTCTCGATAATCTTGTCCTCGACGGCGCGATCAAAGGGCTCGCCCGCGGCAAAGTCCCACGCGACAGAGTTAAAGCAATTCTTGCACCCACGACGGCACCCACTCACAAACAGAGAAGTACGAACGCCTTCCCCATCAGCAATGTCGAAATACTTAATGTTCGCGTAGTTCATAAGTAACCTTCCTGGGGGGTCTGGAGTATATCATTCCGTCCTCAAACATTCTCGGCCTTCGGCCTGCGAAACTGCGGGCGGGACGATATGTCCCGGCCTCATGCAAAGGGTAACTCAATGAACGAAGCGAACATCGAGTATAGGGTTCGAGGTCCAATAAATACTTTGCTGCAGCTCAACCGACTTCGCAAGCAAAGCATTGTTGCGAGTCAACTCATTTCCGCTAAGAACTTCGAGGGGTGATCAGACCGCGCGCTGCATCTCAGCTACGTCAACTTGGCTGAACCGAGAGGGCCGCTTGGGCATTTGCTCGATATGAGTTCCGCACGCAAAGAAGGCCACTTAATGTGGCCTTCGTCTTGCGCAGGACTGTCCGAAATAGCGAGCAAATGCCCAAGCGGCCCTCCCGGCTCAGCCCCGGAGCGGTATTAAAGATGCAGCACGCGGTCGCGGATCTCCTCGGTTCGGCCCTGGTTCCAGAACTGGGTACCGATGTAGCCGCACGTGCGACGGGCGACATTCATCTTCTCCTGGTCACGATTGCCGCAGTTGGGGCACTCCCACACCAGCTTGCCATCGTCCTCGACAATCTTGATCTCGCCATCGTAGCCGCACACCTGGCAATAATCGCTCTTGGTGTTGAGCTCGGCGTACATGATGTTGTCGTAGATGTACTGCATCACGCGGATGACAGCCTTGAGGTTGTCCTGCATGTTGGGAACCTCGACGTAGGAAATGGCACCGCCCGGCGAAAGCTGCTGGAACATGCCCTCGAACTTGAGCTTGTCGAATGCGTCGATCTCCTCGGACACGTGGACGTGGTAGCTGTTGGTGATGTAGCCCTTGTCCGTCACGCCCGGGATGATGCCAAAACGACGCTGCAGGCACTTGGCGAACTTGTAGGTCGTCGACTCAAGCGGGGTACCGTACAGCGAGAAGTCAATATCGCTTTCGGCCTTCCACTCGGCGCACTTATCGTTCATACGCTGCATGACGGCCATGGCAAAGGGCGTGCCCTCCTTCTCGGTGTGGCTGTGGCCCGTCATGTACTTGACGCACTCATACAGGCCGGCATACCCCAGGCTGATGGTGGAATAGCCGCCCACGAGCAGCTTGTCGATCGTCTCGCCCTTCTTCAGGCGGGCGAGGGCACCGTACTGCCAAAGAATCGGTGCGGCATCCGAAAGCGTACCCATCAGACGCTCATGACGGCACAGCAGGGCGCGGTGGCACAGCTCGAGGCGCTCGTCGAAGATTTTCCAGAACTTGTCCATGTCCTGATGCGAGCTCAGCGCGACATCGGGCAGGTTGATGGTCACAACGCCCTGGTTAAAGCGACCGTAGTACTTGGGCTTGTCCGGGTCATAGTTCAGCGCGTTGGCCACATTGTTAAATCCGTTACCGGAGCGGTCGGGCGTCAAGAAGCTGCGGCAACCCATGCAGGTGTAGCAATCGCCGTTGCCAGCGGTCTCGCCCTTAGACAGCTTGAGCTCGCGCATCTTCTTCTCGGAGATGTAGTCGGGCACCATGCGCTTGGCGGTGCACTTGGCAGCCAGCTGGGTCAGGTAGAAGTACGGGGAATTCTCGTGAACGTTATCGTCCTCGAGTACATAGATAAGCTTGGGGAATGCCGGGGTAATCCACACACCGGCCTCGTTCTTAACGCCCTCATAGCGCTGACGGAGCGTCTCCTCCACGATCATGGCAAGGTCGTGCTTCTCCTGCGCTGAGCGAGCCTCGTTGAGATACATGAAGACCGTCACGAACGGCGCCTGGCCGTTGGTGGTCATAAGGGTCACGACCTGATACTGGATCGTCTGGACGCCGCGACGGATCTCGTCACGCAGGCGGTCCTCAACAACCTCGCGGACCTTTTCGGGAGATGCGGAAACGCCGAGCTCCTCGAGCTCGCGGGCGACCTCGCCGCGAATCTTCTGACGGCTCACCTCGACGAACGGGGCAAGATGGGTCAGCGAAATCGACTGGCCACCGTACTGGGAGGAAGCAACCTGGGCGATGATCTGCGTCGCGATGTTGCAAGCCGTCGAGAAGCTGTGCGGCTTCTCAATCAGCGTACCCGAGATAACAGTACCGTTCTGGAGCATATCCTCCAGGTTCACCAGGTCGCAGTTATGCATGTGCTGGGCAAAGTAGTCCGAATCATGGAAGTGGATCAGGCCCTCATTGTGAGCATCCACGATCTCCTGGGGCAGCAGCACACGCTGAGTCAGGTCCTTGGAAATCTCGCCGGCCATGTAGTCACGCTGAACGGAATTGACGGTCGGGTTCTTGTTGGAGTTCTCCTGCTTAACCTCTTCGTTGTTGCACTCGATGAGCGACAGAATCTTGTCGTCGGTCGTGTTCTTCTGGCGCTTCAGGCTCTGAACATAGCGATAGATGATGTAATGGCGGGCAACCTCGTAGCAGTCGAGACGCATGATCTCGTCCTCGACCAGATCCTGAATCTCCTCGACCGACACGGTGTGGCCCGCGTTCTCGCATGCCTCGGCGACGTTTTGTGCCGCGTAAACCACCTGGCGGTCGGTAAGACGAGAGCTCTCCTCGACCTCCAAGTTTGCGGCGCGGATGGCATTGACGATCTTATCGATGTCAAAGACAACCTCGGTGCCGCTGCGCTTGATGATCTTCATCCTCTTGCCTCTTTCGCTTCGTAGCCTCATCGCGCTTCAGAGCCAAACGATGCCCGGCAGGGCTTGCCCCTGTCTTGCGGCGCCGTCGCGCAATCTGTGTTCTCGATAAACCATAAGCCTCCATGCGGACATTCCCTAGAGCCAATCAAGCGGCTCAAAGACACGTTCAAAAGAGGCAGTTAAGGTCTTCGTTCTCTGTCCGCCATCTATCATACGACAAAGAGGCATCTATATCCTGTATTCTTTTTTTAGATCAAACACAACATATAGTGTTTCAGCAGGTCAAAGCAATTAGTCATTTTGCAGACGCATTAAAAATGAGGGGTTCTTGGCAAGTCGGTAAAACGTTACCAACACGGCTACCTGCATGGCAGTTATAAAACCCCCTTAGTCAAGCCGCTGACAAATCCTACCAAAACCAAGCCGCTCATGCCAAAAGAATCCAAAAGATTATGCTTGACCAACATGTTGCGGTCACGATCGGCCAGGACGTATGCAATCTGCCGGCACCTCTACGGGATGCGAAGACCATCGCGTACAGACCTTGGATCAATATTTGGCGGCTTATTTGGCGGCGTGCTTGGTGGCAAAACAAAACAGCCCAGAGGACATAGCCTCTGAGCTGCGAACATTTGGTGGGCGTTAGAAGATTTGAACTTCTGACCTCTTCCGTGTCAGGGAAGCGCTCTCCCCCTGAGCTAAACGCCCAAATGGAGCGGACAACGGGGCTCGAACCCGCGACCCCAACCTTGGCAAGGTTGTGCTCTACCAACTGAGCCATGTCCGCTTACAAGGATTAATCTTACGTGATGCCCGCATCCTATGCAAGAACTTTTTTTGAAAAGATTTGCGACGCCCTCGCGAGCCTCATGAAGGCATCAGACACCACGGAAGGCGCAGGCAAACGCAAACTCGCCGCAAGAGGCCTCTACATCTCACCGAGCATGATCCAGACAGAGCTGTCCTGCGCAAGTCTGCCGTCTGCAAGCGGTGATGAGGTGAGCAGGACCTTGCCCGCCGGCAGCTCCACGGGTGCTGCACCGAAGTTCGTCACACACGCCCAGCCGTTGTCGCGGCGATAGGCGATGACGCCGCCCTCAGCGCCCTCGGCACCATCCGCAAGGCCGGTGCGCCCGTCAAGATCGAGCCACGCAAGATCGTTGGCGCACCCGCGCAGCTTGCGCCGCAGCCAGAGGGCGTCACGATAGAGCGCAAGCATCGATGTCGGGTCCGCTTCTTCCCTATCGGCAGCGTAATCGGAAAACCATGCAGGCTGCGGCAGATGGGGCGCCGCATCGGCGTCCGCCGGTGAAAACCCAAACGATCCGCCCTGCGTGGGATCGTCCGCTGCCACCCACGGCAGGGGCACGCGGCAGCCGTCGCGCCCCTTCTCGCGCTTCGGTCCGTGCGTATTGGTCGCAGTAGGATCTTCGAGTGCGGCCCACGGGATATCGGCCACCTCAAAAAGGCCGAGCTCCTCACCCTGATACACGTATGCCGAGCCCGGAAGCGCCAGCTCGAGCAAAAGGGCCGCCCGCGCGCGGCGCTCGCCGAGTTCACGGTCCTCGTCATAAGACGACCCGTCGCGTAAGAGCCAGTCGAGCGCAATCTGGTGGTAGCGCGTCGCCTTGATCTGCGGCAGGGCATAGCGCGTCGCCACGCGCGGCACGTCGTGGTTGGAAAGTACCCAGGTCGAGGCAGAGTCGGATTCGATGGCCGCCTTCAAGCCCTCCTCGATTGCAGCATGCATGTCATCATAGGTCCAAGTGGCCTTGGCGAACTCAAAGTTGAATGTCTGGCCAAGCTCGCTGGGGCGCGCGTAGAGATACTGGCGCTCGGGCAGCACCCACGCCTCGGCAACGGCGCTGCGTGGCGGATCATAGCGGTCGAACACGCGGCGCCACTCGCGATAGATCTCGTGGACCTCGTTGCGGTCCCACAGCGGATGGGTGCCGTCCTCAACCATGTCATCGCCCTCGGCGAGATGCCACCGGTCAAGATCATCGCGGTCGAGATCCTTGGCGAGACCGTGCGCTACATCAATGCGAAAGCCATCGACGCCTCGATCGCTCCAAAACGCCAGGACGTCGCAAAAGAACGCGCGAACCTCGGGGCACGACCAGTCAAAGTCCGGCTGCTCGGGCGTAAACATGTGCAGATACCATTGACCGTCCGCGACGCGCGTCCAGGCGGGGCCGCCAAAGTTGGCATTCCAATTGGTGGGAGGCAGCTCGCCGTGCTCGCCGCGACCATCGCGGAAGATATAACGGGCGCGCTCGGGCGATCCAGGGCCGGCGGCAAGAGCGGCTTTGAACCAGGGGTGCTGGTTGGACGAATGGTTGGGCACGATGTCGACGATGACCTTGATGCCGCGCGCGTGAGCCGCAGCGATCATGTCATCGAAGTCGTCAAGTGAGCCGAGACGTGGGTCGACATCGCAGTAGTCCGCCACATCATAGCCGCCATCAACAAGAGGTGATGGATAAAACGGGCTCAGCCAGATGGCCTCGATACCCAGCCGCTCAAGATAGTCCATCTGCTGGGTAATGCCCGCGATATCGCCCAGACCCGAACCAGTCGAATCCTTAAACGAGCGCGGGTAGATTTGATAAATCGCGGCATCGGACATCCATGAGCGCGAAGAGGACTTTTCTGTAGCCATGGGGTGCGCCTCCCTTGCAACGAGGTTTTGCGAGATGCCCACGATGATACGCCCAAAGCGGACATTCGCGGCAAACAACGCCACAGCCACGCCCCAAACGCTCGCTCCCTCACGGGTTCGAGCCCAGGCGACGGGTACAAAAAAGCCCGGCTACCGTAGTAGTCGGGCTGCTGCGTTTGGAGCGGACAACGGGGCGTCCGCGTATCCGCTTCGCGGATCCGCACCGGCTTCGGCCGCCTGCTGGCGTCCTCGCCAGCTCGCTACAAACGCTCCGCGTTTGCTTAACGCTCGCTCCCTCTCGGGTTCGAGCCCAGGCGATGGGTACGAAAAAGCCCGGCTACCGTAGTAGTCGGGCTGTTGCGCTTGGAGCGGACAACGGGGCTCGAACCCGCGACCCCAACCTTGGCAAGGTTGTGCTCTACCAACTGAGCCATGTCCGCATATGTAAAACAAAACGGGCGCCGGAGCGCCCGGATGTTGCCTGGAGGCGAAGCCCGGATTCGAACCGGGGGTAAAGGCTTTGCAGGCCTCTGCCTTACCACTTGGCCACTTCGCCGAAAAAGGACCGCCTAAACGGTCCGTAAATGCAATGGAGCGGACAACGGGGCTCGAACCCGCGACCCCAACCTTGGCAAGGTTGTGCTCTACCAACTGAGCCATGTCCGCTTGCGGGTTATTAATTTACGCGAGTTGTCCAAAAGACGCAAGTACTTTTTTCAAAAAAGTTGCCTGCCGCATGTTCTTGGTAGCTAAACGCGCCAAAGCGATTGGCTAGGCACACGATTCGAGCGCTCCGCTAAACAGCTTCACCATCTGCACGCGCGTGCCGGCGCCATCCGTACGACGGGCAACCTCCACATTATCGACGAGCATGCGCATAAGCTTGATACCACGTCCGCGTTCCTCGGATGCCACCGGCTCGCTCGCCCCATCGATAGAATAGCCAGCGCCCCGATCAAGCACCTCGAGCACAACACGGTCCCCGTAGGCCTGAACCGTCAGGATACAGCCAACACCGCCCGCATGGTCATATGCGTTACCCAATGCCTCCCCCAGCGCCAATGCGACGTCATAACGTTCATCACGCCTCAGGGGAAGTGATTCGAGAAGCTCGGCCACACGGTGCCGATAATACGGGAGATTCTCGATGCCTCGCTGCACTTCGATGCTCTTGCCCCATCGTGGCAACTCTCCCACCGGAATGGCGGGAATCGACTCACGCGCCGGACCCGCAACATGAAGGATGTCGACAAGTCGGGCAATCTCCAAAAATCGAATGACCTCATCGGAGGCGTTAACGAGCGAAAGCAGGCCCTCTCGCCTCATGAGCTCTCTTGCACGTGTAAGCAAAAACGCCAAACCCGTCGAGTCGATAAAGCCTACGGCCTGGCAATTGATGACAACACGACGCACGCCCCGGTCGATCAAATTATCCAACCGTCGGCGCAGCACGGACACCGAGGCGATGTCGATATCGCCTGGTGGCGTCAGAACCGCTATGTCATTCCACTCATTCATACGACCATGGTTCCCCAAAAGAGCTCGCTCGATGCATACGTATCTGCAACAGCGCAGATTTTGCCCGTCAAGCATCGCGGTCTACGATCGACCCCGTAAAAACTCAAGGGAAACCAGCGCGATGTCATCGTCCAGCGCTGATTCGGTAAATCGGTCAAGCTCGCCCAAGACCTTGCCGCAGATTCCCGATACGCCCTCCCCCGAAACAGAAAGCAGAAGATCGCGCAAACGCTGCTCGCCAAAGAACGCTCCGGCGCGGTCGCGGGCCTCAATCGTTCCATCCGTATACATGAAGAGCATGTCACCGGGGGCGAACGTAAACACGCCTGTCTCGTACACCATGCTCTCAAAAGCACCGATTACGCCCGATTGGCATCCAAGCAGCTCGACCTCTCCCCCACGGGCCTCGCCGCCACCCAGCGGCATCGACTCTGGCCTAATGACCATGGTCGGAGGATGGCCCGCCGAACAATACGTTGCGCGTCCGGCTTTAAGGTCAATCTTGGCGATAAACGCCGTCACGAACGTCTCGACCCTCGAAAAGCCCATGAGCATGCTGTTAAGGGAGCGTGCCATGCGGGCCGGTCCAGCGCCCTCCCAGGCATATGCCGTCAGGGCCGTCTTGACGAGCGCGGACATCGATGCGGCCTCAATGCCTTTGCCAGACACATCACCCAGAATCATGACGGCGCAATCGTCGGGAAGTCGGATGAGCGTATAGAAATCGCCGCCGACCAACGCCGAGTTCGTGGCCGACAGGTACACCGAATCGGTTGCGATACCCGGAACATCCCCCAGGGAATTTCTCATGCCGATCTGGAGGGTCTGAGCGATATGGCGCTCCTCGCGCTTTTGAGATTCGCCTTCGTAGATCAGTTCAAAGTCATGCGCCAAGTGCACCAAGTAGTCATATTCAAGGTCATCAATCGGCTCTTGGCTGCCATCACGAAGCAGCAGCGCGCGCGTCGTCGGCCCCTTCGCAACAGAAGCAGGAACAATCGCGTCGTTACTGTGCTTGCCATCACCCTCAGAGCGCGGGCGCCCCGCCTCGATGCCGGAGTCGACGTAGAGGCCCTGACAAGGCAGACCATGCGCCCTAAGCCAGCCTCCCATAGGCATCGATTCGTCAACGCGAGTTATACGGACGTGTTTAAGGCCCTCGGCACTCGTGCCGCCCAAAACAGATGCCTCAAAGCCGTCAGGGCCAGCTCCCAGACGTGCCGCCGGCGCCGTCGTAGAAAAGAAAAGCTTCTCGGGATCGTCCGGCAAAGCAACGCGACTGCCGCCTTCAAAATCTATGACGTAGGAATCCAGACTGGCGTCATACTCAATAGGGCAAAAATGGCAGTTGAGCATATTGCAGATCTCGGACGATACCGCCTGGGTAGCCGCGGCGGAATCGTCTAGAAAGGTAAACAACTCATCACGTAAGACATTGAGCGAGCGGCCAAGCTCGGCCGTGCGACGAGAGCGAAGACTCGATGCCATGCCGACCAGTTGGATAGACAAGTAATCGCAAATGACCTCGAGTACATTAACGTCATAGGCGAGCGGTGCCTGGGGGCGTTTCCAACCAACTTCCAGCACGCCAAGGATCTGCGTACCGTAAAAAACGGGAAGACAGATCTCGCTGCGGTACGGAGGCATATCCTGCATGCGCAACAGGTGCTTAGAACGATTGTCCAGGTCCATAAACATACCGGAGGCGGCCTTATCACCCTTAAGGTCCTGTTGAATCGACAAGCGACAGGCACGCGACTCACGAAGAACATACGTCGGAATGCCAGCGCCATACGGCAAAAACTCAGGCAGGTAGCTGTCGTACAGCTCCTTGGAAACACCGCGAAGTTTAAAACCGCCGCTCTCAGAAAAATAGATAGCAGCACCCGAAGCATCGAGCGTTCCTACAAGCTGGTTCAAAACGGTATCAAGTAGGCTGGGCAGCTCATCGGAGCCCACGGTACTCATAATGACCGAGAGCGTGCCAGAGAGGCGCTTGTTAGCCACTCTAAGCTCCGAAAGAGCACGCTTGAGCTGACGGTCGTGCGAATACTGTTCTTCGATGCTATGGAGCGCCACCAGGACACGTGGCGCGCGGCGCCCAAAGATGCGTGGAGGCGTTACGGAGCCCGCGCGAACCAAGACGGGGATAAAGGAGCCGTCACTCAGCTTGAGCATCAGTTCGTTCTCGGAGCCATCAGTTTCAAATGGCAGACGATGTTCCGTCGCACGTTCAAAAGCGGACGAGTACAGGACGTCTTTAACATCTCCACCAATGACGTCGGCGCGTTCCTCGCGCATCAAACCAAGTAAGCGATTATTCACATGCAGAATGGTTCCGTCGAGCTCGCAGATGATGACAGCATCGCTCGTGATCTCGACTAGTTGGGCAACGTCTGCCCGCTCGTTGCGTTCAAGCGTTTCCATCGTGGACCCCACCGTCTATCGGTAACAAAAAAGCCTCCGAAGAGGCTTCTCAAATGCGATGGTGTCGGAGGCGGGACTTGAACCCGCATGACCAAAAAGCGGTCACTAGCACCTCAAGCTAGCGCGTCTGCCAATTCCGCCACTCCGACATGCTATGTTGTTGATTCGCGGTTCGTTTTGTTAGACCCGCGCGTTCAACGAGGAAGATAATAACCTATGATTCGAGAACTGTGCAAGCACTTTTTTCAAAAAAGTTTACGAATTTGTAAATGCGCAGGTAGATCCATATGTCCGGGTCGGAATGGGGGCAACTTCCCAACGCGTCCTCGGGCATGCGGTACATTTTGATTCGCGCTTCGCGCTACAAAATGTACCGCCCCCTGCGGAATGCGTTGGGAAGTTGCCCCCATTCCGACCCTGCGTTAACGCACTTCAAGCACAGTTCTCAAACATGTTCTGGGGCTGATAAGAATTTAGTGGCTCGGCCTTGCCGAGCCCTTATATAAGGAGGCCGGAGCTAAAGCTCCGGCCTCACTCAATTTCTCATCAGATTAAGTGAGCGATCGAGGAATCGCACTCCCCCTGCAGAGTTGCCGCAGGGCCCGCCCTGAAGTTATTTTTCAGAACACTCCGCAGGACGCAAGAAACCCCCGCCGCACGAAGTGCGCAGCGGGGGTTTCTTGCATGTCCGAGGACGTTCTGAAAAATAACTTCAGGGCGGGCCCGAACGATAACAACCGACTACAGGTCGATGTGCGATTCCTTGATCGGGAACGGCTCCGCGAAGTGGCACGCGCAGCAGTGACCAGGTGCAACTTCCTTAAACTCGGGAAGCTTCTCAGAGCAGATACCCTGAGCGATCGGGCAGCGAGTGTGGAAACGGCAACCGGTCGGCGGATCCAGCGGCGACGGCGGATCGCCAGCGAGGATGATGCGCTTGCGGGTCTTCTGGATATCAGGATCGGGAACCGGCACGGCAGACAGCAGCGACTGCGTGTACGGATGGTGAGGCTCGCTGTAGAGCGTCTTCCAGTCCGAAACCTCAACCATCTTACCCAGATACATAACGGCAACGCGATCGGAAATGTGCTGCACGACGGACAGGTCGTGAGCGATAAACAGATACGCGGTACCGAACTTGTCCTGGAGCTCCTTAAGAAGGTTCAGAACCTGGGCCTGAATGGATACGTCAAGTGCAGAGACAGGCTCGTCGCAGATAATCAGCTTGGGCTTCAGAGCGAACGCGCGGGCGATGCCGACACGCTGGCGCTGGCCGCCCGAGAACTCGTGCGGATAACGGTTGATGTGCTCGGGATTCAGACCGACGACGTCCAGCAGCTCGCGGACGCGCTCGATACGCTCCTCCTTGGTACCCACGCCATGAATGGTCATGGGCTCGGAGACGATCTCGCCGATGGTCATACGGGGATTGAGCGAAGCATAGGGATCCTGGAAGATGAACTGCATCTCGCGACGCATGTCCTTGATCTCATGCTTGCTCATCTCGGCAACATCTTTACCCTGGAAGAACACCTTACCGGCGGTCGGCTTGGTCAGGCGCATGATGGTGCGACCCGTCGTGGACTTACCGCAACCAGACTCACCAACCAGACCAAAGGTCTCGCCCGGATAAATCTCGAACGAAATGTCATTTACTGCAGAGACAACACGCTTGGAGAAGCGCTTGGCGAACATGCCGGACTCAGCGGGGAACTCCTTAGAGAGGTGCTCGACCTTCAGCAGCGGAGTACGCTCGTTGGTATCTGCCATTACGCCTCGCCTCCCTTCTTGGAATCCTTGCGCGTACGGGACGTCTCAGGAGCGTTCTTGAGGAACTCGGGGTCACCGGAGTAGTGGCACGCAGAGTAATGACCAGACTCGGTGACAACGCGCTCGGGGCGCTGCTTGCGGCACTTGTCCGTCGCATAGGGACAACGAGGCGAGAACACGCAGCCCTCAGGCAGGTTCATGAGCGAAGGCGGGTTGCCGTGAATCGGCGTAAGCGGCTTCTTCTCTTCGATGGCCTGCTCCGGGATGGAGCGGATAAGACCCCAGGTGTAGGGGTGGCGACTCTCGTAGAAGATTTCCTCAGCAGTACCGAACTCGACGGGACGGCCGGCGTACATAACCATGATCTTATCGGCCATATCGGCAACGACGCCCAGGTCATGGGTAATCATGATGATGGCGTTGCCGTTCTTCTCCTGCATTTCCTGCATGAGCTCGATAATCTGAGCCTGAATGGTAACGTCCAGAGCCGTCGTGGGCTCGTCGGCAATCAGGATATCGGGATCGCAGGCAAGAGCCATAGCGATCATGACACGCTGACGCATACCGCCGGAGAACTGGTGCGGATACTCATTGACGCGTTTCTCGGGCTCGGGGATACCCACGAGGTCCAAAAGCTCGGTAGCGCGCTTGAGCGCCTCCTGCTTGGAGTAGCCACGGTGCAGACGAAGGCCCTCGCCCACCTGCTTGCCGATCTTATAGACCGGGTTCAAGGAGGTCATAGGATCCTGGAAGATCATCGCGATGTCGTTTCCGCGAATGTGCTGCATCTCTTCCTCGGTCATCTCGAGGATAGAACGACCGCGATAGCGAACGTCGCCGCCCTCGATCTTTCCCGGAGGCATCGAGATGAGGCCCATGATGGTCATGGCGGTCACGGACTTACCGGAGCCGGACTCACCGACGACACCCAGGGTCTCGCCGCGATCGAGCGTGTAGGACACACCGTCGACAGCGCGAACGACACCATCCTCGGTATGGAAATACATCTTAAGGTCATCGACCTCGAGCAGATGCTGGCCCTCGGGAACCGGCTGGTCCTTCAGGTCCACATAGTTCTTGTTCTTCTTCATCCTTATGCGTCCTTCATCTTGACGTCGAGGGCGTCGCGCAGACCGTCACCCAGCAGGGTGAAGGCGAGCACCGTCGAGAGAATTGCCAGACCGGGCATGATCATCATCCAGGGAGCAGTCAGAAGATACTGCTGACCGTCCTGAATCATGGAGCCCCACGAAGGCGTAGGCGGAATAACGCCCATGCCGAGGAAGGACAGAGCGGACTCGGTCAGAATGGCGCCACCAATGTTCATGGTCGCGTAGACCACGATGGAGGCGACGGAGTTCGGGAAGATGTGACGCACTACGATACGAGCATCAGATGCACCCATCGCGCGCGCAGCGTCAACATAGTCGTTTTCTTTGACCGTCAAGATTGCAGAGCGGAAGACGCGCGCAATCGAAGGCCAGCCGAGAATACCGATGGCGATAAAGACGTTCTGAAGACCACGGCCGATAACGGCGATCATGGCGACAACGAACAGCACGTACGGGAACGCCAGGAAGATGTCCGCACAGCGCATGATGATCGTATCCCAGATCCCGCCGTAGAAACCGGCCAGAGCACCCATGACCAGACCGATCACCGTGGAGATCGCGGTGGCCATAATGCCGACGGACAGCGAAACGCGTGCACCGTAGATAACGCGGACGAGAATGTCGCGACCAAGGGCGTCGGTGCCAAACGGGTGCTCTGCACACGGAGCCAACAGCGACGTCTCGGCCATGGTGGTCGAGTCGGAAGCCGTCGGCGAACCGAGCCAGGGCTTAGCCCACAGATCTGCGGTCAGGGCAACCAAAACGACGATGATGATCCAGCAGACACCGATAACGGCGAGCTTGTTCTTGCGAAGACGCTTAAAAGCGTCACCCCACAGCGTGCGGGACTTGGCGGGAGCAGATGCGGCCTTGGTGGCGGTAGCCTGCTCCTGAGACTGAGAATCAGTTTCCTGCATGAGACGTACCTCCCTTAGGCCTTATCCGACGGACCGCCAAGGCGGATGCGCGGGTCGAGGAATGCATAGCTAATGTCGACGAGCAGGTTAATCACCATGACGACGACGACGATGAGCGTAACGCCGCCCATAACGATGGGCCAGTCACGCATGCTAATGGCGCGATAGACCTCATAGCCGATACCGGGCCAGTTAAAAACCGTCTCGGTCAGGATGGCGCCCGAAAGCATGCCACCAAAGTCGACACCAATATAGGTAACGACGGGGATGAGTGCATTCTTAAGCGCATGCTTGACGATGATCGCGCGATTGGAGAGACCCTTGGCCTTTGCCGTACGGATGTAATCCTGGTTCATGACGTCAAGCAGCTGCGAGCGCATAATGCGGGCGGCATAAGCGGTCGAAACCGAAGCCAGCGTAATGGTCGGAAGCACATAGTGCATCCAATCCTGATACTGAGAGCTGGAACCGCCGGCACCCGAGATCGGCATGGAGATTGCACCGCCCGTAGCGTCCTTGAGGATGACGCCAAAGAACAGCTGCAGCAACATACCGAGCCAGAAGGCCGGGACCGCAACGAGGATCGACGTGGTGAGCGTTACCAAAATATCCCAGAAGGAATAACGCTTTACCGCCGAAATGATACCCGCACCGATACCCATGATTGCCTCGAGCACGATGGCGCACGCGGCAAGTTTGACCGTATACGGATACTTCTGGGCAAAAATTTCCGTAACCGGCAGCTTGCGCTGATACGAATTGCCCAGATCGCCATGAAGCAGGCCGTTCATGTAATACAAGTAACGGTCCACGAGCGACGTTTGAACGGGGTCGCCGTTCTCGTCAAGGATCGCGTTGCCGTCCTCGTCCGACTGGACCAGGTGATAGCGGACGCGAAGCTGAAGCTCCACCTCGGGGGACAGAGCCTTGTCTCCACCGATCAGCTTGATCGGATCTCCCGGCACGATATTCTGAAGGGCGAACAGAATCAGCGTAACGCCCAAAAATACCGGGATGAACTGAAGCACACGTTTAACGATGTACTTACCCATACCACTCCCCTATCTAGGGATTAACCTAAATGGGATGCCGATCGCCAGACCGGCATCCCAAAATTACCATCAGCCAGTTTACCCCAGGTTAGGGAGAACTGTATGTTTCCCATGAGGTCTACGTAAATACTTGACCCTCACGGAAGCTGCAAACTCTTAGGCGAGCTCAGCGGTACCCAGATCGGCGTGCTTCTGCGGATCGACATAGAGGTGCTTGATGCGATCGGAGCCGGCGATGGTGTGCGTGTAGAACATCACCGGGATGACCGGGCAGTCGGCAGCGACCATTGCGTCGGCCTCCTGCATCTTAGCGACGCGCTCTTCGTCGTCAACCGTGGTACGGGCCTCGTCGACCTTGGCGTCGAACTCGGGGTTGTTGTAACCGGAGCGGTTGTCGCCACCGAGGGAGTCGGAGTGGAACAGCGGATACAGGAAGTTGTCCATGATCGGGTAGTCGGCAATCCAGCCCAGACGACCGAACTGATAGTTGAAGTTCTGGTACTGCTCGAGCAGGGCAGACCACTCGGGGGTATCGGAGACAGCGGTAACGCCAACCTTGGCAAGGTCACCGATGATGGACTCCATGATCTCCTTGTGGCCACCGTCCTGGTTGTAGGACAGCGTCACGTTAATGCCGCGGTCGCCGTTGGCGCCGGCAGGAGCAACCTTGTCGAGGTACTCGTTAGCCTTGTCGACGTCGTAGGCGCAGAACTCCCATGCACCCTCCTTGTAGCCATCGATACCCGGAGGAACAATGCCGTCGGCGGGGGTACGGGTACCCTTGAAGATGGTCTTGCAGATGGCCTCACGGTTAATGGCCAGGGAGATACCCCTGCGCAGGTCGGCGTTGTTGAACGGCTCGGCCGTGTTGTTGCAGGTCAGGTAGTAGGTGGAAGGCTCGGCGCCGAGCAGCATGCGCTCGCCGTCGCCCATGGTGTAGCCGTCCTTGGACACGCCGCGATCCTTCTTGGCTGCGTCGATCTGAGCAACGGGAACGTCGCAGATATCGAGGTTACCGGCCTGGAACTCCTTGTAGGCGGTCTCCATGTCCTTGATGACCTGGAAGTGGATGCCATCGATCTTGGCCTTGTCGCCATAGTAATCGTCGAACTTCTTGAGGTTGATCTCCTGACCATCCTCCCACTTGCCGTCCATCATGAACGGGCCGTTACCGATCGGGGCAATGTAGAAGCTCTTGACATCGGACTCGGCGCACTCGGGAACCGGGGACAGAGCCGGGTGAGAGGCGACGAAGGGGAAGTCGGCGTAAGCGGAAGACAGCTTGACGACGAGGGTCTCATCGTCGGGGCAAGTAACACCGCTGAGCTCGGTAGCGTTACCGGCAAGCAGGTCGTCATAGCCCTCGACCATGGAAAGGTGATAGGAGACCTCGGAAGGACCGTACTCGGTAGCGATGGCCGACTTGGTGTTGACCAGACGCTCCCAAGCGAGCTTGAAGGACTTGGAGGTAACGTCGTCACCGTTGTGGAACTTGGCCTTCTTGATCTTGAAGGTGAACTCGGTGGCGTCGTCGTTGGCCTCGAACGACTCGCAAGCCAGCGGGACGATCTTGCCCTTCTCGGCGTCATAAGAGGTCAGAGCGTCGAACAGCTGGTAGTTGACCTGAGTACCCTGATCTTCCTGGACGTTGTAGGGGTCGATGCAGACCGGGTTGTTGATGTAGAAGTTCAGCGTCGAACCGGACTCAGAACCGGAAGCGTCGCCGCCCTTCTTGCCGCATGCGGCAAGAAAAGCCATGGAGCTCGCAGCAAGGGTACCGCCGACAAAGGCGCGACGACCCATAACGGGCTGGTGGAACATAGAATCAGCCATGCCATCCTCCTTATGAGATAGGACAAAGAAATGTTCAGTCGGACATATGTCGAGACAATCCGATCCGAACCATCAAAACGCCGCCCGCTGCTATGGCTGGTTATGCACAACAGGCCAACGTTTTGCAATACAGTAGCGCATTTTATTCATGAATTGGGGCTAATTCCGGTTAACGGTCGAGAATTTCTTTAGTTGGGCGAAGTATGTGGGGATATTTTGACTCTGTAACAAGTCTGTAAACAAAAAGGGCCCCGCACATGAGGGACCCTTTACAAACGTATATACGCCGATGCTTAGTAGCCGACGATGCCCTGCGGGAAGAAGAACATGCACAGGACGACACACACGGCAAAAACGACAGCCATGATGACGGTCAGGCGGTCAAGGTTCTGCTCCATGACGCCTGTGGCAGAGCTGGAGTTATACAGCGAGCTAGCGATCATATCCGAAACGCCGGTACCCTTACCGGAATGCATCAGGACGAGTATCGTCAGCGCAACGGCAGAGACAGCCCAAACGACAAACAGAAGAATCTGGAACGGACCCATAGATAAGCTCCTTAATAGAACAATTCAAACTCCAGTACTGTACCACAACCCCCAACGCTCCCCCACCCGCCATTTGGGGACGGGGCAGAAATGGCAGAAACACCAAAAGGGGGTTGTCCGATTGTGGACAACCCCCTTACTAGAAAACGGTACTTGTTTTCTCTTATGCCTCGGTTGCGAGTACGCGGCCCGTCATCTCGGCGGAAGGCTCAATACCAGCCATGGTGAGCATGGTAGGAGCGATATCGGAAAGACGGCCGTCCTCGATACCGGTGAGCTGTGCCTTCTCATCAACGATGATGAACGGCACGCGGTTGGTGGTGTGGGCCGTAAACGGATGCTTGGAACCGTCGGAAGCAACGTCAAACATGTGATCGGCGTTGCCATGGTCGGCGGTAATCAGCGCAAAGCCGCCCTTAGCGAGAATCGCCGGGACAACCTTGGACAGAGCATCGTCAACAGCCTCGACGGCCTTAACGGCGGCGTCGAAGACACCAGTGTGACCAACCATGTCGCAGTTCGCGAAGTTCACGATGTAGAAATCAGCGCGATCCTCGTTAATAGCGGCGACGAGCTTCTCGGTAACCTCGGGAGCGCTCATCTCGGGCTGCAGATCGTAGGTAGCTACCTTTGGGGAAGCGACGAGCACGCGCTCCTCGCCCTCCTTGGGCTCCTCGATGCCGCCGTTGAGGAAGAACGTCACATGGGCGTACTTCTCAGTCTCGGCGGTGTGCAGCTGCTTCAGGCCATTGGCGGCGATAACGTCGGCCAGGACGTTCTCGGGGAACGTCTTGGGGAAGGCGACCTCGACGTCAAACGTCGGATCGTACTCGGTCATCGTCACAAAGTGTGAAAGCTTGATCTGCTCGCGCTCAAAGCCATCGAACTCCTTGTCCGTGAACACGCGGGTCATCTGACGAGCGCGGTCGGGACGGAAGTTGAAGAAGATGGCCGCGTCGCCCTCGTGAATGCCCTCGTTGTGGGCAGCGAAGGGCTCGACGAACTCGTCGCCGCGCGGATCCTTCTCGTAGTAGGCCTTGATACCGGCAACGGGATCGGTATCGGCATCGGACGCGTTGACCATGACGTCGTAGGCGCGCTGGATGCGCTCCCAACGGTTGTCGCGGTCCATGGCCCAATAGCGGCCCGAAACGGTGGCAACGCGAGCGTCGCAACCGGTCTCCCCGGAGATCTTAGCCAGGAAGGCGCAGAACTCGCTCATGTAGCCGGCACCGGACTGCGGGTCGACGTCGCGGCCATCCATGAAGGCGTGGACGCGAACGGTCTTGACGCCATGCTGGGCAGCCATCTTGACCAGAGCCTCGACGTGGTTCATGTGAGAATGAACACCGCCAGGGCTCATAAGGCCCATGAGGTGGAGAGTCTTGCCTTCGGCCTTGACGTCGTCCATAGCCTTGACGAAGACCTCGTTCTTGGCGATGGAGCCGTCCTTGATGGCGTTGTTGATGCGCGAAAGCTCCTGGAACACGATGCGGCCGGCACCGATGTTGAGGTGACCCACCTCGGAGTTGCCCATCTGGCCGTCGGGAAGGCCCACGTCCTCGCCCGAAGCACCGAGCGTGGTGTGAGGATACTTCTCGTACAGGCTATCAAGGAAGGGCGTCTTGGCAGCGGCGACGGCGTTCTCGCCATCGGCCGGAGCAAGGCCGCAGCCATCCATGATGATCAGGAGTGCAGGAAGATGACGCTGTGCCATATGTCCTACTCGCCTGCCTTGACGACCATAGAGGCGAAGTCGGCAGCCTTGAGCGAAGCGCCGCCCACGAGGGCGCCGTCAACGTCAGGCTTGGCGACGAGCTCGGCGATGTTGCCGGGCTTGGCAGAGCCACCATAGAGAACGCGGATGCCGTTAGCGAGCTCCTCGCCAAACATCTCCTTGAGGGTCTCACGGATAGCGCCGCAGACCTCCTGAGCGTCCTCAGCGGTAGCGGTCTTGCCGGTGCCGATGGCCCAGATGGGCTCGTAAGCGACGACGACCTGCTTGGGGCAGGTGATCTCAAGACCGGCAAGGCCAGCCTTGACCTGGTTCACGACGTGCTCGACATAGGTGCCAGCCTCGCGGACCTCGAGGGACTCGCCGCAGCAGAAGACGGGAACAAGACCGGCGGCAACGAGAGCCTTGGCCTTCTTGTTCTGATCCTCGTCGGTCTCGTGGAAGTAGTCGCGACGCTCGGAGTGACCGATGATGCAGTAGGTACAGCCAGCGGACTTGAGCATGTCGCAAGAGGACTCACCGGTGAAGGCACCCTTGGCCTCCCAGTACACGTTCTGTGCACCGAGGGCGATGGGGGCAGCCTGAATGCGGTCATGAACCGTGGTGATGTCAATGGTCGGAGGGCAGACGAGCACCTCGACGCCAGCCGGAACCTCGGGCAGAGCCTGAGCCAGCTCGTCGGCGAGCTTGGCGGCCTCGGCGACGTCGTTATTCATCTTCCAGTTACCAGCGATAAGAAGGGTGCGATTAGGCATCGAGAAGCGCCTCCACTCCGGGCAGGGCCTTACCCTCGACGAGCTCCATGGAAGCGCCACCACCGGTGGAGATCCAGCTCATCTTGTCGGCCAGGTTGAACTTGTTGACAGCCGCGACAGAGTCACCACCGCCGATGATCGAGGTGCAGTCGGCCTCGGCGACGGCCTCGGCGATAGCCTGGGTGCCGTGAGCGAAGTTGTCGAACTCGAAGACGCCCATGGGGCCGTTCCAGAACACGGTCTTGGCGCCCTTGACGGCCTCGGCGTAGAGCTCCTCGGTCTTGGGGCCGATGTCCATGCCCTCACGATCGTCGGGGATAGCGTCGGAAGCGACAACCTCGGGGACAGCGTCCTCGCCAAAGTGATCGGCAACGCGGTTGTCGATGGGGAGCAGGATCTTGACGCCCTTCTCCTCGGCCTTCTTAAGCATCTCGCCGGCGCGCTCGACCCAGTCCTCTTCCTTGAGGGACTGACCGACGGTCAGGCCCTGAGCCAGGAAGAAGGTGTAGGCCATGCCGCCACCGATGATCAGGGTGTCAGCGGAGTCAATGAGGTGATCGAGAACGCCGATCTTGGAGGAAACCTTGGAACCGCCGACGATAGCGACGAAGGGGCGCTCGGGCTCGGCGAAAATGCCGGTCAGCGTGTCGACCTCCTTCTCAAGCAGGAAGCCGGCGACGGCAGGCAGGTAAGCGGCGGGGCCCACAACGGAACCCTGGGCGCGGTGAGCGGTGCCGAAGGCATCGAGAACGAAGACGTCACCATAGGAAGCGAGCTTCTTGGCGATCTCGGGATCGTTCTTCTTCTCACGCTTATCGAAGCGGACGTTCTCGAGAACGAGGACCTTGCCCGGCTCAACGGCGGCAACAGCCTCGGCGGCCTTCTCGCCGTAGGTGTCGGCGACAAAGGCAACATCGAGACCAGAGAGCTCAGCGAGCTTCTTGGCGACAGGCTCAAGGGAGAGCTCAGGCTGGAAGCCAGTGCCCTCGGGACGGCCGAGGTGGCTCATGAGGATGACGCGAGCATTGTGCTCAACGAGATAGTTGATGGTGGGCAGGGCAGCCTTGATACGGGTGGTGTCGCCAACGACGCCATCCTTGATAGGCACGTTGAAGTCAACGCGGACGAGAACGCGCTTGCCGTCGACATCGATGTCGCGGACGGTCTTCTTGGTAAAGGCCATGTTTGCTTCTACCTTTCGTACGTGTCTGCCTCCCATTACGGCAGACGATTTCCTATAAAAAGGGCGCGACCCTAGGGTGTAAGCCCTATGAGGCCGCGCCCTTCTTTAGACGCTCAACGAGCTATTCGCTAAAAGCTAAATTAAGCAACGAACTTCTCGAAGTACTTGATGGTGCGGACCATCTGAGAGGTGTAGGAGTTCTCGTTGTCGTACCAAGAGGTGACCTGAACGAGGGTCTGGCCGTTGCCGAGGTCAGAGCACATGGTCTGAGTGGCGTCGAAGATGGAGCCGTGGGTCTCGCCGATGATGTCGGTGGAGACGATGTCGTCCTCGTTGTAACCGAAGGTCTCGGAGATGGTGGCAGCGTAGGCCTTCATAGCGGCGTTGACCTCGTCAACGGTGACCTTCTTGTCAACGACAGCGTAGAGGTTGGTGATGGAGCCGGTCGGCGTCGGGACGCGCTGGGCGGCACCGATGAGCTTACCGTTGAGCTCGGGGAGAACCAGGCCGATAGCCTTGGCAGCACCGGTGGTGTTGGGGACGATGTTGACGGCGCAGGCGCGGCTACGACGCTTGTTGCCCTTGCGCTGCGGGCCGTCGAGCGGCATCTGGTCGCCGGTCCAGGCGTGAATGGTGGTCATGATGCCGGACACGATGGGAGCGAAGTCGTTCAGACCCTTGGCCATCGGGGCGAGGCAGTTGGTGGTGCAGGAAGCAGCGGAGATGATGTTGTCCTCAGCGGTCAGCGTCTCATGGTTGACGTTGTACACGATGGTGGGCAGATCGCTGCCGGCCGGAGCGGAGATGACGACCTTCTTGGCGCCAGCGTTGATGTGGGCCTGAGCCTTAGCCTTGCTGGTGTAGAAGCCGGTGCACTCGAGAACGACGTCGACGTCGAGGTCGCCCCAAGGCAGGTTGTTGGCGTCGGCCTCCTTGTAGATCTTGATCTCCTTGCCGTCAACGGTGATGGAATCCTCGCCAGCAACGACCTCGTGATCGCGAGCGTAGTTGCCCTGCGTGGAGTCGTACTTCAGCAGGTAAGCGAGCATATCGGGAGAGGTGAGGTCGTTGATAGCGACGATCTCGGAGCCCTCATGACCGAACATCTGACGGAAAGCCAGACGACCGATGCGACCGAAGCCGTTAATAGCAACCTTTACTGCCATTGTGTCTCCTTTCGTAAGGCCCCCGCGAGCTACAGCGCCCGCCGTTGAGGCCCACAAACTAACCACTCGCCTAATATACCTTTTTTTTGACTTGAATTTCACGAGAATGCTCGAAATTGAAAATCAAATTTACGTTAAAACGTTTTAAAGAATAAAATAGCAGCTAAATCCGTATATAAGTCGATACTTCAACCTACCTGTTTGCTTCAATGAGCTTTTCAAGCCGTAAAACACGATGGTAGAGGGCCGACTTCGACAAGGGAGGGTCAGCCATCTCCCCTAAATCACGCAGCGACAGATCGGGATAGCGCTCGCGCAGGTCGCAAAAGACCGCCAAGGCATCCGGAAGCGCATCGCGAAGGCCGCGCTGCTCGAGCTCATCGATAAGCGCAAGCTGATGTTGGGCAGCTCCGGCGCTTCTGGTCTGGTTGGCCAGCTCGGCATTCACGCGACGGTTCACATCGTTCTTAACCAACTTGACCGCGCGCGCCTCCTCAATCTCGGCAACGCTGCGCTTGGCACCAATCAGCTTTAATAGATGCTCGATTTCCTCAGCGCTCTTAATGTACACGGCATATGACCCCCGCCGCGCATTAACACGAGCATGGACTCCAATCTGCCCCAACAGGTCGCAAAGCCCCTTGGCATATTGCTCGCCCTGCACCGCGATCTCCAAATGGAAATCGCCGCGTGGATCGGCCACGAAGCCGCCCGCGATGAGCGCGCCGCGGATGTAGGCAAGCCTGCAGCAGGGACGAGCAACGATGTGTCGGGGAACACCAGCGACGAGCCCTCCCCTGCGGTCTAGAATGCCCAGCAGCACCAGAGCCTTGTCCAGGTCGGGTTGATCGGGCAGGGTAATGAGATAGTTACGGACCTTATGCAAGACTGATTTACGAACGGTAAATTCCGTTTTGAGCTTAAGGATGCGATGCGTCAGCGTGATCATCGTGCGCGCGACGGCTCCCGTCTCAGTCGCAACCGTCAAACGATACCGCCCAGAGCCGGTAAGCGAGAGCGTACCACTCACGCGCGTGAGGGCGGCAAGCGTCGACAAGTCGCAGTATTCACATTCGGGTTCGCAGCGCGCAAGCTCGTCGCGCACCTCAGCGGTAAACGACATGCAGGCCTATGCCTTCGTGTTGGCGCGCGACAGGTCGCGGTGGGAGATGCTCACATGATACTGAGCGCCTTCCAGGTAACGGGCCGTGGCCTCGGCAATGGCAACGCTGCGGTGCTGGCCGCCCGTGCAGCCGATGGCGATAGAAAGCTGCGGCTTACCCTCCGCGATATAGCCGGGCATGACCGTATCGAGCAGCTGCGTCCAGGCCTTCCAAAACTCCTGCGTCTTGGGATGGTCCAGAACAAAATCGGAGACCTTTTTATCGAGACCGGTCATCGTGCGCATCTCGGGATCGTAGAACGGATTGGGCAGGAAGCGGACATCGATCATAATGTCCGCCTCGACGGGCATGCCGTGCTTAAAGCCAAACGAGAACACATGGACGTCCATGAGCTGTTGGTCGGACAGTTCGGAAAATGCCATACGTAGCTTGTTGCGCAGCGCAGAGGTGCGCAGACGGCTCGTGTCGATAATCATATCGGCTCGATCGCGCACGCCCTGCAGCTGAAGGCGCTCGCGCTGAATGGCATCGGCCGTAGTCTCCCCCGGCTTGGCAATGGGATGACGGCGGCGATTTTCGCTGTAGCGACGAATCAGCACCTCGTCAGAAGCCTCCAGGAACACGATGTCGCAGCTCATCTCGCGTTCTTCGAGCGCGGCGACCGCATCGAGCAACTCGTCAAACAGTCCCTGGCTACGCAAATCGCAGGTAACGGCGAGATGCCTGCCCACGCCCGTATTGATGCCGACGAGCTCGGCAAGCTGGGCGATGAGACGCGGAGGCAGGTTATCAATGCAAAAATAGCCCATGTCCTCGAACACGTGCATGGCCTGTGTGCGGCCCGATCCGGACATTCCGGTGATGATGACGATATCGGGGATGCGCTCCGAGCGCTCCGCCGCATCCATGGCATCTCCCTTTTGCATGTGCTGCCTCCCAAAAACAAGCGCGGGACCCAGCAACCCGGATCCCGCGCGGTCAATTGCCTATATTGAGTATACCGCCCCGAGCGGATACGAAGCCTGTCTTACGCCTCAAGCGCAGCCTTGAACCAACTCGTAATACTCGTGGGGTGCGTGATGGCGGTGCCGACGACAACGGCCCAGGCGCCAGCATCGATCGCGGCGCGAGCCTCCTCGGGCGTGTGCACGCGGCCCTCGCAGATGATGGGAAGACCGGGGAATTCCTCGGTCGCCTGACGCAGAAGCGGAAGATCGGGGCCATCGGCCATGGTGCAGTCGATGGCGGCGACACCATGAGAAAGCGTGGTGGATACAAGATCGAAGCCCATATCAACCGCACGGCGAATGTCCTCGATGGTGGCACAATCCGCCATCAGGAGCACACCCTCCTCGTGCAGCGGACGGAAGGTGTCCTCGACCGTCTTGCCATCGGGGCGCGGACGATCGGTGGCGTCGATCGCCACGATGTCGGCACCGGCGGCAACGCAGGCGCGAGCATGGCGCAGCGTCGGCGTGATGTAGACGCCCTCGTGTCCATCCTTCCACAAGCCGATGACGGGGATCTCACAGCGGCCCTTAATGGCGGCGATGTCGGCAAGGCCCTGGCAGCGAATGGCGGCGGCGCCGCCGAGCTCGCAAGCGCGAGACATTTGAGCCATGGTCTCGGGCGTACGAAGCGGCTCGCCCATATACGCCTGAACGCTCACGACGAGCTTGCCCTTCAGGGATTGAATCAAAGGATCGACGGTCATAAGGCTGCAACCTTTCTCAGAACAGCCTCCCGAGGCGTGTTGTCTCGGGAGGCTCCTACAGCAGGTACGTTTACTTCAACGAGGCAAGAAGATGCTCAGCGGCACCGATGAGCGGAGCATCGCCCTCCAGAGAACCGATGAGGATCGGCGTGTCCTGAAGCGGATCGAGCGCCTGGCTGGCATAGCCCTCGTGCACCGAATCCTTCCACGTCTGCGAACGCCAATCGGGACCTTGGTGAATCACGCCGCCCGAAAGCACGATGACCTCGGGGTCCAGGATGTTAGCGAGCGAGCCCAAGCTGGCACCCAGCGCAAAGCCGGCATCATGGATGACCTCGGTCGCCTTTGCGTCGCCTGCACGGCACAGGTCGTTCACATCGCGACCGACCGAAGGACGGCTGGGGTCGACGCGACCAAAGCGCTCATCGTACATACGACCAATGGAAGTGCCCGAAGCAACCGACTCCAGATGGCCGGAACGCCCGCAGGCGCAGGGAATGCCGGCGGCAGCCGAGCACTCGATGTGGCCCATATGGCCAGCAGCACCATGGAAGCCCTGCATCACGCGGCCGTTCTCGACATATGCGCCGCCGATACCCGTACCGATGCCAAGACACAAGACGGAGAACTTGCCCTTGCCGACACCCCAGTGGGCCTCGCCCAGAGCATGAGCCTGCACGTCGCCTACAACGGCAACGGGAAGACCGAGATCCTCGCGCAGACGCGGCCCCAACTGAACGCCGGACCAGCCGGGCATGATCTCATTGGCATACGCGATGGCGCCCGTCTTGGGATCGACGACGCCGGCGGCACCGATACCGACGCCAAGGACCTCGACATCGGGATTCGCCTCGAGAGCAGCCTTGATGGATGCCTCGATACGCTGGAAGACGGCCTCGCCGCCCTCTTGGGCCTCGGTGGGAACCTCGGCCTCAAAAACGGGATGGGGCACACTACCGTCAGCCGGGTACTCCATGATGGCAGTCGCGATCTTAGTTCCGCCGATATCGACAGAGCAGACGTACTTGTTCTCCATGTCGCTCTCCTTCGGAGATAAAAACAACTACAGGAAATGCGCCGTCAGGCTAGCCGTCACAGCGCGGGTAAAGGTTATCCAGGTGCCCGAGATTGCCGAGAAACCGTGTGGCCATTGACCTAACGGGTCATGGCCACACGGTTGAACGGCGAGGTCGGGTGCCTGGGAAAGCTTTACAGGAGACCGTTGTCCTGGAGGACCTTCTTAATAGCCTCGACGTTCTCGCCGGTCATGGCCTTCACCGGGCGCGGCATGGTCGGGCTGTCGAAGATGCCCATGAGGTTCATAGCGGTCTTGAAAGCGCCGACGCCACCGGCATAGCCCTGGACGCCCGAGGTGACATCCCAGATGTGCGAAATCTCATTGAGGCGATCCTGCTCGGCCTTGACGGTAGCCCAGTCACCGGCCTGAGCGGCCTTCCACTGGCGCACGTAGCCCTCGGGCTCAACGTTGGCAAGGCCCGGGACAGAACCGTCGGCGCCACCGAGGTAAGCGCCGTCGACAACAACCTCGTGACCGGTGAGGATGCTCATCGGATGGCCGTTCTTCTCGTTCTCCTGAACGAGATAGCGGAACGAGATGTCATCACCCGAGGAATCCTTGACGCCAGCAAGGACGCCCTCGGCGCCGAGCTTGGCAAGGAGCTTCCAGGGGAGCTTGGTGTGAACGCAGACGGGAATGTCATAGGCAAAGATGGGCAGGTCGAGCTCCTCGTGCAGGATGCGGAAGTGCTCCTCGACCTCGGTCATGCCCTGCAGGGCATAGAACGGGCAGGTGGCGACGAGGGCATCGGCGCCCAGCTCCTGAGCGACCTTGCCGTGCTCAATCATGCGCTCGGTCTCGGTATCGATGATGCCGACCAGAACAGGCACGCGGTGGTCGACGATGCGGACGGCCTCGGCGATGATCTGGCGACGACGCTCGTCGGTGGAGAAAACGACCTCACCCGAAGAGCCCAAGAAGAACAGGCCATCGACGCCGGCATCGATCATGCGGTTGATGCTGCGCTCAAAGGAGGCAACGTCGAGCTGGTGATCTTCGGTATCGGGAACAACGACGGGAGGGATAACGCCGGTGAATTTCTGAGTTGTCACAAGAATCTCCTTAGTTGTCTGGCGGGCGGCCCTATGCCACCCACTCTTGTTGGCAGTGTCCAGGCCGTCTAGGCCAAAGAACACGAGTAGAACGTTTGGTTAAAAAAGTCTACGACTTCGTTTTCGAACGCATTGATGCGCTCGTGAGCGTATTTTGCATAGATGATATGCCTCCGGTCACACTCAAGACCGTTGAATACGGCAAACTGATCCTTGGGATCGCTCACGGTATCCATAAGCGATGTGCCCATGAGCACCGATCCGCGCACCCGAGACGACAGCGCCTCGAGGCCGCCAGGAAGCGGATTGGCAACCGCCGTGCAGGCGAGGCCCCGCTCGTCCAGAGCGGAAACCGCGAGCGCGACTCCGCCGCCAAGACCCTCGCCCCATGCAAAGATGCGGTCGGGGTCCATGCCATCAAGATTGCGCGCGACCTCCGCCAACGCGCAGCCCCAACGGACGCGCCTGACAAAAGCAGGCGAGGTAATCCCCTGCCGCAGATCGCTGGGTCCAATCGCCTCATCGTCCAGCGCAAGCACGGCATATCCCATAGCCGCAAACCTCGTCATGTGATGCCATCCCCGCACGGGTCGGTCGATGTCGTGAAACATCAGACATAGCGGCACAAGCTTGGATGCCCGGGCGCGACCGGCAGGCTCGATCAAACGTGCGTGGACTACATCGCCACCAAGCTCAAAGGAAACCTCGGAGTAGCGCGCGCACGGATTGGCGAAATCAATCGCCGTAATACTCGGCCCGCAAACCTCAAGGTCCGAAGCGGCTATCTCTAATTCGGAAACATCCGCAGAAGTGTCGCCGCGCCAATCCCGGAAATCAGAGAGCCTTGACGAGACCGTCCCGGGAATCCCCACAAGGTCGGGGACAATCAGCTCGCCAACATTGCTCTCGCACTTAGACATGAGCCTCCCCTCCCTCGCAGAAAAACGGAATGATCATATCGTCAAAGTCCTGTATCTCCTCGTGGCCAAAGCCCTCAAAGAACTCATGACGCTTTTCACAGGTCAGGTTGTTATAGACCGCAAACTGCGTTGCCGGCGGACAGACGATATCCGCCGTGCCCGTACCAAACAGGACGGGGCACTTGACCATGGGGGCGAAGTTCTTGGAATCGAAGTACGCCAGTTTGGCATAGGCTTCGTCGATACGAGTCGAATCCTCGTCAAACCAACGCGACCAATAGCGCAGGCCCTCATAGGCGATATCGTCGGCATCCAAATCCCAGACCAGGCGGAAATCTGACAGGAAGGGATAGAGGATGGCGGCGCGATTGATAAGCTCGCTGTTAAGTGCACAGGTCGCAATGCCCAAACCGCCGCCCTGCGACGCGCCGTTCACAAACACACGAGCAAGATCGATGCCCTCAAGCTCGCGAACGATGCGGCACAGGATGCGAATATCTTGGTGCAAGCGGACATAGTAGAGGTTGGCCGGATCGCCGTCGATACCGGCGACAATATGGCCCGCGACCGTCGTACCCTCAAATCCGCCAATATCCTCGGAGGGACCGCCCTGACCAGGACAGTCAAGCGCGATGAGCGCCATGCCCATGCCCGCAAACGACGCCTGCTCAAACCAGCTGCGGCTTGCACCCGGATACCCATGGAACTGAAGTACCAATGGCACGGGCTCGTCCGAGACGGGTTTAAGGTACTTGGCATGCAGGCGAGCGCCACACATGCCGGTATACCAGAGGTCGAAAAGCTGGCAGGTCACGGCATCGGTGACCGATGCCGTCTCGATCGCATAGTCAAGCCCGACGGCGTCGGCCTCGGCCATGCGGTCCTTCCAAAAGAGATCGAAATCTGATGGACGGGGCATGGCGCCTCGATATTCACCAAATTGATGTTGCAGCTCCTGAGCACTTGGCATGGCTCGTGAACCCAACCTTTCGAAATCGCAACGGAGGTGCGCCCGGCAAGGGAACCGGGCGCACGGGAGGGAAAGCGAGACTACTCGCCGAGCTTGGGATGCAGCAGCGACGGCGCAGCGCCGAGCAGCATCTTGGTGTAGGGGTCCTGGGGGTGCTGGAAGACCTGCTTGGCCTCGCCCTGCTCGACGATCTTACCGCCATTCATAACGATGATGTCATCAGAGATATAGCGGACCGTCTGGATGTCATGGCTGATGAACACCATGGCCAGGCCGAGCTCCTTCTTAAGGTCGGTCAGCAGGTTCAGAATCTGCGCGCGGACCGAAACGTCCAGAGCCGAGGTGGGCTCGTCGGCGATGATGGCATCGGGGTTCAGCGACAGGGCACGGGCAATTGCGACGCGCTGGCGCTGGCCGCCCGAAAGCTGGCCGGGAAGAACCTCAGCGGCAGAGCTGGGCAGACCGGTGAGCTCCAAGAGCTCCTTGACGCGCTTCTCCTGCTCGGCCTCGGTACCCAGGTTGTGGACGCGCATGGGGTCGAGCAGTTGCTCGCGAACGACCATGCGGGGGTTGAGCGCCGTGGCCGGGTTCTGGAACACGACCGAGATAACGCGACCCATGTGGCGACGGTCCTCGGCGGTACGTTTGGTAACGTCCTTGCCCTTAAAGTAGACCTTGCCGCTCGTGGGGGCCTGCAGGCCGCACATGACGTTGGCGGTGGTGGACTTACCGCAACCGGACTCGCCGACGATGCCGATCGTCTGACCGGGCATGAGCTTAATCGTTACACCCTGGACGGCGTGAACCAGGTTAGGGTGGAGAATCGAACCGGTACGGGTCCTAAAGGTGACGTGGACGTCATCAAGGAAGATGATCGGCTCGACGCCGTTGACTGCGGTCTCGCTCATCTACATCACCTCCGCGTGAGGGGTCAAACCATTTGCCTTGAGCACCTCGTCGGGGAGCTCGGAATAGAAGTGCTCAGTGCCGGGAACGCGCTTGAAGACCGGACGGGTGTCCAGGCCAATACGCGGATGGCTCGAGCGGGGCGCGAAGCGATCGCCCTTGGGGAAATCGCGCGGGCTCGGAACGGCGCCGGGCACCTGGTGCAGGCGGCCCGAACCGCTCTCGATGGACAGAACGGAACCCAGAAGACCGCGGGTGTACTCGTGAATCGGGTTGGTGAGCAGCTCCTTGGTGGGTGCCTGCTCGATAACCTGACCGGCGTACATAACTGTGATGTTATGGGCGACCTCGGCGACCAGCGCCAGGTCGTGCGAGACGAAAATCATGGCAAAGCCGAGCTTGGCCTGAAGGTCGTTGAGCAGCTTGATGACCTGCTTCTGGACGGTAACGTCCAGAGCGGTCGTGGGCTCGTCACAGATGACCAGCTTGGGGTCGCGGGTAAGGGCCATAGCGATCAGAACACGCTGACGCTGGCCACCGGAAAGCTCATGCGGGTAGCTCTCGAGCGTACGCTTGGGGTCGAGGCCCACGAGCTCCAGGAGTTCCTCGGCGCTGCGGGTGCCGCCGCGCTTGGTGAGCTGCTTCATCTGGGCAGAGATGAGCATGGAGGGGTTGAGCGAGGACAGGGCGTCCTGATAGACCATAGCGATATCGGTACCGCGCAGGCCGAACCACTCCTTCTTGCTCATCTTGAGCAGGTCACGGCCCTCCCAGAGGACCTCGCCGGAAAGGTGCTCGTCCTCATCGGTCAGGCCCATGATGGCCAGCGTGGTGATGGACTTACCGCAACCGGACTCGCCCACCAGGCCCATAGTCTGGCCAGGACGCACGTCAAAGTTGACATGGTCGACGACGTTGATATCGCCGTGGTGCTCAAACTGGATGCAGAAATCGCGGACCGAAAGGATCGGTTCGACAGACTCGTCGGGCACATGGCGATCGTCACGCTTGAGCTCGACATCGCGCAGGGCGCCAAGGCGAGCGGAGAGGGACTGGGCTTGCTCCTTATAGGCGCGAACGGGGTCGGAGACCAGCAGGTCGGCCTCGCGGCGCTTGGAGGAATCGGTCGGATCCAGGGCGGCGGAGGGAGCAGCGGCCATGGCGTCGGTAATGCCCTCGGAGAGGATGTTGAGCGCCAGGCAGGTGATCATGATGGCCAGGCCCGGGAACAGCGCCTGCCACCAACGGCCGGCGAGCACGCCGCCGCGGGCGTCGGCGAGGATGTTGCCCCAGGTAGCGGTGGGCTCCTGGATACCAGCGCCGATGAAGGTCAGCGAGGCCTCGAAGATGATGGCGTCGGCGACCAGGGTAACGGTGAAGACCATGATCGGGGCGATGCAGTTACGCAGAACATGCTTGATCAAAATCCACGGAGCCTTGGCGCCGGAAACGATGACCGCGCGGACATAGTCCTCGCCGTACTCGGACACGATGTTGGCGCGCACGATACGGGCAATCTGCGGAGTGTACATAAAGCCGATGGCGAAGATGATCGACGGAACGGAGTTGCCCAGGATGGAGACGAAGACGGCCGCGAGGGCGATGCCCGGGATGGACATGATGATGTCCAAGATACGCATGATCGTCTCGGAGACGGCCTTGCGCGAAACCGCTGCAAGGGCGCCCACGACCGAGCCGCAGACCAGAGCCATGGCAGTGGCGCCAAAGCCGATAATCAGCGAGTAACGACCACCGTAGAGCATACGCGACAGAATATCGCGACCCTTATCGTCGGTACCGAAGATAAATCCGTTGCCGGGAGCCTGGCGAGCCGTAAAGATCTCGACCGGGCTATAGGGGGCAAGAAGGGGCGCCAGAATCGCAGTCAGGGCGACCAGCACCAGCACGACGGCGGCAATCTTAGAAGACAGCGTCATCTTCTTCCAGCCACCGAGCTTGAGCCCCTTGGAGGCAGCCTTCTCGAGCTGCTCGGTTTGCTTCTCTCGAATCTTTACCATAATCTACACCGTCCTGATGCGCGGGTTGATGAGCAGGTAGAGCATGTCAACCACGATGTTGATGATGATGAAGGCAAGAGCAACGACGATAACGACACCCTGAACCAGGTTCGCCTCGTTGCCCTGAACGCCCTGCAGAATCGCGGTGCCCATGCCGGGGAGGTTGAAGATAACCTCGATGACGACGGCGCCGCCCATGAGGTAACCGATCTTAAGACCGAGGGTGGTGACCGGGGTGATCAGCGCATTGCGAAGAACGTTGATGCCGACGACAACCTTCTCGGGAACGCCGGCGCCGCGAGCCATACGGACATAGTCCTTGTCGAGCTCCTCGACCATGGCGGTACGCACGATACGAGTCATCTGGCCCGTCAGCGGAAATGCCAAGGCGATAGCGGGCATGATCATACGTCCCAGATAGCCAACCGGATTCGTGGTGAAGTGAGGCAGAGCACCCGATGCCGGGAGCACCTTAAGGTAGGAAGAGAACAGCAGGATCAACAGAACGGCAAGCCAGAACGACGGGGTTGCCAAGCCGGCGATGGAAAAGACGCGGATCACTTGGTCCGGCCATTTATCGCGATACAGTGCCGCGATGACGCCGAGTAAAAACGAAACGACCGCACCGATGGCAAGACCGATGAAGGTCAGCTGCATCGTGACGGGCAGGGCCGTGGAGATGCGCTTGGCAACGGAGTTGCGAGCAGCACCATAGGTGCCCATGTCGCCATGAATCAGATCGCCCATATAGCGCACGTAGCGCACGGGCCAGGGGTCGTCCAGACCATACTTCTCATGGTACTCGGCAACCGCCTCGGGCGAGGCACCGTCACCCAACGCCGTGTAGGCGGGGTCGGTCTTGGAGAACGACATAAGGAAGAACACCAGGACGGTGACGCCCAATGCCATGATCGGCAGCGCCACAAGACGCCTTCCAATCAAACGTAGCAAGTTGTTCACGTTCTCTCCCCTTTCTTTTGTCGGTAGGACCAACTGGTATATGAGTACGGATACTCATTACAAGACCCGAGCGACATCGTTGCCGCCCGGGTCTTTGTTTCAACTATGAGGATACGGTCCCAACGACCGACATCCTGCATACAGACTCAAGCGAGTCTTACGCCTTGACGGTCGCAACGCCCCTGAAGGACATGCTCGTCGTGCCGATGCCCTTGAAGCCATCGAGGGCCTCGCCGTTGGGCGCAGTGGACGGATCGTCCCAGGAAGCGGAGACGGTCTTGACGTGGACAACGGGGTACAGAACGGCGTTATCGGCAATGATGTCGAAGCACTCGTTCCACTTCTTCTGCTGCTCGTCGCCCTCGGCGGCAAGAGCCTCGTCCATGAGACTGTGGAGCTTCTGCCACTCAGCGGACTCCTTCCACGGGCAACGGGTCTGCATCCAGACGTTGTCGCCGTACCACCAATTGAGCAGCAGGTCGGGGTCGGCGCCGAAGCAGGAAGGATCGCCAGGGGCAAGGAGGATATCGTAGGCCTCGCCGCCGTCGATGGCAGCGTAGGTGGCCGGCGAGGTATCGGTCTGGATGGTCACATCGAAGCCGAGAGCGTCGAGGTCGTTCTTGACCTGGGCGGCCATGCCCTTAATCTGCTCGTTGTCGGTGGTGCGCAGGGTGATGGCACCCGGGGTGATGCCAGACTCCTCGATGAGCTTCTTAGCCTTCTTGGCGTCGGTCTTGTACACCGTGGAAGCCTCATGATAGTTGGTGAAGCTCTTGGGCAGGTAGCAGCTGGCAGCGGTGGCAAGGCCGGCGAAGGTGTTGCTGACCATCTTCTCGGTGTCGAGCGCATACATGACAGCCTGACGGACCTTGACGTTGTTCCAAGGCTCCTTGGCGACGTTGAACATGATGAAGCGGGTGCCGAAACCCTGAACGTTATCGATCTTGCAGCCGGCGCTCTCGAGCTGGTCGACGGCGTCAGCGGTAACGAGCTCCATAACGAGCGTGGAGCCCTCCTGCTGAGCGGTAACGCGAGCGGTGGGGTCGGTCAGGATGCTGTACTGGATCTTCTTATCCTCGGCAGCATACTCACCGTTGTACTCGGGGTTGGGAACCAGGGTGATCTCGGTATCGGAGATAGAGTCGTACATCCAGGGGCCGGAGCCGATCGGCTGCTTGGCGCGATCCTCCTCGGTCTGGGTGGCCGGGGTAACGCGGACGATGGCCAGACGATCCTTGAGCAGGGAGAAGTTGGGAACCTTGGTCTTGACCGTCACGGTGCTGGCGTCCTTGGCCTCGATGGACTCGAAGGGCTGGAAGAACGGAGCATAGGTAGCGGAAGCGGCGCAAGCGGTGTAGGAGGCAACGACATCGTCAGCGGTGACCTCGGTGCCATCGGAGAACTTGGCGCCCTTGCGGATGGTGACCTCGAAAGTGGTGTCGTCCACAGACTTGGGATCGTCGGTGGCGAGCTCGTTGAAGGTGCTGTAGTCGTGGTAATCGATGCCGTAGAGGCCCTCGACGACGTGCCAGTTAGCACCCAGGCCCACAGCGGAGCCGGTGCTGGCGGGATCGAAGCTGGACGGAGCGTAAGCGGAACCAGCGGTGATCACGCCGCCGCCACGGTTGGCGGAATCGGTGGAACCAGAAGCGGAACCCTCGTCGCTGGAGTTGCCACCGCAGCCGGTGAGACCAAGCCCTGCGACAGCAGCGACGCTGCCGGTGAGGCCGAGGAACGAACGCCTGGACATACCCTTGTTGATGATGGCCATGTCTTCTCCTATCAATAGAGAATCTTACCCGGGAGCACCTAGACGTGCCCCCGCGCAACTTGCGGACGATATATACCTTACCTACCGACGAGCCCAACTGAGGTGCCGCGCTCGGCGACCGATACATACATACGCTTGAACGGTATTTACTACCGTTCACCGAATTCATTGACAAACGATTCGCCAGACAGTATGTATCGGCGAGGTGAGATATCAGTCTTCGTCAACCCGCAGGATAGCAGGGTTTTCGCTTGGGTTAGTCAAACGTTTTAGCGTTAATAAAACCCGAAACCAGCGGGCAATCATGGCGAAATAAATGGTTGAAAATCGCGCAATCATGTATATCAGTTGTTTAGGCTCGTGTTTAGCTATCGGAATGGCCAGCCGCCGCCTCGGCGCGCTCGGCATTCCATGCAACGAGCGCCTCGTGAACCGCTTTGGCGACATCGGCAGGTATGCCGCGAACTTCCGCGATCTCTTGCTCGCTCGCCGCGCGCAAACGCTTCATCGAGCCAAAATGGCGCAAAAGGGCACGTTTTCTGGTGGGTCCCACGCCTGGAACGTCATCGAGTACCGAAACCGTCATGGCTTTATCGCGCAATTCGCGATGGAACGTGATGGCAAAACGGTGCGATTCATCGCGCACCTGTTTAATTAGATAGAGTGACGCGGACCCGGTCGGCAGCACGACGGGAGTCTCGTCCCAAGGCACAAAAACTTCCTCATCGGCCTTTGCCAAGCCACAAACTGGTATATCGAGCCCAAGAGCCTCAAGTTGCTTGATCGCAGCGGTCAATTGCGGCTTACCGCCATCGACAACGAGCAAATCGGGGCGCGAGCCAAAGCGCTCGTCGGCCATGCGCTCGGGAGCATAGCGTCGTCCCAAAACCTCGGACATCGACACGAAGTCGTTTGCCTCGTCCAATTCGGCCTGAATTTTAAAACGACGATACTGGCTCTTGTCGGCACGCCCGTTGGTAAACACCACCATCGAGGCGACCGTAAAGGTGCCATGCAGCGTCGAGATATCGAAGCACTCGATACGCAACGGCGGCGATGGCAGCGCCAACGCACTTTCGAGCTCCAGGAGCGCTTGATTGGTGCGGTCGTCAGCGTACCCCGTTCGCATCATGTAGCGCATGAGGGCATGGCGCGCATTTTTGGATGCCATATCGAGTAGACGGTGCTTTTCGCCACGCTGCGGCCTATGGAGATGGCAGGAACGCTCACGCTTGCCCGCAAGCCACTCCCCCAGCGCCTCCGCATCCTCAAGCTCGACGGAAAGGTTGACCTCAGCTGGAATATCAGCCGTCTCGTCGTAATAGCGCTTAAGAAAGCCCGACTGGAGCTCTTCCTCGTCAACATCAAGACCCTTGTCGAGAATGAACTCGCAGGTGCGAACTGTTCGGCCCTCGCGAACGACGAAGACGCAAGCGGCGGAGATGGTCTCCTCGCGATAGAAACCGATGACATCGATATCGACACTGGAGGGAAAAACGACTTGCTGACGATCGTCCAGACCCCTGATGACCTCCAAACGACGTTTGACGCGGGCGGCGCGCTCAAAATCGAGCGCCTCGGCGGCCTCCGTCATCTCGGATGTCAGCTCGTCGACGACGTCCTTGCGATGGCCCGACAAAAAACGTTCGACACGTTTGACGTTCTTGGCATAGTCTGCCGGGGAAATCGCGCCGACACACGCACCCGGGCCGCGCCCGACATGATAGTCGAAGCAGGGGCGCCCGTTTTGCGCGCAAATCATATTGACGATGTCTTCCTCGCCCTTGTGGGACTCGACGATACGGCGACAACGACGCCACTCCGCACAGGATGCGGAGCAGATGGGGATAACCTTGCGCAGCGTATCTATCGTCTCACGTGCCGCGCGGCTATCGGTATAAGGTCCAAAATAGCGCGTTCCCGGCTTATGACGCTCACGCGTGTATTTGATAGCGGGATACAGGTCACCCTTTGTAATGGCGATAAAGGGGTAGCTCTTGTCATCCTTGAGGTCGACATTAAAGTACGGATGGTACTGACCAATCAAATTACGCTCGAGCACCAACGCCTCGTGCTCGGTCTCCACCACGATATAGTCAAAGCTCGCCACCAGCTGCATCATCAGTGGGATCTTCTGGCGCTCGTCCTGCAGCGTCACGTACTGACGCATACGGGCGCGCAGGTTTTTCGCCTTGCCCACGTAGATGACATCGCCCTTGGCGTCTTTCCAAAGGTAGCAGCCGGGCTGCGTGGGAACGCGCGAAACCTGCTCGGCAAGCGTTGGAATGTTGTCGTGACCGGCCACGCGCACCTACTTGCGACGAATCAGCGCCGAGACCTCGGGCATCTTAAGGACGACGGCAAGGCCAAAGGTAACAGCAAGCGAGACGACACCCGCAACGCAAACGTAGCCAAGAGTAATCAGAATCGAGCCGCCAAGTGCCCCGACAAAGTGCTCAAGCGCCCACATGACGCCGGCGCCTGCGGCAGCACCCAGGCCACCGAGCAAAAGGCCAAAGAAACCGCCATGCAGGATAGATTTAACCTGAAGACCACGCAGGCGACGACGCAGCCACCACAGCGAACAACCGACCAAGATCACGTAGTCGACGACATACGAAAGTGCGATTGCCGGCATACCGAAGCCCAGTACAACGCCAAACAGCAGAACTGAGCCGGCCTGGCCGATGGCAGAATACAGGCAATAGCGGCTATAGGGCTTCATGTCGAGCAAGGCAGAGAAGCTCTTCTGCATCAACACGACCACGCCGTAGAGCGGCAGCGAGAACGCCAGGTAGACAAGGAACTCGGACACCAACGCCACGCCGGACTCATCAAACTTGCCGGCACAGTAAATCATGTTGAGCGGACGCGCGAAGACAATCAGGTACAGCGCGAACGGAATCAGGAAGAACAGCATCTGGGCGACGCCACGCGAAATGCCCGTGCGAACGCTGTCGTAATCCTTCTCCTGTGCGTCGTGAGAGAGCTCGGTATAGAGCGCCGTCGAAAGCGAGGCGGCAATCAGCGCGTAGGGCAGCGTGTACCACAGGCGCGCATAGGCGATGACGGAAGGACCAGTCTCGGGCTGGACCACCAGCGCGGCAGCGTTGGTGATAGAAGTCGAGACAAACATGCACACCGTGGCGAGCAGCGTCGGGATACCGAGCGCAATCGTCTGGCGCAGTGCGGGGTCCTTAAAGTCGATATGGATATGGGGATGCACGCCGTGCTTGCCAAGCGCGGGGATCTGACATGCCATCTGAACAAAAACACCGAGGGTCGTACCGGCCGCAATCAAGATGATGCCGGCACGTTCGCCAAACTGTGCGGACACGGGCGCAAAACCCATAAAGCTCGCAATGACGATCACATTGTTGAGGACCGGGGCAAACGTCGACCAGAAGTAGTCGCGGTGCGCGTTGAGAACGCCCGAAAACACCGAGCCCAAACCATAAAACAAAATCTGGATAGCAAAGAAACGGAACATGAACGCAGCGGTATCCATGCTGCCGCCGTCACCCGAAAGGAACGATTGCGTCCAGATAAAGCCCGGGGCGAACACGGTCCCCAGCAACGAAATGCCACCCAGCACCAAAAGCAGAATGCCGAGCAGGTTGCCCACGTACTCGTTCGAGGCCTCGCGACCCTGCTCACGCCTCACGCCCATGTACACGGGCAAAAACGCCGTCACGAGCATGCCGCCCATCACGAGTTCGTAGAGCATATTGGGCAGGTTGTTGGCGACCTGATAGGAGGACGAGAGTAGCGACATGCCGATAGCGGCCGCCATTGCCCACGTGCGGATAAAACCGGTGACGCGAGACACGATAGTCAGGATAGTCATAAGCCCGGCGGAACGACCAACCGTGGAGTAGTCCGACGAGCCCATGTCGTCAGTGTCATCTCGCGACGAAGAAGCTTCGGATGAGGGTGTCTGAGGCGCAGATTCTTTTGCAAAATGAGCTCCGCGCTTCAATTCTTCCTGCGGCATCGCTCAGTCCTCTCTCGTAATCGCGGCAACCGTCGCCCCGCAAAATGCAATTAAATCATCGGGTGCAAGCTCGAGCTGATAACCACGCTTGCCTCCCGAAATAAAAATGGTATCCCAAAGGACACATGTCTCATCAATGAGCGTCCGGTAGCGTTTTTTCATACCGACCGGACTGCAGCCGCCGCGAACGTAGCCAGTCGCCGCAAGCAAATCCTTCACATGCATCATGGCCAAGGACTTCTCCCCCGCGGCACGCGCGGCGGACTTTAGATCGAGCTCGTCGGCAACAGGGATGCAGCACACGACGTGGTCGTTGGACGGCGTCACGCAGACCAAGGTCTTAAATCCTTGACCGGGCTCCTCGCCAAGCTGCTCCGAAATCGCGACCCCCAGGCCCGCCGACTCATCACCATCGTCTTCGTACGTATGTAGAACATAGGAAATGCCGGCGCTTTCCAGCTCGCGCATCGCATTGGTTTTTGGCGTCTTTACAGCCTTTGCCATGGCATATCCTTTCCCTCGCATTCGGACGCAAGGATTAAGTATATGTCCAATTCGGCTGCATACGTCACTTCGACACAGCAAGCGCCATCGAATCACAAGGAGTCGATGGCGCCCATAAACTGAATCGCCTATTTATTGAGCATCAAGTTGAGCCTGACGCTCCCGGTCACGCCTGAGCAACGGCGCCAAAAACTTGCCCGTATAACTCTGCGGACAGTCCGCAACCTGCTCCGGTGTGCCCGAAACCACGACGGTTCCGCCGCCGTTACCGCCCTCGGGGCCCATATCGATCAGGCGGTCGGCAACCTTGATGACATCAAGGTTGTGTTCAATCACCAGCACCGTGTTGCCCGCATCGACCAAGCGCTGCAGCACATCGAGCAGCTGGCGGACGTCCTCAAAATGAAGGCCGGTCGTCGGCTCGTCCAAAATATAGAACGTCTTGCCCGTCTGGCGTCGATGAAGTTCCTTGGCGAGCTTCACACGCTGCGCCTCGCCGCCCGAGAGCGTCGTGGCGGGCTGGCCCAGGCTCACGTAGCCCAAGCCTACATCGTACAGCGTCTGGAGCTTGCGCTTAATCTGCGGGATATTCCCAAAGAAGGCCAGCGCCTCGGTGACGCTCATGTCGAGCACGTCAGAGATGGTCTTACCACGGTAGGTGACCTCAAGCGTCTCGCGGTTATAGCGTTTGCCGCCGCAGACCTCACAGGGGACATAGATATCGGGAAGGAAGTGCATCTCGATCTTAATTTGTCCGTCGCCCTTGCATGCTTCGCAGCGACCGCCGCTCACGTTAAAGGAGAAACGTCCCGGCGAGTAGCCGCGCGCCTTCGACTCCGGCGTACTCGCAAACAGCGCGCGAAGATCATCCCACAGGCCAATGTACGTAGCAGGGTTGGAACGCGGCGTGCGGCCAATCGGCGACTGGTCGATATCGATAACCTTATCGATGCACTCGATGCCCTCGAGCTTTTTGTACGGGCCCACAGGACGCGTCGAACGGTGAATGGCATTCGTAAGGGCAGGCGCGATGGTGTCGGTAACCAGGGAGCTCTTGCCCGATCCCGACACGCCGGTAACAACCGTAAGCGTACCAAACTCGATCTTGGCGGTAACGTTTTTGAGATTGTTGGCTCGAGCGCCCGTGATCTTAAGGCAGCCGCGACCGGGCTTGCGGCGTTCATCGGGAACCCGAATCATTCGCTTGCCGGTCAGGTAGGCACCCGTCATCGAATCGGGGCACGCCATGATATCGGCAGGCGTTCCCGCGGCGACCACGTGTCCGCCGTTCACGCCCGCACCGGGGCCCATGTCGATCACATAGTCGGCAGCACGAATCGTATCCTCATCATGCTCGACGACGATGACGGTATTGCCGATATCGCGTAGGCGCTCAAGCGTCTTGATCAGGCGCTCGTTATCGCGCTGATGGAGGCCGATCGACGGCTCGTCCAAAATATACAGCACACCCATGAGGCCGGCGCCGATCTGCGTTGCCAGGCGAATGCGCTGGGCCTCGCCTCCGGAAAGCGTCGCCGAGGCACGGTCGAGGGTCAGATAGTCGAGTCCGACATCGACCAGAAAGCGCAGGCGCTCCAGGATTTCCTTAACGATGCGCCCGCCGATAAATTGTTGGCGCTCGGTAAGCTCCAAGCCCTCAAAAAACTCGAGCGACTCGCGGCACGATAGGCAGCAGACCTCGTAAATGGACTTACCGCCTACGGTAACGGCGAGCATCTCGGGGCGCAGACGAGCACCATGGCAACTCGAGCACGGCTCCTCGCGGATGTACTTCTCCAAGCGCGCCTTGGTGTTCTCATTCGTCGTCTCGGTATAGCGCTCGTACAGGATATTGCGCACGCCCGAGAACTTGGTGTCCCACTGGCTGCGGCGCCCATCGAGCTTTTGATAGTCGACCGAAATCTTCTGGTCGCCCATGCCGTCTAAAAACGCGCGACGCACCCGCAGAGGCAGATCCTCCCACGGCGTATCGACGCTCACCTTGAAGTGCTTACAAACCGCAGCGAAAATCTGCGGATAGTAGTTAGAGTTGCCAAACAGGCTGCCAAAGACCCCGTCGGCGATCGACTTCGAGGGGTCTTCGATTAGGGCCTCGGCATCGACCGTCTTCTTAAAACCCAGGCCATCGCACTCGGGGCACGCGCCATAGGGCGCGTTGAACGAGAAATCGCGCGGCTGCAGGTCATCGATGGAGTGTCCATGCTCCGGGCACGCTAACGCCAGCGAATACTCCAGCAACTCGCCTTCGGTCCCCTCGGGAGCGTCGCGGTCGGGCAGCAAGTATACGTTCACATTGCCGTGCGCCAGCGCGGTCGCCTGTTCAACGGACTCGGCGATACGGCCCAGCGAGTTCTCGCGAATCACGATGCGATCGACCACGACCTCGATATCGTGCTTGAACTTCTTGTCCAGATCGATCGGATCGTCGAGCGAGCGCACTTCACCGTCGACACGCACGCGGCTAAAGCCCTCGGCGCGAAGGTCCTCAAACAGTTTAGTGTACTCGCCTTTTCGCCCGCGTACCACCGGTGCCAGCACAAACGCGCGGCGGCCCTCCCCCGCCGCCAAGACCTTGTCGGCAACCTGATCGGTCGTCTGACGCTCAATGACACGGCCGCATTCGGGACAGTGCGGGGTGCCCACACGGGCGAACAGCAGGCGCAGATAGTCATAAATCTCGGTTACGGTGCCAACCGTCGAGCGCGGGTTCTTGGATGTCGTCTTTTGATCAATTGAGACAGCCGGCGAAAGGCCGTCGATTGAATCCAAGTCGGGTTTGTCCATCTGGCCCAAGAACTGGCGCGCATAACTCGAAAGGCTCTCGACGTATCGACGCTGGCCCTCGGCATAGATAGTGTCGAATGCCAGCGAACTCTTGCCCGAGCCAGAAAGACCGGTAATGACCACGAGTTGGTCACGCGGAATGGAAACATCGATATCACGGAGGTTGTGCTCACGAGCGCCGCGAATAACGATAGAAGAATCAGACATGGAAGCTCCTTGCCTCCTATTGCATCGAACCATACTGCCGATGAGTTTAGCGCACTCGACGCGCACAGATGTTCGTAATACAAGATTCGCAGACCTTTAGCTTTGCGTATCGGGCGCTTTGTTTCTCGAAATGCCGTGGAAAGGTTACAGTAATCTAATACTGAACTTAATTTGCTGTACCAGAGGAACGTCCATGACCGAAGATATCCCCCTTGAAATCACTTCGAGCGACATGGCCAATCTGCCCATATTCATCGCCGTCCTTATCGTAGCCGCCGTCGTCGTGCGCGTGTATTTTTCAATCAAACGCAACGAAAAGCCACCCATTGCCCGCGTCTTTTGGTGCGCGACGCTCCTCATCCCGCTCGGCGTGGTAGCTGCATGGGTTACGAATCAATTGCTCGTAAATGAGGGCAGTTCCCTATGGGTCCTTTCTTATTCGGCGCTCGGTGCTGCCGCCGTCATGCTTCTTGTCGAGCCCTTGGTTTCGGGACTTATCGACCAAACCGACCTTGCGACGGGAACGGTTGCCTGTATTTGCCGTGACATCCTTGTCATCGCCGCTGTTTCAGCGCTCTCGTTCGTTTCACTCGAAATTGCCTGCAACGAAACGTTCTATCGCATTCCCGCCAACTCATTCGGGTTTTCCGTCGGGCTGCTCGCGACGGTTCTGCTCTCCCTTTGTTTGCTGGGACAGCGTCATGGAGGCGTCATGGCCCTCGTGCCCGTCGTCTGTTGCATCCTTGGCATTGCCGAGCACTTCGTCATAACGTTTAAAGGCGAAGCCATCCTGCCAAGCGATATCTTGGCCCTTGGCACCGCAATGGAAGTGAGCGAGGGATACGAGTTTACCTTTACCGCCGGAATCGTAACCTCTCTCGCCCTGCTGGAGATTTCCCTGGGGCTTCTTTCGCTCATCCGACCGCGAAAGCTCCGTACGCCCACCCATGTCTTCCCCGCTATCGCCGCTAACCTCTGTGCTTTTCTGCTTGTGACCGTTGTGGGGCTTTCAGGCTTCTCCAGCATCGACTTGGAGCAGGCGCTGAATTTTGGATTTGACCGTTGGCAGCCCATCACCACGTATGCGTCTCAGGGTTTTATCACTTCGTTCACCGAAATGGTCAACGAGTTGCCCATTGAGAAGCCCGAAGACTATACGCCCGATGAGGCGCAGAGCATCGAGCAGGAGCTCGCCGCCGTCTACGACAGCACATATGGCTCGAGCGAACAGCGCGCGGCGGCCGTTGCCCAGTTCAATGAAATCAAGCCGACGATTGTTGCCGTCATGAACGAGAGTTTTAGCGACCTTTCGTGCTTTGAGCAGCTCCAGGCGGCCGGGTACACCGGCCCCGCATTCTACAACTCGCTTCCCGACACACTTGTTCGCGGCACCATGCTCGCTTCGGTCGCCGGTGGCGGAACGGCGAACTCCGAATTCGAATTTTTGACCGGAGCGACAACGGCCTTTGTCGGATTAGGCAAAATTCCCTATCAGCTGTATCAGATGAATGGCGTCAACAGCCTGGCAAAGGACCTTAAAGAGCTTGGTTATACCACTACCGCTATGCACCCGCAAAATCCCGTCAATTACCATCGAGATAAAATCTATCAGCAGCTTGGCTTTGGAGACTTTCTTTCAATCGGCGATTTCGAAGGTGCGCCCTATTACCATGCCGGCGTATGCGACTACGCCACCTACGACAAGATACTCGACCTGCTTAGAACCGACGAAGCGCCGCAGTTCATCTTTGACGTCACGATGCAAAATCACGGCGGCTACGACTATGGCACCGTTCCCGCCGAAGAGCTGACAAACTATTGGGTCGAGGGAGCCAGCGAGGGCGCCAACAGCGCGCTCAACACCTATCTCACCTGCATCAACGCATCCGACCGGGACCTCGAGTACTTTATCAACGAGCTCCGCAACATCGGCAGACCGGTTGTTCTTGTCTTTTTTGGCGACCATCAGCCGAGCGCCGCAACGACTCTCAACGACGAGCTGTACCCTCAGGAAGATACGGCAAGCCACGCTTTCCGTATCTATCAGTCGACATATCTCGTCTGGGCTAACTATGAGATCGCCGGCAATACCGAGCTCAACGTCTACGACACCGTCGGGGCAAACGAGATTGCAGCCATTAGCCTTAATAAGATCGGCGCCCCGCTCACCAATTACCAAAAGGCCCTGCTTGCGACAAGGTCAGATGTGCCCACCATCAATGTCGCCGGCTATCTCGGTGCCGACGGGCTGCGCTACGACTTGGAATCGGAAGACAGCCCCTATGCCTCGACGATCGACAAGCTGCAGCGCATGCAATACCTCGAGTTCGCCAGCAAAGTTCAGTAAGCCCGCCCATTCGCTTGGGCCCATCGTATTGCAAGCACGCTCGGCCCAAACGCATCGCAAATGACTCCCGCTCGCAAACGAGGGTACAATGACGCTCGTGTCATATCGCGGGCCCCGGCCCCAGCATATACAAAGGAGTCATACATGGGTTGCGAACACGCACAGGCCGCCGGCGGACAAACGTCGCCGTCGCAATTTGAGGAGAACACGCTGTCCGAGGTCAAGCGCGTCATCGCCGTGCTTTCCGGCAAGGGCGGTGTCGGCAAGTCATTTGTCACCGGTGCCATCGCCACCGAGCTTGCCCGTCACGGCCACAAGGTCGGCGTCCTCGATGCCGACATCACCGGTCCCTCTATCCCCAAGATGTTCGGTATGAGTGGACGCCACGTCCATGCCCTTGGCAACCTTATGCTGCCCGAAATCTCCGAGCACGGCGTCAAGGTCATGAGCTCCAACCTGCTGCTCCAAAACGAGACCGACCCCGTCCTTTGGCGCGGTCCGGTCATCGCAGGCGCCATTAGGCAGTTCTGGAGCGAGACCTCGTGGGGCCCCATCGACTACCTACTGGTCGACATGCCTCCGGGAACAGGCGACGTCGCGCTCACCGTCTTCCAGTCGCTGCCGGTCGATGGCATCGTCATCGTCACGAGCCCGCAGGATCTGGTCTCGATGATCGTCGCCAAGGCGGTCAACATGGCCGAGAAGATGAACGTCCCCATTCTGGGCATTGTCGAGAACATGAGCTATATTGAGTGCCCCGACTGCGGCAAGAAGATCGAGGTCTTTGGCAAGAGCAAGCTCCCCGAGGTCGCAGAGCGCTATAACCTCGACATCTTGGGGCAGCTTCCCATTAATCCGGCACTCGCCGAGGCCTGCGATAAGGGCGAGGTCGAGACCGCGCTGCCCGATGGCATGTTGCCCAAGGCAGTCTCTGCCGTCGAGGCTATTACCCCGCACGAGACCGACGAGGCCTAAGTGAACACGAGCGCCTTCTATGACGTCCTGGTAATCGGCGGCGGGGCTTCAGGCCTCGCCGCCGCCATTACGGCCGCACGCGCTGGCAAAAGCGTCTGCATCGTTGAGCGCGATGTCGCCTGCGGCCTCAAGCTTCTTGCGACCGGTAACGGCCGCTGCAACCTCTCCAACGAATCGATTGATCCTCAGCGGTATAACCACCCCGCATTCGTCGAATCCGTCATGGGCCCCCAGCCCGAACAAGAGCTTATGGGGTTCTTCTCCTCGCTGGGTATCATGACAACCTCCGAGGAAGGCCGGCTGTACCCGCGCTCCCTTCGCGCCGAATCGGTGCGCGACGCGCTTCTCAGCGTTTGCGACCGCCTAGGTATCGCCTTAATCTGCGGAGCCAACGTTGCCTCGGCGCACAAAGCTTCCGAAGGCTGGGCACTCCAAATAGACCGTCCAGCGCGGCCGCTCAAGGCAAAAAAGCACGATGACCGAAAATCGGAGCTCCGCTCGCTTCGGAAAGCGCTCGCCGATGTCCCTCGCAAGAACGAGGCCCTGCAGGCACATGCCGTAATTATCGCTACGGGCGGCAACCCCACCGGTATCGCCGATACGTTTCGCCTCCCCCTCACTTCGCTGCGCCCCATCCTCTGCCCCGTATCGGCAACGGTCGTTGGCGATCGGGCGGCACTCAAGACGTTGGATGGCCTGCGCGTCCGTGCCCGCTTGACGCTCACCCACAATCATAATGAGCTCTGGCACGAAGACGGTGAAGTGCTGTTTCGAACCTTCGGTATCTCGGGCGTCGCTGTCTTCAACCTCTCTCGTCGTATCCAGCACGGCGATACGATCCTGCTCGACGTTTTCCCCGACCTCTCCAAAGACGAGTTGCTCGATATGCTCAACCGGCGCGTTGAGCTGCTCGGCGGCTTTTCGCCCCGCGATCCCCGTTGGCTCGACGGCATGCTCGCCCCGCAACTCTCCCGCGTCGTCTGCACAGCGTTCGAGCAGTGCCATCCAGACTCCAACGATGTCATCCACCTGGTCTCGATCCTCAAACACTTTAAGTTGCTCGTCGAGGGAACAGCCGAGGAGCGCTCAGCACAGGTCACGCGTGGTGGCATATCTGTCGAGAGCATCTCAACACCCAGCCTACGCGCGCGCAGCGTTGTCGACGCCCCGCTTTACGTCTGCGGTGAAGCGCTCGACATCGACGCCGATTGCGGAGGCTTTAACCTTGCGTGGGCCTGGATCTCGGGCATTCGCGCTGCAAGCAGCCTGTAGCCGCGCAGTCTATAATCAAAAACGCATTCGGGCCGTCTGGGATACCGGACGGCCTCTTTCTTGCCTCTAAGGAGACCTCGATGATTGAAATCACTCAAGTCAACGCGTCGCTCGATGAAGCCGGCGATGAAAATGCCTGTCTCATTGTTGGCAAGCGAGTCGCCAAGCGCGTCCTACGTTGCAAGGACTCCGAGATCAAGTCCATCGAGCTCCACCGCAAGTCAATCGACGCTCGCAAAAAACGAGACGTCCATTTTATCCTGAGCTTTCGTGTTGAGCTGACTAGTCCCCACCTCGAGCGAGAAGCGGTCGACAGCGTTGCCGAGCGTGACCGCTCGCGCGTACGCGCGATAGAAGACGATGAGCCTTCATTCCCCTCCCCCGCCTCCGACGCACCTCAAGAACGCCCTGTCGTTGTCGGCGCCGGATGCGCCGGCCTTTTCGCTGCGCTTACGCTCGCCGAAGCAGGTCTTAAGCCCTTGCTCATCGAGCGCGGCGACCCGGCATTTCGCCGCTCGCGGGCGATCGACCTCTTTCTAAAGGAGCGCATCCTCGACCCCGAGAGCAATATCCAGTTTGGCCTGGGCGGCGCGGGGACTTTCTCGGACGGCAAGCTCAATACGGGAACCAAAAATCCCGCCCATCGCCTTATCCTCGAAACCTTCGTCGAGGCGGGTGCGCCCCGCGATATTCTGTGGGATGCCAAGCCGCACATTGGCTCCGACATCCTTCCCACGGTTGTCACCGCTATATCCCAGCGCATCGAGCAGCTCGGAGGTGTCGTCCGTTATCGAACGAAGCTTGTCGACATTCGCATCGACGCGTCTGGCGCCATCACCGGTATTGATGTCCAATCGTCCCAAGACGCCGCTTACGAGCCAATCGAGACAAAGCACCTCATCCTCGCCTGCGGGCATTCTGCTCGCGATATTTTTAAGCTCCTTAAGGACCACAACGTGGCCCTCGCACAAAAGACCTTTGCCATGGGCGTTCGCATCGAGCATCCGCAGCGCGACATCGACCGAGCCCAATATGGAGCCTCGGCGGGACACCCTGCCCTCGGAGCAGCCCCCTACAAACTTGTTGCCCATCTTTCCAACGGTCGCAGCGTGTTCTCGTTTTGTATGTGCCCCGGCGGACAGGTTGTTGCCGCCTCTTCCGAGCAGGGCCACCTGTGCGTCAACGGCGCCAGTCTCAATGCCCGCGGCGGACGCAACGCAAATGCCGCCCTGCTCGTTAACGTCACACCCGAGGACCTTCCCAACGATGACCCACTCGCCGGCATCGAGCTCCAGCGTGCCTGCGAGGCGGCCGCCTATCGCCTGGGCGGTTCCAACTGGAACGCACCGGCACAGCTCGTCGGAGATTTCCTCGCAGGACGTGCCAGCAAGGCGCCCGGAAAGGTAAAGCCCACCTATCCGCTCGGTGTGACCTGGACGGCAATTGACGAAGCCCTGCCGCAGCATATCGTCGAGTCGCTCCGCCTGGGACTTCCCCTACTCGGAAAAAAGCTACGCGGCTACGACCGCCCCGACGCCGTTCTTACCGGCGTGGAGACTCGTTCGAGCTCACCGGTCACTGTCACCCGAGACCGAACGTGCCATGCCGTGTCGACCCCGGGCCTCTATCCTTGTGGTGAGGGAGCTGGATATGCCGGCGGCATCATGAGCGCGGCCACCGACGGCATCCGTTGTGCCGAAGCCCTGATCGCAGACCTCTAACGCACGAATTCCAGCGCGCAAAAGACACAGGCCCAAGCTCCACAGGGAACTCGGGGCCTGTTCACTATTTCTTAAACCGTGCACCCTGGCGTCTTCTGCCCGATGCGAACGTGGAACCCTTGCGGGCCTGCGAACGTAAGCGCTCAATCGTCTCGTCCTCAGACGCACCCTCGAGCATCGCCCGAATCTGAACGACGGCATCGCGCAGGCGCGCCGCCTCCTCAAAGTCCATGGCGGCAGAAGCGTTACGCATATCCTCTTCCATGGTTTCGACGATCCGCACAAGCTCGTCATGCGGCAGTTCTTCCAACTGCTCCGCAAGTGTCTGCTCGGGCGCCACCGTTTCCGGCACGCCACCCTCGCCCGACTCATCGGGCGTATAGAATGCGCCATGTCCAAGAGAGTCGCCCTTCGAGCGCCCCTTGGAACCCACGGTTTTTTCGGCCTCGGCAATAAAACTTGAGATGTCGTTGATGGCCTTGCGCACCGTCTTGGGCACAATGCCATGCTCTTCGTTATATGCCATCTGAATCTCGCGACGGCGCTGCGTCTCCTCGATGGCCTCTTTCATCGAATCGGTCACAACGTCCGCATACATGATGACTTCGCCATCGGCGTTACGGGCCGCGCGGCCAATCGTCTGAATCAGCGAACGGCGGTTACGCAAGAAGCCTTCCTTATCGGCATCGAGAATTGCCACCAGTGAGACCTCGGGAAGGTCTAGGCCCTCGCGAAGTAGGTTGATGCCAACGAGAACATCGATCTTGCCCTCGCGCAGCGTTCGCAGGATCTCGACACGGTCCATCGTCGCTGTATCGGAGTGCATGTAATTGACCTTAATGCCGGCATCAAGCAGATGGTCGGTCAGGTCCTCGGCCATGCGCTTGGTGAGCGTGGTCACCAGCACGCGCTCCTTGCGGGCAACGCGCTCGCGAATCTCGTCCTCAAGATCGTCAATCTGCCCACGAACCGGACGCACATCGATCTTGGGGTCGAGCAGACCGGTTGGACGAATAATCTGCTCAACGTCGTTTTGGCTCACCCGCAGCTCGTAGTCGCCCGGTGTGGCCGAAACATAGATAAACTGGGGTATCCTTGCCTCAAACTCATCGAAACGAAGCGGGCGGTTATCGAGTGCCGATGGAAGGCGAAAACCATGCTCCACCAGCGTCACCTTACGCGAGCGGTCACCTTCGTGCATGCCGCGAATCTGCGGCACCGTCACATGGCTCTCATCGATGATGCAGAGCATATCCTTGGGAAAGTAATCGATTAGGGTAAACGGCGGCTCACCCGGCTTGCGACCGTCCAGATGACGCGAGTAGTTCTCGATGCCGTTGCAAAAACCCATCGTCTCGAGCATCTCAAGATCATAATCGGTGCGCTGCTGCAGACGCTGCGCCTCGAGCAACTTGTCGGTCGCCTTGAGCTCGGCCACACGCTTCTCGCACTCTTCACTGATTGATTTCAGAGCCGCCTTGACCTTCGGCTTCTCGGTCACGTAGTGCGATGCCGGCCATACGGGGATGGCCTCGTACTCACGAAGCATCTCACCGGTAACCTCATCGATCTCGGCAATCAGCTCGACCTCGTCGCCAAAGAACTCAAACCGCAACGGATGCTCGGCATAAGGCGGATACACGTCGACAACATCGCCGCGCACGCGGAACGTGCCGCGCGCCAGGTCATAGTCATTGCGATCATATTGAATGTCGATAAGTGCATGGATAAAGTCATCGCGCTCGAGCGGCACCTTCTTGTCGACGTTTGGAGCCAGACCCGCATAGTCCTCAGGAGAGCCAATGCCATAGATACACGAGACCGATGCGACAACGATCACATCGCGTCGAGAGAGCAGTGACGCGGTCGCCTGATGGCGCAGCATCTCGACCTCTTCGTTAATCGAGGAGTCTTTCTCGATATATGTATCGCTTTGCGGCACATACGCCTCGGGCTGATAGTAGTCGTAGTACGAGACAAAGTAGACCACAGCGTTGTTGGGAAAGAACTCTTTGAGCTCGCTCGCAAGCTGAGCGGCGAGCGTTTTATTGGGAGCCATGACCAGCGTCGGCTTCCCCAGGGCCTCAATAGTCTTAGCCATCGTGAAGGTCTTGCCCGAACCAGTCACGCCCAGCAAAACCTGATAGCGATCTCCGTCCCTCACACCCTGCACAAGCGACTCAATGGCCTTAGGCTGGGAACCAGCGGGCTCGTATGGAGACACGACCTCAAACGGCACCTCAGAGCCCTCAACGCCAAAACGTTTGAGCTCTCCTCCAACACGCTCAACTTCAAATTCCGCCATGGATACTCCTAACTCATATATCTGCAGTATACGCAGGCGGCAGGCATAGTCCTATACGAACCGATCGGGATAGAGGGTCTTGTAGCGAACCCAGGCATTATTGACACGAATCAGATACGCCTGCGTCTCGGGAAAGGTGATTGCATTATGAAGCGACGTGCTCTGCTGCGCCCATCCGTCGACATTGCCCATGCCGGCGTTATAGGCGGCAATGGCGCTGTCAGTTGACCCGTTAAAATACGTTAGAAGATACGAAAGATACGCACAGCCAAACTCGATGTTCGTAGCGGGATCGTTAAGGTTGTCGGCGGAATACTCGCTACCATCGACAAGACCCTTGGCAATCATATCCTGGGCAGTCTCGGGCATCAGCTGCATCAATCCCCGAGCGCCTTGATTCGACTCAGCCTCGGGATCCCAATTCGATTCCGACTTTATGACAGCACACACCAGATATGGATCAAGATTGTGCGAAATGCTCGATTGCTTTACATACGCCTCGTAGTCAATTGGATACAAAGGCTTAAAGAAGGCGGCAGGAGCATACGAGTAGACGAGCGAAATAAAGCCGAAGACGAGCGCAACGGCAAGTGGCGCAACGCGATACCACGTAAAGAAACGTGTCTTAGGCATCGGCCTCCTCCTTATCCGTTACATCCCCGAAGCCATGGCGCACAAGCCATGCGTCCAGTTGTTCAAAGAGCGAATTATCGCCTCCCGCATTATCGATTACCGTCGTAGCGAGATTGCAAAGCGAAGCCTCATCAGGTTGGCATGCAGAGCGAGCATCAAAATCAGAGGACTCCATACCACGATGAATGGCACGCTCGCGACGAACTGCCAAAGGAGCACTGATAACCAGAATTTCATCAGCCAGGCCAAAAGCATCCTCAAAACCAGTCGGGGCAGAAACCTCGACAACCGCAAAGGGATAACGGGGGGACGAAACCGTACAACAAACCGGATCGAGAATCCTAAGCGAAAGCTGTTCAATGAGAACGGGGTGCACAAGGTCATTGAGCCGTGCGACCGAATCAGGAGAAGCGAAAGCTCGAGAAGCGAGGATGCTGCGGCGAATGCCGCCCTCCTCATCCAAAATATCCCAGCCAAATTCTTCCGCGAGGGCATTGACGATATCGGAGCCTGGCACATACAGCGATTTGGCAAGCTCGTCCAGATCGATAAGCATGGCGCCATGAGATTCGAGATAACGGCAGGCAGTCGACTTACCCGAAGCAATATTGCCCAAGACAAAAACGGTAAACATCAAGTCCTCCCTAACGCCAATGGGAGTTATTATCGCGCAAATACAAAAGAAGGACTCAAAATACAGCCAAACAGTAAGACAAGATAAAAGAAGGCGAGTTCTTGTATTACAGCTCTTTATAAAACGCAAAAAAGGGGGAGGCCGCGAGGCCTCCCCCTTCTTCAAGTCAAGCGTACGGCTCGGTGCCGTCCACCGGTCAGCGGCGCCCTGGCCTCCCACGGGCTGGCCCCGCAGTACTCTCGGCGCGATGGGGCTTAGCTTCCGGGTTCGGAACGGGACCGGGCGTGCCCCCCATGCTCTGGCCGCTGACCGGTGGGCGGCGCCCACCGTTACGGTGTCCTGGGTCTCATCTACGTGCCCTGGGGGCCGCATGGCGCATAGGGGAGT
>NZ_JBGORS010000002.1:0-409910 GCF_041537385.1 Collinsella aerofaciens
CACCTTCATGATGCAGGAGTACTACCACAACTCGTCATGGCTCGAGAACGGCGGTTCGCCCGAGAAGGCGGCCCGCAGTGCTCTGACTAGCGCCATCGACGCCTACATCAAGCAACAGGGCAAGTACAACAAAAACGAGAGCGGCATCAAATGGCAGGACGTCCAGGACTGCCTGGTGCTGGTGACCAACTGCTTCTCCACCCAGACGTCCTACGAAAACCAGACTAAGAAGGCCATCAACAACCGCTTTATCCAGCAGGCCATGACTGCCTTCTTTAAGGAGCGCCTCTCGACCTACTTGATCGAGAACAAAGACGCTGCCAACAAGATCATGGAGCAGGTGCTCATCAACAAGCGTTCGCGCGAGAACGCCGAGAAGACGCGCCAGAGCATCAAAACCAACCTGCAGCAGAAGACCGACATGGCCAACCGCGTGCAGAAGTTCATCGACTGCCGCTCCAAGGACAAGGACCGTCGCGAGATCTACATCGTAGAGGGCGACTCGGCAGCAGGCGCCATTCGCACCTCGCGCGATGCTGAGTTCCAGGGCGTTATGCCCGTCCGCGGCAAGATCCTCAACTGCCTAAAGGAAGATTATCCGCGCATCTTTAAGTCCGACATCATCATGGACCTCATGCGCGTGCTGGGCTGCGGTGTGGAGATCAAGGACAAGCGCATCAAAAACCTTGGTGCCTTCGACCTAGACAACCTCAACTGGAACAAAGTCATCATCTGTACGGACGCCGACGTCGACGGTTACCACATCCGCACGCTCGTACTCACCATGCTCTATCGACTGGTGCCCACGCTTATCGACGAGGGCTACGTCTATATCGCTGAGTCGCCGCTCTACGAGATCAACTGCAAAGAGAAGACCTACTTTGCCTACACCGAGCTCGAGAAAAACGGCATCCTTAAGGAGATCGGCGACCAGAAGTGCTCGATCAACCGCTCCAAGGGTCTTGGTGAAAACGATCCGGACATGATGTGGCTCACCACCATGAACCCCGAGACGCGCCGCCTGATCAAGGTGGAGCCCGAGGACGTCACCAAGATGGAGACCATGTTCAACCTGTTGCTGGGCAACGACGAGGCGGGCCGTAAGCGCCATATCTCCGAGCACGGCAAGGAATATCTGGACCAGCTGGACCTGCAATAGCAGCTAATAGATAACGACGGCCCATAAGAAGTTCAAGAGGATATCGTGGCAAAGAAGAAGACGAAGAACCAGCCAAAGAAAAAGCAGGTTAACGCCGAGAACGTCATCGGCCTGCACTCCGAGGTCACCGACCAGCCGATCACGCAGACGCTCGAGGTCAACTACATGCCCTACGCCATGAGCGTCAACGTCTCGCGTGCATTTCCCGAGATTGACGGCTTTAAGCCCTCGCACCGCAAGCTGCTCTACACCATGTACAAGATGGGCCTGCTCAAGGGCGAGCGCCAGAAGAGCGCCAACATCGTGGGCCAGACCATGAAGCTCAACCCACACGGCGATGCCGCGATCTACGAGACGATGGTGCGCCTGGCCACCGGCAACGAGGCGCTGCTCGCCCCCTTCGTGGAGTCGAAGGGCAACTTTGGCAAGTACTATTCGGGCGACCTGAGCTACGCCGCCTCGCGCTATACCGAGGCCAAGCTCTCCCCCATCAGCGCCGAGATCTTCAAGGACATCGACAAAGACCCGGTCGACTTCGTCGACAGCTACGACGGCGCCATGAAGGAGCCGCGCCTGCTGCCCACCACGTTCCCCAATATCCTCGTCTCGGCCAACAAGGGCATCGGCGTCGCCATGGCGTCCGATATCTGCGGTTTCAACCTCAACGAGGTCTGCACCGCCACGATGCACTACCTGCAGGATCCCAACTGCGACTTGCTCGAGTACATGCCCATGCCCGACTTCTCGACCGGCGGCGAGATCATCTACCGCCGCGAGGAGATGGAAAAGATCATCGAGACCGGCCTCGGCAGCTTCCAGATTCGCTCCCGCTGGCGCTGGATTCCCGAAGAGCGCATCATCGAGGTGTACGAGATCCCCTACACCACCAAGACCGATGTCATCATCGAGCGCATCGTCAAGCTCTCCAAGGAGGGCAAGGTCAAGGAGATCGCTGACATCCGCGACGAGACCGACCTCTCGGGCCTGCGCATCGCCATCGACCTTAAGCGCGGCGTCGACCCCGACAAGCTCATGGCGAAGCTCTATCGCTCGACCACGCTGCAGGATTCGTTCTCGTGCAACTTCAACGTGCTCGTCGACGGCTATCCCCGCGTTATGGGCGTGCGCCAGATCCTGCACGAGTGGGTCAAGTGGCGTATTGAGTCCACGCGCCGCCGCATTAACTTTGACCTGGGCAAAAAGTCCGAGCGCCTGCACCTGCTGCACGGCCTTGAGGCAATCTTGCTCGATATCGACAAGGCGATCGCCATCATCCGCGGCACCAAGCTCGAGGCCGAGGTCGTGCCCAACCTTATGAAGGGTTTCGACATCGACGAGACCCAGGCCGAGTTTGTTGCCGAGCTCAAGCTCCGCAACATCAACGAGGAGTACATCCTCAACCGCACCAAGGACATTGCCAAGCTTGAGGGCGAGATTGCCGAACTTGAGGAGATCCTCTCCAGCGAGGAGAACATCAAGAAAGTCATCAGCGACGAGCTGGCCGCGGTCAACAAGAAGTACGTGATGCCGCGCCGCACGGGCAGGATTGAGCCCCATGAGGTCATCGAGGTGAGCCTGGAGCCCGAGGTCGAGGAGTACCCGGTCACCATCATGCTCTCGCGCGATGGCTACCTTAAGAAGATGACGGACCGCGTGCTCAAGAAGGCGACCACGCTCAAGTACAAGGACGGCGACAAACCCTTTATCGAGTTCCCGTCCTCCAACACCCACGAGCTGCTGGTCTTTACCAACAAGAGCCAGGTGTACAAGTGCAAGGTTGCAGCGTTTGAGGACACCAAGTCGGCCCAGCTGGGCTCGTACCTGCCGACCGATCTTGAGATGGAACCCGATGAGAGCGTGATTTGGATCATCGACCCCGAGGATTACAAGGCCGACGTGCTCTTTGTCTTTGAGAACGGCCGCGTGGTGCGCGTCGCGCTTTCTGGATACGTCACCAAGACCAACCGCAAGCGCCTCAAGAACGCCATCTACGGTGGCAGCAAGCTGCTGTATGCCCAGGTGCTCAAGGAAGACCGCGACATCGCGCTGGTCTCGAGCGACTATCGTTTGATGAACTTCAACACGTCGCTGCTCAAGACCAAGACGACCACCAACACGCAGGGCGTCCAGGCTTTCACGGCCAAGAAGGGCCGCTCGGTCACCACTGTCGGCACAACCGAGGACATCCTTGGCGCTGGCGTCTCGGCCGAAAAGTTCACCGCGCAGAGCCTGCCCTCCGCCGGTGCCCTCATGAAGGAAAACGACATGCCAAGTTTGTTTGACTAAAACAACGGTGGCCAAACCGTCATGGTTTTACAAAGCAGCGGGGCCCGGAGCGCAGCAACATCGCGCTCCGGGCCCCGCTCGTTGCAACGTATATCATATGCCCCACACGGGAATCGCTTGGACATCCTTGGTAATAAGGTATGGATCCGGGGTTTGACAGACAACGTGTCCAAACCCAATTTCATAGCCGGTCAGGCCCTCGAGACAGGAAAAATTCTTTACTGCATCTTTGCCCACCGTGGCTGACATCTTCACCTCGACGGGATGGAGAATATGGCCCTCTTGAATGAGCAAATCAATTTCGCGCTTCTTTTGGTCTCGATAGAACCATACGTCGCGAAGGCTCTTCCCCGCGTTCATAAAGCTCTTCAAAATTTCCGAGACAACGAACGTCTCAAATATATGCCCCGCCGCGGCCCCGTTGCGCAATTGCTCCGGCGTTATCCACCTCGTTAGATGACAAACAAGACCTGTATCCATAAAGAATATCTTAGGGGTCTTGGTCAGACGCTTATCGACATTAGGCCAAAAGGGCTCGACAATCCGAACGATGTTCGACGCCTGCAAAACCGAGAGCCAAGCCTTCACCGTCTTACGGTCGACGTCAACGGTGTTTCCAATATCGGTGGCATTTAACAGTTGCCCCGTTCTCGCTGCGCACGCGACCATAAAGCTGTAGAACTTCGCCTCATCCTTCACGTTTACAAGATCGCGAACATCGCGTTCGAGATATGCGGCAACGTAGTCGGAATAATAGGAGTCCCAATCGATATTTGGGTCTTGCAGTTCGGGCATCGAACCCCTATGGATGATGTTCCAAATATTTCCCGAAGACATCTTAGAGGCCAAGGAAACCTTTTTGGGGATATACGGACGAGGGCCCTGGGAACCACCAACAAGCTCTCGCAAGCTTAAAGAGGGCATCTCCAGAATTCTAATCCTCCCCGCCAAAGATTCGCTCACCCCTTTCATGAGGTGATATGTCTGGGATCCCGTGAGGACGATTCGGCCCTTCTCCTCTGATTGATCGACAACCCACTTCACCGGAGAAAAAAGCTCAGGCACGCGCTGAATCTCATCAATGATGATCGGCAAATCATGAGACTCGAAAAACAGGGCGGCATCCTCTTTTGCAAGAAGATAATCCCGCGGGTTCTCCATCGAAACATAGTCGAATCGGTCGCCTAGATGTTGCTTGAGAACCGTCGTCTTCCCAACTTGGCGCGCTCCGGTCACCAGGACAACTTTTCCCTGTCCCAGCATCGAATCTATCGTCTGTTCAATTTCGCGCTCGATGTACATAGAATCGCCTCCCGTTATGGAGCCTATTATCTCGTACAAACGTTAATTGGTCAAAATCGGGAGTGCTACTCCCGATTTTCACTCACAATCTTCTGCCTGATTCTGGATCCAGCAGGGTCTCGGAGATCGCCAAGCGTATGGGCGTCGCCAGCAACTACGCAAGCCAGTACAAGCGCCGCCTCCTCGAGGACGGCGTTATCGGGAAACGTGGACGTGGCCTCGTCGGCTTCGACATCCCCGCATTCAGGGAGTTCCTGAGCGAGAAGGCCTCCTAGCACGCCGAGATTGTCCGAAAGGGCATCAGCGCATGGCAATCAGCACTCTTCTTGGTAAGGGCAGCAAGCATTTCCGCTAGTGCTGATTGCCATGCGCTCTTCTTGCCCTTAGGCGAGCTTGCGGGCGAGCTCTCGCACCTCTTCCAGCTTGGGCGAGGAGGCCATGCTGTCGCGCTCGGTCATACCGCTGATGGTGACAATGCCCCGGTCCTCCCACTTGCAGTATGCGCAGGTTGACTTGTACATGGCGATCGCCGCGTCATAGACACCCTCGCTGTGACTATCGAGCAAAAGGGCCACCTTGGTGAACGGGAATCCCGTGGCACCGAAGGCGTACAGGCGGTCGATGGCGGCCTTCTCCTGCGCGGTGATATCAAACCAGTAGATAGGCGAGGCGAAGACGACCATATCTGCGTCTTTCAGCGACTCGATCACGTCGGCCATGTCATCCTTCTGCACGCAGACGCCCTCATGGGCGAAGCAGTACTGGCATCCCAAGCAGCCGGCGATCTTCTTGCCGGCAACGCGGATGACCTCGACCGTATGGCCGGCCTCGAGCGCGGTCTCGGCAAACGCCTCGACCATGGTATCGGTATTGGCGCCCTTACGCGGGCTGCCGCTCAACACAATGATATTCATAGGATTCCCTCTCTTTCATGCCGCAGGCGCGCGGCACACATTTCGTTGTAACCAAAACGGATGGAGCTATCCAGTCGTCCGCAGACCACATCTCCCGTTCGCGCTCTCTAGGCACAATCTCATTGCCTGACAACTCCTCAACTGTCTTGATTCTCTCTCCGAGAATTGAACAGCAAATCGTTGGCCGCAAAGTGTCGACTGTGGGAAAATTAACTAGAGCTTTCTCCTGCTCGCGTGAGCGTTCGCGTGTATGAGCCTGGCCGAATCGGGCAGGCGCAATATAGATCCAAGGAAACCGGCCTACGAACAAGGAGCGCCTTATGTATGGACAGCATGTTGCACCGCAAACCCATAACAAACGCACTGGCCTGTCTATCCGCAACGTCAAGCTTCATGCAGGCGCCAGAGTCGTCGCCTTCGGAGTAAGCATTCTTATGGCAGGGCAGCTTTTGCTACCCTGCGCAGCACTGGCGACCGAAATGCCCGAACCCGATGTCGCAGCACCCATCACCTGCGAAGAAGTCAACGCGGAAGGCAGCCTCACAGCAACCACCGTCGTCGATCATTACTACGATTTGGAGCTACCCCCTGCTTTTGAGTTGGTCCAGAACGAGGCTCTTGTATACGATTTTCCAGACAAACCCGAGGACTTCATCTACGAGCTTAACGACACCGTCCATCTCTTCAAGATCGACACCGATACCGAAAGCCTTATAAAAACCGAGAACCCCAAAGAGGCCAGCGTCTCTATTGCCCTGACCATGATCGACAATCACGTTAGAGCAACCGTAGTCTTTACAGGCAGTTACGCCGACGACCAAATCCCTTACAGGCTGAACCTCAACAGCTCAACCTACCTTGGCACACACGTTGACCGTGACTTCGACAGCGGGCAGGGGATTATGCACGAGACGCGGCACGATTACTACATCCGTTACGTCTTCGACAGTGACGTGCACTTGATTGCAACCGATACGAGCAGTTCCAAACCCGAACCGGAAACCAAGCCCGAGCCCACACCGCAGCCCAATGCAAAAAAGCCCACGGCAAATCCCGTTTCCACCAAGGCAGTAGCGGCGGTTAAACCAGCCGGGGCCACCCTACCCGCGACGGGCGACAACGGTGCGATGGCTGCCGCCCTGAGTGTTGCCGGTGCTGTAGTTGCGGCAGTTGGCATTTCTGCAACAAGGCGTCGCAACCGCTAGCCAGCATTTCGTACCCCGCAGACAAAGCTCATCCCCGCTCCGATGAGCTTTACTCACCGAGAAGTTTCTTCCCCACGGAAATGAGCTTTTCCAACAGTCGCCTTCACGCCATCAACGCCCCGCGAAACCGATGAAACAGACTGTGCCGAACCGCCATCGAGCTCTGCCCCATCGCAAACAGCGTCGACGGCGTCTTCTGGCAACATTTTTGGTCGCCATAGCTCCGATTCGGCAGGGCCCAGTCTCCGCTCGATCTCGAGCAAGACTTGTAAGGAGTCCACAGTCAAGATCAACTACGGAAATCGTGACGAGTCGATACCGCCCGCATGCCCCCTTCGGAATAGGCGCTGAGCAGCTCCTGGGCGTGGGCGAACTCGGGCCCTCGCCTCCAACCGAGCAGGCGGTTGACCGCTAGATTTCCCTGAACGCTGTGGACAAAGAGCAGTACCGCAAGGTATCCGACTGGTTCGATGCGCACGCGCATCAGAAGATTCTTTTCCTTGAACTGGGCGTGGGATTGCGCAACGGCGTCATAAAGCACATGCTCGCTCAGATCGCAAACGCCTGCGAACACACCACGTGCACCGTGCTCAACTACAGCCAGACCATGGCGCTCGATGCTTCGTGCGAGACGATTCTCGTTGATGGCGATATGGCCCCGGCCTTCGCGCGAGAACCTCGAGCGATACGAGCGCTTTGTGAGCGAGCGCGGCAATGGCCGCATGCTGTTGCTGGAGCTCGGCGTGGGCGAAATGACCCCTGGCATCATCACGCTCCCGTTCTGGAGCATGACCGCGAAGCTGCCGGATGCGCACCTGTTGAGCGTCAACATCACGGGCGACTCAGCCCCATTGCAGCTTGGAAGCAAGGCAGAGGCGATCCAGGCCGATTTGGGCGCCCTGCTCTCGGTGACGCGGACGGGCGACGGTGCTTAAGCCTCCTTGTTGGTCGCTTTAAGGTACGCGTCGTCGTCCACAGGCTCCAACCACTCGTTAGAGGTCTCCTCGCCCGGAACCTCCAACGCCAGATGCGAGAACCAGCTGTCAGGCGCGGCGCCGTGCCAGTGCTTCACTCCCGGGGCGATGTTGACCACGTCGCCGGGGCGCAGCTCCTGTGCCGACTTTCCCCATTCTTGGTAAAACCCTCGGCCAGCCACGCAGACGAGGATCTGCCCGCCGCCGCTTTTGGCGTGATGGGTGTGCCAGTTGTTGCGGCAGCCGGGCTCGAACGTCACGTTGTAGACGCCAACCTGCTCGGTGGAAAGGGGCGCGAGGTAGCTTTGACCGATAAAGTACTTCGCGAACGCGTCGTTGGGGACACCGATGGGGAAAGCCATCTCGTTTTGGTGCCGTGCCTTTGCGTCGGCGGCATCGTCATCCGCCCAGACCTCCTTCGCCATGCGGAAGGCCGCCCATGCCTTGGGCCAACCCGCGTAAAACGCCGCGTGCGTAAGGATTTCCGCTATCTCCGCCCTGGTCACGCCGTTATTCTTCGCGGACATCAGATGATATTGGAACGAAGAGTCCGTCAGCCTCTGCGCCATTAGGGCCACCACCGTCACCACGCTGCGGTCGCGCAGGGAGAGCTCACTCTCCCGGCTCCACACCTCACCGAACAGCACATCGTCATTGAGCTGTGCGAATTTGGGAGCGAACTCCCCCAGGGCATCTCTGCCCGCCGTCTGCTTAATTGCCATAATCTATTTCCTCCTGTCGATGGTATTAGGCACAAATCTGCTTCCGCGCTGCCAAGCAGTCCGGCTAGATTCCCATGCCCATTACGGAACACCCCTTGCGCTCCCGATTTGTATTAATGAGAATGAAGGTAATACCTAAACCTGACTTTAGGTCAAGGAGTGAACTCGAGATTTATTCGGAGGAGCCATGTACACAATCGGACAGGTGGCGGAAATGTTCGGTTTGCCCACTTCAACGCTGCGATATTACGACAAGCAGGGATTGTTCCCGGGATTGGAGCGGGCATCCGGCATTCGCCGATTTAGTGATAAGGAACTCGAGGCACTTCGGGTCATCGAATGCCTGAAGAAGGCTGGAATGGAGATCAAGGACATCCGGCTGTTCATGGAATGGTGCGCGGAGGGTCCGTCAACATACCCCCAGCGCAAGGCCATGTTCGAGGAGCGGAAGGCCCACATGGAATCGGAGATCGCGAAGATGAACCGTGCGCTGGACATGCTGAAGTTCAAATGCTGGTACTACGAGCAGCTGAATCAAGGCGACAACGAGGCCGAGCTGAAGGCCATGATTCCCGACGGCTTGCCGAAAGAAATCAAAAGGGCCTACGAAAACGCTCACACTCGGTAGTGCTGTCCGATACTCAAGGGGCTTAGGCAAGGAGTCGTTTTTTGGGTAGGAGTGCGAATGCCGCTTCTGCTCCTTGGGCTCTATCCGTGTTTGCTATATCGCCCACAAAGAAATCGCCTGCACCTATTCTGTTAGAGAACATGGCTTGCTTCGACAGGGGCAATTTGATCGGCAACCGCGTCAGCTCCGAGCAGCCAAGCGTCATCGACGACCCCTCCATCAAGAACGGCTTCTATGGCGCGCCGACCGTCGTCTGCGATCTTAAATGCGTGATTGCGGACGCGGAGCGCGTCGTCGCCGGCGCGGTCGCGGGTTTCAACTATGCGGGAGAGCGTTTCGAGAAATGATAAAAGCCTTGGGAGGACAAGCGCGGCGTCCACTATTAATTGGGTGCGGAATACGACACGCAGGGAATTATCAAGTACCCCTTCTAGTGGATGACCAGCAAGAATCCCGAGGAGCGCATCCCGGTCGCACCATGTCAGCAGCGATATCGACATACATTTGCGCGTGCTACAATACGGGCACCAGAGATGAAAACACAGTCCCCGTCGGGCAGTCGTGGGCGTGCGGGAGTCCGCATCAGTAACCTGCCTCCTTGGTTGTCCCTTCTCTGCATGGTCATCTACATAAAGGAGGAATCAACCATGCAGATCAGCGTGTCGTCCACCCTGACCGTATATCACGACGGCCAGTTTTGGGTCGGGCTGGCGGAGCGCGTCGAGGACGGCAGATACGGCGTCGCCCGCATCGTCTTCGGCGCAGAGCCATCCAATGAGGAAATCCTGCAATTCATTACAGGCAAATGGGCGAAGCTCACGTTCTTCGGCGACGATCCGACCGAGGCGAGCAAGCCCGCGAAGAACCCCAAGAGACGCGCCCGCGAGGCGTCGAGGGCCCTTAAGCAACCGGCAATGGGCACGAAGGCGCAGCAAGCACTCGCGAGTCAGCGGGAGGCAATGAAACGGGAGTCGGTCCGCGCAAGAAGCCAAAGCCGCGCGAACGAGGCAGAGGCGCGCTTCGAGCAGCGGAAGCTGAAGCGCAAGCAGAAGCATCGCGGGCATTGATCGCCATTTGCGGCAAGCCTCATGCAGAAGCAGTGTCGGTTCCACTTGAAACCGACACCGCCATCTATTGCGCCGCCCGTCAACGGTCAATCTCCATCTCATCTAGAAGGTCCTCCCCTCCTGCATGAACTCGGGGATATTGGCATGGATGATGCCGTCCCTTTGCTGGATAGGATCGCTTCGTGTCAACAGGTACTTGGGGTAGTTGTCTCTGATCTGTTCGAAGGGGCGGTATTCACGCTCTTCGGTGGACCGATCTGCCATGATGGTCATTGCAACCTGAATGTATGTGTAGCCCATCTCCGGGTTTCTGAGGATGAAGTCGCATTCCAGCTTTCCGATGCGTCCGACACTGACCTTGCAGCCCTGTGCGCGGGCGTAGCGATAGACGATGTTCTCCAGCACGGGCCCGTAGTTGATGCGGTTGTCGGTGAGTCCGGAGTAATCCATTGCTTTCGGGAGGCCGCCCTCGAGGATGCAGGCGTCGAATTCCGTGACCGGGCCCGGGTTCACGGGCAGTTCAAAGAAGTGCTTCATCTGGCAATACTCGCTGAAGTCCAGCGTCTTCATCCCGAATTCGATGTAGCGCCCGCTCAGCTTCGTGGCTATCTCACCCGGAAGCAGATAGGAGTTTGACCCGGTGATGAAGATGGAGAAGCCGCCTTCGGGCCTCAGCTCTTCGGCGATGCACCGCATGAGGCAGGACTTGCCGCAGCGACGGACGCCGGTGATGACCCTGATCATTCCATCGTCATGGCAGAAGCCGCGAATCTTATTCAGGTAGTTTTCCCTAGTGAACAAACGAACGCCGGCTCCGATCTTCATTGGAGCCGGCGTATCAAATTAGTGGTTTATCGGGGTATTCTTTATCGATCAAATGATTTATACCCCCATAACTAAGGAAATCCCTATTCCCTCTCTCTTGCTCAATTCGTATATCCACTGGTCCATGGTGGCACCTGGGGACAAACTGCGACTAATTCTGGCACCAAGGTTTCAGGATCTAGGAACCATTTGGAAACCAATTTAATTGTTTCGCCCATGGCACTTTTTGTACTTCTTTCCGCTTCCACAAGGACAGGGTTGATTTCGACCAATTTTTCCGTGTTCCTTCTTGTGTTTGGCAACCCTGAAGTCACCCATTTGCTCGCCACGGCTTTTCAGCTCGTTAATTCGGCTCGGAGGGATTTGATCAATGTTAATCGAACGGGCGCCAACGCTTTGCAAAGCGTAATTTGCATCGAATCGGAAAAAAGCCATCATGCGCTCGTTCTCGTTATTGGCAAGAAGGAGAGAAGCGACATAATCGAACATCTCTTGGTCTGTTTGCGCATCATACAGTTCATCTTGAAAGACGAAGTAGGTCATGTGAATCGACTCTTCCGTGCCCGAGAATGAGAGAGCGCATTGTCTACCGGTGTTAGCTTGTCGCCTTAGAGCCATGTCTATACCGTCTGAAAGTTGCTGACGAGCTTCGCTGGAGAAATCAAGGAGGTACGAAGATATACTGACGGCCTGGGGATTGCTGGAGTTGAGCAATACGTCGATAATCTCGCGGAAACGCTTCGGCATGTTTTGTCGGGGTTTCTCGAGCTGAGGCAAAGGTGTGCCAACTCTCTCAAAATAACTATCCAGATCTTCCCTATAACCTGTCATGTACAGGTTTCCCATTTCAGGAATGCTGTCGACTTCGAGGGAGTAGCGGTTGTGGGCAATGTACATGCCGAGATGGTCAAACTCATCATTCAGGGCAAGCCTTTTGTTGAGAGACGCAATCTCCCTTTGCTTGAGAAAATGGAGAAATTCAAGAGGGTTCTCGAAGTATTCTCTATAGGTCATAAGGTCGTCGATGGCAATGCAGGACACGCCCGCTTCCAAATTCAAGAATTCAAGCTTTTCAGCACGCGCCGCATAAGTGTTGATGTTCTCTATCGTCACTGAAAGGCAGAAAATGCTATTAACATTCGAGATGTCAAGAGTCGCTTTCGGTTGCATACGCTGGTCGTATAGAACAAGTTCAGCACCAGAATTGCTAACGTAATCTCTCATCTTCACGCACTGGCTATTCGATTTCTGTATCAGATCTTTGTAGTGTTTAATGTGCGAATTGAAGTCAGACACTGGCGGAGCGTCGGTAAAACGGCCCGCTTTGACCTCGATTATCAAGAGTGCATCTCTGTAGACGACCAAAAGATCATTCTCGTTCCGATGCTTTTTGCTTCCATAACAATTGTCGGCATATGAAATACATCCAGGAAGCATTTCCTTGAAAACGGATTCGACCATGCTTTCACTGGCTTCTTTTTGATTTTGCTGCCACTGTTCTGAATAGCTGGGGTCGAGACGCAGAATTGCTTTCTGGATTGCTCTATAGAAGTTGTCGGTAAGCGAATAGTAGTCGAAACAATAGGTTTCCCCGTTTAGTGTGATGAAGGGCCTATCGACAATAGGAGGCGTGATGACAGGCCAATACTGCATTTCCTCTTCTTCGAAGAAATGACCCTCGCCAGGAGCGAACGACAGAGCGTCTATAAACGTTTTTGGCCAGTTTGTGATTCGTTTAACATTGAAATGATGCACGGAAAACGCTTCAAGGGATGCCTCCTCAGCGGCTTCCGAATCCTCCTCAAGAATTTTCGAAAAGTCGATTTCCTCCGCTGAACCAGCCTTCTCAAAGAGCTTCCTCAAAGTTGCCAAGCCTTCAAGTCTTCCGTTCGACAGTGCTTTTTCGAGCTTTCTATAACCGTCAATCACGATATTTGCAGAGATGCCAAACAGCTTTTGGAATTCGCTTTCGTGAACGCGTATTAGCGGTCGAATATAGTCAATTTGAAGGAAGCGGTATCTATTTCCCCTAACCATGCGCATCATTTGGGCTTCAAAGGCCACGCGGCTAGTTTCGCTTTCATCGTCGAGCGCCAATTCCCGATACATCAAATATTGTGTCGTTTTTTCAAACAACATTTCCTGATCGTGCAGGTATTGGTGGGCGAGCCGATCGATATCCTCGTCCGTGACATGAAGGCGAATCGTATTATTCGTTGAGGCGATAAGGCTTTGCAAGTATTCGACAGGGCGAGATGGCAAGTCATCTTGCTTGTAAATAAGAATGTTGCCTTCGAGAGAGGGGTTGCTGAAACTAGAAATATCGGTAACGGCCATCAGTAAGATTTCTTGCTGGTCAATCTGAATATAGCTTCTGATTGATTCGATGCATTCGTTGATTTCCTTAGCAAGGCATTCCATTTTGATCGGCGCAATGGCCTTTAATTCGTTTCTCATCAAACTTACCCCTCACAATGATCTTTCCAGTTTTGATAGGCGGCTTTGTCGCCGGTACTTTGCAACTCAACCCAAGCGAAGTTCCAGTCGCTGGCGAACTTATCCAGCTTGCTGCGACCAAACCTATCGGACAGCTGCCATGCAGGCTTGCCGCCAATCATCGAGGCATACCCGCCAAAGATATAATGCAAATCAAGCAGGCAGTTGAAGCCCTCGTTGGTGTTCCTGATGTCATAGCCCGTCAAGACCTCCTCGGGTACGACGAGGGCGTTAAAACCACTTCAAAACTACTTGTATCAGCTCATAAACTAATACAGCTTTTACGGTAAGTTACTCCCACTCGATGGCTTCAGTTCTGCTGTCCCGTCATTCCAGTTGCGCCCAGTTTTTGGTGCTGCCTCGAACCGAGTGCCGCCAAGTAACACCATGTCGTGTTTCGTCGGCTTTGGGGACAAAAGCTGGGACAGCTTCAAAAACTATTTTTAAACTCAGGGCATTGAGTTTTTGTTTTGTCCCAAAGGGCACGGTGGGCCGCCTTTGAAGGCTTGATAGCGCCGAAAACGCCCGTTTTGAAACTCAACATCCCTTTAGCGCGCAAGCCGCCAGCTGCAATCGTAAGTGAATCAACGCGGGCGGCTCGCTCACCGTTTGCAAACCCCAGGTCGCAGGTCTTTGCCATCGGTGGGCAAAGTGAGTAGTCTCGGGTAGCTTCCTCGTGAGTTGACTGGCGGCAAGCGGCACACGAAAAAACAACCGCGGTAAACGACCGAAACATCACACGAAGGACCTCAATGGCTCATGCTATTGGGGTCTCTATCAGGATTGTTGTAGCTAAACATGTCGGGAGGCCGTTCTTCTAGTCGCTCAGGATGATCCTGTAAGAACTTATTTAGCACGCGAGAAGGATCGAATCCCCAGTAATATTTGCTATCCTTCTGAAGCGATTCATTACTTGCAAGCCGATAAAGCTCCCTTAGACACATGGCAATCTTGTCATCATCATCGTCGGGGAGGAGCTCTCGTCGTGCTTTTGGGTTACCTCCTAGGATTTGCGAGACAACATTAGAGATACGCTTTTCGGAATAGAAGCAACAGGCGGGATATGCGAGACCAGTACCCACCCCGGCAACAAATACGCATAAGCAGTAAAGGAAGTCAAAGGAGCATAGGAGATCGAGGTATCTCTCATGCGCCGAAGTGTCACTGCTCATTTTAAGTCCGCAATCCGGTGCCACAATTGGATGATTCGTGGCGTTGTCTAAGGCAACTGTAATCATCATCCCCGAGCCGGCTTCATTGAAAAGCCCGGCGTTTACAGCCCTAACCTGGCAGTCTCGTATCCAGGATGCATATATGGAGTACGAGCGAGATGGAGATTGACGGTTGACGAAGGGGGCAATTAGGTCCCATCTTTTCATGCGAACCAGCTGCGCGCCCAATTCGTAACAAGCAACCGCCACAGCTAGACTTTTTGAAGCGGAGTCCGCTTTGCTATCATCAATTGCGGCATAGCAGTCGTAGAGAGCATCTGCCGCCTTCTCAAATATCGAGTCGTTGCAATAGCTAAGGGCATAGGCTCCGATGCCGGCAAGGCTGTTGATCGCATCTGCATCATCTTGAAACTCTGCGGCGACCTGAAAAATGAAGCGAGAAAGCTTCTCATTCTCCTTTTGCTCGAAGCAAGCTTCGAGCGAATGCACAAGCGCTTCTTCATCCATGCCGTAAACGAGAGGCGGCGTTTTACCCTTCTCTCCAAGAACGGCGATTATATTGTCCACGAGAGTATCCATTCGTTTGCTCTCGTCTTTCCTCACGCAAGCATCGTGCTGCTTCAATATTTCTGCCCACTGTGAATACTCAATGGGCCGATTCTGAGCTCCGTCGCGCCTAACTATTTCGCCCTCGCGAAACACGACAATTTGACGGCCTTTGCCATCTACTGTTTGTCCGAGCTTCGAAAAAGGAACGAGAAGCCCGTCTTCGAGGCTTAACAGGCAAACCAAACAGTATGTGTGTCCATCAACCTCATGTAATTGGGAGATGGCGGTCAAAGGCGCCTGAACATATTTTCTTATTTTGTCTGTTAAGACCGCGCCATCAAATTGCGTCCAGTTGGTATCTTCAGCTCTAGCCGATGGATTTCCATCATCGTCCACCCCAATGACGATGTAACCACCGGGATAACGGTTGCACATCGAAACAGCGTCTTTTACAAAATCGAGCTCATCGATCTTCTTGGAAAAATCTAGCGTCTCCTTAAAATCGAGCTCGCTGCATTCACCGCCAGATTTTAATAGCTCGAAAAGTTTTTCTCTATCGGTTCGTCCGTCTACTACGATCATCTATGCGCCAACCTATCGATTCCCTATGCCCGACAAACAATCTCTTCATTTCGTTCATGTGGGTGGCACCAATCGACTGATACGTAGAGAACGCTTTCATCAACGCATCAGTCAAAAGACGTCCTCCCATCTAAGTTAATACTGGACATTATCCCATCGTTTTGGCTACTTAGAGAACCATTGCTATGCTATCCGGTCAAATCAAGTATTGATCATTACCACTTTCATGTAATTGCCATGGTGAGCGCAAGCAAACTATCAGCTCAAACAACGAAGACCAGTTGTAGCGTTGCGCAAGAAAGCACACTGATTGACAAACCGATGCCCGCTCGTCCGTTCCAGTTTGCCCAGACGCCCCTCCCGCGGTGCCCACGTCCCAATGGGTGGGAACCATTTATTTGGGTGCATCTGGGGCAACGGGCCGGCAGGCCCGCACAAGGTCGCTCGCAAAACACGCAACATCAAACACGACAGAAGAGGCGAACGACAGATGCCGGACCCCGGACGACAGCACCGCGGAAAACAAGCATTCCAACCACAACCGAACCAACCTCGCTTCTAAGCAGGCGCCCGCATGGGCGCCTTTTACTTTTCAAGGACTTAGCTCGCAGCTAAGGCACGCGGCCCATGGCCGTTTCGTGGAGACCCGACCAGCTCGACCCACCTCGACCCGTCTCCGCCCCCGTCGGGCGCGCCAACCGCAATCAGGCGGTTCAATCGTCGCGCAGACGAAAAGGCACATGGTGTCGTGCGGCGTGCCCGCGCGGTGCCACACGGGAAGATTGGGGGAATCATGGCACGCACAGCCGAATGCGCCGCGCCCGAGGGCAACCAAGATCGCGGCGAATGGATGACGGTAATCAAGATGCAGGAGTACATGAGGGCGAGCCGAAACAAGGCGTACGACCTCATCTGGTCGGGAGAGAAATCGACTCGTACAGGCTCGGAAGGAAGCTCCTGGTTTCGAGGGCGTCCGTGGACGCCTACATCGGGTCGAGGAGCGGCAGGAAATGACGGCGGCGACCGCCCCGGGAGCCGCCCGCGGCCGGGCACGCGAGGGAGCCTCGAGACGAGAGGAGCTCGAGGACGACCATGACCAAGAGCACTAGCAGGAGCCAGGTGAGGCCCATCGCATCGACCAACGCGATATTCGGCGCCGACGAGGCGCGCGATGCTGCGCATCAGCCGCAACGCCATGTACCGGCTCGCCCCCCCTTGCACTCACCGTCAGAGCATGCTATAAGGTTATTGGTGGCTTATTGAGCTACCTCCAAGTGCCGGGGGAGTCCCCCGGCTATTTTTTTATCCATTCCATTAGGAGTCCCCATTGGCCAAGGAGCTCAGCATCTTCGTCGACGAGAGCGGCGACCGCGGCGGCAAAGCTCGCTACTATCTGCTCACACTCGTCTTTCACGACCAGGCAGACAGCATCGCCGAGGCGGTCACGGGCTATGAGGCCAAGCTTGCCAGGACCGATCTCCCTAACATTCCGTTTCACTCCGAGCCTCTCATGAACGGGCACAAGGATTATGAGTTTCTTAACATCGAGCAGCGCAAGGTGATGCTCGCCTACTTCTCCTCGTTCGTCCGCAAACTTCCCATTTCCTATATCACGTTCGTCTACCGCCGCAGCCAGTTCGAAGACCCGGCAAGGCTAATGGAGCGCATGGGGCGCGACATCTCCTCCGCCATGATTGAACACCTGGGCTTCTTCCAGTCCTTCGACGATGTGAAGGTCTATTACGACAACGGTCAGGACATTGTCAAGCAAGCGCTCGACCGCTCGGTGGGCAAGGTCCTCTCAAAAGGGGTCGTCCGACGCCGCAAGACCTCGATGACCGACTACCGCCTCGAACAAGTGGCGGATTACCTCTGCACTATCGAACTTGCCTTGGTCAAGTACGAAGCCAAGGAGAACGGTGAGACGTACAACAAGTTCTTCGGAGGTATAGGCTCTTTCAAGAGGAACTGGCTCAAGCAAGCCCGCAGCAAGCGGATATAGCTGGTCTCGCGATTTCGCAAGGAACAGTCAGCTCTCCTCTGGCGGGGAACTCCGGGCGACGTGCTTCGAGCAGCGGAAGCTGAAGCGCAAGCAGGAGCAGCGCGGGCAATGATCGGTGCCGACATCGGCCCAGACGTGAACAGTGCTACGTTCCCTGTTCACGGGGCGCGAAACCGCAAAGGTTGCACAGAGGTTGCAAAATAAGAAGCCCCCGACCTGTTGTCGCAGTTCGGAGGCTTGAAATCAACGAATATCGCTTACTCCCACTCAATCGTCGCGGGCGGCTTGGACGTGATGTCGTAGCACACGCGGTTGGCGCCGGGAACCTCGGCAACGATACGGCCCGAGATGCGGGCCAGCACGTCGTAGGGCAGCTTGGCCCAGTCGGCGGTCATGGCATCGCTGGACTCGACGGCACGCAGGATGATCGGGCGCTGGTAGGTGCGCTCGTCGCCCATAACGCCAACGGACTTGATGTCGGGCAGGACCGCGAAATACTGCCAGCAGCTGTGCTCGGAGTTGCGCTCGCCGGTCTGCTCAAACAGACGCTGGTTGTAGGCGTCGAGCTCCTCGCGCACGATAGCGTCGGCGTTCTTGAGGATCTCGAGCTTCTCCTTGTCGACCGCACCGATGATGCGGATGGCAAGACCCGGGCCCGGGAAAGGCTGGCGGAACACGATATGACCCGGCAGGCCAAGCGCCAGACCAAGCGCGCGAACCTCGTCCTTAAAGAAGTGATCGAGCGGCTCAATGAGGTCGAAGTGCACGCCCTCGGGGAACGGGATCAGGTTGTGGTGGCTCTTGATGGTGGCCGTCTTGCCGCCCGTCTTGCGAGCGCCGGACTCGATGATGTCGGGGTAGATGGTGCCCTGAGCCAGGTACTTGACCGGCTTGCCATCGGTCTCGAGCTGCTGCGCCACGGCGAAGAACTCTTTCCAGAACTGCGTACCGATGATGCGGCGCTTTTCCTCGGGCTCGGTCACGCCAGCCAGGAGCTCGGCATAGCGGTCCTCGGCGTGAACGTGGATAAAGTCGACATCGAACTGCTTGGTGAAGACCTCCTCCACCTGCTCGGGCTCGCCCTTGCGCAGCAGACCGTGGTTGATGAACACGCAGGTCATCTGCTTGCCCACGGCGCGGGCGCCCAGCGCAGCCACGACGGAGGAGTCGACGCCGCCGGACAAGGCCAGAATCACGCGGTCGTCGCCGACCTTCTCGCGGAACTCGGCCGTCATGGTCTCGACCAGGTTGTCCATGCTCCAGTTGGGCTCCAGGCCGCAGATCTCAAACAGGAAGTTGCTCAGCAGCTGCTGACCGTACTCGGAGTGCTTGACCTCGGGGTGGAACTGCGTGGTGAAAATCTTGCGCTCGACGCACTCCATGGCAGCAACCGGGCACACGTCGGTGCTGGCGGTAACGGTAAAGCCCTCAGGCACCTCGGACACGGCGTCGCGGTGGCTCATCCACACGGTCTGCTCCATGGGCGTGGAGTTAAAGAGCTTGGCGCCGGCCGTGCGCGTGATGGTGGCACGGCCGTATTCGCCCACCTCGGAGTGGCCGACCTTGCCGCCGAGCGTCACGGCCGTGATCTGATGACCGTAGCAAAAGCCCAGGACGGGAAGGCCCAGGTCAAAGATGGCGGGATCGATGGACGGAGCGTCCTCGGCATACACAGAAGCCGGGCCGCCGGAAAGGATGAGCGCAGAGGCGTTCATCTCGCGAATCTCGTCGGCCGAGATGTCGCAGGGGACAATCTCGGAATACACGTTGAGGTCGCGGACGCGACGGGCAATGAGCTGACCGTACTGCGCACCAAAGTCGAGTACGAGGACCTTTGCGGAAGCCTTTTGATCCATGGTTTCCCCCTCTTGTTGGCGGGGAGCCGGTGCCCACCCGCGTGAATGAACGAAAATAACTTTCATAGTGTACACGTTATATGGGGTTTCTCGTCCCTCGCAGCCATCAGCGCACGGCAAACGCACGACCTGGGCCCCTATTTAGCTCCAATTGAAGTGTTACCAAACGTTACAGATGATGTAATACGTTTGAACATTGAACGCCCTGTGCCACAATACTGCCGAAAGACTCCGCCCCTGTGGCGGCAAATACGATAGGAATACCAGCATGAAGCGCATCCTTCTCATCGCCACGGGCGGCACCATCGCATCGACCGAGGACGGCAACGGCCTCTCCCCCGCCCTGACCGGTGAGGAGCTCGCCCAGAGCGTCCCAGAGATCTCGGGCCTCTGCGAGCTCGACGTCGTGCAGCCCATGAACATCGACAGCACCAATATGCGCCCCAGTGACTGGATGTGCATCCGCGACGTCATCGTCGAGGGTTATGCCGACCACGACGGCTTCGTGGTTCTGCACGGCACCGACACCATGAGCTACACTGCCGCAGCGCTTTCCTATCTGATTCAGGACAGTCCCAAGCCCATCGTGCTCACCGGCTCGCAAAAGCCCATGGGCAATCCCTTTACCGATGCCAAGCTCAACCTGTACCAGAGCCTGCTCTATGCGCTCGACGAGCACTCGCACGACGTCTCGATCGTGTTTGGCGGCGTCGCCATTGCCGGCACGCGTGCCCGCAAACAGCGCACCATGAGCTTTAACGCGTTCATTAGCGTCAACTATCCGCCCATCGCCTATATCCGCAATGACCGCATCGTGCGCAACGGGCTTCACGGCACGCATCAGGGCGAAAACCCGGTGCGTTTCTACGACAGCATCGACCCGCGCGTATTTGTACTCAAGCTTACGCCCGGCGTAAACCCGGGCATCCTCGACGCCCTTGCCGATAGCTACGACGCTGTAATCCTTGAGACCTTTGGCATTGGCGGTATCCCCGAGTTTGGTGAGTCGGGCGAGTCGTTCCAAGAGGCAATTTTCCGCTGGGTCGATTCGGGCCGCACCGTCGTTATGACCACGCAGGTCCCCGAAGAGGGCCTCGATCTGGGCGTTTATGAGGTCGGCCGTGCTTACGCCGATCATCCGGGCATTCTGCGCGGCGACGACATGACCACCGAGACGCTCGTAGCCAAGACCATGTGGGCCCTCGGCCAGTCACGCGATGCCGCCGAGATCCAGCGCCTGTTCTACAGCCAAGTCAACCACGACCGCATCCCGATGGCGTAATTCAGTTGTCGACGGGTATCCCCTATTCGATGCCCTCGAGAAGCTCTGATACCGTCATGCCGAGTGCGGGCGCGATCTTAAATAGAACCTTGAGCGTGAAATTTGCCGTCCCATCTTCGATTCGGTCGAGGTAGGGTCGGCTGATTCCTGTCGCCACACAAAAATCAACCTTGGAGATGCCAAGGTCTCTGCGCGTCTCTTCGACCCGCCTGCCAAGAATCTGTTTCGCACGTTCGTCCATGCAGCCGAGTTTGAAATGGAGCCGAACATAAACGTAAACTATAGTTTACGTTTTGCCGAATACACAGGAGTTTTCTATGTCGGGTTCTTCGGTCCGCATGTACCGAGCTACGCTTCGCACAAACAGCGTACCGCCCAAGCTCGTCGTCGTTGAAGCCGAATGCCTTTCGCCCGATGAGCGCACAGCATTTGCATTGCTATCAAGTCGCGTCGCCGCCGTTCTGGTCCCTTGCCCGGCGCAAGGTGAACTTGCCATCCAATGCCAAACGCATAGCTGCTCGCTCAATCAGGCTGCCGTAATCGCAACCAGCCAACGCGGCCTGCCCCTTCTCCTGGAAGCCGGTATCGCACTCGCCCTTCGCGGCGCCGGATACGAAAACGAGGCCGCCGCCGACATGGTCTTTAAACCACGATCGAGCGGCGGCCTCGCAGCAGCCATCGAATATGCTTGCAGGCTCGTTGCCTAAAAGGACAAGCTAGAAACCAAAACCAAAGCCCGTTCCGGTAATCGCCGAGTACATAAAGTAAACGTTGATCACGTTGAGGAACACACCCGTGATGCAACCGTTGCGCAGGTAGCGCTCGCACACGATGCGCGCCATGGCAGCGGAGTCATCATTGTTTTTAGCCTGGCGCCCTGCCGTAAAGTACGTCGCCACGCTCAGCAGCAGGTTGAGCACCGGCAGTGCCAGCAACTCGTAGCTCTTACCCCAGCGCGTCACCTCGCCGGCGGCATTGAACTTTGTTGCCACCTCGGGACCAATGTTGGGGATCACAAACGCTGCGACCACCAGCGGAAGCACCGCAAGCACCAGCAGCGCGATACCCATGTAGCCGGCTTTTTTGCCATATTTAAACATGTGCGTCGTCCTTACACGTTAAAGCGGAAGTGCACGACGTCGCCATCGGCCATGACATAGTCCTTGCCCTCAATACGCAGCTTGCCGGCGGCCTTGGCGCCCTGCTCACCGCCGAGCTCGATGTAGTCGTCATAGCCAATGACCTCGGCCTTAATAAAGCCGCGCTCAAAGTCGGTGTGGATGACGCCGGCGGCCTGCGGGGCGGTCGCGCCCTGGCGCACCGTCCAGGCCTTGACCTCCATCTCGCCGGCCGTAAAGAACGACTGCAGGCCGAGCAGCTTGTAGGCTGCCTGTGCGAGCACGTCCAGACCGGGCTGCTCCAGGCCCAAGCTCTCCAGGTAGTCGGCCGCATCCTCGGGATCGAGCTCGGAAAGCTCGGCCTCGATCTTAGCGCAGATCGGCAGCGGCTTGACGCCATCGATGGGCGCCAGGTCCTCGTTGAGCATGTCCTCGTCTACGTTGGCCACATACAGGATGGGCTTCATGGTGAGCAGGAACAGGCCCTTGGCAGCGGCGCGCTCCTCGTCGGTCATCTCCATGGATGCGGCGCGCTTGCCCTCGTTGAGCCAGTCGAGCAGGCGCTTGGCCACCTCGAACTTGGGCATGAGCTCCTTGTCGCGCTTGGCCTCTTTCTCGAGCTTGGGCAGCTGCTTCTCGAGCGTGCCCATGTCGGCCAAGATGAGCTCGGTCATGATGGTATCGGCATCGCCGGCAGGATCGACGAACTCGCCCGTGCGGCCCACCTCACGCATGACGTTGGGATCCTTAAAGTAGCGCACGACCTCGCAGATGGCGTCGGTCTCGCGAATGTTGGCCAGGAACTGGTTGCCCAAGCCCTCGCCCTCGTTGGCGCCCTTCACCAAACCTGCGATGTCGACGAACTCGACCGTCGCCGGCACAATGCGACCCGGGTTAACGATGTCGGCGAGCTTTTGCAGGCGGCTATCGGGCACGTCGACGATACCCACGTTGGGGTCGATCGTGGCGAACGGATAGTTGGCGGCAAGGCCGGTCTTTTTGGTAAGCGCGGTGAACAGCGTCGACTTGCCTACGTTGGGCAGGCCCACGATACCGATGGAAAGGGACACGACAGCTCCTTTTGGTACAAGCATTTCAAACTGCATAAGTATAGCGCCGCCGCAGCATCTGGGCGAACCCGGACGCCACGGCGGCACGAATGAAGCAGAGATGGGGGTCGCTGGCTAGTCCGCGAGCTTCTCCACTTGGTCAAGCATCTTATCGAGCTTGGCCTTTGCCTCGGCCTTGACCTTCTGGGCTTCTTCGTGGGCCTTCGCCTTCTGGGCGGCCTTTTCCTCGGCTTCGGGATCGACGACGACCAGATTGGACGCGTCGTGCTCAACCAACTTGAGCGCATGCTCAGGGCACACCTTGACACAGGCACCGCAGCCCAAACAATACGTGGACTCCAACGCAAAGCGCCCGCTTCCCACCAGATCGCAGGCAAACGTGGGGCACACGTTGACGCACTCGCCGCACGACGTGCACTTGTCAAAATCGCATTCCGGCGTGCTCACCTGCATGTTCTGGGCAAGCTCGGGATGGTTTTGCAGCGTCGAGAGTACCAGCTGGCGCCCGTGCGTAAGCGTACGGCGACGCTTGGTCGTCGTGGTGCCGCACATGGTATTGAGCGTGCGCTCCAGCTGGGTAATCTGATGGCGATGAGCCTTGAGCTTCTGCGTCACCGAGGCCAGCGCCGCCGTCGCCGGGTTGAGCTTGGTCACGGTAAGGCCCGTGGTGCGGGCAATCTTATCCATGTACTCCTTGCGCTCGTACTCGCGGCGCTTATGACATTTGAGGCTCTTGGGGTCGATCTCCAGGCCCATGCCCGTACCGGCCCACTCCTCGGCAGTGGCGATGGCCTCGCCCAGAATATCCTCGCCACCGGTGTTGCGGCACTTATCGCACACGCCCAGCGGCAGGTACACGCTCACGTTGGGATAGTCGGCCAGCACCGAGAACCAGGTCTCGGCCGTAATATCGCCCACGCAGGCGACGACGACCTCGTTCTCGCGCGGCATGCGCTTGAGGGCGCGCGTGCAGGTGACGTAGGCGGTCTCGTGGCTCGTAGCAGCAGAGACGATATCGTCATATAGGTTTTTGGGCGCCAGGCGCGGAGAAATAATCGCCTCAGTCGGACAGGCAGCGGCGCACAGACCGCACTTGCGACAGGAGTCGAGGATCTCGATGGCGTCTTCCTCGACCTCGATAGCGTTGACCGGGCACACGTCCATGCACGCGGTGCAGCCGCTCTTCTCGTTTTTGCAGGTCAAGCACGGAATGGTGTTGCCGCGCGGACGCTCCTTATAGTCGGCAGGATTCCACTGCGGCGCTGACGGATCGAGCGCGTCGGTCACGCCGCCAAGCGGGTTTTTAAGAAAGTCGAAACCCTTGCTGATCTCGATAATGTCATCAAACAGATCGTGTTCCTGCGCCATGCGCGGCCCCTCCCTGAGCAGTGCAAACAAGCAAGAGATAATGATACGCTATCGGCCCACGCCTCGGGCAAATTACACGCGGAGCACCTTTGAGGCAAATAGCCCATGGCCTATCGCCGCCTCGATTGCACAAGGTCGATCAAGCGCCAAACTATGCCTCGCGCATGAGCTGCACGAGCTTTTGTTTGGTCACCTTGGCCTGCTCGTTGGCCATATTGCGTTCGTTTCTAAAGGCCGCATCCGCAACGCTCATCAGGTCGGCATCGGAAATCTCGCCAAGGCCCAGCTCCTCGAGCGTCGTCGGCAGACCAACGCGCTGGCAAAACTCGAGCACCTGATCAAGCTCGGGCGCACGCTCCAGGCGCAGCTGCACCACCAGACCAAATGCCACGGCCTCACCATGCATGGCCTTGCACTCGAGCAGAATCGTCAGACCGTTGGCGATGGCATGTGCCAACGCCAGGCCGCCACTCTCAAAGCCAACACCCGAAAGCAGAATATTGCACTCGATCAGACGCTCAACCGCAGGCGATATACGGCCCTTTTTGAGATCGCGCTTGGCAGCGACGCCGCACTCCATGAGCGTGTCATAGCAGGCACGAGCCGTAACCAAGGCCAAGTGCCCCGGCGCGCCACCGTGCTCGTTAGCGCCGTGCGCCGCGGCACACGAACGCGCCTCGAAGTACGTTGCCAGTGCGTCGCCCATACCAGCGACCGTCATCCGCAGTGGTGCTGCCGCAACCACGTTGGTATCAACCACGACCAGATCGGGATTTTTGTCGAGTATCAAGTAGCGGTCGAACGACCCATCCTCGTGATACAGCACCGAAATCGCACTGCACGGGCCGTCCATCGAAGCCGCCGTGGGGCATACACACAACGGCAGCTCGGCATAAAACGCAACGGCCTTGGCGATATCGAGCATCTTGCCGCCGCCAATGCCCACCACCATGTCGCAGTACTCGGCCTGGGCTTCCTGAGCCATTCCGACAACGGCCTCTTCCGTACACGGACCGTTATAAATCTTAAAGAACGGCTCGCTTAGATCTTCGTCCAGAAATCCATCGACGATCTGCCTGCACAGCCGATCCTCGGTGCCCTGGTCAAACAAGACATAGGCAGCGCAGCCCAACCATGACAAATACCTGCCCTGACGCGAAAGTTCGCCCGGCCCCTGAACATACCGGCCGGGACCGCCATAAACCATAGGAAGCGCCATACGAGAATCCGCCCTTCATCAAACAACGATTGGTGCAAAGTAACCTGACCCCTTTGCACCATAGCAAAAAGGGGCAAAACCATCTGTTGGTTTTGCCCCTTACTTAGCTTGATTTACTCATCCATGAGATAGTAGTGGCCCAGCGCGTCGGCACCCAGGATGGCGTTTGCGACCATCTCGGGCGTCACCTCAAACGGCATGTTGCACATGGTGTCATCGGGTGCGCAGGCGGCCTCGGCAACAATCATGGCCTGCTCGCGCGTAACCTCGGCAACGCCAAGTTCCTTCATCGTGACCGGCAGGCCCAGCTCAATGCAGAAGCCCAAGACTTCCTCGAGTTTCTCAGTCGGAGCATCCTCGAGTACCAGCTGGACGATGGTGCCAAAGGCGACCTTCTCGCCGTGATACATGCCGTGGCACTCGGGCAGCATCGTCAGGCCATTGTGGATGGCATGAGCAGCAGCAAGGCCCGAGCTCTCAAAGCCAATGCCCGAAAGCAGCGTGTTGGCCTCAATGATGTGCTCAACGGCAGGCGTGAGCGCACCCTTCTCCAGCGCGACCTTGGCCTTGACGCCATCGGCCATAAGCGTCTCGTAGCAGAGCTTGGCGAGCGCCAGACCGGCCATGCCGCCCTTGCCGCCAGCGCAGGTGCCACCGTCGGCATCATGCGTCGCCTGGGCCTCGAAATAGGTTGCGAGCGCATCGCCCATACCGGAAACCGTCAGGCGCACCGGGCTCGCCGCGATAACCGTCGTATCCATAAGGACGATATTGGGGTTTGCCTTAAGGAAGAGGTACTTGTCGAACTGGCCGTCGTCGGTGTAGAGCACCGAAAGTGCCGAGCACGGTGCATCGGTCGAAGCGATGGTGGGGCAAATGATAACCGGAGACTCCAGGTAATAGGCGACGGCCTTCGCGGTGTCGAGGATCTTGCCGCCACCGACGCCGACGATGATGTCGCAACCGTTGTCGCGAGCGAGCGCAACCAGGCGATCGACCTCGCCCTTGGAGCACTCGCCGTTAAAGTCCTCAAACAGCAGCTCGGCCTTAGCCTCGGCAAAGCCGCCCTCGATCTTGGCACCGACGCGCTTCTTGCCCGAAGGCGTCACGATGACGAGGGCCTTAGCGCCGAGCGGCTCGACATAGGAGCCGAGCTTGGCGAGCTCGTCCGGACCCTGGATGTACTTGCTGGGGCTATTGAAAATTGCAGCCATAACTATCCCATTCTCTAAAAGAAAAAAAGAAAGGGGCTCCGTACAGATACGTGCGGAGCCCCTCGTTACGATAACAAGAGTCGATTAGAAATCGATGTCGGTGTCGTAGTAGCAGGCCTTGAGGATCTTCTCGAAGTCGGCAGCCTTGGTCTCACGCGGGTTCTCGGGCGTGCAGGCGTCCTGCTCGGCGTTCGCGGCGATCTCGGGCAGCTTGGCGAGGAACTCCTCCTCGGAAACCATCTGCGGGTTCTCGGCGTCGACCTTCACGCCACCATTTGCGTAATCCTTGATGGACTGCGGGATGTTGAGCTGGTCGTTGAGGTCGCGGATCTTCTGGACGAGCGCAGCGATGAGCTCCTCGTTGGTCTCGCCGGGAAGGTGCAGGATCTCCTTGGCCACGTAAGCGTAACGCTCGGCAGCACGGGGATCCTTGGAATTCCACTGGATGACCTTGCCCAGGTACATGGCGTTAGCGGCACCGTGGATGATGTGGCCGTTCTCGAAGGCAGCACCGGTCTTGTGAGCCATGGAGTGAACGATGCCAAGCAGGCCCGAGGAGAAGGCGATGCCGGCGATGCACTGAGCCTCGTGCATGTGCTGACGGGCCTCATGGTCGCCAGCATAGGACTTGGGCAGCCACTCGACGATCTCGCGGATGCCGTGCAGAGCGTTGGCGTCGGTGAACATAGAGGCGAAGGTGGAAACGTAGGCCTCCATGCAGTGGGTCAGAGCATCCATGCCAGTGTGAGCGCACAGCTTGGCGGGCATGGTGTAGGTGAGCTCGGGGTCGACGATGGCGACATCAGGGGTGATGTTGAAGTCGGCCAGCGGGTACTTGATGCCCTTGGCGTAGTCGGTAATGACGGAGAACGCGGTGACCTCGGTAGCGGTACCGGAGGTAGAGGAGATAGCGCAGAAATGAGCCTTCTGACGCAGCTCGGGGAAGCTGAACGGCTGGATGATGTTGTCGAAGGACTCCTCGGGATACTCGTAGAAGACCCACATGGCCTTAGCGGCATCGATGGGCGAGCCGCCGCCGATGGCGATAATCCAGTCGGGCTCGAACTCGCGCATGGCCTCGGCGCCCTTCATGACCGTCTCGATGGACGGGTCGGACTCGACGCCCTCGAACAGCTTGACCTCGAAACCGCCCTCTTTGAGGTCGGCCTCAACGTCCTGCAGGAACCCGCCACGGCGCATAGAGCTGCCGCCAGAAACGATGATGGCCTTCTTGCCCTTGAGGTTCTTCACCTCGTGGCGAGCGCCCTCACCAAAGTACAGATCGCGAGGATTGGTAAAACGTCCCATACTGTGCCTCCTAAACAAGCCCCTCTTAGACTTGCGTATATAACGGAGCACCCAATTGGCTCCGTTAGGACCGGTTTGCGCGTTGCCGGCGATGACAATGCGCGATGTCTAAACGTCTCAACGCTCAGACAAACATTATTTTACCGTTCTGGTTGGTCAGTTATTCACCTAAAGCCGCCAATGATGAAACGTTTTTTCTATCCCTGAAGACCCTTGTGCGGCATTCATACTCCCAAGCTGGGCAAACGTTTTATCAAGGTTGACTACATATCCCGGGCAGGACGGTGCCCCTCCAAAATATGCACCGTTCGCCGCCAAAAATCGACCGTTTGCGGCACCGTGATACCACTCGGCCGTCCAAGGTGCCGACATTTGTGCGACATCCGTCTTCGTGGTGCAAAGGTGCAAGTCCAAGTGCGGCACCCCCGGTGTGCCACATGCGGGTAAACTAGAACCTTATATAGAGATATTTGAACCCTAACCGCAGCAAAGGAGGCTCCATGGCATTCGATCCCATTCAAGAGGATTGCCATCGCCTCGTTCTTGAGGCCTTGCGCCGCGACAACATCCCGCTCACCGACGCTGCCGCCGTAGAGCGTCTGATGGAACAATTCACCCGCAACCCCGCACCGCTCATCGTGCACGACCGCGACCGCGCCGGGCACCTCATTGCCAAGGTGGTCGAGGCCGTCGACTACCGCATTCCCTTTATCCCTGACGATACCCAAGCAGAGCAAGAAGAGGCAGCTGCCGAGAACATGCTCCGCGAGGCAGCCGCGCTCGATCCGGCCAACTGGGACGCTCAGCGCATGCTGACCGCCCTCACCGCCAGCTCCAACGAGGAATACGTGCAGTATCTGGTGTCCAAGTGCGACGAGGTGGAGCACGACCTGGCACTCAAGATCGCCTCGGCGCAGGACCCCTACGAGCGCGAGGCCGCAGGCGACCTGACCCGCCGCCCCTACCTGCGCTGGCTTGCCGCCTTGGCATCGCGCGCGCTCATTAGCGGCCGCTACCGCATGTCGCTCGAAGCCGCGAATCGCAGCTTGGACTTTGCGCCCAACGACCCCGCTGGTGTCCGCCACACCGCGATGCTCGCCATGGCAAAGCTCGAATACCCCGCCGAGGAGCTCAAGCGATTTCGCTCTGCCCACTCCGTACCCTATCTCGCGAATACCCCGCTGCGCCGCCGCCCCAAAGATGCGGAGCGTGACTTGGACCCGTGGACGCTCATCGCGCTGATGAGCGCTGCCTGGCGCGAGCTGGACTACGAGGGCGCCGAGCACTACCTGCGCATCCTTGCGCGCTCGTGCCCGCACGCAGCCGAGGCGCTCTACTTCCAAACCGAGTTTCCCGATGGCGTCTATGCCCGCGTCAACGTGGGTGCAGGCTCCACCGACGAGCTCGTCCTTGCACTCTCCGAGGCGACGCCGGTACTGCAGGAGGGCCTGGGCGCGCCCGACAACGCCAGCTTTGCCGCCTGGGTCGCCACCAACGACATCGTGCGCTCCCAGATCGACGAGCGCATCCTGCGCGCAGCCGAGCAGGGGCTTCCATTTAAGGGAGGGGACCTCTAATGGATCCGAGCGTCTACATCCCCGCCTACTTGGAGCGCACCTATCTGGCGTCGCACCCCGAGCTCACCGATGCAGCACGCGAGCTTGTCCATAACGACATCAGTGCGAATCCTCACAAGTACGCGCAGTCCGAGCATGCCCAGGCGCTGCTGTCCTATGCCGGTGTTCATCGCCACCTGCTCGACGAGCTCCATCGCATTGAGGACATGGGCAGCGACGAGGAGTTCGAGCAGACGCGCAACCGCCTGTTCGACGATATGCGTGATGAACTGCTCAAGATCGTCCGCATCGATGCGCTGGCCGTCGATGCCCAGCTGCTCGCCATCATCCTAGCGGACACGCCCGTCGACGCCTGCCTGGGCGACCTGATGAAGCTCGAGACGAGCACGGCCGACTACCTGCAACAGAGCGTTCCCGGGTTTGATATGGAGGCCCCGCACTACTGGGCCAATAATGTTTTGGCCGACGGTGTCACCGCAGCGGATCTTACCGTGAGCGAGCCGGCCCTTATCGGGTGGCTCCACACGCTCGAGGCCATCTCGCAGCTGTGCATGGCGAGCGCTCGCTACCGCGCTGCTGCCAACTACGCCCGCCGCGTCCTTAAAGCAGAAGGCTATCCCACTCGGGCCGCCGGCACCGTGCTGCTTGCCCTCGCCCGCTTGGAAGACCAGGACGGCTTTTTTGCCCTAGCGCATCAGCTCGAGGAACAGATGGGGGCAGACGCACTCGAAAACTCTCCTTGGTACCTGCTCGCCCGCACGATTCTGCTGTTCAAAACAAACAAGATGCGCCCGGCGACGCGCGCGCTGCGTGAGTTCGCTAACCGTTGCGAGGGCGGCGCGTTCTTCTTGCTGAACCCCATGTACCAGACGCCGTATCTTCCCTGCCGGCCCGAGCCGCGCGACCCCTGGGACCTCTCGCACCAGGCGGTTTGGGAAGCCGACGGCATTATCTCGGACACCCCCGACTTTGCCCCCTGGGCCAACGCCTGCGAAGATGTATCGCAGCTTGCCCAGGAATTTGCGCGCCGCTACGGCTTTTAGCGACGCGATCGCCCCGACCATGTCATCTATGTTAGGAACGGCTTCATGAACCTCCGCTCATCTCTCGCCTGCACCTCGAGCGATATCGCCCGCTGGGGACTGCGCTCTGTCCTCAAACGCCAGGGCGGCGTGCTTCCCGGCCGCATCGCCATGAAGATCGACCCCGAGCTGCTAAGCGACCTCGCGAGCCTGGTCGACCGCAGTGTGGTGATCACCGGTACTAATGGCAAGACCACCACATCCAACCTCATCGCCGACGCCGTTGCTGCCAGCGGTGCTACCGTGGTGTGCAATCGTGCCGGCAACAATATGGAGCCTGGTGTGGTGGGTGCTCTGCTCGAGGCCCGCGGCGGCCTTAAGCACACCAGCAGCGGCAAGCGCGTGGGCGTTTTTGAGTGCGATGAACTTTACACCGTACGCGTTCTGCCCAAGCTCAAACCGACGTACTTTGTGCTGCTCAACCTGTTCCGCGACCAGCTAGACCGCTACGGCGAGATCGACCATACCCAAGACGTCATCGCCCATGCGTTGGAGCTCTCTCCGACGACAACGCTCATCTACAACGCCGACGATCCGCTGTGCGCCTCGATCGCCGCGCGCGTCCCCAACACGAGCATCGCCTTTGGCATCGACGGCGCCACGGGCACCGAGTCCGACCGCATTAGCGACTCGCGTTTTTGCTCGCAGTGCAACGCCCCGCTGGAATACGACTATGTGCAGTACGGACAGCTGGGCGCCTATCATTGCCCTTCGTGCGGCTGGGGTCGCCCCGCGCTGCTCCGCCGCGTGACGGGCGTTGAGCTCGGCTGCGACGGCTACGGCTTTGACCTGGTCTTTGGACCCGAGGCCAACGCGCCCGCCGTGCACATCGCCACGCGCTACAACGGCCTGTACATGGTCTATAACGTCGCCGCTGCCTTCTTTGCGGCGCACGAGCTGGGCGTGGACGCGGCGCATCTGCAGCCCACGCTTAATGCCTACGTGCCCGCCGGCGGACGCATGGGCCGCTGGGATATTGCCGGCCGCACCGTCGAGGCCAACCTGGCCAAGAATCCCGTGGGCTTCGATCGCCAGATCCAGTCCATTAAAACGGCAGGTGGCAGGCTCTGCGCCTTCTTCCTAAACGATAACGATGCCGACGGCCACGATGTCTCGTGGATCTACGATGTCGACTTCGAGCGCATCGCCGACACGCCGGGTCTTGTCACCTTTGCCGGAGGCACGCGTGCGCACGACATGCAGGTACGCCTCAAGTACGCCGGCATCGATGCCGCGATTATCTCGGACGTCGCGCAGGCGATCGGCGCCGTGGCAGACGAGGCCGCCGATGACACCTTCTACGCCGTCGCCAACTACACGGCCTTCCCGCCGCTGGTCAAGGAGCTCGACGGGCTCAAAGGCACCGATGCGGCCACGGTTGCCGCCCACGCTGCACCGTGCGCCGATGGTAGCGCTGTCCCCACCGATATTGCGCCGGTCGAGCTTTCGCGCCCGCTGCGCATCGTCTATCTGTACCCCGATGCCCTTAACCTCTACGGCGACGGCGGCAACGTCATCGCCCTCGAACGCCGCTGCGCCTGGCGTGGCATTCCCGTGCGTGTAGACGAGGTCCGTATGGGCGAAACGCTTGATTTGACCGATGCCGATATCGTCATGATGGGCGGCGGCTCTGATCGCGACCAGCTGGCTGTGGCGCACGAGTTGCTCGCTCAAAAAGACAAGGTTGCGGCCTATGTTGAGGATGGCGGCACACTGCTTGCCATCTGTGGCAGCTATCAGCTGCTCGGCCGTTCATACTACATGGGCGACGATCGCATTGAGGGTCTGGGCGTCATTGCCGCCCAGACTGTGCGCGGCTCCGACCGCCTGATCGGCAACGTCGCCGTCAAGACCGACCTGGCACCCGAGCCCTTTGTGGGATTCGAGAACCACGGCGGCCGCACCCTGCTCGACGCAGAGGCGACGCCGCTCGGAACGTCCGTCGTCGCGGGCACCGGCAACAACGGCGACGATGGCTTTGAGGGCCTCATCTACAAGGGCGTCATCGGCACGTATCTACACGGACCGGCACTGCCCAAGAACCCCGAGCTTGCCGACTGGCTCATTACCCACGCCCTCGAGCGCCGCGGCGATGCGCAGGCCACAGCCCTGCTGCCGCTCAAGCCCCTCGACGACACCTACGAGCACGCCGCCCACGACGCCGCGATGAAGCTCCTCCCCTAACGCCCCGCCACCACAAAGGGGACAGGCACCTTTGTGGTGGTTTTGATCTGCCACGTTTGTTTGTCTCGATCTGTAACATCTAGGCCGTTGAAAGTCGTCTTACTGTTACAGATTGAGATGTTCGTCCCGACGCCCGCCGTCTGTCTCGATCTGTAACAGATAGAGCCGATTTGCCCGCCCAGATGTTACAGATTGAGATATTTGAAAATCGGAATAAAAGCCTACTCCTGTGTGGTGGTTTTCCAGTTTGCCAACGATATACGCGCCGGCAAAAAAGTCTGCTATACTCTTTCCCGCTGTCCCCATCGTCTAGCGGCCAAGGACGCCACCCTTTCAAGGTGGATATCGCGGGTTCGAATCCCGCTGGGGGCACCATTTGAAATGCAAAGCCCGTTACCCTTGTGGTGACGGGCTTTTTTCTTCTCCAACGCCGGGATTCGAACCCGACAGGGTGTGGAGCTGAGGAAACGCGTAAGCGTTTTCCAGCGCAGCACGCAAGGAGCGGAGCGACGCAGCGAAAGCGGGCGGCGCCAGCCGCACGCGGACATCCCGCTGGGGGCACCACAGAATCTGAGAAGCCCGTTACCAATTCGGTAGCGGGCTTTTTGCTACCCATACGCCGGGATTCGAACCCCGAAGGCATAAAATCTCACTGTCATCCAAGGGCCCGTGGACAAAAAATAGCAAATATGAGTACTGTTACCAATTTAGTAACAGCGATTTCATGCCATCAGAAGGCGATTTGGACACAAGGCGTCCTACGGCGGAGGAATTGCAGACATTTATCGGCTAAGTACTTGGACATATGTTGCGTAACACTGCATCTTTTGCAAAAAGATAATGCTACAGGACTTGTGACAGTACTCATATTTGACGTTTTTTGCCCACGACCCCTTATTGCGTGGGCGAATCAGTTGCAAAGCGGGATCCAAAGCGTCCTTCGCAAACAAAAAGCCGGGGCCCACGCGATGCAGACCCCGGCTCGATACCGTGACGATATGTCAGTTACGTTCTACACGTAGAACAGGATGTCGTCGTAGGTCGGGACCGGCCAGTAGTCGGCGGCCACGATCTCCTCCATGGCGTCCACGGCGGCACGCAGCGCATCCATAGCGGGAACGACCTCGTGCGCGTACACGTTGGCCTGCTCCTGACCATCGAGGCCCTCGGCCTTCTGATGCACGGCGTCGAGCGCCTTGATGGAGTCATTGATGGCGGTGATGCCGTTGCAGAGCTTGTTGAGCGTGTTCTGCTCGCACTGCATGGCAGCCTCAGCACCGGCGGCACGAATAGTCTCAAGGCCCTTAGCGACCTTGGTGGCATAGGCGGTAATGACCGGGCGATAGGTACGACGCGCCTCGCGAACCATCGTGGTAGCCTCGATGTTCATGAGCTTGTTGTACTTCTCGAGCTTGCAGTCATAGCGGCACTGAGCCTCGGCCTTGGTCAGGACGCCCGTCTCCTCAAAGAGCGCAATGGCCTTATCGGAAACAAAGGCGGGAAGAGCGTCGGCCGTGGTCTTGTTGTTGGCAAGGCCGCGCTTCTCGGCCTCAATGGGCCACTCGTCGGAGTAACCGTCGCCGGAGAACAGGATGCGCTGGTGATCGGTCAGCACCTTCTTGCAGTACTCGAGCGCGGCGTCCTGGAACTTATCCTCGGGCGTACCCTCGAGTGCGTCGGCGAAGGACTTGAGCGACTTGGCCACGGCGGCATCGAGCACCAGGTTGGAGTCGGAGACGTTCTGCTCGGAGCCGCAGGCACGGAACTCGAACTTGTTGCCGGTGAAGGCAAACGGGGAGGTGCGGTTGCGGTCAGTGTTGTCCTGCATCAGCTTGGGCAGGGTATCGGCGCCCAGATCGAGCACGCCGCGCGTGGCATGGACGGAAGCCTTGCCATCGATGATCTTCTCGACAACCTCGGTGAGCTGGTCGCCCAGGAAGATGGACATAATCGCCGGAGGAGCCTCGTTGGCGCCCAGACGATGATCGTTGCCGGCCGAGGCAACGGAGGCACGCAGGAGTTCCTGATAGTTATCGACGGCTTCGATCACCGCGGTGAGGAAGACGATGAACTGCAGGTTGTCGAGCGGGGTGTCGCCCGGGTCGAGCAGATTCTCGGACTCGGTGCCAAGCGACCAGTTGTTGTGCTTGCCCGAACCGTTGATGCCCTCAAACGGCTTCTCGTGCAGCAGGCAGACCAGGTCGTGACGGGAGGCGATGAGCTTCATCTTCTCCATCATGACCAGATTCTGGTCGATGGCCTCGTTGACCTCGCCATAGACAGGGGCGAGCTCATGCTGGCAGGGAGCGACCTCGTTGTGCTTGGTCTTGGCAGGAATGCCAAGCGCCCACAGTTCATCGTCCAGGTCCTTCATATAGGACGAGACGGTGGGGCGGATAGCGCCAAAGTAGTGCTCCTCGAGCTCCTGGCCCTTGCAGGGAGCAGCGCCAAAGAGGGTGCGGCCGGTGATGACCAGGTCCCTGCGCTTGCGGTAAGCGTCCTTCTTGATCAGGAAGTACTCCTGCTCATCGCCCACGGAAGGAACGACCTTCTTGGGGGTCTTGCCAAACAGCGCCAAAACGCGCTTGGACTCACGCGAGAGCGCGGTCATGGAGCGCAGCAGCGGGGTCTTCTTGTCCAGGGCCTCGCCCGTGTAGGAGCAGAAAGCCGTGGGGATGCACAGAACATCGTCCTTGATAAAGGCGGGGCTAGTGGGATCCCAAGCGGTGTAGCCACGGGCCTCGAAGGTGGCACGCAGGCCGCCGTTGGGGAAGCTGGAGGCGTCCGGCTCGCCCTGGATGAGGTTCTTGCCCGTAAACTTGGTAATGGCGGTGCCGTCGTGGTTGGGCTCGAGGAAGCTGTCGTGCTTCTCGGAAGTAATGCCCGAAAGCGGCTGGAACCAGTGCGCGTAGTGCGTCGCGCCCTTGGAGATGGCCCAGACCTTCATGGCGTGGGCAACGGCGTTGGCCACATCCAGGTCGAGCGGCTCACCGTCCTCGAGGGTTACAGCAAGGCGCTTCCAAATGTCCTTGGGGAGGTAGTCCTTCATGACTTCCTCAGAGAACACCATGGTCCCGAAGCGGTCAGTAAGTTCGGCCATACGGAACTCCCTTCGTATCGGCACCGCGTGAGAAGCGGTGTTGATTACTAACGAACGAGTCATAGATTAGGCTCGTCGTGTTTCCGCAACATTACCGTTATGTTGCTGTCACGAAACCAATCAATGAGGTTACCGCATCGCGGCGGCGTTGCCGCCCTCAACAGCCAATCAACTGTATAAATTGCAGACCTCTCCCCATGGTTTAAGGGTAGTCAATTTGGGATGGGGCTCTATTAACTGGTATTTCGCATCAGATACCAGTCTTTATAGCCCCATCCTAGATTGGCCGCTCTGCTATAGGGAATGTCGATAGCAAGGCATCTTTGATTGGTATCCCCAAATAGCGAGTGAAACTCCGCCGTGGCACAGTGGTGCTGTAGAATCCTTACAACACATCACACTATTTAAGTATCTAAAGGAGCACGATATGCGCGTCGACGAGGTTTTTAAGCAGGCAGCATCCCAGGGCACCGCACCCGTTTCGTTTGAGATGTTCCCGCCTAAGGGCGAGCTTTCCCTCGACACGGCTCGCGAGGTGGCAGGCAATCTGTGCAAGCTTTCGCCGAGCTTTGTCTCGGTCACCTGCTCGGCCGGCGGCTCGGGCAACGGCGCCACCACCGCCCCCATCGCGCATATGATTACGAGCGAATTCGATACACCCTCGGTGGCACACCTTACCTGCGTGGGCCGCTCGCACGCCGATATCGCCGCCAAGATCGACGAGTATCGCACAGCCGGCGTAGAAAACATCCTGGCCCTGCGCGGTGATCTTCCCGCTGGCGCGACCGAGGACGACAAGCCCGCCTCGGACTACGCCTACGCCCGCGACCTCATCCCCGAGCTCGTCGAAGCCGGCTTTTGTGTGGGCGCCGCAGCCTACCCCGAGGGCCACATTGCATGTGAGGACCTCAACGCTTCGGTCGAATACCTCAAGCAAAAGCAAGATGCCGGCGCGAGCTTCTTTGTGACGCAGCTCTTCTTTGACAACGAGTGCTTCTACCGTTTTCGCGAGCTTGCCGACAAGGCAGGTATCACCGTGCCCATTACCGCGGGCATCATGCCGTTTATGGGCAAGTCGCAGATCAGCCGCATGGTCTTTATGTGCGGCGCGTCGCTACCCTCCCCCGTCATCAAGATTCTCGCCAAGTACGAGAACGACCCCGAGAGCCTGCAGGCAGCCGGTGTAGATTATGCCGCCCGCCAGCTTTGCGACCTCAAGGAGCACGGCGCCGACGGCCTGCACCTGTACACTATGAACCGTCCTGCGATCGCCGCAACCATTATGGAGCGCCTGGGGTAATGGAAAAACCGCACATCGATACAGCTTTTGTCGAAGTGCCGGCCGACCTTGCGTCGCCGGCGCTTTACCGTGTCGATGCTGCGTACCATCCCCGTGTCGACCGTGCCGAGATGCTGCGGTATCTGGGTTACGGCGGCCAGCAGATTGAGCCCGAGCTGTCACGACGTATTGAGCTTGTGGTCGAGCGTCTGGAACTGGACATTGAGCCCCGTGGCGTGCGCCGCGTGTTTGCCGTCGATGCCACGGGCGTGGACGAGCAGGGAGAACCCTGCATCCGTCTAGTCGGCACCAACGTTGAGCTGCGCGGTCGCGATATCTATCGCCACCTCAAAGACGCCCGATTTGCCGCGCTTATGGCATGCACCCTCGGCATGGACGCCGAGCGTCGCCTGCGCACCACGGGAGCCCAACATCCCCTGGAAGGCGCCGTGCTCGACGCCGCGTGCTCCGCTTACGTGGAAGCCGCCGTTGAGCAAATGGACCAGCAGGTCAAGACGGACGCCGCCGTTCATGGGCTCGCCGGCAACTGGCGCTTTAGTCCCGGCTACGGCGACTGCCCGCTCTCGGCCCAGCGCTCGATCGTCAATGCGCTCAACGCCACGCGGCTCATCGGGCTTACCGTCACACCCACCAGCCTGCTCATGCCCACCAAAAGCGTGACCGCGGTGATCGGCCTATTCGACGGCGAAGTCCACGACGCCCAGAGCCGCCCCACCTGCAATATCTGCCGCATGCGCGAGCACTGCCGCTTCCGCGCCGCCCACACCACCTGCTATTCCAGCCATTAGGAGCCCTCGATGTTTACTCCGCTTATCACTCATGATTCTGACGGCACTGCATTGGCGGCACCCGTTGATGCCGCACGCCGTAATGGCGCTGCATACAGGACGCGCACGATCGACGACCTTCGCATTAAGGACGATCGCCTGCGTGCCGCCATCAAGGGCACCGGGCACCTGCTGTTTGACGGCGGCATGGGCACCATGCTGCAGGCGGCCGGCATGAAGGCCGGCGCTCTGCCCGAGCTGCTCAACTTTGAGGAGCCCCAGGTCATCACCGATATCCAGCGTCAGTACGTCGAGGCTGGCTGTGACGTGATCACCGCCAACACCTTTGGCGCCAACGCCCACAAGCTCGACGGCGCCGCCACCGTGGCAGATGTCTTTGCCGCCGCCGTCTCCTGCGCCCGCGAGGCCGGCGCCCGCTACGTCGCCGGCGACATCGGCCCCATCGGCGCCCTGCTGCGCCCCCTGGGCACCCTCAGCTTTGACGAGGCCTACGACCTCTTTGCCGAGGAGGTGCGCGCTGGCGTCGCCGCGGGTGTGGACCTCTTTATTATCGAGACCATGACCGACCTTGCCGAGATCAAGGCGGCCGTCCTCGCCTGTCGCGAGAACTCCGACCTGCCCGTCTTTGCCACCATGACCTTTGAGGAAGACGGCCGCACCTTCTTGGGCACGAGCCCCGAGGTCGCCGCCATCACCCTCGACGCCATCGGCGCCGACGTCCTGGGCATCAACTGCAGCCAGGGCCCGGCCGAGCTCCGAGGACTCGCCGCTCGCATGCTCACCGTCACCGACAAGCCCGTTATGGTGCAGGCCAATGCGGGACTGCCCCGCGTGGACGATGACGGCAACACCGTCTTTGATATCCAGGCACCCGAATACGCCGTGGCCGTCGCCGGCATGATCGAGGACGGCGTGAGCGTCGTGGGCGGCTGCTGCGGCACCACGCCGGCGCACATGGCCGCCTTGCGCACCCTCATCGACAACCACACGCCCAGCCCGCGTCACCGCAAGCCCAGCATGTCGGTCACAAGCGCCCAGACCGTGGTGGACCTTCCCTGCGACGGCCACAAGATCGCCGTCATCGGCGAGCGCATCAATCCCACCGGCAAAAAGCGCCTGCAGCAGGCCCTGCGCGACAGCGACCTGGACTACGTCGTAAGCCAGGGCATCAGCCAGCAGGAGCAGGGTGCCGATATCCTGGATGTCAACGTGGGCCTGCCCGAGATCGACGAGGTCAGGATCATCCAGCAGGCCACCGAGCAGCTCCAGGGCTCCACGCTGCTGCCGTTGCAGATCGACTCCACCGATCCCGCGGCCGTCGAGGCCGCCGTGCGCCGCTACGCCGGCAAGCCCATCATCAACTCGGTCAATGGCAAGCAGCAGATCATGGATGAGATCTTTCCGCTGGTCGCCCACTATGGAACCAACGTCGTCGGCCTTACGCTCGACGAAGGCGGCATCCCCGATACCGCCGAGGCCCGCTTTGCCATCGCCGAGCGCATCGTGGCCGAGGCTGCCCGCTACGGCATCGGCCCGGACCGTATCCTCATCGACTGCCTGGTCATGACCGCCTCGACCAACCAGCGCCAGGCCGAACAGATTCTGCGCGCCATGTCCCTGTGCAAGGAGCGCCTGGGCGTCAAATGCGCGCTCGGCGTGTCGAACATCAGCTTTGGCCTGCCTGCCCGCCCGCTGCTGGGCTCGGTCTTTTTGGCCGCCGCGTTTGGCGCGGGCCTGGACGCCCCCATCATGAACCCGGGCTCTAAGCGCTTTATGGACACCGTCTACAGCTATCGCGTGCTGAGCGTTGAGGACGAGGGCTCGACTGGATACATCGAGCGCTACGCCGGCTGGACCGATCCGTACAAGATCGCCGCCAACCCGGCAGCGGCTCAGGCCGCATCGAATGATGCCGCGCCTGCCGCGGGCACCGCCGGCACCGACGGCAACGACGACCCGATTCGTCGCATGGTCGTCTCGGGCCGCAAAGGCGAGATCGCGGCCGAGACCGAACGCCTGCTGGCAGACCACGACGCCATGGACCTCATCAACAATCACTTTATCCCCGCCCTCGACGAGGTTGGCGTCCTCTTTGACCAAGGCAAGTTCTTCTTGCCGCAGCTTATGGCCTCGGCCGAAGCCGCACGCGTGGGCTTCGACACCATCAAGCGCCTGATGCCCGCCGGCGAGATTGCCGACAAGGGCAAGATCTGCGTGGCCACCGTCAAGGGCGACATCCACGACATTGGCAAGAACATCGTCAAAATGCTGCTCGATAACTACGGCTACACCGTCTTTGACCTGGGCCGCGACGTCGATCCGCAGGAGGTACTCAAGACCGTCAAGGAGCGCGATATCAAACTCGTCGGTCTCTCGGCGCTTATGACCACCACCGTCGTCGCCATGGAGGAGACCATCAAGCTGCTCCATGCCGAGGTTCCGGGCGTCAAGATCATCGTGGGTGGCGCCGTGCTCACCCCCGAATACGCCAAGCAGATCGGCGCGGACTACTACGCCAAGGATGCCGCCGAAAGCGCGCGCATCGCCGAAGAGGTCTTTGGGCAGTAACACAACGGAAACAACCGAGCACTAAAACGTGCCGCACGCGCCACTTGGCACGTGCGGCACGTTAGAATAGAAAAGACTATGCTCGTTTTGGCAGATAGGAGCGCAAGGATGGCGATCACGCCCGCAGAAATCGCGGAAACCCGCGGCATGGTTGAGGAGCAGAACCTCGACATCAGGACCATCACCATGGGTGTTTCGCTCATGGGTTGCGGCGACGAGAACCTCGACCGCATGTGCACGAAGATCTACGACCACGTGACGCACACGGCTGAGCACTTGGTCGAGACCGCCGAGAACCTCGAGCGCGAGTACGGTATCCCCATCGTCAACAAGCGCGTCTCCGTCACCCCGGTGGCGCAGATCGCCGCTTGCTGCAAGGATGAGGACCTCACCCCCATCGCGCACGCCCTCGACCGCGCGGCTGAGACCCTCGGCATCGACTACCTGGGCGGCTTCTCCGCGCTCGTCCAGAAGGGCATCGGCGACGCCGACCGTCGCGTCATCCAGTCCATCCCGCAGGCGCTCGCCGCCACCAGCCGTGTCTGCTCCAGCGTCAACGTCGCCAGCCTGCGTGCCGGCATCAACATGGACGCCGTACTCATGGCTGCGCAGACCATCATCGACGCCGCTAAGCTCACGGCAGACGAGGATTCCGTCGGCGCCTCCAAGTTTGTCTGCTTTGCCAACATGGTCGAGGACTCCCCGTTTATGGCGGGCGCTGTCCACGGCGGTGGCGAGGCCGACGCCGTCATCAACGTAGGCGTCTCGGGCCCCGGCGTTATGGCCGCAGCCCTGGAGACGCTGCCCGATTCCGCATCGATGATGGAGGTCGCCGAGAAGATTAAGCAGACCGCCTTTAAGATCACCCGCGCCGGCGAGCTCATGAGCCGCGAGGCCGCCCATCGCCTGGGTGTCGAGAAGGGCATCGTCGACCTGTCGCTGGCGCCTACGCCTGCCATCGGCGACTCCGTTGCCCGCATCCTCGAGATCATCGGCGTGGGCACCTGCGGTGGCCCTGGCACGACCTGCGCGCTCGCCATGCTCAACGATGCCGTCAAGAAGGGCGGCGTCATGGCCAGCTCCAGCGTGGGCGGCCTCTCGGGCGCTTTCATCCCCGTGTCCGAGGACGCCGGCATGATCGCCGCCGTCGAAGCCGGCGCGCTTTCGCTCGAGAAGCTCGAGGCCATGACCTGCGTGTGCTCCGTTGGCCTGGACATGATCGCCATCCCCGGCGACACCCCGGTCGAGACCATCGCCGGCATCATCGCCGACGAGATGGCCATCGGCGTCATCAACAACAAGACCACGGCCGTCCGCGTGATTCCCGCCATCGGCAAGGGCGTGGGCGACTGCGTCGAGTACGGCGGCCTGTTCGGCCGTGCGCCCATCATGCCGGTGAACCCCAACGCCGGCACCGTGCTTGCCCACCGCGGCGGACGCTTCCCGGCACCGCTGAACTCGCTGAAGAACTAGCTGAGGGGTTCGGGCGAGGAGCCCCGGGGAGGGCAAATATATAAGGTCGCCTGCTCGGACAGTCCTGACTCGCACGGAGAGCACATTAAGTGCTCTCCGGCTCGTGCGGAACTCGCGATCGACCTTATATATTTGCCCTCCCCGGGGCTCCCGCACAACGGGACCTCAGTTGGGTTCTATCCCGGTTGCAGTTGCTTCGCTCCTGCACCACTTGGCTGGTGCGGCGGTTTGGCGTTGGAACGGTTCTTTTTCTGATATATGCTGGTTGCGGCTCTTCTTTTGGGAGGAGTCGCTTTTTTGTTGCTAGGAGGTTGGCCCGTGATTGATGGGGATGCTCGCTCTGAGCTTCTTTCTGCTGATTGGAATCAGGAGTGGATGCGTCTGCAAGCTGTTCGGCGGCGGGCTGATGATTCTTTTGAGTGGGATAAAAGGGCTCGGCATTTTCGGCCGTTGGAGACTGCTCCGTATGCCCGGGATTTTATAAAGCTGTTGGCGTTAAAGCCTGGTGAATCCGTGCTGGATATGGGGTGTGGGGCTGGGTCGATTGCTATTCCGCTTGCTCAGGCTGGGCATTCCGTGATTGCTGCCGACTTCTCTCCTGCTATGTTGGGCACGCTTGATGCTGGCATTGAGTACTATGGACTCGAGGATCGCATTACACCGCTTGAACTTGCTTGGGATGATGACTGGGATTTGGTTGGACCGGTCGCGAAAGCGGTAGATGTTGCCTTTGCCAGTCGTTCTGTCACCACGACCAACCTAAAAGGCGCGCTTGCCAAGCTTGATCGAACGGCTCGTCGGCGTTGTGCTGTCACGATGGTCGCCAACTCCAGCCCGCGCTATGACCTGCACCTGATGAACGCCATCGGTGCCTCGGTTACCTGCAGTAATGGCTTTGTGTATGCCTTTAATATCCTCATTCAGATGGGGGCGCTGCCGCAGGTTACATACTTCGAATCGCCCCGTCGCGATACTTTCGATAGCCTTGAGGCGGGCGTGGCGGACTTCTCCCGCATGCTCGAGCACGGTAACGAGGATAAGATCGACCGTCTGCGCGACTACGTCGCTCAGCATATGATTGAGAATCCCCGTGCTGGCGAGCCGGGGTCCAAAGGAGTGCCGCAGGGACGCTATATGCTCGACCATATCCGCAAGGTCCGTTGGGCGTTTATTGCATGGGAGCCGGTCTCTTCGAGCCGTCCATAGACCGCTTTCGGCCGTCGTACACGTCCGCCTGTAACCCGCGCCGTTCTCCCGCTCGGCATCCGCATTCTTTTTGAACTGGGCAAACACGCCCCACACCGCGCCGTTCCTGCGCTATCGTGGGACAGCTCACGTAGATTAAGGCCCCATCGCGGGGCGCCCCATAACATAGAAAGCGAGAACCCATGGCACTGACAGGAGCCCAGGTCAAGCAGCTTCGCAGCATGGCCCATCACCTCAACCCCGCCATCATCATCGGCAAGTCCGACATCAACGAGGGCACCGTCGAGCAGACGGTCGCCTACCTGGAGAAGCACGAGCTCGTTAAGTGCTCCGTACTCGATGGTTCCAGCCTTTCTGCCCGCGAGGCCGCCGAAGATCTCGCCGATCGCTGCCACGCCGAGGTCGTCCAGGTCATCGGCCGCAAGTTCTCGCTGTATCGCGAGTCCTCGCGCAAGGACATCGAGAAGATTAAGCTCGTCTAAGAGCCGACGATCCGGCGAGCCAACATACATCAAGCTTGCGAGCGTCCGAGCAATTCGGGCGCTCATTTTTTATCGCTCGACGAGCACGCGGTTAAGCCTGCCCTCTACCAAGCGCTCGTACAGACGCCGCGTCTCGGGCTCGGGCACGCCATTGACCTGCTCCCTCAGGTGATGCATATGTCCACTGTACAGCTCGACGATATCGCGTCGTCGCCCCGCCGCACCGTAGACGCGCATAGCGCAACGCACCATGTCCTCGCGCGTTGTCTCTTGCCGCAGCCCCGACTCCACCAGCCATACCGCCGACTGTAGGTCGTTTTCTTCTAGGGCGGCATTCGCGCCCCGAATCATGCAGTCGATATACTTCGATTCCATAATGCGCCGCATACGCAAAAAGTAAGTGGGATTACAGCCATTGGGAACATACAACGGGCCGGCGTAGAGCTGCTCGATCTTAAGGCACAGCTCGACCAGATGGGGCCCGCGCGCACCCGTGCGATTTCCCAAAACTTCGCGGCTTATCTGATCAAACAACCGCACGTCGGTCTTGACGTAATCGCCGTTAAGCCCAATGCACTCGTTTTGGATCAGCACACACGACTTGCCGTCCGGTGTCGGCCCCAAGGCCGAACGCAGGCGCGATATCGTCGAGTACAGATTGTTACGAGCGCTATTGAACTCGGCATGGGGCCACAGCTCCATAGCCAGCGTCTCGCGGTCGACCAGTGTATCCATGCCCAGCGCAAGTCGCTCGGCAAGCGTCGCCGCTTTCTTGCGGCGCCACATCTTATCCGTGATGGGAAACCCGTCGCGCTCGGCGCGAAACGCCCCAAACATGCGGATCTCGATATGGCCAATCACATCGACACCCTCGGCATCGCCGGCCTGGAACAGACGCTCGCCTTCGCCCTCAAAGTCGTCACGCAGCGAATACCGCGACAGCTCGCGCACCGGGAGCTTCTTTCGAATTCTAGCAGCCGGCTCACCCAGACAATGCATCGCAAGACGCGCAAACAGCCGATACGACGGATCCAAAATCCCCGGGCGGTTCATGGACATCCAGGCTGCAAGGTCGCTATCGCGGCCCGCGGAGGCCAAATGCAGCGCCACCATCCAAGCCTCGGCACCACCGACCTGCGTCCGACTCAAATCGAGCAGCTCTGCCTCTTCGCGCACCGATACCATCGATGTATTGCGTAAGTACGCCGCGCGCTCTAGCAGCAGCGCGTTGTCGCGTATGTATCCAATCGATTCCTCGGCAAGCCTAAGCACCTGCACCGCACGGAATTTGGCATTGACCGGACGCCCCTCAGCCAACGACTGCCAGCCTTCCAGTATCAAGCCAAACAACTGGACTTGATTGTCACGCACACGCACGGCAAAACGGTCGAGCTCATTGAATGCCTGCTCGTCGGTCACCGGCATGCCGGCAAACAGGCGCCGCGCCGATAACACCATGCGCACCCAGATGGCGAGCGCTCGGATTCCACGCGCTTCAAGTGCCTCGAGCGTCAGAGCCATCTCGTCATCACGCTCGTCAGTCCCCGCATACGACCCATCAAATAGCTCCGTCAACATACGGTCCGCGCGCACAAACGTCCCCGCGATATCGAGCTCACAATCGTAGGCTTTATCCGTTTTGAGCCCCGCGAGGATCTCGCCACCCTTCGCCCGCTCGGTCAGTCCATGCTTTATCTCGACATGTGCGGACAGCATGTCGAGTGCGGCACAAGACGCCTCGCTTTCCAACGCCGTATGGCTTGCCGGAAGCCCCAGACCACTATCTCCATAACAGGCGGCCGTAAACGCGTGCGCCACCTTCCACGACACGGGATTGAGCTCGGAAATCGCTTGTTCGCCCGCACGCTCGATAATTGAGGCCATATACCGCGCAAGCTTTGTATTGGAGACGCTCACCGCCGCCAGATAGATGCCGAGCGCCTCGTCAGGCGTCGGCTCCGAGGCCCGGTCATCTGCCTCGGTCTTTCCCAGCGCCGCGCGGCAGACATCCCCTCCATGCCCCGTCAGGGCCAGATCGACCCCATACTGCCCGGCAAGCTCCAACACCGCACTGCGGTCCAAAAATGCGTCGGCGAGGTCCATCGCGGTATCGCAGCGCCCCGCTTTAATCAATATACGCGCCGCCCGCACAACGAGTTCGGGGCGAATTTCGGCGACCAGCTTGCGCAATCGCAGGCGTGCGTTGTCCTCGGTACCCAAGCAGGTAAAGCGCCGGTCTGCCGGATCAACGCCAAAAATGGGATAATCGCGGACAAGATAGGACTGGTCAATCGCCGAAAGCCTAGCACCGCAAGCCTCGAGCTCCGAAATATTGCCCTCACCCATTAAGACCATCAAGCATGCCACACTAAACAGGGCGTTGTTCTCGAGCGACGCCAGATCAACAAGTACCGCACCGTAGATATTGACGATCTCGTTTTCGAGCATCTGGGCAACGTCTCCCTGCCCGTATAGTCCCGACTGCATAGCCGAGACGAGCTCGGGCACGCCCTGCGTAAGCTGATAGAAGTCGAGCGACGTGCTGATCGAAAACGCCGATGCCCACGCCGAATACTCATAGGCATGCACCTTGAGCATCTGCGCGTTGACTTTAATCGAATCGCCCAGTCCGTGAATCAGCTGACGATTCGAAGGACGGCAGCTCATAAAGACCCCAACCCCCATAGCACGCAGGGTTCGGATTCGGTCGATCAGCTCCTCGGTCTCGCTCTGGCTGAGGTTAGGCACGTTATCGATTGCAATCAGGGAGTGCGGCTTGTCCTTAAGCTCTTCGGTAACGACCTCGAGCTGCATAAACACCTCGCGCCCAATGGCGCGGTCTGCCTCGATGATCCGCACAGGACCTCGCGTCGGATCGCTTTTAACCTCTTGGGCATACTGCAGCAGCACCGAGGTTTTCCCAAAGCCATCAGGCGCGTAGAGGACTACGATGCCGGCCTTTCGGCCCTTGGCGATAAGTTCGTTCATCAAGCGATCGCGTCGCACCATATAGCTACTGCCCAGCGGCATAAGCTCGAGGTCGTCCGTATTGCCCAAATCGTTAACCATGCCCGCTCCTCAACTCGACCACATGGACACCGTAACGCTAGACCATATGTATCGCTAGATGAATAGAGCGATGCTACGGTTTAGGATGTTTGTTGGTACGCAAATGGCAAGTTTTTGTTCAGCGTGGTCCGATTGAAACTTATCCCCAACCAATCAGTCTTTGCGCAGGTCAATGCGCTTGCCAGCTTGTCCCATCCTTTGGCAGTGTACCTTAAATGAGCGCTGTTCAATTGTGTTGCGCAACTCACCTAGCGCCAGCTACCGTCTGCGACCTTTTCATAGCATTTATGCATAGTATCTGTTATGGAATGAATCATGCTGTACCAGACGCACCCGTCAAGTTCGCGGCAAGGTTTTCGTCAAGCACACGGCGTGCGCTCAGCAAAAAGGCCCCCGCAAAGCGGAGGCCTTCGGCAAAGCTATGTCGAGGTGATAGGCTTTCGCTACTCGCAGAGCGAAAGGGCAGCCTCGTCGGCAACGACAACGCAGTTGGTGTGCAGTTGCAGGATCGAGGCAGGGCACTGGGGGGTAACCGGACCATAGCACATATCATGCACGGCCTGTGCCTTAGCCTCGCCGTTGGCGACGACCAGGATCATGCGAGCATACATGATGGTCTGAGTGCCCATGGTGTAGGCCTGACGGGGCACGTCGTCGATGCTGTCGAACAGGCGGCTGTTGGCCTGAATAGTGCTCTCGGTAAGGTCGACACAGTGCGTACCCTTGGAGAAGTGATCATCGGGCTCGTTGAAGCCAATGTGACCGTTGTTGCCGATGCCGAGCAGTTGCAGATCAGGGTAACCGGCAGCAGCGACGATCTTGTCGTACTCAGAGCAGGCAGCGGCAGCGTCGGGATTGGAGCCATCGGGCACATGCGTGTTGTTCAGGTCGATGTTAATGTGATCGAAGAAGTTCTCACGCATAAAGTAGTGGTAGCTCTGGGGATCGTCGTGCGAAAGGCCACGATACTCGTCGAGGTTATAGGTGCTAACCTCGGCAAAGTCGACGTCACCCTTCTTGTACCAAGCGGCGAGCTGCTTGTAGGCGCCAATCGGAGTGGAGCCGGTGGCAAGACCCAACACGCAATCGGGCTTGAGGATAACCTGGGCCGAGATGATATTGGCGGCCTTGCGGCTCATATCCTCGTAGTCTTTAGCTTTAATGATCTTCATTACGCGTCCTTTCTCGTACAAGAGAGGCAAGGCTCCCCTTACAAGCACTTGCCCGCGGCCCGCGTCGGCCGCAACCAACGTGTGCGGCCACCAGGGCGAGGTCGCGTAATGTATGTGTCTCGTGTCTACCCGCGTCGAGGCCCCTGCCCGTCCACGGTGACCCAAAGCTGTTTAGCTTCGGACAAATCCCATCTTGCCACGGAGGGCGCCCTCTTTCAAGGGCGCCCTCCATAAACGTGTTTGAATTGTAGGCTAAAGGCAAAGCGGAGCGACTAGCGCTCGCGAGCGACGATGAGCTGGTCCATCTCCTCGACATGCTCGCCAACGGAGCCTTTGATGCTCGAGAACTCAACGGAGTTGCACACCAAGATGGGAACCGTCACATCGTAGCCCTCGGCAGCAATTGCCTCCCGATCGAACTCGATGAGGACATCGCCCTTATGGACGATGTCACCCACTTGCGCATGTACGGTAAAGTGCTTGCCCTCGAGCTGAACAGTGTCCAAACCAACGTGAATGAGCACATCCAAGCCATCGACCGTGTTGAGCGCAACGGCATGTCCCGTGGGAAAAATGGCCTCGACCTTCGCGTCTGCCGGCGCAATCACGCGCGTGCCCGTAGGCTGAATGGCAACGCCCTGGCCCAAAAGGCCGGTGGCAAACGTCTGATCGTTTACCTCGGAGAGCGGAATGACATCGCCCGAGATGGGAGCATCCAGCGTAAGGACTCGACCACGCATACCAAAAGACCTTAGGACTTTAGTGAACATGATCCCCCTCGGACATACCAATCAACCAAAATAGCTTTAACAGTTTACCACTTGGCACCCGTTTTTGACCATTAGGGAAGTTCGCGCTTGACAACCTCGACGATGTCGTCGACAACGCGCTGGGTCAGTTCGTGCGTCTCGGCCTCGGCCATCACGCGGACCAGCGGCTCGGTACCACTCGGGCGCACCAGAATGCGGCCGCGGCCGTCAAGCTCCTTCTCGGCAGCAGCGACAGCATCCCAGATGGGCTGGCAATCGTCCAGACCAGCCTTGTTGTCGGAATGCACGTTGACGAGTACCTGCGGGTACTTCTTCATGATGCCGGCAAGATCGGTGAGGGTACGACCGGTGCGCTTGAGCACGGCCAGCAGCTGCAGAGCCGTCACCAGGCCATCACCGGTGGTGTTGTGCTCCAGGAAGATGATGTGGCCGGACTGCTCGCCGCCGATGACGGCGCCATCCGCAAGCATGCGCTCAAGAACGTAGCGGTCGCCCACGGCGGTCTGAACCATCTCGAAGCCCTGCTCCTTCATAGCGATGGAGAAGCCAAGGTTGCACATGACGGTCGAGACGATCTCGGAATTGGCGAGCTTGCCACGAGCGGCGAGGTCAGAACCACAGATAGCCAGGATGTAGTCGCCATCGATCTCATTGCCCTCGCTGTCCACAAAGAGCACGCGGTCGGCGTCGCCGTCGTGGGCCAGACCGATATCGGCATGGGTACGCAGCACGAGCTCGCGCAGGGGCTCAAGATGGGTGGAGCCGCACTCGACGTTGATGTCGGTGCCGCAATAATCGGTGTTGATAGCGTGCACCGTGGCACCCAGGCGCTGCAGTGCGGCGGGCGTAGTCTGGCAGGAAGCACCGTGACCGCAGTCGACGGCAACGACCAGGCCGTCGAGCCTCAGGCCATCAAGCGTATCGATGGCGTGGTCGACGTATGCCTTGCGAGCGTCCTTCATCTTGATGATATGGCCCACGCCGGCACCGGTCGGCAGCGTGTCGGCAGCCATGGCTTCCTCGGACATGACCCAGGCGCTGATCTCTTCCTCGACCGCATCGGGAAGCTTCATACCCTTGCGGCTAAAGAACTTGATGCCGTTGAACTCCGGCGGATTATGCGAAGCGGAGATGACGATGCCGCCGTCGAGCTCGTTCTGAACGGTGAGCAACGCCACGGCAGGCGTGGGGATGACGCCGCAGCAGTGCGGACGGCCGCCCTCGGCCATGATGCCGGCGGTCAGAGCGCTCTCGAGCATGGTGCCCGAAAGACGCGTGTCGCGGCCGACGCAGATGTCCGGACCAAGGAACTTGGTCGCCGCGCGGCCCAGGCGAAACGCGAGGTCGCACGAGAGGTCGGCATTGGCGACGCCACGGACGCCGTCGGTACCGAAGATGTTCTGGGGCATAGGATCGCTCCTTCCCTAGCAGGCGATATGCAACCGCCCACCCTAGTCGAAAAAGAAAAGCGGGACCCGCCGAGGAATCGGCAGGCCCCGCTTGTACATTGTATCTCGTAAGGAGATAAAACCTTAGCGCTTGGAGAACTGGGGAGCGCGGCGGGCCTTCTTGAGGCCGTACTTCTTGCGCTCGACCACGCGAGCATCGCGCGTAAGGAAACCGGCCTTCTTGAGGTCAGCACGGTAGTCGCCAGCGTTCAGAAGAGCGCGGGCGATGCCCAGGCGCAGAGCGCCGGACTGACCGGAGATGCCGCCGCCATCGCACAGAGCGATAACGTCGAACTGACCGGCGGTGTCGGTCACCTTGAAGGGAGCAAGGGCGTTCTCAACGAGCTGATGACGGCCGAAATACTGCTCGGCGTCACGCTTGTTGATGGTCACCTTGCCGGTGCCGGGGACGAGACGGACGCGGGCGACGGCGTTCTTACGACGGCCGGTACCCTGGTAGACAACGGTGTTCTCAGCCATCTTTAAGCCTCCAGCTCAATCTTCGTGGGGTTCTGGGCAGCGTGCGGATGCTCGGCACCAGCGTAGACCTTAAGCTTGGTCATCTGGGCACGGCCGAGGGTGGTCTTGGGCAGCATGCCGCGAACGGCGCGCTCGATGACCTTCTCCGGGTGCTTCTCCATAGCCTGGCGGAAGCTCTCAGCCTTGAGGCCGCCGTTGTAGCCGCTGTGGCGATAATAGGTCTTCGTGTCGGCCTTGTTACCGGTAAGCTGGACCTTATCGGCGTTGATGACGACAACGAAGTCGCCACAGTCGCTGTTGGGCGTGAACTGGGGCTTGTTCTTACCGCGCAGGATCATTGCGATCTGGGTGGCAAGACGGCCCAGGACAGCACCATCGGCGTCGACGAGAACCCAGTTGCGCTGGACCTCGCCCTGCTTGGCGTAGTGAGTCGATTTCGAAATCACTTAGACTCCTCCATGTACAGTACGTGTTGTTACAGAGATTCACGGGGCTCTGCAAGTAACCCGTCCATATTACCCCGCTCGCCGTACGAGTCAACAGGTATTTTGGCTCCGACCAGAGTTTCTGCACATGTCATCCACGAGCCGTGATTGTCCAGCTCTTTAGCTGTTGTCATTTTTTGAGGGTTCACCGTCGCTAGCGCTCAACGAACTCTTGGATTTCCGCGAGCAGACGCTTTGCCTCCTGACGGCCCTGGATATACAGGTCCAAAAGCTTTGCCGAATCGTGCTCGACATGGCCGACCTCGACCGGCTTTTGCGGAGCGACGACCAACGCACGGCCCTCGCGCTCATACTTCCACAGGTGCATGCGCTGGATGTTGTAACGGTCGTGGCGCGTCTCGATAGCCTCGAGCAGATAGGGGTAGTCGGCATAACGCGCACGCGCGGCCGGCAAAAACTCGTAGGGCTTTTTCTCATACGAACGGTCCTGCGTGACGATGACGACCGCACGGTCGAAGCCCGCCTCCTCAAGCACGTGCTCGATGGGGACCGAATCGGCCACGCCGCCGTCGACGTATTTGTGCCCGTCAATCTCGACCGGCGGCGTCACCAGCGGCAACGAGGTCGATGCGCGCACGGCATCGAGGTCAAGTACGGCGCTTTTGACCGGGAGGTACGTGGCGGTTCCAAAGAGCATGTCCGTCGCGACGGCGTACATCTCGATGGGGCTCGCGTCGAACGTCTCGTTGTCAAAGGGATCCAGGCGGTCCTGGACATCGTTGAAGATAAAGTCGTAACCCACAATAGAGCCCGTGGACGCAAACGATGCGGCGCCCATGAAGCGGCTATCGTTGCAGAAAGCCAGGTTGATGCGGTTGGCGCGGCCAATCTGGTGCGACTTGTAGTTCACGCCGTTGAGGGCGCCGGCCGATACACCGTAGACAGCCGGAATCTCGACGCCAGCCTCCATGAGAACGTCGAGCACGCCCGCGGTAAACTGCCCGCGAAAACTGCCGCCCTCCAAGACGAGCGCGACCTTGCCGGCGTTCTTTGCCTTATCTTCTGCAGTCATATTGACCTCCTGCGATTGCGTTTTGGCCTTCTTCTACCCAGTTTTGGAATGGAGGGCGCATGGGTTTTGGAGCAGAGTTCGATTCTCCGCGGTACGGGGCTTGCATTGAAGCGGGGCATGGCAAGCGGAAATACCATCGGCAGCACATCCGTTTTGGGTTGAGGCTTTGCGCGGAGAATCCGCGTATTTGCTTCGCAAATCCGCACCGGCTTCGGCCGCCTGCCGGCGTCCTCGCCCGCTCGCTACAAACGCTTCGCGTTTGCTTAACGCTCGCGCCCTGCATAGAGTTCGATTCTCCGCGGTTTGGGGTTCCGTTGATGCGGCGCATGGCAGGCTGAGATTCGATAACATCGCATCTATATAGGGTTGGGGCTTTGCGCGGAGAATCCGCGTGTTCGCTTCGCGAACCCGCACCGGCTTCGGCCGCCTGCCGGCGTCCTCGCCCGCGGGCTAAAAACGCTTACGCGTTTTCTTTACGCCCGCGCCCTGCATAGAGTTCGATTCTCCGCGGTATCTATAAGTAATAAAAAAGCAGGTAGAGACACTTCTCTACCTGCTTGTTACTTTTGGTGGAGGCGCGGAGAATCGAACTCCGGTCCACGAAAGCCCCCTGATTGGCATCTCCAAGCTCAGTCGCTGGTTTAGTCTCGGACGCTTTGCGCGCAGCGACACGCTCGCGACGTCCTAACCGGTTCGGTCTTAGCCCGCGCCATACCGATTACGTGCGCAGGAGCATTCCCCTAAAATGACGTCGCGCCGGTGTCGGGGAAATCACCGGGTTGACGCGCCGCTATAAATTAAGCAGCGAGAGCCATAGGCTCAAAAGAAGAGTTGTTGTCAATTCAATTTGACGGTACCCCTGTTTAACGAGGCGAGGAGACCTCGGCTTGCTTCCTCTCTCAGAGCTATCGTGTCGAAACCAGTCGCCCCCGAATGTCGGGAAAGTCTGGATGGTATCGGGCCTGCAAACACCCGATAACCGTCGACTTTTCAAGGAACATGCGGGGCAAGCCCCGCTTGTGGAGTGTTATCTTACCACGTTCTGAAAGCGGACAGCTGTTCTATGCACGAGCTGTGAAGACCCCAATGTGCGCCACACTTCGCACTTTTGCTACCGATCGCGTCACGTATATTTTCGCCAAGCAAAATTGACCCGTCGAAAGGACCGTTATGGATACCAAGCAGCAACTCGTCAATGCCCTCGCAGGCCTGGGCTCAACCATTACCGAAGCTATGGATGTCATCGAAGGCTTTGTCCCCTGCGGACATCCCGCCCTCACGGTATCGAACGCACTCGTCGCGCTGGACGCTGACGATGATGCAACTCTCGCCCAGCAGCTTGAGACCGTCGAGGGCTTTATCGACCACGTGAGTGAGAACCGAGGCGTGTCCGCCTACCACGACATCGAGGTCGAGCTCGCGGGCCCCAAAGCCGATCTGCTCGCAGCAATCCGCGAGGTAGGCGCCCTTATGCAGACCGCAGGCGTCAAAAACACCCAGGTCAACGAGTGGGTCTACCGCAGCCTGGCAGCACTCGACAGTTCCGACGAAAAGGCAGCCGAGCAGCTCACAGAAAGTGCTGCCATTAAGGCCGAGCTTTTGTAAATAGCAGACGCGGGCCCCTTGGCGCATCGTCGTCCAAGAGGCCCGCAAACAGTTCGCGTCAACCGATAGCCGCGCCGCCGCGTTCAGCCAAAGCCAGAATCGGCATCATTTGGCGCGGGGTCTTTGCTGCAAGATCGGCATGTTCGAGCAGCTTACGATCATTGGTCACCAAGTAATCGACCTGCGCGCGCTTGCACGCGGCGAGCACCAAGTTGTCCTCGTAATCGCGATGGAGCGCTAAGTATTTGTCAGCCAGCCAAAGGTCCGACGCATCTGCACCCACAGCCGTGGCGTTTTCGGTCATGTTCCGAACAAACGCCAGCGCCGCATCGCCAATTGCACGGGCAGACGCCTCGTCGAGCGCTCCCCCGCTGGCAAGAACGCTACGCTTCAGCTCGTGTTGGACAACGTACAGCACGTCCTTGGCGAGATGCACCGGAAAGAACAACGTTGCGCCCGATTCCGTCGCCCGCCCAATAAACGCACGCGCGGCAAGCGACTCGGCATGGTCGACGCAAAACGAATCGACCCATACGTTGGCATCCACCATTATTTTGAGGGGAGCTCCGCTCACAGGATCATCCCCTTTTGGCGATAGCGCTCGTCCATGGCTTCGGAATAGATTGCGTCCCAATCGCGATCGTCGGATGTAGACGATGTATCGACACCCAGGTCCGCGTAAAGCTGATCCGCCGCCGCCCAGGAAGCAGCAAACGGCGATTCTAACACGGCACCCCGCTGTCGGTCGTTAACGGCCTCGAGGATTTCCTCGCACGAACCGCCGCCCTGCGCAACCTTGGCCACGACCTTTTTGATGAGTTCGGGCAGCGTTCCGCCCGAAAGCCGCAGCGCCTCCTCGGCGCGTTCTTTAACCGAGCGATCTACGCGAACATTTACCTGCGCCATGCTGCCAGCAACGCTCATATCGATCACGCTCCTCTCGCCTGCTATCATTGCTAGCATCACTATATAGGGCTGATAGCACACGGTCAAACGCAAAAAAGCCCGCGCCCGGACGACGGCAATGCCGCCCGGGCGCGGGCCATAAACTCAAGCAAAAATGCTAGCGCAGATATGCCTTCGCATTGCTCAGGCTGTAGGCAATCGTTGAGCCGTTGTGCAGCAGTGACGACGCCTGCGGAGTAATCATGCCGGTAATACCCAATGCCAACAGCGCCGAGTTGGTGAGCATCACCTTGGAATATGAACTCGTCAGACGGTCGATAAGCCCCTGACTCATACGGCGCAGGCGCACGATTGCGGCCAGATCCGTATCGGTCAGAATGATATCGGCGACCTCCTTGGCGATGTCGCTTCCGCCGCCCATGGCCAGCCCCACGTCGGCCAAACCGAGCGCCGGCGAATCGTTGACGCCGTCGCCCACCATGGCAACGTGGCGCCCCTCGCCCTTAATGCGCTCCACATAGGCGTACTTGTCCTCGGGCAGCAGCTCGGCCTTAAACTCGTCGACACCTGCCTCGCGAGCAATGCGCTCGGCCGTGCGTTCAGAATCGCCCGTGAGCATAACGACATGTTTGACGCCCAGCGCATGCAGGTCGGCGATGGCTTCACGGACCCCGGGCTTGAGCGGATCCTCGATGCCGAGCACGCCCACGACCGTGCCGTCGACCGCCAGGTACAGCGGCGACAAGCCCTGCATCTGGGACTCGATGCGCTCCTTGATGTCGGATTCGAGCTGTGCGCCCTCGTCATCGAACACAAAGTGAGCGGAACCGATGATGGCGCGACGCCCTTCAATGGACGAAGCGATACCGTGCGCCACGATGTACTCGACGGCGGCATGGCGTTCACGATGCTCGAGCCCACGCTCGCGGGCGGCGTTGACCACGGCACGCGCCACCGGATGCGGGAAATGCTCCTCCAAGCAAGCGGAAAGGCGCAGGACCTCGTCCTCGCTCCAGCCATCGGTCGTGAGCACGCAAGCTAGGCGCGGCTGCGCCTCGGTGAGCGTGCCGGTCTTATCAAACACAATGGTGTCGGCCTTGGCAAACGACTCAAAGTACTTGGCGCCCTTGACCATGACGCCCATCTTGGCAGCGTCGCTCATGGCAGTCATGACGGCGACGGAACCCGTGAGCTTGAGTGCACACGAGTAGTCGACCATCAGCGCCGCCGAGGTCTTGATAAGGCTGCGCGTGGTGAGCGCAACCAAGCCCGCGAGCAGGAAGTTCCACGGAACGATCTTGTTGGCGAGGTCCTCCATATGCGACTGACCCTCGGACTTGAGCGAATCGGCCGTCTGCACGAGCGAGACGATTGAGCGCAGTTTGGTTTGCGCCGTATTGGCGCGCACACGCACCAAGATGCTGCCGTCTTCCACGACGGTGCCGGCGAACACGTCGTCGCCCACGCTGCGCTCGACGGCCAACGGCTCGCCGGTCAGGGTCGCCTGGTTGACCATAGCGCTCCCCTGCTCGACAACACCGTCGATGCAAATGGACATGCCGGTGCGCACGGCGACCAAATCGCCGGGTTCAAGCTCGGTCGCGGCAACGCTTACCTCGGTGTCGCCGACGACTTTTTGCGCCTTGTCGGGCACATCGAGCAGCGAGTTGATGAGCTCGTTTTCGCTCATGGCGCGGGTGTAGTCCTCGAGCAGCTCGCCCACGTTGAGCAGGAACATCGTCTGGCCCGCGGTGTCGACATCACGCTTGACGAACGAAATGCCGATGGCCGAAGCGTCGAGCACAGGAACGGTCAGGCGCGGCTGTGCCAGCTCATGAAGGGCGGCGCGCAAAAATGCCATGTAACCGGCCACGACAAACACCGCACGCAGAGGCGTCGGCAAGAACCAGCGGCGCGCGTAGTGGGCGCCGATAAGTGTGGCAAGATCCATGACGAGTTTGTGCTTGCGCGGCTCGAGTTGCATCACGTAGCCCGACTTGGCATCGGCGATAGCTTGAGCATCGAGTGCGCCTAGGGCGTCAAGCACGCTTGCGCGGCGCGGCTCGTCGTACTCCAGCGCCATCTGGCCAATGCGGGCATACACGCGCACCTTGTGCACGCCATCGATGTCGCCACCAAGCTTAAGAAGTGCATCGAGATCGCTCTCTGGCACAGGACCCGCCAATTGAAGACGGGTCCTGCCGGGGATCTCGCTAATAATCGAGAATCTCATAGTTTGTGCCTGGGAGCGTTACTCGGCTGCCTCGTCAGCAGCGGCCTCGCTCTGGGTGATGTAGGCCGCCTCGGCAACCATGTCGTCGACATTGGCCTTGGCCTGCTCGACCATGTCCTGGTAGCAGTTCTTGACGCGCATACCGCACGCGATACCCTGCACGCAGGCATTCTTTACCGGAGCGCTGGTGAGCAGCTTGATGCCAGCCGTGCCAAGCAGAAAACCGCCACCGACAAGCAGGGTATTGAACGTCGACTTCTTCATGTTGCTTCTCCCTTTTGCCGCATTGGACGCGGCACGGTGCCTCAGCACCCGAGTAAACAAGTTTGCTCGAGCACACTTTTGGAAAATAGTTTAGTTTATCTAACTATTAAGGTCAACAAAGGTTAACTTTTTGGAAATCTTGAGGCACGATATGACCAAAGGACCGTCCCTGCGCCACATCCACAAAAAAATGAGGGCGCCAACAGCGCCCTCATTCACCAAATTCCATTCAGCCCACCTGACCCGAACGGCCGAGTCGTTGAAGAACCCGGGAGCCCCGGCAGGGCGGGTGCTTGCTCAAAATGAGTTCCCTTCAAAACAATGGGCGCGCCAACGGCGCGCCCATTCACTCTATTCCATTCAGCCCGCCTGACCCGAACGGCCGAGTCGTCACGGAACCGAGGGGCCGGGCGCAGGGCCTTGCCTCTCAATGAGTTCCGCACGAACAGGAGGCGCCAGTGGCGCCTCCGTCGTGAGTCAGGACTGTCCGAAATTGAGAGGCAAGGCCCTGCGCCCGGCCCCTCGGTTCCCGCCTACGAGAGCGACGTTCTCAGCAACTCGTTGAAGAGCTTCGGGTTGCCCTTGCCGCGGCTCGCCTTCATGCACTGACCCACCAAAAAGCCGATGACCTTCTGGTTGCCGTCACGATACTGTTGCGCCTGATCGGCACAGTTAGCCAGCACCTCGTCCACGATCGGCTGCAACGCGCCGGCATCGCTCACCTGACGCATACCGCGCTCGTCGACAATCTTATTGGGATCGTCACCGGTCTGGGCCATAGCCTCAAAGACCTCATGCGCCTGGTTGGAGCTGATGGCATCGGTCGCCAGCAGCTTGGCGAGAGCCGCCACCTGAGCCGGCGCAATGCCGGACTCGGCGAGCGACACACCCGCGCCCTTAAGGTAGGCGATCATCTCGTTCACCAGCAGGTTTGCGACCGTCTGGGCCTCCTTGCCAGCCATACCGGCAGCGGCCGCCTCAAAGAACTCGGCAAACTCGGGGTCGCCGGCAATCTGCTCGGCATCGGCCGTCTTAATGCCAAAGTCGGCCTCAAAACGGGCGCGCTTGGCATCGGGCAGCTCGGGGATCTCGCCACGGCAGCGGTCGATGAACTCGTCGTCCAGGTCGAACGGCGCCAGATCGGGATCGGGGAACAGACGATAGTCGTCGGCCGTCTCCTTTACACGCATGACCACGGTGCGCTTGCGGCTGGGCTCCCAATGGCGGGTCTCCTGGTAGATAATGCCGCCCTCCTCGAGCACCTCGGCCTGGCGGCAAATCTCGTAGGCAAGGCCGTCATGCAGGCTCTTAAACGAGTTGAGGTTCTTGAGCTCGGTCTTGGTGCCCAGCTTGGTCTCGCCGCGGCGGCGCAGCGAAACGTTGCCGTCGCAGCGCATGGAACCCTTCTCCATGGAGCAGTCCGAAATGCCCAGTGTCACAAAAATGCGACGGAGCTTCTCCATAAACAGGCGAGCCTCCTCGGGCGTGCGCAGGTCGGGCTCGGTGACGAGCTCAATCAGCGGCGTGCCGCAGCGGTTGTAGTCGACGAGCGACTCGGCCGCGGCGGTAATGCGGCCCTCGGCGCCACCCACGTGGACCATCTTGGCGGCATCCTCCTCCATGTGGATGCGCAGGATGCGAATGGGCACCGTGTAGGAACCGTCCTCGCGACGCTCGGGCATCTGCAGGTTGGACGCATCGTAGCTGGCCAGATGGCCGGCACGCTGGTTGCCCTCGCGCATGGTCGACGTCATGGACGTGGACAGGCCCTCGGCGTTGGCCGAGGCGCTCGCCAGGCTCTGGGCCTCGGCCTCGCCAAACGCGCAGTCGGGGCGCTCGGCGGCACCGCGGCCGGTCACGTCCAGGTCCAGATGGCCGTACATGGCAAAAGCGACCGGACCCTGCGTGGTCTGGAAGTTCTTGGCCATATCGGGATAGAAGTAGTGCTTGCGGTAGAACATCGAGTGGCGCTGGATCTCGCAGTTGGTGGCGAGACCGGCCTTGACGATGCTCTCGATGGCGCGCTTGTTGGGCACCGGCAGGGCGCCGGGCAGTCCCAGGCACACCGGGCACACGTTGGCGTTGGGCTCGTCATCGTGGCTGAGCTTGCAGTTGCAGAACATCTTGGTATCGAGTGCGGTGAGCTCGGTATGGATCTCCAGGCCGATCACGGCCTCCCAATCCTGCAGAACCTCGGAAAGCTCCTTCATTACAGCTCGCCTCCCTTCCCGGCAAAATCGGGCGCGACGGAAAGCGCGGGCGCACCCGTGGCAGCATCGGCAAAGCCGCGCTCCAAGGCGCGGGCAAACGTGAGCAGCTGACGGTCCTTAAAGGCAGGTCCCACCAGCTGGGCAGAAACGGGCAGCTTGGTGTCCTCGCCCAGGCCCAGCGGCACCGAGATACCGCCGTTGCCGCAAATGTTGAGCGAGATGGTGTACAGGTCGGAGAGGTACATCTGCGTGGGGTCGCTGATCTCGCCAAACTTAAAGGCCGTGCGCGGCGAGGCGGGCATGAGGATGGTGTCCACCTTGGCATACGCGGCGTCGTAGTCCTGCGTGATGAGCGTGCGGGCCTTTTGCGCAGCGTAGTAGTACTTGTCGTACACGCCCGAGCTCAGCAGGTAGGCGCCGAGCATCTGGCGGCGCTTGGCCTCGGCGCCAAAGCCGTGGGCGCGCGACAGCGAGCTCTGGTCGGACAGGTTGGCGCAGCCCTCCTCCTGGTAGCCGTAGCGAATGCCGTCGAAGCGAGCCAGGTTGGAGAACGCCTCGGCCGGGCCGATGACGTAGTAGGCGGCGATAGCGGCGTCCAGGTGCGGCAGGTCGACCTCGACCAGCTCGGCGCCCTGGTTCTGCAGCTCCTGGGCGGCGCGCTGAACAGCGGCCTTGACCTCGGGCGTCAGACCCTCGGCCTCCATAAACGCGGGGATGATACCCACGCGCTTGCCCTCGATGCTGTCGTTGAGATGCTCGGTAAAGTCGACGGCGCAATCCTGGCTGGTGCAGTCGTACGGATCGTGGCCCGCGCCGGTAAGCGCGTTCATGGCCAGCGCGACATCCTCGACCGTGCGGCCAAAGGGGCCCACCTGGTCGAGCGACGAGCCAAAAGCAACCACGCCGTAACGGCTCACGGCGCCATACGTGGGCTTAAAGCCCACCACGCCGCACAGCGACGCCGGCTGGCGAATGGAGCCGCCGGTGTCCGAGCCCAGCGAGAGCGCGACTTCGCCCGCGGCGACGGCGGCAGCAGAACCGCCCGAAGAGCCGCCGGGCACGCGCTCGGTATCCCAGGGGTTGTTGGTACGGTGGAACGCCGAGCTCTCGGTAGAGCTACCAAAGGCGAACTCGTCCATGTTGACCTTACCCATGGGCAGGCAGCCGGCGTCGAGCATGCGCTGGACGCAGGTGGCGGTGTAGACGCTCTGGTAGTCCCCGAGCATACGGGACGCACAGGTGGTGCGCGTGCCCACGAGGTTCATGTTGTCCTTGATGGCCAGCGGCACGCCCGCAAGCGGGGGCAGCGGCTTGCCTGCGGCACGGTCGGCATCCACGCGCGCAGCGGCCTCGAGCGCAAGCTCGGGCGCCACCTGCAGGAATGCCTGGACCCCGCCCTCGCGCGCCTCGATGGCGGCAAGGGAGGCCTGGGCCACCTCGGTAGCGGTAAAGTCGCCGGCGGCAACGCCCGCGGCGATCTGGGCGGCGGTAAGGGAATCGAAGCTCTGCGCCATTACTCGCTCTCCCCCTCTCCCAAAATGGACGGCACGCGGAAGTAGCGGTCGCGCGCGCTGCCGGCGTTTTCAAGCGCGACGTCGAGCGGCAGGTCGCGCTCGGGCTCGCGCAGGTCGTCGCCCATCACGTTGGACAGGCTTCCGATAGGATGGAACGTGGGCTCCACGTCGGGCAAGTCATATTGCAAGACGGGCTCGAGCATCTGGACGGCGTCGTTCATGTAGGACGTCATCTGGGTGAGCTCGTCATCGGTCAGTGCGATCTTTGCGTACTCGGCGATGCCGCGCACGTCTTTCTCGCTGAGTGCCATAGGCGCTCCCTTCCGCATAACAGTTAAACCGCTCTAGTATACAAGGCAACGCCGCTTGGAGCAGGTGCTTTACCCAAATGCAGCGAAAACGTAACGTGGGCGGCGGCTGGCAGGCAGCGGGCTGGCGGTTCTGCAGCGAAACCGCACCGTCCATAGCGAAAATCCTCTCGTCCACAACGAGAACCGTACTGCCCACAACGAAAACCGTCGCGCCCGCAGCGAAAACCGCGCCGCCCGCAACGAAGACCATCACAACATTCGACGCTTTTCGCCAAAATCGAGATTTTCATCGAATGTTGTGATGGTTCGGGAGTCCCGGCCACCACAAAGGTGCCTGTCCCCATTGTGGTGGTTCTGAAGAATGTCTTATGCCGAGGCCTTGGCCTTGCGGCGCTTGCGGACCGCGTGGATCACGATGTCCAGCAGCAACAGCACAATGGCTACGACCACGATGAGCACGGCAAACTCGCGCTTGCCCCAGTGGCGGCCGGCCAGCGACTTTTGCTTGTCGACGTCCTTCTTGTTGTACTTGGTGCGCACGCAATGCACCAGCAGGCGATGGTCGTTCACGCCGTAGGGCGTGCAGGTGACGAGCGTCACCTTGTCGGCGCCGGGCTCGATGGTCAGCGACTCCATCTCCTCGGGCAGCACCACCTCGGAGTCCACCATCTTGTAGGCGAGCGTCTTGTTCATGGTGTGCAGCAGCACCAGGTCGCCGGGCTCCAGCGAGTGGATGTCGTCGAACATGCTCAGGTTGCGCATGCCCGAGTGCGCGGTGAGCACGCAATGCGTCGAGGTGCCGCCCACCGGCAGGCTCGTGCCCTCCAGGTGGCCGACGCCCGCCATAAGGACTTCTTCGCTCGTGCCGTGGTAGATGGGCATGCTCACGTCGATGGAGGGGATCTCGACCCAGCTCATCATGGGGTCGCGGTCAAAGATGAGCTGCTGGGCGTAGGGCTCAATCTGGTCGGCCGGAAGCTCGGTGGCCTCGCCCGCCAGCTGCTCGTTAAAGGAGCGCGCCTGGAGCAGGATGCGCTCGCGCCCCTCGGCAGACAGCGCGTCCACGGTGCTGGACACCGTGCTGATCTGGTTGAACACGCCCGAGGCCTCGAGCCGGTCCAGGATCCACGGCCAGGTCATAAGGCCCACGCCAATAAGGATGATGACGATGGTGATGAGCCGGTCGGCCCAGCGCGGCAGTCGCTTGCGGCGGCGCTTAGGTTTTGGTTGAGGTTTGGGCTGAGGGCTTGAGCCACCGTTGGCCGCGGCGTTATTGCTCTTCATATGTTTGGCGCCCTGCACCATCGCCGGTCACTCCTCTACAACTCAAGTTGTCTAAACAAATAATAGCCGAATTGCGAGCTTTCGCGCCGGACAACGCAGCTAGACAGCATTGTGCGGCGCGAGCATAGGCCAGCATTTGCGTTTTCAAAATGTCCCGAATCGGCTGGGCGATTCGGGATACAATGTCAATAGAAAACGACGCACCCCGCGTAAGTGTACGAGAGCGCGGGCGGCCTAGTTTTCAGCTTTTGTTAAATGCCCGGGATCCGACCCCCGGGCATTCTTATTTGCGCTTGTTGCGGCGCAAATGCCTTCTACCGTCCGCACCGCGCGTGCGCCTACGGACCTTAAACCGAACCTCATACGAGTCAAGAAACGCGATGACGAACGTGCCCGCATCGGACGATGGAGGCTGGCTGCGTTATCCCAAAAAAAACGGGGCAGACTCCAGCGCGGAGTCTGCCCCGAAAAGAGAATGGCAAAGCAAGAACGCCGATGGACGAGAAAAGTGTCCGCAAGTCTCATGGCCATCACATCCCACCTGCCAAAGGGATGGGTGAGCGAGCGTTACTCCTGCTCGGACTCCTCAGCCTGCTTACGGCTGCGGATGAGGTGCGCCACGCCGATGCACAGCACCGCGCCACCAGCGATCCAAGTGAACGTCACGCCGTTAAGGCCGGTCAGCGGGAGGCCGGAGCCCTTCTTGTTCTTGATGGTGACAGGAATGGTCGCGTCATTTGTAGTACTGGGAGTAACCATTTCGGTATTGCTGGGCGTTACATCGAGTCCCGTCAGATTGCCATCCTTGTCGTATGTCGGATCCACCGTAATGGTAAACGGAGCAAGGGTGTTGTAACCAGCAGGAGTATTGCATTCGGTAATCTCATACGTTCCTGCAACAAGACCAGGGATATAAATCTTGCCAGTGCCCTTGCTGGTCGTGAATTTTCCGGCCTTTTCCTCTTTGTCGGTAATGCCGCCAGTTTGGGTCAGCCACTTTTTAGTCTCAAGCGGAGTATTTCCCTCTTTGGTCATTTTAACTTGGAAGGTAGCTTCAAGTTTTTGGCCCTCGTTATCCTTTTCGACCTTGGTCACATCCAGGCGGAAGACATGGTCAGTAACTCGCTTCGACGTGGAGGTGCCAGTACTGTCAACCATGGGGTTATTAGAATAGACAAGCTTAACCTCATTGGTGTTACCGGCGGCAGTATATTCAGCCTTCTCAGTCAGCGTTGCTTTGTATTCCACAACGACCTCGGAATTCTCATTGAGTTTAACACCCTTGGCCTCCGCAGCAGCCTTGAGGTTAACGAAGGAAATCGTCAGATCATGGCCCGTAGATTTCCCGGAATCGTCCCAGGTTTCCGTAAGACTTGCCGTATAGCCATTTGCGGACTGAGAATCATCTACAAGAGGGATGGTAATATCGCCAATAGTAACTTTAACGGTACTCAAGTCGGCGTCCAGTCCAACAGAGAGATGGTCCTGGAACTTATACTTGTACTCATCATACGAGGCAATATTGCTCGCAACAGTACCGGTCAACTTATAGTCGATTACCTGGCCAATCCAGGCGTCGCCCACGTTCTTCCAGCTGCCTTTCCCGGCAGTAGCATCGAGAACCTGTTTATTGACCGTAGGGATACTGGTCTTCTCGGTAACCTCTACATCGCCGGCGCCCACGACGGCATAAATCGGCGAAGTGGCAGTATTCTTGCTGTCGGTCTTCGACTCATCCGAAGGCAAAGTGCCCGCGTCAGTCAGAAACAGGTAATAACCGGATTTATCGAAAGAAACCTTGGTGTCCGCCGCAAACGAACCATCCGTAATGCCCGTCGGATTGGTCGGATTGGTCGGAGTGACTTCCTTCGCAACCAGTCCAGCAAGCGTATTGAGCAAATCGGTGTCTTTGAGAACCGTCGTGTTTGTGGTCCCGGTAATGTTGGCAGTCAGCCAATTGGCAACATCCTGCGGGCTGGCATCGGTTTTCAGATTGTCTGCTTCATTTTTATTATAGTCGTTGATGGCCTTAATAATGGCTTTTTGCGTCGTCTCCCCAACGCCAGTTGCCCACTTAACATTCGAAACGACCTTGTCAGTCTTGCCAGTCTTGCCGCTCTCATCCACGACATCGGCCTCGAAAATCTGGTAGGCCTTGTACTTCACGTTGCCATTATCGTTCTTCTTTTTGATCGTGATGCTATTGGTCGTAGCAGTCGTACCCTCAGCAAACGCCATCGTCACCGGGGCCATGACGCCGCCGAAGCTCAGCGCTGCTGTGAGGCCGGCGGTTACTGCCAGGCGCGCGATGTTCTTGCTCATGCTCATCTTCTTTTCCTCTGCTTTCTGCTCGAATTCCATTTGATCTAAATCTGTCTGTCTGTGTCTTAGCATTTACTTCGCTACGTCTCGCCCCGCTCTCTGTGGGGCTGCCAGCTACTCTTTATGGCTGCCACCTCCCCGCTTGACCAGGAGCGCGACCACGATGAGCGCGGCTCCGGCGACCGCTGCGGCGGCCGCGGCGTACATTGCCATATCGCCAGTCGAGGGCATAAAGCCTCCGGTGGTAATGATAGGGGGTGTGCCGGTGGGCGTGTTGATGAGCGACGCCTCCAGGCTGCCCGTCGACCCGTCCGCGCTGTCGGCGCGCAGGGGCGACTCAGCCGTGATGGTGAGTTTGGGCTTGGCGGCGGCCACCTGGTCGACGTCCAGACCCTCGGCCTTGACCGTCACGGAGCGCGCGCCCTCAAAGGTTTTGTAGCCCTTGGGCGCCTTGAGCTCGCGGACCTCCAGCTTGCCCGAGTCCACGCCCGAGACGGTCACGCGGCCGTCCTCGCCCGTGGCGACGGTGGCCTTGCCCTCCGCATCCCACGTGCCGTCGGCCGCTAGCGTGCGGCCGCGGTCGTCGGCGATGCTCAGGACCGCCCCGGCAAGCGGCTTGTCGCCGTCGCTGCCGCGCTTGGTGAGCGCGAGATCCCAGGTGTAGGCGCACGCGTCATCGCTCGGCGTGCGGGTGAAGCCGGCGTCGCCGGACTGATCGGCAAAGGGAGAGCGGGGGTAGCGCAGGTAGACCTCGTTGGGGTTGCCCTTCGCGATGCCGTGGTTGCACGCGCTGTTGAGCGGCGCGTTGTACACGGCGACCACGCGGGCGCCCGCGGTGAAGGCGTCGGCCCCGCCGAGCGCGGCGATCAGGTCGCCGGTGCGCACGGTGAAGGTCTTGCCGTCGGCCGCTACCCTGGTGGCGCACTGGGCCGTGATGTCGGTCCAGCCCTTCGCGGGTTTGGTGCCGGCGCGGCCGTCCTTGCCGGTCGGGACGGCGTCGAAGCCGCCGTCCGCGCCCGCCGCCACGTACACGCGCACGCTCGCGGCCACCTTGGAGGGGTCGAGCCCCGCGCTCATGGTGTCGACGAACCGCACCGTATAGGTGTCGTAGGCGGCAAGGCCCGCCGGGACCGTGGCGGAGAGGCGCCAGTACAGGTCGTCGGCGACCGTGGCGTCGGCGGCCTTCTGCCAGGCGGCGGTGCTGTCCTCCAGCACGTGCTTGGCGACCTTGGGGGTCGCGGCCTTGGGCTTGACGGTGACGGCGCTGCCGCCCACCAGGGCCATGATCGGCGCGGTGCCGGCCTCGTTCTGGGAGATGGCGTCGTCGTCGGCGACGATGAGCCAGTAGCCGCAGGGCAGCTCGGCCGTCGTGCCTGCGTTAAGGGCCACAGACACGGCGCCAGAGCTCTGGAGGGAACGAGCAAGCTGTGCGCTCAGCGCGCTCGTAAGGTGGGAATCGGAGTTGAGCCACTCGGCAGCTTCCTGCGCGGTGGTCTGGGAATTGGGCATGCCGGCGCTGTGCAGCACAGGCAGCGCGGCGTCGCGCGCGTCGTCGCTTGCCCAGGCGAGATCGGTGGCGATCTTGGCGTCGCTGTCGCCGTCGACGACGTTGGCGCTAAAGATCTGAGAGGCGTCGTAGCTGCTCGCCACGGTGCCGCTCACCGTGATGGAACCGGTCGAGGTCGGCGCGGCCTGCGCGGATGCGGGGAACACAACCGCGCAGGTGCCAATCAAGAGGGCAAGCAGCGCAAACAAGATCGGGAAGGAGCAAACTTTCTTATTCACGACGCTCGCCTCCCTTCGCATTCGCCTTGCGACGAATGTGCATCCAGGCCGCAGCAGCGCAAAGCACCGCCGCGCCGGCAAGGTACGTCAGAGTGACGCCCGACATACCAGAAAGGGGCAAAGAGGTGGAGTAGGTGTTGGTAAAGGTGGGGTTAGAGGTGTCGGTGAGGTTCTGTTCTTTGGCATCGGGGTCTGGTTTCCACTCGCCATCGGAGCCAACGGTTCCCTTCATGTAGGTCACCGCACAGTCGATCCTTCCTTTGGTGTTATCCGTTGCCACAACCTTGAACCTATAGACCGACTGATCAAACTTGTAATGCGGATAGGTCGAGCTTTCGCCCTCCTCGCGCACGTAGTACGTGAAGGTCTTAGATCCATTTTCAAGGTCCTTGAGCTCATAGTCCTTTGTCGCGAATTTGACCGGCGCAGTCTCGTTGTCGTTTTCGTCGGTTGTAGCTTTCGACGGATCGACTATTACCGTTTCCGGATTGGTGAAGCTCTCGTCGTTCGCAAGGTCAAACTTAAACTTCTTCATCTCGCCGCCATCGACCTTCTTGGTCACCTGAGGCGTCCAAGAGCCCTCGGCTGTGTATGCATTAGTAAAGGTCTTATCGTTCGTGAGATTAACGGACACATTACTGCCATCGTGCGGGTTGACCTCCATCGAGCCCCCGTTGGTGAGATTAGTGACCTTTACTTTATCAACCGAGTAGTAGGTGTAAGTAATGTCCAGCACCTCCTGTGTCTGGTCCACCTTTGTTTCAAACTCAATCTTGTAGATAGTCTTGTCGTAAGTCACACCAGAAACGGGCTTGTCACCGGGATCCTCAACTAGGTAGTAGACAACCGGGCCATCGGAGTAGACCCTGCCCAAATCAAAGGCAAAGCTACCGTCAGCGTTGTTCGTGACCCCATCGCCAATTTTTGAGCAGCCATTGAGCTGCAGTTTGAGTTTGCCGTCCTTGTCCTCGTCAAAGCTCGGGACTGTAAGTGAAATCTCACCATTATCTTTAGTAATCTTGTTCTGCTTGAGCAGCTGGAACTTGAACTCTTCTTTCTTAAGCTTGCGACCCGTCAGTGCCTTAGTGCCGTTGAGCTTCATCTTGGGGTACACGTTCACCTGCGTGGTGGAGCCAGCGATTACGTAGCCGTTGGTCATGATGCCGCCACCGTGAATGTTGGATCTGTTGCCCGTGATGAAGAGGGACGCAGCCGCGGTAGCAGCATCCATATCTTCCTTAATCGGGTCAGATTTAAGGCCAATCATGTACTTAGCTTGGGCGCCCTCGTACTTGCCGATAGACGTTGGTGTTTTGTCGATCGTGCCCGACCAGTTAGCAGCTCCGCCACCAAGCATTTGTCCAGTTACGGCAGCGATATACGGCAGCGATTCAGGGTTAGCACCATCGCGAATAAGAAAAAGATCCTGGTGACCGGCTATTTTAAAGTCTTCAGTTATTTCGCCGCCCTTATCATTATCCTTATTGAAATCCCAGTCCTCGCTCTTCCCGTTAGAGCCACCCGATCGGTTATAACTACCGTCAGGTTTACCGTCAGAATTACTGAAAATCGCGATGCCATTGGTATCGGTAATGGCAGTCTTACCAGTCGGGCAAGCGGCAAACCCGCCGCCAAAGCCATTGGCATGATTCTTGGTAATCAGCGCGTTATATATCTCGAGCCTTGCCGGCTGAACGTTGTTGTCGCTGCTGCCCTGGACGAATACGCCACCGCCGCCCCAGTCGTTGGTTGCATTGGTTGTGTTGTTGGTAATATATGCCTTCGCGCCAAGAGGAACGTTGAACTCGCCAGTGGTAGGCGCAGCGATACGGATACCGCCACCCTCCGAGTTTTGCGCCACATTGCTGGCGATGGTTCCACCAGAAAACGTAAACCCGGAAAGAGGTTTATTCCAAGCGCCAGCATAAACGCCGCCGCCAGCCTCGGCAGAGTAGTTGCCCGTGATGTAGCCGCCGCTAATAACCAGACCGCCTTTTTTCTGTCCTTCAGTGGAGCTAAAGGCAGCAATGCCGCCACCACCGTGACAACCGAAACCGAGATGCCCCCAGTCATTCTCAGTGTCCTGGTAGAACTGATATTTGTTATTGGTGATGTGACCATTCGTAATGGTCACCATAGAGTCCACAGCACAAATTCCCGCGCCATAACCTCTTTGATAACTATTTGTACCGTTGCCGGAGATAATACCGCCAACCATGTTTACCGTAGAATTCATGGCATAAACGCCGCCGCCACTGGGGGCATAGTTACCAGCGATTACGCCGCCAGAGATCACCAGGGTTGAGCCATCGACATGAATTCCAGCACCAGCACCATCTCTGCCCATAGAAGCACCACAAACGTATCCGCCACTCATGGTGACGTTAGAGCCGTTCTCGGCATAAATCAGGTGGCGAACATTTGCGTCCTGAGCCGTGGTCAGTACGCCGCTCTGAAGGTTAAACGTACCACCCGCATAGACGTCGATGAGCTTCATTGTGGAGCCAGTAGTGGTGCCCACGATGGCGCCATTGATGTCAACCTCGTGCCTGAAAAGGGTCTCGGTAGTAGCAGTGTCACTCGAAGTCGACTCAGTCACGTAGTATGTGAGCTTACTGGGCGTTGTGCCGTCGTAATCGAGCTTAGCAAGGTTGCCGTTTTTGTCGCCACCCTGCTCGAACTTGTTATCAGCCGCCTGCTGCAGATCCTCAATCGTGAGCGTCGCGCCCGCAGGCACATTGAACATGGACATGTTGTTGCGACCTGGTTCGGTGCCATTATGCTTAATCTTGTGACCATTTAAATCTAAGGTCACCTCACCTGCGCCCAACGTAATGTCACTTGCATACTCGACATCGGCATTCAGGCGAAACTTGCCGGTTTTTTTATCTTTTTGAAGGTAATCGTAGAGGTCCTGCGCTGTATTAATCTGCGTATATCCGTCCGCGTCTTCCACAGCTAGAGCAATATCGCCCTCATCATTAGCACTGTCATCCGCAGGCTGTACAGCATCCTCAACCCCTGCGTCATCGGACAACAGGCTCGCCGCACCAGCGTCGCCAGAGACTTCGTCATTCTTGACGTCGTTGTTATCCTGCCTTTCGGTATCCCCGTTGTTGGTGTTGTCTACATCAGTAGACTCACTTGAGGAACCCCCCCCCCATCACAGTTTCCTCGGTAGGAGCTGCCTGACCATCGTTGGCAATGGCCTGCGAGATCGGAGGCATGACGAGCGACAGTACCAGGCTCAAAACGGAGGCTCCGCACAAAACGCCTGCCAGCACACGGCGCGTCGTTTTATTACTCTGCTTAGATTTGTCCGAATTCGCTTTCATCGATGTCTCCTCCCCAAGAGACCGCGATCTTGCTCTTTCACCATCAAACGTATCTGCGCAATCTGTAATTGCGCTCGTTTAGTAATGCAATTATAACGATTGTTTAAACATCTGAGCAACAAAACCGACATTTTTGTAGCGAGTTCTCAATTCTCTTGACATTTGCTCAGATTTACCTTCGTTTATTCGCTATCTATTTTTTGTTTCTGCTGGTAATTTAGTTGCGTATTATTTTTTAATGGCATTAGATTTATTTGCACAACATTTTGCTCAAGAGCAAACATCCTGTGAACGGTCGAAAATCGACCGTGAGCGGTAGGTCATTAACCGGAAGGAATATCCTACCAAACTGATGAGAATATCTTTAACCCATCGGTAGTTAGAAGCGTGATGTTCAGACAACTATATTTGAATTTTCGCGCAGATTTTAGGCATCATTTCGCCCAAATCGCCTGAGGCCGCCACAAAGGTGCCTATTCCCTTTGTGGTGGCTCTCCCCCGGCGCTACAGCAGATGTTCCTCGATAAAGATCGCGATGCCGTCTTTGTCGTTGCTGGCGGTTACAAAATCGGCGGCGGCACGGGTGGCGTCGCTGCCGTTTGCCATGGCCACGCCCACGCCGGCGTCGGCCACCATGCAGGTGTCGTTATCGGCATCGCCAAACACGCAGATGTTCTGGAGCTCCATGTCGTTGAGCTCCGCCACACGCACAAGGCCGCGCGTCTTGGACACGCGCGGATCCATAAACTCGTAGAGCCGCTGCGTGGTTTGCAGAGCCGCCGCCTTAACAGTGTTATCGGCAAACGTCGACGCCCGCTCAATCACCCGCGGCATCACCTCGGGCGCCATGGTAAACATCACCTTGGGCTGCGGCTCGCGCAAAAACTCGGCAAAATCGACCACCTTGTAAGGTACGCCGTCGACGCGCGACAGGTGCTCGACGTACGCGTTGCTCTCGGGCACGTAGAACACGCCGTCTCGGGGGCAGACGGGCGTTGCCGGAAGGTCCGCCATGTGCTTGCAGATGCGCGCGATGGTCTCGCCCGGCAGCGGATAGCTCAGCTCGTTGATGTCGTGCGCGCGGTCGATGACCTCGGCGCCGCCGCAGCCCACGAGCACGTCCACCAGGCCTTCGATGCCCCAGAGCTCGTACATGGCCTCGGTCGCGTGGGCGTCGCGCCCGGTGCACAGGCCAAAGAGCACGCCGCGCTCGCGCAGGGCGCGAATCGCCGCCACGGTGCGCGGGGACACCGTGTGCCGGCTCGTGAGCAGCGTGCCGTCGATATCACAGAACACGGCTTTGATGTGGCTGAAGGTGGTGTCCATGGGGGCCTTTCTGGGTCGTGCGGCGGTGTGGAGTGTATTCGTGAACGGCGTACATGGTATACCAAGGCACAGGCGCGGCCCGTCAAAGCAAAAACCGCCACAAAGGCGCCTGGCCCCTTTGTGGTGGCCGGACTCGCAGAATGGCCTAGCCCGGAGCGCAAGCCATCACAACATTCGACGTTTTTCGGCAAAATCGCGATTTTCATCGAATGTTGTGATGGTTTTTACTGCTTTGCGGCACGATCCAAATGCCGGCGTCCAAACAGCAGCAACGCCGCAGGGACCGCCGTCACGACCATGCCCGCCCCTACGAGTGTCCGTTGTACGCCAAATGTTGCCGCCAGCCACGGGGCAATCGCCAGCGGCGCCACGCCGGCGAACATATTGCCAAAGCCCATGACCGAGTTCACGCGACCGAGCTGCTCGAGCGGGGCCGTCGTTTGCACGATCGTGTTGTGGAGCGGGTTGACGACGCCCCAAGCTATGCCCAGGGCGATCTGGCCGACGAGGGCCACGCCCACGTACGGCGTCCCCACATAGAGCAGACTTCCTAGGCCCACGGACATGAGCGCCACGAGCAGCGTCTTAAGGTTGACCAGGTGCGGCGGCAAGCGGAGCGCGACCACGGCGCCCAGCACCGCGCCCACACCGCTGGCCGACGAGAGCCAGCCCATCCACTCAACGCCGACATGCAGGACATCGCGATAGAAAAACGACTCGAGCGGATCGAAGGCTCCATAGCCAAAGTTCGAGAGAAAAATGATGCAGAAAAGTAGCGCGAGGACGCTGTTGGTGAAGACTGTCTTGATGCTGGCTGCGAAGGTGGCGCGGGCGGACGTGCTGGGGCTGGAGCTTTGTCCCGCACGCTCCCCTTCCTCTGCCGAATCGGCATCCGCATCCCCGGCGACATGGCTGGTTTGCGGCCTAAAGCCCCAGCCAGCGATGAGTGCCAGCACGGTAAAGAGCATCATGAGCACGAACACCGCGCGCGACGACGCAGCCGCCGCGACAAAGCCACCCAACGTGGGCCCGACGATGATACTCACGTTTGAGAACATGGCAATGGCGGAGTTGATGTCTTTGAGCTCGACAGGATTGTCGGTGAGGTAGGCCGGATAGGACGTGGCAATGGGCTGGGCGAATCCCATCGTAAAGCCCAGAAACACCGCGCCGAGCAGGACGATGCCGGTCGCGCTGCCAAAGGCGATGATTGCCGTGCCAGTTGCGAGCGTGCCGACGATGCTCAGCAAGAAATGGCGGCGCGGACCCCAGGCGTCAAGCGCCGCGCCACCCGCAAAGGATCCCAGGATCACAAATACATTCATAAACAGGACGGCCAGCGATGTCGCGACGACCGAAGCGCCGTCCGCATAGGTGAGCGTTCCGATGACGCCGATAAAGTAGCTGGTCTGAAAACCGGTGTAGATGAGAAAGCGCATCGCCACCAGGCGCTTAGCCTGCGCGGACAGCGAAGGTTGAGATTTTGAGAGAAGAGATGCGAGCATGGAGACTCCTTGTTTCATACGAATACGGGCGGTGGGCATTCGCCACCGTCTGTCAAATCAATCTATCCGCATGAAACATTAAGGACGCATCGAGCCCCTTCTCTCCGTTTTTCGCCCGTCATGAACTACTCGGTAGATTGTAAGGCATGTCCCAACCATCTACCAAAGCAAAAACCACCACAAAGGTGCCTGGCCCCTTTGTGGTGGTTGCGACGTTTACGCTGGTTGAGACTTGGCTAGGCCAAATCGGCGCCGTTGGTGGCGATGACCTTCTTGTACCAGAAGAAGCTGTCCTTGCGGCTGCGGGCGAGCGTGCCGTTGCCGTCGTTGTCCTTGTCGACGTAGATGAAGCCGTAGCGCTTCTTCATCTCGCCGGTCGAGGCACTCACCAAATCGATGCAGCCCCACATGGTGTAGCCCATCAGGTCCACGCCGTCCTCGATGGCAATCTCCATCTGCTTGATATGCTCGCGCAGGTAATCGATGCGGTAGCCGTCGTGAATCGCACCGTCCGCCTCGACCTCGTCCACCGCGCCCAGGCCGTTCTCGACGATCATCAGCGGCACCTGGTAGCGGTCGTAGACCTCCTCCAGGTAGTAACGCAGACCCTCGGGGTCGATCGCCCAACCCCAATCGCTCTTCTTGAGGTACTCGTTGCCGGCGCCACCAAAGATGTTGCCCTGCTCCAGCAGCACCGGGCCGGCCGTGGCCGTGGCGCTCATGTAGTAGCTAAAGCTGTAGAAGTCGACCTTGCCGGCGCCCAGCGTGGCGGCGTCCTCGGGCGAGACCTCCACGTGCACGCCCTCGCGGCGCCACACGCTGGGCGCCCACGAGGGATACGCACCGCGCACCTGCACGTCGCCGCAGTAGAAGTTCATCTCGCGCTGCTGCTTTTGCGCCGCCAGGACGTCAGCCGGATTACACGTGTGCGGATAGCAGGCATTGCCGGCAATCATGCAGCCGATCTTGTTCTGGGGATCGATCTGATGGCCCATGGTGACGCACTTGGCGCTCGCCAAGAACTGATGGTGCAGGGCGTCGAAGCGCGCCTGCGGATCGTCCCAATCGCAGTTGCCAAAGGCCATGGGCGTGTCAGTTGCCTCGGGCACCATGCCGCCACCCATCACGCCGCCAAAGCCGCCCATGAGCAGGCAATTGATTTCGTTAAAGGTGAGCCAGTAGCGCACCAGGCCCTTGTACTCGGTCATGACGGTGCGGGCGTAGTTGAGGTAGAAATCGATGAGCTTGGGGTTCTTCCAGCCGCCGTAGTTTTTGGACAGGCCATAGGGCAGCTCGTAGTGGCTGAGGGTGACCATGGGCTCGATGCCCTGCTCCTGGCAGGCCTGGAACACGCGGCGGTAGAACTCGATGCCGGCCTGGTTGGGCTCGGCCTCGTCGCCGCTGGGGAAGATGCGGCTCCAGTTGATGGACATGCGGTAGCACTTAAAGCCCATCTCGCCAAAGAGCTTGATGTCGTCGAGGTAGTGATGGTACATATCCACGGCCTCGTGGCTGGGATAGTGGTACTGGGGCAGAATGCCGTCGGTAATGTGGCGCGGCTCGGAGACCGTGCCGCCGGTCATGATGTCGGGAACGCCGAGGCCCTTGCCGTCCTCGTTGTATCCGCCTTCGCACTGATTGGCGGCAGTGGCGCCGCCCCACAGAAATCCATCGGGAAAAGCCATGTTGGCTCCTTTCGTACGTGTTGGGATGTTGCGTGGATGCCGAAGCGGCGTCCACAAGGTAATTTGCGCCCCGATCGGGGTTCGCGTTGAGTCGGCCGCCACGAAACCGGCCCATCTACTACGTTTAGTCGTGAACCCCCGACCACGCCGCAATTGTCAAAAATAAAACCGCAGGTAGACGGCTTGACAGTTTTCGGAAAACCGCCGTGTGTTTAGCCCCTGCCACCTAAACGTAGTAGATAGGCCGGTTTCGTGGCGAGGCGTGTTGCGGGACGCGCGCGGACCGGCCGATCGAAACTATGCCGGCTTAAGATATGCGGACGGAGCTGACGGAGACGACGTTTGCCCAGATAAAACCGACCAAAATAAACCTGTCCCTTATTGGCAGGTTCAAAACCATGCCGGTTTACGGGGCAGAACCAGTGCCCCTTGAGCATGCCAGAAACGGCAAGGACAAAACCGCAGGTAGGAGGCTTGTCAGTTTACGGAAAACGGGGTATGGTCAGCACTCACCGTTTCAGCCCCGTAATCCGGCATGGTTTTGATTTTGGGCAGTCGCTCGGACGAGCGCATGGCATCTAGCCCCTTTGAAAAAAGCCGGCGGGGCGCTCCCCCGCCGGCTTGGTACCGAGTCTTTGTCGTTTGGGTTACTTGGCAGCCTCGGGCTTGTAGGTGACAAACTCGATCGCGAAGCCCACGGCAGCACCCACGAAAGAGGCAACGATAGCCCAGATCATGTGGTTGATGCCGTTAACACCGGAGGGGTCGATGAAGGACAGCCAGTTGAAGACGCCCAGACCACCGGACATGTACACCACGGCGCCGGAGAGACCAATGATGAGGCCGCCCACAGCAGAACCGATGCTGGCGTTGATGAAGGCTTTCTTATCGGGCAGGGCGACACCGTAGATAGCGGGCTCGGTGACACCAAAGAAGAAGGCGGAGATCATGGCCGGCAGCGCGATGCCGCGGAACTTCTCGTCCTTGTTCTTGAGATACATGGCAAAGAGCACGGCGCCCAGCGAGAAGGAGTGGGCGATAACGGAGCCCAGGATGTAGTCATGGCCCAGAGTGGACAGGTTGACCAGCGCGATAGGCACAAGCGACCAGTGGAAGCCAAAGATGACCAGGCACATCCAGAAGGCACCGACGAGGGTGCAGCCCAGGAGGGAGCCGATCATGGGCAGGCCAAACAGCAGTGCGAAGAACTCACCGAGCAGGTTGGTGATGAGCGTGGCGATGGGGCCAATGACCAGGTAGCCAAGGGTGACGGTAACGGTGACGACGATCAGCGGGGTGAAGAACATCTTCATAGAAGCGGGCATCCACTTCTTAACCCAGTGCTCGAGGGTGGAGCCAAACCAGACCATGAGAAGGATGGGGATAACGGAGCTGGTGTAACCCGAGGCAGGCATGATGAGCGGCAGGCCCAGGAACGTGGTGTACCAAGAGAAGGTGCCGGCAAAGCCGAGCTCGACGGAGCCGACAACCTCGCCCGAGGTCAGGGCAACCATGGTGGGATACACCAGGGCAAAGGCGATGGCCATGCCGTTGAACTCGCTCATCTTGAACTTCTTGGCCGCGGTGTAGCCAAGCACCACGGGCAGGAAGTAGAACATGCCGTCGGCGACGGTGTAGAGCAGCGTGTAGGCGCCGTCGTTGGCAAAGCTCGGGACCAGGAAGGTAGCGAGCGCCAGCAGGCCCTTCATGATACCGGCAGCGGCGAAGGTGCCGAGCATAGGGGCGAAGATGCCCGAGATGAGGTCGATGATCACATCGGTAACGCCCTTGGGAGCGGCATCGTCGTCATCGGCGTCGACGGCGCCGCCGTCGCTAAAACCGCCGGCCTTGAGAACGGCGTCGTAGACGTCCTCGACAATGTTGCCCACAACAACCTGGTACTGGCCGTTGGCGTGCATGACCTTGATGACGTTGGGCAGCTCGGAGATTGCCTCGTCATTGGCCTTCGACTCGTCCTTGAGCTTAAAACGAACGCGGGTAATGCAGTGTGCGACGCATTTGACGTTGGACTTGCCGCCAACCAGCTCTACGATCTGGGAAGCAAGATCGTCGTATTTACCTGCCATGATCTGTCCTCTCTTTTCCAAATTTCGACAAAAATATCCCCTACCGCGAGCCGGTACCTTGCCCGCAGCTAGAAACCAAAAAGAATTGTTGCGATTGCCGCCAGGCTGGCGGCCTTACTCACTCGGTCTGCGAAGCCGATCGCAGACGGTTGATATGCATCATCAGATACAAAAGCTCCTCGTCCGAGCAGCTCTGCTTAAACTCTTTCTCGAACACGCGGTTGATGGCATATGCGCACTGGTAGGCCTCGGGAAAATCGCGGGCGGCCTGCATGAACAGCGAGGAATTCTCGGTCTGCGTGCACTTACCCTTGCAGAGGCGGCGGACCAAAAAGCGCAGGTGCGCAAGAAAGCGAATGTAGCAATACGACGCCGTGTCGAGCGAGCAGCCAAGCTGCTTTTCCACGGAATGGGTCACCTCGTCGAGCACGCGGGTGCTCTTCATGATGAAGTCCATGTCCTTGGCGCGGCCCATGCCGTCGACCTCGGCGTTAACGATGTGGAGCGCGATGCTCGTGGCCTCGTTCTGACCCAGCTTGGCGCCGGTGTGCTTTTGCACGATGGCGAGCGCGGCCTGGCCGATCTCGAGCTCGCGCGGGTAGATGAAGGCCACCTCGTGCTCGAGCGGGTTGGGAGCGCTGAGCTGGTCGTCGTCGCGCTGAACGGCAAACTGCAGGTGATCTGCCAGGATAAAGGGCAGGCCACCGGATAGCTTGCAGCCAAGCTGCTGCGACGCGAAGCAGGCAATGTCGCTCGCGGCGAGCAGGACGTCGTCGGGAAGCGTACCGACCATATCCTGCAGGCTCTCGGGAACGTTATAGAATTTGCGCTGGATGAGAGACTCATCGGCAAGCTCGTAGGGCATCTCGTGGAAACCGATGCCCTTGCCAAAGACAACAACCTCTCGGCCGTCATCGCTGGCGGCAAGAGCAACGTTATTGTTGATCTTCTTTAAAATGAGCATGAAAAAACTCCTCGGACATCGGCGTTAGATGACGGGGCGATATTCCTCGTCTTCTATTATGCGCAAGTGATGCCTCCCGAGGAGTAACAAACTTGTGAGCACGTGGGCGATTGTAGGATGAAACTTGCATGCAGCGTAAGCCCACCGGCACGAAAGTCCGCCGAACGGTAGGAAATCGCCCGCGAACGGTACCTGCCAAAAAGGGACAGGTTTATTTTGGCAGGTTTTATCTGGGCAAATGCCGAGGGCAAGGCCAAAACCACCACAAAGGTGCCTGGCCCCTTTGTGGTGGTTTCGACTGATGCCCCGATGTTACTCGCGCGGAGTGCCGTAGGGGTTGTACAAATCTGCGAGAGCAAATGTGCTGGTGGCGGGATTAAAGTCAAGCTCGAGCACGCAGCAGTTGCCGATGCGGTTCTTCATCTTGAGCGGCTCCACGCCCACGCCGCGCATGACCTGAGCCGCCGCGGCGCCATGGCTCACACACAACACGCTCTCATGCCCAGGGCGCTGCATGAGCTCGGTGATGGTCGCCATCATGCGTTCGCGAAACTCGTCTTCGCCCTCGCCGTCATACTGCTTGTAAAAATCGCCGTACGGCAGGCGCGGATTCAAATCCTCGCTCGCGCCCTCAAACTTACCAAAGTTCCACTCCTTAAGGCCCTTGACGCGCTCGTAAGGCTGACCGGGAAACGCAAGCTCAAGCGTGTCGCACGCACGCTCGGATGTAGAGCTGTACGCATGGTCAAACGTAAGGCCACGCCCTCGCAGGGTCGCACCGACAGTTTTAGCCTGCTCGATTCCCAGCTCGGTAAGCGGCGAGTCACACCAGCCCTGCTTGCGACGAAGCAGGTTAAAGAGCGTTTGACCGTGACGCATAAAGTACAGTTTTGGCATGAGACCTCCGTAATCGCAATCGTTTGTCAGCGATTATTGCACCTTGAGCCAACTTTAAGTCAAAGCCTTTTTTGCAAAAACCACCACAAAGGTGCCTGGCCCCTTTGTGGTGGAAATGACGTTTGCCCAGATAAAACCTGCCAAAATAAACCTGTCCCTTTTTGGCAGGTTTTAGGCCAGATGATCTTGGATCAGATCGCAGATGGCTCGGGCGTCGTTGATGTTGATGGCTCGGGTCGCAAAGCCGGCGTCGAAGGCCTGACGCGCCAGGGCTTCGTTGCAGGCAAGGGCCAGCGTGTGACCGTCGACCAGGTCGAGTGAGCTCTTGCCACGCAGACGGTCGACACCGGAGCGCGCGACCACGATGTTGTCGAAGCCCTCGGTCTTGTAGCCCTCAATGATCACCACGTCGACATCGTTGTAGCGCGACAGCAGCTCGCGCGCGGGCATCTCGTCCTCCTCGCGCGTGTCGGCGTACTCCGCCCAGCGCGTGGCGCAGATGAGGCCCACGTGCTTGGATCCGGCCTGGTGATGGCGCCAGGTGTCCTTAGCGGGCACGTCGATATCGAAGCCGTGGTGTCCGTGATGCTTGAGCGAACCCACGCGCAGGCCACGGCGGGTGAGCTCGGCGATGACCTTCTCGACGAGCGTGGTCTTGCCCGAGTTTTGGTAGCCGATAAACGCGATCGCAGGGACGGCCGGTGTCGGAGCTGCGGGTGCGACGGCGACGGGTGCGCTCGCGGGCGCGGCACCGTCAGCGGCCACGGCCTCAACAGCAGCGGCCTGACGCTCTGCGCGGTCCCATATGCCCGAGCGGCCGCCCTCCTTGTGCAGCAGGCGCACGTCGACGATCTCCATGCCGCGATCGACGGCCTTGCACATGTCATAGATCGTAAGGCACGCGGCACTCGCGCCGGTCAACGCCTCCATCTCGATACCCGTCTTGCCCGTTACGCCGGCCGTAACCAGCACGTGAAAGCCAACCTGCCCGTCTGCGCGCGCCGGCGCCCAGCCCTCGGGCACGTCCTCGGCCGGCGTCCCCGCCGCAGCGATGGGCGCAATGTCGCACTTGCTCTTGGTAATGAGCAACGGATGGCACATGGGGATGATGTCGCTCGTGCGTTTGATGGCCATGATGCCCGCCACGCGCGCGCAGGCAAGCACGTCGCCCTTCTTGGCACGGTCCTGCAGCACCATAGCCTGCGTCTCGGGATGCATGAGGATGGTGCCCTCGGCGATGGCGATGCGATGGGTCTCGGCCTTGTCGGACACGTCGACCATGCGTACCTCGCCCTTGGCGTCCACGTGTGTCAGCTCGTCGCGGCGGGCGTCACGGGCGGGCTCGGCGACAGCGCTGGCAGTCGGCTGCGCGCCTGCAACGGCATCGCTGGCCGCAGCCGTGACTTTATGGGCAGACATCGCGGCCCTGCGAGCGGCCTTGGTGGCATCGGCGTACCTGCTCTTGGCCATATGATCATCCTCCGATTTGGGACATAAATCGTTGCGTGCCCTCAATTATCGCGTGTTCCTGCGGTTTGTGGGCCACGGCATCGCGCCAAATCGAAAGTACCTGCATATCATCACCATGGCGCAGCGCCTCACGCACCGAATACTCGGCATCGCTGAACAGGCACGGACGCACGTTGCCGTCTGCCGTCAGGCGCAGACGGTTGCAATTCGCACAAAAATGGTTGGACATGGCGCTAATGAAGCCGACCGTTCCCGCCGCGCCCGGAAAGTGCCAATAGCGCGCAGGACCCGCGCCGGCAGGAGCGTCGTTGATGTCGAGCGGCTCGAGCTCGCCCAGTCCCGCCGCGGCGGCCCCGGCATTGATGCGCGCCCGCAGCTCGTCGCTCGGCACGGTGTCGCTCGCATCCCACAGCTCGGGATTGAGCGCAGGCGCATGCGGGTCCACAGCGCAATGCGAGCTCGTGCGCTCGTCGCCAATGGGCATGTATTCGATAAAGCGCAGGTGGATGGGGCGGTCGACGGTCAGCCGCGCGAGAGCCGCCACATCCTGGTTGAGCCGGCGCACCACAACGCAGTTGACCTTAACGGGCTCAAAGCCCCAAGCCAGCGCCGCGTCGATGCCGGCCATGGTCTGCTCGAGTCGACCCAGGCGCGTTATCTTTCCAAACAGCGTAGGGTCGAGCGTGTCGAGCGAGATGTTGACGCGGTTAAGCCCCGCGTCTTTGAGCTGCGGCGCCAACTTGGGCAGCAGGGCGCCATTGGTGGTAAGCGAGATGTCCTCGATCTGCGGAATCGCGCGGATATCACGAATGAGCGGAATGATACGGCGGCTGACCAGCGGCTCGCCACCCGTCAGGCGCACGCTGCGAATGCCCTCCCCCGCTACCAGACGCACAAAGCGGGCGATTTCCTCGGCGCTGAGCAGCTCGTCGTGTGCACGGGGCGCCACGCCGTCGGCCGGCATGCAGTAAATGCAGCGGAAATTGCACTTGTCAGTAACGGCAATGCGCAGGTAGTTGATGTCGCGGCCAAAGCCGTCATGTTGCACGTGCCCGTCCACGCAGCCCTCCCCTCACGCGGCGTTTTATTCTTCGGAAAACATAATACCCCACGAGAGAATCATGCCGACACCCGTACGACAGGACAGGTCGCTTCGAGCAAGACCGGCTTCCCAAGCCCATCCTCAACGCAAACCATCGCAACATTCGATGCTTTTCCCGTTTTTGGCAAAAACGTCGAATGTTGTGATGGTCTGCCTGCCCACGGCACCCCGCAGAAGGGCCGTAACGCCCCTAAAGGCCGCCGTCCCAGTGCCGAATCACGAATTCTCGCAGGTCGTTTTGACGTTTCTGGAACGCTTCGCTTCGGTCGCACTTAAGGCCCATAGCGAGCGCGATGGCGTTCATCGCCCGGTGCAATTGCAGCTGATGGGCAAACTGAGTCCCGGTGAGGACGATCATCCTAAAGCCCAGCGCGCTCAGCACGGTCATACGCTCCGCATCCGACGCGCTGCGCTGCTTATCAAGATGATCCGAGCCGTTGTATTCAATCCCCGTACCGCTCGCAGGCGCATATACGTCGATCTCGAAATACCCGGCCTTTGCGAGATACTTGAACTCGTTGGGAACATCGACCCTATGGTTGAGCTCAATCTTGGCGTATCCCAGCCCTCCCTGGGAACGTTTTGCTACGACCATGATTGCGGTGGCCGTCTCCATGGGCGACCGCGCGCCATCGTGCACGCGCTTGAGCACGGCGGCCGCGCGTATGGCCCCCTGACGAGATCGGTTCTCATTGCAATAGGCAACCAAGTCGGCAACGGTATACCTCTGCCCCATCTCGATATAATCGCCTGTCGACGGATGATTCAAATGGTATCGGGCGCAGATTTCGTAGCCATATTCCAGCTGCTCGGGCTCGCTCATCCACGAACCCGCTTGGACAAAGCACATGGCCTCATCAACCACCAGAATGCCCTCTGCCACCTCGATAAGATGGCCTGGAGGTACCGGCGCCCCAAACACGTGGCACTTAAATCCAGCCGGCGTCGAGCGCTCAAAATCGAAGTTGACGAGCGTGTCGATATGATCGAGCTCTTCTCGTGGAATACCAAGCGAAACCAGATAGTCGGTAACGATCCAAACTGCTGTTGAAGCCCTCAGACCCTTGGCATCGAGTCCCAATTTGGGCAGGCTCGTGGTCGGCTTCGCCTCGTTAGCAAGCGAGTCCTCATCGTATAGGCTGCTTGCTCGCGAGAGCGGCTCGGACGGGCGCGCCACGTTGTGGTACAGCCAGGCAGTCTTATGGGACAGGACGATCGGCAGGTCCATGAGCCCTCCAATGGAGTCGGATAACCAACCTTATTCCCCTGCCCACGGGTCCGCACACCTTCGCGCGCAAGAAAGCGATTCCACCCGATCGAGTGGTAGAAAAACCATCACAACATTCGATGCTTTTTCCGATTTTGGCAAAAAACGTCGAATGTTGTGATGGTTTGAGGTGAGGTAAGGGGGCACGAAGGGGTCGAAGCATCGTGCCCGAACGGGTTAATCCAACTCTTTTAAGCCATGCGCCAGCTGCCAGTACTCGCCGTGCTGAGCGAGCAGCTCTTCGTGCGTGCCACGCTCGATGATGCGGCCGTGTTCGAGGACCATGATGGCGTCGGCGTCGCGGACGGTGGACAGGCGGTGCGCGATCATAAACGTGGTGCGTCCGCGCATGATGCGGTCCATACCGCGCTCGATGAGCTTTTCGGTGCGCGTGTCGATGGAGCTCGTGGCCTCGTCCAGGATGAGCACCGGTGGATCGGCCACGGCCACGCGCGCGATGGCGAGCAGCTGGCGCTGGCCCTGCGACAGGTTGGCGCCGTCGGCCGTGACCGGTGTGTCGTAGCCTTGCGGCAGGCGGCGAATAAACGAATCCGCGCAAGCGGCCTCGGCAGCGGCGCGCACTTCCTCGTCGGTCGCGTCGAGCTTGCCAAAGCGGATGTTTTGCGCAATGGTGCCGCTAAACAGGTGCGTGTCCTGCAGCACAATGCCGAGCGACCCGCGCAGGCTGGCCTTGGCAATGTGCTTGACGTCGATGCCGTCGTACGTGATCTCGCCGTCATCGACCTCGTAGAAGCGGTTGATGAGGTTGGTGATGGTCGTCTTTCCGGCGCCCGTCGAGCCCACAAACGCGATCTTTTGCCCCGGCTTGGCAAACAGGTTGAGGTCCGTGAGCACACGGGTGCCCGGCACGTAGGAAAAGTCCACGGCATGGAAGCGCACGTCGCCGGCAAGCGGGACCAAGCCGCACGTGAGCTCGGTACCGTCGGCAGACACCGCGCGGCCCGACTCATCAACGGCAGCCACATCATGCAGGTGCCCGTACGCGCCCACGCCCTGGCCCTCGGGAATCTTCCATGCCCACGCGGCGTCGCCTGTCTGCACCAGCTCCACGCAACCCTCGTCCACCTCGGGCTTAAGGTCCATGGCGGCAAACAGGCGCTCAGCGCCGGCCAACGCATTGAGTAAGAAATTACCCAGCTGCGTAAACTGGTTGATGGGCATGGCCGCCTGGCGTACAAAGACCAGGTAACTTGCAAGCGCGCCCACGTCGGCGAGCCCCTTGATGCAGAGCATGCCGCCCGCCACGGCGACGATGGCGTAGTTGGCATAGCCGATCACCACGGTCATGGGCACCATCGAGTTGGCGTAGGCCTGCGCGGCACCACCGGTGCGGCGCAGTTCTTGGTTGCGCACGTCAAAACCAGCCACGTTGGCCTGCTCGTGATTAAAGACCTTGATGACCTTTTGGCCCGAGACCATCTCCTCGACGTATCCGTCCAAATCGCCCAGCGACGCCTGCTGAGCGGCAAAAAAGCGCTTGGAACGCATGCCCGAGTAACGCGCGTACAGCACAATGGCCACATCGCACACGAGCGTGATAATCGTGAGCTGCCAGTTGAGGATGATGAGCATGGCCGTGGTGCCGACCATCTGGATGCTCGCCTGAATCACGTTGGCAAAGCTGTTGTTGAGCGCCTCGGAGACAGTGTCGACGTCGTTGGTAAAGAAGCTCATGATGTCGCCCGAGCGCGTGCTGTCAAAATAACTCAGCGGCAGCGTCTGGATGTGCGCGAACAGGTCGCGGCGAATATCGGACACCACGCGTTGGGCCGCGCGCACCATAATCTGCGAGTAGCCCAGAGCCGAGAGCACGCCCGCGGCGTAGATAGCAGCAGTAAAGATAACCTGCCTGGCGAGCAATTCCTCACCGCCCGTTGCCAAACCGTTAACGATAGGGCGCACCATGTAGGTGCCGGCGAGGCTCGCGATGGCGGCGACGGAGGCGAGCACACCCACTGCGAGCAGCGAGAACTTGGCGTGGCCCATGTAGGAGAGCAAGCGGCGGAGCGTCTGCGTCAGATTGGCGGGGCGGGCCTGAGCGGATGTCTTAGGCATGGCGCTCACCCCCTTCCAAGGGCGATCCGCTGGGAACGCAGGAAAACGGATTATTCGCGCAGCCATCGTCGCAGCCGTCGCCGGTGTCCGCGTTCCCCGCGAACTCCATCTGCGAGGCGTAAATCTCCTGGTAGATGCTATCGCCCGCCAGCAGTTCCTCGTGCGTGCCCACGCCGTGGACACGACCGTCGTCCAACACAATAATGCGGTCGGCATCCATGACGCTCGCAATGCGCTGTGCGATGACAATCACCGTCGTATTGGGAATCTGAGCAATATGCTCACGAATCTTGGCGTCGGTCGCCATATCGACCGCGCTGGTGGAATCATCAAAAATGAGCACGCGCGGATGCTTGAGCAGCGTACGCGCGATGCACAGACGCTGTTTTTGTCCGCCCGAGACACCGGCACCGCCCTGGCCCAGATAGCCGTCGAGTCCGCCGATGCGATCCAGGAACTCGTCCACACATGCCGCTCGACAGGCGCGCAGCAGCTCCTCGTCGGTGGCATCGGGCGCGCCCCACTGCAGGTTCTCGCGCACGGTACCCGTAAACAGCACGTTCTTTTGCAGCACGATACCCACGGCGTCGCGCAGGGCAACCAGGTCGTAATCGCGCACATCGCGCCCGCCCACGAGTACGGCGCCTTCGGTGGCGTCGTACAGGCGCGCGATCAGCTGCACAAGCGAACTCTTGCCCGAGCCCGTGCCGCCGAGCACGCCCACCGTGGAGCCTGCCTCAATGCAAAGGTCAATATGCTCGAGCACATCCTCGGCAGCATCCGCGCGGTACTTAAACGACACGTCGCGAAACTCGATGCTTCCGTCGGCCACCCCGTGCACGGCAGCGGCAGCGTCGGGCGCTTGGATAAGCGAACGCTCGTCGAGCACCCGCGAGATGCGCTCCACGCTGGCAAGTGCGCGGGTGAGCAGCAAAAACACGTTGGAGATCATCATGAGCGAGTTCATGATGAGCAGCACGTAGCTCATAAAACCCGTGAGCGAGCCCACGCCGAGCTCGCCGGCAAGAATCATGCGACCGCCGATCCACAGAATGGAAAGCGCCGCCACGTACATCGACAGCTGAAACACCGGCAGGTTGAGCACGGCGTTGCCAAAGGTCTTCGTCGCCGTGTGCGCGAGCTCGGTATTGACGGCATCGAACTTGGCCTCCTCGTGCTCGGCGCGCACGTACGCCTTGACGGCGCGCACGGCGGTGAGGTCCTCCTGCACCACACCGTTGAGATGGTCCATCGAGGTCTGCAGCTGGCGGTAGAGCGGACTGACGCGACAGGTGATAACGCCCAGTACGATCGCCAGCACCGGCAGAATAATCGCGAATACCGTAGCAAGCGGACGCGACAGCACCAACGCATAGACCAAGCCGACGATAAGCGTCACGGGCCCGCGCACCATGGGGCGGAAGCCGTTGCCTACGGCGTTTTGAATCACGGTGATGTCGGTGGTCATGCGGGTGACGAGCGAGCTGGCGTCGTAGTTGTCCAGATTGCCAAAGGCGAGCGTCTGGATCTTGCGATACTCGGCCTCGCGCAAGTTAGCGCCCAGCCCCGAGGCGACGCGAGCAGACGTGCGCGCATAGCCCAAGCCAAGTACCAGCGAACATGCGGCGCATACCAACATATACGTGCCCTGCAACAGCATGTAGTTGATATCGCCCGCGGGCACGCCCACATCGATGATATTTGCCATGATGACCGGGATAAACAGCTCGAGCGCCGTCTCGGCCGTCACAAAGAGCATGCCGAGTATGGCATCGCGGCGGTATGCCCCCAGATAGGAAAACAGAATCTTGAGATTGCGCACGCAGGTTCATCCCCCATCAAACGTTGTTCGCAAACCCACGTATTATGGCGCGCCGTGCAGCGGTGTCAAGTGCTCCGAAATCGATTTCTGTAAGGTTGGCGCAGGCTTTATGCTCGCAGGGCGCACGTCCGTATTCAATTAGAAATAAACGCGAGCGTGACTTTTTCGCCCTACGACCAACACAAACCTTGACTCTACAATCGTTGTAGGGTTTTCACTACACTGGTACGTAAACAATCTAAGCCAGAAAGTGCCCCGCCCATGGAACACGACCTCACACGCGGCAACGTCCTTAAGACCATCGCGGTCTTTGCCCTGCCCTATATGCTCTCGTACTTTTTGCAGATGCTCTACGGCATGGCCGACCTGTACATGATGGGGCAGTTTAGCGGCGCTGCCGGCATCACCGCCGTGGGCAATGGCGCGCAGACGCTCTACATTATTACCGTGACGCTCGTGGGCCTGGCCATGGGAACGACGGTCATCGTCGGCCACGCCGTGGGCTCGCGCCGCTTCGATCGCGCCGAGACCGCCATCGGCAACACCATCACGCTCTTTATGGGCGTCTCGGTGGTGCTGGCCGCTGTCCTGCTCGTGCTTTGCCCGCAGATCGTGGCGCTCATTGGCACTCCCGCCGAAGCCGTCGAAGGCACTGCCGCCTACCTGCGTATCTGCTTTATCGGCATTCCCTTTATCGCCGCGTACAACATTCTTTCGGCCATCTTTCGCGGGCTGGGCGATTCGCGCTCGCCCATGTACGTGATCGGCGTGGCGTGCATCATTAATATCGCGCTTGATTTTCTGTTTATCGGCCACATGGGGCTCGGCCCCGTGGGCGCGGCGCTCGGCACGGTGACCGCGCAGACAGCCAGCGTTGCCCTCGCACTCGTGTGGCTCAAGAGCCGTCGCACAAACATCCACGTTAAGCGCAGCGACCTGCGCCCCCAGCCCGAAGTGCTCAGCAGCATTCTTAAGATCGGCGTGCCCGTGGCCGTGCAGGACGGCTGCATCCAGGTGGCGTTTATGTTTATCACCGTCATCGCCAACCACCGTGGACTCGTCGACGCCGCCGCCGTGGGCCTGGTCGAGAAGATGATCAGCTTTTTGTTCATTGTGCCGAGCTCCATGGGCGCCACCGTCAGCGCGCTCACGGCGCAAAACGCCGGCGCGGGCAAGGGCGACCGCGCGCGTCAGGTGCTCAAGGATGCCATGACCATCTCGGTAGTATACGGCTGCCTTATCACGGTGCTGATGTGGCTGGTGGCACCGGCGTTTATCGGCTTTTTTGCCAAGGACGCCGCGGTGGTCGCGGCCGGTACCGGCTATATGCGCAGCTATATTTTCGACGCGATTTTTGCCGGCATCCACATTTGCTTTAGTGGCTTTTTCTCCGCGTATGGCAAGAGCTACATCGGCTTTGCGCACAACGTGCTGGCCGTGGCTCTCATTCGCGTGCCCGGTGCGTGGCTGCTGTCGAACGCCTATTCCGACACGCTGTTCCCCATGGGCATCGCTTCGCCGTGCGGATCGATTTTGTCGGCGGTCATTTGCGTTGTCGCGTTTACCGTACTCAACCGGCGCGGGGCTTTTGACAAACTGGTAGCGTAGCGAGGCGACGCATGCCTAGCACCTCTCCCCTGTTTTTACCGAAAGGAGCGGTCCTGTGACCGACATGCCAAGCGAACACACCGAGGGCCTGCTCCGCATTGGCGAGGTGGCGCGCCTGTTTAACCTAAGCGTGGGGACGCTACGTCATTACGAGCAGATGGGCTTGCTGGACCCGGCACACATCGATCCGGCGAGTGGGTACCGCTACTACGGATCGCGGCAGCTCTCCACCCTCAACACCATTAGCCACCTGCGCGTTCTCGACTTGCCGCTGGCGCAGATTCGCGAGTTTGTCACTACGCGCGATATGAATTTGATGCAACGGCAACTGACCAAGCAACAGGAGTTAATTGAGCACAAGCGGCGTGAGCTGGAACGCATGTCGCGCAAGATTGACCAGCGGCTTGCCTTGCTTCATGGCGCTTTAAATGTCGATCTCGACACCATTAGCGAAATCGAGGAACCCGAACTTCGCTGCGCCGTGCTGCACGAGCGCGTCAATCCCACCGACGCCTATTCGCTGGGATGGCATATCCGCCAGCTTCAGCAGGGACAGCACGAAACCTTTGCCTATCTGGGCAATCTGGGTGTGGGCATCGCGCCCGAACGCCTGGCCGCCGGCGACTTTGATGGCTACGACGAGGTCTTTCTGCTGCTCGATGACACCGATGATTACCTGGGCGATGTTGAGACGCGACCTGCCGCGCGCTGCCTGACCATAAGCTTCCACGGTACACACGGACAAGCAGCCCCGCGCTACGAGCGGCTGCTCAGCTATATGCGCGAACACAACCTGACGCCCGCCGGCCCCTCGCGCGAGATCGCCCTCATCGACGACATCATCAGCGACGACCCGGCAACCTACGTAACGCAGATCACGGTGCCGGTTGCCCCGTCCAAATAAGAACCGCCCGGAAGGCATCATGCTTCCCGGGCGGTTCTTCAATTAGGCTATCAATGCGCTAAGCCTGGGGCACCTGGCCGGTCGCAAGGATCTGCTCGAGTGCGTCCTCATCCAGCACGGGTACGCCCAGCTGCTCGGCTTTGGTGAGCTTGGAGCCCGCTTTGGGGCCGGCGACTAGATAGCTCGTCTTCTTCGAAACACTGCCCGAGACCTTGGCACCAAGCACCTTGAGCGCCGCGCCTGCCTCGTCGCGGGTGCGGTTGACGAGCGTGCCGGTGAGCACGAAGGTCAGACCCGCGAGTGGCTGTGCGTCGGCAAGCTCGCCTGCCACGCCAGCGTCGGCTGCGGCTTGCGCATGCGCAGCGCCCAAGTCGACCTCGAGCGACAGGCCCGCCTGGCGCAGGCGCTCCAGCACGGCAAGGTTCTCGGACACGGCCAGGAACTGCTTGACGCTCGCTGCAATCTTGGGACCGATGCCCTCACACTCGGCAATATCCTCTTCGCTCGCCAAGATGAGCTTGTCAATCGACAGGAATCGCTCGGCGATGACCTCGCCCACGCTCTTGCCCACGTGGCGGATGCCCAGGGCAAACAGTACGCGACCGAGCGGCTGACTCTTGGACTTGTTGAGCTCGGCGATGATTTTCTCGGCCGTCTTGAGGCCCACCGGGATGGGGTCGCCCTTCTTGACGCCCTTTTTGCTGTTGGAGCTGGCATAAGTGCGCCCCGTGTCCAAGCCTGCGATGTCGTCGACCGTGAGCTGGTAGAAGTCCGCGACATCGTGGATCAGGCCGGCGGCGATCATCTTGTCGACGATCTCATCGCCTAGGCCGTCGACGTCCATGCAACCGCGGCTCACCCAGTGCAGCAGGCGCTCCTTGAGCTGCGCGGGGCAGTCGATGGAGACGCAGCGGTAGGCAACCTCGCCATCCTCGTGGACCACGGGGCTGCCGCACACGGGGCAGACCTCGGGCATGTGCCAGTCGACCGAATCGGCCGGGCGCTTGTCGAGCACCGGGCCCACGACCTCGGGGATTACGTCGCCTGCCTTGTGCACGATGATAGTGTCGCCCTCGCGCACGTTTTTGCGACGGATCTCGTCGATGTTGTGCAGCGTGGCGCGCGCGATGGTGGAGCCGGCAACCGTCACCGGGTCGAACTCGGCGACCGGCGTGAGCACGCCGGTGCGGCCCACCTGGATGCGAATTTCGCGTAGAACGGTCTGCTTTTCCTCGGGCGGGAACTTAAAGGCAATGGCCCAGCGCGGTGCGCGGGCGGTAAAGCCCAGGTCAAGCTGCTGCTGGAAGCTGTCGACCTTTACGACCGCGCCATCGATGTCGTAGTCCAGGTCACCGCGGTGCTCGAGCGCCTGGGCGCAGAACTCGTGGACCTCGGCCGGCGTGGCGCAGCGTGCCACGTTGGGGTTGACGCTAAAGCCGGCGCTGCGCAGCCAATCGAGAAACTCGCGCTGGCTGTGGACGTGCAGCGGGTCGGTATCGGCGATGGCGTAGATAAAGGTGGCCAGGTCGCGGCGCGCCGTGACCTTGGGGTCTTTTTGGCGCAGGGATCCTGCAGCGGCGTTGCGCGGGTTGGCAAAGGGATCGCGTCCCTCGGCATCGGCCTCTTCATTCAGACGAACAAAGCTGCCCTTGGGCATATAGACCTCGCCGCGCACCTCAATGGTGCGCTCGCGGTCGGCACCCATGTGGGCGAGCGCCGGCTCGGACAGGTGCATGGGCACGTCCTTGATGGTACGGACGTTGAGCGACACGTCCTCGCCCGTGGTGCCATCGCCACGCGTGGCCGCGCGCACAAAGGTGCCGTTTTGGTAGGTAAGCGCCACGCCCAGGCCGTCAATCTTAAGCTCGCAGGTATAGGTGACGCTACCGGCACCGAGCGCATCCTCAGTGCGCTGAAGCCACGCGTCGAGTTCGTCCAGATCCATGGCATCGTCCATGGAATACATGCGCGCCATGTGCGTGACCGGCGTAAACTGCTCGCTCACGTAGCCGCCCACGCGTTGGGTGTAGCTGTCGGGTGTCACCAGGTCGGGGTGGGTTGCCTCGATTTCCTGCAGCTCAACAAGCATTTTGTCAAAGGCAGCGTCCGTGATCTCAGGCGCATCGAGCATGTAGTAGCGATAGGCGTGGTAATCGAGCTCGTGACGCAACTCGGCCGCGCGCGCTGCCGCCTGGGCATGGGCGTCGGTCGGTGCGGCGGCATCCGCGCTCGCGGGCGTTTCGATATCGATGTCCACGCCGTCACCAAACAGGCTCGATTGCTCCATAGCGGCACTCCTTCGCTCGATTTCAAACGAATACTAGAGTACCACCGGTCGCAATGGGGCCGAATAGCGGTCTCAAACCGCACCGAATCGGCAGCCGCCAGACTGGGGTGGACAGTTAGTTCAGATACGTATAAATCATAGAGCTGGATCAGGCACGAACACCCCTTTTTCAACTAATTTGGGCTCCTCGAGACCATGTAAACGTCCCGCTCTCCCTCCCAAACACCCATTCGAGCCCCATCCCAATCAAATAATTGCTCAAAACGCATCCCAAGCTTCCCCAGATTTATACGTATCTGAACTAACTGTCCAGGCTCACCCAGAATCGAGCAACTTCATACGCTCCTTTATGTAACTCAATTCATTGCAGTTAATATTTTATATTGTGTTTGCAATATATTTTGGTATTATCAACATGAGGTGAATGAAATGAAGAATCAGTCCAAACGCTTCCTAGCCATCCTCGTCCCCCTTGTCCTTATAGCAGCCGCTTTGCTCGGCTTTTTCTGGAAGGACATCCCCTTTTCGAAGGAACTTTCCTTGCGGGGTGAAGTCGTTGCTGTTTATCACCCTTCCGCCAGCGGGGCGAATGAAGGTCGCTTCGTGATCGCAAGCGAGCAATTCCAGTCCGCACCACTGCACCTCAACTTCAAAGTCGATTCGACCATCCCCATCAAGGATCAGGATGGTAAGAAGGCAGAAGTCGGAGCCATCAAAGAAGGCGTCTACGTTGACGTAACCTGCACCGTCAACACCAGCAGCGATTCCGATCCAACAAAGCTGCCCGCCCTCATAACGCCAACAGCCATCATGATTACGCAAAAAGAATAGCTCGATGTCAGAAAGGAGTTTAAAAAATAATCACCAGATAGTTAGGAGCCAATGATGAAAAAGGTTGCTTATTTACTCGCCGTCTGCCTTGTTGGGTTATCGTGCATGACCGCGCAGCCCGCCTTCGCAGCAGAAACCCATTCCTCTATCATTTCACCAGTTGCCGAAAGTCGTTCAATCTACACCGCCGAAACCACCCTCGCCTATTCGAACGGCGTCAGGCTCCATGTTACTTACACCGTTAACGATACCTATGGAACGATAACAGGCATCAAATCCATAAAGAACTGGACCTCCAATTCTCGAGTTAGCAACATCAGCTGGACTCATAGATACGGACTCAGCAACGGAAGCGTCGTCGTAACTGTTACTTACTATTACAACGGCAGTTGGCATTCTGAAGCAAGAACCATCTATGCTTAGGATTTTTTGGCTGCGGCATTGCCGCAGCTTTTTTGGGTTAATTATGGAAAGCTCAGATAAACGATGCCGTTTTAGCAGTGTGATGTTGCTCGCCACTTTGTCTGTCGCAGCAATCATGGCGGCCTTCTCAGCATTCAGCGTTGCCAACGAGGCGCGGGAGGTTCTCTTTGCACCCACTCCCTTCTATATTAACGGTGAGTCCATTCCGAGCGCCGTCCTTACCGCGCTCGCCATCCGCGACGTTCTGGCCCTGGCGCTTTCAATCGCATGCCTGATTGTTTACTTGAACTTCTGCCTTGACGTCGTCAGCACTCAGTCGATATTCACGCGAAAACAATGCCGGCGTTTTCTGGTTGTTGGGCTTCTGCTGCTCATTTCTTCAATTGTCTCGATTACCTTCGATAACCTATGTGCCGTCCAGCTCCCCAACGACGTCAGTATTACCGCAATTGGTATCTTTGGTTTTAACGCTTGGACACTGGTTCTCGCTTTGTTTGCGCTATCTCTTTCGGCTATCTTTGAGTACGGGCGACTCTTGCAGTCGGACGTTGACGCCATTATTTAGAAGGAGGGCAGCATGCCAATCGTCATGAGACTCGATCGCGTCATGGCGGATCGCAAAATGTCCTCTCAAGAACTTGCCGACATTATCGGCATCTCGCCCGTTAACGTTTCGCGCATTAAAACGGGGCGGCTCAAGGGCATTCGCTTTTCGACGTTGACCGCGATGTGCGAGGCACTTCACTGCAAACCTGGCGACATCATCGACTGGATGTCGGACGAAGAGTACATCGAGGCATTTGGAAGCCTTCCCAGCGACGAAGACTAACCAAAATGATCCGTTTTCCTCCGTCCCCAACGGATCAATAAGAAAAGAGGGGCTGTCCCACGTTGATGGGACAGCCCCTCTGGCTTCGATATGTGCGATACGGCTCGTTAGTAACCCTGACCGTAACCCTGGCCCTGCTGGCCCAGCAGCTCCTCCAGGTACTGGCGCAGCTGCTCGTCGGTGATGCCGCCGTTGCCGGTGTCGGTCGCGCTGTCGTCCTGTTGCTGGTTCTGCAGCTCCTCGTCGGAGCCCAGCTCAACCGTGACCTTTTTCTCGTCCTTGCCGCGCATGAGCGTAATCTCGACCTTCTCGCCCACCTCGTGGCTGCGCAGCGCGATGATCAGGCCATCGGCACTCGTGATCTCGTCGTCGCCCAGCTTGGTAATGACATCGCCCTCCTGAATACCAGCCTTGGCAGCAGGACCATCCTCAACGACGCTCGCCACGTACGCGCCGCTATCGGTGCTCAGCTTGTTGGTACGGGCATTGAGCGCGTTGACGCTCGAAAGCGTAGCGCCCAGGTACGGGTGCACCGGCGTCTTACCGTCGATGATCTGGTCGGCGATGTTCTTGGCATAGTTGACCGGAATGGCAAAGCCCACGCCCGAGCTGGAGCCCGAATAGCTCTCGATAAGCGAGTTGATGCCCACGAGCTCGCCGTTGTCATTGACGAGCGCGCCGCCGGAGTTGCCCGGGTTGATGGCGGCATCGGTCTGGATCATGTTGGCGTAGATGGTGTTGCCACTGGTAGAACTCATGGCCGTGGAACGATAGAGCGCCGACACGATACCCGTGGAGACAGACTGCTCGTTGCCGAACGGCGAGCCGATCGCCATGACCCACTCGCCCACGTTGAGCTTGGAGGAATCACCAATCTCGATCGGCGTGAGCTTGGAGGCGTCAGCATCCTTGAGCTTGATGACGGCCAGGTCGCTCGAGGCGTCGTTGCCCACGAACTCGGCCTCGTACGTAGTGCCGTCGTCCATGGTAACCACGTACTGGTCGTAACCATCGACCACATGGTTGTTGGTGAGGATATGGCCCTCGGTATCGAGCACAACGCCCGAACCGACACTGCCCGAGCCATCCGACTCGTCGGCAGACTGCGAAAGCGAGCCATTCTGGCTGCCGCTCGAAGTGGCGGTAATGGAAACCACGGAGGGCAACGCCTTGGCAGAGACGGCCTCAGCCAGCGTTGTGTCCTCAGAGTCGATGGTAATCTTTTGCGTCGACGAACCCGAAGCACCCGCCGTCACGGCATTCTTCCCGCCGCCAATGTTGAGCGTGCCACTCATAATGAGCGCGATGACCAGCAGGGCGCCGCAGGCGCAGCCGGCAAGCGCTGTAATAAAGATCGGCAGCTTTTTGGTCTTGGTTTTGACCACTGTGCGCTTGTTTACAACCTGCTGGCCACCCAGCGGCTTGCCGGTCTGTGTGTCGTAAGCCTGCACGTAGGGAATGTTGCTGCCGGCAGGCGTCGACTCCACCTGCACGCGCGGCTGCTGCTGAGTCTCGCCGGCATTGCCAACATCCTGGGGACGCTGGGAATCGTTCTCGCTCATAGCTGCGATCCTTTCGTCAGATAACCAAAGGCCCGCCAAACATGTGGCGGGCCATCATTGTTCATGTTGAGTTGTACCCCAAGCTGGGCAGTCCCGAGCACTAGATGCCAAGATTTCAGCTTTGCTTAAGTAATGACATGCTTATAAGCCAATTCGTTTTATGCCGTCATGTCTATTCAATATAACAGTCGATAGCAAAATTATATGTTGAATCGTTAATAAAGTCCGTAATCGTCGCACCCATGCCTGACCCGCACGTCCACTTATCCTTCTCCGCGTCGTATGGCGTTGGCCCCCACCCCGTTTCATATGATGCTTCGCTTTCTGTGAAGTAGTTCATCACATATTTATCTTTCTGCATGAGCGCATACCAAGCGTTTGCGTACATCACGAGTGGATCGATTTGGACTATCGAGTACTTTCCGGAACGAATCTCAATTTCTGTTTTATCGTTATAATAAGCGACTGTGAGCTCAATCTTGGCAAGCAGCGGCAACGTTTCATCTGATTCCCTCTGGATTGTTATGACATCACCGGCCATAGCGTCGGCAGACACAGTTTTGCTCTCTGGCGTGAAAATAGTCTCTCTGCTTCTTGTTCGCGTTTTTTCATTGCCATTTTCATCTCTGACCACCGTGTCGACCACGAGCGTCAATCGCTTCTGAGCGTCCGGCAACTCCACGGCTTCTGCCATCCCGGCTCGCATCAAAATAGGAGCCCCCGCCATCAGACCTAAGAACTGCTTTCTATCAATCATTCTTCATTCCCCTTGTCTACTTGATTTGACTTTCTCAGCTGAATGGGGATACAGAACAGTCCCGTCAAGTTCCTTATCTTCCACAAAAACTAGAATCCATTTATCACCTGCTTTCAACCCTGAGACATATCCGGAACTTGACTTACGGCGCATATCGATTCTCTTACGGCAACCACTTGGCATAAGCGCCTCAAATTGCCCGTTATGAACATCCGACAGCGTCTGTACTTCAACTGAAATATGTTCGTCATCTTTTCCACCAACGACCGAGGGGCTCGGTTGATAGGCCGCGACAACCAATATCCCAAGAAATGCGCAAAGAAGCCCCAGCGTTTTACGTATGCGCTTTCTATCATCTTCGCCGTCACTCTCCACAATACGTCCCTTCATGCGATATATAAATCGTTGTGTCATATGGAAGAAAACACAGCTGATTGAACCAACCGTCCCAGACAACAAGCATATATTTCTTATCATTTGAATATGTATTATGCATAGCCACATATCCCGCAACAGCCATCGCATGAGCGTCATGGCTTGATCTGAGAGTCCCAGAAAAAATACTGAGATTTCCAGAATCTGCAGTTGCCCTGAAAGAATCCCAAGATGGATACCAAGCAAATGATGTCTCAAGCCTTTTCCCGCGCCTAGCACAGAACTCCTTAATAGCCGGGGCAGCATTTGGAGATGGAGTCCTTCCTTGGGTAAAGTAAAGGCCCGTAGCTTGATCGAATGACTTATTTGGATCGCCGGATGTTCCCGATAACTGCCAAAGCTCATGATATAAGTCTGGCAATTTGAGCCGGTTTAGCGTTACATAATGGCTGCTTACCGCAAACATTGCAGACACATCGCAAGCATAGGTCCCCGTTTCTTTAATAACCTCTGATTGTGTAGGCGTTATCATTCCTGAAATTGTTTTACTTGCGTCAATGACATATCCTTGCTTATACAGGTCTTTGGGCGATACGAAAACATCCTCGAACCTGCCTGGAGATCCGCTGCGGCTATTTCCCACAGAAAACACCGCTGTTGACCGGCATCCCTTCTCATCTAAAACAACGTTATTATCCAGATCTGCAATACCAAAAGACAGCTCGTCAAATTTCAAAGCAACGATGTCATCTTGGGATGCGAGAAGAGCTATTTCATCGCTTGTATTCTCAATGGGCATAGGGGCGTTCGGAGCCAAGCAGTATTCGCTGATCCACCAAGATCGCTCTGAATCAAATACGACGTAGCCATAGTTAACGTCATCCCGCTTCGCGCGAACGATATACCCGATTGATTCCCCATCGGAATTCACCATTTTTACTGGGTCACAAGCGGTCACCGGCTCATCCGATACGTCATCAAAGAAAGCTTGCGCTTGCTCCACAGCTATTTGCGGTGTGACACGAACCAAGTCGTCGTCTCCAAAAACCAACCTTGGAGACATCAGGGCGGCAAGCAATACTATGAATCCGACAATCACCTTTCTCGAATAACGCATTTCTTCCTCCATCCGTGCAGTAGGGAGATACGGTAACTAAATGATATTCGTGAGATAGTGTTATACGTTTGATATTGTTTTTACTGACCCACTTTAAATCGGTGAAAGGTCTTCTTATCGCCCTAAACGAGAAAAGGGTACTGGAGAAATCTCCGGTACCCTCACATTCCTCTATTTACTTGCTAGTCCTTAAACAGATAGCCCACGCCGCGGACCGTGGTGATGTGTGCCGCGATCTGCGGGCCCACCTTGGAGCGGATGCGTCGGATGTGCACGTCGACGGTGCGCGTGCCGCCGCAGTACTCAAAGCCCCACACGCGGTGCAGCAACACCTCGCGGCTGTAGGCACGGTTGGGGTGCGTCGCCAAAAAGCTCAGCAGCGAGTACTCCATCAGCGTCAGGTCGATGGGCTCGTTATCGAGTGTCACCTGGTAGGTAGCCAGGTTAATCTCGAGGTTATCGATATTGAGCACATCGTCGGCGGTGACGGTCTCCTCCTCGCCCATCAGGCGCTGCGCACGAGCCTTAAGCTCGTTGGGCGTCGCCGTGGGGCATACAAAGTCGGCATGCGCGTGATTCGGCAGACGCAGGGTGCCGAGCGCCTCGTCGTCGACGATCACCAACATGGGGACGCCGCCACGATCATCAAGCCACTTGGCAATCTGATCGATACGGTCGCTGCGAATGCCATCGGAATCGAGGATCAGCAGGTCAAAGTCGTGCGCCGCAGTCGGTGAATCGGGAGTTGCCAGGCTCACCTCGACACCCAGGGTGGTCGTCAAGCTGCGGGCAAACTCGTGGAAGCGCGTCGTGCGCGCCATGAACAGGGCACTCTTTTCGGACATATCGGCCTCCAAAGAAATGAGCTCAATCGTACTGAAACAAGCCAGCGCGATTAGGAGTTCGCCAGGTAGTGCTTAATCTCCCACTCGGTGATCGTGGACTCAAACTTATGCCACTCGTCGCGCTTCTTTTTGAGGAAGAAGCCGTGGATGTGCTCGCCGAGGGCATCCTTCATAAACTGCGAGTCCTCAAAGACGTCGAGTGCCTCTTTGAGCGAGCGCGGCAGCGGCGTGTAGCCGGCCTCGAGCATCTGGCGGTCGGTGAGCTTGAGCGTCTCGGCCGTGGCCTCGGGCGGGAGCTCCAGCTTGCGCTCGATGCCGTCCAGACCAGCCGCCAGCGTGACGGCGTTGACCAGATACGGGTTGGCCATGGGGTCGGGGCTACGAAGCTCGATGCGCGTGGACAGCTGCTTGCCGGGCTTGTAGACCGGGATTCGGATCATGCTCGCGCGGTTGCGCAGGCCCCACGTGGCGTACTGCGGCACGGAGTCGCCGCCCGTGGTGATGCGCTTATACGAGTTGACCGTGGGGTTGGTGATGGCGCTGATCTCGCGCGCGTGCGCCAGGATGCCGGCCATATAGTGCTTGGCGATATCGGAGAGGTGGTACTTCTCGTCGTCCTCGCCCCAAAAGACGTTGTTGCCGTCGTGGTTGAACAGCGACTGATGCAAAAACATGGCGCTGCCGTCCTCGCCCGCCAACGGCTTGGGCATAAAGGAGGCGTGGCAACCGCTCTCGTAGGCCTGTTGCTTAATGATGAGTTTGGCCGTGGTGATGGCGTCGGACATGCTCAGGGCCTCGGCGTGGCGCAGGCTCATGCCGTGCTGCGAGCGACCGGCGGCGTGGAAGGTGTACTCCACGGGCACGGACATCTTCTCGAGTGTGAGGACCGTGTTGCGGCGCAGGTCGCGGGCGGCGTCGCTCACCGAAAGATCGAAGTAGCCCACGTTGTCGAGCGGCTCGGGCGTGTGCTCGTCGGGGAAGTAGTAGTACTCCAGCTCGGCACCCACGTTGAGCAGGTAGCCGGCCTTCTCGGCCTTGTAGAACATGCGGCGCAGGGCATCGCGAGGATCGCCGGCAAACGGCTTGCGATCGGGAGTGCACACGTCGCAGAACACGCGGGCGACGCCGTTGTGGCTCGGACGCCACGGCAGGATCTGGAAGGTCGAAGCATCGGGAAACGCCAGCATGTCGGCTTCCTCGGGCGTGGCAAAGCCCTCGATGGCCGAGCCGTCAAAGCCAATGCCCTCCTCAAAAGCGACCTCGAGGTCCTCGGGGCTAATGGCAAAGTTCTTGAGGCGGCCGAGAATGTCGACAAACCACAGACGCACAAAGCGGATGTCACGCTGCTCTACGGAGCGGAGTACGTAATCGATGTTCTGCTGGTTCATGTCGCTCCCCTTTCTTTCGGGCGGGTTTCGACTGGTCTATATCGCAGATACTATCGCAGAAAAATGTTTCCGCAGGGTTAAAGCGTATCAAGCGCTCAAAAAACGTGGGCGCGGAGGCCATCTGACTTACGCGCGATCATAAATGATCACTCCTTCGCGCTCGATTACCGCGGCAAGTTCGCCATCAAGATCGTCACTCGAAACGAGGTCAACCTGCCTCCCGGTTTCTTTGCGCACCGCCTCACCAAACGCCGACAACGCGAAAAGACCAAAGCCCTGCTCGCGATCAACTTCGAGATGTAAGTCGATATCGCTATCGGCACGCGCTTCGCCACGGGCATACGAACCAAAAAGAATCACGGTTTTGATGGCGGGAATCGATCTGGCTGCCTCGCGGACGGCGGACTCAATCTGGGCAATATCCAAAATGCCCGCCGCGGCGCTTTCGCTCGCAGAGCTTTTACCAAGTGAAGGAACAAACGGCAGCGAACGCTCGCGCAGCATCTGTCTCATAAACATATTGACCGCAACAGACGAAGTCATGCCAAGCTCTTCGCACAGTTCGGCAAATGAGTCTTTAATTGACGAGTCCACTCGCACACTCAGCACAGACGCAGCCATGGATACCTCCTGTATGACATTGTCTATATATTATCATACAGACTAGCGCGAGGTCGAAGCGCGGTGTTCGATGTGACCGGGGATCTCGATGCGTTTGGGCGCCAGCTTTGCGGCCTCGCCCACCGTGGTGGTGACGACGTCGATGCGCTCGGACAGGCGCTCGACCACGCGCTCGGCAATGGTGAGGGTATCCTGCGCGGCCGTTGTCACACCGCCAAAGAGCACATGGTTCCAGGGATAGTCGTCAAACGTTGCGATCTTGAGACCCGCTGGCAACGAGGGTCCCAACTGTGCCAGTGCCTCGGTTAGGCGCAGGAAGACCAGGCCGTTGGCAGCGATAAGGCCGAGTCTTTTGCCCGCATAGCCGCGGATAGTCTCGTCCAAACGGCCAGCGCCCGTGGCACCGCCATCGACCAGGGTGACGACCTCGCCCGCAAGACCGCGTTGCGAAAGCTCGTCGGCAAAGGCCTCGGCGCGCTCTCGACGCACGGGACTGTCGTCGCTTGCCTCGGTGAGCAGGCACAGGCGCTCGCTGCCCGCAGCGGCCAAGGCGTCCACCAAGCCGGCGACCAACTCACGGTTGTTAGATGTCACCAGATCGACACCGCCGGCGGCAACATCGCGGTCAAGCAGCACAACGGGCAGGCGCCCCGCGGCCGCGGCGATCGCCTTGTCGTTGCCGCCACAAGTGTTGACGACCAGACCGTCCACGCCGGCATCGATAAGCCTGGTGAGCGACTCGGCCTCCTTGGCGGGATCGTTGCCGCTAATGGCCGTCATAAGCGAGCAGCCGCGCGCGGCGGCGCTGGCGGAAAGCCCTTCGAGCATGGCGCTCGAGAACGGGTTGGCGATGTCGGCCAGGATCACGCCGATGAGGTTGGTGCGCGAGCTGCGCAGATTGCGCGCGGCGGCACGCGGGCGATAGCCGGTGCGCTCGATGACCTCGGCAATACGGGCACGGGTCTCCTCGGTCATTTGCCCGGGACGGTTGTTGAGATAGCGCGAGACCGTGGCCGGGCTCACGCCCGCCTCGGCGGCAATGTCCTTGATTCTCATCTGCGCCATAGCGCACCCCGTTTCCCAATTGTCGGCGGTCTGAGCCATTTTAGGCATTTTTTTAAAAAACTCGGTTGCAAAACGCTGTAGGTGAGCAGCATCGTTTTTGCGTCTCGAGCAGATGCGATGATGGGCTAGATGGCCGAGTCTTTGGACAGCTCAAAATAATCGGGATGCAAGGCAATAACCGGGCCCTGCTCCTCGGGCATCAGATGCAAGTGTGTCTCGGCCAGATAGCTCGCCGCATCGGTATCGCCCCTCTTAATGGCCTCGAGAATTCGGCGATGCTGCCGACGAATCGGCTCCCAATCCAGATCCTGCGACACCATACGCAGCCAGTTATACCGCTCAAAATGCGTATTGATGCTCTTCATCCAATCCCACAGCATGTGGCGACCGGCAATCACAAAACACGTCTCATGGAACAGGTTGTCCAGATCGAAAAAGCGACGCGTTTCGCTATGGTCGAGCGACTCGGACTCGGCGAGAATCTGCTCCAGCCGATGCTTTTGCTCGGGCGAGGCGGCCGAACAGCATTTAATAAGCACGCTTCTCTCGAGTTTCTCGCGCAAGAAACAGGCATTCTCGGCACGCTCCATGCTGATTTTCGAGACATAGGTGCCGCTTTTGGGACGCGTTTCCACCAGCTCCTGCTCACGCAGGCGCACAAAGGACTCGCGAATGGGCGTGCGCCCGATTCCCGTCTCCTTTTCCAGACCAATCGCCGAAAGGCGCGTGCCGGGCCTGAGCTCGGCATAGATGATCTTGGACCGCAGTGCGTTGTATGCCTGATCTTGCAGGCTCTGATAATGCTGGTGTTGTTCCATAAAGCCCTCGGATGAAGCCCACGGTTTGTCGAATATCACCCGTAATACTATCGCATCCCCCGCCCCCTCATAAGTTGCGGTGGAATAGTTCCTGCTCAAAGCCTTCAGCAGCAAAAACAGGAACTATTCCACCGCAACTTCCAACAGTCTTTTTGGGACGGGGCTTTTTGGCCACCCCGGGCCGCAGGTCGGCCCCTTGCCACAAAAGCGGCCCATCTACTACGTTAACGCGGAGAGCCCAGACCATGCTGAAAAGTGCGAAAACAAAACCGCTGGTAGAGAGCTTGTCGATTTTCGAAAAAGCCGACTATGGTTGACCCCTGCGGCTTAAACGTAGTAGATAGGCCCTTTTCGTGGCGCAGCACTACTGCACCCCAAATTGGCACCCCGAGCCCTCGTGAGTTGCCAACAAGCTGTTCGCCCAGCGCTTTATCCGCGCGGCATTTGGAAAATAGCACCACCGCAAAACCCGCGAGTAGCGCTTACTTTGCTATATCTCACTATACTTTGCTATATCTTGCTATACTTTGCTATATCTTGCTATATCTTGAGCAAAGGTGGCTCACATGCAAACAAACCCTTTTAAGCCCACAGCAGGTAAAACACCTCCCACGATTATCGGCCGCGAAGATGTACTCGAAGAATTCAGTGAAGGCCTCGCCAACGGGCCTGGTGCCCCGGGGCGCCTAATGCGCATAGCCGGCGTCCGTGGAACGGGCAAGACGGTCCTCCTTGACGAGTGCTCACGTTTGGCGCAAAGCCGTGGCTGGACGGTCATAAAAGAGGTCGCAACCGAGGGACTTTGTCAGCGCATTCTCGAACAGCTGCAGCCCAAATTCCAGGCCAAGCACGCCAGATTTGAGCCCACCGTAGCTGGCATATCCATCGGCAGCATAGATATTGAGCGAATCGGCCCATCGCTACGCGACACCATGAGACAGACAATATCCAAGAATGGAAATGGCCTGCTCATCACTCTCGACGAAGTTCAAGACGCAGAGCTCGATGAGGTCCGAACGCTCTCCATTGCGATTCAGCAGGTTATCGGCGAAGACCTTGATATCGCCTTTGTTTTTGCTGGGCTGCCTTCGATGATTGAAAGCATCATCAACGGAAAGACACTTACGTTTTTGCGCCGTGCCCTCCCCTTTGATCTGAAGGCCGTGGCAGTAACCGAAGTGTCGTACTCCCTCGAGGAAACCATTGAAGCGTCTGGCATGGAGTTGCAGCCAGGTATTGCCGGCCAACTTGCCGAGGCAACGCAAGGCTATCCTTTCATGATCCAACTCGTTGGATACTACGCATGGCAGTTGGCAAGACGCGCACATACAGCGATTATTGGAGAAGAAGAAGCCGAGCGTGGCATTGCAACGGCACGCGAACGCTTCTGCGCCATGGTGATTGAGCCCGCGCTGCAGCGCATTCCGCCCACGTGCATCGCTTATCTGCTGAGCATGGCGTCTTTGGGGCAGACGAGCTCGACCAGCATGGTTGCCGATGCCCTAAACAAAACGCCTCAACAGGTGAGCTCCGTCCGCAGCCGCCTGTTAAGAGAATCGATTATCGAGGCTCCTTCGTACGGCAAGGTCTCATTTGCCATCCCCTACATGCGCGACTACCTCTGCGAACACAAAGCCGAACTGGAAGTTGAACTGTAGAAACGGCAACTTCCCTGCAAGACGAAAACCGTTTTCGTACGGATTTAAAGCAGACGTAAACGGTTTTCGTCTGTTTTACGTTCGGAAATAAGACGCAAATTGCACTTTCGTATGGTTTTACGCCAAACGCAACACGCTTTCGTCCGGCTATGCGTCCCCAATCCAGACGAAAAAGGCCCCGAGCTCGTGTGAGCTCGGGGTTCTTTGTGCCGCACATCTATGAGAGGGAATCGATGCGCACGGGCGCTACTCCATGTAGCCGCCCTGGGATGGCGGAAACCTCGTCGTTCCCCGCCTGATGGGCGTGCTCAAGGCATCCGTCCCCCTCTTTATCGACGTGACCGACAAAAAGCTCGTCGAGGAGACTATCCGCACGCACCGCGATGTGGCCGACGCCATCGCCTCGCGCAATCCCACCGCCGCGCATGACGCGATGTATCTGCACCTGGTGTATAACCGCAACATGATTGCGGAGGGAGCAGAAGCAAAAGGCATTTAGGGCCCGACAATAATCTTTCTTTGGCAAAACGCAAGCGGCGGCCGCCCAACACACAGGGCAGCCGCCGCTTTTTGCAATCGATTGGCGCAAAGGGGTTGATTAGAGCTCGCAGGCAACCTTGTAGCCATCGCCGATGGCGTCGCGGATGTTGCCGCACTTGTTGGCGTCACCCAGCACGTGGGTGGTAACGCCGGCAGCGGCAAGGTCGTCGGCAAGCTTGGTGTTGGGACGATAGCCCATGGCAAGCACCAGTGTATCGGCACCGGTGATGGTGTGGACCTCGCCGTCCTTTTCGTAGCTGATGGTGTCCTCGGTAATCTCGGTCACCTTGGCCTCGGTCAGCACGTGAACGCCCTTGGAAAGCATGCGCGTGATGAGCACCGCGCGGCCGGCACCGCCCTCGTTGGCGGCGAGCGTCTTGGTCATCTCGATGACGGTGACATCGCGGTTGGCCGGCGACAGATCATTGACCAGCGGGGCCAAGTAGTCGGCCGTCTCGCAGCCAACGGTGCCGCCGCCCACGATGACGATCTTCTTGCCCGGAAAAGCCTTGCCGCCCAGCAGGTCGTCGGCCGTCATAACCTGCTTAAAGCCCTGCATGAAGGCCGGAGCGATGGGCTCGGCGCCATAAGCCAGGACAACCTCGTAGCCCGCGTAGTCACGCTGAATGTCCTCGGCAGTAAGCTCGGTGCCAAATACGCACTTCACGCCGGCCTCGGCCAGGCGACGATACTGATACTTGATCACGCGGGTGAGTTCCTGCTTTGCCGGCGGAACGGCTGCGATACGCATCTCGCCGCCCGGCTCGTCCTGCTTATCCACGAGCACCACGTTGTGACCGCGCTTGGCGGCAATGAACGCCGCCTCCATGCCCGCGGGACCGGCGCCCACAACCAGTACGTTCTTGGCCTCAGCGGCAGGCTCGTAGCCGGCCTCGTCGCGCTCCACGTCCGGGTTGACAGTGCAGGAGATGCGCTTGCCAAACATAATGCCGTTCAGGCAGCGCAGGCAGCCGATGCAGGGGCGGATGTCATCGGCGTTGCCGGCGGCTGCCTTGTTGCAGAACTCGGCATCGCACAGATTGGCGCGGCCCATCATGCAGATGTCGGCAGCACCGTCCTCAATCAGCTCCTCGGCAATCCAGGCCTCGTTGATGCGGCCGACGGTGGCGACGGGAATGTTCACGTGCTTCTTAATCTCACGCGAGCAGGCGGCGTGCGAGGCCTGCTGCGTGCCGGCGGCGGGAATGGCGGAGCCGCGCTTGATGGTGGTGCCGCCCGACACATGAATCATGTCGACGCCGGCCTTCTCCAGGCGACGTGAGACGTAGATCATGTCGTTGAGGGTCAGGCCGCCATCGGTGTACTCGTCGCCCGAGATACGGACGTCGATGATAAAGTCCTTGCCGCAGCGCTCGCGAATCTCGGCGATGACCTCGAGCAAAAAGCGCATGCGGGCGTCGAGCGAGCCGCCGTACTCGTCGGTGCGCTTGTTGTAGAGCGGAGTCAAAAAGCCGCCGAGCATACCGTGGGCGTGCGCCGCATGGACCTCGACGCCATCGACGCCAGCCTTCTGCATACGCACGGCAGCGTCGCCAAACTGATGTGTGAGCTCGTGGATCTCATCGACCGTGATGGGGCGCGGCGCCTCGCGGGCATAGGACGGGCCCACAAAGGACGGAGCGATCAGGCGCGGCGTGCCCGGAATGTTAAAGGCCATGTAGGCGGGGTGGAAGAGCTGCGGCATGATCTTGCAGCCATACTCATGGACGGCTGCGGCGAGCTTTTCCCAGCCGGGGATAAACGTGTCGTCGTAGCAGCACATGTCACCCGGTAGATAGGTATAGGTGGGCTCGACCGTCACGACCTCGGTGATGATGAGGCCCACGCCGCCCTTGGCACGGGCACGGTAATGATCGACCAAGTCGTCGGTCACATAGCCATGATCGGCCAGGTTCGTGGATACCGGCGGCATAAAGACGCGGTTCTTGACCTCGGTCGTACCGACCTTGATCGGGCTAAAGAGCATCGGGTAGGCGGAAGACTCCATACAGGGTTCCTTTCGTTTGAGCCGCTCGGCGGCAGTTGCTAACGTACTTATCGTATCAGCAACTGCCGTATCCGCACTCGCTCGCACTCCTCACCTTCAATCCCGACCCTCACAAAAAGTTGCGGTGGAATACGGAGTAGATGAGACTTTTGACAGCCAAAACAGTCCGTATTTCACCGCAACTGATGGGCGGGGTGGAATTGAGGGCTCAGATAGTCAGTCATGCCCTCATCCGCCACTCCCTCACCTACAGCGCGCCGTCCAACATAAGGTTCACCTTGAGCACGTTGACCGTGGGCTCGCCGAACACGCCGAGGAAACGGCCCTTGGTGCACGCGGCGATGATGTCGCGCACCTCGTCCTCACTTTTGCCCGTGGCCTTGGCAAGGCGCGGAACCTGGTACTCGGCGGCATCCGGAGAGATCTCCGGGTCGAGGCCGGACCCCGAACACGTCACCAGGTCGACGGGCACAGCGTCCATATCGGCATCGGGGTTGGCGGCGCGGATCTTCTTCACGCGCGCATCTATCAGCTGCCGATACTCCTCGCTCGCCGGGGACAGGTTGGACGGGGCACCATACGCCATGAGCTCGCCGTCTTCGCCTTCGACAATTGACACGTTCTGGATACGACCCCACATGTGGGCTTCGTCATCGAAGTTCTGGCCGATGAGCTCGGAACCCACAACCTTGCCGTCGACCGTAATGAGCGATCCGTTCGCCTGGTACGGAAACGCAAGCTGCGCTACGCCGGTCACCACGAGCGTGTATCCCAGGCCGCAGACGATGGTAAACAGCGCGAACACGCCAAGTGCGCGCGATGCGATACCTTTGAACATACAAACCTCCGTCTACATCATGCCAATGCCGAACAAGGCCAGCAGCATGTCGATAATTTTGATGAATACGAACGGCGCCACGATACCGCCCAGACCCCACACCAGCAGGTTGTGGGTCAGCAGCTGGCCGGACGAAAGCTCGCGGTACTTCACGCCTTTCAGGGCGGCAGGAATCAGCGCGACGATGACGAGCGCGTTGTAGATAATGGCGGACAGCACGGCAGACAACGGGCTGGTGAGCCCCAGGATGTTGAGGGCGTCCAACCCGGGGTAGATCGGCGAGAATAGCGCCGGGATGATGGCGAAATACTTGGCGACGTCGTTGGCGACCGAGAAGGTCGTGAGCGAGCCGCGAGTCATGAGCAGTTGCTTGCCGATACGCACGACCTCGATGAGCTTGGTGGGGCTGGAGTCGAGGTCGACCATGTTGCCGGCCTCCTTGGCGGCCTGGGTGCCCGTGTTCATGGCCACGGCGACGTCGGCCTGGGCCAGAGCGGGCGCGTCGTTGGTGCCGTCGCCGGTCATGGCGACCAGGTGGCCCTCACGCTGGAACTCGCGGATCTTCTCGAGCTTGCCCTCGGGGGTGGCCTCGGCCAGGAAGTCGTCAACGCCGGCCTCGGCGGCGATTGCCGCGGCGGTGAGCGGGTTGTCGCCCGTCACCATGATGGTCTTGATGCCCATCTTGCGCAGGTCGGCGAACTTCTCCTTAACGCCGGACTTGATGATGTCCTTGAGGTACACAACGCCCAGCACGCGGCAGTTCTTTGCCACGACCAACGGGGTGCCGCCCACCTTCGCAATGCGTTCAACGGCCTCGTCGCACTCCTGGGAGAACACGCCGCCGGCTGCCTCCACATAGGCGCGCACGGAATCGACAGCGCCCTTGCGGATCTCATTGCCCTCGTAGTTCACGCCGGACATACGCGTTGCCGCGGTGAAGGGGATGAACTCCATACCCTTATCCTCGAGCGTGCGGCCGCGCAGACCGAACTGCTCCTTGGCGAGCACGACGATGGAGCGGCCCTCGGGGGTCTCATCCGCCAGAGAGGACAGCTGCGCGGCATCGGCGAGTTCTGCCGGATCGACACCGTCGACCGGAATGAACTCAGCGGCCTGGCGGTTGCCCAAGGTGATGGTACCGGTCTTATCGAGCATGAGAATGTCGACGTCGCCGGCGGCCTCGATGGCGCGGCCGGACATGGCCAGCACGTTGGCCTCGTTCAGTCGGCTCATGCCGGCGATGCCAATGGCGGACAGCAGCGCACCAATGGTGGTGGGCGCCAGACAGACAAGCAAGGCAACGAGCGTGGTCACAGCGGTGGGGTTCGCCATACCGTTGAGCCCTGCAGAGAAATTCGAGTAGCAGTACAGTGCGAGCGTCACGAGGATGAAGATGACGGACAGAGCAACCAGAAAGATCTCGAGCGCGACCTCGTTGGGGGTCTTCTTGCGGGCGGCGCCCTCGACCATGGCGATCATCTTATCCAGGAAGCTCTGACCAGGATCGCTGGTGATTTTCACCACAATCCAATCGGAAAGCACGGTGGTGCCGCCAGTGACGGCAGAACGGTCGCCGCCAGCCTCGCGAACCACGGGTGCAGACTCGCCGGTGATGGCCGACTCATCAACCGAGGCGGCACCCTCGATGACATCGCCGTCTCCCGGAATCTGCTCGCCGGCGCGCACGACCACCAGATCCCCGCGTGAGAGCTCGGTACCGGGAACGACCGTGAAACGGTCCTTATCCTCGACGGACTCGATGCGATGGGCCTCGACGTCCTTTTTCGCCGCGCGCAGGGAGTCTGCCTGCGCCTTCCCGCGGCCCTCGGCAAGTGCCTCGGCAAAATTTGAAAAGAGGTCGGTCAGCCAGAGAATGACGGCAATGGCGATCACATAGTACGTGGGGACGCCGGCGTCCTGTACCCCAAAAATAGAGGCGATGGCCAGAATGGAGGTCATAGCGGCCGACAGCCACACCAGGAACATGACCGGGTTTTGGACCTGGACACGGGGGTCAAGCTTGGCAAATGAATCGCGCACCGCGCGGCTCATCATGTCTTTTTGCATAGTCATAAATCTGCGTCCTCCTTTACGCAATCATCTGGAAGAACTCGGCAACGGGGCCAAGCGCCAGGGCCGGGAAGAAGCTCAGGGCACCGATCAGTAGAACGATGAACACGAGCAGGAATACGAACATGCCGTTGGTGGTGGACAGGGTACCGGCGCTCTCGGCGACCTTACCCTTCTTGGCCAGCGAGCCGGCGATAGCCAGCGTACCGATGATGGGCATGAAGCGGGCGAACAGCATCTCGAGGCCGAGCATGACGTTGATCCAGGGAATGTTGCAGTTCATACCTGCAAACGCCGAGCCGTTGTTGCCGCCGCATGAGGTGAAGGCATACAGCACCTCGGAGAAGCCGTGCGCGCCACCATTGTTGAGCTGGTCGGCAAGACCGGGCACCATGCAGGCGATGGCCGAGCACACCAGAATGGCAAACGGAGTGGCGAGACACAGAACCACCGCCCAGCGCATCTCGGTCGGCTCGATCTTTTTGCCCAGGAACTCGGGCGTGCGGCCGACCATAAGGCCGGCGATAAACACCGTGAGGATGGCGAAGCCGATCATGCCGTACAGGCCGCAGCCCACGCCGCCGAAGACGACCTCGCCCAGAGCCATCTGGAGCATCTGGACAAAACCGCCCAGCGGGGTGTAGGAGTCGTGCATGGAGTTAACCGAGCCGTTGGAAGCGGCGGTGGTGTAAGCCGACCACGTGGAGGAGGTGGCGATACCGAAACGGCTCTCCTTGCCCTCCATGTTGCCGCCGGCCTGGCCGTCGGTCATCTCGATATTGACCGCTCCGCCATCGGCCAGCTGCGGGGTGCCCGCATGCTCGTTGACGGCGATGATGCCGGTGAAGATCACCAGCAGGATGAACATGGCGGCAAAGATGGCCTTGCCCTGCTTGGTGTTCTTGACGCCGATACCGAAGGTGAAGCAACAGGCGGCCGGGATCAGCAGCAGGCTGGTCATCTCGATGATGTTGGTGAAGGCACTGGGGTTCTCATACGGATGGGCGGAGTTCACGCCGAAGAAGCCGCCGCCGTTGGTGCCGGACTGCTTGATGGCAACCTGAGGAGCCGCGGGACCCTGGGGCAGGAACTGCTCGGTGACCACGCGCGCGTCCTCGACAACCTTGCCGTCGACCTTGACCGTGTCGCCCTCGATCTGGGCGCCGTCGATGACGCTCCAGCCGCCGTCTGCATTAGGCTGGACGGCGACGGGCTCTACGAGCTCAGCCTTCTGAGCCGGCTGGAAGTTGGAGATGACGCCACCGGCAGCCAGGCAGATGCCGAACACGAGGTTCAGCGGGATGAGCACATACAGGACGGTGCGGGTGAGGTCGACCCAGAAGGAACCCAGGCTCTGCTCCTTGACCTGACGGAAGCCGCGGATCAGCGCGAACATGACCGCGATACCGGTGCCAGCGGAAACGAAGTTCTGCACGGTGAGACCCATGAACTGCACAAGGTAGGACAGGGTGGTCTCACCGGAATAGGATTGCCAGTTGGTGTTGGTTATGAAGGAAGCGGCCGTATTGAACGAAAGGTCCCATGGCACACCCGGCAGGTGCTGGGGATTGCCTGGCAAGAAGGACTGAAGCGCCTGGAGTGCCACAAGAGCCACGAGGCCGATCCCCGAAAAGACCAGCACGCTCGCCAGATAGCGCCTACACCCCATCTGCTCTGCCGCGTCGATGCGAAGCAGACGATAGACGCCACGCTCCACAGGAGCAATCACAGGCGACAGGAACGTATGCTCACCATCCATGATATGGGCCATGAACCGACCGAGCGGAACGGCCAGGACGACGAGCACGGCAAAGTACAAGATGTACTGAATCGCAGCGTCCATAGTTTACGAATCACTCCTCATCAGAATGTAGATGTAATAGATAAGGAGTCCAATGCAGACGACTCCGATGATGGGAATGAGGATGTCCATTTTCCGCCCCTTTCACGCGCGGTCCGATGTCTCGGACGCCTGCTCTCGCAAGCGTCTGGGGACAGTAAACGCTTCTAGGGATTAAAGAGGCGTGAGGGCCGGGGCTCACGTCCTTAAGATGCCGTAAAGATGCAGGTAGAAAGCACTATTGCAGCTGCAGTGCGCCTATACTCGACCTCGCGAGCATACAGTGGTGTCTTCACCGCGTATGCACGCATGGACAACGCTTCAGAAAGGCTACGCTATGCAGCGCGACGCATCGGACACTCGCGTCAATCCAGACCTCATCCTCAAGGCAATTGAGAAAGACGAGGTCGCCGATGACACTCGAACCAGCCGGGGACACCTCAAGATTTTCTTTGGCTACGCTGCTGGCACAGGCAAAACCTATGCGATGCTTCAAGCCGCCCACGCCGCCAAGCGGCGAGGTGTCGACGTCGTCGCGGGATACATCGAGCCGCACGAACGTCCGGCAACTGCCCATCTTGCACAAGGGCTTGAGAACGTGCCCTGTAAGCTCATCAAGCACAACGGCATTGCGCTCAGCGAGTTCGATCTAGATGCGGCTATCGAACGCACCCCTCAGCTCATCCTTGTCGACGAGCTCGCCCATACGAATGCGCCGGGGTCTCGCCACGACAAACGCTATCAAGACGTCGAGGAACTTCTACATGCGGGCATCGACGTCTATACGACCGTGAACGTTCAGCATATCGAGAGCCTAAACGACATGGTTGCATCCATCACCGGCGTTATCGTGAGCGAACGAATCCCCGACCGTATCTTCGATGATGCCGACCAGGTCGAGCTCGTCGACATAGAGCCCGAAGACCTACTTGAGCGCCTTCGCGCCGGCCTCGTCTACCGTCCCGCACAAGCCGACCGAGCGCAACAGCATTTTTTTACCGTCGAGAACCTCACCGCACTCCGAGAAATCGCGCTGCGCCGCTGCGCCGATCGCACCGGCTACCTCACAGACGCCGCACGCGTGCTGGGAAACCGTGACTACTACACCAGGGAGCGCATCTTAGTCTGTGTCTCCCCGGCGCCGACCAATCCCCGCATCGTCCGTGCCGCCGCACGCATGGCGAAAGCGTTTCGCAGCGAGCTCGTCGCCCTGTTCGTAGAGAGCCCGCGCGCGCAGGCCATGAGCGATAATGAGCGCGCCAAGCTTGCAGCCAATATCGCCCTAGCCGAACAGCTCGGAGCACATATGGAAACCGTCTATGGCGACGACATCGCGTTTCAGATCTCCGAATTCGCACGCCTGTCGGGTATTTCGAAGATCGTCATGGGGCGCACGGGCGAGCGTAGCAGCGTCCGTCAGGCCCTCTTCGGCCGCAAATCTCTCGTAGAACAGCTCATAACATTCGCCCCGAACCTCGACATTTACATCATTCCAGACCAGTCGACTCCGCCCTCCCGGCCCGAAGGACGCCGCCGTGCGCTCGCCCTGCAGCCGCCCAGCAGCCGTGACGTGCTTCGCACACTGGCCCTCTCTCTTGTCGCCACGGCTGTTGGCACGGCTTTCCGCCATCTGGGATTTGCCGATTCCAGCATCATATCCCTCTATATCTTCACGGCCCTGCTGACCGCCGTCACCACGACGGGGCGTATCTGCACGATCGTATCGAGCGTGCTCTCTGTAGTGCTTTACAACTTCTGCTTCGTCACGCCTCTGTTTTCGCTCGCCAGCTACGACCGAAGCTATCTGGTCACGTTCGGCATCATGTTCGCTACCGCCATGGTCGCCGGCGAGTTAACTGCGCGTATCGCCGACAACGCTCGCACCTCCGCCGAGAACGCATTCAAAACGCGCGTACTCCTCGAAACGAACCAGCTCTTGCAGCAAGCCCATAGCGCGGAGGAGTGCGCCCGCGTCGCCATGAACCAACTCATCAAACTGCTAAAACTCGACGTGGTCTTCTACACCGCCGAACACGGCACGCTCGGCAAGGCGCTCTATGAGTCCGCTGGCGCCGAAAACCGATCCGCGTCGCTGTTCACCGACTACGAGCGCGCCGTTGCAACCTGGACCTACACCAACAACAAGCGCGCGGGCGCAAGCACGCGGACCCTGCCTGAGGCGCGCTGTCTCTACCTCGCGGTTCGCACCGGCGACAAGGTATTCGGTGTCATCGGCATCGCCCTGGAGGGGCGCGAGATCGAAGCCTTCGAGCATTCGATCGTCCTATCTATCGTAGGTGAATGCGCCTTGGCGCTCGAAAGCGACCGGGCGGCGCAAGAGCGCGAAGAGGCTGCGGTCTTGGCGAAAAACGAGCAGCTGCGCGCCAACCTTTTGCGCTCCATCGGCCACGACTTGAGGACACCCCTCACGGCTATATCCGGATCTGCGGCAATCCTTCGGAAGAGCGACGAGAAGCTCAGCCTCGAACAACGCTGCGATCTTGCCGATGCCATCTACGACGACTCCCTCTGGCTTATCGATACCGTGGAAAACCTCCTCGCCATCACACGCGTCGAGGACGGCACCATTCACCTCAACTTCACATCCGAGCTCATCGACGAGGTCATCGAGGCCGCCCTCAGCCATGTCGCCCAAGCATCGCATGGACGTGCCGTCACCATCGAGCACACTGACGACATCCTGCTGGTACGCATCGACGTCCATCTCATCATGCAGGTGCTTACGAATCTCATCATGAACGCCTTCAAATACACACCCGAGGACTCGACTGTCACCATCAGCGCACGTCGCGAGGGTGCGTTCGTCGTGGTGGACGTCGCAGACGATGGGCCGGGTGTGGCAGACTGCGACAAGCCTCATATCTTTGAGCGCTTCTTTACCTCAAGCAATACGCGGCCCGTGGATTCGCGTCGAAGCATCGGCCTTGGGCTGTCGCTCTGCCGCTCCATCGTGGAGGCGCATGGCGGCGCCATCGAAGTTCGCGACAACCACCCCCATGGGGCCGTCTTCCGTTTTACCCTGCCCGCCGAGGAGATCGAGATTCATGAATAATGCCGTTAAGCCACGCATCCTCCTGGTCGAAGATGACCTGACCGTTCAAAACCTCGTTTCGACCGCGCTTGACCTCCACGGCTACGTCGTGAGCAAGGTTTGCAACGGCCAGGCCGCCATCATGGATGCGGTGTCGCACGGCCCCAGCCTCATCATGCTCGACCTAGGCCTTCCCGACATTGACGGTATCGAGGTCATCACGAAGATCCGAAGCTGGTCGGCAGTCCCCATTATCGTCATTTCGGCGCGCTCCGAAGATTCCGACAAGATTGCAGCACTTGACGCAGGGGCAGACGACTACCTCACCAAGCCCTTTTCTGTGGATGAGTTGCTCGCGCGCGTCCGTGCGAATTTGAGGCGCTCATCGATGGCGTCGAGCGAGTCGACAGAAGCGAGCACGTTCGACAACGGTCCGCTGCATATCGACTACGCCGCGGGATACGCGACAAAAGACGGACGCGAGCTCTCGCTCACCCCAACCGAGTACAAATTGCTCGTCCTTCTGGCGAAAAACGTCGACAAGGTGCTCACCCACACCTTCATCACCCGCGAGATATGGGGCACGAGCTGGGACAGCGATCTGGCGAGTCTGCGCGTGTTCATGCGCACCCTGCGCAAGAAGATCGAAGCAGACCCCTCTCACCCCAAGATGATTCAGACGCACATGGGTGTCGGGTACCGCATGCAGCGTCTCTAGCCCACCCCACAAAAAAAAGTTGCGGTGGAATACGGAGTAGGTAAGGCCTTTGACAGCCAAAACAGTCCGTATTTCACCGCAACTGATGGGCGGAATGGAGTTGGAGGCCCAGGTAGTTGGTCATGCCTTCGACGGCGAGCTTGGCGCCCGCTACGGCATGGACCACGGTGAGCGGGCCGTTGACCACATAGTTAGCGATACCCCAAAATTACTCTTCAACTCGCCGCGCTCGCGTCCAAATGTACAAAGCGCCCCGCGGGCAGATGCTCGCAGGGCGCCTGGATGTCGGGCCTTACTTGATACCGCGACCCAAGTCTTCGGCAATTTTGTCCACGCCCTTAAGCGCAGCGCAAGTCTTTTTGTTGGAGCAATGCCCCGTGCAAACGCCACCCTGAGCGCAATCGGCGCAGGTGCCCTTGCGGTAGATGCGCACGCATACCGCGACAAACGCAATACCGATAACAGCCAGTACAACAATATCGATAGGTGCCATAGCAAGCCTCCTCTAGTTAACCACAACTTACTTTACCCCATTCTCCACCTGCCAAAAAGGGACAGGTTTATTTTGGTCGGTTTTATCTGCGGAAACGTCACATCTCCCCCACCAAAAAGCCCGAGTGTCGCTGGGACACCCGGGCTCGTGGAAAGGGGTTAATCCTTATTCGGACTTAAGCGGAAACTGCGGCGGAGGCAGTGTTGGTCTCGTCCTCGTCGGTCCAAGCGTGCTTAGGCATGGGACGGAAGATCTGGAAGAGCATCGCGACCAGCAGCACGATAGCCACAACCGTCCAGATACCAAACTGGCCAAGAACGAGCAAGTTGTAGAACTGGTTGATGAACAGGCCGATGACCCATGCGAAGGCGCACTCGTAGCCGATGGCAATCGCGGTCCACTTGCCGGAGTCCATCTGATTGCGGATGGTGCCCATGGCGGCAAAGCACGGGGCGCACAGCAGGTTGAAGGCGCCAAAGGCAACGCAAGCGCCCATAGTCGGGAACATGCCGGCAAACGCGGTCCACAAACTCGGGTCGGTCTCGGCAGCGTCGGCAACCGACAACAGCGAGCCGGCGGTGGCGACGACGTTCTCCTTGGCGACAAGTCCAGAGACAGTCAGTGCAGTTGCCTGCCAGGTGCTAAAGCCGAGCGGGGCGAAGATCCAGGCGATCAGGTTGCCGAGCATGGCGAGCACGGAGTAGTCCATGAACTCCTCGGGGATGCCGCCCATCGCAGGCAGGAAGCCAAAGGAACCGTTGTAGCTACCAAAGTTGGACAGGAACCAAACCACGACAGTGGACGCGAAGATGACCGTGCCGGCCTTCTTGATAAAGGCCCAGCAGCGCTCCCACACGTGCAGCGCCCAAGAGCGGATCGCCGGGAAGTGGTAGGCGGGAAGCTCCATAACGAACGGCGTCGGGCGACCGGCGAAGAGCTTTGTCTTCTTGAGCATAAGGCCCGAGGCGATGACGGCAAAGACGCCCAGGAAGTAGAAGAGCGGGCTGATCCACGCCGCGGTGGTGGAAGAGTCGCCGATGATGGAACCCATGAGCAGGGCGATGATCGGCAGCTTAGCGCCGCAGGGGATGAACGTGGTAGTCATGACCGTCATGCGGCGGTCCTTCTCGTTCTCGATGGTCTTAGTAGCCATGACACCGGGGACGCCGCAGCCCGAAGACACGAGCATGGGGATGAACGACTTACCGGACAGGCCAAAGCGGCGGAACACGCGGTCCATGATGAAGGCAACGCGGGCCATGTAGCCGCAGTCCTCCAGGAAGGACAGCATCACAAAAAGCAGGAACATCTGCGGCACAAAGCCGAAGATGGCGCCCAGGCCGCCGACGATACCGTCACAGACGAGCGAATCGACCAGGCCACCGTCCTCGGTGCCACCCGCCACAAGCGCGTCGTGGACCATAGTAGTGATACCCGGAACATAGGGGCCGTACTGTGCCGGGTCGACCGAGTCGGCATTGTCGCCCGCAGCCTCGACAGCCGCGTCGTAGGCGTCGCGGCCCTGGCCGAGCACATACCAACCGTCGGTACCAAAGAGCTGGTCGTTGGTGAAGTCGGTCACCGTGCCGCCCAAGGTAGAAACGGCGATGTAGTACACGCAGAACATGATGACGACAAAGATCGGCAGGCCCAGAATACGGTTGGTAACCACGCGGTCGATCTTCTCGGAGGTGCTCATCTTGGCCGGGGCCTTGGTGAGGCACTCGTCGATGATGTGCGCGATCACGCCGTAGCGCTCACCGGTGATGATGGACTCGGCGTCGTCATCGCAATCCTGCTCGCACTGGGCGACCAGCTGCTCTACGCGAGCAGCCTTCTCCTTAGTGAGGTTGATGAGCTTGCAGGCGTCCGCGTCGCGCTCAAACAGCTTGACAGCGTAGTAGCGGCGCTTGTTGGCGGGAACGCTCGCCGGAAGGTTGTTCTCGATGTGGTCCAGAACGTCCTCGATGGAGGAGTCGAACTTGTGCTCCGGCACCTGGCCCTTGGAAGCGGCGGACTTCTTAACCTGCTCGAACAGCTCCTTGATACCCTTGTTCTTAAGAGCCGAGATCATCATGACCGGGCAGCCGAGCTTCTTGGAAAGCTTGTCAATGTCGATCTTGTCGCCATTCTTCTCGACCAAGTCGGCCATGTTGAGGGCAACGACCACGGGCAGGCCGGTCTCGATAACCTGAAGCGCCAGGTACAGGTTGCGCTCGAGGTTGGTGGCATCGACGACTTGGACGACAACATCGGGCTCGCCGCTCATGAGGTAATCGCGCGAGCATTGCTCCTCGGGGCTGTAGGGGGAAAGCGAGTAGATGCCAGGGAGGTCCGTAATGGTAACGTTCTTGTCGCTTAGGAGCTTGGCTTCCTTTTTCTCAACCGTGACGCCGGGCCAGTTGCCAACGTAGCCGTTGGCGCCGGTGATCAGGTTGAAAAGCGTGGTCTTGCCGCAGTTGGGGTTACCCGCCAGCGCGACATGGATCTGAGAATCCGCCATTCAATCCTTCTTCCTTGTGTGCCTGCGCTGCTTTCTCCGCGCAGGCTGGATAATGTGCTTCAAAGATGCTGCATTAAGTTAGAAAAACCTAACTTTATCTGCAGAAATATGCGCCGCGAGTCCTTACTGGACCTCGACGACGGCGGCCTCCTCCTTGCGGATGGAAAGCTCGTAGCCGCGCACGTTGATCTCGACCGGATCACCGAGCGGTGCAACCTTCACGACCTTGAACGAAGTGCCCTTGATGAGCCCCAAGTCCATAAGGTGGCGGCGAAGCGCACCCTCGCCGTGAAGCTTGACGATGGTGGAGCTCTCGCCCACCTTAACGTCACCCAACGTCTTCATTTACTTGTCCCCCTTTCAGTGCGTACAGAAATACCGTCGACTAACCGACGGTCATGATGTGCATGGCAACCTTGGAATCGATACCAAAGCGTGCGCCCAGCACAGTGACGATGATATTGGCACCACTCGAGCTCACCACGTGGATTTCGTTGCCCTCGACAAAGCCGAGGTCCTTGAGGTGGTGCTTCATATCCTCATTGCCCTTTACACGAGACACGCGCACGGTTTCGCCCGCTTTTACCATCGAAAGCGGCATTGCCGGCATCTGCGGTCCGCAAGACATGAGTGGCTCCTAACGTCAGTTCGTCCTCAACATCGACGCGGTAAAAGTTAACCACGCCTATGTTCGCTTTAGTAAACTAACACGTGGTTAACTTTTTGGAAAGGGTCCCCATTCAGATTTCGGAAAAGTTTCCTATACGAAACAAAGGCACCGCAAAGACCGTCTCTTTGCAGTGCCTATTGATACCAATTTATGCAACAGAGGGGACTGCCCCTTTGTCACATTGTTGAGGTTAAAGCGAGAGGTTCCTGATCGACGTGACGCAGGAGGCCTCATCCACGCCCGAAACGCGGAACACGATGTCTTCGCCACATTCGCCGTAGAGAGCCATGAGCCCTATAACATCGCGGCCATCCGTGTGGCGATTGCCGATACTGACTGACACGTCGCTACGATGCTTGGCAATGATGTCATAGAGCAGCGCAACCGGGCGGGCATGTAATCCCAACGGATCTTTAATCGTCTTTGTAAACTCGACCATGTCCCCTCCCGCGGCATCGCACATTCGGCCGGCAAAACCCAGCCACGTGGTAGCTATTGTACGTTACCGGCGCACCCCCGTTCCGAAAAAAACGAGGGAAGGCACGCGTCCTTCCCTCGTTACAGGCAATATGTAGCCGCTTGCCTACATCAGACGCAGGCTGACGTCCTTGAGCTGAGCGCCGGAAACGGCACTCGGGGCGCCCGACATGAGGTCGGAGCCGCTGGCCGTCTTGGGGAACGCCATGACGTCGCGGATGGAGTCGGAGCCGGTGAGCAGCATGCACACGCGGTCCAGGCCCAGAGCGAAACCACCCATCGGGGGCGCACCAAACTTGAGGGCCTCCATGAGGAAGCCGAACTGCGACTCGGCGCGCTCCTCGGTAAAGCCCAGGAGCTTGAGCATGGACATCTGCATCTCGGCGTTGTGGATACGCATACCGCCGCCGCCAGCCTCAAAGCCGTCCATGACAAAGTCGTAGGTGCAAGAACCGGCTGCCAGCGGATCGGCCTCGATCTTGGCGATGTCGGTCTCGGTCGGCAGGGTAAAGGGCTGATGCTCGGCAGCATAGGCCTTACGGTCCTCATCCCAGTGGAACAGCGGGAAATTGACGACCCACAGGAAGTCGTGACCCTCGCGCTTGATCTCGAGCGCGTTAGCCATGTGGGAACGCATGCCGCCCAGGATCTCGTCGGAGAGCAGGCGCGGGCCGGCGGCAAACATCACAAGGTCGCCGGGCTCGACGTCCATGCGCTCGCGCAGAGCCGCCATCTCCTCGTCCGAGAAGAACTTGACGATGGGGCTGTTGATGGAGCCGTCCTCGCGGAAGGCGATCCAGGCCAGGCCCTTGGCGCCAAACGTGGAGGCCACGCCAGCGAGCTTATCGATCTTGGCACGTGCCCAGGCACCGGCGCCCTTGGCGTTGATGGCCTTGACGACAGAACCCTCCTCGTTTGCGGCAGTCGCAAAGACCTTGAACTTGGAGTTGGCAAAGATGTCGGTCAGGTCGACCAGGTGCATGCCATAGCGGGTATCGGGCTTGTCGGAGCCATAGGTGTCCATGGCTTCCCAGTAGTTCATGCGACGCAGCGGCATGGGCATCTCGACGCCCATGCGGCCGAAGGCATCGGCAAGAACCTCTTCGAGCGCGCTCATAACGTCGTTCTGGTCCACGAAGGACATCTCGATATCGACCTGGGTGAACTCGGGCTGACGGTCGGCACGCAGGTCCTCGTCGCGGAAGCACTTGGCAACCTGGTAGTAGCGCTCGACGCCACCGACCATGAGCAGCTGCTTCAGGAGCTGCGGGGACTGCGGCAGGGCGTAGAAGTTGCCCGGCTGAATACGGCTGGGAACGATGAAGTCGCGGGCGCCCTCGGGCGTGGACTTGAACAGGGAAGGCGTCTCGACCTCCATGAACTCACGGTTGTGCAGCGCCTCGCGAATGGCAAAGGTAAAGTCGGAGCGCAGCTTGAGGTTGGCCATCATCTCGGGACGACGGAGGTCCAGATAGCGATAGCGCAGGCGGGTATCCTCGCTGGTCTCGATGCCGTCCTCGATCTGGAACGGCGGGGTGACGGACGTGTTGAGCACCTCGGCATGGTCGGTCAGGACCTCAATCTCGCCGGTCGCGAGCTTGGCGTTGGTGGTCTCCTCGCCACGGGAGCGCACGACGCCGTGAATCTTGATGGGCCACTCGGGACGCATGGTCTCGGCGATCTTAAAGGCGTCGCCGTCGGAGTGCTCGGGGTCGAAGGTGAGCTGCGTGATGCCCTCGCGGTCGCGAAGGTCGCAGAAAATAAGGCCGCCGTGGTCGCGGCGACGGCTCACCCAACCGGTGAGGGTGACCTCTTCGCCCACGTTCTCGCAGCGAAGCTCGCCGCAGGTACGGGTGTGCATGGAATGCTCGTCGATGGGACGGGTCTGGCTCATACCAGTGATCCTCCTTTATGGATCTGTGCCGCCCCGTGTCGTTCCGGGCGGCGTCGTACAGATTTGCCCGGCCTGCGTAAACCGCGCAGCCAGACATGGCGTTCTATCTTATCGCACCTGCGTCGATGTGCCGCGGAAAAGTAGCTCATGCCCAAAGACTTGACGGAGACGAAACAATTGATGCGCCGTGGCCGTCGCCAAGGCGCGCCGCGTGCGACAATGTGCCCCAATACAACTGCACTAGGAAAGGCCCGCCATGACTGCACGCCTCATCGTTATGGATATCGACTCTACGCTCATCAACCAGGAGGTCATCGACCTGTTGGGCGAGGAGGCCGGCGTGGGCAAGCAGGTAGCGCAGATCACCGATCGCGCCATGCGCGGCGAGCTTGACTTTAAGCAGGCGCTCGAGGAGCGCGTGGGGCTGCTTGCCGGCCTGGACGAGAGCGTGTTCGAGCGCACCTTTCCGCGCGTGACGTTTACCCCCGGCGCGCTGGAGCTTGTGCGCTCGGCGCACAGCAAGGGCTGGAAGGTCGGCGTGGTAAGCGGCGGCTTCCACGAGGTCGCCGATAAGATCGTGGCCGCTGCGGGCATCGATTTTTGTCTAGCGAACCGCCTGGAGGTCGTAGACGGCAAGCTCACCGGTAAGTTGGCTGCCGACATCGTGACCAAGGAATCCAAGCTCATCCAGCTGCTGGATTGGGCAGTTGAGTGCGGCGTCGATATGGCCCACACCGTCGCGATCGGCGACGGCGCCAACGACATCCCCATGATTCAGGCCGCGGGCACGGGCATCGCGTTTTGCGCCAAGCCCAAGACGCGCGAGGCCGCCCCGTTTGCCATCGACGAGCGCAATCTGATGCTCGCCATGGACATCATCCTGCGCGACTAGTCAATCCGTCTAACAACAGAATCAATTCCTCTATGTCTAGTTTCCGAACGATTTTGTTCTAATGTTCGGAAACTACCCTTCTCGTGCTAGACTTTGCACCGTCGAAGGGAACATATATGGATAAGCGAGATCTTGAGCAATTGCTGAGCGATGTTGCCGACGGAACAGTCACCCCGGCAGTCGCCCTCACGCGCATCCAGACGGCGCCAACCGCCGATCTGGGTTTTGCGCAGCTCGATCTTTCGCGCGGGGTGCGCCAGGGAGCCGGCGAGGTTGTCTACGGCGCCGGTAAAACCGCCGAGCAGATTGCCGCCATTATCAAAGCATTACTCAATGCCGGCCAGGTGCGCATCCTGGTCACGCGCTTGGACACCGAAAAGGCAGCCCGCGCCTCGAAGCTCCTCGGCAACGGCATCGACCTGGGATATGTCCCAGACGCACAGCTCGCCCTCGTGGGCGGCAAGCCCTCCCCTACCGGCAACGGACGCATCGTTGTCGCCTGCGCCGGTACGAGCGACCTGCCCGTCGCCGAGGAAGCCGCGTTGACGGCCGAATTCTATGGCAACGAGGTCGACCGCCTCTACGACGTAGGTGTCGCAGGCCTGCACCGCCTGCTCGCGCATGCCGAGGAACTTGCCCAGGCGCAGGTGGTCATCGCCATCGCCGGCATGGAGGGCGCCCTGGCGAGCGTTATCGGCGGTCTGGTGAGCTGTCCGGTCATCGCCGTTCCCACCAGCGTGGGCTACGGCGCAAATTTTGGAGGCGTAGCCGCGCTGCTCGCCATGCTCAACTCCTGCGCCAGCGGCGTATCGGTCGTCAATATCGATAACGGCTTTGGTGCCGCCTACCAGGCAAGTCTTATCAATCATCTGAGCGCCGGCACATCCTGCGCCCGTTAAGGAGCATTCCATGTCCAACCATCAGCACACGCTTATCATCGACGGCACTTCGGGCATCAGCGGCGATATGACCGTCGCGGCCCTGCTCGACCTGGGCGCCAGCGAGGAGCACCTGCGCGAACAGCTCGCCACGCTGCCGGTCGACGGCTTTTCGATCACTGTAACGCGCGTAAACAAGCATGGCATCGACGCCTGCGATTTCGACGTCCAGCTTGCAGAGGGCCTCGAGAACCATGATCACGATATGGCCTGGCTCTACGGCAACGAAGCAGCTGTCGAGCATATGCATGAGCATGAGCACCACCATCATGACCATGACGAGCACGAACACGAACACTGCCACGAGCATGAACACGTGCACTGCCACGAGCATGATCATGAGGCCCACGACCATGGCCACGAGGACCATCATCACGCCCACCACCATCACCACCGTTCTTTGGCGGACGTCACCGCCATCATCGACGGCTCGCAGCTAAGCGATGGCGCCAAGCGTCGCGCCCTCGCCATCTTTACCGCACTCGCTGCTGCCGAGGCCAAGGCTCACGGCAAAACACCCGAGACCGTCGTGTTCCACGAGGTGGGCGCCGTCGACTCCATCGTCGACGTCTGCTCCGTCGCCATCTGCCTCGATGACCTTGGTATTGAGGACATCGTGGTCGAGTCGCTTTCCGAGGGCCACGGCACCATTCGCTGCGCCCACGGCCTCATGCCCATTCCCGTCCCCGCTGTTGTCAACCTGTGCCAGGCAGGCAATATCGCCCTCACGCCTGCACCTGTCGCCGGCGAGCTCGTGACGCCCACGGGCGCCGCCATCGTCACCGCGCTGCGCACGTCCGACCAACTGCCCCCACGCTACCGCATCGAAGCCGTCGGCTACGGCGCCGGCAAACGCCCCTACGAGGGTTGCTCCGGCACGCTCCGCTGTCTGCTCGTTCACGCGGACGCATAGCCATGGATGCCCGCAAGGAAAAAAGCCGCGCCGCCATCGTCGCAGCATTCTCCGAGCTCCTGCGCGAGAAAGACTACAGCAAGATCACCGTCGGCGACATCATTGCTCGCGCCCACGTAGGTCGCGCGACGTTCTACGGCCTCTTCAAGAGCAAAGATGACCTGCTCGCCAAGCTCGTGAGCGACATCTGCACCCACGCTCTCGACGACGATGGCACACCACTCGACGACCCACTCGTGCAGGTCGAGCATATCCTCAACAACCTCTGGGAGCGCCGCCAGGGCGTCCGAGCTCTCGTAGCCGGCGCCGGCTCACGCATCTTCGCCGACAGCCTCCGCAAGACCATCATGGCCCGAGCAGCCGAAACCGTCCCTACCGACCCAAACGGCCCCGCCGCCACCATGGACCGAAGCTTCCTACTACACCACATAGCCTCAAGCTTCGTAGGAATGGTCCAATGGTGGGCCTGGCACAACTTCCAAGCAGATAAGGCCGAAGTAGCCAAAGACTACCTATCAGCTATTAAGCCTCTCTTCAAGTAAGTAAACCCCTCATCTCAAAGCCCCGCCCCAACCCAAAGCACAATCCATCCCAAAGTGCCAACAGCAGCCCAACGCCCCTACCAGCAACAAGCCCCTCCCATCCAAATTCAGATATATATGTTGGGTTGCTTGTACGAACGCAACAAAGACCCCGCAGCCGTCCGCATGGGGTAACTTCCCAGCGCACTCCGCAGGACGCAAAAAGGCTCGCCGCACAAAGTGCGCAGCGAGCCTTTTTGCATGTCCGAGGACGCGCTGGGAAGTTATCCCATGCGGACGGCGAACAACTATGTAGTCTTGGACTAGAACATGCCCAAGAAACCGTGCACAAACAGTGCGGCCAGAGCGGCACCGACAAACGGAGCAATGCCAGGAACGAGCAGACCGTACTTCCAGTTGTTGTCAGCCTTGTTCTTGATCGGCAGCACCTGATAGGCCATGCGAGGACCAAGGTCACGAGCCTGGTTCATGGCGAAGCCGGTGATGCCGCCCATGCCCATGCCAACGGCCCAAACGATCAGGCCAACGCAGATGGCGAGCATCAGAACGTTCTCGCCAGCGCGGCTAGCAGCGGCAAGGATAGCGCTGATGAACACGAAGGTGCAGATGGCCTCACAGAAGAAGTTGCGGGCATAGTTCGTGCCCTCGGTGGTGGGGTTGGTCGAGAAGATGTTGCGCTGGGCAATGGGGTCGACGACGCCCTCGGAAGCCTTGAACTCATCGGCATACATAAGCCAAGCGATTACGGCGCCCACAAAGCCGCCGAGCATATCGGCAATCATGAAGGGGATGCAGCTGCTCCACGGCACCAGGCCTACGATGCACTGGGCAAGCACCATGGCGGGGTTCATGCACACGGCGCCGCCAAAGACAAACAGGCAGACCGAGATGCCAAAAGACCAGGTGGTGATGGCAAACATGTGACCGGAGCCCTGATACTTGGTGCCCTTAAGCACGGTATCGCAGTGCACGCCCACGCCAAAGATGATCATGAGGGCCGTTGCGCCGAATTCGCAGAGGAGTTTGGTAAGCATAAAACCTTATCTTTCTTGTCGGTTATAAACGATTCGTTTAGGCCGCGTACTAGTGCTGAGCGACGACAACGCCCAGGCCATCGGGAATGACGGCCACCTTGGCATCGGCACCCTTCATCTCAAAGGCGAGCCTGAGCGCCTCCTCGATAGTGTTGACCGGCGTCATGTGCATATCCTTGATCATCTGGTGATCGCACAGATCGGTAACCATGATCACAGGGTGATGCGCCAGGATGCGGGCAAAGATCTGGCTCGTCCACTGGTCGGGCAGGGTCTCGTCCTTAGGACGGTCGATGCAGGCGCGCTCAAACTCTGCCGGATCATTGTCGGCGATGTTGTGATAGAAGCCCTCGCCACCGTGACCGTCGGCACAGCCGGCGACGTCGATGATCACACCGCCCTCGGGAAGCGTAGCCTCGGCAGAGCACATGCCCTTCACGGCCTGGTAGATGTTCTGGTCGAGCGGGTAGCCGCCGTTGGTGGTGATGGCAATCTCGCACTCGACGGGCTCAACGCCGGCAAGGCTCTTCACGAACTCACAGCCGGCCTCGTGCGCCTTGTGAATGTCGCCGGCAAAGGAGCCGATGACCTCGTGCTTGCCGTTGAGCACCACGTTAAGCACAAAGGCAAGGTGAGCCATCTCGGCAGCGGCAAACATGTCCTCGCTCACGTGGTTGTGGCACAGGTTGCCGGCACGCGAGTGGGAATCATTCACAAACTGACCGTTGTGGTTGTACATGATGGTCTTGTAGCTGGCGATGCCAGGCAGGACGGACTTGCGGCTACCAGAGAAACCGGCAAAGAAGTGCGGCTCAATAAAGCCCTCGGCAAGCAGCAGATCACAATCGGCGGCAATCTTGTTGATGATGCACTCGCCACCAGAAGGCAGGGTGCCAATCTTTTTCATCATGCTGTCGTCAGTCGCGACGTGCATAACGATTTCCTCGTTGGCAACGATCTCCTCGCCGTACTTGTTGACGAGCTCCTCGTGCGTCGACGGACGGTGCATACCCGTAGCAACCAGAATGCGCAGGCGAGCCTCGGGCGCAGCGGAATGGATGTGATGCAGCAGAATAGGCATCGTCACACGCGAGGGAACGGGACGCGTATGATCGGAGCTAATGATGACGATATCCTTCTTGCCAGCACAAAGCTCCTCGAGCGAAGGCGAACCATAAGGGTTGGCAAGCGACTCCTCTACCAGCTCTTCCTGCGATTTCGTGGTCTTAAACTCGTTTTGATGACCTTCCATCGCACCCGCGAAATTCTTATCCTCGAGCTCCAGATGCAACGTCTTGTGGTCAAACGGTAGTTCACATTCAAACAATGACGAGCGCCCTCTTCCTTTCAACTGACACACTAGATTAACCGTTGGAAGGATACGCCGCTCACCGAAAAACACCACCGTCCACCGACTCATTAACACAACGTTCATATTTGACCCACAACAAAACGGCCGCGACCCCAAACGGGACCGCAGCCGTCACAGCTGTAAGGCGCAAAGCGCGCCTTATTCCCTTCAGCTTTAATCCCAGAAGACCGAGGACGAAGGGGCCCGATGGGTTTCCCTCTGAATGCATTCCGCAGCACGAAGCCCCCTTATCCGCAGCTCCGAAGGAGCAGGATAAGGGGGCTTCAAGTGCGAGGACGCATTCAGAGGGAAACCCATCGGGCCCCGGTGAGAGCCACAGGGCTATCGATTACCCCGTGTTCTGCAAACCTGCCGAGACGCCGGTCACAGTCGAAAGAATCAGGCTCATGTACTCGGCCTTCTTCTCCTCGGCCATTTCGTCCTGGTTCATACGCACCTCGCGAAGGGCGCGGACCTGGGCGATGGACAGAGCGTCGACGTAGGGGTTGCGCACGCGAACGGCACAGCCGAGCACGCGGCGGCGCTGCAGCGGCCACTCGTCACCGACGATGGCAAGGACCCACTTACGCGTGAGCTGCATCTCGGTAAAGACCTTCTCGGACAGATCCTGGCGATCGCCCAGGTGCAGATACATCTTGGCGATGCGCTGATCGGTCTTAGCGATCGACATCTCGATGTTGTCGATAAAGGTGCGGAAGAACGGCCACTCCTGGTAGGCAGCCTTGAGCTGGTCGAGATCGCCCAACTGCTCGCAGGCGGTGCCCAGACCGTACCAAGCGGCCAGGTTAATGCGCGCCTGGCTCCAGCTGAAGATCCACGGGATGGTACGCAGGTCATCGAGCGACTTGGCGCCCAGACCGCGCTTGGCGGGACGCGAGCCGATCGGCAGCAGACCGACCTCGGTCAGCGGCGTCACGGTCGAGAACCACGGTGTAAAGTCCTCGGTGTTCAGCAGGTCCAGATAGCGTTCGTGGCTTGCAGTGTTGAGCTTCTCGGCCATATCCCAGAACTTCTGCGTGGTCTCGGTGTTGGTCTTCTCGACACTCGGGGCCGACTGCAAAAGCGTTGCGGCGGCAACGGACTCAACATGGCGCTGAGCCAGCGTGCGGTTGCCGTAACGGGCAAAGATGACCTCGCCCTGCTCGGTGAGCTTAAAGAAGCAGTTGACCGAACCCTTGGGCTGCGCCAGCACGGCCTTGTTGGCCGGGCCGCCGCCACGGCCCACGGCACCGCCGCGACCGTGCATGAGCACCAAGTCTATATCGTTCTTCTCGGCCCACTTGGCAATGCGCTCCTGCGCGGAGTGCAGCGCGAGCATGGCCGTGGTAGGACCGGCATCCTTGGAGGAGTCGGAATAGCCCAGCATGACCTCCATGCGGCGGTTGGTCTGGGCAAGGCGCTTCTGCACCACGGGGAGCGTAAGCATCTGGTCGAGCACGTCGACGCAGCCCTCGAGGTCCTCGAGCTGCTCGAACAGCGGGATCACGTCGAGCTCAGGGACATCCTCCTCGTGTGCAAAGGACAGGTGGGCAAGCTCAAAGACGTCGGCCACATGCTGGGCGCTCTTGGTGAACGAGATGATGTAGCGGTGAGCCATCTTCTTGCCGTAGCGCTTTTGGATGGAGCCGATAGCACGGAAGGTATCGATGACCTCGCGCGTCATGGGCTGCAGGTCGCCATGGATACCGTTCTCGTGGATATCCTTGAGGGCGCGGGCGTGCACCACGGAGTGCTGACGGAACTCCATCTCGACCATGTGGAAGCCGAAGGACTCGACCTGCCAGATGATGGTCTGGACCGGGCCGTAGGCAGCACGGACGGCACCGCAGGCGGCCAGCGAGCGCTGGACGACGCGCAGGTCCTCCAGGAACTCATCGGCGCTGTGGTACATGGTGTCGGTGATACGGCGCACAGTGGCGTTCAGACGGTCAGCCATGACGAGCATGACGGCGCGATGCGGCTCGTGCTCGGAGATCAGCTCGGCACGGGCCGTGTACTGGGTGCTCATCTCGACCTGATGGTTCCACAGGTTGATGAGCTCGGCCGACGGCTTGCTGTAGGTAGCCTCGAGCGTGAGGTTGCGGCCGATGCGGCGGCACTTGTCCTCGAGCTTGAGCACCATGTGGGTGAAGTACTTGGCGGCGACCTCACGGCTCACCTTGGCGGTGACGTTGGGGTTACCGTCGCGGTCGGAACCGATCCAGCTGCCGGGATGGAAGAACGCCGGGCACAGCGGCGGCACGGTACCGGCCTTGTCGCCCAGTACCCAGTCGTCAAAGCGACGATAGATGACGGGGATGACGTCAAACAGCGTGTTATCGAAGATGTCGATGATGGTATCGGCTTCCTCGACCGGCGTGGGCTTCTTGAGCGCGATGGGGCTCGTACGAACCAGGGCGTCGATCTCCTGCAGCATATGGCGCTCGTTCTCCACCAGGTCGGAGCCGCCCAGACGCGGACGCTCCTCCAGCAGGTTGGAGATACGGCGAATCTTGCCCTCGACGACCTTACGACGGGCCTCGGTGGGATGTGCGGTAAAGACAGGGTGGAACTCGAGCTTGCCGAGCAGCTCATTGGCACCCTCGACGCCCATCTCGTTTACCAACTGGTGATAGGCGACGGTGAGTTCGTTGGCGGGATCGACCTCGGTATCGGTCGATGCGCCGGCCTCGCGCTCGCGCAGCTGCGCCACACGGTAGTTCTCCTCCGACAGGTTTGCCAAGTGGAAGAAGCTCGTAAAGGCGCGAACGATGACCTGCTGCTTATCAAGCGGCAGGCTGTCAATCAAATCGACGACTTCGCGAAACGCCACGGCGGTGGGCTCGTCGGCAGTGGGCACGCCCTGTTCGTCAACGGACTCGTCGGCAGCGCGGCTACCGGGGTTGCCAGCATTGGCCACAATCTCGGCTGTCAAAATCTTGTCGAACAGGTCCGCGATCTCGGGATCATACTCGCTAAGCACACGACGTTCCAGGCGCAGGAACAGCGCCAGATTATCGCGCAGCTCCTCGGGGATCTCGATCTCGGCGAGACGCTCCCTGGACTCGGCATTCGAGCCGATTCGGTTAACGAGGCGGTTGACCACGGCAGCGACGCGCGCCGCGGCTTCGGGTACAGACTGGTTGCTTAGGTTCTCAGCCACGTTTCCTCCCATTCCTCCTTCTATGCACGTAACATGCGGTATTCATTATAGGCGCTTGAGAAATACTTTCGACACTGATTGCGCTTTACCACACAAAAGTATTTTCTGCATTGCAAGGGTTTTTGCCCCAAATGGTCGTATTTCTCGGTGGGCGGCATATGCAAACGAGGGCATTCCGCATAAATGCGAAACACCCCCGTAACAATAGCTCGTCGCGAGCGGGACATGTTAGCGGGTCCGCAGCTCAAAAATCATGCGCTACAGACGCTCGCGAACCGCCTCGACGACGTTGGCCAGATCGGCAAGAACCTCTTCGTGGCTCTCCATGTCGCGCACCTTGACCTTGCCGGCGGCAAGCTCGTCGCCGCCCAGGACCAGGATGAGCTTGGCGCCCACCTTATCGGCCTGCTTAAACTGGGCTTTGAGCGAACGGCCCTGATAGTCGGCCTCGGTCACGATGCCTGCGGCGCGAAGCTCCTGCGTAATGGCAAAGACGTTCTGGCGCAGCTCCTTGCCTGCGTTGGCGACATAGACGCACGGGGCCTCCTCGGCACCCAGATCGCTGCCAAAGGCCTGCAGGGCCAGCAGGGCGCGCTCAAAACCGACGGCAAAGCCGACGCCTGCCGTGGGCTTGCCACCCTCGAGCTCGACCAGGCCGTCGTAGCGGCCGCCGCCGCCGATGGAGCCGACGCCGGCGCCAGGGGCCTCGACCTCAAAGACAGTACGGGTGTAGTAGTCCAGGCCGCGCACCAAGGTGGGATCCTCGACATACTCGATACCGGCGGTATCCAAATAGCGCTTGACCTGCTCGTAGTGCTCGCGGCACTCGTCGCACAGGTTGTCGCCCATCAGCGGGGCGTCGGCCATGATCTCACGGCAATGGTCGTTCTTGCAGTCGAAGGCGCGCAGCGGGTTGAGCTCGGCGCGCTCGCGGCACTCGTCACACATCTCGTCTGCGTGATCGAGGATGAACTGCTTGACCTGCTCGCGGTAAGCCGGACGGCACTGGGCGTCACCCATCGAGTTGATGAGCAGACGAAGCTTGGAAAGATCGAAGCCCAGGCGCTTGTAGAACTCCATGAGCATGATGATGCACTCGGCGTCTGCCGCCGGATCGGGAGCGCCGAGCCACTCGATGCCCACCTGGTGGAACTGGCGCAGGCGGCCCTTCTGGGGACGCTCGCCGCGGAACATGGCCTCGGCGTAGTAAGCCTTAAACGGCGTGGAGCCCTGGGGCACCAGATTGTTCTCGACGACGGCGCGCACCACGCCGGCCGTGCCCTCGGGGCGAAGTGCCAGGCGCTGCTTGGGCTTGAGTTTGGTGTCGGTGCCCTCGGTAAAGACGCGCTCCAGGTTGGCACCGCTGAACACGCGGAACATTTCCTTGCGCACGACGTCGGTCGACTGGCCGATACCGTGGACAAACACGTCAACCTGCTCGATCGCGGGCGTCTCGATGGGTTTAAAACCAAACGGCTCGAACACGCCGGCCGCAATCTGCTGCATCTTTTGCCAGGCGCGCATCTCGGCGCCGATAAGGTCGCGGGTTCCCTCCGCCTTCTGTGCCTGCATGGGCAAACACCTTTCTTTTGTATCGCGTCATAGGTAGTGGACATTATACGGCACAAAGCAGCAACGCGGCGGCGCGCCTGACCGAACGAGGGTATGGGGACTCGTTCGGCCAGACGCGCCGCCGCGGACGAAGCGGACAAGCGGCGATGCGCTTTGGCCTACCTACTCCCCCGCCACGCTCGCGCGCAGCTTGGCGGCGATGGGCTCGGATGCCAGCAGGAACACGAGCATGACCACGGAGCACGCCAGACACACAATCCAGGCGCTCGCAAAGGAGCCCGTGGCATCGAACAGCACGCCCGAGACAATAGCGCCCACGGTGCCGCCGACCATCTCGAGCGAGGTAATGGTGCCCGTGACCTTACCCAGGTCGGCCATGCCCGCAGGCTTGAAAGGCAAGGTTGGGTGCTACCGGTGGTCGGCGATATAGCCCAAAGCGACGGCGGTATAAGCCGCAGCACCGAGCGGCAGCTCGGCATCGTTAAAACGTGCCTTGGGATGGTGCTGGGCAAAATGCTCGTCCGTGTCGGTTACGGCCGCGCCCACGGTAAAGTACGCACTCGGAATCTCGCTCGAGATAAGCGCGAAGTCCTCACTCGCCATGGCATGGAAAAGCGGCAAGAAAGCCGCCTTGGGCAGCACTGCGCCCACGTAGCCAAGCGACGCCTGAGTCATAACGCTGTCGAGTACAAGCGGCGGAACATCCGAAAGCGTCTCGATGGTCGCTGACGTACGATATGTTGCAGCAACGCCGTTTACGACCTCCGCGATGCGGGTCTTTAGGTGAGCCATGAGCTCGACGTCGAAGCCGCGCAGCGTGCCTTCGAGCACGCAGGTATCCGGGATGACGTTGGCCGCTTGGCCACCGGCAAACTTACCCACGGTCAGTGCGACCTCCTTGGCGGCCGGCACCTCGCGAGCGATGAGCTCCTGAAGCGCCAGGTGCACATGGACGCCGGTCGTGATGGGGTCGATGCAGATCTCGGGGCTCGAGCCATGGCCGCCCTTGCCCTGCAGCGTGATGCGGAAACCATACACGCCCGAAAGCGCCGGGCTCCCATAGAGCACCAGGCCGAGCGGCGATTGGCTGTTAACGTGCATGGCAAAGGCCGCCTGAGGGCGCGGGTTCTGCAGCAGACCGTCGGCGATGGCGGCGCGGGCACCCTCAAAGGTTTCCTCGCCCGGCTGGAACAGCAGTTTGACGGTAGCGTTGGCGTCGACGAGCTCGGCCTCGCGGGCCTTGAGCAGGCGCGCCGCACCAAGCAGCGCCGTCGCGTGCATATCGTGACCGCAAGCATGCATGCAGCCATTGGTGGATGCAAAGGGCTCGCCGGATTCCTCGACAACGGGTAGGGCGTCCATGTCGCCACGAAGCATGATGACCGTACCGGCCTGCTCATTCGTGCAGATGCCATTGCCTTGGGCCGCGGCGGCACCGGCGCCGACAAGGCCCACAACGCAGGAACCATCGACGAGCGTAGCAAATGGGATGTCCATCTCGGTCAGGCGCGCTTGGATATACGTAGAGGTCTGCGGGAGGCTATTACCCAGCTCGGGCATCTGATGTAAATCGTGTCGCCACGCAGCGAGCTCGTCTGCAAAAGCCTGAGCTTCTGCAACAAGACCGTCACCGATAGCGGTCTGCGCCGCCGCGGTGGCCTTGGGCGCTGATTGCGGTTGAAGATCGGACAGTGCTGGTGCCATAGATGCCCTCCAGTAACGTTTTTGCAGCAAGCACTTTGATAGCGTAAAGTGCAAGGTACTACTTTAAGGGCGACGCATAAAAAATGCCGCCCCGGGAGGCGGCGCAACAAATTGTTTACAATTGCGGACGCGGCTTTCGACGCAAAAAATCGAAATGCGTCTCGCTCAAGATAATCGACAGGAAGATGAGCGCGAAGCCGGCGAGCAGGCGCGAGGTGAGCGCCTCCCCCATCAGCAACACCGAGAACAGCACACCCGAAGGCGACTCCATCGAAAGGAGCAGCGAGCCCGTTGAGGCCGGGACATGCGCCAGGCCGACGTTTTGGATGAGCAGAGCCACACACGTACAGCCCACCGATAGAAACGCCATCACACCGATAAAGCTCGGCGTCCACACGGACGCGGGCGCTTGGGTCTCGAATAGCAGCGACGTTGCCAAGCTCAAGACGCCATTGCCCACAAACATCCAAAACGTGATGACGTTGATGTCCATCTTGCGGCCATACTTGGCGGTCACCGCCATCTGGATGGCAAAGAAGACCGCACCGCCCAGTGTGATGACATCGCCGACATTGAACTCGACGCTATCGAGCGCCACCAGACCAATGCCCGCCAGGCACAGCAACGCGGCGCCCAAGTTGTAACGGGTAAGATTTTCGCCGCTTAGGACGTAGCTCGCAAACGGCACGAGGATGCAATAGGTACCCGTCAAAAATGCACTCTTGCCCGCCGTGGTCTGTGCCAGGCCAATCGTCTGCAAACCGTACGCGCCCCACATAAGTGCGCCCATACCAAGTCCGACGATAAGGTTGCGGGCATTAAAGTGCGCGATGATGCGTTTGTGGAAGATGGCGAACATAACCAGCGAAGCCGGAAGAAAACGAATATAGAGCAGTTCGAACACCGGAATGGTGTCGAGCGCATCTTTCATGGTGGTAAAGGAATAGCCCCAGATGACCGCCACCGATAGCAGCAAGACCTTCCAGAAGAACGGGGAACGCGCGCCGGCGCCGCGGGAGGTGCCGCCGGCGCCCAGGTCCTCCCGTGCGACAGGGCTATCGGGCATGTTTTCGATTTCGTTGGCAGCGTATTGGGCCATGGAACATCCTCACACTCAATCTGGGCGTGGTGTCCGCACGCGTATGGCTGCGTGCCGCCTCATGGTCAAATAAAAACGGGGCGCACCGGACCCCCGGCACGCCCCGCTACTGTAGCAACAACCGGCGTTGCATCGCAATCCAGCCCACTAAAGCGTTTTGTTCCGCCGTTCTACCGAACGGCGGACCGGCCGACGCTGCGCGAGCCGCATTCACGCCAATCTGACGTTCAATTTCAAGGGCGCGACCAGAAGGTCAGCGCCCTTTCATTTCACGTCACCTTGGCGCAAATGCGGCTCGCTCGCTGGCATTAGTGCTACATCAGCGTTAACGTTGCCGCACTAAATTAGCTTTGTCGACTCCAGCTTTTCGATGATCCAGTCGTTGGCTTTGATGACCGGACGGCGGAAGACGACGCCCAGGGCCAGCGACGGAATCAGATAGCTCGCCAGAATACCCAGCTCAACCCAGTACTCCATATGGTAGGCGCCTGCCATGGCAGCATGCATGGCGTTGATGCCGTGAGTGAACGGCAGGAACGGATAGATCGCCTGGAACACAGGACCGGTCATCTCGATGGGGAACGTGCCGCCCGAACCGCCGACCTGCATGACCAGCAGCACAACGGCCAAAGCCTTGCCGATATCGCCAAACGAAACCGTAAGCGTGTAGACGATATTGGAGAACACGAGACTCGCGACCCAGCCCGCCAGCACAAACTGCAGCGGGTTGTCGCACTGGATGCCAAAGAACAGGATGTCGCCCGCGCACACGAGCGTTGCCTGCAGCAGAGCCAAACCGCCAAAGAACAGGTAACGGCCCAGATAGATCTCGTGCAGGCGCACGGGGATGAGCTCGTTGATAAGCTCATCGTCAACCGACACCTTCATCATGGCCGCCAGCACGATCGAGCCGACCCAGAGCGACAGAATCGTGTAGAACGGCGCCATGGCCGAGCCGTAGTTGCGGATCGGATAGACCGGTTTGCGATCGAGCGCGACGGGGCCGGAAAGCGACACGGCCAGACCCTCGGGATCATTGCCGATCATCGTCTTGATCGTAGCGAGGTCATCCGACATCAAGGCGCCGTCGAGCTCGTCCTTAAACGCACTGATCTTGTCCGACGCCTCGCCCAGCTGATCAGAAGCCTTGTTGACCAGCTTTGCAGCTTTGGAGAGGCCCTTTGCCAGCGAACCGGATGCGTCGGTCAGGCCAGCAACAGCACTATCCAGATCGTTCGAAATACCGTTCAGCGAATCCAAAACGCCCGAGATGGTCTTCTTGAGCTCCTTTGCCTTGGCCGAAAACGTAGAGTCGTAGTCAGTCTTGGCGCCCGAGATACCAGCCTTGGCATCCGCGATTGCCTGATCGACCTCGGCACGCGACTTATTAACCTCTGCCATGCTGTCAGAGAGAGACTTCGCGGTCGCCGTCAGGTCCTTGGCGTTGTTGCGATACTCCACCGCGATCCTGCTCAGCGATGTTGCCACAGACTTGAGGCTCTCCTGGAGCTTTTCGTCACTGACCTGCTCGGCAAAGCCGCGGAGCTGGTCGGCCGTGGCGTCGATATCGTCGGCACGTGTATTGAGCGCCGCCGCGGCATCGTTGAGCTGAGACACCGTAAGGTCAACATGCTGATTCGCGGCATCGAATGCCTTCGCAAGCTCGGCGGACACGTTGTCGAACGAGCCCGCGCTTCCATCGATCGCGGCATCGATGGCATCGTTTGCCGCCTTAAGCGCTTCTTTGGAATCATCGATGCCGCTTTTGGCATGTTCCATGAGCTGCTTTGTCGACTCATCGATGGCACCGGTCTGCTTGAGCATACCGCCCGCCGACGTCAGCGAATCGGACGTGGAGCTCAAAATGCCCGCAAGCGACGTTGCGCTGGCCTGAACGTCCTGCAGGTCCTGGACCGAATCGCCGAGCGTCGAGGACAGGTTGGCGATAAAGTTGCTGACCTGGTCGGTGCTCATGTAATCGAGCAGACTGGACACCGTCTTAAGACCGATGCTCGTAATGGTCTCGGTAAAAGATTCGTTAACCTGGTTCTGAACGGCGCTCGAACCCTTCTCGGTCACGATCTGCGCGATGGCGTTGGCCTTCTGGTTCTCGTAAAACTCGATATCGGCGTGTTTCACGTCGGTCGAGAAAAGCGTCATCATGTCAGCGCTAAACGTTTTGGGGATAACGACGGCAGCATAGTATGCGCCCGACTTAACGCCCTCGATAGCCTTTTCGCGATCGTTAAGCACAACCCAATCGAAGCTCTCGTTGCCGCGTAGGGTGGCGGTCACGTTTTCTCCCACGTTAACCTCGACGGGAATCAGATCGCTCTCGTAACCCTCATCGGTGTTGACCACGGCGATCTTAAGATTGCCGGTGTTGCCGTACGGATCCCAGCTGCCGGCGATGTTAAACCACGCGTACAGACACGGCACGATAATGAGGCCCATCACGACAATCAAGCCGATCACGGAGCGAGACACGTTTTGGACATCGCGCTTAAACAGATGCAGGATGTTCTTCATTTATGCCTCACCTCCTTTGGAGTGCTTGCCAAGCGCGGTGGTATCTCCATCATTTGTGGCTGTGCTGTCGCTGCCCTGAGATTTATGGTGCGAGCCTATATGCGGCAAGCGGCCCGTGGACTGATCGCCGCCCTTGGCACCACACTCGCTGGCGTTGAGGCCAAACATGTAGCGGGCAGCAGGAATGGCGGCCGTGTGCTCGCGCATCTCGCGACGCAGGTCCTCATCCGAAAGCGCCGAGATGCGCATCTGGGTATTGAGGCTCGCGCGGATATATTCGATATTGATAAGCCAGCCGCAGATGGCAATAACCGAGATGATCCAAATGACAAGCAGGATGATCTTGCCGTTATTGTCAATATCGAGAACCGTCGACAGGACAAAGAGCAGGACCTGAACGCCCACCACGGCGGCAAAACCGCCCTTGATGTAGTACGGGTAGCGATGTTCAAAGGCGACCGCATGATCGAGCAGTTCGCGACGGTACGAATCGGAATCGAGCATGACACGCATGGCCGTGCGCAGCGAGTAGCGCTGGCGCGGCAGGTCATTGGACTCGCAGATCATCATACCGGTCGTGGAAAGCTGTTTATCAAAGAGCAGGTTGAGGTTGAGCAGCAGCGGACGCAGCTGCAGACCGATAAAGAGCGCCACGATCAAGAACACGCCCAGAATGCACAGGTTAAACAGATAGTTGAACGAGTACATGCCGCCGACCGTCTCGCGCAGCAGATTGATGCCGTAGGTAAAGGGCAACAGCGGGTGCAGCCACTGGAAGAAGCCGGGCATCATCTCGATGGGGTACATGCCCGACGAACCCGGGATCTGCACGATAACCAGAATGACGCCGATTGCCTTGCCGATGTGCTTAAACGTAGTGGACAGCGCGTAAATGATGTTGACGTACGTAAATGAGATAGCGATGCCGCCCAGCACGAACAGCAGCGGGCTGACGCACTGCACGCCAATCACCAGATCGCCTACCGTAACGATGATGGCCTGCAACGCGCCCAGGATCACCAGGAGCAACCAGCGGCCAAAGTAGCCCTGACGCGCGGTAAAGCTGCCGATGCCTTCGCGGTCGACCTCGAGCTTGTAGATGGCGATGAGCACATAGCCGCCCACCCACAGCGCCAGATTGGTATAGAACGGGGCAATGCCCGAACCAAAGCTCTTGACCGGGTAAATTGACTTTGAGGTCAGCTCGACCGGAGATGCCATGAAGTCTGCAACGTCATCGACGTCGACGCCCATCAGGTCGGCCAACTCGCCCATGGACTCGGAGGTCTGTAGCGCCGCGATGTCGTTGGCGGCGGTTGCGAGCTTGTCCTGGACCTTGGCAAGCGAGGCATCGGTCTGGGACAGCGTGGTCTTGGCCTGACCGAGCGTAGCGTTGAGTTGCGAAAGTGTACCGCGCGCACTTGCAATAGTAGGCGTGAGGCCAGACACGATTCCCGTCAGATCACCCGAGACGGCGGCAAAGGAATCAAGCGCGCTCGAGGCCTTCGGCAGCGCGTTTTGGCCCAGGTCCGTCTGGGCCTGGCCAAGGTTGGTCGCACCGGTCTGAATTGCGTTATTGATAGCGTCGCTGGCACCCGAGACAGCCGCGGCGTCATTCGCCATGGCGCTCGACTGCGCAGACAGACCGTCCTTGATGCTCTGAAGCTTTTCATTCTGCTCTCGAAGCAAATCGATGGTCGATACAATGCGCGCGTCAATTTCCTTGGAACCTGTCGACGTGTCATTAACGAGAATTTCCAAGTGCCCGATAACGGCCTTATTGTGGTCGATCGTCGCTTGGAGAGACTCAAGCGAGTTGTCGATGCGGGTGGTCGTAGATGTGACCGCGCCCGTCAGCTTGCCAATCGCAGCGTTCGCGGAGGCTGACGTCTTGGTGAGCGCAAGGCTGCCTTCCGAGAGTGCCTTGGAGAGCGAGGCGACAGAGTTGCCCGCCGTAGCGCGCGCCTCGCCCAGCAGGTCATTGCCCTGAGCGATTGCCTGCGTTAGAGAGGGCGTCTGACCCTGCAGGCCCGCCAACGCGGCATCAGCCGAGGCAATGGAACCGCTCGTCTTATCGATGGCGGCATTCATGTCGCCAATCGAATCGCGCACCTCACCCAAGGTACCGGATGCCTCTGATACCGAACCAGCCAACGAATTCTGAGTCTGGGTTGCCTTGTCCTTTAAATCGACCCCGGCATCCTTGGCGATGCTGGCAACGGTCTCGCCCACTGTGGAGACAAATTCCGAGTTGATCTGCTCCTCGATGGTGCTTGCACCGGTGTCGGTAACCTTGGGCGCAATGGCGCTCTTCTTCTCATTGACGTAGTACGTAAGCTTGGGCTGATGGTAGTTGCCGTCGAGCATCGAAACCAGGTTATCCGAGAAGTTCTTGGGGATTACGATGGCCGCATAGTACTCACCGCTCTCGACGCCCTCCTTGGCATCGGCCGCCGAATCGACGAAGGTCCAGCCCAGCTGATCGTTCTCCTTGAGCCGATCGACGACCTTGTCGCCCGCGTTGAGCTCGCCCACCAGGTCGTTTTGGGTGCCCTGATCGTTGTTGGCGATGGCAATCTTGATACCCTGGGTGTTTCCGTACGGATCCCAGTTGGCCACGATGTTGTACCAGGCATACAGCGAGGGAATAACGCACACGCCGATGGTAACCACTAAGGCGACGGGGTTCACGAGCAGTCGCTTAATGTCGCGCTTGAATATCGCAAAGGAGACCTTTGCATCGGATAGTTTGCTGCCGAGACTCACGCTTGGACCATCCATCCTGTCGTTGAATCGAATCGTACTATCGACAACCATTGTACGTAGGCGCTTTAGCGTCTCAGAGCACAATGGTATTGAGTTTTGCGGGTAGCAATATACTACGAAGATGAGTTAGCGTACAGTTGTACAGTATCTTTAATTTCAGCAGGTCACAAAACCACAACCCGCACAAATTAGCAATTCAAATAGTCATCGGGGACGTTCTTAAACGACTAGTCAAACAAGAACGTCCCCAATGACTACTTAGGACCACGGCAACGTCGATGTTTTGGCAATGCCAGCGAGCGGGCGCCAGAGCGAACAAATTGGCATGAAAAGAGGACGGCATAGACCTTCTGGTCATGCCGTCCTCTTTGAATGACAAGTTGTCGCTCTGGCGCCCGCGCAGCGTCGACTGGTCCGCCGTTCGTTAGAACGGCGGAACTGAGGGCAGCGTCGAGCTGTTACGCGGTTTGGTAAAACCGCGTAACTACCTAACTACATCAAGTTGCAAACAGCCGCCGCGAAGGCCACGGGGTCCTCGGGGAGGATGCCCTCGACCAGCAGGGCCTGATCGTAGAGCAAGCCTGAGTACAGCTTGATCTTGTCAGTGTCGCCCGCCTTCTGAGCAGCGACGAGCTTGGCAAAGACCGGGTGCTTGGCGTTGAGCTCGAGCACGCGCTGGCTCTTGGGCATACCGTCGGGCGCGCCCTCGGGACCCTTCTGGAGCACCTTCTCCATCTCGAGCGAAAGCGGGCCCTCGGTGGTGATGCACGCGGGAGCATCGGTCAGGCGCGCAGAGACGGCAACCTTCTCGACCTTGTCGCCGAGTGCCTCCTTCATGGCGTTAAAGAGGTCCTCGTTCTCCTTGGTGGCGTCCTCGGCCTCCTTTTTCTCGTCCTCGGTCGCCAGGTCAAGATCACCGGTTGCGACGTTCTTGAGCTCCAGGTGACGATCCTCAACCTCGGGCTCGGCACCATCGGCCACGGCCTTCTCGGCAGCCTCGCGGGCGGCATCGTCCTCGTAGATCTTGGGCATATCGGCGGCAACGTACTCACGCATAGCCTGGAAGGTGAACTCATCCACGTCCTGCGTCAGCAGCAGCACGTCATAGCCGCGGTCGAGCACGCCCTTTACCACGGGCATCTTGGCCAAGCGCTCACGCGAGTCGCCGGCGGCGTAGTAGATGGCCTTCTGATCCTCGGGCATGCCCTTGGCATACTCGGCCAGGGTAATCATCTTCTGTTCCTTGGCAGACCAGAACAGCAACAGATCGGCGAGCTCATCGGCCTTCATGCCATAGCTCGAGTAGATGCCGTACTTAAGACCGCGGCCAAAGTTCTCAAAGAACTTCTCGTAGGCCTCGCGGTCGTTGTCACGCATATCCTCAAGGTCGGCGGTGATCTTCTTTTCCACACGCTTGGCGATGGCCTTGAGCTGACGGTTCTGCTGCAGCGTCTCACGCGAGATGTTGAGCGACACATCGGCGGAATCCACGACGCCGCGGACAAAGTTGTAGTAGTCGGGCAGCAGGTCGTCGCACTTCTCCATGATCAGGACGTTGGAGCTGTAGAGTGCCAGACCCTTCTCGTAATCCTTGCTGTACAGATCGAACGGCGCGCGGCCCGGCACAAACAGCAGGGCATCGTACTCGAGCGTGCCCTCGGCATGGAAGCTGATGGTGCGCGCAGGATCGTCAAAGTCGTGGAACGTGGACTTGTAGAACTCGTCGTAGTCCTTCTGCTCGACATCGGAGCTGCGCTTCTTCCAGATCGGTGTCATGGAATTGACGGTCTCGAGCTCCTGGTAGTCCTCGTACTCGGGCTTGTAATCGTCGCCGGCGTCCTCGGGCTTGGGTTTCTGGCGGCTCTTGGACACCATCATCTGAATCGGGTAGCGCACATAGTTGCTGTACTGCTGAATCAGGCTCTTGAGACCCCACTCGGTCAGGAAGCGATCGTAGGTCTCGGCCTCGCCGTCGGCATCGAGCTTCTCGTTCTCGCGCAGCGTCAGGATGACATCGGTACCGTGCTCGGCGCGCTCACCGTCCTCGATGGTGTAGCCCTCAAGACCGTCGGATTCCCACACATGGGCGACATCCTCGCCATAGGCGCGGCTGACGACCTTCACATGGCTGGCGACCATAAAAGCCGAGTAGAAGCCCACGCCAAACTGGCCGATGATGTCGACATCCGAACCCTGCTGCTCGGCGTTCTCGGTCTTAAACTCCTCGGAGCCGGAATGGGCGATGGTGCCCAGATTGCGCTCGAGCTCCTCGGCGGTCATGCCAATGCCGTTATCCGAGATGGTAATGGTGCGGGCGTCTTTATCAAAGGAAACGCGAATAGCCAGGTCGCCCTGGTCGATCTTGACGCTCGGATCCTGCAGGCTCTTAAAGTTGAGCTTGTCGACGGCGTCGCTCGCGTTAGAGATAAGCTCGCGCAGGAAGATTTCCTTATTGGTGTAGATGGAGTTGATCATGAGGTCGAGCAGTTTTTTGCTCTCGGTCTTAAATTGACGCATGTGCAGTCCTTTCGCGCTACCCCCGTCCGCAAAAACGGCCCGGTCGCCCGAGCCGAATCGCAGACCTGCTATGTTCAGACTTAGATTTTATAACCCATTAGCGCGCATATATACATACGGAATCGAAAAACTGTATGTCTAAGCGCTCCGATGCGCCAATTGCCAAGGAGCGTCCCCAACTGCCGGCAGAGACGATATGAGCAGGACATAAAAACATTGAGAGCCCCTGCTGCATGAAAGACCGCGGATTAGGCCGACAATGGTGAGTGTCTAATCCAACCGTGGCGGCCACGCCGCATTCATGGAAGGGGCTCCCATGCTCGATACTACCACCTTCATCGGCCTCGACGTCCACGCCCGCTCGATAAAGGCCGTCTCCCTCGACGTCATGACCGGGGAGGTACGTGCCGCGACCTTCGGCTACGACGCCGGCGCCGTCGCGGAGTGGGTCCGTTCCGTGGACCCCAGGGCCAGGTGCGTGTACGAGTCCGGGGTCACGGGCTTCGACCTGCAGAAGAGGCTTTCCGGCCTGGGGGTCGACTGCGTGGTCGGCGCCGTCTCGAAGATGATCAAGCCCAGCGCGGACAGGCGCAGGAAGAACGACCGCAACGACGCCGAGTTCCTCGCCCGCATGCTGTCGGTCGGCAACGTGGTCGAGGTGTGGGTCCCCGACGACGAGTGCGAGGCCGCCCGCGACCTGACCAGGGCGCTCGAGGACGCGAGGGACGACCTCTCGCGCTCGAAGCAGCGGCTCTCCAAGTTCCTGCTCAGGCACGGGCTCGCCTTCGACGAGAGGACGCCCACCGGCCGCAGGAAGGGCAACTGGACCCGGGCGCACTGGTCCTGGATCGAGTCGATAAGGTTCGCGGAGAGGGCCGACAACGACGTGCTCGCCTACTACGTCGACGCGGTCAGGCGGGCGGCGGAGGAGAAGGCGAGGCTCGAGGGGCTCGTCGAGGCCGAGGCCCGCAAGCCCAGGTGGAGGAAGAGGGTCGACTCCCTGCGCTGCCTCAAGGGCGTAGACACCGCGTCCGCCGCCGACCTCGTGTTCGAGGCCGGCGAGTTCTCGAGGTTCAGGAATGCCCGCTCGTTCGCGGCGTGGGTCGGCCTGACGCCCTCCGAGCACTCCAGCGGGGAGAGCGACCGCAGGGGCGCGATCACCAAGGCAGGCAACAAACACCTGAGGAAGGCGCTGGTCGAGGCCGCGTGGCACTACCTGACGTGCTCGGGGCGGCCGAAGGACCTCGCCAAGGGCCAGGCCCCGGACCGGGGCGCCCGGAGGCATGCCGCCAAGGGCGTGCGGAGGCTGGCCGAGAGGCGGGAGGCGCTGCTCGCGCGCGGGGTCCACGGCAACAAGGCGAACGTGGCCACGGCGCGCGAGCTCGCCTGCTGGGTATGGGCGGTCGGCCTCATGGCCGAGGAGGCGTAGGGGGGCCGGTCCCCCGCACATAAGCCGATCACCCCGGAAGCGGTTCGATCCGAAGCCGTTGAGGCGAACCTCAGGTCCCTTTTCTGCGAGCGCCCAGGGCGCCACACGCGTGCACAGACTGTCGGTTCGACGTAGAAGCCTCAGCCGTAGCAACGGATTGCCCAGCGAGAGATCGCCGCGGGCGGATATTAAACTGCAAAGACGAGCGTCGGTAAGACACGCCGAGGTCGCCGCGGACGGGCTGATATAGGGAGAGGGCCTGACCCCATATCGTTGGGGCCAGGCCCGATTTTGCCTCTTGACAATGTCCTGCTCATATTAAAAGGAACGTCCCTATCTGCCATCTACGCGCTTGGCCATCCAGACATGGGGTTGGCCCTCGTCTTCGTAGTCCACCGGGGCAATCTGCGTGTAGCCCGCCTTGGCATAGAGCGGCAGCACGTATTCCTGAGCATGCAGCTTAATGAGCTTGGCGCCGGCATCACGCGCGCACGTATCACTGGCCTCGACAATCTTGCTCGCCAAACCGCGACGGCGCATGCTCGGCAGCACGGCCACGCGCCCCATAATGTAGGTCTCCCCCGCCGCGACACCTTCGTCCAAGTCGCACGCCGGCGACACCGGAGCCTCTGCGTCAGCCGCGCGCTCAAGCTCTTCGGGAAACACGCGCGAGCAACCGGCAAGCTCGCCGTCTACATAGAGCGTCACATGAATGCAGTTCGGATCCTCGTCGATAGCGTCGAACTCATTCTCGTAGCCCTGCTCGTCCATAAAAATGACGCGGCGCACCAACGCCGCGTCATCAAAGCATCCCGTCTTAAGTTGGATATCCATGGCTGCCCTTTCATTCAATGCGAACGTTAGGGACAGATTTTAGCGAAAATGAGCTCCGCGCACGCTAAACTTCGCGCGAGCCTTCGCCAGGCAATCGTAATGACCCACGTTATGGGCATCGCTCGCGATGAAGCTGTACAGGTTCTGATCGAACAGGCGCTGTGCCGGCTTTTTCTCGCGACCAAAGCGACCGCCGGCAATAAAGTCCGCCGAAGCCTGCAGCTTGCAGCCCATATCGACCAGGCGCTCCGCCACGCTTACATCCTTTTGAACCGCACGATAGCGCTCAGGATGAGCGATGATCACCTGGTAGCCACGGCACTGCAAATCGTAAATCGTGTTCTCGTACTCTCTAAACGCATACGCATCGGCATGCGTCGAAAGCTCGAGCAGAAACTCGTTGGTCCCATCGAAATGCAAGTGCTCCGCGGCATCGATACCAAGCTCAACGAGCTTTCGATGGTTGACCTCGAAGCCCATCTGGAGCGGAAAACCGTCAGCGTTATCGCGCAGCAGCTCAAAGGCATCCCACATCTTGTCGTAATCAAAATAGGGATCACGGCAGTGAGGAGTGCAAACAATTCTGGTTACACCAGCCCGCTTGGCAGCCTCGAGCATCGCCAAGCTCTCATCGAGATCGGCGGCGCCGTCGTCTACACCCGGCAAGATATGGCAATGAATGTCACGCATAGGTCAGCCTTAATCAACTAAACGTTTGCTCGGTTGGTGAAGATGCCCTTTTTGGAAGTCCCCTGATCGTCGGAGCCCTTCTTCACCTTCTTACCGTCCTTGGTGTAGTAGGAGTAGTAGTACTCGCTGGTCTCGGTCTCGCAGTAGTTCATAACGGTACCGATGAGCTTGACCTTCTCGGACTTTTTTAGCTGACCGATGGCGTTGAGCGCCTCCTCGCGCTTGGTGAAATCCTCACGCACCACGAACAGCGTGCCGTCGGTCAGGCTGGCAATCTCGGCAGCATCGATGAAGGTGCCGACCGGGGGAGCATCAAAGATGACGTACTGGAACTTGGCGGACAGCGCCTTTACCAGCTTGGCAAAGCGGTGAGAGACGATGATGTCGGCAGGATTGGGAATATGCGGCTCGGCATCGAGGAAGTAGAAGTTCTTCTGACCCGTCTCGACAATTGCCTGGTCAATGGAGATCTGCTCGGAAAGGACCGCATAGAGTCCGCCGCGCGAACGAACGCCGAGCATATCGGAAAGGGACCTGCGGCGCATATCGGCCTCGACCAGAAGCACGGACTTGCCGCTCGTGGCGATTGCCTGAGCAAGGTTAATGGAAACCGTAGACTTGCCCTCGTTGGGAATCGAGGAGGTAACGGTGATGGTGCGAATGGGGTCGTCCACGCTCGCAAAGCGGATGTTGGCCAGAAGGGTCTTGGCGGCATTCTGTACAACGAGTTTATCGGTGTTCTTTGCCTTAGCCATGCCTATTTACCACCTTTCATAGCCGGAATTCGGCCAACAACGGGAATGCCCAGGAGCTCTTCTGCCTCTTCGGCACCGCGGATGCGGGTGTTGAGCATGTCTGCCAAAACGACATAGGCAACTGCGATAAAGATGCCCGCGAGGAACGCGACAGCAACGTACAGCATACGCTTGGGACCGCTGGGGGCTTCGGGGGTCTTAGCCTCGTCGATAACGTTGATGCTCTGGGCAGCGCCGACGTTCTGAGCGACCGTACTCACCGAGCTGGCCATGGCCTTTGCGACCTTAGCCGTCTCCTTGGCATCGGTGCCGGTAACCGAAAGCGTAATGACACGCGTGGTGGTCTCGGAGGAAACAGACACCTTGTAGTCATCCAGATCGGTGAGGCCCAGTTCATTGGCTGCGCCGCTCTTAACGCTATCACTATCCAGCAGCGTGGCGATATCGTTGGAAAGCATCTGACTCGCCGAGAGATCGTTGTAGCTCATCTGACCGCTATCGTCGGTCTTGGCGAGAATGTACATGCTCGTCGTCGCGGTATAGGTGTTGTCCATCGCAACGAAGGACACGATGCCCATGGCGATCGCGCAGACCACCGGAAGGGTGATGACCAGCTGAAGGTGCTTCTTCAGCAGCTGGAACAGTTCGAGAAGGGTCATGCAGCTTGCCTTTCATTTCCCCAGTTCGGATTGACAAAACTGTCCGTATGTTATCGCATCTTTTTACCGAGACCAAACTCTATACATAAGAAACAGGCTCTCCTGTAAAAATGTCGGAAGCAATCGTAAAATTGTACAACAACGCCGCACCCGAAAGTCAAATGCGGCGTCTGCATCAATATCTATGTTGTATCGCTATGCGAATGGCTCGTCCTGCCGTATGGGAAACGTCACCGTAATGGTGGTTCCCACGCCCAACTCGCTCGACAAATCGAGCGTGGCGTGATGATACAGGGCCGCATGCTTGACAATTGCAAGCCCCAGACCGGTTCCGCCGCGCGCCTTGGACCTACTCTTGTCCACGCGATAGAACCGCTCAAATACCTTGCCCTGTTCTTCAGGCGCGATACCGATTCCCGTGTCGGCGACCGCAAGGAACGGATGGCCTTCGTCGTTGGTGCCGCACTGCAGCGTAACCGTACCGCCGGGTCGATTGTAGCGGATGGCGTTGCTTGCCAGATTATAGATGAGCTCGTCAATCAAGCGCGACACGCCCTCGATGACCACAGGCTTGGTCTCATGACTTATCGTCACATTCGCCTGACGGGCGACCTGTTCAAGACGCTGCTCAACCGCATAGACGGCGCGCGAGAGCTCAATAGGCTCCGTGGACCCAATGGGCACCGTCTCGCCCTCAGTTGCACGCTCGGCCTCGTCCAAGTTAGACAGCGTAAGGATGTCGTTGACGAGCGCTGCCAAGCGGCCCGCCTCACGATAGATGCGACCGCCAAAGTTGCGCAGGTCGTCCTCGCCCTCGACCATGCCGTTTGCGATGAGCTCGGCATAGCCCGAAATCGCCGTAAGCGGCGTCTTGAGCTCATGAGTGATATTCGCCGTGAACTCGCGGCGCATACGGTCGTTGTCCGCTAGCACCGCCATTTGGCGCTTGAGCTCCTGGCGCTGCGACTCGATACGCTCAAGCATGGGGACCATCTCGGCATAGGCGTGCTCATAGCTACGGCGTGGGTGGTCCAAATCCACCTCTTGCAAAGGCGCGATGATGGCACGGGACTCGCGGCGCGCCATAAAAAACGAGAGTACCGCACCCGCTGCCGCGATAAGCAGCATCGGCGCCACCATCGACAGCAAAATCGCCGCAACGCCAGGCTGGGCCTGTGCCAAGCGGACAACCTGGCCGTTATCAAGGGCGACGGCGCGATACAGCATAATCTCGTCGAGCGTAGAGCTTGCGCGCTCCGCGGAACCCGAACCATTCTCAAAGGCCTCGATGACCTCGGGGCGATCGCCGTGGTTGGGCAATGTGGAAGGCGACGCCTCGTTGTCGTAGGCAACCGATCCATCCTTGTTAATCAGCGTGATGCGCAAGTCCTCGCGATCGAGGCTACGCAAGAACGGGATGGGCTCCTGCTGCTCGTCGAGGGCGGCAGCAATGAGCTCGGTTTCCTGCGCCAGATTGGCACTCGTGGCATCCGCCAAGGTGTTTTGCACAAAGAACGCACCCAGCACCGTAAACGCCACGATAACCGCCATGGCGCAGACAAAGATCGTCACAAAAACGCGGTGCGACAGCGTATGTTTTCCATGGGGGGCGAAGACCACGGGTTACTCCTCCGATGCGGTGGCCGCGGTGTCGTCACCTTCGGCACCATCACCGGCAGAAGGCTCGGCCAAGCGGTAGCCCACGCCGCGCACGGTCTCGATGGCGCTGGCATGCTCGCCCAGTTTTTGGCGAAGCGTCTGCACGTGCACGTCAACGGTGCGCGAACCGCCGTCGAAGTCCCAGCCCCACACGCTCTGCAGCAACGACTCGCGGGTAAAGACCACGCCGGGCTTACGCATGAGGTACTCGAGCAGGTCGAACTCGCGCAGGGTGAGCTTAAGCGGCTCGCCGGCAACGGTCACCTCGCGATGGCTGGGCGAGAGCACGATGTCGCCCACGCTGAGCACATCGCTCGCCTGCTTGACCATGCCGCCGCGACGCAGCAGTGCGCGGCAGCGGCTGGCGAGCTCCATGAGCGAGAAGGGTTTAGTCAGGTAATCGTCGGCACCGCCATCGAGCGCCATCACCTTGTCGAGCTCGGTGTCCTTGGCGGTAAGCATCATGATGGGCACCGTCGCCGTCAGGCGGTCGGCGCGCAGGCGGCGCATAATCGCCAAACCATCGGTATCGGGCAGCATGATGTCGAGCAGGACAGCATCGGGTACCCGTCGCGCCACGGCGGCCTTAAACTCGCCATCGCACGAAAAGCCCTCGGCCTCGATTCCCTGCTTGCGCAGCGCGTAGACCGTCAGATCCCTGATGTTGTCATCGTCCTCGACGTAATAGATCATGTTGAACCCCTTTGCGGCCGGCATGACCGCATCTTAACCCTAAAGGTACCTTTACTAGATGGTATCAGCCAAAACGTCCCGTCAAATAATCCGCCGTGCGCGGATCGGTCGGATTCTTGAAGAGTTGCGCGGTGGGCGCGTGCTCCACCAGCTCACCCAGCAAAAAGAATGCGACCGAATCGGAGATACGCGCCGCCTGCTGCATATTGTGCGTAACGACCACGAGCGTGCAGGTCTCTTTGAGCTCGCAGGCCAGCTGCTCCACCACCAGCGTCGACACAGGATCGAGTGCCGAGGTCGGCTCGTCCATCAGCAGAATGTCGGGCTGCACGGCAAGTGCGCGGGCGATGCACAGGCGCTGCTGCTGGCCGCCCGAAAGACCCAGACCCGACTCTTTGAGCTTGTCCTTGGCCTCGTCCCACAGGGCGGCGCGTCGCAGGGAGTCTTCGACCAGCTCGTCGAGCACGACGCGATCGCGCACACCCATACCGCGCGGCCCATAGGCGACGTTGTCGTAGATGCTCATGGGAAACGGGTTGGGGCGCTGGAACACCATGCCCACGCGCTGGCGAAGGCGGCAGATGTCGTAGTCGCCCAGGATATCTTGACCATCGAGCGCAATCTTGCCCTCGATTCGGCAGTCCTTGATGCCGTCGTTCATGCGGTTAAAGCAGCGCAGCAACGTGGACTTTCCGCAGCCCGAAGGCCCGATGAACGAGGTAATCTGCTTGTCGCGGATCTTGATATTCACGTCCTTGAGCGCATGGTGGTCGCCATAGAACAGGTCGAGGCCCTCAACATCGATTCGCGTCGGCGAGGCGGCAAGATCCTCTGCCGTGGGGCGAGTCGCATCCCCAACCTCGCGCTCGTGCGCGGCCTCGGCCTGCGCTTTCATGAGTTCTTCAAGCTCCGTGGGCTCCACAGCCGCAGCAGCCGTCATACCGCATACCTCCACATCGATATCAATTCAGCAGTATCGATAGTAGGAATCGCGGCTCATATGCACGTGAGCGCATTGTCAAGTGTTTGTAAGGGCACGCTGGCTATGCGGCGGGCAGCTCGATGGTGAATATCGTGTGTTCGGGCGTCGATTCACATGCAACGGTACCGCCGTGCGCGCATACGATCTCCTTGGCGATGGCAAGCCCCAGTCCAGCGCCGCCGCGATTGGTCGCACGCGCCGCATCCAGGCGATAGAACTTCTCAAAGATCACCTTGAGCTTAGCCGCAGGGATGGGATCGCCCTGATTGATAAAGCGCACGCGCACGCCACCGCCGTCCCGGCGTCTGGCCTCGATCGTGATGGTCGAGCCCTCATAGCTATAGGCAATAGCGTTTTTCATGATGTTGTTGAACACGCGGGCCATTTTGTCGCCATCCACGAGCACCGTCAGGTCCTCGCGAATATCAACTTGGACTTCCTTATGCTGCTCGTTGAGGATGGGATAGAACTCGTCAGTCACCTGAGCCAGCAGCAACCCCAGATCAACATAGCCGCGCGTGAGCACGATATCGTGGAAGTCAAAGCGCGTGATATCGAAGAACTCTTCGATGAGCGTATCGAGCCGGTGCGCCTTGTCGAGCGCCACGCCCGTAAAGTGCGCACGTTGCTCAACCGGCAGCTCGGGAGCCTCTTGCAGCAGCGAAAGATAGCCCACCACACTGGCAAGCGGGGTGCGTAGGTCATGTGCCAAGTACGTGACCAAATCGTCCTTGCGATGCGACTCGTCACGCAGAGCTTGCTGCACCTTGCGCTCACGGTCACGCACGCGGTTAAGGGCGCCCTCGACCTCCAAGAAGTCGCCGTCGATGTTATCCCAGGTGTCGGGGTGATCGATCAGGCGATCTTGAATACGAGCGGCCAGCACACAATCGGCATGCTGCTCGCCCTGCTCGTAGCCCTGGTAGTACAGGGCGCGGCCACACAAGAACAGCACGCACGCGGCAAGTGCCAGCACAAAGCCAAGCATGTTGAATACAAAGCCGGCATCGAACAGCACCGGCCCTTCGATGCCGCCGAGCGCCATGGCGCCAATCGCCAACGTCATGGCCCACGCGGCGCCGCCAATCACCACGCAGCGGCACACGATCTCAAATCGATCGATCAGCAAAAAGCCGACAAGCAGCACCGCCAAGATTCCGACGATGTTGTCGATGCCAATCAGCAGCAGGCTCAGCAAAAAGAGCAGCACCGTTGCAAGCGCGCGGTTGTCGACGACCGACCTCACGTATTCAAAGAGTCGATCGGGCACCTCGAATGCCTGCCTATCGTCTTTTGTCATATCCACTTCCCCACCATCAAAGGCGTTATTCGATTATGTAGCCGACGCCCCAGACGTTTTTGATAAAGCGCGGCTTTTGAGCGTCGTCACCGATCTTTTCGCGCAGGTGGCGAATGTGCACCATCACCGTATTGTTGGAGCCGGGCATAAAATCCTCGTTCCACACCGCGCGGAACAGATCCTCCACGGCCACCACACTGCCGCGATGCTCGACCAGATACAGCAAAATGGAATACTCGATGGGCGTGAGGCGAACCGGCGCACCGTCCACCGTTACGGAACGGGCATCGCGGTTGATCTCCAGGCCGTCGAACTGGATGGTCGGCGACTCGGCCGCCTGTGCACGGCTACCGTAGCTGGTGTAGCGGCGAAGCTGAGCATGCACGCGCGCGATGAGCTCAAGCGGACGGAACGGCTTAACCACGTAATCGTCCGCGCCAAGCGAAAGGCCCTCGATCTTGTCTTGCTGGGCATCGCGCGCCGTCAGCATGATCACGGGATAGGTATGGCTGGAACGGATCGTACGCAGCAACTCAAGCCCATCGATATCGGGCAGCATGACATCCAGCAGCGCCAGATCGAACTCCTGCTCCAAGATTGCCTTGGCAGCATCGGCCCCGCTATAGGCGACCTGTACGTCAAAGCCTTCTTTTGTAAGGTAGATACCAACCAAGTCGGCGATGGCCTTTTCGTCATCAACTACCAAAATGCGCTCGTTCATGCGTGCTCCTCTCGCGCTCCATTATGCCCGAGGGGGCGCATGCCACACACAACAAGCGTGGGTGATTAAGTCGGCCTTAAGCACCCTTGTGCCCGTTCGGGCGCGGATGTGGGCCACGCACGCACGCGATGATCGCCGACACCGGTAAACGATATACTCTAGTTCCAGAAGAGACCATCCCGTCGAAAGCGAAATCTGTGAAGTCCCTCACCTCTTTTGCAAAGCGCTCAGCCCAGCTTGCCGCCGGCTTTGTCTGCGCTATCGCCCTTGCCGCTGGCGTGCCCACCGTCGCCGGCGCCCAAGTACTCACGACCGACAATGTTTGCGGCAAAACCGCCGATGCGCGCGGCATCACGGCAGAAAACCTGCCCGATATCGATGCGACCAATGCGCTCGTCATGGGCAAAGACGGCACCGTCTACTATGGGCGCGGCGCCGATGAGCAGGTCAAAATCGCCTCGATCACCAAGGTCATGACCGCAATCCTAACCGTCGAGAATTGCAAGATGGACGAGAAGGTCACGGTGAGCAACGCCGCAGCCACCGTGGGTAATTCGACCGCCGGCTTGCTCGAAGGCGACGAGCTTACCGTGGAGCAGGCACTGCGCGGCCTGATGATTCCCTCGGGCAACGACGCCGCCGTCGTGCTCGCCGAATATGTGGGCAAGAAGATCGAGCCTAAGACCAAAGACGCCGAGGCAACCTTTGTGAAGGCCATGAACGAGCGCGCTAAGAAGCTCGGCTGCACCGGTACGCTTTTTGAAAACCCGCATGGTCTGGACTTTGATGAGTGGGCTGGTGATATGCACTCAACCGCACACGATGTAGCGCTGATGATGCAGGAGGCCATGAAAAACGATACGATCCGCGAGGTCGTAGCGAGCGAGGATTCCTGGATCGAGGTCACGGGCGCCGACGGCACCGACCATTCGCATTCCATGGACACGCATAACGTTTTGCTCGGTCAGGACGGAAACATTGGCGGCAAGACCGGCACCACCGACGACGCGGGCTACTGCTTCACGAGCGCCTACAACCGCGACGGCGACGAGATCTACACCGTCGTTTTGAACTCCACCACCACCGACCAGCGCTTTACCGATACCGCCACCCTTGCCAACTGGTACTACGGCCACAAGGTGACGGTCGCAATCGCCAACACACAGGAAAAGACCGCCAACGGCAACCCGCTTATGGCGCGCATTGGCCAAACCGACTGGACGGATAAGACGATCGACGCCACACTCGCCGATCCCACGGCGCAAGCGACCGTGTTTTCCCTTGCCGGCGAGGTGACCGAAAAGGTTAGCTACGACGATCTTTCGGGCACGGTGCATGTGGGCGACAAGGTGGGTAGCGTCACACTCAAGCAGGACGGCACCAAGATCGCCGTCATGGACCTGGTTGCCGACGAGGAAGGCACAGGGCCGAATCCCATTGAATGGCTGCTCGTGAAGCTCGATCGCTTGGGCCGTCGCATCGACAACCGCCCACTCACGGCAGAAAGCGAGACCGTCGCCAAGGCGCCCGAGGTGTAGGGCCGGAGCGATTTCACATCGAACCAAATGAGGCGTCCAACGGGGCGCCTCATTTTTGAGGGTTCGAATCCCCAGTGCCCTTTCTCGATAATAAAAAAGGGCCCCCAATGGGACCCTTCTTTAAAGTTAAACTGGCGGAGAGCTGGGGATGTCCGGGCATGCTGCGCATGCCCTCCGGCTTCAAAGCCTGGCGGCTTTTCGCCCACGGGCTACAAACGCTTTCGCGTTTGCTTAACGCCCGTGCCCTCTCGGGTTCGAATCCCCAGCCGCCATTCTTGATAATAAAAAGGGCCCCAAATGGGACCCTTCTTTCAAGTCATACTGGCGGAGAGCTGGGGATTCGAACCCCAGATGCCCTTTTGGGGCATACTCGCTTAGCAGGCGAGCACCTTCGGCCTCTCGGTCAGCTCTCCGTAACAGCCGTTCTATAGTAACCAAACAGTCGAAGTTGGGCAAGAGGGAATTTTCTAATTGTCCAGTGGCCTTTCCTCCTTGCAGTTTTCGCTACTACCCCAGCGAGCGATTGAGGGAGCCGAGCTCGTCGTTGCCCATGGTGCGCCACATTTGGAAGATGCAACCGCGTGCCAGGAAAAAGAACCCGTTGTCGACCAGTTGCACAGCGGCATCTGCCAGCTGATTCGTCACGGCGGACACTGGCGGCAGCTCGAGTCCAGCCTTGTGGATGGTCTCGACCGCCTCCTCGAACGTCGGAGGCTCGCTGACGCCCATCTCGTTCATAAGGCCCTGCATTTCTTCCAGCGCGCTGCTGCCCGACTCCTCGCCGCGCGGCACCAGACGGTAACAAGCCAGCGCCAGGTCGAGCTGATCGCAATTCCAATAGGCAAACGCCAAGCGATAGAACAGGTAGCCGATTGCAGAACGATCGCTGGCAATACGTAGGCCGTGGCGCGCCACCTCGATAATCTCGTCAAAGCGCTCCAGACGCGCAAGCACGTTGATGAGCGCAAAGTGCGACTGCATGGACGAGCGCGCCAGATCGTAAAGATGGCGCACCTCGGGCAGTGCTCGTTCAAAGTCCTCTTGCTCGGCGTAAAAGCTGCAGATCTCGTGCTGGGCAAAGTACAGCGCATCGGGCGCACGAAGGATTCGCACAGAGCGGTCTTCTTCCAACACCGGTAGCACCATGCGCACCAGCTGGTTATCGCAAAACTGCGTTTGAACCGGACCTGTCGCCAAAAGCTCGGCGACGGCGCACTTAGCCTCCAACTCCTCAACAAGACGGGAAAAGCCTTCAAAAGCACCTGTACGGTCGACTTTTGCCTGCTCGCGCAATTCAACAACACGGGCCACGTATGGGTCGTCGTCCTCTTCCATGACCTCCAGCTCGTCAGCCGTATCGGCAAGCAGCAGATCGCGCAGCGCCGGCGGCAGCATGCGATGGTCATCACGCGGACGAGCATGAACCTCCGCAGGTTCAATCGTCTCCGGAGCGGTTGACTCATATGCCTCAAGCACACGCTTGCACGGCATATCGTCCATGTCCATGCTCTCAAGATCCTTGGCGACAGGCACGCAATCGGCCAGATAGGCCGCGCGCCCAAAGAAATACGTTGCGACAACGCGCTCGCCCTGCTCACTGTCGGGAGCAGCAATCTGCACATAGCAGCGCGTGATGCAGGTGCCCGCGGCAAAACACGCTGCCGCAAGCGTGAGTGCCACGCGCGCATCGTGCTCCGCGGCCCAGATCGCGCGCGTGTCCTCGTCCAACTCGCGCCAGGCGTCATCTTGAGCGTCGTATTCACGTTGTGGCATAGCATCAACGACAGACTGCCCAAACCGAACGAGCATGATCCCCTCGGCAACGTTTGCCCGATAGGTATAGTCGAGCCGCGTGACCACGTTAAGTGCCTCGACAATACGCGCGAAGCGGGTACGCACATCCCACTCACCGCCCGGCTGGCAAGCCACCGTACCCGGTTTGCCCCACGGGTTATCGCTCGAGGCCGTATCGAGCAGTCGGGGAACATCGTTGGTCGTCTTGGCGATATGCCACGCATCAAAGAGCGCGCAGCCCTCAAGGCTCGGCGAGGATGCCGCAGGGACCAATCCAGCCCCGATGCGCTCAAGGATGCCGGAGAGACGGTTAAGGCGGCACTCGATGGCAAGCAGCATGTCAATCTCGTCCTGGTCCAGCAGGCTGCGATCAAAATTGAGATAGAAAAGCTTTGAGCGATCGATGCGAGCCAGGCTCATCTCGGACTTAGCGGCGATGGTGCGCAGGCGAGGCAAGTCAATTTCACTCATAAGGGCGGCGGCATAGCGCTCGATACCGCTCGGATTCTCGGCATGGTCAACGCGGTAGAGCAGCGTCTCGATAGCGTCAGGTAGCGGTGTCGTGTTAAAGCCCAAAAACACCTCGACCGGCTCGGGCAACTTTACGAGCTTGATCTTGTCGACAACGTTTTGCATACCCTCGTCGAGTCCGTCGGCGTCCGCCGTGCTCGCAATGGTATTTTCGGAGTCAGCGAATATCACGTAGCGCAGGAACATCGATGCCATGAACTCACCGTAAGGAAGGGAGCGGGTCGAATTCCATGTCTCGTGATCGGACTGTTCGCGCATGGGACCTTCGGGAGAGCCGACGGTTCGCGCGCACGCGCGCATCGTGCCGTTTGCTCCCCTCACCATAATCTCACCAATACCGGAGTCCGACTCGTCAAGGACCAGTTCCATGTCGGGATCGTTGGGCAGCGGAGCCTCGCTAACGGGGCGGTCCACCTTGTACACCTCACCCGAAACGCTTACATAGCCCAAAAGCGACACATGGCTTTTGCCAACGAATTCGACGACATAACAAGATTCATGCTGATCCTCGCCAAAGAGTTTCCAGACCACGCCATATGAGCGTCCCGCAGGCTGCTCGGGCATCGCCGGAAAGCGCTTCTTGGGATCGAGAAACCTGAGCTTGTATGTCGGACGCTCTGCCACGAAATATCACCCTGATCGGTCGCTTGAGAAGGAGTGGTCGCGAATAAGTCGCGACATCTACTCGGAATCTTACACGAGTCGACAGGAAATCGTCCCTTTGGACGAAAGCACTCAAGCTGGCGCAAAAGAAAAGCCCCCGTTGCCGGGAGCTTTAATCTCAAATGGTGCGGCGTATAGGATTCCGCGCATCCGCTGCGCGGATCCGCACCGGCTTCGCCCGCCTGCCGGCGCGCTCGCCCGCGGGCTAAAAACGCTCCGCGTTTTCTTGACGCCCGCGCCTCGACCGAGGTTCGAATCCATGCGGTGCTTACGTAAAAGAAAAGCCCCCGTTGCCGGGAGCTTTCAATCTCAATTGGTGCGGCGTATAGGATTCCGCGCATCCGCCGCGCGGATCCGCACCGGCTTCGCCCGCCTGCCGGCGCGCTCGCCCGCGGGCTAAAAACGCTCCGCGTTTTCTTTACGCCCGCGCCTCGACCGAGGTTCGAATCCATGCGGTGTTTACGTAAAAGAAAAGCCCCCGTTGCCGGGAGCTTTAATCTCAAATGGTGCGGCGTATAGGATTCGAACCTATGACGTTCTGATTCGTAGTCAGACCCTCTATCCAGCTGAGGTAACGCCGCGACATGTTGATTATTATGCACATCGACTGAATAAAGGTCAAGCATTTTTCGAAAAAAGTTATCGAATTTGATTTTTACTCATTTTTGACCACTTGATGCGATCTTCAACGCATCGCGATATAAGAAAAGCTCCCGTTGCCGGGAGCTTTAAAATCAAATGGTGCGGCGTATAGGATTCCGCGCATCCGCTGCGCGGATCCGCACCGGCTTCGCCCGCCTGCCGGCGTGCTCGCCCGCGGGCTAAAAACGCTCCGCGTTTTCTTGACGCCCGCGCCTCGACCGAGGTTCGAATCTCCGCAATGCTCCCATATAAGAAAAGCCCCCGTCGCCGGGAGCTTTAAAGTCAATTGGTGCGGCGTATAGGATTCGAACCTATGACGTTCTGATTCGTAGTCAGACCCTCTATCCAGCTGAGGTAACGCCGCAACGCACGGATTATTATGCACGTGACCCCTCGATGGGTCAAGCGACAATTTGGAAAAATTTTACGAAGTGATGATTAAGACGCTCGCGCCTCGCCCGAGGTTCGGATCCATGCGGTGTTGCCATAAAAGAAAAGCCCCCGTTGCCGGAGGCTTTCAATTTCAATTGGTGCGGCGTATAGGATTCCGCGCATCCGCTGCGCGGATCCGCACCGGCTTCGCCCGCCTGCCGGCGTGCTCGCCCGCGGGCTAAAAACGCTCCGCGTTTTCTTTACGCCCGCGCCTCGACCGAGGTTCGAATCCATGCGGTGTTGCCATAAAAGAAAAGCCCCCGTTGCCGGAGGCTTTCAATCTCAATTGGTGCGGCGTATAGGATTCGAACCTATGACGTTCTGATTCGTAGTCAGACCCTCTATCCAGCTGAGGTAACGCCGCAGCGCAAGACATATAAAACCACTTTAGCTTATTGGAGTCAAGCACAATTTCAAACTTTTTTGTGGAACGCAGTCTTGTCATGCTGCTCCGCATATACCGCCGTTCCCCGTACGATCGATTGGCTTTTCGATCACGTCAAACTTAGCATCAAGTTCCCTCAGGAGCGATCTCACCCGCTGGGCACAATCATAATCGGCAAACGAGATGCTCAACATGCGAGCAACCTGGTTAGATGTCCGGACCCCATAGAAGTGCTCCAGGGCCACCAGCCCCTCGTGCGCCACAAACGTCTCAACCACATGCGGCGACTCCTCGTAGCACCATTGGGTCAACGGACCCTCGCTCGTCTGTCGAACCACCAGGCCACCCATGCCAGACGGCTCACACGTTACAAGCAGGTACTCCCCGCCCTCGTCGCTCTCAAACAAAACCACCCGATCATCAAACAGCTCCATCGCATCCCCTTTCTCTCGCTCTTATCTAGTAAAAGCATAGCAGGTAGATGACTGTATACAGAACATTTGTTCGTGTGTTTTCTATTGAGCTGTCCGCACGGCATGGTATGGACCTGCGCACAAAATAGGGCGCCCCCGAAGGAGCGCCCTTGCATATCGCCTATGCAGCCAAGTTACGCGACCGGCTCGATCTTCTCGAGGCCGCCCATGTAGGGACGCAGGACCTCGGGGATCGTGATGGTGCCGTCGGCGTTCTGGTAGTTCTCCAGAATGGCAGCCATGGTACGACCGGCCGGCAGGCCGGAACCGTTAAGGGTGTGCAGGTAGCGCGAACCCTTGAAGTTCTCGGGGTCGCGATACTTGATGTTGGCGCGGCGAGCCTGGAAGTCACCGCAGTTGGAGCAGGAGCTGATCTCCTTGTAGGCGTTGTAGCTCGGCAGCCAGACCTCGACGTCGTAGGTCTGACGGGCAGAGAAGCCCAGGTCGCCGGTGCACAGGCTAATCACGCGATACGGAAGACCCAGCTGCTGCAGCAGGTACTCGGCCTCGGCGGTCATGCTCTCGAGCTCCTCGTCGGACTCCTCCGGCTTAGCGAACTTGACCATCTCGACCTTGTCGAACTCGTGCTGACGGATGATGCCGCGGGTGTCGCGACCGGCGGAACCGGCCTCCTCGCGGAAGCAGGGAGTGAAGGCGGTGTAGCGGCGCGGCAGGGTGTCGGCGTCGAGAACCTCGCCGGCGTGCAGGTTGGTGAGCACGACCTCGGCGGTGGGGATCAGGAAGTTGTCGCCCGAGACGTGATAGGCGTCGTCCTCAAACTTGGGCAGCTGGCCCGTACCGAACATGGTCTGACGCTTGACGACGATAGGCGGCCACCACTCCTTGAAGCCACGGCTCGTGTGCGTGTCCAGGAAGAAGTTGATAAGGGCGCGCTCCAAGCGGGCGCCGGCGCCACCGAGAACGGTGAAGCGGCTGCCGGAGAGCTTGTTGCCGCGCTCGAAGTCGAGGATGTCCAGATCGGTGCCCAGGTCCCAGTGCGGCTTAAAGTCGAAGTCGAACTCGCGCGGGGTGCCCCAACGACGGCGCTCGATGTTCTCGTCCTCGTCCTTGCCGTACGGCGTGGCCTCGCAAGGAATGTTGGGCAGGTGAGCCATAAAGTCGTACTGCTCCTGCTCGAGAGCAGTGCGGCGCTCGGCCAGACCGTCAATTTTCTCGTTGACGGCGCGCACGGCCTCTTTGGCGGCCTCGGCCTCGTCCTTCTTGCCCTCCTTCATCAGGGCGCCGATCTTCTTGGACTCGGCGTTGCGCGTGGCTTGAAGTTCCTCAACCTCAGTGATGACGGCACGACGCTCGTCGTCGAGCTCAAAGAACTTCTCGCGATCCCAAGACGTCTGGCGGTTAGCCATGGCGACATCGATGGCATCGGGGTTCTCGCGAACAAACTTGATATCAAGCATTAGATCCTCCGGCGATATACATTCCATTTAGGTTGCAACCTTGTACATGTATGGGCAAGTATATACTTATGAGCGTTTACGACCCAACTCAACTACGCAAGAAGGCACCCAATGGACGCAGTTTTTTCCTTTTTGTTTGGCACCCGCACCGGTTTTGCCATCCTTTTCGCCGGCGGCATCCTGCTGTTTGCGATTCTTGCCTTTGTAATGGAGAAGCGCACCCATAAGATGTATGTCGACCGCGGCCCCAAGTCCGAGGACGAAGAAGACAGCTTCTGGGACTAACCTGCCAAAAAGGGACAGGTTTATTTTGGTCGGTTTTATCTGGGCAAACGTAAGCGCCCCGCAACTGGAATTGAGCCAGTTGCGGGGCGCTTTTCGCTAAAAGGACAAAACCGCAGGAAAAACCTGCCAACATAAACCTGTCCCTTTTTGGTCGGTTTTACTGGAGGGTTGCGTCGATTGCCTTGACTAGGGCGCTGCGCATGCCGGCGTCCTCGAGCGCAACGACGCCCTTGATGGTGGCACCGCCGGGCGAGCACACGGCATCCTTCATCGCCGCAGGATGCTGGCCAGTTGCAAGCTGCAGCTTTGCCGTACCCAGCACCATCTGGCTCACAATGCGATAGGCATCGGCACGCGGGATACCGTGCTTGACCGCCGCATCGCCCAGGGCCTCGATTGCCATGGCGACAAACGCCGGAGCGCAACCGCCCACGGTGCCGCCCACAAACAGCAGGCTCGTATCGAGCTCGACGACAGCGCCAAGCTTACCGAGCAGGTCGAGCACAGCAGCACGCTGCTCGCCGTTGAGCGTGGAAGCCTTCTCGCAAGCGATGACGCCCTCGCCCACCGAAACCGGTGTATTAGGCACCGTCGAGATATGCGCGACGCCCGGCAGGACCTGCTCCCACTTGGCACTGTCCCAGGTCCAGGCAACCGACAGAACGACCTTTTTGGCAAGAGCATCCTTGAGCGGGGCGAATACCTTCTCAATCATGTACGGCTTGACCGCAGCGACCACGATATCGGATGCGGCGACAACCTCGGCAGCATCGTGGCAAGCGGCCATCCCGCGCGCCTCACAACGCTCAACCAGCGCGTCGTAGCGACCCGCACAGGCGCACATATCGCTCGCAGCTACACCGGCAGCGATCCAGCCATCAGCCATAGCGCTCGCCATATTGCCAAAGCCGACAAATCCAATCTTCATATCACATAGTCCTTTCAGACACATTCTTCAAAACGAAAGGTATTGTCCCACGCCATTGTTTCGTATTGCCAACCTATTTGTGATACGGCTCGCCACGACTGATCTTGCAGGCACGGTAAATCTGCTCTAGCAGCACCACACGCGCCAGGTTATGCGGCAAGGTAATGCGTCCAAAGCTGAGCATCTCGTCGGCGCGGGCGCGCACCTCATCACTCACGCCGTCCGAACCGCCGATTACAAAGGCAATGTCGCTGCTGCCTCGCAGCATAAGATCGTCGAGCCTCGCCGAGAGCTCCTCACTCGAACGCTCCTTGCCCTCGATAGCCAGCAGGATCACATGCGCCCGAGACGGCAATGCAGCAAGAATTGCCGCCCCCTCCTTGTCGCGTGCGGCATCCACGCCGCCCGCCTTAGCCGGGTCGATATCGGCCACCTCGCGGATATCAACCTTGGCATAGGCACCTAGGCGCTTGGTGTACTCAGCGCACGCGTCCTTCCAAAAGCGCTCCTTGAGCTTACCAACACAAACGACGGTGTATTTCACGCGCGCCTACTCCTTCGAATCGTTTTGAACTTTGCCGGCAGCCAGCATCTGCTCGAACATAGAGGCCGACTGCGAGAAGTCGCTCGGCAGCACGACCGTCGAGGTTTTGCCCGTACGTGCGAACTCCGTCATCATCTCGGTCCACTGCGTAAACATGAACAGCTGGTTGGCCTCATCGTTGCCAACGCCCGTCTCCTGGATAATCTCGAGCGAATCCTTGATACCCAGCGCGATGGCCTTGCGCTGGTTGGCGATGCCTTCGCCTGCCTTTTCCATCGCCTCGGCCTCGGCGGTCGCCTCGGTGACGCGCTTGATGCGGTCGGCCTCGGCGAGCTCCTGCGCGGCAGCGCGCTTGCGCTGGGCGGCGTTGATGTCGTTCATGGAGTTCTCGACCTCGGTCGGCAGCGCGATTTTGGTGATGAGCGTCGACACAAGGGTGAAGCCGTAGGCGGCCATCTGCTCGGAAACGGTAGCGTTGACATCCTTGGCGATGTCATCCTTCTTGGCAAAGACCTCATCGAGTGTGTAGACGGGGATGGAGGAGCGCAGGGCATCGGTGATGAAGTCGCGCATCTGGTCGACGGGCTCCTGCAGCATGTAGTAGCTCTTGTAGATGCCCGAATCTGCCGGGCCGGCGCCCATGTCGTAGCTCACGTGGTACTGAGCGGAGACCTCAAGACCGATGGTCACGTTGTCCTGGGTCTTAACGTCAATGCCAAAACCGTTTTTCATGGTGCGCAGACTCACCGTGGCGGCCTTGCGGTCGATCACGGGCACCTTCACGTGGAAGCCCGCGTTGACGATACGATTGAACTTACCCAAGCGCTCGATGATCACAGCGTGCTGCTGCTCAACGACGTAGCAGGCGTTGGGGACCAGCAGCAACAGGATGATGATGGGAATCAAAAGGCTGGTAAGGGCGGCGATGATACCGGAAAACAGCATGGTCTCTCCTCTGATAGGCACACGTTAGCATTAGGATACCCGTCCAAGGAGATCGTGCATAACAAAAAAGCTCCCATTGCTGGGAGCTCTTTCAATCAATGGTGCGGGCGAAAGGACGTCCGCGTATCCGCTTCGCGGATCCGCACCGGCTTCGCCCGCCTGCCGGCGGACTCGCCAGCTCGCTAAAAACGCTCCGCGTTTTCTTGACGCTCGCTCCTTCACAGGTTCAAGTCCCTGCAATGGGCCCATAACAAAAAAGCTCCCATTGCTGGGAGCTCTTTCAATCAATGGTGCGGGCGAAAGGACTTGAACCTTCATGGGGTTGCCCCCATACGGACCTGAACCGTACGCGTCTGCCAATTCCGCCACGCCCGCGTGCAGGAATTAGAATAACGGAGCGCCACCACGAACGCAAGAACTATTTTTGAAAAAGTTTGCAGGCATTCTCCCAAGCGGCTTGCGCGATTGTCTCGGCGTCCTCACCAGTGCGATCGACACGATCGTTAACCAGCGCGTTTGCCGTAATGGAGATCATTGCGGGCTCGCATTCAAGACCGCGGATGGGCTCCGGAGCCATATACGGGCAATCCGTCTCGAACAAAATGCGGTCGAGCGGGGTCGCCGCAAATGCCTCGCGCACGTCGTCGTTGCGCTTAAAGGTGGCCGCACCACCATAGGCGATATAGCAGCCCAGCTCCACAAAGCGCTCCATCGTGGCGCGGTCCTCGCCAAAGCAGTGCAGCACACAACCGGCCTGGGGCACGCCCACCTCACGAAGCACATTGTAGGCGTCCACGTGCGAGGTACGCTCCTGGTCCATGTCCTCGTGACGCAGATGCAGCTCCACCGGCACATTGCGGCGCACGGCAACTTCGAGCTGGCGCGCCATGCAGTCAATCTGCACGCTGTGGGGCGCCGGCGCGATGTCGTCGTCGTAATCCATGTGGTAGTCCAGACCAATCTCGCCGATACCGGCGCATAAGGGGTCATCGAGTGCGGCAACGACCTGTGCGTGAACGTCGTCGGTATAGTCCGGCGCGCCATACGGATGCACGCCGGCAAGATACTTGATCTGCGGGATATCCTGCATCGGCAGAATCTCGCGCGTCAGCCAGTCGCTATAGTCCGTCACGCTGCGCTTATCGGCAATGGGATCGAAGACCGTCACCAACAGGTCGATGCCCGCGGCTTTGGCGCGCACGAGTGTCTCGGGCACATCCTTGCCCCAGAACGAAAGCAGATGCGCATGTGTGTCGGCAAGCGGCGCCAAGGGCACGGGACAAGCAACCGTCTTCTTTTTCTTGGTAAACGTCACGCGTTCGGCATTAAGCGTCATGGGAAAGCTCCCGAGCCAGGCACACAAAGGCGGCGACGTCGAGCGTCTCGGCGCGCGTGGTGGGTGCGATACCGCAAGCCTCAAAGGCGGCATCGAGCACGTCCTTGGCAAAGCCGTTGGCGCTCATGGAATTGCGGATGGTCTTGCGACGCTGAGCAAATGCAGCGTCAATCACACGGGCCACAAATTCGCGATCGAGTCCTTCGGGCACCACACCGTCAACACGGTCGATACGCACGACGGCCGAGTCCACGTGTGGCGCCGGCATAAAGCAACGCGGCGGCACCTCAAAGCGACCCGTCACCTGCGCATACAGGCCAAGCTTTGCCGTATAGCCGCCATAGGTCTTGTTGCCCGGCACTGCGGCAATGCGATCGGCAACCTCCTTTTGCACCATGACGACGGCGCGCTTGAGCGCCGGCATCGTCTGGAAAAATTGCAAAATGATCGTCGCCGCCACGTTATAGGGCAAGTTCGCGACAAATACCGTCGGCTCACCGCCCGCAGCCTGCTCAATCTGCTCCGGCGTCACCCTGAGCGCATCGTCCATGATAAAGCGGAAGTTGGCATAGTCGGCGGCGTGGGCATCGAGCACCGGCTCAAGCTCGGGATCGGCCTCAATGGACGTAACGCACGCCGCTTCCTGCAGCAACGCAAGTGTCAACGTACCGCAACCCGGACCCACCTCGAGTACGCGCTCGTCACCTGCAAGCTCGGCAAGCTCGCAGATACGTTCGATCACATGATTGTCGATCAGGAAGTTTTGGCCCAGGCGATGCTTGGTCGCAAGGCCAAACTCCTCTAGCAGCTCCCTAGTTGCCGTGGGGTTTGCCAAAGGCGAAGTTGTCATGGTTGCCTCCTTAGCATGATGGCGGCGTCTTGAAACAAAAGGGCATGGACCGTGGCGGCCATGCCCTTACAGCTAAACAGCAAATTGCCGATATGGCGCTTGCGCGGTCTCTACGCCAGACGCGGGAACAGCGGGTCGCCCTTCTCGACGGGCTGACCGCCGGCAAGCAGGCCCCAAGTGCAAATGCCCTTGAGGTCGTCGCTCGCGGCCTCGCCCTCACAGGACAGGCGGCGCAGAGCCTCGATAGAAGTCTGGGGCATGAGCGGCATCAGCAGGTGGGCGGCGATGCGGATGGCCTCGAGCAGGTTGTAGATCACAAATGCCAGCTCGTCAGCCTTGGCCTCGTCCTTGGCAAGCGCCCAGGGCTCGGAGTCCTCGATGTAGTGGTTGGCGGCATGGATGAGCTCCATAACCTCATCCTTGGCTCCACCGTAATCGAGCACGTCCATCTTGGCCATGTAGCGCTCGACCAAACCGTCGGCAATCTTTGCCAGCGGGTTATCGAACGCGTCGGCAGACGCCGGTTTAGCCGGGGCGCAGCCGTCAAAGTACTTTGCGCTCATGTTGAGCGAGCGCGAGATGAGGTTGCCCCAGCTGTTGGCCAGATCGGCGTTGTAGACCTGCTCCATGCGATCGAAGCTGATGGCGCCGTCGGTGCCGGGGACCACGTCGGTCATAAAGTAATAGCGGTAGCCCTCGACGCCCAGCATGTCGATAACATCCTGCGGAGCGATGGCGTTGCCGCGGCTCTTGGACATCTTCTCGGCCTTACCGGTCTCGGCATTGCGCACGGTCAGGAAGCCGTGGGCAAAGACGTGCTCGGGCAGGGCCTCGCCGATGGCCATGAGCATGGCGGGCCAAATGACGCAGTGGAAGCGGATGATGTCCTTACCCACGATGTGGAACTGCGCGGGCCAGCGATAGGCCAGCTCGGCACGGGCCTCGTCGGTGTCGACACCGTAGCCGACGGCCGTCATATAGTTGAGCAGCGCATCGAACCACACGTAGGTCACGTGACCCTCATCAAACGGGACCTGAATGCCCCAGTCAAAGCTCGTGCGGCTCACGGAAAGGTCGTTAAGGCCGCCCTCGACAAAGCTACGTACCTCGTTCATGCGGAACGCAGGCTCGACAAAGTCGGGGTGCTCGTCATAGAGCTTGAGAAGCTTGTCCTGGAAGGCGGAAAGCTTAAAGAAGTAGGACTCCTCCTGCACGCGCTCAAGCGGACGGTGGCAGTCGGGGCATAGATGCTGACCGACGCTGCCGTACTCCTCGTCGCCCTTCTGGACCTGCGTATCGGTGAAGTAGGTCTCGTCAGGCACGCAATACCAACCGTCGTAGCTGCCCTTATACAGGTAGCCGGACTCCTTCATGCGCTCCCACAGATACTGCACGGCATGATGCTGGCGCGGCTCGGTGGTGCGGATGAAGTCGTCGTTGGAAATCTCGAGCTTGCTCCAAAGCTCCTTGAAGTGCGGGGCCTGACTATCGGTCCACTCCTGCGGCGTCATGCCATGCTTGGCTGCGGCCTCGGCGACCTTCTCGCCGTGCTCGTCCATGCCAGTCAGGAACTTGACGTTATAGCCGGCGGAGCGGCGATAGCGAGCCTGAACGTCGGCGATGATGGTGGAATAAGCCGTGCCCAGGTGCGGATCGGCGTTGACGTAGTAGATGGGCGTCGTGATAAAGAACGAAGGCTTGCTTTGATCCATGGGGTTTGTCCTCCAGAAAAACGTTGCATACAGGGGATGATTCTAGCGCAAGGGCTGGATATCCTCCATCTATTGCATATCGAGCACCATGGCATAGACATCGCGCTTGCGGCGCGAATACTTCTGAGACAGGCGCTTGGCCACCGCAGAGGCGGGCTCCCCCTCCTCGAGCGCGGTGCGGATATCCTCGCGTAGGGCCTCGTCGGGATCCACTACCGCAGCGCCAACCGGCGCGATGCCGGCCTCCTCATCCTCGCTCGGCGGCGCGATGACCAGCGCAATCTCGCCCTTTACCTCGCCGCGAGCACGCAGCTCCTCGGCAAGCTGGTCAGCGGGCCCGCGCAAGACCTCCTCGTGCAGCTTGGTGAGTTCGCGGCAGACGGCAACCTCACGCTGGGGAAAGACCTCCGCCACGGCCTCGAGCGTCGCCACGATGCGATGTGGAGACTCGTAGAAGATGAGCGCGCCGGGCACCACGGCAAGGCGCTGCAAACGGCGCACACGGTCGCCGTGCTTTCGGCCCAAAAAGCCCTCGAAGAAAAAATGCTCGCAGGGAATGCCGGACGAAACAAGCGCCGTGACGCAAGCAGAGGGCCCGGGAATAACTTCGACGGGCACATCGGCCTCACGCGCCGCCTCGACCAACGCCTGGCCGGGATCGGACACGCTCGGCATGCCGGCGTCCGAGGCAAAGGCGAGGGTCTCCCCCGCCAGCAGACGGTCGACCAGGCCGGCAGCGCGGCTAGCGATCACATTCTCGTCGCAACGGACAAGCGGCTTGGAAATGCCCAGGTGCATCAGCAGCTTTGACGTCACACGCGTGTCTTCGCAGCAGATGGCATCGGCGGCGGCAAAAGCCTCACCAACGCGCGGGGACAGGTCGCCCAGGTTGCCGATGGGCGTGCCGACCACATAGAGTTTGCCCGTATGGGCGCTGTTTTGCGTCATATCAACCTATTCAATCATGCCGCGCTCGAGCGTACCGAGCGCCGCGCGGGCGTCCCATGCTGCAATGCGCTTCTCGGTCTTCCACGTTTGGAAGAACCAACCGGCAGCCGGCGCAAACGAAGCCAGCTGGTTGGCGATAAACACGCGCTCGTAGGCATTGCGGCCCTCGGGCGTAACCGACGAGTTGGCAAAAATCGCCGCGCCCGACCATTCGCCCACCAGCACGGGGAACCCAGTCGAAATCGCTTCTTTAAGTTCGCGCTTGTTACGCGAAATCGCCGTCGTCAGCCCGCGAGGGCTCGTGATGTCGAGCGCATACTCGTCGCGGTAATGGTACAGGTGAAGGTCCATGTAGACGTTCTTGTACTTGGCGCCGCGCATAAAATGCTTCCACTCGCTGGGATACCCCGACGACGAGAAGACGACGATCTTATCCTCGGGCATATACGAACGGACGAGCTCGTAGGCATCGCGATAGAAATTGCGCAGGTAGTGAGCGGGAATGCCATCCGTCATGGTGAAGAGGCTCTTGCGAACGCTCATCTGCGGCGTGTCCAGCAGCTCAATGCCCAGCAGGCTCTCGGCCTCGCCATAGCGATCGGCCAAGCGCTCAAGCACGTCGAGTGCGACATGACGGCCGTTGGTGGACGAATGCCACTCGGCGACAGCCTCCGGCGTGGTGGGTGAATCGTTGGAATCGCCCTGGCCACCTGGCACAGTTGCCAGATCGAGCAGCACGCGGATGTCGTATTTGGCAGCCCACTCAATCGCGCGGTCGATGTAATCGACAACCGATATGTAGGAGGCATCGGACTCCTGTGAGCCAAAGGCATACCAGGGCACCGGCAGACGCACGGCATTGAGACCGATCTGCGCCATGCGGCGAAAATCGTCCTCGCTCACAAACGTCTCGTAATGGCGGCGCATGCGCTCGTTATAGGCGGCGGTACCCATGGCCTCCTGTAGCTCGGCCGCGTTGGATGCACCGGTCGCCGCGTACAGCGACGGGGTCACCCAAGGCTCGGGAATAAACCAGCCAGAGAGATTAACGCCGAGTATCCTCTCCATCACTGCCCCCTTCGGATCATGCAGGTCGAACCCGCATCGTATTGCATAGGATAAGTATCGTTTTGAGTATACCCGCGTGTGCGGACAGGCGACCGAACGGTCTGTAAAGTGACGCGAAAGTGGAAGGAATGTCTGGGAGCAGACGAGCTCGTAATGGTGCGACGAGGCGTGTACGCGCGCCGGAGGCAGGCACCGGAAAGCGCGTCCCGTTCTATCGCTCAATAATGGGGCGCATTTTCCGCAGAACCCTACATAAAAGAAAAGGACCCCTTTGCAGAGGTCCTAGTCAATTCAAGGTGGCGGGGAAGGGAATCGCGTCCGCGCGCTGCGCGGACGGACCGCTGCGGCGCTTACGCGCCTTGCGAGCTGCGCTGGCAAACGCTTACGCGTTTACTCAGTTCCGCGCCCTCACGGGGTTCGATTCCATGTGGGGGCTGCATAAAAGAAAAGGACCCCTTTGCAGAGGTCCTAGTCAATTCAAGGTGGCGGGGAAGGGAATCGAACCCCTGACACGAGGATTTTCAGTCCTCTGCTCTACCAACTGAGCTACCCAGCCATTTGAGGTGTGCCTTGTTTCAAGGCTTGATTAGTATAACCAAGGACGCGTTCCGGTCAACCGAGAATTTCAAAAAAGTTTTTGAGCACAGCCTCGGTTCTTTAAATCGGCACGTCAGAGGCATCAGCCGGCAGCAAGAAGTTTTTCGCTCAGAGCCGCACGGGCAAACTCACTTGGCGTCATCCCCTCGGCAGCCGCCCGTCGACGAATGGCCTCCTTCATTCCCAGAGGAATCTTGACCGACAGCGTTGCCGTCCCCTCACCTGAGAGTGGGGGCCGTCCATGCACGATCCCACCAACGGTGTGTTCGCCATCCGGAAACTCTCCGCGCTCGTACGACTCGCACCACGCGTCAATCATTTCATCCGTTACAACCTGACCATTAGCGGCCGTATACGTCTTGCCCATCATCGACCCCTTTGCCGAGCCCGTTCAATCTCCTGCCAAAATTTCTTCTGGACTGGAGACAAGGCATGAATGATAAGCCACCCACGGACAAGCTCGACCGCGACAAGCTCCACGCTTCGTCCGTCTGGGAGCCATCCAATCGCAAGCCATCTCGGCGGCTCGTCCTTCGACTCGCGACGAACGCACTCAGTAACCGCAAGCCAAGCGCTAAGCACCTGCTTTTCCGTCAGGTGCTTTTTAGCGTTGGGATGGATCTCAACATCCATGCATCTTCTCCTCCATCTTACCCAATTTCGTATGACGAAAGTCCGCTGTCGCCAATTCTTAAGCCGGCACGCGTTGGAGAGCAGGGGTCGAAACAATGATTGAAGGGCGCTCTAGTGCGGCCCAGGCGCCGGGGCAGGAGCACATACGCCAGGGACGTACGTTTTCGTAGCGCGCGAGGATATTGCCGTCGCGATCGATGAAGGCGATGTCGATGGGATAGGCCATAAAACACGTATGGACCGAAGAGCAGCGTGGAAATGCCATGACGAGCGGCAGACCGTTGGCGGCAACCGGACACCGTCCCAGCATGCCGCGCAGGCGCACGGCAAACGACTCCGCCACCGCAAACTCGGCCGGCGTCCAGCCCAGCCTATTGAGTGCCCGCGCGTAGGCGATGTAGGACGAGACCGCGGTCACATGACCACCCCCGGACGCCATGGATCGACCGTCACCGCGCGCTCGTGCGACAACGTTGTCGGCGCCCCCAGCGGAACGCCAGCGATGCTGAGAGAAGTCGGCCACGGCTCATAGTGCATGGTGCAGGTGTAGGTCCTAAACGCACCGGATAGGGAGAGCAGACCACCATCCGATGCCTCCGCGCCTTGCTCGCTCGACACTTCGATCTGCAAGTCATAGCCTTCCATGGCATTCAGAATTTGAGTCTGGACCGTCGCCGAGGCATCGACAGAGCTTTCGTCGCCCTCCCCCTCCGACGCCACGGCGTGCGCCAACACGATGTCGGGCACCACGCGGTCGAAGCGCGCGACAGCGCTGGCAAAGATCATGACGTTGTACACAATGAGTGCCAGCACCAGCAAAACGGGCGTAACCACTGCCATCTCCACCGTCGCTTGGGCGTGCTCCTCGCGCAGACGCATGCGGATACTCATTACGACCCACCGCCCAGAGCGCCAACCAGCGTGGCGACATCGACGGTGAGCGGGATGGAACCGCCGCCGGGCAGAGGAATCTCCGCAAGCGTGAACACCGTACCGCTGATGGTGCGTTCGACTTGATATTCCAACGCCTCGCAAAGCGCCTTGGGATCGGTCACGCCCAACGGAATACTTCGCAGTTTGTCTTGCGCTTGAGAGAGGCCAGCAATGTCAGACCCCGGGCTCTTAATGACGTTGGCGGAATCAGTCAGCACCGGCTTTCGCAGGCGCAAGTCGCACGGTTCCAAACCCAGCGCCGCCACGGACGCCGAAACGGTATCGCCGAGCCACGATGCAATGGAGCCCAACGCGCCGCTGCCCCCTCCTAGGCCTTTAATCATCTCGTCCATAAGTTCGTCGGCCGAACCTTGGATGTCTCCGTATCCCACAAGCAGCCGTCCCCAAACATCCATGACGCCATCGAGTACGCCGGCAACGCCACCCGAGCGTTCCTTCAATGTCGAGAAAAATCGCGAAAGCACGTTGTTTTGCGCCGTCGCCTCATCGGGCGCCAGTACCGCGGCAGAGATGGCACCGCGACTGCCAAGCTCAACCGCCGTGTTAAACGAAGAGTTAAGTTGATCGGGGCTGGTAATATCACCCGAAACTGCAAAGGCGACTACGCCGTTGCGGCCAGGTGGGGCGATACGCGGACGCTCACCGGAAAGTTCTTTGATGGCGGTATCGAACGCATTGCCCGCACGGTCGGCTTCGTCCTCGGTCTGACGCTCGAGCTCGAGCTCCTTGTTGCGGCAGTCGACGTAGTCCTCCAGGGCGTCTTTAAACTTGTCAAAGTGATACTCGAAGCCGTTTTCGATAGAGGTTGAAGGCGCCGCAACAGCACCAAGCGACAAAACGCCAAAATGGCATTTGCTGCATTTATCCTGTCCATCGTAATCGGCAACCGAAGCAAATCCGCTCGGCGTCCCTTTCTTATAGTTAGGGCAGGTCGTCCCGTAATGCAGATACGCCTTGTCATCGTTCACGCTCGTCGGCCACACCGCATCGGTATAGAGTTCCGTCGCCCGAACCTCATCAGAGTTGCGCGGCAGCAGCGGAATATAGGAGGAAACCCTGTCTCCGTTCTCGGTTATATGTGCCCGATCGACCTCCGCGCTCGCATAGGTATAAAACGCCTTACGCGCCGCAGACTCTGCCTTCATCTCGACACTCGAGCCGTGGGGCTTCTCATTTGTCAGACGCCAATGGTAGTAGTCCTTCGCGCGATCAAGGGCAACTTGGGGCTCCCACGTAACGCTCGATGAGTAATGCGGATTTTGAACACCGGAGAGATCCGTTAGGCTTTTCGCACGCTCCCACATGCAAGAACAGCTGCCGACCGAGCCCTTGTCAGACCCACCACAATCCGCCAGCCAAGCACGCTCTTTAGCCTTCGCCGTGTCCTCAGAAGCCTTCCGCAGCTCCTCGGCCGCACACTCTAAATCATCTGATGTGTCTTTAATGGTATCGGTCGAGATCTCTGATCCTTTGAGCGCAGCGAAGTCAGACTCGGATGTCCTGGGCACGGCAAGCGCCGTACCGGTATAGGTCACACTATCGGTATCCTGCGCCGACACCGCCTGCGTGGCACGCGCGGCGATCAGATACGGCAGAGCCGTCTCGATTTTCTGTAAGCCTTCCGATGCGCTTTTGGCAAACTTGTTGCGCGTTTTAATGATCTCAATCCCAGTGTCGACCATATTGCCGGCAACCGGCTCGGCACCCGGGATGAGGATGGCGACCAGGCCCGTCCCGATCGTGGCAAACCCCGCCAGCCCCAGACTCAAGATGCTCGCATCAACCACCGTGGCAGCCGTGTGATAGGACGACACTACGTTGGCACCCGCCAGCGCGCCGCTATCAGCCGCCACCTGGGTATCCCCGGCACGCGACATGCTCCATATCGCCGCGGTCGACGAAAACAACAATGTGAGCACCACTAGGATGACCACGGCAGAAGAAAGCGTGGTATAGGCGCCGTCTTCGATAAACAGATCGACACCGGCTCGACCCATAAAGCCGCCTCGCTTGCGATGGCAGCTCGGACGGTGCGTCAAAACGCGTCTAGACCAGAAACGCTTAATCCCATGCAGCAATCCACGAATCATAATCTCCCTCCAGCCATTCGGGACGCGATTGATACGAGACATCGACCTTGAGTTCAACGTAGCCGCCTTCGGCGGTACCACCCATAGCCTGCGCAAACGCACCGATCACAGGCAACGGCTTGACCTCGCCGGAAACGGACACGGACGAGACGTCACCCGCACCGGCCCGGCCAAGCTCGATATCCCACGACAACGGCCCGCCGGCATGAAAGATCGAAACGTTGGGCACTGCGGCAAGTCGGCGGCGGGTGAACTCCTTAAGATCGTCGTCCTCCGCCGTCGTCGTGGTCATGAGCCGCGCGGTCTCGGCGGCGGCAGACTCCATGACCGCGCGCGTATAGAGCAGGCACACCGGTTGCAGCGCGAGAAGGATGAGTGTCAGAAACGTCGGCAGCAAAAAAGCGGCCTCGACCGTAGACTGCGCCCGGTCCTCGCGCGCGGCATCAATACAACGCGATGTCCTTAGCGGCCGCAGCGGCGTCGATAACCGACGTCGAGGCAACGCCATGGGATGCCGCCCGCTCAACCAGCGCCGCCAAGCGCCCATCGGTGCCGGCACGCCAAAGTCCCGCGATCGCCAGCACGATCGATAACAGCGCCACCGTGACGATGGCGTATTCGACCGTCGCCTGGGCAGATTCCTCACGCAGGACATCATGCATTTCACGATCCCTCCTTTGAGTCCGTTGCCTGCGGGCTCAGGCGCACGGCGCGCAGACGACACGAAGCATCGCCAGCATCCGCGGCAATTGTCACCATATCGACCCAGCCGCGTCCGTCGCGCACGATGGCGCCCCACACGTTTCCCTTGATGTCGAGATAGCCGCTCAGAGCAAGTTGCGCCGTGGGTACCTCGCGATAGGCACGCAGCATATCCGCCGCCGCTTCGGTCATCGGTCGGTCCTCGGACCATGCAAGCCGGACCGCAATCGCGTTGCCCTCAGGCGAATCCGTCGCAGTGCCAGACCGCTTGTCGAGCGTCCGCAGAAAGGTTTGCGCCGTGACAGCGACATCCGAATCGTCCGCATCTCGCATCTCATCTTTTTGAGACGCCACCGCCGAATCTGAGCCCAAATCGGAGGCGGTCCCAGGACGCTGCTGCCGCGCGGCGTTAAGCCCCCAAAGCACCGCCGCTATCGCCACGGTCAGGCAAGCAAACACCAGCAGCACCCCGATGGGGCGCTCGCCCTCTACAGGCTGTTGATGCCCTCGCTGATAGCGTTCCATAGATCTTGGACCTTGCCCTTAAATGCGACGATGGCGATAATCGCGATCACCACGAGCACGCCGACCAAGATGGCATACTCGGTGGTACCCTGTGCACCCTCCTCCTGCAATAGTTCCTTGGCGCGCTGACGAACATGTGCCGCCCGGCAAAACGCCCAGCCCTGGACCTTGCCAGCAGCGTCAGTCATCGTGTTCATGTATTCCTCCCTACATCATCCCGCCTGTTCCCAGCAGCGGGCCCAATATGGACAGAAGCAACCCCGGCAAGATGAGCGTGCCGGTGGGAATCAGCAGCTTGACGGGCGCACGCTCGATCTCGCGCTCGACCGCGGCGCGATGAGCCGCACGGATCTCGCGACTTTGAGCGGCCAGCGTCTCGGCAAGTGGGGCACCCAGGGCGAGCGCCTGCCCCACCGTGATGGCAAAGGTCTCGAGCGCTCGCACGTCCAGGTCGCGCGCGGCGGCCAACAACTCGTCCTCACGCGTGCCCACGCCCACCTGCCACGCCATGCAGGCGCGCTCAAGGCGAAGAGCCAGCACTGACCGGCGGTTGGCGCAGAAAATCTCAAGCGCCGCATCAAACGAAAGACCGGCCGAAAGACCCAAGCGCACAACATCGATCATCTCGGACACTTCGCCGAGCGACACTCGCGCCGGGCCGCCCGCTCCAACCGCGCCCTTCACTCGCGCGGTCAGAGCATCGACCACCGAGCGACCCGCGGCAGCGACCAGCACCGCCTCGCGCTTGCAGGCCCCTGCGATCTTGCGTGCATCCGCCCGATCCAAACCCGTCGCGACAAATACACTCAGGGCGCACAGGCAAGCCGCAACTGCAACCGGGGCGCTCATAGCTCCACCCGCATAATGCGCCGGATAACCACCAGGGCAACGGCGTTGAGGGCAAGATCCAGCACCACAGCGCCCGCGCCGGCAGGCGTCGCAAGACCGCGACGAAAATCTGCCGAAAGCAGCGCCAACACCGCGCACATGCCCGCCGGCATCGCCGCGACCATATGCGCAGACATGCGAGCCTGCGACGTCTTAACATCTAGGCGGCGCTTGAGCTCAATGCGCTCCCCCACCATGCTCGACGCCTCGGACAGTAAGTCGGCAAGCGGAGCGCCGGTGCGCTGAGACACCTTAAGCGCCAAGGTCACAAGCGAAAGACCGGGGGCGTCGATACGCACGAGCAAGTCATCGAGCGCGTCGGTCGCCGAGATGCCGCAATCGATCGCCGCCGCCACCCGCAAAAACTCGGTATGCACTGGCTCTTGCGCATGAGCGCCCACAAAGCGCATGCCCTGGGCCAGCGAATGTCCTGAGGCAAGCGACATGGAAAGTGCGGTAAACGCCTCGGGCATTGCCTCTTCTGCATCGTGTTGCTCGCGCCGGCTCTCAAAGCCATCCCGAGCGGCACCAACGGCAAACGGAGCAACAAGTCCCAAGGCAAATCCGAGGGGCGATAACGACACCATCGTTAGTAAAACGCAGCAGACACCGCTCGATAGCAGCAGAAACGTCAAACGTCCCGAAGCATCTTCGATCACGAGGCCAAGGCGATGCGCCGGAGCCAGCGATGCCCACGAACGGGCGATCTTTTTCAGCAGATCGTTTTCCACCAGCTCACGCGGCAGCTTCTCTGTCACCGTCTCGAGCGCCTGACGTGCCAGCTCCGCCGGCGGTACCTGCGGCACACGAGGTTCCGCCCCGCACGCCGTCGCGACAGAAAGCCCTGCCAAACCCCCTACGACGAGGGGCACAGTGATCTCCATTCGTCCACCTCCTCTTGTGTGAGCGTCCCCGACCGCAGGCCTTCTGCGATAAACGGCGGCTCGCGGTCAAGCGTCCAGGTGCGCTCGGCGGCATCGAACGTCACATAGCGCTCGAGCTCTACGCCGCCCGATGCGGCGCGTCGCACCCCCGAATACGAGGAGACGAAACGCCTGCCATCGGCGTGGCGCTCGGACATCACGATGCCGTCGAGCGCCATGGCAATCTGCTCCTCGATGAGCTCGCTCGGCAGATCGATGCCATAACGTGCAAGCAACGTCAGACGCACCACGGTCTCCTGTTCTGAGCCCGCATGAAGTGTGGTGAGCGACCCGTCGTGGCCCGTGTTCATGGCCTGCAACATGTCGCAGCACTCGGCACCGCGCACCTCGCCCACCACGATGCGGTCGGGGCGCATGCGCAGGGCATTGGTCACCAGGTCGCGGATCGTCACCGCGCCCTCGCCCTCAATTGAAGCCTCGCGCGCCTCTAGACGCACCACGTGCGGATGATGCGCAAACTTGAGCTCGGCAGAGTCCTCGATCGTCACGATGCGCTCGCCGGTGGAAATCTCGCATGACAACGCGTTGAGCAGGGTGGTCTTACCAGATCCCGTGCCTCCCGCAACCGCCAGGTCCTGTCGCAGCGACACCGCGCACGACAGCAGCTGCGCATACCAAAGCGGCAGCGACCCCAGCCCCACAAGCTCGTCCAGCGAGCAGATACGGTCCGAGAACTTTCGGATGGTGAGAATCGGTCCGTCAATCGCCACAGGCGGAATCACCGCGTTGACGCGATAGCCCGTTTTGAGGCGAGCGTTGACGATGGGGCTGCGCTCGTCGATACGGCGGCCAAGTGGCGAGATAATGCGGTCGATAAGCACACGGATCTGCTCATCATCCTCAAACGCATGCTCGATGGGGTACAAGACGCCGCCACGTTCAAAGAAAGCCGAGCGGCAGCCGTTGATCATGATCTCGGTAACGGTGTCGTCCTCGATGAGCGGCTGCAACGGCCCCAAGCCCACCACGTCATCCAAAATCTCGTCGATGATAGTCTCGCGCTCGGGCGTCGCGAGATCGGTCGGCTCCTCAACATTGAGCGCCGCCTCCACCGCAGGACGCAATTCCGAGCGGGCAAGTGCCGGGTCGATATAGGCGCTGATACGCGCCACTTCGTCGTAACCCATGCGGTCCATCACGGCGCGCTTGGTGCGTCGTTTCACCGCGCGGCGACGCCCCGCATCTACAGGCGCTGCCGCCGCCGCAGCGCCGGCAGCCTTAATCCTCGTTTGCAGGCTCATCGCTGATCACCCTCGCGCGACCAGGGAAGGCGAATACGCGGGCGTTCGGTGCGCATTGCACGGTCGGCGACCATATCGCTCCAAGGGCCGACGGCGCACCCCAGTTCCACGAGCATCTCGCGCGTGGCCTCGCGCACGCTGGTCGCAAAAGCGCTGGTCTGCCCCACTGCCTCGTCAGCACGCCCAAACGCCATGAGCGCGGCGAGATCCTGCCCGCCATCGGCGATACGAATCTTGGAGCTCAACGCACAGGCAATCTCAAAGCGCATAGCGACATCCTCGTCTGCCCCGCGCGCACCGAACCGGTTGAACACGGCGCTCATACGCGTGCGCGGCACACCTACTCGACTTGCCAGTTCAATGACGCGCGACGCCGATGTCGCGGACGACACCGCAGCATCGCCAACGACCAGGCAACGGTCGCTCGCCGCCACCGCAGCCGCCACGGCGTCGCCCCAAAAGACCGAGGTATCGATAAAGACCACGTCGGATTCGCGACGCAGAGCATCAAGCAGTAGCTCCACCGGACGTGCCATGAGCTCGGCTTGCTCGGGCGCCGCGACGGGACCCCAGAGCGTAACGCCCGGTGCCACGCGCATCGATGTGGCTACGATATCCGGCTCGGTGAGCGTGCCCGCCGCCGACGGCTCGATAAGTGCCGCCATATCGCGCGGAGCATCGACGCCTAACAAGTCGTAAAGGTTTCCAAACATCAGGTCCAGGTCGAGCACGGCGGCACGCAAGCCCAACAGCGACGATGTGTGTGCCATGGTGGCAACGATCGTCGACTTGCCGCAACCGCCCGAACCCGAAATGGCGCAGATGACCGGAGCTCGATGCGGCGAAGCGGCAGCGTCTGCCGGCGGCATCGGAGGCGGCGGGGCGGGCGTCGGTGACAGCGTCCCCGTCTCCCCCGCCGCAACCGCATGCTGCGTCCAAGCCGGCATGGCAGCTTGTTCGGTCTGCGAGGCAGGCTCGTTCTGTGCAATCTGCTCATGCTGCATCAGCGACAACTCGCCGCACCCGGCAAAGCCCTCAACTTCATCGAGTTCATCCGCCAGATTCACGCCGTGCACGTATCCCATATCTACAACCGGGGAATCGCCAGCATGCTGCGCCGGCCCTCCAGCGTCATCGTATACAAGAGGGTTCCGGGGGCGCCGACCATGCTCGGCTTCCGCTTTTCCATAATCATCAACACGCGGGCCTCTTGTAGCGCGAGGCGCCCCGGGTTCCCTATCAACAAAAGCATCGGGCTCAATCGTCATGCGCCGATCGGAATCAACCGCTCCCTCGCCCGCGCGCCCGTTGCCGCATATACCGTGTGCAGCGATGACCTCGGTCGCCCCCGCGCGAAACAGCCCCTCGATATCCGACGGATCGAGCGCTTCTATCAACACGACCACGCGACTCACGCGGCCTTCGGCCGTCAGGCGCGCAACAGTCTTGCGCACATCTTCGGTATCAAACAGAGGCGCCGCGATGATGGCAGCCCCGCGGCGCGACGGAAACGCCCGCGCCATGGAAACCAGCCCGTCCAGGTCACCCACGCGAAGCACCTGTGCACCCACATCACGGCCCTCGACTTCCCGCTGCAACAGCCCGTAATCGCCGCACGCGCAGCACGCAAGCCAGATCGCCTTCATCACTCGTCGCCTCCGCTCTTTTTGCCGCGCGCCGTGGCGGGAATCGTCAGGCTGACCGTTCCCTTGCCCGAGGCTCCCAGCAGTTCCTTGACGTCTTCGGGGTCAGCCGCCAGCGTCACCCATTCGATCTTGCCCTCGCGCGTGGCACCGGAATCCTCACTGGTATCGATCACGTACGCGCCGCACAGCCGATCGGTTACGCCGTCTTTTTGCACATACACATCCACGTAGCTGCCCACGCCCGTAGCACCGCCGACCGAGTGCTCGGCATCGACCGCCACCGAAACGGCGACCTTGCCCTTAGGCACCTCGAGCTTGCGGCTCTCGGCCTTGGTGTAGACATTGCAGATCACGGCGTTTTTGGGAATACGCGAAGTCGTCACGTCGCCGCGCACCTGGCGCAGCTCGGTCGCCGCGTCACGCGGCAGCAGGCTCGTCAGCCATTCCTGGGTTATGACATTGGTCTCATCGAGGGTCTCGCCCACATCGATATCGCGCGCCGCGACGCATACCTCGACGCGATCGCCACCGTACTTGGCCAAGGTCTCAGCCTGGACCTGTTCGGCTTGCGAGCGGATCGATGAACCGTAAACCATGCAGAGCAGAGCAGCGAGCACGCCCGCGACCAGACTGATAGCGATGCGCTTGCTCTTGTTCACGGCCGCTCCTCTCATGGCAGTGCCGGGCGAATGCCCGTACCACCATTGTCTGGGCGGTCAGAGTGCAAAGCGGCGCAATCGCGATCTTGGTTTTCGATGTCAAACCAATCGCTGACCAAAAGCTGACCAGCCCGTCAAGCTCGTGGCAAGGTTTTGGTCGGCACGTCAGCAAACTGCATGTTTCGAGGCTTTTCCGCAGCAAAAAGCCGTCTCCCGAACAGTTGGGAGACGGCTGTCATAGGAAAAATCAATTACAGATGGACATCGGGATCGAGCATTTGAGCGCTCACGCGCATGGATGACGCCAGGTTTTGGAACGTTTCCAGACGCAGGCTGTCAATCTGCCCGGCGTCTTCGGCCTCGCGAACGGCGCAACCCGGCTCATGGACATGCGTGCAATCGCCAAACCGGCACGCACGCGATGCCTCGACAATCTCGGGGAAGGCGCGCGCCAGACCCCGCTCGTGACCCACGAGCGGTAGGCTGCGCAGGCCCGGGGCATCGGCGATCACGCCGGCGTCGCCCGGCAGCGTCACCATCACGCGCGCGACGGTAGTGTGACGGCCCTGGTCGTCGCGTTCGCGCACACCGCCGGTCGCCAACGTATCGTGGCCCAGCAGTGCATTGAGCAGCGTCGACTTGCCGGCACCCGACTCGCCCAGAATCATGGCGCAGCTCCCGACAGGCACGCAGGCACGGACCTCGTCCAGGCCGCGGCCCTCGGCAGAGGACGTCACGATCACGCGCACGTCCGGACCCACCAGGCGGCACACGCGGTCCAGATCGCGCTCGAGCTCCTCGGTATCGCAGCGATCAGCTTTGGTGAGTACCACCACCGGCTCGGCATCGCAGTCGAGCGCCAACACCAGCGAGCGCGCCACGCGGTCGAGCAGCACCTCACCGGCACCGAGCGCCTGCACGATTAGCACGCTATCCACGTTGGAGCAGAGCACCTGGCGCTCTCCGCGGGCACGGCCGCGCCAACGCTCAAAGCTCGTACGGCGCGGCAGCACGCACTCAATCACGCCCATATCGTGCCCGGGAGCGCGGCGCACCGCCACACGATCGCCCACGGCAGGCAGCAGGACCTCGTCCTCACCGCGCGACTTGGCAAACCCCACGGCATGCTCGGCGCGGAAGGTATCGTCGGCAGTCGCCACCAGCGGAAACCCGCGATCCAAGCGCACCACGGCGCCAAGCTGCATCTGCTCGGGCTCCTCGGCATGTGCGCAGAAATCATCAAAGGCAGTCTGCTGAGCTTCATCGACCGGCAGGTCATCAAACGCCGGAACGTCCTGCAGCGCGTCGAGTCCCGGCACGCTTGCCAGCAGCTCCTCAGCAGATGCGGGAGCCTCGGTCGCGAGCTTCCGACGACGATCGCGCTTAGCCCGCGCCCCCGTCGTCTTTTTCTTCGCTTTAGCCTTAGCCTTGCCCACAGATGCCTCCCAGCACAAAACCACACAACTGAGCAGGTATTTTACCCACAAAAAAGAGTCGGTCGAGCAAACGCTCGACCGGCTCACACACTTTCCCTCAGCCCTTTTCATCCGCACGAGAGAAAAGCCAGCAAAGTCACCGCAGGGCCCGCCCGCCGAGAGGGGTTTCCTAAGGGCACATCCCGCAGCCGCAACGCGGCGAGGACGTGCCCGTGGAAACCCCGCAGGCGGGCAGGCCCGGGCAGGTTAACTTACTCCTTTTCCACGGCGCGCATGATCGCCTTGTAGATCTCCATCAGCGGGATGATCAGGAAGGCCAGGCCCAGGGCAGCGACAACGCCCTTGAGCTCAAGCGTCACGGGGCCAAAGAACATCTCGGCAAGCGTCGGCTGCACGGTTACGATCACCGTCAGCACCAGCGCCAGCGCGGCGGAAGCCCACAGCCACTTGTTCTGATTCTTCATGGTGAACAGCGACGCACGACGGCTGCGCATATTGAAGCAGTGGAAAATCTCGACCATGTTGAGCGTGATGAACGCCATCATCACACCTTCCTCGTCGGCATTGCCGGCGATCATATCGGCGATGTGGATGTAGCCCATGTCAAAGTACACGCCCACAAAGAAGCTCGCCAGCACCAGCACGGTGATGATTAGGCCCTGGACCACACAGTCCAGGCCCATATTGCCAGCAAAGACGCCGTCCTTGGCGTTGCGCGGCTTGCGCTTCATGATGTCGCCCTCGGCATCCTCCATGCCCAACGCGAGCGCGGGGAAGCAGTCGGTAACTAGGTTCACCCACAGCAGCTGCACCGGCTGGAAGATGGTAAAGCCGATGAGCGTGGCGATAAACACCGAGAACACCTCGGCAAGGTTGGCCGAAAGCAGGAACTGGATGACCTTGCGGATGTTGTCGTAGATGCGACGGCCCTCTTCGCAGGCACCGATGATGGTGGCGAAGTTGTCGTCGGCAAGCACCATGTCGGCGACGTTCTTGGTGACATCGGTACCGGTGATGCCCATGCCCACGCCGATGTCGGCGCGCTTGATGGACGGAGCGTCGTTGACGCCGTCGCCCGTCATGGCCACGATCTGATCGCGCGACTTCCAAGCCTCGACGATGCGGGTCTTGTGCTCGGGCTGGACGCGGGCGTACACGCCGTAATCCTCGATGTGCGCATCGAGCTCCTCGTCGCTCATGCGATCGAGGTCGGCACCGGTGATGGCCTGGCTGCGATCGGCGACGATGCCCAGCTGCTTGGCGATGGCCACGGCGGTGTCGATGTGGTCGCCCGTGATCATGACGGTGCGGATACCGGCGTCGTGCGCCTCGCGGATGGCGTCGGCGACCTCGGGGCGGACCGGGTCAATCATGCCGGACAGGCCGCAGAAGACCAGGTCGTGCTCGAGCGCGGCGGGGCTGCAGTCGGCCGGGACCTCGGTGTAGGTGCGGCTTGCCAGCGCCAGCACGCGCAGGGCCTCGTCGGCCATGGCCTTGTTGGCGGCCACGAGCTCGGCACGACGCTCCTCAGTCAGTGGAACGACCTTGTCGCCGTCGTAGATATGGGTGCACAGGCCGATCACCACATCGGGCGCGCCCTTGGTGTACTGCTCATACTCGCCGTCCAGGGTCTCGACGACCACGGACATCATCTTACGGCCCGAGTCGAACGGGGCCTCGCCCACGCGCGGGTGCTCGGCAGTCAGGCCAGTAAGACCAGCCTTGCCGGCGTCGTTGACGAGCGCGCACTCAGTCGGCTCACCCACGGCCTCGCCCAGCTCCTCATCCCACTGGGCGTCGGAGCACAGAGCCATACCGGCCAGGAACTTCTCCTTGGGCGCGGCGAGCTCGTGCTTGACGACGGTCATCTTGTTTTGGGTAAGGGTGCCGGTCTTGTCGGAGCAGATGGTCTGCGTGCAGCCAAGGGTCTCGACGGCAGAGAGCTTGCGGATAATCGCCTGGCGCTTGGCCATCTTGGTCACGCCAAGCGACAGCACGATGGTCACGACGGCGACCAGACCCTCGGGGATGGCAGCGACGGCGAGCGAGACAGCGACCATAAAGGTGTCGAGCAAGGCAGTCGGATCGGTAAGGACGTTGCCCACGCCGTGGCGGAGGATGTCAACGCCAAAGATCACGACGCAGATGATAATCACCATGATGGTGAGGATGCGGCTGAGCTCGGCAAGCTTCACCTGCAGCGGCGTGAGCTCTTCCTTGGCCTCGGCCAGGGCGCCGGCGATCTTACCCATCTCGGTGTTCATGCCGGTGCCGACCACGACGGCGCGGCCGCGGCCGTATACCACGGTGGAACCCATGTAGCACATGTTCTTGCGGTCGCCGAGCGGCACGTCATCGGTGCCCGCGGCAAGCTCAATCACGTCGGCGTGCTTCTCTACGGGCACCGACTCGCCGGTGAGTGCGGCCTCTTCGATCTTCATCGTGGCGCTCTCGAGCACACGGCAGTCGGCCGGGACGGAGTCGCCCGCCTCGAGCATGATCACGTCACCGGGCACGAGCTCGGCGCTCGGCAGGTGCACGAGCTTGCCGTCGCGCAGCACCTTGGACTGCGCCGCGCTCATCTCCTGCAGGGCCTCGAGGGCCTCCTCGCTTTTAGCCTCCTGGACCACGCCCAGCACCGAGTTGACGATAACGACGAACATGATGATGGCGACATCGGCAAAGTCCGCCTCGCCCTTGACCATGCCCGTGAGCGCGCTGATGACGGCGGCAACGATCAGCATGATGACCATGGGGTCGGCCATCTGCTCAAAGAAGCGCTTCCACAACGGTGTCTTCTCTGCTTCCTCGAGCTTGTTAGGGCCTGTCTTGGCGAGGCGCGACGACGCCTCGTCGTTGCTCAGGCCGAGGTTCTCATCGACACCCTGGTCGCTGAGCACCTCCGCCGCAGCGGACAGGTATTCCTTTTGCATATAGAGTCCCCTCCTGGGATTCGGGCCACTCAGCAGATTGATGCCCGATCATAATTCCCAGGAGAAGGGCAAGGGCTCATCAAGGCTGCCATGCTGAGCGGCAGTTGATAGTGGAGCTATGGTACCCCAAAGCGACGCGTCTAGCCAAAACATTCCATCTGGAAACACGGCACAGGCGCAACGGTGCAGACCGTGTGATGCTCAATGTTGGTAAAACGTTTTTTCTTCGGCACTTCGTCAAACTGAAATATCGCCCAGATAGCAGCGGTAAGAGCAGTTGATAAAATTTTTTCATATACCGTTTTCCCGCAAAAAATGAACTTCTTAATCGGCATACGGTCGTTTTTTTGGGGTATTCGGTCGGTATTTCGTTATAATCAACTCGATTTTATTTCTTATGGTTTATCTATCAGCGCAAGACGATGTCAGATGGAGGTCTGAATGTACAAGCGCACTAAGATTGTATGCACCATGGGTCCCGCCTGCGATAGCGACGAGACCATCCGCGAGATGATCAAGGCGGGCATGAACGTCGCCCGTTTTAACTTCTCGCACGGCTCTTACGACGAGCACCACGGTCGCATTGAGCGCGTCCGTCGTATTTCCAAGGAGCTCGGTCTGCCCGTCGGCATCCTGCTCGACACCAAGGGCCCCGAGGTCCGCACCGGCCTTCTGGTCGATGGCAAGAAGGTTGCCGTCAAGACCGGCGACAAGATCGTCGTCACCGCTCAGCCCACGTCCGAGGATTTCCACGGCACCGCTGAGCACATCTCCCTCGACTACCTGGCTCTGCCCTCCGAGGTCGAGAAGGGCTCCCTCATCCTGATCGATGACGGCCTGGTTGCCCTCGAGGTCGAGTCCGTCAGCGGCCAGGACATGACCTGCGTCGTCAAGAATGACGGCCTGATCGGCGAGCGCAAGGGCGTCAACATGCCCAACGTCAACATCTCGCTGCCCGCCATCACCGAGCGCGATCGTCAGGACATCCTCTTTGGCCTGACCGAGAACATCGACTACATCGCCGCTTCCTTCATCCGTGACGGCGAGTCCGTCCGCGGCATCCGCAAGCTTTGCCGCGAGAACGGTGGCGAGCACGTGACGATCTTCCCGAAGATCGAGTGCGCTCTGGGCGTCGAGAACTTCGATGAGATTCTCGAGGCTTCCGACGGCATCATGGTCGCCCGTGGCGACCTGGGCATCGAGATCAAGCCCGAGCTCGTTCCCCACATCCAGAAGGAGATCATCGCCAAGTGCAACGCGGCCTACAAGCCCGTCATCACCGCTACGCAGATGCTCGACTCCATGCAGCAGAACCCGCGCCCGACGCGCGCCGAGGTTGCCGACGTTGCCAACGCCATCTACGACGGCACCGACGCCGTTATGCTCTCTGGCGAGTCCGCTGCCGGTAAGTACCCGGTCGAGGCCGTTAAGATGCAGGCCAGCATTGCTCTCGAGACCGAGAAGTACCTCCCGGCCCACGCTCCGCTCGAGGTTCCGGCCGATGCTCACGGCACCCGCGTCGTCAACAACGTTGTGGGTATGTCCGCTGTGAACATGGCCACCACCGTTGGCGCCAAGTGCATCACCGTGCCGACGACCACCGGTCGTACTGCTCGCCTGATCTCGCACTTCCGTCCCAACATGCCGATCTGCGCGTTCTCCCGCCACGAGTGGGCCGTCCAGCAGATGATTATGTACTGGGGCGTTATCCCGCACCAGGCCGAGATTACCCAGGGCACCGTTAACGGCACGATCGTCAAGGCAATCGAGACCGCTAAGGAGCTCGGCTACGTCGAGACCGGCGATCTGACCGTCGCCACCGCCGGCGATCCCCGCATGAGCGTCCAGCTCGAGGACAAGGTCTCCTCGACCAACGTCGCTTACGTCGCTCAGGTGCGCTAAATCGCACTTGCAAGCACACTTGCATTGCAAAGGGCCCGGAAGGCTTCGCCTTCCGGGCCCTTTTTTAGACCTTCTTCGTATGCCGCATCATCGATTTGTGTTCAGTCGCGAACCTTTCCAATGTCGAGCGTACCACCGAAGATGCCCTGCGACGGGAGCTGTTGGTCAATTGGGATGAACTGTTCACCGTTAAGCCGACCGGCTAGCAGCTAGCGATCAGGGGGACTGCGGGAACGTCAGAAGCAGCAACGCGAGCCGCAAATCCCGCCTCGGTTAGCTCGATGACCTCGGTAAATGTTGCATCGAAGAACTCCTCGGTTAGCAGGCGATACGGCGGATGATCGGGCTCACCAGGGTTTTCGCGCACAATCTCGTGCATAACGCCAATGGTCTTGAGCACATACTCCTTATGGATGGGATACTGCCCAAAACGCGTCGCCGCAGTATACAGGCGATCGGTCGCACGCGGAATGGAAACGATGCCCAGCGTCTTGCCAAACCAGTCAAAGTCGCCTTGCTTTTTAATGCGGAATTCCTCGCACGGCTTGCCGCCGTGCGCCTCCAGGTACTGATTCACGCGCGTATTCCATACGGTATCCGCCACCAGATGCGACCAGACGCCCAGCGTCAAATCGAGCAGCGACTGCGCCACGTCACCGGGCGCGATCGAAAGCTCGCTAGCACCGGGACCAGCAACCGGCTCGGCGTCCTTGTAGCGTTGGGGATAATGCACCCGATTGAGTCGCTCGCGCTCCTCGGCGATCGAGGTCGCGGCAGCCGGCGTACCAACAGACGCCCCTTTGAGCAGCGGCGCCACATAGGTATCCCAGAACTCGTGCTCGCGCGGCTTAGGGATAGGCTCGGGGTTTGCAAAGTGCGTAATGCGATACGGAATGGGATCAGCGATACCAGGGACCATATAGCCCACGAAGATATCCGGAACCACGCAGCCAAACAAAAAGGCATTGCGGTCGCGCACGCTATTGGCAAGCGCGCCGGTGCACTCCAGCAAACGCTCCGTCTGAGCGATATGAATGTTCCAGCTTGGCATAGCCACCCCCATAAAAACCTGGATAACTATACCATCACGGCAAAGCCGCGCGGGCCGCTACGCACGCTCTACGCAGCAACTATTCCGCAGCGCCGCTCTCGGTTCCATACGAAGACACCGGCGCCTCGACCACATGGTGATATCGATCGATATAGATGGCGCGGGCACCCAGGCGTCGTACCAAATCCTGATGGTGCGTGCTCATCAAGACCGTCTTACCGGCAGCAACATAGGCCAGTAGAAAGTTGACCACGATGTCGCACGAGTCCTCGTCAAGTCCGTTGGTAGGCTCGTCGAGCACCAGGATATCGGGGTTCATCGACACGACGGCAGCCAGCGCCACGCGCTTCTTTTGCCCGCCCGAAAGCTGATAGGGCGAGGCATCGACCAGATCGGCAACCTGGAACAGCTCCATGGCATCGCGCACGCGGCGCTCGAGCTCGTCTGCCGGCAGCCCCATCTGCGCGGGACCAAAAGCAACTTCCTCGCCCACCGTAGCGCAGAACAGCTGGGCGTCGGCATTTTGAAACACAAAACCTACGCGCTGATGAAAACGCTGAGCGGCCGCGGAATCCTTTAGAAACGCCGCGTCGATCGCGTGCCCGTCAAACAGGTATGCCCCTGCGTCCGCGAGTTCAAGGCCGTTAATAAGGCGCATAATCGTCGTCTTACCGCAGCCGTTGGGACCGAGCAGGGCAACGAGTTCACCACGATCGACCTGCAGCGACACACCATCGACAACCGTATGGCCCGCATAGGAGAACACCACGTCGCGCAGCTCGATGAGCGGCGTGGCCTCGGCGCCGCCCGCACCGTTCGTGCCCGCCGCACTATTCATATCGATCGTCAAAACGTCGCCCTTCCCTAGTTGCATCCCCAGCCGGAACCAGCAGCGCCTACAGCACCGCGCACAACACGGCGAGCAGAACCACGCCGGCCGCATAGACCGCATCGCGCCAGCCAAACCCGGCGCGTGCAGGCGCCGGGTACACGCCGGCAAAGCCGCGGCAAAGCATAGCCTCGTCCATCGCGCGGCTGCACTCCATCGCCTTGATAAACGTCATGCCCATGATACCCGCCAGCGAGTCGGTGCGCGAAAAACCCGCAGGCGCGGAACCGACGCTGCGCAGCATGACCGATTCGCACAGATCGTGCGCTGTGCGTCCCAGCACCTCGATATGCTTGAGCGCCATATCGAAAGTAAAGATGACCTCGTCGGGCAGGTGCAGCATCTTAAGCGCCGCCGACATGCGGCTCCAGGTGAGCGTCCACGAAACACCCAGCACCAGCGACACGTTAATGAACGTCTTGAGTGCAATCTTGAGCATGGCGCCCGAGGCAGAAGCACCCAGCAGCAGGGCAGGCAGCGCCAGAACCACGGCAAACCCCGCGGCAGCCAACGCCGGCACAAAGGTAGCGCGCAGCCCGCGTACGGGGCGCACCGCGACCAGCACCAACGCGATCGCCGCCATCAACATCAGGTACAGCGGGCTTTGCGTCAGACACACGCACAGGACGCAAACGAACATCCCTAACAGGCGCACCGGAGCCGAAACGCAAGAAAGGGCGCGGTCGACCATCGACCCGCCCTTGTTCGCGCCTCCACCCAGGCGAACCCGCTCAAGCAGGCTCGCCAGGTGCAGGACGTTCTTTTGCATCACACGATGCCGAGCCCCCGCGGGCTCGTATCGCTCCTCGGCCGCAAGCCAACTAGGCAGCTCGGCTATTGCCATGAGCACCGCTTTCCTTGACCGTCAGCGAGACCAGGCGGAATGCGATGGTGAGCACCGCCACGCCAATCACGCCCGAAAGAATATACATCGCGGCCTGGCCGGCAAAGCCAAGGCCCTGCTCCTCGGAATAGGCCTGCAGATAATCGCCCGTGGGCAGGGCATCGGCAAAGGTCGGAGTGTCGAGACCGACCGAAGCCTGCAGACTGTCGTCACCAGCCTCCTGAACGGCGATCGCGGCGCCCTCGGCGTCCCACTCACCCCAGGCGTCACCGGTGGCAAGCAAGCCGAGCGGCGTAGCCACGACAAGCACGGCGACCAGGATGAGCGTGGGGACCAGCGAGGTCTTCTTGGCGGTTGTGCCCTCGGCAGCAAGCTGGCCATCGACGGCCTCGGGCCCGACGATAACGCTCGGCGCCGTCTTCTTGATAAAGCCGTAGATCGCGGCAGTCGCCACGCCCTCGACCACGCCGGCAACCAACATATGCGGAATCATCATGGCCGGAATGGCAATGGACAGCGGGAAGGGGCAGTACAGCGGCGCGCCCGAAGCGTTAGTAAAGAGCATGGGCTGAATACCAAACTCGACCGCCGCGCACAGGGCCGCCAGGCACAGGCCGACCCAGCCGCTTACGATGGCCGAAACCGAGGTGCCCCAGCTCTTGTCGTGCAAACGGCTGTTGAGCGCACGGAACACGATAGCAGCGGCAAACGGCAGCACGAAGGCCATGTTAAAGCAGTTGGCGCCAAAGGACAGGATACCGCCGTCGCCAAACAGCAGCGCCTGCAACGCCAGCGCGACCGAAACCGCGATGGCCGCGGCCTCCGGGCCTAGCAGCAGCGCGATGAGCGCGCCGCCGACGGCGTGACCAGTGGTGCCGCCGGGCAGCGGCACGTTGAACATCATGAGCAAAAAGGAGAACGCAGCGCAAATACCCAGAAAGGCCATATGCTCGCGATCGAGCGTGGCGCGCACTTTCTTGATGCAGTGAACCCATACGGGCACCATCGCCACCGCCATAACGGCATCGGTCTGCGGGGACAGATAATTATCTGGAATGTGCATGAGCCCTCTCAATCAGAACGTTGCGTGTTACGTTTCCAACAATCCGTAACACCGACTCTGCATACTAACAAAAAGGCGCACCGCCCACAACGCAGCACGCCCTTGCAATACGTACGTTATTAACCCAGGTCCACGCACCGTCCAATAAAGGCCCATGCACTCCCAACTTTCCGGTCAACCGGAAGAAGGTGCGGTCCGCTCGCAACAAGGTTAACGCAGGAACCCGCCCCCGAGAGGGGTTTTCTAAGGCAACATCCCGCAGCCGCGAAGCGGTGAGGACGTTGCCGTGAAAACCCCGCAGGGGGCGGGTTCCGAACGGCAAAGATTACGAGCGAACCTCGCCGTTTACGCCCTTGCACACCTTGGTGACGATCTTCTGGTGCGCCTTCTCGACCTCTTCGCTGGTAAGCGTGTGGTCGTCGGAGCGATACGTAAGCGCAAAGGCCATGGACTTTTTGCCCGCTCCGATGCGGATGGGATCGCGGTAGACGTCGAACAGGCGCACGCCCTCGAGCAACCTACCGCCGGCGCTGGTAATGCGACGCTCAAGATCCTCGCAGGTCACAGTGTTGTCGACCACGATAGCAAGGTCGTGCTCAACGGCCGGGTACTGCGAGAACTCGCGATAGTTCTCCTGGTTGCGGGCGCCCTTGATCAGCTTGTCCAAGTCGAGCTCAAAGGCAACGACGACCTCATCGATGCCCATCGCCTCGCGCGCCTCGGGGTGAATCTCGCCGACCCAGCCCAGCACGGTACCGCCGGACAGAACCTCGGCGGCACGACCCGGCTGCAAGAAAGCGTAGCCCTCGCCCTCGACGGGACGGAAGCGAACCTTCTCGATGCGCAGTTGGGCGAGCAGCTCCTCGACAATGCCCTTGCCAAAGAAAAAGCGCAGCTTGCGGTACTTCATGTTCCAAGACTGCTCGCTCCACTGGCCCGAAAGCACGCCCGCGACGGACTTGGTCTCCTTGGGCAGGCTGGCGTTTTCGCGGCCATGGAACAGGCTGCCGACCTCGTACAGGTGCACGTTGGGCGTACCGTGCGCCTCGTTGTAGGCCACGGATTGCAGCAGGCCCGGCAGCAGCGAGCGGCGCATCTCGGTCTGCTCGGCCACCAGCGGGTTCATGAGCACCACGGGGCAGCCGCGACCCTCGGCGGGCATGCCGATCTTCTCCAGGTCGCCCGGGGCGGCAAAGCCAAAGGTCGTGGTCTCGTTGAGGCCGCAGGCGCGCAGGATCTCGCCGACCTTGCGGGTAAGCTTCTGCTCGCGCGTCAGGCCGCCGATGTGGTTCTTGGCAGCCGGAATGGTCGCCGTGACGCGACCCATGCCCCACAGGCGCAGGACCTCCTCGATCAGGTCGATCTCACGCGGCAGGTCGGGACGGAAGCTCGGCGGCGTGACCATAAAGTCCTCGCCGTTGCGCTCGACGGTGCAGCCCAGGCGGGTGAGCGAGCGCTCGATAAAGTCGGGCTCGATGTCGGCACCGCAGATGGCGTGCACACGGGCCAGGCGCAGCTTAATGCTGTCGATGGTCTTGGGCGCGGGGAAAACGTCGACATAGCCGGGAGCAACCTCGCCGCCGGCGATCTCTTCGATGAGCGCGCAGGTAACGTTGGCGACATCCACGCAGCCGGTCTCGTCAACCTGGCGCTCAAAGCGAATGGAGGCGTCGGAGATCAGCGACAGGTCACGGCTGGTGTGCGAGGTGCGGCCGGCGTTGAAGCAGGCGCTCTCGACCATCACGTCGACGGTATCGTCCTCAATCTCGGAATCCATGCCACCCATAACGCCGGCCAGCGCCACGGGACGCTCGCCGTCGGTGATAAGGCCCATGCCGGCGTCGAGCACGCGCTCCTCGCCATCGAGGGTCGTGAACTTCTCGTCCTGCTGGGCGGCACGAACCACCACGCGACGGTGGCCATCGCGCTCGGCAAAGGTAGACAGGTCAAAGGCGTGCAGCGGCTGACCGGTGAGCATCATCACATAGTTGGTGATGTCGACGATATTGTTGTGCGGGCGCACGCCCAGGGCGTTAAGGCGCTTGACCATCCAGTCGGGCGAGGGGCCGACCTTCACGTTACGTACGATGCGGGCGACGTAGCGGTCGCACAGGCCCTCGTCGGCAATCTCGACGGAAAGCTCGTCGTCGGTCGCGCGGCCGGTCTCGGCCTTGATGGCGGGCAGCTCAACGTGGAAATCGCGGTCGAAGATGGCGCCGGTCTCGCGGGCCATGCCGATCATGGACAGGCAGTCGGGGCGGTTGGGCGTGATCTCGCAGTCGAGCACAGTGTCGCTCGAACCCACGTACTCGGCAAACGGCATGCCGCAGGGCGTATCCTCGGGCAGGATCATAATGCCGGAGTGGTCGCCGCCCAGGCCGAGCTCGCGTGCGGAGCAGTTCATGCCCATGGACACGACGCCGCGGAGCTTGCTCTTCTTGATTTTGACGTCGCCGGGAAGCACGGCGCCGATCATGGCCGTGACGATGTGGTCGCCGGCCTCGAAGTTCTGCGCGCCACAGACGATCTGCAGCGGAGCGGGGTTGCCGTCGGCGTCGAGATTCTTGTCACCCACGTCGACCGAGCACACATACATATGGTCGCTATCGGGGTGCGGGGTCTTGGTGAGCACCTTGGCAGTCACCACGTGGTCGAAGGACTCGCCCACGGTGTCGATCGCCTCGATCTCGGTGCCGGTACGGATATATTCGTCCGAAAGGGTCTTGGGATCCTCCGGAATATCGATCATGGTCTTGAGCCAGTCGTAAGAAACGCGCATCTAACTGGTCTCCTTTCATCTGTAACGTCTGCAATAAACAGACGGAAAACTCCAGCTACGGAGACGGGTTTCCGAGGTGCCGCAGATTGCCTTGAAAGAGGAGGGCCGCGTACTTAGGTACGCAACCGACGATTGAAAGGCAAGGTGCGGTGGCTCGGGAAGCCGCCGGGACAGGTCAACTTAAAATTGGTTCAAGAAGCGCATATCGCCCGTCATGAGCGTTCTGAGGTCGGGCAGGTCGTAGCGCAGGGCCGCGACGCGCTCGGCGCCAATGCCAAAGGCGAAGCCGGTGTACTTCTCGGGATCGATGCCGCAGTTGATCAGGACGTTGGGGTCGACCATGCCGCAGCCCAAGATCTCGATCCAGCCGCTGTGCTTGCAGAAGTTGCAGCCCTTGCCGCCGCACACGTGGCAGCTCACGTCCACCTCGCAGCTGGGCTCGGTGAAGGGGAAGAAGTGCGGGCGGTAACGCGTCTTGCGATCCTCGCCAAACATGCACTTAACAAAGTAGTCGAGCGTGCCCTTCAGGTCGCCAAAGGTGATGCCCTCGTCGACGACCAGGCCCTCGATCTGGTTGAACTGCGGCAGGTGGCAGGCATCGGCCGTGTCGGGACGGTAGACGGTGCCCGGGCAGATCATGTAGATGGGCGGCTTCTGCGACTCCATAGTGTGGATCTGCACGCCCGAAGTCTGGGTGCGCAGCAGCACGTCGGACTCGCCGTGGGCGTGAGCCTCGGGGTGCGCGACGCTGCCGGGGTTGTTGTCGACCACGTAGAAGGTATCGCGGGCCGAGCGGCTCGGGTGATCCATGGGAGCGTTGAGCGCGGTGAAGTTGTAGTAAGAGGTGTCGACCATGGGGCCGGACTCGACGGTGTAGCCGATGCCGCAGAAGATGTCCTCGGCCTCCTCGATGATTTGCTTGATCAGGTGCTGGTGGCCGATCTGCGGACGGATGCCCGGCAGCGTGATGTCGACGGCGTCGTGCTCGAGTGCGCGCTTGAGGGCGGCGGCCTTCATCTCGGTGTTTCGCTCGTCGAGCATGCCCTCGATCAGCTGGCGCATCTCGTTGGCGCGCTTGCCCATCACGGGACGATCCTCGGGGGCGAGCTTGCCCATCATGCGCATCAAGCCGGTGATACGACCCTTGCGACCGAGCAGCTCAACACGCGCAGCCTCGAGCTTGGCGGCGTCATCGGCGCCTGCGACGAGCTCCTTGGCCTCTTCCTCGAGTTTGACCAGATCATCAATCAGACTCATGTCTTCCCTTTCGTCTCTCGCGCATCCACTTGCCGCGGCGGCTGGAGCCACCCGGAGCTGCGGATGTGCGGCCCGGTTCGGTAACAAAAAAACCGCCCTCGGGCATGTGCATTGCCCAAGGACGGTTGAATTCCGCGGTACCACCTTGTTTGACCCGGCGGATGTCTGGCCCGCCGCGCCCACTCTGTGCCCCTTGTCGCGAGGCTCACGGCTTCCCTACTGGGGCTTCGCCGCCGCTGGCCGCGTGCCCGTTGAGGTCGCTGCTCGGGAGTGAACGCTTGGCCCTTGTCACCGCAGGAAGGCTCGCAGCCCATGACCTTCCCTCTCTTGCCGGCGACGCGGCGGGCAAAACCCTCTCCGTCAACGCATTGGGCTATAGGATAACACATTCTGCGTGTGCATCGCCGCGTTCCGTTTTGTTCGCACTGGGTACAAGGCAGGTAGCTGTGCAAACTGGCCGCACGCCCACCCGTGGCGCTCGACCTGCGAGATCAAGGATATAGGTATGGGAAAGAAACTCGATAAGAAGGCCAAGGCCGCCGTGGCAAAGACTGTCAAGGGCGTCAAGGCTGCTAAAGTCGACAAGGCCGTCAAAAAGTTCCGCAAACTCGAGGGCAAGCTGTGGACTCGTGAGTACCTGCTCAAGATTGCCGAGTTCGATGGAGCGACGATTGCTCCTGCCAACGGCGCAGCAGCGCGTGCCGACGCCATGGGCACGCTTGCCGGTGAGCATCACAAGCTGCTGACCAGCGAGAAGTCCGTTGAGCTCGTACGCTCGTTAGCGCGCGAGACCGTCGCCGGCGGCAAAATCGACGACCCGCAGCTGCTCGACGAGATCCGCGTGCTCGGCCGCGACCAGCGCGAGGCAAGCGTTATTCCTACCGAGGAGGCCGAGGCCTGGACCAGGCTCACCTGCGAGGCCGACGCCGTGTGGCATAAAGCAAAGGCGGCCAACGACTGGGCAAGCTTTGAGCCCTATGTGGACAAGATTGTGGGCCAGCTCAAGCATCAGGCCGAGCTTATGGACCCCAAGCGCGACCCATACGACGTTTGGCTCGACCAGTACGAGCGCGGCCTTTCGGCCAAGAGCTTCGATGCGTTTTGCGATGAGGTCAAGGCGACGGTCGTGCCGCTCGTGCACGCCATCGGCGAGCGCGGCCAGCAGCCCGATGCCGACTTTTTGCACGCCCGCGTGCCCGAGGCCGCCCAGCGCGCCATGAGCTTCGACCTTATGAAGCTTGTCGGCCTGAACCTGGACGACACCACGCTTGCCTTTACCGAGCACCCGTTTAGCGAGGGCTTTGCCGTGGGTGACGCGCGCATCGCGACACACATCTACGAGGACGATTGCATCTCCAACGTCTACAGCATCATCCACGAGGCGGGACACGCCATGTACGAGCTGGGCGTCAATCCTGCCTATGCGCGCACCTGTCTTGAGGGTGGCACCTCCATGGGCATCCACGAGAGCCAGAGCCGCTTCTTCGAGAACACCGTGGGTCGCAGCCGCGCCTTTATGGGACCGCTGCTCGAGGTGCTGCGCCGCCACGCACCCGAGGTCTACGGCAACGTCGACGAGGACACGCTCTACCGCGCCGTGAACATCGCGCAGCCGTCGTTGATCCGCACCGAGGCCGACGAGCTCACCTATCCGCTGCACGTTATGGTGCGCTACGAGATCGAGCGCATGCTGTTTGCCGGCGAGGCCACGGCCAAGGACATCCCCGCGCTTTGGAATCGCTTTATGAACGAGTACCTGGGCATTCCCGTTCCCGACGACACGCGCGGCTGTCTGCAGGATACGCACTGGAGCGGCGGATCGTTTGGCTACTTCCCCACCTATGCGCTGGGCAGCGCCTACGACGCCATGTTCGTGCCGGCCATGTGCCGCGACGGCGTCGACCTCAATGGCGCCTGTGCGAGCGGCGACCTGGCACCCGTCCGCACCTGGCTGGGCGAGCACATTTGGCAGTGGGGCCGCGCCAAAGACGCGCCGGAACTCATCAAGGGCGCCTGCGGCATGGCCTTTGACGCCCGCTACTACTGCAGCTACCTGCAGGACAAGTTCACCACGCTGTACGAGCTGTAAGGATTGACCAGCACGCCATCGCCAACGCCAACCATGTTGACGCCAATGTCTTGGCAACGTCAGCGAAAACGACCCTAAGCGAGCAAGGTGACGTGAAATGAAAGGGCGCTGACCTTCTGGTCGCGCCCTTGAAATTGAACGTCAGATTGCCGCTTAGGGACGTTTGCAGCGTCGAGCCGTTACGCGGTTTGGTAAAACCGCGTAACTACAGAGCCTCGAGTGCGCTAGCGATGCGCTTCATGGCGGCGTCGGCGGCCGATTGGTCCGGAGCCTCAGCCAGCACGCGAATCACCGACTCGGTTCCGCTCTTGCGCACCAGCACGCGGCCCTCGCCCGCCAGCGACGCCTCGGCCTCGGCGATGGCGGCCTGCACGCCCATGTTGCCCAGCGCGGCGTCCTTATCCGCCACGCGCACGGCAACCTGCGCCTGCGGCAGCAGCTTGCACGGAGCCGTGAGCTGCGAGAGCGTCTCGCGCTCGGCACGAATCACTTCCATCACGCGCAGCGAGGTCATAATGCCGTCGCCCGTGCGCTCGATATCGCCAAAGATCGTATGGCCCGTCTGCTCGCCGCCCAGGCTGTAACCGCCCTCGCGCATCTTGGCATACACGTGACGGTCGCCCACACCGCTGGTCACGGCACTTAGGCCGGCAAGCTCCAACGACTTGATCAGGCCAAAGTTGCTGGCAATCGTCGGAACCACGGTACCGCCCGAAAGGCGACCGTGCTTGTTCAGGTACACGCCGCACACGTACAGGATCTGGTCGCCATCGACCACGCGGCCGCGCTCGTCCACGGCCAGACAGCGGTCGGCATCGCCGTCGTAGGCAAAGCCCACGTCCAGGCCCTGCTCCACCACGTGGCGCTGCAGACGCTCCATATGCGTGGAGCCGCAGTCGACGTTGATGTTAAAGCCATCGGGCGCGGCGTTGATCACGCGCACGTCGGCACCAAGCGCGTCAAACACCGGCTTGGCCACCGAGGACGCCGAGCCGTTGGCGCAGTCGATACCGATCTTGACGCCCTGCAACGAAAAGTTCGCGCTGGCGATGAGCGAGGCAATGTAGCGGTTGCGGCCCTGCATGTAGTCCACCGTGGCGCCGATGTGGTTGCCCGTGGCCAGCGGCACCTCGCTCTTGCCATCGATGTAGTCCTCGATGAGCTCCAGTACGTCCTCGTCCATCTTAAAACCGTCGCTGTTGACGAGCTTAATGCCGTTATCGCAAAACGGATTGTGACTCGCGCTGATCATGATGCCGCAATCGAAGCAGCCTTCCACGGTCTGATGCGCTACGCCCGGCGTGGGGATCACGTGCAGCATATAAGCGTCCGCACCGCTCGCGACCAGGCCACTCACCAGCGCCGCCTCGAACATATAACTCGAGCGACGCGTGTCCTTACCCACGATGACGCGCGCCTTGCGCTCGCGGTTGGCGCCGTAATACCAGCCCACAAAACGGCCAATCTTATAAGCGTGTTCTACCGTCAGCCCAACGTTGGCCTCACCGCGAAAGCCGTCGGTGCCAAAGTACTTCATGCGCTCTCCTTACAAAATAGGGGCGAACAGATTGCCTGTCCGCCCCAAAATGGTACTCGATTATCTGCGCTACCAGAAAAATCCTACGCCGACGCGCTGTCGCGAGCCGCCTGGCATGTAGGAGTCTGACGCAGCGTAAGCGGCTTGTCCCCCGCCTCGGCCGACGTGGTCAGCGTATACGTGATCGTCGTCGTCTCGCCAGCATGCAGGTCAACGGTGCCCGAATAGAAGGGAATTCCATGCCACGTAGCGGCGCCAAGACCAAACTGGGTGCCCTCAACCGTAAGGTCACTGATGTTGCCGCCCGTCGGGGCAAACAACGAGACATTCAGACGCTCGTCGTCGCGCGCGGCATCGGGCGCGCTCGCCGCGACGTAATCGGGCAGCTTGCCTGCCTCCTCCTGCGTCATGATGTTCGTCAGGGTAACGGTGATGCGATACGAGCACGTGCCGTCGCCGTTCTTGACGCCCTGGCCAATCTGCGTATCAGCGTTCAGGTACCAGTCGAGCTTGGAGAAGCTCAGGTTGTTAAAGTAAACGCCGGCAACGGGATCGGCACTCGGATCATCCGGATCGGGTAGCGAAGCGTCAATGCCCGTCTCTTTGATGGCATTCTGCTCATCATCGTTTCTCATCCAAGCAATCAGACGGCCCTCTTCGGCACCGCGCTCGAATGCACCGACAAGCTTTGTAACGTCGACGTCACCGATGCCACCGAGAATCTTGTCGAAGGCGGCGCTGGCAACAGCCGCAAAGATGCCGTCCGATTCCTCGACCGGATAGTTCCAATACACATCGTGCATGAGAACCTTCGCCGCGTTGGTACCGTCGACGACCGTACCATCGGGCAGCGAGACATTACCGACAAGGCCCAGCAGATACTGCAGGAACACCGGGTCGATACCCACGACGCCGTCAACGTCCTGCCCATACTGGGACTTCCACAGCGCGGCGACACGCTGTGAGTTGCGGGGCCAATCGGGCGAATACGCGTTACCAGAGTTGTACAGGTTACTGTGGTCACCAAACAGTGCCTCGTCCTCTTCGTCGACGCTCTCAACCGCCTCGTCTTTGCCAAGCGCAATACATGGAACAAACTCGCCAATCGACATCTGGCCGTCGGTGACCGAAATCAGGCCCTGCGAACCGCCAAAGCCGCCGCAAGCACGAATCTCGACGTTGTTCATGGCGTACACAAGGTAGTTACGCGTCTGGCCGTTGGCGCCGAGCATCTGGGGAAGGACGGGGGCGACCTTCTCCGCCGCGTCAACCGCGCCGTTGAGGGTAGCAAAGCCGTCCTTGGCCTTATCGACCAGCTCGGTCACCTGGGAAATATGAGTATCGCCAATGCCCTGGATCTTCTCGTTGGCGCTCTTGAACACCTTCGAGCTGCTGGAAAGCGAATCAGCGACCGCCTGCAGCGCGGACACGTTAATCATGCCGTCCTGGAACAGCTTGCCGGGCGTGGCCTGCGAAAGGTTATCGGCCATGGGAACCAGCGCATTGCTCGAGACATCGGACAGGACGTCGATCATGGTGCGGGCCGCATTGATGTCACTGCCATACACCGGGATAAACGAAGCCGCCGCCCACAGCGGGCTCGAGGTCTCCGCTTTCATGCTGTCGCAGAGCTCATCAATCTTCTTCGCGTCGTCAGGCAGCGTCGAAAAATCGCCCGACGTGACCTTGTCCTTAAGGCCACCGACGATCTCGACAGCCTCCTTCGCTTCGCTCTTTACGGTCTTTGCCGAGTTAAGCAGCATAAAGCCGCTTGCGCCAAGCGCAACGAGAAGCACCGCGACTACAGCGGCAATAATGGCGCCGGTGTGACGCTTTTTGCGCTCGCCCTTGCGATGGCGATGACGGACCAGACCGTCAGAGGTCGAACTCGACGAAGCGTCGCTACCGTAGTTCAAGCCAAAATCGTAATAATCTTCCTTGGAACCCGAGCCCGCAAACTCGGCACCGCTATCATCCAGGCGGGCGAACGTGCCAGTCTCGGAAGCGCCGGTGTAGATCGTGCCAAGGTTACCCGTAAGCCCCGCGCCACCGGCAGAGGGAGTATTGTTGGCGGCCTTGCCGGCATTAACGTTGCCGGCGGCATTCGCGGCGTTGGCAGCACCTGCATTGTTCTCAGGTGCCGAAGGAGCCCCGCTCGGCTGCGACGTGGAGGTTGCACCGCCCGCAAAGACATTCCCTCTTGCACGGCCGGTCTTTTTTGCCTTTTGTGATTGCTCGTACAGAGCGGTAAACATCGCCGTCTCGCCCGGGGATACGCGCTTACCGGAACCGCCCTGTCCAGCGCCGCCCGGCGTGCCAGCCTTACCAGCCCCGTTCGGACGCGGCGGAACTGCAGGACGGCCGCTATCGCTGCCCTTAAAGTGATTACCAGCCATAAAGAAATCCTCGCAATTGAGTCGTAATGAAAAAATCCATAACGTTACTAGTTTATGGCATTTTGGGCATCGACAGCTAAACTCCAGACACGGACATCAATTGGCGAAAATGTGGCACAACACCTTTTCTGTCTTGGCGGCGGCGCCAGCTACACCGTGAGGAACATCATCACGATGATCATGGCAAAGCCGATAAGGTCGGTCGGCAAAAACACCGTGCCCAGCATAACGGCGCTGGTGATGGTCGCCGAAACCGGCTCCACAGTTCCGATGAGACTCGCACGCACCGAGCCGATGTCCTTAACGCCCTGCATATAGAGCATGTAAGCAAAAAACGAGCCGATAACCACGAACACCGCGAGCGCCTCGACGCCGGCAGCGTCGAGCGCCGGTATATGCGCCCAGGGCTGCACGAAGACACACGAGACCACACCCGCCGTGAGCATTGCCGAGCCCGTGACGATGGGGCTGCCGTATTCGGGCAGGATCTTAGCGGGAATCACCGCCATACACGTGGCGCTGACCGCACACATAAGACCTGCTGCCAGGCCAAGCGGCGAGATATTCAGGCTGGTGGGGTCGCCGCCGGTGGCGATTAAAAAGGTTCCACCCAGAGCCAGGCCAATGCCGATGACTTCGCGAGTACGCGGCATGCGGCGATCGGTCACGCAGGTGTAGCCCATGATGATAACGAGCTGCAGGCACTGGAGCACCGTCGCGGTTCCGGCGTTCGTCAGACGCACGGCCGAAAGGTAGCAAAACTGGTTGAACAGCAGACCAAAGGCGGTAAAGAGCAGCAGCTGCTTGCGATCGGCGGGTGTGGTCCAGAGCTTAATCAGGCGCTCGCGGTCGCGCGTAACAACCACGGCCATAAAGAGTAGACCGGCGAGAATCTGACGCACGCTCATAAGCCACAAGGTGTCGACGTGGTAGGTATCGAACAGAAAGCTCGCGCTGGTGCCCGAGAAGCCCCAAAACGAACCGCCCACCAACGTAGCCAAGACGCCCGTGATCATCTTGCGCGTCGAAGCGCTGTTCAGGCGGTCGCGCCATGCGCGACGGGTGTTGCGGCTGAGCTCGTCGGTGCCCTCGGGCACGTCAATGTTCGATATATCGGTCATCGGCACCGAAGCCCCTGCGCCTTCGGCCTGCTCGACACGCTCTTTGCTCATTCCACTCCCCCGAAGCAGCCTGGAAACAATTCGGCTTACCTTACCACGGCGAAGGCACCAGCTGGAGGCTTGTCCGCTTATCGGTAGGACAATTCCGCAGGCGTCTTTCCATAGCTCGATACCGCAATGGCCTTGCATTGCGCGACAGCCAAATCGCGGCAGCAGGCTCTTTTGAAATGGATATGACAAAGCCCCCGAATTCCACAATGTAAGCGATTTTTAAAAATGTTCTTGCCACCGAGTTCAGGCTCCGTTATATTATCCCTTGCGCGCTTGCGCACCCTTGATCGGGCGTTTAGCTCAGGGGGAGAGCGCTTCCCTGACACGGAAGAGGTCAGAAGTTCAAATCTTCTAACGCCCACCAAATGTTCGCAGCTCAGAGGCTATGTCTCTGGGCTGTTTTGTTTTATGTCGCTAAATCCGCTGGCAGCTCCAACCGTCATCGCAACGTAACATCAATTCACCTGACAAATGGCAGCCAAACAAATTCAATACCCCAACATCAACAATAGCCAGGCACAAAACTGCGCCGCAAGCTGCTCCAGCCGCCCAACTGGCCAAAAGCCGACCATCTACTTGCCGATCTATCCATCGGCATAACCAATCAGTCCGCACCGCAACTTCTCAGCAAAACGCCGCGATGTCTGCGCCCTGCGGTATCCTTGAGCCACTCGCACCTGCAGCACCAAGGAGCCGCCATGCGCACCGAGCTCGATGTCCCCTTTTCGCACAAAGAAGAAGCCAAGGCGCTGGGCGCCAAATGGGACCGGACCAAGAAGATCTGGTATGTACCCAGCGGCGTCAACCCCGAGCCCTTTGCCGAGTGGCTGCCCGGTGTTGACCGATCCGACCCCTCAGCACCGTATATATATCTAGTACTGGGCAAGCGCGAGTGCTGGAAGTGTCACAAAGAGACCTCGGTCGCGGCCTTCGGCATTCCCTATCGAACCGATGACGGCAAGGGCATCGCCATTGCGCACGCGCCCAACGAAGCCGGGCACATTACCATCGACACGGCCAATGCCAACGCGCTCGCCATTGTTCCCGCTCTTGGCTGCGTCCCGGGCGAGATCCGCGACTATCTTTCTAAGCGCTGTGGCTACAAACCCGTAGGCGCACGAGCCTCCAAAGCCCCGTCGCTCGGCAACACGTGCACCAGTTGCGACGCGCTGCAAGGCAGCCACTGTCTGTTCGAAGAACCCACGTCCCCGTTTGCCCTCACCGCCATCAACAAGCTGCCGGCACTGGAGTTTGTGCGTGTCGAAGTTGCCGGCGTCTTTGGCGTCCCGGCCACGCGCACCGACTTTGACCAGGCACTCTTTACTTGGGCACGCGACCATCACGCCGAGTTCCACAAGCAGCTCGGTGAGTGGATTTATTTGTAGGAACGGAGATGCCTTCACAGCCAGCTCCTCCGCATCACCCATCCCTCGTCGCCGGCGTCGTACACGATATCGAGGCCACAAACAGGGCATTTCTCCTGATACACCGGCATATGAACGCCTGTCCGTTTTCTCACTTCGTCGCTGAACCTGTCACGTGCATCGATGAACCGAATGTCGAGACACGGTATTTGCGAGCCGCAGCAAGGACAGGCGACAGCAAACGACCCGCAATCAACTTCTACGCCCGGAAACATATTGTTGTCGATAAGGGCACGCGGCAGTTTTCCGTACTTCCCCATCGCAATATCGCCTCGCCAGCTCACGCTCGCTCCCCTCTCGCTATACAAATCAGGAAGAGCATGCACCGGCAGGCGTGCGCGAGATTGCATCGCCGCGCGATCCGATCAAACGACACGATCGTAAAAGACCGCCAAAGCCAAATTTCATCGTCGGTCGCACCCTGTCCGGCAAACTCAATATCGACGGGTATGTGCTTCAGATAACTCATGTCGGGCGCAAAACGAGGGTCCGGTCCGCCTTTATGAACAGGACCGTGCAGAACAAACCATCCGTTTTCGGGCTCGAACCGCTCAACAAACGCAAGGCCGAGCACCTTATAGCCCACCTCGGTTGCAAATATGACTCCGACTGGGATGCCACATTCCATGCAGTTGAGCATTTTACGGTTGTAATTCTGGTCTCGAAAACCAACGGTACCCGGCGCTTGAACCGAGTACTTAATGACCCACGTACCATCGTCCAAATAGAGCGGAGGCACATCGTTGATGCTCTCGGTTTGCCGCTGGCGCGCTTGTACCCCGCTACCCCACTCCCCTGTATACTGATGTAGCACGTGTTTCATCCGGGCTTGTTGGGCCGGATTGTTCATGGGAGGGTCTTATGGCTGCTTCGAACCCGCCTAAGGGAAGCGTTTCTTCTTCGTCCATCAAGCCGGTGACGCGCAAGGCCGTGCGCTGCCAGCGCGAGGTCGCCTGGCTTGTCACGCAGGCGGCGGGCAGACTCGTGGCGAGCACTCAGGACGTCAATGCGCCTACGCCGAGCTTTGTGTTAGCGGCGGCGCTGGATTTTGTGCGCCAATTGGAGCTTGCCGCACAGGATGCCAGCGGCCACCTCGACTACCAGAATGTTATGGCGCCCGACCTGCAAACGTTCTGCCACATGGCCAAGTTGCCCGCCGCACCCAATGCGCTTTCGGACGCAGGCTACATGTTTACGCTCTCGGGCGCGGACCTTATCCGCGACATCTACGCATACTGCAGCGAGCTCGCCGAACGCCACGTCTTTGACGCGGCAGAAGTCAAACCGGGATATGTCATCAAGCTGGTTCTTAGGCTGTTCTTGATGGACGGGTTCGGGGCCATGCCGGCGTAAGCCGAGTCTTTAGCATCACCGTCGACTGGGCAACAATCGCTTTACCTTAGTGGGCGCCAATCGAGGGTCGATTATTGGGTCGCCTCGTCCACTAACGCATTTATTCCACGCGCTCTGACAGTCGATATTTGCGGTTGCGGCTTGTCGACGGCGCCGTCGGCTCAAGCTCACCCTGCTCAATGAGCGCATTGACGCGTGCCCTAACCTGGGAAACCGTGAGTCCCGTGCGCTCCACCAGTTCGCGCGTCCCCAATTCGCCGTAGCGATTGAGTGCCGTCATAATCAAGTCCCCGCCATGATCGACTGGCTCGATCTTTGAACGGTAAAGTACGACCTTGAACCGATCGAACCCCGGGCAGAACAGGGGCTCGGCCAGACCATGCGCGCGCATGGCATCGATCATCATCGGGATGCCCGAGCCATTGCCCTCAGCCGGCGAACCTGCGCCATCCGGCAGCGGGACAATCGACATGAGTTTCACGAGCGTCGCGTTACGGCATCGGGAGCTGCCGTCAAACAAGTTCTCGCGAGTCTTCCCTCCATAAAGGCCGCCGGGATTCGTCACCTCGATACGGTCGTCAAAAACGTCGACGGCGATCGATTGCCCACAGAACCGATCCCCGTATTCTCGATGGATTACGGCGTTGGCGATTGCCTCGCGCAGAACCTCCTCGGGAATCTCCAGCGAGTCGACACGCGAGACGCCTTGGACGGTCGAGGTTCGCCGCAAATTCTTGGCGACGGCCGCGACAGCATCCGAGATCATCTCGCCCAACGTTCCCTCACAGATTGTGCGGTCCATAAACCTTAGTGGCCCCGCAGCTCCCTTTTGAGTTCCCACGTGGACAGCCACATCAATGAAGAGCTTGGGATAGAACTGCTGAGGGTAAACGCCCGCGGCAAGGAGGCCGGCCTTGGTAACATTGCCCTGGAAGTCGAAGAGATTCAGGCGCTCCATCTTTGTCTTCTTGTCCGCCGCACCGCGCATCGCTCGAGGCGTCAACGAATAGGCACGCTCTATCGTGCGGTCGACCAGCGACTCGTCGAGATCGCCCACACTCGTGCCGGGCACCGCATCGCGATCGCTAGGACTCGTCCGTTCATATGACGACAGTGCCAAAACCTCGGTCGACGAAAGCGGGACATCTTTGTCATCGATGCGTTTGTAGCTGCCACCTTGAGCGCCCCGCTCTATGACATAGCAAGGCTTGCTCGACGGGTCGAGCTCCTCAATCGCGATGACCAGAACCACGGTGCCCTGGAGCTCCACGCGCTCAATGGTGTATTTGGGCGGATTGGCCAGCTTTCCGCGACCGCCGGCATCGCCCATGCCCGCCACGAATTGGTTGAGCACTTTCTCGGTCTCAAAGTTTGCAACTGGGACAAAACCCGCGCGCTCGCTCACTCCGAGTACGATGATGCCGCCGGCGGTGTTTGCGAAAGCGCTGACCGTTTCCCATACGTCGCGGGAAAGCGTCGTGGCGCTCTCCTTGACCTCAACGTTAAGATCGTCCGAGCCCATGCGCCTTAAAGACTCGAGCAGACCGGTCAGTTCGTTTTCGTTCATCTGCACGTCCTTTCGCTCGGTTCTGCGAAGAATGCCGCGAATAGATTTCCTTCGTCTCTCAGTTATCTCTCGTAATTATCTCTCATCTTTCTGTTATCTCTCATATTAGAGAGGAGTGAGAGATAAAAGATAAGATGTCTGCCATCTGTTTCATATAAACATGTTTTTGCTGGTAGAACAATCGGTATTGAGATAATACCATGATTGCTTGTCTCTTTGCTGCTCGGTTATCTCTCATATTTATCTCTCGTCTTTCTGTTATCTCTCGTATTACTGATGAATGAGAGATGAGAGATACGTGAGTGATGCATGGGCCTGGACTATTGGACGGTCGGAAAATCCCTCAAATAAAAAACGGGGCCGGCCTTACGCCGAGCCCCGTTTTCAAACGGTCAGTTAGTTATCCAACGCGCGAGCATAGCAGTCAATATTACGCCGCCGCGAACACTCCCAAGCCCGTTCCGATGATGCAAATCGCAAAGATGCCCAAGATGATCCAAATGGTCTTGACGCCCTTTTTGTACAGGGCGACGCAAGCAAAGGTTGCCAGCAAGGGCAGCAGACCGGGGAAGATCGAATCGAACAGATCCTGCAGGACAATCTCCGAACCACCCACGTCAAAGGTCAAAGCCGTGGACAGCGAGACCTGCGCCGCAATCATGGCGCCGATAACGGTCATTCCGAGGACACCGGCAGCATGCGTCATGCGAGACATAAGGTTGTTCTCTTCGGACTGCTGCAAAAACTTGGTTCCCAAGTCGTAACCCAGATGGGCGGCGACGATACGCGTTGCAAAGTTAATCACGGAGTAGATGAGCGCGTACACGATGGGGCCGAGCGGGTTGCCCGTCGAAGCGATACCAATACCAATGCCGGCGGCAACCACGCGGAACGTACCCCAGTAGAACGAATCGCCGATGCCGGAAAGCGGTCCCATGAGGCCGACCTTCATGGCGTTAATCGAGGACGTGTCGAAGTTCTTATCGGCAGCCGCCTGCTCTTCCATCGAAACCGTTAGGCCGGCTACAAACGGAAGCACATGAGGCGTGATGTTAAAGAACTCGGTATGGCGATCGAGCGCCGCATAGTAATCGTCGTCGTTGGGATAGATCTTTCGCAGGGGCTTCTGAATAGTGTACATGAAGCCCATTGCCATCATCTTGTCGTACGACTGCGAGCACTGGCTCGTAAACTGGCGAAGGAACATGCTCCGATACATATCGGGAGTCATAATCGCGTCCTTCTTGGCCTCTTTGAGGTCGGTGTTCTGGATAGCCATTAGAAGTCCTCCTCTTCATCTGCAGCAACCGTCTGCGGACCGGACGAGCCCTCGCGGAAGGCCAGGAGCAGCGCGACGCAAATGGCAGCTGCGGCGACGCCGACCACGTCCATCTTGAGGTAGATGACCATAATGAAGCCGATGAACAGCCAAGGAAGAAGCTTGTTGTCGCCCATGGTCCTGATAAGGAGTGCGAAGCCGATGCAGACCATGACGCCGGATGCAACGTTGAGGCCGTCCATCACAAACTGCGGAATCGCGTTGAGCGCATTGTTGATGAGGTCGGCACCAAAGAACAGCGAGCCAAACACCAGCAGTGCAGACGGAATGCCAATCGACAGCGGCACGATAGTCAGATGGTACAGATTCGCCTTGGCAAGATCGCGATTTGCCAGAGCGGTCTCAATCTTCTTGCAGGCAAAGGCACCCGGAACGGCGTAGCAGAAGTTGCGCCACACCTGAAGGAAGACGGAGACGGGAAGGGCGAGCGCGACGGCAGTTGCCGTGCCCGTACCCGTAATGACGGCAAACGCGCAGCCAAGCACGCCGGAGGTATAGACCTCGGGAGGAACCGCCGCGCCGACCATGATGGCACCCATGAACATGGACTCCAAGGCAGCACCAACGATAACGCCCTGTTGAACGTCACCAAGAATCAAGCCAACGAACAGCTCGTAAACAACGGACGGCCAGGCATTGTAATGCCAAATAACTGCTCGTCCATGGACGCCATAATGCGACCAGTGCAACTAGGAGGTACTGGGCAACCATTTTGATTAACCCCAGTAATAAGCCTGCAGGCGAGACGTTCAGCACGTCTCGCCTGCAGACAACAGCAGCAATTTGAAAGGATTAGTAATTCATCTGGTGATAGTAACGACGCGTGGTGAGCGGGTGGTTGCGGACGTGCTCGAGATGGCAGCTCAGGCGCTCGGTGATGGTGTAGGTGACCATCGGGGAGACGATCTTGCGGAACTCGGGGTCGCTGAACGGCAGCTCGACCTCGGCGGTGTCGAACTTGTTCACGCGGACATGGACGCCCTTCTCGTCGGCGAGCATGTGAGTGAAGTTGTCCACGCGGTCCATGAGCTTACGGGTGTCGTCCTCGCCGTAGAGCATGATGAGGCTCGTGCCCTCCTCGCACAGCTCGATGGTGCCGTGGAAGAACTCGGCGGCGTGGATGGACTTGGTCTTGATCCACTGCATCTCCTCGAGGATGCACATGGCGTAGTCGTAGGCCTCGCCCCAGAGCATGCCGGAGCCGATCACCATGTGGTAGTCGGTGTCCTTGAAGTCCTCGGCCATGGCGGCGCAGCGCTCGTCCTGGGCGTCCTTGGCCTTGATGAGGTACGGGGCGATGTTGCCGAACTCCTCCATGAAGGTGTCGTACTTGGGGAAGGCGCCGGCGTTCTTGAGGAAGCGGGCGACCAGCGTGATCTGGTAGGTGTAGATGGCCTCGCACAGGACGTCGTCCTCGGCGAAGCTGAAGAACTTGTAGTCGGCGTACTCGGTGGCCGGGGTGTTGTCGTTGGAGACATACATCAGCGTGCGGGCGCCCTGCTCCTGGCAGAACTTGGCGGCCTCGATGATCTCGGGGGTGGTGCCGGTACGGGTGGAGAAGACGCAGACCGAGTCCTTGTTGAAGGCCTTGGGCGGGCACGCGAGGAACTCGGCGGCGATCTCGCAGTGGACGTCGACGTCGGCCGTGGTGGTCTCGACCCAGTACTTCATCGGGAGCGTGTGGGCCCAGGTGCCGCCGCAGCCGATGAAGAAGATGTTGGAATAGCCCTGCTCGCAGACCTCGTCCACGGCAGCCTCAATCTGAGGACGGAGAGCGAGGGCATCGCTCACAACCTTCTCGTAACGAGGCTCATCGAAATTGAACATAGCAATTATCCCTTCGTTTAATAGAACGAAATTCGTTCCAATGACAACTTGTCATTTTGTTACGTATTAATACTTAATGGTCTAAATAAAAACCCTTCTAGGAAAGGGGGACCTGACTGTCTTTCATCTCGGCGAGTTTATGCTCGAATCCAAAGCCGCCGGGTTTAAGGCAATTTTTAGCTGAATAGTCAGCAGCGAACTCCATTGCATCCCGAATGATCCCCACATCGAGCGGTTGCTTTTTACTCCAGCCATGCGAGAGACAGCTCACAACAAACGCAGTGATATACGAATCTCCCGCGCCCATGGTGTCAAGCGCATCTACGGGTCTTATATTTCCCTGGTACCATCGGGAACCGTCAAAGAACACAGGCCCCGTAGATCCCCGTGTAGCAATCGTGTAGCGACAACCATGCTCTATGGCCCTCTTCAATAGAACTTGAATCTGTTGATCGCTCTCGCCGGAACAGGAAAACAGACCAAGGGTTGTAGCAGGGCAAACAAGATCGAAATATGCGTCGGTTCGATACTTATCTTTAACGGAAAAGTCGTAAACCGCCACAGCGGGAAGATCTTGAACTAGGTGCACATCATCCTGCAGCTTTGCATTGACGCTGGTAAAAACCGCATCGAATCCCTGAAGAAACTTGACATCAGAATCGTTGATGTGGGTTTTGTGCGCCCAGCAAGCCCCTGTATCGTAACCAACTTCGACACGTTCACCGTCGTAAACATTTACATCGCAAGTCTTGGTTGTCGCTTTTTCAGGCATAGATGATTGCGAAAGGTCAACGTTCAGCGAAGAAAGGGCATCGGTGATTATTCGCCCTCCCAGGTCGTTGCCGATCTCCCCAATATACGCAGCCTGTGCGCCAAGCATGCTTGCATGGGCAGCGACGTTTACGGCATTGCCACCAGGATACATAACGCCTTTGTTGAGATAGCGATCAATAACGTTGTCACCAATTGCTGCGATTTTCACCTCAACGCCTCCCATCACGTACGGTCTTTATTAGTACTCGACCTTGCGGTAATAACGGCGGATGTCGAGCGAATGGTCACGAATTTCCTCGAAATTCTTGCTCACACGCGAGAGAATGGCATTGAGCACCACCGGAGAAAGCATCCAGCGGAATTCATCACTGATACCCGGCAACTCATAATCATGTGTGTCGAATACGGTGAAATCATCCGCATATTGCTTACAGAAGCGTGCAACGCGCTCATCAAGAGGCCTAGTCTGCGCCTCCGTCATTGCGAGCGCGACACAAACGCCCGGCTCAACAAGTTCGATAGTGCCATGGAAGAACTCAGGCGATGTAACGGATTTGGTGCGCAGCCATTGGGACTCCTCGAGCACACACATGGCAAACGAATACGTGGGGCCCCACAGATTGCCAGAACCGATCCAGATCTGATACGGGTCGTCCTTGTGCTTCAGAGCATATGCGCGAGCCATCTCGTCAGCGTTCTTGCCGACGGAAACGAGAGCAGCAGGGAGATTCACAAGCTCATCAGCGAAGCGATCGTAGTCATCGAAAAAGCCCCTGTTCTTGAGAATCTTTCCAATCAGAAGGTACAGCACGAGCTCCATAGGACGACCCTGCTTATAGATCACTCCATAATCGGAAAGTTCACCAAGCGGTGAACCGTCCACGCCAAGCGTAGAGACAATGGTGCAGCCTGCGTCTTTTGCCGCCTTTGCCGCCGCGACCGTCTCTTTGGTGTCGCCCGACTTGGACGCCATGAACGCCAAGGTCCCCTTACCGATGCGCCGATTGCCAACCGTGAGGAAATCTGCCGAAACTTGGGACTGGACGGGAATATCGGACATAACAGAAACCATATAGTCAAACGGCTGCATCATCGCAAGCGAGCCACCTGACGAGGTGAAGAAAATCGAATCGAAACCCTTTTCGCAAATTTCGTCAGCAATGCGTTCAATTTCGGCACGTTGATTGTAGATATAAGCACCGTTATCGAGAATTGCCTGTTCATCAAATGAAACCATGAGATATACCTTTCTAATTCAATTGGGCCAGACGGCGAAATCAACCATTTAGATTGCAAACACTCCGAAGAAGGAGCCGACGATACCAACCGCCATGAGAATAACGAGAATCCAAGCAATTTTGACCTTGTGCTGGACGAGTTCGTAAACTCCAAGTGTCACAAGCAGCGGCAGCAGGCTCGGCATGATACCGTCGATGATGCTTTGGATAGTCTGCGCACTGTCGCCGGTACCGAGAGAACCAGCCACGCTGACCGATACAAGGTTGGGCACCATAGCGCCGATAACCATAAGACCGAGAATTGCAGCCCCCATAGTGAGCTTTGGCATAAGACCAGATTTCTCGATCTTGCTCAAGAAACTGGTTCCGAATCCATAGCCCCATTTAAGGCAGAACCAACGAATCAGATAATGCGGAACATTGAATACGACAAGGAAGAGAAGCGGGCCGAGAATGTTACCCTGCATAGCAAGCGACACACCCAAGCCAGTGGCGATGACACGCAACGTTCCCCAGAACAGAGAGTCACCGATGCCGGCCAGCGGGCTCATAAGAGCGGCCTTTACGCTGTTGATGGAGGATTCGTCAAAATCCTCTTCGTTAGCGTTTGCCTCTTCCATCGCTGCCGAAATGCCCAGAATTAATGTTGAGACATAAGGAGTGGTGTTGAAGAACTCCATGTGACGCTTAGCAGCAGCAGCCTGGTCATCCTTATTCTTATACACGCGACGAATGATGGGAAGCATGGAGAAGCAGTATCCCATGTGCTGCTGGCGCTCGTAGTTCCAGGAGTACTCCATCGTAAGCGAACGGAAAAATACCGATTTTAGATCACGCTTTGTAATCTTGTTGGAACTGGTGTCATTAGAAGTCGTCATCGTCGAAGCTCCCTTCCGAACTAAGCTGTGGCGTCTGAGCAATGAAGTTTGGCTGGACCACCACGAGGATTACTGCGAGGCAAAGCCCAATGATGGCAATACCAAGGATTGGAATGCTCATGTAGGCACAGAGCGCAAACCCGAGCACGAAGAAAATAGCAGTCTGCTTGTTGACAATCATTGAAGCGAGCAGTGCAATGCCGAGCGCAGGGATGAATCCACCCGCAATAACCAGGCCGTTACTTACAAACTCGGGAATTGCGTTAAGCACCGCGTTCATAACCGGCGTTCCGAGATAGAAAGCAAGGGAGCACACGAAAAAGCGAGGAAGCGATTTGACGATGAATCCACCAAGCAGATGCATCCGCTCCATACCTTTGAGGTCGCCCTTTGCCACGCAGTCGTCCGCTTTATGGACGAAAAACGGCATCACGATCAGCGTAAGCGCGTTATCAATGATGAGATAAAGCGACGCAATCGGGAAAGCGAGCGTCAGCGCAACTTCAGCGCCCTGACCCGTCGAAATTGCAAAGGCAGTGCCCAAAATACCACCGGTGATAACGTCAGGCGGAACGGCCGCCCCGATGGTAACCGATCCAATGAACACCATTTCAAGCGTGGCGCCGACAATAATGCCCGTCTGCAAATCACCCATCACAAGACCGATGAGGACGCCCGTGACAATCGGGCGAGAAGCAAGGCAAGTGCCAAGTGCCCACTCAAATGTCACGCACATTGCGACGAGGCCGATAAGGATCGCTTGAGTCAACATGAGGGATCCCCTTTCTATTGTATGTGCTTAAATCAAAATCTTCTCGTCTCTAGGTACCTGCCTGATCTCCACCTCGATTCCGGCATCACTGAGCTCATGTAGAAGCTCCACGTCGCGATCGGTAGCGAAAACCGTTGAAGATAGGCGTACATCTGCACCCTCACGCGGCTTCGTTCCTCCAATGTTGATATGCTCGATTTCGCTGTAGCCCTTTGCCAGGCGGTAAGCATCTTCGATGCTTTCAACGACAATGAACAAACGGTACTTATCGGTCACACCGCTCCTAAGAGCCTCGATAGAATCATCGACCGATTTGATAACCAATTTGACGCCTGCCGGACGTGCCAGCTTAAGCGTCGTCTTGCGCACGTCATCTTTCACAACCGCATCGCAGGCAATCAAAATGCAATTGGTGTCAAGCTCTTGCGTCCAAGTCATGGCAACCTGACCATGAAGCAAGCGATGGTCAACTCTCAGCAGCTTAATCATCTTTGTTCCTTTCTCAAAAATCCTCGTCTTCTTCTACCGAATTTGGCAGCGAACATAGGCATGTGCCCTTTTGGCGGACACTTGAAACCAATGCAGCGAGCTCGGCGTCATCAAGTGTGCTCAATTTCGAAAACACTTCGAGCACTAGTGGTAGCGACATGCCGGCAATGAGCCTTAGAGAATCGTCACCCAACCTTTCCATAAAAGCGTTATTCACTGACCCACCATAGACATCAGTGATGACAATCCACTGGTCTGCTGGGTCGCGAGAACGGTCCCAAAAATCTATCAACTCGTTTACATCCATCGTGTCCTCATCGACATATGCGCATAGCACCTTAACGCGAGGATCTTCACCGCAAAATAGCTGGAGCGTTTCACGCATCGCTCTAGCAAGTGGCCCATGGCTGGCCAAGAGCAACTTCCTCATTTATCTCCCAATCTCAGTCAATCATCTGTTAATAGAACGTTATATTTTGTATTGTTATCTACAGTATCCTCGAAACTTTCGCTTTGTCAAGACAGATCAATCAAGCTTCCTAAGCGGTAATAATTCGCCCGTAAACGGCAAAAAAACGCCCCTTTGTCGGGGCGTTTTCAATCTCTTGTTATTCGGTTAAGAAAGATCCGGGGTTTGGCTTTCGCTAGAGATAAAACTTTAAGCGCTCAGTGCAGTACACCTGCCGCGAAATAAACAATGGCACTCCCTGCGCGCTGCAACGCTTATCTACAAATAATAAAAGGGCAGATCCCGGCTTTACATTCAAATGTTCTGCCTCGTAAGCACTTGCAAAGCACACCTGCAACGTTCGCTCGTTATTGCCAAGTTCGATATGGCGTCTTCCCAGCACCTCAAGTAGAGAACCCGATAAATCTTCATGTTCCAAAAAGGCAAGAGAAGGAGTGTAGCTATTGGTTTCCAACATCGTTGGCACGCCATCGACTAAGCGCAAACGTCTAGTCTGAAGAATATTCTCGTCCTCCTGGACCTGAAGAAAACGCACGTCGCGCAGCGTAGGATAAATCCAAGCTACTTCGAGCACTACGGTAGAAGGCTTTTTATTTTCTTGAATGCAGGAATGGGTGAAGCTTTCCTGGTCATCGGCTGCATAGGCATTGCGTGTCGTGGTAACAAAAGTCCCTTTCCCTCGCGTGCGCTCAACGATATCGGCATCCTCTAGTTCCTTGATTGCCGATCGAACAGTAATACGACTAACGCCATATTCCTCCATAAGCTCCGTCTCAGTAGGAAGCTTATCCCCTTCGCTATATACGCCACTTTCTATTCGACTCACAAGATCGTGAACGATCTGCTTATACAATGGAACAGCGCTCTCCACTTTAACCATTATTCAACCTATTGCTTTCTACACTCAACGGCTTCAAGTCCCCGCCAATTGATGCCGAGTTGATTAGCCTTAATCGAAAAGAAGTATTTGAAATAATCACCCAACATCACCTGCTTAGTAAAGTGCACTGGCTTACCAGTGCTCATATAAACGGTCTCACTCAATATAAACATCGCAGCTTCTCCTGCGATATTAAGGATGCGCTTCTCCTCATCCGTAGCAAGCCCTGCTTCAAGCACAATAGACGGGAAACAATTATCCTCTAGTCGCAGCCCCGTCTCTCTCTCAATCGTTTCATAAAGTGATGCGTTCTCCATATCGACACCCAGTAAAAACCCGAAGTTCTTTACTGGAAGATAAATATGTTCAATCATTGCATTTATGTGGTTAATTGACCTCACGCGTTTGAGGTAAACCGCAGATTCATTCTCTTCCATTCGCAAATGACGACGGACGGCAACGGGCGGCTCGACCTCCTGAAGAGCGAGAACACGAGACGAGGTTTCGATATTATTTTCATGGCAAAAATAAGTGAAACCCTTAAACGTGCTCAAGCTCGAGACGATTTTAGGCTGCCGGATAAATGTGCCCTTGCCATGACGCGTATCAAGCACGTCGTCATCCACAAGAGTTTGAATTGCCTTCCGTATCGTCGCACGGCTAACCTCGTATTCTTCGCAAAAACCATTTTCGCTAGGCAACACGCCACTTTCGGAAAACTCGCCCATCTCAATACGGCGGCGCAAATCATCAGCTACTTGTACATATAGCGGCACAGCACTAGTCGGGTTAATCATAACGTTCTCCGTATAACATTCTATGAAACTTCTATACGTTATAAGATAACCTATTACGTATTATTTTGAAAGAAATAGACGGTTCAATCTTATTTTTGAACCGTCTACAATATCAAACACTCCATATGAAGGTGTCGAATGCCACTTGTGGCGCAAACAAGAGGGGCATTTGGCAAAAATGCCCCATTTCGCCTTGAAGTCGCTACCGTGAAATGCCAACGAGCCGCATGGTCGAGTCCAAGCAAATACGACCTCAAGCGGCCAGCTACGGCATGGCTCCCTAGAACGAGACTGCGACATTTGTTTGCATTGTTTTACGAACGCAACATAACGAATTATTTCCGAGCAAAATAACGACCGCTGAAAGCTGCTTTAGTAGTTCATCTGGTGGTAGTAGCGACGCGTGGTGAGCGGGTGGTTGCGGACGTGCTCGAGATGGCAGCTCAGGCGCTCGGTGATGGTGTAGGTGACCATCGGGGAGACGATCTTGCGGAACTCGGGGTCGCTGAACGGCAGCTCGACCTCGGCGGTGTCGAACTTGTTCACGCGGACATGGACGCCCTTCTCGTCGGCGAGCATGTGAGTGAAGTTGTCCACGCGGTCCATGAGCTTACGGGTGTCGTCCTCGCCGTAGAGCATGATGAGGCTCGTGCCCTCCTCGCACAGCTCGATGGTGCCGTGGAAGAACTCGGCGGCGTGGATGGACTTGGTCTTGATCCACTGCATCTCCTCGAGGATGCACATGGCGTAGTCGTAGGCCTCGCCCCAGAGCATGCCGGAGCCGATCACCATGTGGTAGTCGGTGTCCTTGAAGTCCTCGGCCATGGCGGCGCAGCGCTCGTCCTGGGCGTCCTTGGCCTTGATGAGGTACGGGGCGATGTTGCCGAACTCCTCCATGAAGGTGTCGTACTTGGGGAAGGCGCCGGCGTTCTTGAGGAAGCGGGCGACCAGCGTGATCTGGTAGGTGTAGATGGCCTCGCACAGGACGTCGTCCTCGGCGAAGCTGAAGAACTTGTAGTCGGCGTACTCGGTGGCCGGGGTGTTGTCGTTGGAGACATACATCAGCGTGCGGGCGCCCTGCTCCTGGCAGAACTTGGCGGCCTCGATGATCTCGGGGGTGGTGCCGGTACGGGTGGAGAAGACGCAGACCGAGTCCTTGTTGAAGGCCTTGGGCGGGCACGCGAGGAACTCGGCGGCGATCTCGCAGTGGACGTCGACGTCGGCCGTGGTGGTCTCGACCCAGTACTTCATCGGGAGCGTGTGGGCCCAGGTGCCGCCGCAGCCGATGAAGAAGATGTTGGAATAGCCCTGCTCGCAGACCTCGTCCACGGCAGCCTCAATCTGAGGACGGAGAGCGAGGGCATCGCTCACAACCTTCTCGTAACGAGGCTCATCGAAATTGAACATCCCTTACTCCTAACTCACTTAGATGAACCCTTCATTCATCCCATAACGTTATAATACTTTATATAACTAACTATGCAAGTATTATTTTGCTTCTGCTCTTTCCTCAAGCCCCTTAAAACAACAATCGGCGTTGTTGGACACAGCGCGCAAGTTCATTGAACGATTCAATGTGCATCGTCTCTGGTTAAATGACGTCTTATGCAAATACCTTTAATCCGCTTGAGGCCGACGAATCTTTTGACTGCCCGCAGAAGCTTTCCCGGAATTCCCTATGGATAGACGCACCGGCAATCGCTTCGTTATCTGGCTTATTGCGCATTGCCGGGGCGTCTGGGAGAAAGCACAATCTACCGCGTGGTCAACTAGCGTTTCATCGGAATCGACCGCATCCGCGCCAAATACTAAATCGCAATCGTTGAAACTCGTCCGATCATATGGCGGCAATTTCTCGCCATAAAAATGCGTACGAAATAAGGGGGCAGCCGTTTGCAACTTGCTTTATTCGTAAATGTTTTTACTGAAAAAACAATCACCAACCAAACAGCACTATTAACAGCACTATTAATTGTTTGGCTCTTTGCTGTACAGCCATCTTTCGTATACGTCTCTCGTCTATCTCTCATCTCACGGTTGGAGACGAAAGGTATGCGGGAGTGGATAATTGGACGACATTTGGGCCTGCGACGGATTATTTCGTCCGAAAATCCACGCTCATTTGGCGGGACACGCGGGGCCCATGCCAATCCGCCGGCATCGTCTTCAGTTCGCTGCAGTGCCGCGGTCCCATATGGGTATACTCTCGAGGATTCGACTCGATTCGCCCCCGCTGGGGCGTCAAAGGAGACTGCATATGCCCACCACCTCAACCGACCCACGCGCCGCTGCTGCCGCGCTGCTGGTGCCCGGTACCACCTGCCACGGCTTTGCCGTCGAGCGCTGCGAGACCGTGCCCGAGCTCGACTCAGACGCCTACGTGCTGCGCCACACTGCCTCGGGCGCTCGCCTGCTGTACCTGGCGTGCGACGACGAAAACAAGGCCTTTGCCATTGGCTTTAAGACGCCGCCGGCCGATTCCACCGGCGTGTTCCATATTCTTGAGCACTCGGTGCTGTGCGGATCGGCCAAGTTTCCCGTCAAGGAGCCGTTTGTCGACCTGATCAAGAGCTCCATGCAGACGTTCCTCAACGCCATGACCTACCCCGACAAGACCATCTACCCCGTTGCCACCACCAACGAGCAGGACCTGTACAACCTGATGGATGTGTACTTGGACGCCGTGTTCAACCCGGCCATCTACACCAAGCCGACCATTTTTGAGCAGGAGGGCTGGCACTACGAGTTGGACCTGCCGGAGGGCGCCGAGGACGCGGGTAACGGCAGCTCCGCGAGCCTGCGCAAGGGCACACTGCGCTATAACGGCGTAGTGTTCAACGAGATGAAGGGCGCGCTGTCCGACCCCATGAGCGTGCTGGACGACGCCGTCAACGCCGCGCTCTATCCCGACACCGCCTATGCGCACGAGAGCGGCGGCGACCCGCGCGCGATTCCCGCGCTCACCTACGAGCAGTTCCTGGACACGCACGCGCGCCACTACAATCCTTCCAACTCCTACATCACGCTCTATGGCGACCTAGATGTGGACCGCGCGCTGGCCTTTTTGGACGAGCGCTATCTGTCGCAGCCGAGCGCCGCGAGCCGGCGCATGGACGCAGCCGTTGCCGCCGGCGAGGACCCGTCCACGCTGGCGCCCAATCCGCTGGACGTGCAGGCGCCCGTGACCTGCGAGTATAAGCGCGTCGAGATGGCCACCACGCCCGAAAACGCCCTGGTGGGCCTGGGCCTTGTGCTGGGCAGCGCGCTCGACCGCAAGCGCACGATCGCGGCGGATATCCTGTTCGAGGCACTGCTGGGTTCTAACGAGGCGCCAGTTAAGAAGGCCATTCTGGCCGCCGGCCTGGGCGGCAACGTGGTGAGCTATACCGCGGCCGAGAGCCTGCAGCCCTACGAGCTCATCATGCTGCAAAACGCGCAGCCCGGCGTGGCGCGCGAGCTGCGCCACGTGTTCCAGGACGCCTGCCGCGACCTGTGCGAGCACGGCGTTCCGCGCGAGCGCCTGGAAGCCATCATCAGCAGCAACGAATACGATCTGCGCCAGCGCGACTACGGCATCGCCGACGGCGTGGCCATTGCGTGCGACGCGCTGAGCACCTGGCTCTACGATGACGACGCCGCGACGCTGGCACTCAAGTACGGCCCGGTGTACGAGGAGCTGCGTAGCGAGCTGGACGGCACCTACTTTGAGGACCTGCTGCGCGAGCTGGTGCTGGAGAACGACCACATGGCGCTCGTCGAGCTGGTGCCGGTGGACGCCGCCGAGGGTTCGGAGGGTGCCGAGGCCATCGAGCTGGCAGCCAAGCGCGACGCCATGACCGATTCCGAGCTGGCCGACGTGGTCGAGCGCACGGCCGCGCTGCGTGCCGCGCAGGAAGCCGAGGACACGCCCGAGGACAAGGCCACGCTGCCGCGCCTGCGCGTGTCCGACATTGGCGAGGCGCGCCCCGAACCGCCGCTGGTCGTGGACACGACCGCGCCCATCTCCTGTCTGCGCCACGACATCCCTACCAACCGCCTGGCCTACGCCATGCAGTATTTCGACCTGAGCTGCGTCGCGTTTGAGGACCTGCCCTATGTGACGCTGCTCTGCCGCCTGCTTAAGCAGCTGCCCACGCGCGAGCATTCAGCCGAGGAACTCGACAACCTGCTCGCCGGCAAGCTGGGCTTTTTGAGCTTTACGACCGAGGTCATGACGCAGCCCGACGTGGACGGCGTGCGCCCCTACCTGCTGGTGAGCGCCGGCGCCCTGTCCGAAAAGATCGACGCGCTGGCGAGCCTGCCGCGCGAGGTGTGGTCGAGCACGCTGTTGCTCGATGCCGACGCCGACCGCGTTCGCGACGTGCTCACGCAGATTCGCATTGGGCTTGAGCAGGGCTTTATCAACAACGGCCACTCGGCGGCGCTCGGTCGCGCGATGAGCTACAGTTCGCCTTCGGCCGTGGTGCGCGAGCAGCTCTCGGGCGTGGACTTCTACCTGTTCCTGCGCGATCTGCTCGAGCACTTTGACGAGCGACTGGACGACCTGCGCGCCAAGCTTGCCGAGCTGGCAGACCGCATCTTTGTGGCCGATGGCTGCATGGCGAGCTTTACCGGCAGCGACGAGGACTTTGACGCGTACTGGGATGCCGCGGGCAACCTGGGGCTTGGCGCTGGCGACGGCGCTGCCAGCGGCACGCTCGTGGTGCCGGAGCCGCACGACCGTCACGAGGCGTTCGTTATCCCCAGCGACATCTGCTTTGCGGCAAGCGCGTGCGACCCGCGTCGCCTGGGCATCGACGTGACGGGCGCTTGGGCCGTAGCTGCCAACGCGCTCTCCTACGACTACCTGTGGAACGAGATCCGCGTGAAGGGCGGTGCGTACGGCTGCGGATTCCGCGCGGCCGGTGAGCGTCAGACGGCGTTCTACACCTACCGCGACCCAGCAATCGACCCCTCGATTGAGCGCGTGGAACGCGCCGGTGCATGGCTCGGCAGCTTTGAGCCCGACGAGGCCGCCTTTGAGGGCTTTATTGTGAGCTGCGTGAGCGGCATGGACGCGCCGGTGAAGCCGTACGCGCTCACCAAGCGCCGCAACACGACCTACCTTGCCGGGCTCGACCCGCATGCACGCGAGGAGCGTCGCGCCCAAATGCTCGCGGCCACACCCGGTGAGCTTCGCTCGCTCGGCGCCGACGTGACGCGCATCGCAGCCGAGTCGCCCACCTGCGTCTTTGGCGGCCGCGACGTCATCGCCAAGAGCAACGCCGGCTTCAACGTAGTCGACCTGATGGGCTAACCACAGCAAGCAAAACCACTACAAAGGGGACAGGCCCCTTTGTAGTGGTTCGAACACTTGTTCTATACGTACACATGTTCTATAGTATGGGTGATTGCATCGGATCTAAATTGCAACTAGAATATAGTTGCAGAATGTGAGGCGGGATGACTCGAGCCGATAAACTCATCGCCCAACTGTTTAGCTGCCCTTCGACGTATCGGTATGCCGATTTTTTAAAAGTCATGGCCTCATATGGCTTTGAAATGGACAGCAAAGGCAAGACATCCGGATCGCGCGTTCGCTTCTACAGGCCCTCAGATGGCAGGATGTTCGTGATGCACGTGCCTCATCCATCTGACGAATTGACAGCGGAGACAATTCGAAACATCGTTCGATTTCTGCAGGATGTCGGAGGCAGTCATGAGTAACGTTTTGGCATACAAGGGCTATTTCGCCCCAGTCGAGTTCGATGCCGAGCAGCATGTACTAACAGGTATGGTCGCCGGCATTAGGGATGCAATCGTATTTGAAGGCTCCACGGCTGAAGAAGTGGAGCAATGCTTCCACGACGCCGTCGACGATTACCTTGAGTTTTGTGCCGAAAAGGGCAAGGAACCAGAGCGGGCTTTTAAGGGCTCGTTCAATGTGAGAACAGGCTCCGAGCTTCACAAGCAGGCAGCACTGGCGGCGGCAAAAAAGGGCGAGTCACTCAATAAGTTTGTGACCGAAGCAATCGCCGCGGCGTTATAGCGTTAACGCATGGGCCAAAACCACCACAAAGGGGACAGGCACCTTTGTGGTGGTTTCGACATTTGCCCAGATAAAACCTGCCAAAATAAACCTGTCCCTTTTTGGTAGGTTTGGGAGAGGAAGCCGGGATGGACAAGGCTGAGTTGCGGCGGGCGGTGATTGCTCGGCGTGATGCTCTTGATTTGGACTTGCGGGCGGCGAAGTCTGCTGATATCTGTGCGCGGCTAGTTGAGCTGTTGGATCGCTCGGATGCCGCGGCGCCGCACACCGTTGCCAGCTATGCCGCGATGGGTTCCGAGGTCAACCCTGCCGCGTTTGCCGCTGCGGTCGCCGCGCGCGGCTGGCGCGTGGCCTATCCGTGCATGCTCTCGGCAATTGATGCCGCAGCTTGTGGCCAGCGCATGTGCATGCGAGCAGTTGCCGCCGACGATGCGTCCGCGGCTCCGTTTATCGCCCACCCCGCGCGGGCCTTCGCGGCCACGGACATCGACAGCGACCGCTTCCCCATCGTGCCTGCCGAAGCACTCGACATGATTGTTGTGCCGCTCGTGGCCTTCGATCAAACCGGCGCGCGCCTGGGCTACGGCGGCGGTTGCTACGACCGCTACCTGCCCATGCTCTCACCCGCATGCCAAATCATCGGCATCGCCTTTGATGAACAGCGTGTCGACCACGTTCCCACCGATACCCACGACCAGCCGCTACCCCACATCATCAGCGTCTAACCGCTGGCGGGCTGCACCCCACAAAAATGAGCGTGGAAAATCTCCCACTTTGAGCCCCCTTACGAGCCAAAAACGGGAGATTATCCACGCTCATGTTGCAAACGTCCGTTTTTCCACGCTCGTCCGTCCAGATTTCCGCGCTCATTCGGCAAGCGTCCGAAAATCCACGCTCGTGTGTCCGATTATCCACGCTCGTGCAGCTTAACGCCCCGCAACCGCCTCAACATGCACGCGGCACGCCGGCAACTTTGAGTTTGCGATCGAGCTTTGACGGGTCCCTCAAATCATCCCAGCACAAGCGCACGATTTTGCAGTTATCAAGCAGCGAAAGCCTCGACTCGCGCTGACGTTCATCAAATTGCGCCTTTGCGAGCTTGCCCTCCTCCGCCGCCTTCTCGCTTTTAACGAATCCGTCGAACTCCCCAATAATCAACCGGTCACCCACGCGCCACAGATAGTCAACGCGATACGGCTTTCCCGGCTCAACCGGGTCGAACAGCTCAACTTGCAGCTCCGGAACCTGCCAGCCGCGCTCGATCATCAGCGCACGCGCCTTGGACTCGCCGCCGCTTTCCGACAAGCCGTCGGCACACCGCGCAACCCTGCGCGCAGTCACAACACCGCGACGATTCAAACCAAGCTTGTTGACTGCCTCAACAAGGTGCTCCTTCGACAAAAGCTGCTCATGGAGCGCCGAGTCCGCAATGATCAGCCCCTCGACAAACGACGCGTCGACCAGGCAATCCGTAATCGTTTGATCGATATCGGTCACGGCAATATCCATTTGACTGGCCCGCGTTCGATAAGCATAACGATGGCGAATGACCTGAGAGCCCGGCGTCGTCGATTGCGCCGGCATCGCGGCGATATGGATGTGCGTCAAATTGGCATGCGAAACCGAAAGACCATAGATAACAGCCGCCGTATAGGAGCAAAACGTCCAGTCGGGGTGCTTTTGCGCAAGCGCCCGCACCCGATGCAGATAACGTTGCCGAAACTTGAGCTCGGACCAGTATTCCGGACGCGCATACAACCCCGGCATGACCACTTCGAGACTTCCCGCCGCCACCCGCCGCTCAATCTGCTTTGCCTCCGCCGTCGTGCGCGCGTACACGCAGCTCATCTGCTGCTCGCAAGCTTTAATGTGGCTTGTGAGTCTTTGATTCGCCGTCATGTTTGCCACGTCGCCTCCCAACTCTTGGAACGGCGCCAACGTACCAGGCGGTTTCATGCGAAGTCTGACCAAATGCCAACCAAAAGCTGACCAAATGCTTGACGGTTTTGAACGCTTTAGGTTAATGGCTTATATCTGCAGGTAGAACGGTTGTCGAGAGGTCCCTGTCTCCACATTTTGAGCCTCAAAAGCCACCGACTTCATTGAAAGAAAATGTGCCGTGGATCAAAACTACCTAGTTTGCGATGCGGCCCGTATGTACTCGACGCATGATGCTGCCGCCGGTACAACAGCTGCAGAAAAATCGAGCGTGGAAAATCTCCCACTTTGGGCCCCCTTACGAGCTAAAAACGGGAGATTATCCACGCTCATTCAACATGCGTCCGATTATCCACGCTCGTGTGTCCGATTATCCACGCTCGTCGCGTAGCGGCCACGGTAACCGCCGCAGCAGCAGCCACGGCCACAGCCGCAGCCTAGTGCTCCTCGCCGGCGCGAGCCAGGTCGTAGGGCGTGGTCTGGTAGACGTAGTAGTTGAGCCAGTTGGTGTAGAACAGCTGAGCCTGACTGCGCCAGACGTTGCGCGGCTCGGCGGTGGGGTCGTCACCCGGGAAGTAATGCGCCGGCACCTGAGGGTTGAGCCCGCGCTTCACGTCGCGCTCGTACTCCAGACGCAGCGTATCGGTATCGTACTCGGGATGGCCAAAGACAAAGAAACGGCGGCTGTCGGTCGACTTGACGATGTACAGCCCCACCTCGTCGGACACGGCCACGACCTCAAGCTGCGGCTCGGCCTCCACGTCCTCGCGGCGCACGTCGGTGTTGCGCGAATGCACGGCATAGAAGCGGTCGTCAAAGCCACGGACCAGCGGGCTTTGCGGCTTCACCAAATAATGCTCGAACACGCCACTTGCCTTGGCCGGTAGATCGTACTTCTGAATGCCGTAATGATGGTAGAGCCCCGCCTGCGCTCCCCAACAAATGTGCAGCGTGGAGTGCACGTGCGTAGTGGACCAATCCATGATCTGGCAGAGCTCGGGCCAGTAGTCGACCTCCTCGAACGGCATCTGCTCCACGGGCGCGCCCGTGATAATCAGGCCGTCGTAGTGGATGTCGCGGATGTCGTCGAACGTGCGGTAGAACGTCTCCAGGTGACCGGCGCTCACGTGCGTGGCCTCGTGCGTCTTGGTGCGCAGCAGGTCCACCTCCACCTGCAGCGGCGTGTTGGAGAGCTTGCGCATGATCTGCGTCTCGGTGGCGATTTTGGTTGGCATGAGGTTGAGGATGAGCACGCGCAGCGGACGGATGTCCTGGTGCAGCGCGCGGTACTCGGTCATGACAAAGATGTTCTCGCTCTCGAGCTGCGCGGCGGCAGGGAGGGCGTCGGGGATGCGAATGGGCATGGATGCTCCTTACGAGTCAGTTGCAGCTATGGTACAACGACCGGCCCCATCCGCGCGAGCACATCGCCCCGAGACACCGTCAGCGGCCCAAATCACTCCAAAAGTAGAGATTAAGGCATGTCCCAAAATCTACGGCACTTTAGCCTGGCAAAGTAGCAGCAGAACGCTACAATGGTTCGACGCGAAAAACTCGGCCGAAAGGATACATATATGTACCAGACGCGTAAGATCGGTGTGGTCGGCCAGGGCCACGTAGGAGCACATGTCGCCAACAGCCTGCTTATGCAGGGCATTGCCGATGAGCTGTACCTGTGCGATATCAACGAGGCCAAGGTGACGTCCGAGGTCCAGGACCTGCGCGATTCCCTTTCGTTTGTCCCGTACAACACCAAAATCGTCAACTGCTACGACCACTACGAGGAGCTTGCCTGCTGTGACGTCATCGTCAACGCCGCCGGCAAGGTCGCGCTGGCCGCCGGCAACCGCGACGGCGAGCTGTTCTTTACCACCGACGCCGCCCGCACCTTTGCCAAGCGCATCGTCGACGCCGGCTTTGACGGCATCTTCGTGAGCATCTCCAACCCCTGCGACGTCGTATGCACCGAGCTGTGGCACCTGACCGGCTACGATCCCAAGAAGATCATCGGCTCGGGCTGCGGCCTGGACTCCGCTCGCCTGCGCACCGAGATCTCCAAGAAGGTCGGTGTGAGCCCCAAGTCTATCGACGCCTACATGATCGGCGAGCACGGCTTTAGCCAGCTGGCCGCCTTTAAGGCCGCAACCATCGCCGGCAAGAGCCTCAACGAGCTTCAGGCCGAGAACCCCGGCAAGTACGCCTTCGACCACATGGAGGTCGAGGAGCTCGCGCGCAAGGGCGGCTATGTGACCTACCAGGGCAAGCAGTGCACCGAGTACGCCGTCGCCAACTCCGCCGCGCGCGTCTGCGCCGCCGTTCTGCACAACGAGCACGCCGTGCTTTCGGCCTCTACGCTTATGACCGGCCAGTATGGCGAGGAGGGCATCTTTACCTCCCTGCCGTGCGTGATCGGTGCCGAGGGCGTCGAGGAGGTCTACACGCTGGACCTGTCCGAGTACGAGCTCGAGGGCTTCCACAAGAGCTGCCAGCACATCCGCGACAACATCGCCCAGCTCGACTGGTGGGACACCGAGGCCTACGACGCAAAGTAGGCCGCTGGCTGCCGCAACCTTGCGAATCTAAGCGCGATACTAAGCGGGCCGCGCCGGAAATCCCCGGCGCGGCCCGCTTTTTTGACTCACGCAGCGCCCTTGCGAATCGAAGGTGAATACTTTTCCGCGAAGTGAACGAGCAAAAATGAACCCCCGAAGCATCCACGCTTTTCAGGCGCCGTTTCCTGCGGTTTCGCCGAGTTTTTCCTGCAGTTTTGGCATCAAAAAGTGTGGATGCTTCGGGGTCCAAAATAGGTCGTTCACTTCGCGGAAAAGTATTCACCTTCGTTTTTCGACAGATGGAACAGGGCGCTTTAATCCTCAAACCACGCGATTGCGCGAATGGGCGAGCCGTCGCAATCCTCGATTTTGAGCGGTGCGCAGCTAAACCAGAACAGATCGTCGCCGCAACAGTCCAAGTCCTTTAGATTCTCGATGTTGACGATATCGCATGCGCGGAACAACTTCTTGTGGCGCGTCAGGTTTTCGTCCGCGATGGGGTCGAGTCCAATTACATCAAAGCCGATGCCCTTGTAGCCGCCGTCGATGATCAGGTCCAACACTTCGTCGTCCAAGCAAGGATAGTCGCCAAAGTACGCCTCGGTTCCCCAGCGCTTATCCCAACCCAAGTTGAACAGCAAAAACTCGGCCTGGGTCACCTTATCGCCATAGGGACGGAGTTGCTCCACAGTAATGGCCTCACCCTCGGCGAGCATGCGGCAATCGACAACCAATGCCCTGCCTATAAACTGGCTTGCTGGAAACGCATCGAGCGTCGTGCGGTCGGCAAACAGATGCGCCGGTGGATCCATATGCGTCCCCGTATGGGTGTACATCTGCATGAGCGTCTCTTTAAATCCGTCGTGCTCGTAGGTACTCGCTGGCAGCAGCTTGGGTGTATCGGCTCCGGGAAATACCGGCATGTCTTCCCTAATCGTGTGAGTCAAATCAAGCACGCGCATGTTCAGTCCCCATTTCTTTCTTGGCAAAGCAAAACGGGGCCCGCACTTGGCGGAAGCCCCGTCGTGAGAGGTTATTCCCGGTATATTAGTACTGCTCGATGCCCATGTAGCGACGAACCTCGGGGCTGTGGTCGAAGACCTTGCCGCGGGCGGCGCGCAGCTCGCAGCTCATCGCGTAGAAGAAGATCGGCTCCAGGAACGAGCGCACGCTGGCAGGCACTTCGCCCACGCCGTACTCAAGCGCGTCGAGCACCATAATCGTATCGGTGTGCGTGTTGAGGAACGCAAGCGCGCGCTCCTCCATGGGGCGGCACTCGCCCGCGCCAAGCTGCACAAAGTAGAACACGCCGGGCTCGGTGGCCTCGAAGGGACCGTGGAAGTACTCGCCGGAGTGGATGTAGCAGCAGTGCTGCCACTGCATCTCCATGAGCGAGCAGATGGCCATGGCGTAGGTCTGGCTAAAGTTGGGGCCGGACCCCAGGATATAGAAGAACTTGTGCTGCTGGCAGAGCTCGGCAAAGCGGGCGCCCAGCTCGGCGTTGACCTTCTCGCGGGCGGCGGGCAGCAGCGCATCCATCTGCTTGAGGCCCTCATACATGTCGGCGAGTGCCTCGTAACCCTCCTGCTGGTCGAGCAGCTCGGCAGCCATCAGAGCGCCGATGCCCTGCGGCACCTCGGCCTGTGACACGCCCTCGCCCCACGGATAGACCCAGGTGGTCCACTTGCCATTGTCGATCTTGGAGCCCTCGCAGTCGGTGAGGGCGACGACCTCGGCGCCGGCGGCCAGCGCCATCTCGCAGCCGTCGACGACCTCCTGCGTATTGCCGCTGTGGCTGCAGGCGACGACGAGCGACTTCGGCCCCAGGCTCTTGGGTGTCATCAGGCAGAACTCGCGTGCCGTGTAGACCGTCGAGGCAAACGTGGTGGCCTCGCGCTTGAGCAGCTCGTTAGCCGGCATCAGGTCGATCATCGAACCGCCACAGGCGATCCAAAAGACGTTCTCAATCTTGCCCTTGCGCTCGATGATTTCCTGAACCAGATCATGTGCGTTCATCCTGATGTTCCTCCTTGTGGGGCGGCTTTGAGCGACGGCAGCTCGTACCTGCTATCGTTCTATGTTGTTCTATTTATAGCACGCAAGCAGTCACCGGTGAAGTCATCACGGCAAATTTGTTCTATGTTGTTCTATCTATGGACGTTAGATGTCGAAGACGTAGCGCGAGCCCACGATCTTTTGGCGCCCGAGCAGCAAGGGCCGCTCGTCCGCATCGGTAAAGTACGCCTCCATATAAAAGAGCGGCTCGCCGACCGGCACCTCCAGCAGCGGGGCCGCCTGAGCATCGGCAAGCGCAATCTCCACGGTGCAGGGGTCGGACTTGTGCGGCGCGCGGCCCGAATACTCGGCAACGAGCGCAAAGATTGAGTTATCAGTGAGGTCCTCGGCGGCCAGCGTCTGCAGGTAGGGATGGTCGGCGAGCACAAAGGCGTTGTTCTCGAGCATGACGGGGATGCCATCTGCCGTGCGTACGCGCTCGACCACGATAAGCTCGCAGCCGGGCTCCACGTCAAAAAACGCCGCATCCTCGTGCGTCGCCGCGACCACCGTGCGCGACACCAGACGCGCACCCGGCACCATGTCGTTGGCAGCGCAACCCTCAGTAAAGCTCTGGACGTCGCCCTTCTGGCGAATCTTGCGCTTGAGCTTGGGCGCACACACAAAGGTGCCCCTCCCCTGCTGACGGTTGAGATACCCCGCGCGCGATAGTTCCTCGATGGCACGGCGCACGGTGACGCGCCCCACGCCGTAGGACTTCGCGAGCTCCATCTCGGCAGGGATGCGCGAGCCGGCAGGGTACACGCCGCGGGCGATTTCACCCTTCAGGTCGTCCATAACCTGCTGGTACAGCGGCACGGCGGACACATCTGAGCTGCCGGTTTTATCGTCGAATGCCATCGTTACGCTCCATCCCGCGCATGCTCGGACTCAAACTCTTCAATCGCCGCCATAAACTGCTCGCCAAAGGCGTCGGCCTTTTTCTCGCCAATGCCGTTGACCTGGATAAGCTCGTCGCGCGTCTGCGGGCGCAGGCGGCACAGGCCGCGCAGGGCCCTGTCGGAGAAGACCATGTACGGCGCCATCTCCAGCTCGGTCGAAATCTCCTTGCGCAGGGCGCGCAGGCGCTCGAACAGCTCGGCATCGTCGCCCACGCGAGGGCGCTGATCCATCTCGGCCTCCTCGCGCAGCAGATCCACCGCACGGCGGGCGCGGGCCGAGGCTTTGCGCTTGGACGCGCGACGCTTAACGGTAAAGGCGAACGCCTCGTCCTCGACCTCGCCAGCACGCGGGCCCAGCCCCACGACCGGGTACTGCCCCTGCGAGGTGGCCAAATAACCGCGGCCGCACAGCTGCCCGATGATGTCCTTGATGCGCCCGACCGATTCGCTCGACAGCTCACCGTAACCGCGGTCCTCGTCCAGATGCATCTGGCGAATGCGCTCGGTGTTGCCGCCGTGGAGCACGTCGGCGATGAGCGACTTGCCAAAGCGCATGGGGCGCGTGGCGACGTAGCGCACGGCGGCGCGGGCCATATCGGTGACGTCCTCGACCTCGAACTGCGTGAGGCAGTTGCTGCAGTTGCCGCAGCCCTCGGCCTCGTCCGTGGCGGCGCCACCCGCACCAGCTGCGGTCGCATGCTCGGCTGCGGCCTCGTCGCCAAAGTAGCGCAGCATGTATTCGCGCAGACAGCCGGTGGTATTGCAGTAGCCCTCCATCTGGCTGAGCAGACGATATCGATTCTGAAGCGCCCACGCACGCTGCTCGTCGTCGAGCGCCTCGTCGGCAGCATCGCCGCGGTCGATCAAAAAGCGACGCATGCGAAAATCGTTGCCGTTCCACAGCAGGTGGCAGCTGGCCGGGTCGCCATCGCGGCCGGCGCGGCCCGCCTCCTGGTAGTAGGCCTCGATGCTCTCGGGCACGTTGTTGTGGATCACGTAGCGCACGTTGGGCTTGTCGATACCCATGCCAAAGGCATTGGTGGCAACCATCACCTGAATATCGTCGTCGATAAAGGCGCGCTGGCTTTGGCGACGGGCGTCGTTGCCCATACCGGCATGGTAGCGGCCAACGCGAATGCCGCTGGGACCCAGCGCCTCGGCAAGCTCACCTGCCAGCGCATCGACCGTCTTGCGGGTCGAGCAATACACGATGCCGCTCTCGCCCGAATGCGCGATCACATAGTCGCGCACCCACGCGGCCTTGGCCTTGTCGCCCATCTCCTCGCAACCAAAGTAGAGGTTCTTGCGATCGAAGCCCGTCACCACCGTCGCGGGGTTTTGCAGGCCGAGCATCTGCTGAATGTCCGCACGCACGCGCTCAGTCGCCGTAGCGGTAAAGGCCGCCACGATGGGTCGCTGCGGCAGGGAATCGATGAACTCGCGAATCTGCAGATAGGCGGGGCGGAAATCCTGGCCCCACTGGCTCACGCAGTGGGCCTCGTCAATGGCCACGAGCGGCACGCCGATGCCGCCTTCGGCCGCAGCTTCCTGCGCAAAGGCTAAAAAGCGCGGCTCGAGCAGGCGCTCGGGCGCCACGTACATAAGCTGGTAGCGGCCCTCGCGTGCCCGCTTGAGCACGGTGTTTTGTTGGGCAGGAGTAAGGCTGGAGTTGAGATAGCTGGGGCGCGCACCCGCCGCGAGCAGCGCACGGGTCTGGTCCTCCATTAGCGACAGCAGCGGGCTCACCACAAAGGTGATGCCGGGCATCATGAGCGCGGGCACCTGGTAGCAAATGGACTTGCCGGCGCCCGTGGGCATAACACCCAGCGCATCGCGACCGGCAAGGATCGCATCGACCATGCGGTCCTGCCCCGGGCGAAACGAGGTGTAGCCAAAATAGGCGCCGAGCGTGTCGAGCGCCATCTGCTGCATGCTATCGGTCATGGTTTCCTAACGTCCAAGTCATCTGCCGCCGATTATACGCCGCCACGCGGACCGGCGTCGCCCGGCTACCGGCCACGGGCGGCGCAATCCGAAAGGAACGAGCGTGGATTTTTGGACACTTTCCGGATGAGCGTGGATAATCTCCCACTTTGGGCCCGTCACCAAGCCAAAAACGGGAGATTATCCACGCTCATTCTATGGGTAGTCGATGTTTTGGCAAAGTCAGCGAAAGCCCGCCAGAGCGAGCAAGGTGCCTTGAAACGAGGCGGCATTGACCTTCTGGTCATGCCGCCGAAGTTGAAAGGTAGATTGCCGCTCTGGCGGGCTTGCAGCGTCGACCGGTCCGCCGTTCGTCAGAACGGCGGAACCAAAGGCGCAGCGTCGAGCCGTTACGCGGTTTGGTAAAACCGCGTAACTTACATCACCATGACGTAGCGCGATCCCACGTAGTACTGCTTACCCATCAGGACCGGCTCGCCATTGGGGCCGATAAAGCCGGCACGCAGGTTGAGCAGCGGGTCGTGCGGAGCAATGCCCAGCTCGGCCGCCTGCTCGGCATTGGCTCGAACGGCCTCGACCGTGCGGTAGCCAACCGAGACGATCGGCGTTCCGCCAACACGCTCGACCTCGGCAAAAATCGACTTGTCCTCAAGATCGGCCGTCAATAGCTCACGGTAGGCATCAAACGGCACAAAGATGTTCTCCTCAAAGATGGGCTCGCCGTCGGCTGTACGTACGCGCTTGATGTGCAGCAGCAGCGCGTCCTTCTGCAGGCCAAAGAACTCCATCTCGTTTTGACGTGCCGGCACAATCTGGCGATCGACCACATGTGCGCCCGCCTTCATGCCATTGTCGGCACACAACGCAGTAAACGTCTGCAGCGTCGAAGCATGGAACTGGCGATTGATGTGCGGCGTGGAGACAAAGGTGCCGCGGCCCTGTTGCTTAACCAGGTAGCCATCGGAGCAGAGCTCTTCGACGGCGCGGCGCACCGTAATTCGGCTCACCTCGTACTGCTCGGCTAGCTCAAGCTCGGACGGAATACGCTCCTTGGGTGCATAAACACCTTTCTCGATCGCATCCTTAATTTCGTCGTAAATCTGCTGGTAAAGCGGTGCATTTTTGGGCGCAGGCATGTCTGATCACTCTTATCAAAATATCGAAATAACTAATACGTATATAACGTCTTTTTATATGTTACCTCAGTTTGATAAAACGATACACCACATACAGCAAATCCTTACTTGCCGTCGTCCTGCTGCAGGCTGTCCTGCTCGATGAGGCGCGCCTGCCTGCTGGCCATGCGCGCGGGCTTATCGGGATCGGGTACGGCCGTGGGCATGGGCTCGTCGACATGGCCGCCCCACCAGCCGCCCACAAAGTTGAGCGTGTGGAACACGTTGATCACGGCGCCGGGATCAATGTCGCACACCAGTTTGATAATGTCCTGGCTCTCGTAGGTCGAGACAACGGCATGCAGCAGGTACATCTTTTCGCGGCTGTATCCGCCGATGACCTCGGCACAGCTAATGCCGTGCTGAAAATGGTCAACATAGGCAGTCATGACCTCGTCTGCCTTGCGCGTCGTGATCTGGAGCGTCACGCGGTCGTAGCGACGATAGAAACTGTCGATGGTCTTGGTCGAAATAAACTGGAACACGATGGAGTACGCCGCCTTGTCCCAGCCAAACATAAAACCAAAGATCGCCAGGATAAAGCAGTTGAAACCAAAGATGACGCCCCAGATGGTCTTGCCCGTGTGGTTGGAGACCCATAACGCGATAAAGTCGGTGCCGCCGGTGGATGCGCCGGACTTAAGCGCGATGGCAGCGCCCAGACCCGAGACCACACCGCCAAAAATAATGAGCATGATCTTGTCGCCCAAAAACGGCGCGAAGTGAAAGACGTTGAGGAACAGCGACGAGAGCACGACCTGCATCATCGAGAAGATGACGAAGCGCTTGCTAATGCCGCTCCAGCATAGGAGCGCCACGGGGATGTTGAGCGCGAGCATGCCGAGCGAGATGTCGATGTGAACGCCGCCCAGCGAGGTAACGCGATCGAGCAGGACCGCGACGCCGGTGAGTCCACTCGGAAGCAGGTCGGCGGGCTGAATGAACGCCTGGATCAGGAATGTCTGGAGAACGGCGGAAATTGTGACCGCCACGGCGGTGATGGCGCGGCGGACGATGGTGAGGCGGCCGAGCACGAGCACGCGGTCCGTGAGCTGGTCGATGGCGTTCGCCACGTAGGCTCCCTTCGAAGGCAGATGTAGTTGTAGGGCATGCCCGCGATTGTAGCATGGAGCGTGCGGAGGCGCTTCAATTCACCCTCTCTCGACAACCATCAGAAGGACCGTGAGGCCGCTCAAAAGAAAAACGCCGTGAAGAGAGCGATCCCTTCACGGCGAATTCGGCATTTGCCCAGATAAAACCTGCCAAAATAAACCTGTCCCTAAATGGCAGGTAGGATGTCGGACAGGTTGTCGATGACGACGTCGGCGGCGGACTGATCCAGGTTGACGCCCTCGTGCGGACGCAGCGCCAGGACTCGGGCACCGGAACGCTTGCCAGCTTCGATGCCCAAAGGCGAGTCCTCGATAACCAGGCACTCGGCAGGCTCCACCCCCAGCGCCTCCATGGCACGCAGGTAGATCTCGGGGTCGGGCTTAAACGCACTGCACTCGTGACCGCTGATGGTGTAGTCCAGCACGTCGGCGATACCGGCGATCTCCACCAGCTCGTCAATGAGCTCGCGATAGGACGAGCTCGCGATGGCGCACTTCACGCCGCGCTCGTGCAGCTCACGCATCACCGGCTCCGTCTGCTCGTTGAGCAGCTCGGCATACGGAACAGGGTGGTCCGGGCTGTAGACCTGCTTGTACTCCACGCGCAAGCGCTCGCGCAGCTCAACATCGTCGGGCACCAGCGCCTCCCAAATGGCGGGCTCGTTAGACCCCGAAAGATCGGGAATCTCGTCAAAGTGAAAGCCCTTCTCCTCCATAAACGCCACGCGACGACGGTTGTAGAACCACTCGGTATCGACCAGCACGCCATCCATATCAAACAGCACTGCCTTGATCATACGCATCTCCTCCCACCTGCCAAAAAGGGACAGGTTTATTTTGGTAGGTTTTATCTTGGGTTGTGCGGCGCGACAGACACGCCCTCCCCAGAGCAAAAAAGGGGATGGGGCGCAAACCCCATCCCCTCTCAATCAACCCGTAAGGTCTACTTACTTGTGATTAGTAGGAAAGCTTCCACATGTAGCGACGCATGGTCAGCGGGTGCTGACGGGCCTCGGCGATCTGGTTGCCGTACTCGCGCATAACGGCGAGGTGCAGCAGCGGGTTGAAGTAGGTGACGACGCTCGCGGGCACGGCGTCAGCCAGGCCGTAGTCCTTGGAGTCGATCAGAGCGACCTTGGCGCCCATGCGCTCAAGGAAGGTGAGGGCGCGGGCGTCCATCGGACGGGTTGCGCCATCGGACATGAAGAAGACGTAGGGCTTACCCTCGGTGGAAACCTCGAACGGGCCGTGGAAGTACTCGCCGGTGTTGTAGGCGGCGGCGTCGATCCACTGCATCTCGGTGAACAGGAAGGCGGCGTGAGAATAAGCCATCTTCTCGGAGGCACCGGAGGCCATGAAGTAGATCATCTTGTCGTCCTTGAAGTCCTCGGCGAACTTCTTGGCGAGCTTCTTGCAGTGCTGAGCGGCGTTCTCGCAGAGATCGAAGACGTTGGTGAGGCCGGTGATCATGTCCTCGTAGTGGTCATAACCCTCGGTCTGCTGAAGGATCTCGACAGCAAGAGCGATGGCATAGCCGGGCTTCTCGCACTTGGCAGCGTAGTTGGCGTGGAAGCCGTGAACGATGACGTGGTCGGCGTCGACGGTCAGAGCGGAGCCAGCCTTGTTGGTGAGGGAGACGACCGGGCAGTTGTGCTGCTTGGCGGTCTTGTTGGCCTCGACGGTCTCGGGCGTGGAGCCACCGAGGGAGCAGGTGATCACGAAGGTGTGCTCGTTGACCCAGGAAGGCGTGTCGTAGTTGAACTCGTTAGCAGTGAAGATCTGAACGTTCAGCTTGTCCGTGTTGTTGGCCAGGAAGTACTTGGCGGGGTAAAGGTCGGACATGGAAGCGCCGCAGCCGACGAAGGCGACGCTGTGAATCTCGTGGTTGGACAGGACGTCAGCGACGATCTGCTTAGGGAGGTTAAGGTCGATCTCGTACATCTGACACATTCCTTTCGATTTTTTGCGGCGCCACTTTGCCGGACGCACGCAGGGTTACCGTGGTTTGGACCGAATCGCCGGCCCGTTGAGGATGTGACAAAGGGACTGCCCCATTGTCACATTTTGGGGATGGAAGCCTGCCTGGGGTATGGGATGCCAGGCAGGCCCCCCGGGGAAAGCGGTTAGACGCTTGGTCGCGACTAGGCCAGGATGCCGGCCGCGGAGAGGGCAATGCCGCCCACGATGGCGATCACGAGAAGCCAACCGGTGTTGACGTTCTTCTTGATGAGCCAGTACATAAGGCCGGTGAGGCCAAGGGAGATCATCTGGGGCATCATACCGTCCAGGATGTCCTGGATAACGACGGTGCCCTCAGCGAACTGCAACGGGGTAGTTGCACCGATCAGCGTAGCGATCATGCCGCCCACGGACATAAGACCCACGATGCCGCAGACATACATGAGCTTCTCCATAAGGTCGCCGCCCTGAAGCTTGCTCAGGTACTCGTGACCGCCCTGATAGCCCATCTTGGCTGCGAACCAAGTGATCAGCACAGAGGGGACGATGGAGATGAGCATGGCCAGGATCGGGCCCATGATGGAGCCCTGCTGAGCCAGCTGAACGCCCAGACCAAAGGCGATAACGCGGATGGTGCCCTGGAAGAAGGAGTCACCGATGCCGGAAAGCGGACCCATGAGGGAGGTCTTGACCGCGTTGATTGAATCGGGATCGAAGTTCTCGGGATCCTTGGCGTACTCCTCCTCCATGGAGGCGGCGAGACCCAGGATGAAAGCGCTCGTCTGCGGGGTGCAGTTGTAGAACGCCATGTGACGGTGGTAAGCCTCTTTCTTAGCAGCGAGCTGCTTGGGGTCGGACTCGTCCGGATAGAGGCGATCGAGCGTGGGAACCATGCCGTAGAGGAAGCCCATGTTCATCTGACGCTCGTAGTTCCAAGAGGCCTGGATGGCCCAGGAGCGCCAGAAGAACTGGCTGACCTTCTTGTTCAGGGACACGTCCTTGGTTGCGGTTGCCATAGTGTGTTCCTCCTTAGTCTTCGTCGTCTTCGAGCGGATCGTAGTCGGAATCGACACCGGCGGCTGCATGGGAACCGTTGAACTTGAAGCCCATGAAGACGACAGCCAGGCACACACCGATCAGAGCGACCGCGATGACGGACAGGTTGAGGTAAGCGGCGAGCAGGAAACCGATGAACAGGAACGGAGTCATACCCTTCTTGATCATCATGGTGAGCAGCAGGGCCAAGCCGTAGGCGGTCATGATCTTGGTCGAAACGTTAAGACCAGTGGACAGCCACTCGGGAACCATGTTGACGATGGCCTGAACCAGGTCGGTGCCGACAAAGACGGCGAGGAAGATCGGCAGGAAGTACATGACGGCGTACAGACCGGAGCCGGCGCAGATGTGCATACGGTAGGCGGTCTTGAACTTTCCGTTATCGATCGCGCTATCTGCCACATGGGTGAGGGCGGCGATGATGGAACGGAACACGATGCCGAGGAGCTGACCCAGGACGGCGACCGGGATGGCGATCGTCATGGCGGTCTCGGCAGAAGCATCGGTCAGGCACGCAAAGGCAGCGGCCACGATGCCGCCCAGGACCATATCGGGCGGAACGGCGGCGCCGACCTGCACCAGGCCCATGGACACGAGCTCGACGGCGGCACCGACGGCAAGGCCGGTGGGCACATCGCCCAGCAGCAGACCGACGAGCGTAGCGCCAACGAGGGGCTGCTCGAAGTTAAGACGACCGAGCAGGCGGGAGTCCCACATGCAGAACACGCCGACGAGGCCGACGAGCACCGCACTGATGAACGTATTCATACCCTTCTCCTTTCAGTCAGGCAAAAGCCTGGTTGATTACAGCTTGGCGTCGATGTCGACGCTCTGATACGTAGGGGTCTGCTGGACGTAGAGCTTGATGCCCATGTCGAGCAGCTGGTTGACGTCGGCCTTCTGGGTGGCGTCGAGGAAGACGGAGCTGTCCTTGCCGCCGACCTGATCGGCACCGTCGTGGTTGGCGGTGGCACCCAGGTTGATGGCGTCGAGCTTGTAGCCCTGGCAGAACTGCAGCATCTCGGCAGTGTTGCCAAAGACGAACATGACGCGCTCGCCGAGGGTGTTGAGCTTGTCCATCTTGGCGAGGGCACGCTCGACGGTGAAGACGTTCAAGCGCACGCCCTGGGGCTTGGCCAGCTTAAGAGCGCCCTTCTTGATGTCATCGTTGGCGGCAGCGTTGTCGACGACAATGATGCGCTCGGCCTGAACCTTGGTGGTCCAGGTAAAGACGACCTGGCCGTGCAGCAGACGGTAGTCAAGACGTGCGAGGACGATCTTGGCGGGGCCGGAGCTGTGACGGGACGCCTTGGCCTTCTTGGCGGGGGCCGCGGCGACCTCGACCGGTGCGTTGGGGTTGGTCAGACCGGTGCGGGCCTCGTTGATGAGGGCCGCGAGCTCGGCGCCCTTAACGGGGACGGGGCTCATAGCAAGCGTCAGTGCCAGCGGAATGTTGAAACCGCTGACAACCGTGAACTTCGTGCCGTTCTTGGAAAGCTCGACCATGCTGTTGTTGACCGAGCTGCCGAGCATATCGGTCAGCACATAGACGGTGTCGTCCGCGTTGAACGTGGCGATCATGGCGTCCACCTTATTGGTGATGGGCTCCTTGTCGTCACGAGCAAGCGACACGACGTGGACGTTCGACACGTCGCCGAGAACCATCTCGAGCGTGTCTTTGGCGCCTGCGGCCAGGCCGCCATGAGATGCGAGAATGATCTGATTCATCTTGCCTCCTCCTTTTCGTTATGGTCATTATAACGTCTTATACGTTGCTTATATCGCTAATTAGTATAAAGACCGTTCGCGGATGAAAATCGACCGTTGACGGGTTTAACGTACTTGAAACGTTGGAGCTAGGTAGGCCGGCGCTGGCTGGATAACCCCAGATCAAACGCCTCGCCAATCCCCTATCGCACGAAGTACCAGGGGCTTTCCTGCACGGTGGGCTCCAGCGCAATGCCCGTGCGCTCGCGGAACAGATCCATGTCCTGCGATTTCTCCGTCCACCACGCGTTGGGCTTAAAGGTCATGCTCTCGACAATACGTTTGACAATGGCACTGTTGCGCAGCTTGGAAAAGTCGGTGTTCATGATCACGATGGAGGCGAGCACCAAAACGATGCCCAGGACTTTGATCGCGCCGGCCGGCTCGGCATAGACACCAATGCCCACCACAACGGTTGCCACCGTCTCGAACGAGGCCACGACGGGCACCTTCGACGTCTCGAGGTCCATAGAGAGGCCCTGCATGTAACAGATGTAGGCAAGCGCCGTGGGCACCAAGCCAAACCCCACAAAGAGCAAAATGAGCTGCGCGGACATGGCCGCGGCCATATCCACCCACGGAGCTGTGATGACAGCCATAACCGCACCGCCAAAAACAAAGCCCCAAAACGTAACGGCAAGCGGGTGCAGCGTTTTGGTTGCCATGCGGCTGAATACCGCCAGCAGCGCACCGCAGAGGCCGGCGATGACACCGGACGCAACGCCCCAGACCGAGAAATGGAAACCGGAGAGGTCGCCGCTCGTCACCGCGAGCACGCAGCCCAGCACGTTAAAGACAATGGCGATGAGTTTGTTGAGGGTCACGTCCTCGCGATAGAGTACGCGGCCGAGCGCGACGCCAAACACCGGTGATGTATAGAGCAGCACCGAAGCCGTAGACATGCCCACCTCGCGCATGCACTCGTAATAGCACGTGTTGGCGATGGCCAGTCCAACAACACCCACCAGCGCACAGGGAACGAGCTCCTTGGGGCTCGCCTTAAACAGCGCCCAGGGCGTAGCAGCCCTCCCCTCGCTGGAGTTCGAACGGCTGCCCATGAAGGCAAGAACCGGTGCCATCATGATGGCACCGGTCAGCAGACGGAAAGCCGCCATGCTCTGAGACGAAACCCCCATGGCCGAGATCCCGTTAACAAAGATGCCGATGGTTCCCCACATAAGGGCGGCGATCAGCACCAGCGCATAGCCCACATTACTTCTCTTCAACGCAGCCTCCTCGGTATTATTGCCAATATGTTTCATGCTACGTTATAGTCGTTATATACATTTATCAAGACACAAATCGGCGAACGGGAAATCTCTTGAAACAAGGAGTGTCCCAAACTGCCGGCAGAAAGGGAACGTCCCCAAGTGCCGCTCTAGCAGTTGCGGTGAAATAGTTCTCAAATAGAGGCCTCACACCCCCAAACGGGAACTATTCCACCGCAACTTATGAGGGATATTGGGCTGTTAGGCCACTCTATCCCTTAGTAATCAAGCTTCCACATGTAGCGGCGCGTCATGTAGTCCTTGTGGGTGACGGCAGAGAGCGCGCGCATGTAGACGTTGTTGAGGATCGGGGCGAAGATCAGGTGGTTGAAGTACTCGCTCACGCTGTCCTTGATGTCGTTGAGGCCAAGCTCCTTGGCATCGAGCTGATAGACGCGCTCGCCACCGTACTGGTTGACGAAGCGGATGCCGCGCTCGTCGTTGCAGCGGCTGCGGCCGACGCTGATAAGCTGGAACAGCGAGGTGCGCTTGTCCAGGATCTCGAAGGGACCATGGAAGAAGTCGCAGGTGTTGATGGTGCAGGAGTCGATCTGCAGCATCTCCTGCACGTTGCAGATGCTAAAGACGTAGGCGGCACCAAAGAGCGGACCCTGAGCCATCACGTTGATGCAAGGCTTGTCGGCGTTCTGCTCGGCCCACTTGGCAGCAAGCGGACGGGTGTACTCGACGGCCTTGCGATAGATGGGGTCGACCAGGTCGAACGCGGCCATAGCGGTCTCGTATTCGGCATAGCCCTCGGTCTGCTGCGTGAGCTCCATGGCGATCATGGTCACGACGGCGGAGTTGGTACGGCCCATGCAGGACTCGTCGACGGCCAGGCTGTCATACTGGATCTTGTAGTCGCAGACCTCGGTGAGGCCGGACTCGTCGACATAGATTGCGATGGTGCTGGCGCCGTGGTCCTTGGCGACCTGGGCGGCGACGATGGTCTCCTTGGTGCCACGCATGGACACGACGACGGCCAGGGTGTTCTCGTTAACGTAGGCAGGGGTTGCGTGCACGAACTCGTTGCTGGTGTAGCTGGAGCTCACGACCTGCGTGGCCTCGTGTTCCATAAAGTACTGGGCAGGATAGTTGCCGCCGTTGGATCCGCCGGCGCCAATCCACACGACGCGCTTGATGCCGCCCTTGTCTGCCTTGTCAGCCAAAACCTGGGAGACGACGTCCTTAACCTGTTCCTGAGTAGTCATCGTGCATCAGCCTTTCTTCTCGTTTGATGCTCTTGATGGCATACAAGTTACATACATGTTTTGGTGATGTCGACTAGTTGTATGCTATATTTGTCTTGGAAAATTTGCTGATGCGGTTTTTGATAACTGGTACCAGCGGTTTTATTGTTGTATTGGATACATGCTTGATTAGGTAAGCATACAAGTTAGATACAGGTTAGTCGTATGAGCGCTTCGTCTAAAAAGAAACTGACCCAATACGAGCGTCTGGCGGGCATGCTGCGTGACCGCATCGCCGCCGGCACCTACGCACGCGGAGACAAGCTGCCGTCCGAGATGGAGCTCATGGACGAATCGGGGCTGTCGCGCAGCACCGTGCGCCACGCGCTTAAGGTGTTAGTTGACGAGGGCCTGGTGCGCACCGAGCGCGGACGTGGCGCCTTTGTGGCCGACACGCCCGCGCTCCACGAGAACAACCTGGTGTTTTCGAGCTACACGGCACAGGTACAGGGTCAGGGCATGAAGCCCACCACGCGCACGGTGGACTCGGGTTTTGCCAAGGCGGGCGGCAGCATAGCTAAGTTCTTTGACGCCGCCGTGGGCAGCAAGCTCGTCAAACTTGTCCGCCTGCGCTACCTGGACGACGCGCCGCTGTGCCTGGAGACCACCTACCTGCCGCCAAGCTTCGAGACGCTCATCGATCGCGATATCAACGGTTCGCTCTACGCCACGCTGCGACAGGAGTTCCATCGCGCACCGGCGCAGGGGCATAAGACCTTTGAGGTGTGCTATGCCTCGCAAAACGAGGCGTTTTTACTCAACGTCGAGCGCGGGCAGGCGCTGATCCTAATCACCGACTACGTCTACGACACCGACGGCCGCCCGCTCCACGTCTCCAAGCGCATCCAACGAACCGACCGTGCCAAATACACCGAGCCCATCGGCTAACTCAAACCAAAACCACCACAAAGGGGACAGGCACCTTCGTGGCGGTTTTAGGCGAGGAGGTCGGGGAACCAGGTTGGTTTGGGTTGGTTAGGGACGCGCTCGGCTAGGACCAGCTCCATCCAGCACATGTCGTACCAACGGCCGAACTTTTGGGCGCAGCGGTCGAAGGCGCCCACCAGGCGATACCCCATATGGGCATGGAAATCCTGGCTGTTGTGCGTCAGGTACTCATCGTCCTTATCGTGCGGCACGGCGATGAGCGCGCACATGTTGGTGATGCCCATCGCGGCCAGGCACTGCTTGAGCGCATCGTGCAGCTTGCGGCCCAGCCCGCCGTGGCGCACGTCGCGCGCCAGGTAGATCGACGTCTCGACCGACCAGTCGTACGCCTCACGGCTGTTGAGCGGACTCACATAGGCATAGCCTACCGGGCGCCCGTCCAACTCCATCACCAGGTACGGATAGCGCTCGAGCGTACGCTCGATGCGCCCGGCGAACTCCTCAACGCTCGGCACCTCGTATTCGCAGGTAATTGCCGTCTCGCGCACATATGGCTCATAGATGGCAAGCAACGCCGGCGCATCGTCGGACGTCGCCAGGCGAATCGCAGGCTCGGACATCTCGGTCATACAATCCTTCCCCCACAAAAGCAAAGGCCGCCCTGCGCCAAACCCAGGCGTAGGACGGCCCCTCGTCATTACATCAAGCTACAGGACAGCCGCCAGCGCGTCGATGTCCTCCCGCGTCGTGGCCCAGCTGGTGCAAAAGCGCACCACCGTGTGGGTCTCGTCGTACTTTTCCCAGTACTCGATCGAGGCATGCTCGCGAATGCGGGCCATGTCTTCGTTGGGCAGAATCACAAACTGCTGGTTTGTGGGCGTCTCCAAGAAGAACTGGTAGCCGCGCTCGTGCAACACGCGACGCAGCGCCTGAGCGGTCTCAATCGCCTGGCGACCAATCTCAAAATACAGGCCATCGGTAAAGAGTGCCTCAAACTGGACGCCCGTCAGGCGGCCCTTGGCCAACAGCGCACCGTGCTGCTTAATGCGCGGAATGGGATGTGCCGGAGCGTGCATGCCGCAAAACACCACGGCCTCGCCGCAAAGCGCGCCGCACTTGGTGCCGCCGATGTAGAACACGTCGCACAGCTGCGCCAGCTCGGGCAGGGTAATGTCGCACTCATCGGCCGCCAGCGCATAGGCCAGACGAGCACCGTCCACAAACAGCGGAATCTCGCGCTTCTGGCACACTGCGTGAATCGCCGCGAGCTCGGCCTTGGAGTACAGCGTGCCGTACTCGGTCGATAGGCTCACGTACACGGCGCCCGGAAACACCGTGTGCTCGTAGCTCTCGTTTTCGTAGAACACCTGGATATAGCTCTCGAGGTCCTCGGCGTGCATCTTGCCCTCGTAGCCGGGAATGGTGAGCACCTTATGGCCGCCAAACTCGATGGCGCCCGCCTCGTGGCAGGCGACGTGGCCGGTCTCGGCGGCAACCACGCCCTCGTACGGCGCGAGCAGCATGTCAATCACCGTCGCGTTGGTCTGCGTGCCGCCCACCAGCAAAAACACGTCGGCATCGGGAGCCTGACAGGCCTCGCGAATAAGCTGCTTGGCACGCTCGGTATGCGCATCGGTGCCGTAGCCGGGCTGCGGCTCCATGTTGGTGTCGACGAGCGCCTGCAGCACCGCCGGATGTGCGCCGTGGGAATAGTCGTTGTTGAACGCGAGCATGGCAATCCTCTCATACCAGGTATCGACCAGATGATTCAGGTGGGGCTATTGTACGCCGTTGGGATAGGCAATGCGCGCGGCAAGACACTCAAGTGCCAGCACCAGGGCAAAGCCGCAGCTCACGTCACTCAAAAAGTGTGCACCGATCACGATACGGCCAAAGGCGACGAGCGCCGCGACGGCCGCCGCCACCCAAAAGACCACGCGACGACGCGAAGGCTTTTCCGTAAAGGCCGCCGCGGGAAGCCCCGCAAGCATAAGGCCGATTGCCGCATGCGCCGTGTGCCCGCTCGCGAACGACTTAAAGCCGTCCTTGATTACGCCGGCCGCAATATAGCTCCACTTGTCGGGATTGCCGATTACCCACCACGGCTGAAAATTGAGCCCCGGCGTGACCTCGATCACGCGCATGCGCGGGCGCGACCACAGCGGCTTGACAATCACGTTGAGGATGATGGCCTGAGCGACCCACACGGCAAGCACCATCAACGCCCAGCGCGTGAGCTCGTCGGGGTCGGTGTCGCGCGTAAGGCGATAGGCGATGAGGTTGGCCGCGATGACCAGCACAAACGTCAGCACTAGCTGAACGGCAATGAGTTTACCGCCAACCCGCAGAGACGAGATAATCTCGTAGCCGGCCAGGCCAACATTGACGAGGATGCCGACCACGGCGAGCCATTTACTCCCCCTGGAGTCGGGACGCGCCGCGCGCACGAGCATGACGCCCGCGATACTCGCCGTCAGCTCGAACGGCAGCTCGCCAGCGGCCTCGATAAAGCGACCGTACATGCTGCCGATATTGAACAGCGCACTCGAGATCTGGTAATCGAAAAAAGACCCGACGAGCAGACAAAAGGCCAGGATGACCGCGATAGCAGCGGCATCTTTCTTATAGATGTATCCGAACATGCTTTCCTTTCGGTCAGGTGAAGGGCGGTCAACCTGCAATGTGGGTGAGACGAAGATGGCTTTGTCCCGTAAACACCCTTACAGGTTGAGCATAAGTAAGCGAAAACGTTCCATTTGTGGCAAGGTGGCCCGAAAGAGGAGGGAAGCGTACTTGAGTACGCGACCGACGAGTGAGGGTCAGATTGCCCAAATGGGGCGTTTGCAGCGTCGACCCGTTAATCATCGTCGGACGCGCCCAGCTGCTGCAGTAGCATGAGCGCGGCCGCCACCGGGCCGGTGCCGTCGTTGGCGTCGAGACCTCGGCCCAGGCCGCTGCCCGCACCGGCGCCCGCCTTGTAGGGTACCGACAGCTTGCGGCTCTTGGGGAAGTTCACCGCGCCATAGCGGGTCTTAAGCTCAAAGGCCACCTTCTTGGGCACGTCTACGCCCAAAAACGTGATGCGGCCGCCACTGAGCGTGACGCTCTCGAGCCCCAGGCGCTCGCCGCGAATGCGGATGCGCGCGCGATTGAACAGGTTGAGTCCCGCCAACGGCAGCTCACCATGCGCGGCCTCGGTCTCTTCCTGCACCTCGTCGATGCTCTCCAGGTCCTCGGCCGCCGCGAGCTTACGGTACACGAGCACGCGCTGGTCCACCGCCGGCAGGTACTCCTCGGACAAGAAGTAATCGGCCGGCAGATTAATACCCACGCTCGCCGCCTCCACGCCGGCGTCGTCATCGCCGCGCGCCTCGGCCACAGCCTGGCCCAACATCTGCGTAAACAGGTCAAAGCCCACGCTCGACAGGTTGCCGTGCTGCTCAGCGCCCATCAGCGAACCGGCGCCGCGAATCTCCAGGTCGCGCATGGCGATACGCATGCCGCTGCCCAGGTCCTGGAACTCGGAAAGTGCAGTCAGGCGCGCCGTGGCCTCCTCGGTGAGCGGCAGCTCGCCCGGGAACATAAAGTACGCGTAGGCCTGCGTGGCCGAGCGACCCACACGGCCCTTGAGCTGGTAGAGCTGTGCCAGACCCAGGCGCTGTGAGTCCTCGATGATGAGCGTGTTGGCGGTCGCGTTGTCGATGCCGCTCTCCACGATGGTCGTGGCGATGAGCACATCGATCTTTTTGGTCGCGAACTCGATCATCACGTCCTCGACCTCGCGCGGGCTCATCTTGCCGTGCGCCACGCCCACGCGCGCCTCGGGCGCGGCCTCGTGCACGCGTGCCACAGCGTCATCGATGGTCTTGACGCGGTTGGACACGTAGTACACCTGTCCGCCGCGACCCACCTCCAGGCGAATCGCCGCGCTCACCACGTCGGGGTCGTACTCCCCCACGTGCACGATCACGGGGCGGCGCCCAGTCGGCGGCGTGGTAATCAGGCTCATATCGCGCACGCCGCTCGTGGCCATCTGCATGGTACGCGGGATGGGCGTGGCCGAAAGCGTGAGCACGTCAATCTGCTCGCGCAGGTTCTTGAGCTGCTCCTTGTGCTGCACGCCAAAGCGCTGTTCCTCGTCGATGATCACCAGGCCCAGGTTCTTGGGGTTCACATCGGCCGAAAGCAGGCGGTGCGTGCCGATGAGCACGTCGATCGTGCCCTCGGCAAACGCCTTGAGCGCGCGCTTTTGCTGCGCCGGCGTGCGGAAGCGGCTGAGCACCTCGACCTCCAGGCCAAACGGGGCAAAGCGCTCAAAGAATGTCTCGTAGTGCTGCTGGGCCAGAATGGTCGTGGGGCAGAGCACCATGACCTGGCGACCGGAGTCCACGCACTTAAAGGCCGCGCGCAGGGCGACCTCGGTCTTGCCGAAGCCCACGTCGCCGCACAGCAGGCGGTCCATGGGCTTGGGCGCCTCCATGTCAGCTTTGATGTCGGCGATGGCCTCCAGTTGGTCGCGCGTCTCGTCGTAAGGAAAGCTCTCCTCCATCTCGATCTGCTCGGGCGTGTCGGGCGGGCAGGCGATACCGGTAATCGACGAGCGGCGCGTATACAGGTCGACCAGGTCAAACGCCAGCTTTTTGGCGTTCTTGCGCGCCTTGTTGGTGGCACTCGTCCAGTCGGCGGTGTTGAGCCTGGTCAGGCGCGGCTTGTCACCGTCGGGACCAACATAGCGCGTGATGCGGTCGACCTGCTCGAGCGGCACGTAGAGCTTGTCGCCGTCGGCATATTCCAGCAAAAAGTAGTCGCGCTCCTTGCCGCCCACTTCCTGGCGCGCGATCTCGCTAAAGAGTGCGATGCCGTGAGTGGCGTGCACCACGTAGTCGCCCGGCTTAAACGGAAACGTGATCTGCGTAATGTCCACCTTGCGGCGGCTGCGCGCGCGGTTGGCGTCCATGCGGGCGTTGAGGTCGGCGATCGAGAACACGGCCAGGTTGGCATCGGGCACCACCACGCCCTGCGGCAGGGCGGCATCGACAAAGGTCACGCGTCCGCGCGAGATGGTGGGCACGGCGGCGCCGGCGGCAGCCTGGGCGGCACCCGCCTCGAGCGAGCGGGCGTTGAGCGCGTCGGCCTTACGCTCGCGAATGGAAGCATGGGCCTCCTGGCGGCTGGCGCGATCGGCAGAGTCTGCCGTTGCCACGCGTACGCGCTCGCCAATGACGCCTGCATTTTCGGGCGCGGCCGTCAGCGATTCCTCAAAGGTAATGCCCTCGTCACCAAAGGTGAGCTCCATCGACTCGCGCGCACCGCGATCGGGGATGGCAAACACGCAGGCATAGCGCTTGCCCACGACTTCCTGAATGCGCGTCATAAAACGGTTGTCCGAGCCTGCGATGGCAGGCTGCTCAATCTTGAGCTCTGCCGTAACCGCACCGCCCGCGCGAATCAGGCTCACATAGTTCAGGCGCTGCTGAGCACCAAAATCGAGCTGCTGAGCACGTACATACAGGCCATCCAGTCGGTCAATCCCCGCCTCGCCGGCACGAGCCTCGATATCCTCGTAGGCACGCAGGCAGTCGTCGAACAGCGAACGCGGCTCGGACAGCACCACCAGCGCCTTGCCGCTCACGTGTGCCAGCGGGCTTACGGTCTGGCCGTACATCACCGGCAAAAAGCGGTCGAGCTCGGGCGTGACGATGCGTGCATCCACCATCTCGAGCAGCGCCACCAGCTTGCTATCGTCCTGGCTGGCGCGATAGAGCGCCACATGCATGTTGTGGACCGCCTCGTCGGTAAGCGCCAGCTCGCGGCACGGGAAGATCTCGATGCTGTCCTCGTTGCCGATGGTCTGCCCCGTGGAACTCACCATGCGGCGGATGCGATCAATCTCGTCGCCGAAGAACTCGATGCGCACGGGTGCCTTCTCCTGCGCGGGGAACACCTCGACGGTATCACCGTGCACGCGGAACAGGCCGGGCGCGTCGGCGGCACCGGCATTGGTATAGCCCATGCCCACCAGGCGCTGCGGCACCTCATCGAAGGGAATCTCCTCGCCCACCGCAAAGGTTGTCGACTCCCAGTAGCGGCTCTCGACTGGCGGCACGCAACGCAGCAGCGCGCGGGCCGAGGCGACCATGATGCAGTTGTCGCCGCGCACGATGCGTCCCAGGGCCTCGCAGCGCTGCGCCACCACGGCATCGTCGGGCGCCTGCTCGCGCCACGGATAGTCCTTGCGCTCGGGAAAGCGGCACACGCGCGCCAGCCCCACATAGGCGGCAAGGCTGCGCGCAGCGCGATCGGCCGCATCCTCGCCGCTCACGATGTAGACCGTCGGGCGCGGACGGCGCGCAAACTGGGCGGCCGCCATAAGCGTACGGCCCGACTGCGACACGGCCAGCGTCACGTCCTCGCCGGCATCGAGTCCGGCCTCGACGGTCTGCAAGGCCTCGGCAGTGTAGAGCTGCGCGGCTATACGGTGAATGAGCATGCTGTTCCTCCGGCATCGCAACGCCAAAAGCCCGCCGGGGCAAGCTCGGCGGGTCGTACGTCAAAGATCATTGTTTGTCATGGTAGCGCATGGAGAGGACTCCTGCTCAAGGGCAAACCCGGCCCTGCAAAAAACGCCAGACGAAGATGCATTCCGCCCTACCCCGCTACGCGCACGCTGGGGCACAAATCTGCCAGCGGACACTCGTCGCACTTGGGTTTGCGGGCATCGCAGATCTCGCGACCGAAGGTAATCCACTGATGGTTGACCGACTCCCAATACTCGTGCGGCAAAATCTTGAGCAGATCCTGCTCGGTCTTGAGCGGCTCCTTGGCATGCGTCTTGGGACTCAACATCAGGCGGTGCGCAATGCGGTTGACGTGTGTGTCCACCGCAATGCCCTCCACGATGCCATACCCCACGTTGAGCACGATGTTCGCCGTCTTGCGTCCCACGCCCGGCAGCTTTACAAGCTCCTTCATGTCGGCCGGCACCTCGCCGCCGTAATCGGCGACGATCATCTGCGCGGCCTCGACGGCATGCTTGGCTTTGCTCTTGTAGAAGCCGAGTGACTTGATGGTATCTGCCACGTCAGCCACGCTCGCCCCGGCCATGGCCTCGGGCGTGGGCCACTGGGCAAACAGCCGCGGCGTCACCTTGTTGACCTGCGCGTCGGTTGTTTGCGCCGAGAGTAGCACCGCGATCAGCAGGCGGAAGGGATTCTCGTGGTCCAAAAAGCACTCGACCGGGCCATAGCGACGGTTGAGGCGCTCGCACACCTCGATGGCGCGCTCGCGCTTGGCGGCATTGGTCTCGCGTGGCATAACGACTCCTCGGCTCAACGGCACAATAAACTTATGGGCACAATTGTCCCACGTCCGAGACGCTTACGCCTCCAAGAATGCGCCGGTCTGACGGCTCCACAGGCTCGCGTACTCGCCACCCGCCTCGACGAGCTGCGCATGCGTGCCGTCCTCGACAATCTCACCATCGGCCAGCACCACAATGCGGTCGAGCGCCGCCACGGTGGACAGGCGGTGCGCCACCACAATGGAGGTGCGCCCGCGCATCAGGTTTTCGAGCGCCTCCTGCACCAGCGCCTCGGACTCGCTGTCCAGGGCAGAGGTCGCCTCGTCGAGCACTAGAATCGGCGCGTCGGTTAGGATGGCGCGGGCGATAGCCACGCGCTGACGCTGGCCGCCCGAGAGCTTGACGCCGCGCTCACCCACCATGGTGTCAAAGCCACGGGGCAATCGGTCGATAAACTCCAGGGCATTGGCCAGGCGCGCGGCCTCACGAATCTGCTCATCAGTGGCGTTGGGACGACCGTAGGCAATGTTTTCGCGAATGGAGCGGTGGAACAGCAGCGCCTCCTGCGGCACGTAGGCAACCTGGCGGCGCAGGCTTTGCTGCGTGCAGCGCGAGACATCCTGACCGTCCACGAGCACGCGGCCGCCCTGAACATCGTCTAGGCGCAGCAGCAGCTTGGTGAGCGTCGTCTTACCCGAGCCCGATTTGCCCACCAGGCCCACGCGCTGGCCCGCCGCCACATGAAGTGTCAGGTCATCGAACACGTTCTCGCCCGCCGCAGCGTCACGGTACGCAAAGCTCAGGTGCTCAAAATCAATCGCGCCCTCGGTTACTTTGAGCTCAGGGGCGTCCGGGTCGTCTGCCACCAAACGTGGCTCGTCCAGCACGCGCGTCATCTCGGCCGCATCGCCCAAAGCGCGGTTGATACGCTGCATCATGGAGCTCACGTAGTTCAGGCGCATGGTGAGGTTGTACGTATAGGTAAAGATCATGACGAGCGAGCCGGCCGAGATGCCAAACCACGCGTTGCCGCCCGCCACGAACACACTCACCACGGCCATGGTGATGACGATAAGGCCCGAGGTCGTAAAGTTGCGCTGCATCATGGCGTGCATCGAGACCGTCTCGGCGTCGCGCGCGGCACGATCGGCGGCATCGAACAGATCGCGTTCAAAGTCCTCGCGTCCGCAGGTCTTGACGGCCAAGATGTTCGTGACCGCGTCGGAGAGCACACCCGAGAGCTTGTTCTGCGCGGCGGACGTCGCGGCCGAAAGCGGCATGATGCGCTTGTACATAAGCCAGACAAACGCAATGTAGACGACCATGATGCACACCAGGATCACGGTAAATGTGGGCACCACCGGAGCGAGCGCCGCCACCGTGCAGATGACCGAGGTGATAGTGGGGATGAGCGAATACACCGTCACATCCACCAGACCCGTGTAGCCGCTCATAAAACGGCTCGTCTGGCTCACGAGCGATCCGCCAAAGCGGCTGGTGTGGAATGTCATGGATTGGTTGGAGAGCGTGTCGAAGCACAGACGCGCCAGGTGATAGTTGCCTGCGATCTCGAGCTTGTAGACGGTATAGTCCTGTAGCTTGGAGAGGATTTGACCCACCAGGTTAACGAGTACGAGCGCCAGGATATAGGGGGCGAAGACCTCAAACACCCGGTCACCCGCCACGGGACCGGCCTGGACGCGGTCGACGATGAGGGCCATAACGTAGGTGTTGGCAAACGTGAGCAAAAAGATGTAGCCCGCCGACGAGAACACCGAGAGAAAGACAATCAGCGGCTGCGTGCGCGTCACACCCCAAAACCGCTGCAGCGTGCGGCGCACGGTGGAGCGTTTGAGTGGACTGGTGCTTCTCTGAGACATGGGCTTCCTTTCGCGTCTGATAGGGCGAAACGCCATTGTTGCACATTGAAGCGCACTTCAGGCAAGCACGATGCGAAAAGCGGTGGGGCACCCGCGTTTACGCCGGCGCCCCACCGTCCGTTGCGACTAGTCCTCGTCTTTTTGGTCTGCGGGCAGGCCTGCGGACTCCAAGCCCAAAATCGCGTCGGCCTCCCGCGCGTCTTCCAGCGCGTCGATGTCCTTGAGTTTGCGCTCCATGACGTTGGTGCGCGTGGTGATGATGCCCTCGACCGTTTTGCCCGCGGTCTCGATCTGCTGCTGGGCGCGGCGCAGCGCCGCCTGATAGCGCGGCAGCTCGGCCTTGACGGCGGAGAGCACGCGCAGTACGTCGTCGGTACGTTTTTGCAGCCTAAACGTCTGGTAGCTCATCTGCAGGCTGTTGAGAATGGCGGCCATGGTGCTGGGACCGGCTACGTTGACGTGATAGTCGCGGCCCAGGGTCTCGATAAGCCCGGGGCGGCTGACGACCTCGGCGTACAGCCCCTCAAACGGCACGAACATGATGCCAAAGTTGGTCGTTGCCGGCACACTCAGGTACTTTTCGCAGATGTCTTTAGCCTCGCGCTTGACCATGGTGTCGAGCGTCTTGCGCGCAGCCGCCACGGCCTCCGCATCGCCCGACTCCTGCGCGTCGAGCAGGTGCTCGTACGCGTCGCCCGGAAACTTGGAGTCGATCGGCAGCAGCACGGGATCGCCCTCGTCCACCGGCAGCTTGACGGCAAACTCAACGCGCTCCGAGGCGCCGGGCTTGGTGGCGACGTTTTCCAGATACTGGTCGGGCGTGAGGATGTCCGTCAGGATCGCACCCAGCTGCACCTCGCCCAAAATGCCACGGGCCTTCACATTACCCAGCACGCGTTTAAGGTCGCCCACGCCGGTGGCGATAGACTGCATGTCGCCCAAGCCCTTGTACACGGCCTCGAGCTGGTCGCTCACCTGCTTAAACGATGCAGACAGGCGGTCGTTGAGCGTACGGGAGAGTTTCTCGTCCACCGTCGCACGCATCTGATCGAGCTGCACGTTGTTGTCTTTGCGGATGGCGCCCAGCTGGGCATCGACCGTCTCGCGCACCTTGTCCAGGCGGTGCTCGATACCCTCACGGTTGGCACCGAGCTGTTGGGCCGTCTCACGGCGCAGGTCATCCATACGGTCGCCAGCCTGCGAGAACTCACGCGCGATGGTCAGGTAGCGTTGCTGCTCCACGGCCACATCGGTCGTCTGCTGCTGCGCGATGGCGTTTGCCGTGCGACGGGTTTCTGCCAACGCGACGTTCAGGGCATCGAGCGCGTTGTTAGCCTGCTCGAGCGCTGCCAGCGTTTCCGCGCTACTGTCGCCATGCTCCCGCAACTCGGCACGCAGGCTCTTGAGTTGGAGGGCGCAAGCCACAGCAACCCCCACCGCCACCAAGGCGATCACAACAAGCACAATATCAATAGCAGACATAAACTCCGCCCAACAAACCCAATCGAGCACCAATCAAAACCGCAATCAATCTTACCCCGCCACACACACGGATCACTCACTGCCTTGCAGACAAATATCTCTTAGAGCCGCGGACGCTAAAACGCTAGCTCTCCCAGCCGGTGCGAATGGTTGTCATGACGTCGCCTAGGCGCTGGCCGAGGGCTGACAGATGCTGGAGCACCTCGTTGGGCGATGCGCCGTTGAGGATGCACGTGAGGGCATACGACGCCAGAAAGATGGCCGCAAGCCCCAACGGGACGAGCACCATCATCGCCAAGGTGCGCAGGCGCTGGCCCAAACGGCGGCGGCGCGCGCGGCGTTTGTCGAACGCGAGCTCCTGCGCATATGAATCTTGCTGTACGGAATAGGCCTCTGGCGCCGATTCACACCCGGGCACAGCTGCAGGTACAGCAGCGGGCACGACATTTTGCGCAAAGGGCTGGACTGCCGCCCCTTGCATTTGCATCTCCATGAGTCGTTGCTGCTGACGCAGCATGCGCTCAGCTTGTTGCTGCGGAGTCTCAAGAAACAGATCCATGCTGGCCTCCAAAATCGGAGCATTCGACGCTTGCGCCCAGCATCCCGCACCATCGCGGCCGCAGCAACGAAATCCGCGGCAATAGCCGCAAAGATTCTTTTGTCAGAAAACTGTCGAAAACCTCAACAACTCCCCTACCAGCACTTTCTCTGAGCTTTTTTATCGAATGATCTTTTGCCCTTCCGCCAACCCGCCAACTAACCAAAAGCTGACCAAAATCTTGACGGAAGTTGTGAAGACAGGGACCCCAAACAAAACGTGCCGCCCCATAAGGGGCGGCACACAAACTTCTAATCAGCTTTTCTGTAACGAGCATGCGACGACCCAAAGCGGGCCGGGAGGGCCGGATTACCTTCCCTCAACGCGACCCTGCGAAGCCGTGAGCGAGGAGGGAAGGTAGTCCGGCCCTCCCGGCCCAGCTCACGCTAGCGCCACGCGCTAGTAGTTCACCACCTGCTCCTCAAAGTACGCCTTCGGGTGGTTGCACACCGGGCACACTTCAGGCGCCTCGGCACCAACATGCAGGTGTCCGCAGTTCAGGCACTTCCACACCTTTACGCCCTCACGCTCAAACACCTCGCCCGACTCGATGCGCTCGACGAGTTTGTTGTAGCGCTCCTCGTGGGCCTTCTCGACAGCGGCGACGCCACGGAACTTCTCGGCGATCTCGGCAAAGCCCTCCTCCTCGGCGGTCTTGGCGAACTCGTCGTACATCGTGGTCCACTCGTAGTTCTCGCCCGCGGCGGCATCACGCAGATTGTCCAGGGTATCGGGGACGGCGCCATCGTGCAGATACTTAAACCACAGTTTGGCGTGCTCGGACTCGTTGCCTGCGGTCTCGGCAAAGATATTCGAGATCTGAACGTAGCCATCCTTCTTGGCCTTAGAGGCATAGTAGCGATACTTGGTGTGTGCCTGGGACTCACCGGCAAAAGCGGTCTCGAGGTTCTTCTTGGTTTGGGAGTTCTCAAAATCCATAGGTGTACTTCCCTTCAACGCATGCCGCCCGTAGGCTCCGAGCGGCCTCGTCTTTAGGATGCCCCTCAAGCCGAGAATTTAAACCTTACAATCCCGTTCTTCAGATTTGAGCGGGCTACACACTCAACCAACGATCGTCCTCGGCTCGGCAAAAGCCCTCGCGCTCCAGGTCAGCTAGAATGCCCGCGATCAAGTCGCACTCGACCGGCCCGCGACCGGCTGCCGCTTCCATCTCGTTAACGCCCACCACGGCATCAGCAAGCGTAATCCCCGCCGGCTGCCCATCGCGCGCTGCCAGCAACATACGCACGATATGCGCGCGCTTTTGGCGACGCGAGCCCTCAAACTTGGACTGACGACTATAGCCCGCCGACCGCCTGGACGGATTGGGCAGCGTCTTTTTTAGATACGCGCCGTAATCCAGCAACGCGTAATACCACGCGCGCGGCGTGTCGGCATCGTCTTGAGGCGCGGCAAAGGGCGCAATCTCATCCGCCGCCGCACCAGGGGCCGCCGGACAGGCGGCTTGGATCAGCGGCACCAGCTCGCGATCGGGAACGGCCGGCACATCGGGAAAGAAATGATGCAGAAAGACCGTGCGCACATTGGTCTCCAGATACACGCCTGGAAGATCAAACGCAAACGAACGGATGCCCTGCGCCGTTGCCGGGCCAATACCAGGCAGCGCGACCAGATTGTGCGTCTCGCGCGGAAACTCCCCGCCCCAATCCTCTACGACCCGTTGAGCGGCCCCATGAAGCGCCAGAGCGCGTCGGTTGTAGCCCATGCCCTGCCAAGCGTCCAAAACATCGGAAGGCGCGGCCTGGGCAAGCGCTTGCACAGTCGGAAAACGATCGAGCCACACCGGCATGCGTGCCTCCACACGCGGCACCTGCGTTTGCTGCAGCATGACCTCAGAAAGCCAAATGATGTACGGATCGCGCGTGCGGCGCCACGGAAGGTCGCGATAACGCAGGACCCCTTCCGAACGAATCATCGAACGAAAGGGGTCCTGAATCATGGCTATACTCCTTATGCGGCGCTATTCCTCCCGGTAAGCGCACGCGCAGGTGGCGTACTCGGGAAACGCTTCGCGGTCGGCGAACTTGGGATCGACGGCCGGGAACTGGCGGTGAGCGACGATGTCGCCGAGCGAAACGGAATCGAGGTAGTCGCGCATCAACGCCTGGGCTCCGGCCCACAGGGGATGATAGCAGCACGCGCCCATGCGCGCACAGTCACCATCGGGCGCGGTGCAATCGTTCATAACCATAGGACCCTGAACGGCCTCGACGACCTGGCGGATAGTGACGTCGTCCGGACTGACCTTGAGACGCATGCCACCGTGGACGCCACGCAGGCTCTCCACAATACCGGCCTGGACCAAACCGTGCTGAATCGAGCGGGCAAACGAATACGGGACATTGACCTCTTCGGCAGCGGTGCGAACAGAAAGCAAACACTCCGGATCCTCGGCAAGCATCGCCAGCATACGAAGGGCGTAATCAGTCTTCCTCGATATGTCCATTTTTCCCCTTTCAAGGAATACGAACAGCTCGAACGAGCTCCGGGGCCGAGCTTGCGTCGAGACGCTAAATGACCGCCAGGACATCCAAATGGTAAATCGGATATCCACTGAGTGCCGCGCTTGAAGCGGAATGCATCAGATGCGGCCTACAGTGCAATTTAGTATAACCTAACCCTCTGCTTCATTGAACAGATGTTGCGCAACAAACCCCCTGTTTGAACACATATATCAGTAGAGGCTGGCTCGCTCGTTGCAAATGCGGTGATTTGGATAAAGAGGCATATGAGATCGATGACCTATTAAACGCAAAAAGCCACGTCCGAAGACGTGGCTTTAATTGCGTTGGCGGGAAGTACGGGGCTCGAACCCGCGACCTCCGACGTGACAGGCCGGCGCTCTAACCAAACTGAGCTAACTCCCCAGGCAGACGTTCGCGTTTGTTTCCGCTCGCGTGCGCTGCGGGGATTAGTATACACAGAAGTCTGTCCGGCGCGCAACAACTTTTTTGAAAAATTTTTTGGGGCCATCCGGGAGGGTTTCCGGGGCTGGGGGCGGGGGTTAAGTTTGCTGCTCTACAGTCCTGCGCAAGACGGAAAGCACATTAAGTGCTTTCCTTTGCGTGCGGAACTCGCGACAAACTTAACCCCCGCCCCCAGCCCCGGAAACCCTCCCTGCCGTCACATGCTTCAAGCTGTTGTTGTTCCTCGCCGCTTCCGCGGCTCGAGGCCCCCGTTCTCCTCGGCGGGGTTGTCTAAGGGTCTTGTTGAAACTCTGCCTTTGGCTCAAAGAAAAACGGGAGATGCGTTGTGCATCCCCCGTTTTTGTTGCGGTTAGTCCAAGTCAATAAACTTGGTGCTTAGGATCTTGCCGTCTTTGACGAGCATTCTGGCCATGGTGGGGCCTCGAGTGCCTCTGGGGTAGCTGGCGCTGCCCGGGTTGAGGACTAAGCAACGGCCCACGTGGGCTTCTTTGGTTACATGGGTGTGACCGTTGATGGCTACGTCTACGGATCCCACCGGAAGGTCTTCGCGGTAGTGGGCTACGGCGAATTTGAGGCCTTCGTAGGTAAAGAGCGCAAGACGGTCTACATCGGGGCCGTAGTCGCGGTAGTAATCGTTGTTGCCCAGTACGGCCCGCACGGGGGCGATGGTGCATAGGTGCTCGTAGTCCATCTCTGACGTGAGGTCGCCGGCGTGGATAATCAGGTCTGCGCCTTCAAGCTCATCCAGAAGCGCAGGCGAAAGATAGCCGTGGGTGTCCGAGATGATGTCGATGCGCTTGGCGCTTGCACTGTTCATGGGATCCCTTCCGCAAAAAACGATTCGGCAGATACATACAAAAAAGGCCCCACGGCTCCGCAGACAATGGGTCTACAGGGCTGCGGGGCCAGTGTGCTAGAGACTCAGGGCCTTCTTAAGTGGCACGACGCGGCGGCGCGAAACCGGCACGCGTTCGTCGACGCCCGTAATGCCCAGCTGGATGGCGCCCGAGGGCACCGTCTCGACGTCCGTGACGCACGCCAGGTTGACGATATAGCGGCGGTGAACGCGGAAGAAGCCAAAGTCGCAGAGCTTGGCCTCAAACTGCGCCAGCGAGGTCGTCGACAAAAAGCGATCATCGACGGTATAGATGCAGGAGTAATCGTCCTTGGCCATGATAAAGCGAATGTCGTCCACGGGAATGAGCACCTTGCGGCCGCCCTTTTCCACCGGGATACGCTCGATGGTCACCTTGCTGTCCGTAACCGGCTTGGCGCGTTGCATGACCTTCTCGATCGCGCGATCCAAGCGAGCTTCCTCGACCGGTTTCATCAGATAATCGACGGCATCCACGTCGAATGCCTCGACCGCATGGTCGCTATACGCAGTCACAAACACGATCGCCGGCGGATTTTTGAGCTTATGCAGCGCCTCGGCAAGTTGCAGGCCCGAGGCACCGGGCATCGAGATATCGAGAAACACGACATCCACGCGACTTTCCATAAGCATCTCGATGGCGGAGCGGACGCTCGACGCCTCCGTGATCGTGCCGATCTTGCCCGTTTGCTCGAGCAGGAAGCGAAGCTCCGAGCGAGCCGGCGCCTCATCATCCACAATCATCGCACGCAGCATAGGGATAAAACCTTTCGTCAACTAACAGCGCCGGGCATCCGTCGCATGACGTTGAGCCCGTAGCCTTTTATTTTACTCTTGAATGTCAAAGATGCTCTCTGACAAATCAAGATGAAGGAGCACTTTGGTGCCCTTGCCCGGCGCCGATTCGACACGCGTATAGGAGTGCGGCCCATAAAAGCGATGGATGCGCTCCGAAATATTGTGCATGGCCACACCGGCGCCGCCACCCTGGGGAGAGCTGGCGTCGGGACGGGCAGAGCGCTCGTCAAACAGTCTGGCGGCGGTACCCTCATCCATGCCCACGCCATTATCGGCCACGGCAATCAAGATTGCATCCTCGCCGTCTTGGTGAACGGTCACGTCGATCCTCAGGGCGTCGTCATCGCCCATACCATGACGCACGGCGTTCTCGACAATCGGCTGGATCACGAACGCCGGCACCAGCGTATCTTCCACGTCCTCGGACACATCGAACGTCGCAAGCACGCGGTCCTCGCCAAAGCGGGCCTTCTCAAAGGTAAGGTAGCGCTTGGTCTGTGCGACCTCGCGCGAGACCGGAATAAGCGATCCCGAGTTGTCGAGCGTGGCACGATAGAACGATGAGAACTCACGAAGCAGTTCGCGGGCCCGCAGCGGGTCGGTGCGCGTAAACGATGCAATGGTGTTCAGCGTGTTGAACAGGAAGTGCGGGTTAATCTGCGCCTGCAGCGCACGCACCTCGGCGCGCGCCGTGAGCTCCTTTTGCACCTCGAGCTCGTGGATGGCGAGCTGTGTGGACAAGATCTCGGCAAAGCCCGAGGCAAGCGCGTACTGGGTACGGTCGACGGCGCGCGGGGTCTTGTAGTAGAACTTGAGCGTACCGACGGTACGATCGCCCACCTTGATGGGGGCGATAATGCCGGCGGGGACTTGGTTGTGCGAGCCGTCCGAGCCCACGACATCCACCATACGGTTGAACGACTGCACGATGCCATGTTCGATAACGTAGCGTGTGGCAAGCGTGTGGATGGGAGTATCGGGCAGCAGTTTTTCCTCAAACTCGCCCGCGCAGGCAAGCACGTTGTCCTCGTCGGTGATGGCCACCGTCATGGCGCGCGTCTCGGGCAAAATGCGCTGGCACACCAAACGCGCCGACTCCTGCGTCAGACCGCCCTTAATGTCCTCGAGCATGGCCGAGGCCACCGAGAGCGTCTCCTCGGTGTACTGGGAGCGCACCGAATCGGGATTGAGCGTCAAAAAGATAAAAATGCACAGAAAGATGCACAGCAGCGCGCAGGCAATCACCGTGGCGATCGGCTCGATACCGGTCACCAAGGCAAAAATAAAGTACACCAGCACGCAAATGGCGCAGGCAACGGCAATGATGCGAAAGATTGATATTGAACTATCGCGCTGGGCGCGGCGGTCGATCATTCGGCCCCCTCCAGGATACTGATCAGTTGTGCGTCACGCCAAAGCCCGTCCATGATCTTGGGCCAAAAGCTCTGGAAACGCAGATAGCTTGCAGCGTTTTGGCGCGCATAGGCCTTTGCCTCGTCGATACCATGGCGCCAGATGCGCAGGTAGCCCTCATGCTCGCGGGTAAACACGCTGCGGACCATAGCGGTCTTGCGCACGCGGTCGTCGAGCTCGCACGAAATCCACGGGCCCGGGTAGGGCATGAGCGATGCCGCCGTAACGGGAATGAGCTCCTTTTGATGCGCGGCGAATGTCAACTTGGCCCGTTCGTAGTACCAACGGTATACATCCTGCATAAATCGCGGTGAGCGCTTTTCGGACTCCGGAGGCAGATGGCGCACGGTCCACTCGTTATCGAACCACACGTCGTAGCCAAACATGCGCATGTTAAAGAGGTAATCCAAGTCCTCGCCGCGGGTGATAAACGGGTCAAAGGCCACACGCGTAAAGGCGCGGGCGTGCAGGGCCATCAGGCCGCCGCACACGTAGTTGGAGCGCGAGATGCGGGTGCCCGAGAGCGCCTTTTTCATCCAACGGTTGAACTCGATGCGCTTGGTCCACCAACGATGGCAGATGCCCGCCTTGTCCGTGGGAGCCAACGACGAGCCGTCGCGATCGTAGAAATAGCCGCTCTTGACCAAGATCGGCAAGCCCTGACGTGTCTGCTGCCCCAACGCATAGGTCGCGCGCTTCATAAAGTCGGCGTCGATGACAGTCTCATCGTCATCCAAATAGATAACCGCGTCATGCCCCAGCACAGCGGCACAGGCCAGCCCCATGTTGCGGATGGCACCGTAGCCTCGCAGGCTCACGCACTCGCCCGAACCCTTGGGCGCGATCTGAGCAACCCGGTCTGCGATGCGCGAGGCCTGGGTGTTGGTGACAACGGTGACCTTGAGCGTAGGATGAGCGTCGACAATCTCGTGCACGCGCAGCGACACATCGGCTGTGGCAGAAACGGGACAGACCACCAAAAGGATGATGCGCGGGATGTCGCGCACCTGCTCAAGCGAGGCCAGGCAGCGGTCGAGTTCGGGATTGTCGGCGTTGAGTCGTGTCGAATGGTCATAGGTGCCAGGGGCGTTTGCGCGAGCGTCATCGCCCGCCCAATACGTTGGAATCACGACCGTGGCGTTCATGCCTTACCCTCCCTGCAACACAAAAACGGGACGCCGCCAAACACAGGCGACGCCCCGCGACCTAGCTGACTCCATCATACCCACTTGGGCTAATCATTGTTCGAAAGTCAGAATGTTTATTGCGGATAACCCCAAAAGAGTATCGCGGACAGGCACAATAGCCGCTCGCTCCTATGCGGCATGCCCTGCCGCCCGAGTCATGCGGGACAGGCGGACCAGCAGCATAAAGCCAACGACCAACAGCACACCAATGGAAAGGACGCCCAGCGACGGGTTGCCGGTCAGCGAGGTGACAACCGACACCAGGAAGGTGCCCATAACGCTTGCATAACGACCAAAGATGTCAAAGAAGCCGTAGTACTCGTTGGACTTTTCCTTGGGGATAATGCGGCCAAAGTAGCTACGGCTGAGCGCCTGCACGCCGCCCTGGAACAGGCCGACCATAATGGCAAGCACCCAGAATTCAAAGGCGGTCTTTAGGAAGAACGCGGCGAACAGCACAATGCCCATGTAGGCGGCGACCGCCACCAGGATCATGTTGAGCGTGCCCACGCGGCCGGCGAGCTTGCCGTAAATGATGGCAGACGGAAAAGCAACAAACTGCGTGACGAGCAGCGCCAGGACCAGTTGGGTCGAGTCGATGCCCAAAGCCGATCCGTAACTGGTGGCCATGGAGATGACCGTGTGCACACCGTCGATATAGAAGAAGAACGCGATCATGTAGACCAGCACGGTCTTGTTGTGGGCGATCTCGCGCATGGTGTGTCCGACCTCGGAGAACACACCGCCCACGATGTGGCCGATAGTGTCCTCGGGACCGCGCTCGCGACCGTACTTTTGCTTATAGGTGCGAATGAGCGGCAGGGTAAAGATGAGCCACCAGGCACCAGTGATGATAAACGACAGACGCGTTGCCAGCATGGTGGGGACGCCAAGAGCGGGGCCACCCATGATGAGCGCCAGGCAGATGATGAACGGCACGGTGGAACCGATGTAGCCCCAGGCATAGCCCGAGCTGGACACGGCGTCCATGCGCTCGTCGGTGGTAATGTCGGGCAGCATGGCGTCGTAGAACGTCATAGAAGAGTTAAGGCCGATGGTGCACAGCACGTACACGGTCAAAAATGCCATGGCGGACATTGGGATAGCCTGCGCCAGGCAAAGCACCAGGCCCGTGAGGAAGAAGCCCAGGAAGAACTTGATCTTGTTGCCGGCGTAGTCGGCAAGCGCGCCCAGAATGGGCATGAGCATGGCGATGACCAGCGAGGCGATCGTCTGCGCATTGCCCCAGGCGACCACCAGGTCGGCCGAGGAAGCACCGGTATTGATGGCGTTAAAGTAAATGGGCACCACCGAGGTATTGAGCAGCACGAGGGCCGAGTTTCCCACATCGTACATAACCCAGTTACGCTCGAGTTTGGTGTATTTCATGGACAGGGACCCTTCGTATTTGCCCGATATGCAGTTAGTTCATCGTACCCCAATTGTCCAGAAGCACCGGTAAGGATTCGGCAAAGGGACACGCACGGGCCCTATTCCTCGCGATCGAACTCCTCATCGGCATTGAGCACGCGACCGCTGTAGTTGACGTGACTGGTCACGGCATCCATGTCACCGGTCTCGATAAAACGTGCGACCGTGCACTCGTAATCGACCAGCGCGCGATCAAAGACCTCGGGGAAACTCTCGTTCGAGACCTCGTCGGTAAAAGGATTCTTCCATGTCAGATGGCCCAGGTTACCGGTGCGCTCGGGCAGCTCAGTCGTCACGCGATGGGCAAGGCCGTCGAGCAGCGAGTAGTCGTGCACCAAGCCCTCAACCAGCGAGATCGCGCGCGTCTTTGCGGAGCCGGCCGGCTCAATCGCGCGGTAAAGTCGCTGCATATTGGCAACGGCAGCACCGTACTCCCCCGCCGGAATGTCAATGCCGTACACGCGTCCGGCAACATAGCTCATCAGCACGCCGGCCACGCGATTGATGCGATCGGTGGTGACGATCTCGCCCGCCGGCGGGTAATCGTCGACCGTAGCGCCATCGCGCTTAAGCTGCAGCATCAGTACGTCTAGATCGCTCTCGAGCACCGCATGGACCTGGCTGCTCGAATCCTCAAGCTCTGAATCGGACTCCACGATGCCAAACTGCTGCTCATAGACAAAGGGATGGGCGTTGCGGTCGAGCACGTAATGAGACAGCAGGCCCAGCGCAAAGGCGCGACCCAAGCTGGCGTCGCGCGGCAGCAGATGCGACACGCCGTCGCGCAGGCACGCGAACTGGCGAGACATGCGCGACCGATGCATGACCTGCGCCAGCAGCGTGCAGTCGGAAACACGCGGTGTCAGAATGTGAAAGAAAAACGGGTCTGGGCCTTGGTTGCCCAAGATAAAGGCAATGCGCTCTTCATCGGACGTGATGACGCCCTGCGGAAGACGGTCGATGCTTTCCTCGCCAAACAGATGATGGGTGATAAGCGCGGGCATAATGATCCTTTCGATTTCATTCGATGCCACCCATTATGCCCACCGCGCGCCCATGCCAAACCTGCGATGGTAAACGACGGCACGCAGGCCTCTTACGCAAGCCCCAGGTGCGACTTGACCTCGGCGGCACGACGACGGGACACCGGTACCGTCGAGCTCACACGGTCGAGCCTGAGCTCCATCAACCCCGTGGAGCCAATCTCAACATTGTGCACGTCTTCCAAATTGACCAGATAGCTGCGATGAACGCGAATAAAGCCCTCGGAGCTCAAGCGACGCTCGAGCGAAGAGATCGACTCATTGATCAGGTACGTTCCCTCGGCGCAGATGGCGTTGCAAAAATCGGCGCGCGCCTCAAAGTAGCAGACGTCTGCGGCGGGAATGAACACCTTTTTACCCCCGCGGTCCACCGTCAGACGCAAAGGCTGGCGCGGAGCGTGGATAACACGGCGGGCACCCAAGGCTGCCTCGATCTTGTCGAGTGCCTTTGACAGGCGTGCGTCCTCGACCGGCTTGACGACATAGTCGACCGCATCAAGGTTATACGCATCGGCGGCAAACTCGGCAAACGCCGTCACAAACACAACCACCGGCGGCGTCTTTAGGTTCTGCAGCGTCTCGGCAAGCTCAATTCCCGAGCGGCCGGGCATCGTGATGTCCAAAAACAACACGTTGGGCTTGTTCGAGAGAATCGACTCCACGGCCTCGGTGACATTGCCCGCCTCGGCAATCTGACCCACACGCGTATCCTTTTCCAACAGATAGCGTAGCTCAGCCCTAATGGGAGGCTCGTCATCAACCACCAAGATGTTCCAGCCTTCGGACATATGTGCTTCCCCTCTTTTTCTCTCAATCCAACCGCGTGCTACGCCGTCAACGGTGCCGGCTCATGCGGCTCGCCGTTCAGCTCGACGATGACCTGCGTTCCCACGCCCTCCTGGGACTTCACGCGCATGCCGGAATCTTCTCCGTAAAAGAAATGGATGCGCTGAAGCACGTTGAAGAGCGCCAGGCCGCAACCTCGCTTGACGGAGCCGTCGGCGGTAATGCTCTCGGGCTCCTCTCGGCGATGTTGCTCAAACAGATGCGCGCAGACCTCTTCGCTCATACCGATGCCATCGTCCTCGACGATGATCTCCAAACCGTCATCGGTCTCGAAAGCCCTAACATGAATAGAAAGCGGCTCGGTCTCGCGCTGCGCGTGCTTGATGCAGTTTTCGAGCAACGGCTGCAAGATAAACGGCGGCACCATGCAATCGCGCACCTCAAAGTCGATATCGACCGAAACGCGCAGACGGCCGTCGCCATAACGAGCCTGCATAAGATTGATGTAGCGAGTGCCCTGTTCCACCTCGTGCTCGAGCGTGGTGAGCGTATCGGAATCAGAAAGCGTCTGACGGTAGTAATTGGAAAAGTCGATCAGCAGCGACCTGGCCTTGTCCGGCTCGGTACGCACGAGCGACACGATGGTGCTGATGGTGTTAAACAGAAAATGAGGATCGACCTGCGATTGCAAGGCGCGCAGCTCCACGCGGGCCGTAAGCTCGTCCTGGCGCTCGAGCTCAAAGCTCGCAAGCTGCGTGGAAATGAGGTCGGCAAAGCCCGAGGCAAGCGCCGTCTGGCGCATATCGATGCTGCTCAGACGGGGATAATACAGCTCGAGCGTGCCCACGCAATGCCCGCGCACGGTAAGCGGTGCGACAATACCGGCGCGCAGACGCGGAAAGTAGCCACCCGTCTCGGTCGAGGCATCGCGCGAGAACACGCTTTGCTCACCGCTGTTGATCACGTTGAGCGTAGTCCGCAGCACCACCGGGGTGCCCGCGGGGCATTTTGCCGAGCCCTCGCCCCAGCTTGCCAACACCTGCTTGCCGTCGGTAAAGCAGATGGCAGAGGCGATAGTTTCGGACAGGATAATCTTAGAGGCGCCCAGGGCAGCTTCGGGCGTAAGGCCGCGCGACGTGTAGGCGAATATTTTTGAAGCAATGGCGAGCGTGCGGTCGGTTGCGCTCGATGTAAGGTCGTCGGGAACGACAAAGACGTATGAGAAGAAGAAGCACAGCATGACCAAGCCGGCAATGACGACAACGGCCGGAACGGGATTGGGATTATCGGTTAGATCCCAGATGAGCAGCAGGATAAGCAGCGGAACGACAATACCGAGCAAGATGGCTTGAACCACATGCTGAGCGGTACGAAAGACCTTGGTAGAGTTGTAGCTCTTGCCCAGAATCAGCCTATTGAGATCCACCGTCATCTCCTTCTTACTGACGCACCCCATAGCAATAAAGAGGGCCGCAAGCGACCCTCTCCATTGCATTATGCAATCAAATACTGTGTTTTACATCAAGCCATCGATGAACGGTAGCTTAGGCGCTGTACTTGTTTGCCTCACCGAAGGTGCCGCCCTCGACAATCCAGCCGTCCTTCATGATGACGTCCATGTTGTCGGTGTTGAGCACGTGGATGTCGGCGGCGACGTCACCGTTGACGACCAGCAGGTCGGCGCACTTGCCGGCCTCGATGGAACCGGTCTCGTCCTCGATGTGGCACATCTTGGCACCGTTGAGGGTGGCACAGGTGATGGTCTCGACCGGGGTGAAGCCGATCTTGTCGACGAACTCGTACATCTCCTCGATGGAGCAGGTGCCGTACGGGGTGACGAAGGAGAAGGAGTCGGAGCCGATCGTCATGACGACGCCGCGCTTCTTGGCCTCGCGCAGGCAGTCGTAGTTGCGCTGCAGCTCCTTCTCGACCAGGGTGCCCTCGTACTTGTCGTGCAGCTCGGGGACGTAGACGGGCGGATAGGTGGCGTACCAGGTGGGCAGGAAGGCGATCGTCGGGGTGAAGAAGGTGCCCTGCTCGGCCATGAGGTCCATGGTGCGCTCATCGATATCGAAGCCGTGAATCAGCTGCTCGCAGCCAAAGCGAACGGAATCGTAGGCAGCGGCGTGGTTGTTGTAGCAGTGGCTCCACACGGGGATGCCGACCATCTTGGCCTCTTCGACCACGGCCTGAATCTCCTCGGAGCAGTAGTGCTGGTCGCGGCCGGAGTCCCAGCGCCAGATGCCGCCACCGGTAGCCCAGATCTTGATGGCATCGGGGTTCTCGCGCAGGCGACGACGGACGGCCTTGCGCAGATCCCAAGGACCGTCGACCTGGTCGCCCCAGGGGTGCGATTCCTTGTTGAGCTCCTGGCTGCAGTGATGGGAGTCGCCGTGGCCGGCAACGCGGCAGAAGCCAAGGCCGGTGGCCAGAACGCGCGGGCCCTTGAAGACGCCCTTGTCGATGCAGTCACGGATCTGGATACCAAAGCGGCCGATCTCGCAGACGGTGGTGAGGCCGTGGGTGAGGCAGTCGTAGGCCTGCTTGACGGCGACGGCCTGCTTCTCGAGAAGCGGCTGCATGACCCAGTCGGTGTCATCGTCGGTCAAGTTGCCCGAGAAGTGCAGGTGGGTGTCGATCAGGCCGGGAAGGACGGTCTTGCCGGCGGCGTCGATGACCTCAACGCCCTCGGGAAGGTCCTGCATGGCGCCGGCGTACTCGATCTTGCCGTTGTCGTCGACGAGAACGAGGGAGTTCTCGACCGGCTCGGCACCGGTACCGTCGATGAGCTTGCCGCCAACGATTGCATACTTAGTGGACATGGTTCCTCCTTATGGATCCATATAGTGGGCGAGGCCGTGTTGGGTTAAGGCCTCACAAAGCTACCCAAGTGGCGCCGGGTTCGGCGCGCGGAAGAGAGGGTCCCGCGCACCTGATCCGCCCCGGCTCGGCGTTACTTTTTGCGGGAATTGGTGAAAGCCATGAGGGCCAGGCCAATAGCCAACCAGCCGATCACGATGCTCCACTCCACCATGTTGAGGGAGGCGGGAGAGAACGGAATCACAAGCAGGCCGATGATGATGGCGCAGGCAGCGATAGCGAGGGAGATGCCAAACTTGCCACCGGGCACCTCGTAGGGACGAGGCAGGTCGGGCTCGGTGAAGCGCATGCGCAGGCAGGCGAGGGCGACCATGCCGCAGGAGAAGATGAAGGCGAGAGCCGACACGTTGGTCAGAGGGATAAGCATGTTCTTGCCCAGGAACGGACCGACGACGGTGATGACGCCCAGAACAACGCAGGCGAGCTTGGGAGCGCCGGACTTGGGGTCGACCTCGGCGAACTTCTCGGGCAGCTGGCCCTTGCGGCCCATGGCGAGCATGATGCGGCTCGTTGCGCCGTAGAAGGAGTTCATCGGGCCCATGGGTCCAAGCGTGGCGATGACGAGCATGGCCAGGTACAGGAGCATGTTGATGCCCTTGAGACAGGCAAGCGCGGGAACCGGGCTCTTAACAAACTCATGCCAGTCGAGAATGGTACCGAACGAGTAGATGCAGACCATGTAGAAACCGCCGGCGGCCAGCAGGGCCAGGGAGATGATCTTGCCGAACTTGTTCCAGTTGAGGCCCTCGGCTGCTTCCTCAGCCTGCTGAGGAATGGTGTCGAAGCCGGCGTAGAAGAACGGGGTCAGAACCAGGACCGACACGATGCCGGCAAACAGGCTGGTGCTCTCGGTAGCGGCCTTGCCGCCGCCAGCGCCGGTGACCTGGGAGAACACGGGCATGGCGTTGTCCGGCGAGCCGGTGAACAGCGAGACGCCCATGGCGAGCAGCATGCCGCAGAGCAGGGCCTTGGTCAGGAAGGCCTGGAGCTTGGCGGCCGAGCTGGCGCCGCGGAAGTTGAGGAAGATGACGTAGACTGCAAAGCCGAGCGCGATCAGCGTCGGGAACAGGTAGACGTCGGCCCCCAGGATGGTGTAGAGCTTGACGGCGCGCAGCCACTCAAGACCGGGTAGGCTGCCGAACATCTCGGACACGAGGGTCGAAATGGCGATGGCCTCCCACGGGCACAGGATGCCGTTGCCCAGGGCCAAAAGCCATCCGGTGATGTAGCTCAGTGTACGGCCAAAGCTACGATCGACATACTCGACGATGCCGCCCGAGATGGGGATAGCAGCCGTGAGCTCACCGAAAACAGCTCCGACGGGCACGAGGAAGATTGCACCCAAGAGGAATGCGATCATAGCGGGAACGGGACCGCCGCCCACGACCATCCAGTCGCCGACCTGCAGAACCCAACCGGTACCGATAATGGCACCAAAGCCGATGGTGAAGAAGTTCCAGAGCGAGAGCGTTTTCTTCATGCCGCCGTTATCCTCGACTGCAACTTCTGCGTTCTTGTCCGCCATTGTTCCCCTCCTTTCCTTTTTGACGCCCTTGGCGTCACCCCTTGCGCGGTCCGTTTTGCCGCGCGCTTTTATTCCATGGCTTTAAGATACGGCCTTGGCGCAGCAGCGCCGCTCGCAGCTCGACCGAAGGCAGAACTGCAAAACGAGCGGCACCGTTTTTGGGACGAACGGCGGGAGACGTCATTCGTCTTGGACGCTTTCATCTTGTCTGCTTTTGAAGACCTGTTGCCGTGACGCTTGGCGCGCGGCGCGGCAACGTTCATACCATTTGTCAGGCTTTTGGCGCACATACCCATGTGTCGTGCATCTTTTTATGTAGGATAGACAAGTTACACATGAGGCAAGGTGATTCGAATGGCATACGGATACAATGACGGCGACCAACGGCCACAAAGCGTGCGCCTTGCCGGCCGCACCACGCCAACGCCCAGAAGCACCTCCGACAACGACAACCCGCAGCGCCCCCAAGAGCAGCCCGGGGCTTCTTCGCGGCAGCAAAGCCGTACCGTGCAGCAGTCAGACCGCGTGAGTACGAGCACACGCCAACGTCAGACCGACACATCGCAGCCACGCCGCTACGATCGCCGTAAGACCGACTACTACGTCAAGCGTTCCTTTTCGCGACCTCAACGCGATCGCGGCAATTCCTCCCCTCACCCCGCGTCGCACACCACAAGCCACGCGCTTCCGGCCCGCCGCCTACGCCTTGCGCTTTGCTCCATCGCCGCCTGCCTCGTCTTTGTGTTTTTGGGATCCTGTATCTCCCACGGATCAGCCGGTCTTGAGCCCACTGCCGAGGACAAGCTGCTTAAAGCTCCCGTCGCGCCCGGTTACTCCTTTGCGTTCTCGACCCCACGCTCGCAATGGCAGGCCGGCACCATGCCCCACATCTACCAAATTGACCCCGCATGGTCGGAGCTGCCCTATGCCGGTGGCACTATTCGCGAAAACGCTTGCGGTCCTACCTGCCTCACCATGGTCTATATCTTTAAGACCGGCCATACCGATAAGACGCCGGTCGATATATGCGCGCTGGCCGAAGCCGGCAACTACGCCCCCACTGGTGCCACCGAGTGGTCGTTTATGACAGGCGGTGCGTGGCAGCTGGGGCTCAACGGAACACAGCTCCATAACAATCGCGAATCGATTACTCAAGCACTTCGCTCGGGTGCGCCCGTCATCGCCGCAGTGCGCCCCGGTACGTTTACCAACGTAGGCCACTACATCGTGCTCTACGGCATCGACGATGCCAACCAGATTGGCGTCTACGACCCCAACTCGGCCAGCCGCAGCGCCCGCCGCTGGGGCGTCGTAGAGGTCCTCAACGAAGTCGAAGCCATGTGGGCCTACTACTAGTCATTGGGGACAGACTTAAATGGGTGGTCATTGGGGACGCTCTTGTTTGACTAGTCGTTTAAGAACGTCCCCAATGACCAGGTGAATAGCAAAAGCCCCGCAGTCGGAGCGGACTGCGGGGCTCATGAAGAGAGGCTAGTTTGTGGGCGCTTTGCCTGGCGCCCACAAGAGAGTCAGCAGAGTAGAGACTACTCGTGGATGCGGGTACCGGAGAGGCCGGCCATGGTCTCGGCGGCCTTGTCCAGAGCGCCGATGATGCAGGTACGACCCTTGCGGGAACGCGCGAACTTGATGGCAGCGCGGACCTTGGGCTCCATGGAACCCTTGCCGAACTGGCCCTCGTCGGCAAGGCGCTCGGCCTCGTCGGCGGTGATGTCCTCGAGCTCCTCCTGGTTGGGCTTGCCAAAGTTGATGGCGACATGCTCAACGGCGGTCAGCAGGAACAGAACGTCGGCGTCGCAGTCCTCGGCCAGCAGCTCGCCGCCCAGGTCCTTGTCGATGACGGCGGGAACGCCCTTGTAGCAGCCCTTGTTCTCGTAGTCGCGGACGACGGGGATGCCGCCGCCACCGCAGGCGATGACGATGAACTCGTTGTCGAGCAGGTTGAGGATGGAGTCAGCCTCGACGATCTTCTTGGGATCGGGGGAGGCGACGACGCGACGCCAGCCGCGGCCGGAATCCTCGACGAAGACCTTGGAGGGATCCTCGGCCATGAACTCCTTGGCCTGCTCCTCGGTGTAGAAGGGGCCGATCGGCTTGGTCGGGTTCTTGAACGCGGGATCGTCGGGATCGCACTCGATCTGGGTGACGACGGTGGCGGCGTGCCAACGCTTATAGCGCTTGTGCATCTCGCGGCCGATGCCCTGCTGCAGGTGATAACCAATGTAGCCCTGGGACATGGCGCCGCACTCGGGCAGCGGCATCTCGGGGGTGCCGATGGCGTCGTGGGCAGCGGCGAAGGCGTTCTGGATCATGCCGACCTGCGGGCCGTTGCCGTGGGTGATGATGATTTCGTTGCCCTGCTCGATGAGCCCGAGGAGAGCGTGGGCGGTGTTGCTCACGGCCTCGATCTGCTCAACGGGGTTGTTGCCGAGGGCGTTGCCGCCAAGGGCGACGACAATACGATCGGGCTTGCCAAGAGGCTTAGACATTGCTGGAATCCTTTCTGTAAAAGGCCTACAACCCATTAATAACCCGCGTCCGTGCGATACGCGAGTTTATTAAGGTTTATATTCTCTTTATCGCTCATTTTATTCATTTTGAAAATAGCGGAACGGTGAACGGTCGTTTTTATCCGCTCAGCGTACAGAACTCCAGCTAAGACATATCTACGTAATTTACGTGCGACTTTATTTAAATGAAGCGAGGATTATGTCGGATTATGCAAACTATATCTCTGCTAAACACAAAACGGACAGCGCAATATCTTACTCGCACTATACGAGATTCTATGCACATATAAGTCGAGTATGCACCCCTGCAAAAACAAGGGGCTTTTCATCCAGCAAAAGGAATAAAGAAAAGCTCCGAAAAGGCGGCAACAGCCAAGTCCCCCATCCATCCCCAAAGTGGCGCGAGGTTTCGCGGCAAAGCCGCGAAACAGCGAAGGGGACAAAAGCCCCCCACAACCACGTCCTTCATCCGCCCACACAATCCGAGGACGTAGTCGCAGCAGGATCTGAGGGCTAACCTTCGCGGACACTCCGCAGGACGAAAGAACCCCCGCCGCACGTAGTGCGCAGCGGGGGTTCTTTCATGTCCGAGGACGTCCGCGAAGGTTAGCCCTCAGATCCTGCGGTGGGAGACCTAGGCCTCGTTGTACACCGTCTTGAGCTTCAGCAGGTGCTGATAGCGGTCCATAGCGGCCTGCTCATTCTCCTTGAAGAGCTCCTCGGCGCGCTCGGGGAAGGAACGCGTCAGCGAAGCGTAACGGGCCTCGTTCATCAGGAACTCCTGATAACCGCCCGCAGGCTCCTTGGAATCGAGCGAGAACTTCTTGCCGGCAGCAGCCTCGGGGTTGAAGCGGAAGAGGTTCCAGTAACCGCACTCGACAGCCTTCTTCATCTCGGCCTGGCAGTTCTGCATGCCACCCTTCTTGATGGAGTGCATCTCGCAGGGGCTATAGCCGATGATGAGGGACGGGCCGTCGTAGGCCTCGGCCTCGTGGATGGCCTTGAGGGTCTGAGCCGGGTTGGCGCCCATGGCGACCTGCGCCACGTAGACGTAGCCGTAGCTCATGGCGATCTCGGCCAGGGACTTCTTCTTGGTCACCTTACCGGCAGCGGCGAACTGAGCGACCTGGCCCAGGTTCGAGGCCTTGGAGGCCTGACCACCGGTGTTGGAGTAGACCTCGGTGTCGAAGACGAAGACGTTGACGTTGTGGCCGGAAGCCAGGACGTGGTCCAGGCCACCGAAGCCGATGTCGTAGGCCCAACCGTCGCCGCCGAAGATCCAGAAGGACTTCTTGGTGAGGTAAGCCTTGTCGGCGAGGATCGCCTTGGAAGCGTCGCAGCCGCACTTCTCGAGCTCGGCAACGTAGGCAGCGGCAGCGGTCTTGGAAGCCTCGGCGTCGTTGACGGAGTCGATCCAAGCCTGGCCGGCAGCCTTGAGCTCATCGGACGGACCATCGGCAGCGATGATGTCCTGGGTAGCGGCGATCAGCTTGTGCTGAACGGCCTCATAGCCAACGGCCATGCCCAGACCGTGCTCGGCATTGTCCTCGAACAGGGAGTTGTTCCACGCCGGGCCGTGACCGTCCTTGTCCTTGCAGTAAGGAGCGGTGGCAGCGGGGTTGCCCCAAATGGAGGAGCAGCCGGTGGCGTTGGAAATGAACATGCGGTCGCCGGCGACCTGGGTCACCAGACGTGCATAGGCAGTCTCGGCGCAGCCGGCGCAGGAGCCGGAGAACTCCAGGTAGGGCTGCTTAAACTGGCTGCCCTTGACGTTGGCCGCGATGAGCTCCTTCTTCTCGGAGACGTTCTCGACCATGTAGTCCCAAACGGGCTGCTGGTCCATCTCCTGCTCGGTGGGAACCATCTCGAGGGCGCCCTTGGGGCAAACTTTGACGCAGTTGGTGCAACCCATGCAGTCGAGCGGGGACACGGCCATGGTGAACTTCATGCCCTTGGCCTTGGGGCCCATGGCGTCGAGCGTGCGGGTAGCCTCGGGCGCGGCGGCAGCCTCGTCCTCGGTCATCGCGAACGGACGGATGGTGGCATGCGGGCACACGTAGGCGCACTGGTTGCACTGGATGCACTTGGTCTCGTCCCAATGGGGAACGACCACGGCGACGCCGCGCTTCTCGTATGCGGAGGCGCCCAGCTCAAACTGGCCGTCGGCGCAACCGACGAAGGCGGAAACGGGCAGGCTGTCGCCATCCATGCGATCGATGGGCTCGAGCAGGTTCTTGACCTGCTGGGCGATAGCGGACTTGGTCTCCTCGGAGAGCTCGACGGGAGCGGCATCCTCGGCAGTTGCCCAGTCGGCCGGAACCTCGAACTTACGGAAGGCGGTAGCGCCGGCATCGATGGCCTTGTGGTTGGCGTCGACGATGGCCTGGCCCTTCTTCATGTAGGACTTGGTGGCCGCGTCCTTCATGTACTGCAGAGCGTCCTCGGCGGGCAAGACCTTGGCCAGCGCGAAGAAGGCGGACTGGAGCACCGTGTTGGTGCGCTTGCCCATGCCGACCTTGGCGGCCAGGTCGATAGCGTCGATCAGGTAGACGTTGACGTTGTTGTTCGCGATGTAGCGCTTGGCCACGGCGGGCATGTGCTCGGCGAACTCCTCGTCGCTCCACTGGCAGTTGACCAGGAAGGTGCCACCCGGCTTGACGTCGCGGACCATCTTGAAGCCCTTGACGATGTAGCTGGGGTTGTGGCAGGCGACAAAGTCGGCCTTGGTCACGTAGTACGGCGAACGGATCGGGGAATCACCAAAGCGCAGGTGCGAAACGGTGACGCCGCCGGTCTTCTTGGAGTCGTACTGGAAGTAGGCCTGAACGTACTTGTCGGTGTGATCGCCGATGATCTTGATCGAGTTCTTGTTGGCGCCGACGGTACCGTCGCCACCCAGACCCCAGAACTTGCACTCGATGGTGCCGGGGGCTGCGGTGTTGGGCGCATCCTCGGCCTCGGGCAGGCTCAGGTTGGTCACGTCGTCGACAATGCCGATGGTGAACTCGCGCTTGGGCTCGTCCTTCTTGAGCTCCTCGAAGACAGCGAACGCGGACGCGGGAGGCGTGTCCTTGCTGCCCAGACCGTAACGGCCGCCGACGACCTTGATACCCGTCTTGCCGGCCTCGTAGAGAGCGGAGACGACGTCCTGGTAGAGCGGCTCGCCGATGGAACCCGGCTCCTTGGTACGGTCCATGACGGCGATCTTCTGGACGGTCTCGGGGAGAACGTCGACGAAGTGCTTGATGGAGAACGGACGGAACAGACGAACCTTGACCAGGCCGACCTTCTCGCCGTGAGCGTTGAGGTAGTCGATGACTTCCTCAAGCACGTCGCAGAAGGAGCCCATGCACACGACGACGCGATCGGCATCGGGAGCGCCGTAGTAGTTGAACAGGCCGTAATCGGTGCCGAGCTTCTCGTTGATCTTCTTCATGTAGCCCTCGACGACGGCGGGAAGCTCGTCGTAGACCTTGTTGCAGGCCTCACGGTTCTGGAAGAAGATATCGCCGTTCTCGTGGCTACCGCGGGTGTGCGGGTGCTCAGGGTTGAGCGCGTGATCGCGGAAAGCCTGGACGGCGTCCATGTCGCACATCTCGGCCAGATCCTTGTAGTCCCACATGGCGACCTTCTGGATCTCGTGGCTGGTGCGGAAGCCGTCGAAGAAGTTAAGGAACGGGGTCTTGCCCTCGATGGCGGCAAGGTGAGCCACCGGCGAGAGGTCCATGACCTCCTGGACGTTGCCCTCGGCGAGCATGGCGAAGCCGGTCTGACGACAAGCCATGACGTCGGAGTGATCGCCAAAGATGTTCAGGGCGTGGGAAGCGACGCAACGCGCGGAGACGTGGAAGACGCCCGGGAGCTGCTCGCCCGCGATCTTGTACATGTTCGGAATCATCAGGAGCAGACCCTGAGAAGCCGTGTAGGTGGTGGTCAGAGCACCGGCACCCAGCGAACCGTGAACGGTACCGGCTGCACCTGCCTCGGACTCCATCTCGACGACCTTGACCGGGGTGCCGAAGATGTTCTTGCGACCCTGGGCCGCCCACTGGTCGACATGGTCGGCCATCGGGCTGGACGGCGTAATGGGATAGATTCCCGCTACCTCGGTGTACGCATACGAAACATATGCGGCCGCCTCGTTGCCGTCCATAGACTTAAACTTACGCGCCATATACCCCTCTCCTCTCATATAGGTATACAGGCCCCGGCGATCGCCGGGATGTTGGCGTGATGGGATTTTCGCTGTTGCTTCCAATCATCTGGCAGGCAGGCTCAGCAGCAGGTACATGGCGTGGAGAGAAGGCATGCCGAGGCGAGGAGGGCTGCACGCGCTCCACAAGCCCAGCTACCCGTCTTGCACATGACCGAGCGCCGCAAAGGCCGCATGCCGGATGCTCCCGGGCACGCCCCGGCGATGGGAAGCGCCCGCAACGGAAATCCGCATGCGGGTTTATTGTACCCCGCCGTCAAGTGTAATTTCGGCAAATATAGGCGGGCGGTAAAGGTTTACCCCGACTGACCGCCAAGGGGCGAAATGGCCCCTCGTCCCAAGCGGCCGGCCCTGGCGCGCCAAGGAGTGTCCCCAAGTGCCGGCAGAAAAGGAACGTCCCTAACTGCCGGCTAGAGGGCACCGAAGAGAATGGCGTAGGTAGTGGATTCGCCGAGCTTGAGCTCGTCGCCGGGATTGAGTTGGGCGGAACGGCCGGGCTCGACCTGAATGCAGACGCGCGTGGCCCCGTTTACCACCACGGTTCCGTTGGTGGACGACAAGTCCTCGACGTGCCAGATATTTTGAGCATCGCACCAGATATGGGCATGGCGGGCCGAGACATCGTCGCCGACGTCGGTAATATCGCCCTCACCAGTGGCCAGCGCGCCAATCTCAACACCCTGCTCACTCGGCTGAATCCAGCGCGGGGCGCTCACGACAAAACTGTTTTGTACGCGCAGCAAGCCCAAGGGGTGCGCCGGGGCGGGTTCGCGTTCGCCCGCGGTCATCGACATGCCAAGCGAACGCGGCGTCGACGTGGCGCCGCCACAGGTCGCATGAACGCGGCGGCTCGCCCGACTTGGAACCAAGGCGGGCGTGAGAGCAAACGGCATAGGGAACGAATCTTGCGGATGTACTCCTCGACGTCAGGCAGGTAAGCCCCACGAAGTCGCCGGGGAGGCCCAAGCAGCCCGGCACCACTTCCAGATTCTGACCAGGGCGAGTCGTTCGCCGATAGCTGAAGGCTCGCTCCCACCCAAAAAGGGGAGATTCGCGTTGTTCCCCAATCGCTCTCGCATCTTTCATTTTGCTCGAGGTGGGCTATAAAAAACTTTCCTGGTGAAAGGCGGTGATTGGTTTCCTTTCTTTCTAGATGAGCGCGCCTGTAATCTGTTTTCATCCTAAATCAAGTTAAGATCGGACCTTCCAGAGGCAAGTCGACTCAAACTGCGAGGCTCCATGCTGGAATAAAGAGCGCTGTCGAAGTGCCAACAACGCAAAGCTTGCCAGTCTCAAATAGAACCTTTTGGGAGTCCGATTGAGCCGCACGCCGAATCCCCGCTGGTGGTTTTTTATAGCTGCGTAACAATAAACAAGGTTAGTGCCAGTCCAGCATGAAATTGAGGAACGTATGCATTTTTTCTCAGTAAGTGATCGTCGTTACTGCTTCGATGAGGTCACTCGCAATTGCTTTCAGGTTGACCAAGCATCAGAAGATGCGCTTCGCGTATTTGAAGCATCGGGAAGAACGGTCAACTCGAAGTTGCTAACGAAGTCACTTGCTGCGAAAGGCTACGACCAAACGACCATAGCAGAACTTGAAGACGACATTGATGAATATCAACGATTGTCTGAGCGGACTATCTCAACAAAAGACACGCCTCGAAAACTTAGATCCATCGAACTCCACGTTTCACATGCATGCAACCTTGGTTGTAGTTACTGTTTTGCCGGTAAAGGAGATTATGGGACGTCTCCTCTGCTGATGACAGACGAGATAGCCTTCAAGGCGGTCGACTACCTCGTCGCAAGTTCATCGGAAAACGAAACGCTTACGATCGTCTTTTTTGGTGGGGAACCCATGATTAACGAGCCGCTGATATGGAAAACGGTCGACTATTCAAAAAGAATATACCCCAATAGAAACTTTACCTATTCTATTACGACCAACGGAACGCTTTTGAATGACACTGCTGTGAATTCTTTCAAGGAGCACGGGTTTTCTGTTCTGATTAGTCTCGATGGTACAGGATGTAAACACGATGCATCGCGCCCGTACAAGACGGGAGGCGGCTCTTTCTCCGATATCGACAAAAACGTTCGTCGTTTTTCCGAGTCGTTCCCCTTCGGCGCAAGAGCGACCTTAACAAGAAATAACTGTAACCTTGTTGAAGACTATCTTCAGTTTAAAGAGATGGGTTTCAGAAGGATTTACTTCTCGCCCGTAAGCTCATTCGATGAGAATATCAAACTCGACGAACACTCATTAAACAAAATCAGGGCGGGCTTAATAGATTTGGCGGATCAATATCTCAAACAGATTGATCAAGGGGAAAAGCCCTTGTTTAGAACATTGAAAACTGCAATTGATTTGATTATGAGCAACAGGATCGCCTTTGTCGGATGCGGGGCTGGCAGGCGTTTTATTTCTGTGACTCCCGAAGGAGACGTATACCCCTGTCACAGGTTTGTCGGGATGATGCGATTCAAAATGGGCAACATCATCACCGGAATTGACGAAACTAGGTATATTGAAAACTGGAGTCAGGGTGTCGAAAAAAGAATTGACTGTACGGACTGTTGGGCTCGGTCTTTCTGTGGTGGGGGCTGTAGCTGGGAGGCTGCAGACGAGTACGGCTACTTACCCAAGAGTCTACACCCTGCATCATGTGAATATAGAAAAATGTGCTACGAGATGGCTTTTGACCTTATTTCCCGCCACTCATCTTCGCAGGAGAAAAATCAACGAGAAGCTACTGTATCGGAATAAGCGGTTCAGCGCATTGCTGTCACCATTGTGGAGGTGTTCGTTCTTCTGATTACCGTCTGCAAAGCTTATTGCTACGTTCGCCGAAACCATTCTAGAAATATGGTGAACTAGACATCTTGGTTTGTTATACACAATATTGAGGTTTTTTCTGCACTCAAAGGGAGGTAGTCGTGAAGCATATTCATCCGATTAATCCAGGAAGTAGCGACGAGGCAGGCGTGAAGCCGATGTCTTTTGACTGCCTCTTGGGCATTACTGACATCTGTACTGTTTATGATAAAGCAGATGGCTGTGGTGCATACGATTACTGCGACTATGACATGGATGGCGGCAGCATCTGCGTTGTAGATCACTGTGGCATTGATCAAACGTAGTCTCTAATTGGATTAAGGTGAGGAGCTGTTATGAAGCATATCCATCCTGTTGGTTCAAGTGGAAATGAAAATCCTCCCGTTGAGCCTTGTTGTCTTGGAGTTGATATATGCAATTTTTACGACATCGCCGAGTGCCCTGTTGCGGATTGGTGCTATGTCGATAAAGAATCAAGCTGCGTTTTGCCAGCAGATTGGTGCGATCCAGTTGACGAGTAGTTTTTGTGGCTAGAAACTATTTGGTCCAATTCAGAATAAGATGGGAACAAATACCAAAATCTCGTGTCTGGGAGGAGTTATGCCATTATTGCAAGGTCTCGTTGGATTAGCCTTTATACTTACATTATATTTGGCACCTTTTTTAATTTTATTCTTCATTATCCGACTCTTTCTTCGGAAAAAATAGGAGTATCACGCAAACATTAGCGTAGCTTTCTTCCAATATGAGCCGAGCATTGGCAAGTGGAATAAGAAGCCCGACCGTTCGCCATATGAAAGTGATCGGACGGGCTTCTCTATTTAACCCGGGCCGCCACCCATAGCGGCTTTCCAAGCGTATTCTCGGTGCAAAGCAATCGTCAGTTTAATCCTATGCGTTGATACCGCATTTCATTTGTTCGGCTCGAATTCTACGGCCTTGCAGCCCTCGCACTCTCCGGCAAACGGATTGAACGCGAAGGCAGAGATGATGTGTGCGTGGACATCGAGGCTGCTGTAGGCAACATACTGGGGCATGGACCCCCGCTGCGCGTGGCATGCGGCCCGGCATATTCATTGCCGTCCAACCCCGTGTAGTTGCAGCAAAGGGCGGAACCTCAATGCTCAGCTCATGTTGTCCGTGGGACACGAGAATCGTAAGTACACTTTGATGCGATTCCCACGCTGATACTGAGCCACCTGGAATAAGATACGTCGCGACAACACTTCGCTTCACCTCTGTCTCGACAAGACGACGTAGACTAAAGTTTCCTTTAGTAAGAGAACGAGAACTATATCTGAAAGCGTTGCGATGGCGTGAAGGCACCGAATCCGAACCGCCTGAATGCTACGTGCATCTGCATCGCTTTTTTGTTATCTCTGCCAGTTGGGTAGCACTACACTTGTCAGCATTTACCCTGGTACATGCTGCCTAAATCCACTACCCCTTCTACCGCGCCGACCATCTCGTCATCGTGAGAGACAACGATGATCAGCTGGCTTTGCTTGTTGCGCTTAACATAGGCCGCAAGCTCGGCGCGGCTTACAGCGTCTAACCCAGTCGTGGGCTCGTCGAGCACCAAAACTGACGACTTGCGTGAAATCGCCGACCATAAGTACACGCGGCGCAGCTCACCGCCCGAAAGCGCGGAGCAACGTTTCCCGAGTAACTCCTTCACGCTGTTTTCCAGCGAAGGTAGGTCATCTACACCCCGGTGATAGGGAGAAAAGGGCGTGTCGAAATACTCTAACAGCTCTTTCACCGTTTCGTCCGGCGCGAAGCACGACTGTGGGCAGCACGATATCTCTCTCGCACGTATGTAATCCAAGTCGCATTCTTCGATTGGCACACCGTTGTATTTTACTTTGCCTTTCGATGAGTATAGCCCGAGCATCAAGTAAAGAAGTGACGTCTTGCCTCTTCCGTTCTCCCCAACTATGCAATATGTACCAGGACCGGAAAACTTGAAAGAAAACCCGCCGAGGACCTCTCGGACAGATCCGTCTGGAAGGACAACCGAGAATTCCAAATCAGATACCGAAATGTCATTTATTCCATCAAGTTTCGCCAAATCGGTCCGATTCCACCCCGATCTCGCCTTTTCCCTCGTCGCGATAGCCGTCCTATCCCATGATGCTTTGGCGTCCTGATAGGATTTGAACAATGACATCATACTTTTCAAAGTCTTAAAGAGAACCGCGAAGTATGTACCGATGATAGTGTACTCGCCTATTGACATAGTCCCGTTAATGATTCGTACTCCGGAAACAACAAGTATCACCGCTTGAAACAACGCTGCGAAAAGACCATCGAGCGATGCCAGAGAATATGATAGCTTTCCGGAGCGCAAAACTTTGGGAAAATAGCTCTTAAATCCAGCGTCGAGCGCTTGTTCGCTCTTGCCGTACGAAGATGCCAGTTGAATGTTGAGAATCTGATTAAGCTGCGATGCAATTGCGGCGTAAAAGGCGCTGTCCGCCTCTTTCTTCTCATACGTGACCCTATACAAAAGTTTCCTCAACCCAGTAATTACACAGAAATACACGATGAGGAGAATGATGGAAAACACCGCGAGAGTTGAATCAATTGACCATATGATAAGCAATACGATGGGAATAGCTACAATGGACAGCGGCGCACTGATAAAATTCGCCAAAACGAAGGATGAGACCACGCTGGAGTCGGAAATAATCCGTTGCGTTGTATAGGCTGGATCGATGGTCCGACTCACCAAGTAATCGTCTCTTTCAAAACGCAAGACGGCCTCCCTGAGAAGATCAAAGGAAAGTCTCGTGGTTATGCGAATGGAAAGTGTTCCTGCAAAATAAGTAAAGAGGGTGGAGAAAACTCCTATTGACGCAACCAGGAGCGCGAAGAGTACGGCGTCTCTTTCGCTGCGGTTACCAAGAAGAAAATCTAAGAATTTCCCGTTCACGTATGGCATGGCATAGGAGAGAGCGGTTCCAATCACCGTGATAGCAATGAAGACGAAAGCCCCTTTTGCTCTGATGAACCTCGAGAGAACGCATCGAATCAAGGAAGGCCCCAATCTACCCGCCACAAAACATCAATCACTGATACCTTACACCTCAACACAACAGGAGCGAAGATTTGTCAATGAGACTGCTTTAAGATTGCCTTGGGCCAATACGATCTCAAGCTCTTCCTACAAGAGAGTCGGAATCGGACATCTCCTCCGACGAATCTGGCAATCGGGCGGTTGAAATATCTTTTTCAACCGCCCGATTGCCACAATAGATTGGAGCGTCCGCCCGCAAACGACCTCGTTTTACACCCACCAAATCCTTTGCCTTTTGTCGCCTTTTTGCTGTTCGCAGCCTTAAACAAGAACTATTTCGCCGCAACTTATCGAGGGGTTGGCTAGAGGGCACCGAAGAGAATGGCGTAGGTAGTGGATTCGCCGAGCTTGAGCTCGTCGCCGGGATTGAGTTGGGCGGAACGGCCGGGCTCGACCTGAATGCAGACGCGCGTGGCCCCGTTTACCACCACGGTTCCGTTGGTGGACGACAAGTCCTCGACGTGCCAGATATTTTGAGCATCGCACCAGATATGGGCATGGCGGGCCGAGACATCGTCGCCGACGTCGGTAATATCGCCCTCACCAGTGGCCAGCGCGCCAATCTCAACACCCTGCTCACTCGGCTGAATCCAGCGCGGGGCGCTCACGACAAAACTGTTTTGTACGCGCAGCAAGCCCAAGGGGTGCGCCGGGGCGGGTTCGCGTTCGCCCGCGGTCATCGACATGCCAAGCGAACGCGGCGTGGAGGTGCCTCCGCCACAGGTCGCGTGCGCGTAGTCGATGGCATAGTTCACCGAGGACCGCACATCCGCCGAACAACCGACAGCGACAAACAGCACCAGCACGGCCTCGGCGCGCTCGGCGGGCATGAGTTCCGCCGCCTGGGACAGGCGATCGAGCGCGTTGCGATAGAGATTCGTGTCCTGGTGGCACTCTTCGAGCGCGCGTACCATCGGTTCACCTGCAGGACCGCACACCATATTGATCACAGCCGTGGAGTCCATGGGATTTCGCTGGCGCAGGGCCAGTTGCGACATAATGCGCGCAGCCGAGGTACCGTATTCGGCAAAGTAGCGCTGCTGAAGCGTGCCGACCGGCGCGCGAACGATAAAGCGGGAAACCCAAGAGCGATCGGCGGCTCGGCTCTGCGGGCTGCGGCCGTCGGCGAGCGGACGGGACGAAAGCACCAAGCCGCACAGCTCGATATGGCTCAGATGCGCCGCGCGCTTAAAGATGTCAAACATGGCCCCGCATGGGGTGAGCTCAACTTGAGATGCCATGACCTAGGCCTCCTTGGTCGTAGAAATAGAATCAGACGATACTTCGACAGGTACGCCAAAAGTACGGGCAGCTGCGGCTCCACCGGCAAGCGGAGTCGCCATCTGGGCTTTTGTGCGTCGCGGTGCCGAAACGGGAAGTTCAAAGGCAAAGCCCATCGCAAGCAAAAACCACGTAAGCGTATAGGTTGCAACCAGAGCGGCAACAAGGCCGCCCATCAGAGCGCGTTGGGAAAATACGCTACATGCAGCCACAACCAGCACCGGAACCTCGCAGGCAGAAAGCGCAAGCACACCCTGCAGGAACCCCGAGCGCCGATCGCGCGCAAGTGCCCCCGCGGCAACGCCGGCTATGCCTGGCAACGCCAACGCCAGTGCGGCAATAATACCCGGTAGCGACCCAGACCACACGAGCGATCCCAAAGTCGCCGTCACGCGAGCGCCCGATGCCAGCAGCGCGGCCGAAACCACGACCACAGCCCAAACCACGCCGCAGACGACCGCCGCGCCGACCATCAGCGCGCGACGAACCGCGCGGCCGGACGCATCCATAGGGCACGGCGTAAGCGGCTCGCCGCGGAGCGAACGACCGACATTTTGCGCATAGTGGTCACAAAACGCCGAGAGCGCCGCCTCGACCGCCGCCGGCTCGGGACGATCTTTTTGATGGCTGGACAGACAGGCCATTACCACGTCGAACAGCTGGGCATCGACAAACGCCAGCGCATCGCGTAGCTCTTCGGAATCCGGCTCAAGCCTTAGCTGCTGGGCCTGCTCGGCCGCGGCGAGCGCCACATCGGGCTCACGACGAAGCAGCTGAGTCAAATCGCAACCGGGCGCATGGGCACCAATGGGATAGTCGGGCCGCGTGTCCATCTTGAGACGGTAGGGGCTCGCGATGTCGCGCGTCTTTTTGCGCGAACCCGAGGTGCCCGAAGTGCCCGGCGCGGCTTCGTATGGCGCGACGCCGGCAATGAGCTCGTAAACCGTGCTTGCCGCGGCATAGACGTCGATCGCCGGCGACATACGCAAAGCGCGCAGGTCGGGAATATCGTCGGTGAGCATCTCGGGCGGGGCATAGGCAACCGTCGCGCGACGCAGCGTGGCATAACGCTCCGTAAACGACGCCTTGCCGCCGGTACCGGCCACGGCCGACGCAGGCTCAAGCGCCAGCGACGAGCCAAAGTCGATCAGGCACAGGTCAAAGGTGCCCTCGGCAAGCTGCCGATCAAGCGGCAGGCGCGCCGTGCGCACCATAATATTAGCGGGCGAGATATCGCGATGGACAAAGCCCTCGCCCACCAGGCTCATACGGCAGAGCAGATCGAACAGGTCGCGACCCAGACGCGCCGCCACAAGCGGCGACAGGCGTCCGGCATCGTCCACGGCGAGTCGCGAACGCAAGCGGGCAAGCGTCTCGCCCTCGACCCATTCCATGACAATTGCAGGCACACCGTCAACCACGCCCCAGCCATAGAGGCGGGGAAAGCCCTTAAGGCCCGAAAGGGCGCGATGGCATTCATATTCCTCGCGAAATGCCGCTTTGAACTTGGCGACCAGCGCCTCATGGGCGGCATCGTCGTCAAACTCATCGCGCGTCGGCAAGATGAGCTGTTTGAGTGCTACGGCCTCGCCTTGGGCGTTGACGGCACGCGTCACGCGGCCGATACCGCCACGGCGCATGGTGGCATCGTCGGCAAACAGTATCGTAAAACGACGCAGATAGGCAGGCAGTTCGTCCTGACCGAGCGCAATGGCCGGCTCAAACCCGTCGACACGCGCCAGGCGCAGGCCGACCATGGGATCGCGACCGAGCGATTGTGGTGTGGTGGATGCAAGATCGGTCATCATAGGGCAAGCGCCGCCACGTTATTGTTGAAGTTACCGAGCGCGACGTCATCATCGCCGTAATGGCCGACCCATTGACATAGGTTGGTGTAACAGCCCCACAGATTGGCATACTGCTGATACCACCTTGACCGGGGCGAGAATGTCTGACGACCGAACTCGGCTCGAATGACAAACATCTCCCCGACCAGGCTGTCGCACGGCCTGGGATCTCCCGTAGAGTTATAGGTCGAGACCACGTCATTGGCACGAGAAACATAGCCGTCGAGCATGTTGTACTTGGTCACAAGCCAACTGTGAATGCTCTCTTCCTCAGCAGCGGAAAGGCCACCGGAGTTTGCATCGTTGTCAGTGTTGCCGCCCGTCGAGCCGCCGTTTCCAGACCCTCCGGCAGAGGAACCCGACCCAGAGCCGCCGCCCGAACTCGACGAATCCGAGCCGGAGCCAGAAGTATCCGAGCTACCGGGCTTTCCGGACTGCTGGACGTCCTGCTCCTTCTGCTGCTCGACCTTATTCACCGTTGCCGCCACGCTATTGTTGGACAACCGATCGATGATCTTGGTGTTGGTGAGCACGATGGTTTTGCCATTGGCAAGCGTGACTTCGTTGTCCGGGGCCTCGGCACCGTCCGCATCGTCGGTGCCAAACACAATATGCGCGACCACGCTTGCCCAAGCATATCCAGTCGTGGTGCCCAGATCACTTTTGACCTCATGCCCCACGCGCGGTTCGCGTGCGGCATGCGCCTGCATCATGGACGGCGCGGTCATGCCATAGGCAGAAACGCCAGCTATGACCAGCACCAGCGAGCAAGACAGCAGTGCGTACGCCCGCGGCGCCAAGCCCAGTCGGCGTCGCATGCGCACCGCGGCGCCGCGCTTTGTCTGAGTGCCACCGGGCCGCATGCGTTCTCCTCCAACAAAAACACGCCGCTCGGGAGCGGCGCATTCATTCGAATCCATATTTGAGTGTATCAGCGAACCCAAAAGGTTGCGCAACGAATGGGCAAATTAAGGATGCAAGTGGAAGCATCCATGCGATAAGCGGATACAAAGCATCTTTGTTGCACAACAAACTTACAGTCGCACGGGGAAATTATGGCTACCCCGTGCGTCGCGAGGAAAACATACGGCAGGAGTAGGCTCGCCACCTAAATCGTGCGACGGGCCTCTATGGCGCGCCCAAGCGTAAGCTCGTCGGCATACTCCAGGTCGCCGCCCACGGGCAGGCCGCTCGCCAGGCGCGACACCTCAACACCCAGCGGCTTGATGGTGCGGGCAAGGTAGCTCGCCGTGGTCTCGCCCTCGATGTTGGGGTTGGTGGCGATGATGACCTCATGGATATCCTCGTGGCCCAGACGCGCCAGCAGCTCGCGGATGTGCAACTGCTCGGGACCAATCTTGTCCATGGGACTGATCACGCCGCCCAATACGTGGTAGAGACCGTGATAGCTGCCCGTGCGCTCAATCGCCTGGACATCGCGCGGCTCGCCCACCACGCAAATGCGAGTGGTATCGCGCATCGGGTCCTGGCAGATGGAGCACTCGTCGGCCGTGGCGTAGTTAAAGCAACGGCTGCAAAAGTGGACCTCCTGCTTAACCTCCAGGATGGCCTCGGCCAGGCGGCGGGCCTCCTCGGCATCGGCCTCGAGCAGGTAATAGGCGATGCGCTGGGCCGACTTGGGACCAATGCCCGGCAGACGGCCCAGCTCGTCGAGCAGTTTTTGCAGACTGTGATTCGCACTCATATATATGCGTGTCTTAGAACGGCATGCCCGGGATGTTGAGGCCGCCGGTGATGGCGCCCATCTGCTTGTTGGCGAGCTCGTTGACGCCGCGGACGGCCTCGTTGACGGCAGCCATGATCATGTCCTGCAGCATATCGACGTCCTCGGGATCGAGGGCATCGGGATCGATGGTGAGGTTGACGAGCTCCATCTCGCCGTTAACGGTCACCTTGACCATGCCGCCGCCGGCAGAGGCGTCGACGGTCTGGGACTTGAGGTTCTCCTGCGCGGCGGCAAGCTGCTCCTGCATCTTGCGAGCCTGCTTCATCATCTGCTGCATGTTCATACCGGCCATGATGGCTCCTTTACGTGCGGCCGCACGCCGAGCTGCAAGGGCAGCCGGAGCACGGCGGGACTTTCAAACTCAAAAATCGTACCACGGCGCGGGGCCAGCGAGCGGGGCGGACGTGTTACCTCAGTCGATATACATGTCCTCTAGCGAAACGCACCGCCCAAGATTATGCAAGGTCGAATTATGCAAGGTTACATAAAATCTCAAGCAAATCTAGTAGAGCCGAAATCGGCATTTCATGTGTGCCACTAAATTGCTAAATGCCGAACCGTTGCTCGAGGCGGCGCACATGGCGACAGGGTATAATTTGATTGTCATAGATAGCAATTTGGAGGTGCCCCATGAATGCCCCCGACGCGCTCCAAAACATCCGCTCAAAACACCCCGCTCTATATTTGGTTATCTATCTCTTTGCCGGCTGGGCATTGCTGGTTGTCGTCACCCACGCTATAGCCTTTGGAGCAGAACTGTTAGTAGCCAGCTCGGACCAGCCCACCGTCAAATGGGAAGCGACCGATGAGTGCACCGATGGAACCCGAACCATTTACTACAACAGCCCGTCCCTCTACCAAGAGTTCAAGGTCAAGATAAAGGACTCCAAGATTGTCGATGCCGAACCAGGCGCTTTCTTGACAATCGGAGCAACCCTCAACGCCGAGCAAGTCGAGTACACGGACAGCCGCGCGACGTATCGTGTCGACCTCAGCACCCTGGGCCGACCGTCACGCATCTGCCTGCTCGAATGCGAGATACGCGGCACCACGCTCCACATGTCCGAAATACAGATGCGCCCAGGCAAAGAGCCCCAGAAGAGCTAGAGGCCATAAGTCCGGCAAGCGACTCTTAACAGTAAAACGACAGCCCACCGGTTGTTTCTTTCCAGCGTTTGCAAATCAGCGCATGGTTAGATGAAACAAACTGCATGATATCGCGTAAATCCCGAGCAGGAATATCGCCCTTGTTATGGGCCAGCTTGCATCCGCCGGAGCGGGTAAGCCATATCTTGGTCGCCTCGGCGGTGGGGCGCTTGACCGCGATATGAACATGGACGGGCTCGCCGTTCTCCCCTGTCCAGAAAAAGATGATGTACGGCCCGAGTCGGAAAAGACTAGGCATAGACCCGTCCGCCTTCGTAAGCAAAACGCAAGATGAGCGGGGCATTGTTACGCACGAAATCATCGAGTTCTTTGAGGTCCGCTTCGCTAAAGCCCTCGCGTGACACCCAATTGAATGCCGGCAAGATGCACTCCGCCGTGTCAAAACCCCAATCGCGCGGGCGCTCCACAACAACCTTCACCGTGTTGTCCTCACGGACTTCGGAATACGAAACTTGCGTATCGTCCTCAAGGCGGACATATTCCCACATCATAAGCTCGCTCCGTTCAAAGACGTCTCTTCTTGAGCAGTATACCCGCCTGTACAGCTACTCCACCGGTTTGAAGATGGTGGACTGACCGAAGACGCTGCGGATGAGGGCTTTGGCCTCGTCCTCGGTCTGCGGGATGCTTGGGGCTGCGCCCTGATGGCCGAAGGGACTGCCCGCGCCGGGGTTGGACTCCCAGGGAGCTGCAGGAGCGTCCTCCTCTTTGGGGGCAGTTGCAGCGGGCTTGGGCGCGGGCGTCGCACCCGGCACGTCGAACGGAGGCAGATCGTCCCCGCTCGCATCGCCAGCGAAGCCGCCGACCATAGCGTCGTCGTAGGGCACCTGCTCGGATTCCCACGGCGCGGACTGCGCGACAGGCTGAGCCTTGGGGGCGGCCGAGCGCTCGGGCGCACGGGGTGCGGACTCGGTCGGGAGCTTACCCGTGGCAGGAGTGCCGGCGGGGTTGTCGGAGCGTAGCCAGGGGGCTTTGCCCAGGTCAGACGACTTGGGCGCGGGCGAGACGGGCTTGGGCGCGGGTGTCGGAGCAGCCGGTTTGGGCGCCGCGGGCTTAGGCGCCGACGGGGTCGATGCCGCTACCGGCGCCGCTTGCTGCTGCGGCGCGCTGGCGCTCGAGGATACAGGGGCCGCCGAGGACGCGGGTTGCGGGTCCGCAGATACCGCAGCCCGTGCAGATAGAGAATGCTCCTCATGTTGAGGAGCCGGCGTGCCACCCCCATCCAGGACATAGTCGACGGTACGACGACCGAAGACCGCGCAAACCGTCGGCAGGACCACCGACTGCGTATCGGCGCGACCGAGCATCTTAATGGCAAAAGTCGAACCCGCGGGGAACGAGACCGTGAGCTTGGAGCCGTCGTCGGCCGTGGCGCGAGCGTTGAGCAAAAGCCCCGCGTAGGAGGCCTGACGAGCCTTGACGCGCTCGACAACCTCGGCCCATTTGCGCTGCAGCTCTCCGGCATCCTCGACCGCAGGGGTCTCGGCGGCACCAGCGGCAGCAACCTGGGCGGCGGTGTTGGGCTGGGGCTTAGGTGCCGGAGCGGTGGCAGGCGCGGGGGCCGCAACGGGCTGAGGCGTCGGAGCCGGCGCAGGCTGAGGTGCAGGCACTGCAGGCTTGGAAGCTGACACGGACGCAGAACGGGGCGCAGGCTGAGCAGCCGGAACAGCAGCACCACGGTCCCAAGGCATACCGCCCTGGCGCGCGGACGTAGCAGCGGGGGCAGCGGATGCCGCCGGAGCGGCAGCACGAGCGCCCGAAATGAGCGTCGGCTGTTGGGCAGCAGCGGGTACGGATGCTGCAGGCGCGGCGGCCTGGGCAGCAGCCACGCTCGCCGGCACGGCGCCGTTGGCAACCATGGCCTCCAGGCGTGCCACGCGCTCGGCCAATGCCTCAATCGTTAAATCAGCCTCGGGACGCGCCAGACGCGTGCAGGCGATCTCGAGCACCAGGCGCACGTCGCTCGCGCCCCTCATCTCCAGTGCGGCATCGTCGAGCACTGTCAGCACACGAGCCAGGCGGTCGGCAGGATGCTCGCCAAAGGCAGCGGCCTCGGCAGCAAGCGCCTCGGCCTGCTCGGAGCCGCCCTCAAACAGCTCGGCACGGGCACCGGCAACGCAGGCAACGTACACGTCACGCACATGCGCTACCAGGTCGCGCGTCAGCTCCAGCAGGTCGTTTCCTTCCTCGACCTGCGCACGAATCAGTCCATAGAGCTCGGCAACATCGCGATCGGCAATGGCGCGGGAAAACTCGCCCAGAATCTGGTCCGAAACCTCGCCTAAAAGCGAGCGGGCGTCGTCCGCATGCACAGAACCGTTACCAAAGACGCTCAGCTGCTCCAGCGTGGACAATGCGTCGCGCATGCCGCCCTTGGCATGGCGCGCCACGATAGCCAGCGCCTCGTCGTCGTAATCGAAGCCCTCCTGCTCGCACACGTATGCCAGGCGATGCTCAATATCCTCGTTGCCGATGCGATGGAAATCGAAACGCTGGCAGCGCGAGAGGATGGTCTCCAGAATCTTTTGCGGGTCGGTGGTGCACAGCACAAAGATTACGTGCGCCGGCGGCTCCTCAAGCGTCTTGAGCAGCGCGTTGAACGCCGCCGTCGTGAGCATGTGGACCTCGTCGATGATATAAATCTTGTACTTGCCGCGCACCGGGGCAAAGTTGACGGAGTTGATAATTTCCTCGCGCACATTGTCCACGCCCGTGCGGGAGGCGGCATCGAGCTCGTAAACATCGGGGTGGTTACCCTCGGCAATGAGCTCGCACTCCTCGCAAGTACCGTCGGGCATGCAGCCGCTTGCACCCTCGGTGCGCGCCGCCTCGGCATTGCGGCACAGCAGCGCCTTGGCCAGAATGCGCGCCATGGTGGTCTTGCCCGTGCCGCGCGGTCCGCAGAACAGGTAGGCGTGGGACAGGCGCCCCTCGGTGATGGCGTGCTCGAGCGTCGAGACGATATGCTGCTGGCCCACCACGGAGTCAAAGGTGAGCGGGCGATACTTTCGGTACAACGATTCCATGGGTGCTCCCCCGGGTATACTGAGTCTTGTTGCCGCGACGGCCATGCGGTCGCACGGCATACTGCATTCATAATAACCCGTACGGCGAGCCCGCCGCGATAGGAGTCCAAAGAGCATGGCAGACGCAGAGAGCAACCTCGTTCCCTCCGAAGCAGCCGACCAGGTCGAGGTCGCGCTCGAGGCGCAGGCCGCGGCCGATGACGGCATTCTGTACCTCAACGAGTATCAGTACGAAAACGACCTCGTCACCGACTTTGCGCGCCTGGTCGCCTCGCCCAGGCGCCGTGGCTCCCTGTACGTCGCCGCCGCGATTGCCGCGCTCATCGGCATCGGCATGCTGGTGGCCGGCGGCAGCTGGATCAAGTTCGGCGTCGTGCTGATCGTGTTCGGCGCCTTTTTGGCCTGGTGGAGCAAGAACCTCCACCACACGCTTGCCCGCGACTTTATCGATGCCGTCGAGGCCGACAAGTCCATGGGCGGCCGCTACCGCCGCGTCGCCGCCAACGAGAACGGTCTGATGGTATGGGGCAAGAGCGGCAGGTCGCAGTTCTTCCCGTTTGAGAAGCTCGACCACGTGCTCGACGGCGAGCGCATCTTTGTGGCCATGTTCGCCGACCAGGGCGTGACGATCCCCAAGGACACCTTCATCCGCGGCGATGCCGAGCAGTTTGGCTCCTTCCTCAAGGCGCGCATCAACAAAAAACTCCGCATCGAGACCAAACGCAAGAAGATGAAGGCCGAGAAGGCCGCCGCCGAGGCCAAGCAGGGCGACAAGCCCCAGGAGACCAAAGGCAAGCAGCGCAAGCAGAAGAAGAACAGGAAGAAGCGCTAAGGCCAAACCAGACAGGCAGCCTCGCATCCCGCCATCCTCCCCATGCACCCGAGCGTGCTACACTAGCAGCATCTATGCCACCGCGAACGGCTCGGCTCCGCGCCCGCCACTCGCAAACGAACTTTAAACGCACGAGGGTTGGCCATGCCGCTTTTCTCGCAACATACCGCCCGGTTCTCGCCGGACGTTCCTTTGGAGGGCACCAGCTCTCGAGAGCTGCTCAAGCGGTACCAGCCACTCGAGACACTTGCGACCGGCGGTTTTGGCTCCATCGAGATTTGCCGCGACACGCACCTGCGCCGCCGCGTCGCCATTAAGCGCATCCCCCTTATCAACGGCGCCGGCATGCCCGCCAGCGACATCATGGATGTCCTGCGCGAGGCGCACACTGCCGCCATGCTTCAACATCCCAATATCGTGCAGGTCATCGACTTTACGCATGACACCGCCTATGCCTACCTGGTCATGGAGTATGTCGACGGTATGTCGCTGGCCGAGTTTTTGCATCGCGTGGACGGCCACTCGCTCACCTTTGACGAGGCCGCGGCCATTGCCGATGCCCTGGGCCAGGCGCTCACCTTCGCCCATAGCAATGGCGTACTCCACCTGGACATTAAGCCCGCCAACGTGCTCATCGACCACTCGGGCAATGTAAAGCTCACCGACTTTGGCATGGCGCGACTGTCGTCCGCCGGTGGCTTTGGCGGCTCGCGCGGCGGCACCATCGGCTACATGCCGCCCGAGCAGCTCGATATCGAGACCGGCACGGTCGACGAACGCGCCGATGTCTTTGCCCTTGCCTGCGTTATCTATGAGGGCTTGTGCGGCAGCGCTCCCTTTATGGCGGCCACGCCCGCCGACTCGCTCGACCGCATCATCGGTGGCGCCACCTATCCCAGCGAGCTGATACCACACTTTCCCCCGGGAGCCGAGGCCGCGCTCATGAGCGCGCTCTCCCCCATGCCGCAAGACCGCCCCAACAGCATCGAGGCATTTTGCGACCAGCTCCTTGCCGGTCTGGGCAGCGTGCGCGAGGGCCGTCGCAGCCTGGAGCAAATGGTTGGCGAGCTTTCGGATGACGAGCAGGAGCTCGACGATATCGAGCCGTCGCACTACGAGGACGATGCCATCGAGGTCGACCCCACACTCGGCTGGGCGGGCACGCGCTGGAGCCATGCGCGCGACTACACCATGCGCGCTATCTCGGCGCTAACGTGCGGCACCTTTAGCTTTTTGCTGATGCAAACGGCCGGGGTCGCGGCGCTTCCCGGGTTGGTCGTCGCGGCTATCGCTATTGGCGCGGCAGCCGGCTTGGCACCGCAGATTGGCTCGGCCATCTCGGCCGTGGGCTTTTTGGTGCTCATGGCAAACGCCACCATGCAGGCGCAGGGCATCCTGTCGATGTTGCCCGTCGCGGTGATCTTTGCCGCTGCCATGTCCGGTTGGTGGATCGCCTGGGGTCGCACCGAGGCTGCCGCGAGCGCCGCGCTCACCTGTGCACTCGCGCTTGGCTGTCTGACTGGCAATACCTTCCTGGCAGCTGGGGTCGCCGCCGGCGTCGCGTCATTTTGGCTCGGCCCGGCAAGCGCCGCCGCGGCAACGGGCATGGGCGTGCTTTTTGCCCGTCTGGCCACGGTCGCGCTTTCAGCCGGAGGCGTGCTGGGGCTCGGTAACGTTGCCGCAGCGCTGGAAGACCCGCTCCTTTGGGCTGCCTTTGTGCTGGTCGCGACAACTGCCGCGGCGTCATCTGCGCTGCTCAATGCCCATGCCAAGCGTGCTGACCAGGGCTCAAACCTTGCCGCAATCGCCGCCATCGCCGTCACCGGCATCGGCTGCGCAGCGGCATCCTGTCTTGCACACCATATGGAAATTGCCAGCCTTGCAGCCGCGGTCGCCGCCAAGGCGGCAGTTGCGGGAACCCTATCCTCTATAATTGTTGGGATATGCCTATATTTGCTCGGATACCAAAGAACCTATACGGAGAGTGATCTTTCGTGAACTTCCTGAACATCTTCGAGGACCACGTGGCCGGCATCTTCGGTGCCACCCGTGCCCCGTTCTCCTTTAAGAAGCTTGCCAAGCAGGCCGCTCGCGACATGGAGGATCAGACTCTGGTGATTAACGGCGTCAACACGGCGCCGGCACTCTATACCATCCTGATCGCCGCCGACGACGATCCCATGCTCGCCCCGTTCTACCCCGAGCTTTCGCGCGAGGTCCGCGAGTTTGTGAAAGCGCAGGCCGAAAAGCGCCGCTATGTCTTTGTCGGCGAGCCCCTCGTGCGCTTTATGATCGATCCGCAGCTGCGCGCCGGCAAGTTCTCGGTCTTTGCCGAGAACGTCGATGCCCCCACGCTCGGCCGCCTGTACGAAGAAGAGCGCGCCTATCAAAACGGCCTGGGCCAGAACAACTCCGCGGCAAGCCGTGCCGCCAGCGCCCCGCGCGCCGGCCAGCAGCAGTTTGCTGCCCCGCAGCAGCAGCGCCCCGCCGCCATGCCCCAGCAGCAGCCGACGCCTCGCGCCGCCGCTCCCGACCCGCTTGCCGTGGCAGACCCCTTCGCGCCTAGCGTCCCCGACCCCGCCGCCGCACCCATCCCGGTGCCGCAGACCGTCTCGCGCGACGCGCTTGCCGGCATGGGCGGAGCCGCCGCGACCGGTGCCGCCGTGGGCCTAGGTGCCGCAGCCGGCATCGCCTCCAACATGGCGAGCACTCGCGCCCCGCAGCGCCCGCTCGCCCAGCTCGTCGACGTCGTGAGCGGCGAGAGCCATAGCATCACCTCCGCACAGGTGACCATCGGTCGCGAGCGCTCAGTTTCCGACATTGCCCTGCGCGACCCCAACGTGTCGCGCCGCCACGCCCAGCTCACCTTTACGGGCTCGGATTGGTCGATCGAGGACCTCAATTCCACCAACGGCACACTCGTCAACAACCGCCGCATTACGCGCTGCCCGCTGCGCAACGGCGATCTGCTGACGTTTGGCCTGAGCACCTTTGAATTTAGGGGATAGTCGCTTATGAACATCGATATCGTCCTTTTTGCAGGCCGCATCGTCCTGGTCGCCCTGCTCTATATCTTCCTGTTCGCCGTCATGAAGACCGGCGTGGGACTTGTGCGTGGACAGCGCCGCGACTCGGCTATCTGGACGATCGATGTGGACAAGGGCCCGCGCGGTATCCGCGGCATCCACGTAGACATGCTCGGCCCCGTCATCGTCGGTCGCTCGCCATCTTCGGACATCTGCATCAACGAACCATTCGTCTCGGCCTCGCATGCGCGCTTTTCGCTGCAGGGCCCGGCGCTCATCATCGAGGACCTCAACTCGCTTAACGGCACGCTCGTCAACGGCCGCCAGCTTGTGGAGCCCGCAACGCTGCGCGAGGGCGACGAAGTCCAGATCGGCGATGTGGTCATGAAGGTGAACCGTCGATGATCGACGAGGAGAACAAGTCCGCGACTATGACCGAGGCACCGGCTGCCGCCACAGCTGCGCCGGCCCACGCCGCTCCGGCGGGCTCCGCACCCGTGGAACCCGAGGACACCGTGTTCTCCCTGCCTCTTTCGCATGTAACGCATGATATTTCGGATCTCGCCGATAACGAGGACGAAGAGGATGCCGTAGCGGCGCCCATCGGCGCACATGCTGCGGAACAGCCCACAGCGCCCGAAGCAACCTCGGCGCCAGCTCACTTTGCAGAGCCCGTCGCCGCGGCAATCAACGAGAGCGCTGCGGTGTTTGCGGCACCCGAGCCCGCCGCGCCGGCGTTTCCCATAGCCCCGGCATCCGAGGTTGCGCCCGTGTCTACGCCGGCGCCCGAAGCGGGGCCATCCCCCGAGGACGGCCCCGCACCCAAGGCCCCGCAGCCTGCGCCCGCAAGCGAGTCCGATACCGTGGCCGAGCCCGCCGCCCAGTCGCAAAGCACGCCCGCGCCGTCGCACTTTGCGACACCCGAGCCTATAGACGTCAGCCCGCAAGACGACGAGTCGACCGCCCGCGCGTCCGAGGAGCCCGGCTCCCCGGACACCGGCGATTCCGAATCAAACGCCGAGACCGACACCGTCTCTCCCGGTGACACAGCCGAGATCGACGTTGCCGCCGTTGAAGCCAAGCTCAAAGACCCCGGCTCGACCATGAGCTTTGAGCCCCTGACCGAGGAGCGCATCGAGACCGACTCGACCTATGATGCCGGCACCACCACGCAACTCATGTGGGGCGCCCGCTCTGACGTTGGCTGCGTACGCCCGCACAATGAGGATTCCTACCTGGTGCAGTCGCCGCTCTTTTGCGTATGCGACGGCATGGGCGGTCACGCCGCCGGCGAGGTAGCCTCTTCCATCGCCGTCGAGACTATTGCCAAGACGGCCCCGCAGTCCGCCGACGCAGCACGCCTGGCCGCAGCCGTCGAGGCAGCCAACGCCGCCGTAATCGAGGCGGCCCTGAACGGCCTGGGCAAGCCCGGCATGGGCTGCACAGCCACCTGCGCCTATATCGAAAACGACACGCTCGCCATCGCCCACGTGGGTGACTCTCGCGCCTACCTGCTCCACGAGGGCACGCTCATCCGCGTGACCCGCGACCACTCCTACGTGGAGGAGCTCGTGGACGCCGGCGAGATTACGGCAGACGAGGCTCGCGTCCACCCCAACCGTTCGGTCATCACCCGTGCGCTGGGCTCGGACCCTGCCATGTATGCCGACCACTTCACCCTGCATATCGAGGAAGGCGACCGTCTGATCCTGTGCTCTGACGGCCTTTCGAGCATGATTCCCGATAGCGATATCGAGAACATCGCCACGCAGTCCTCAACCGCGCAAATCTGCGTCGACAACCTAGTGGACGCGGCGCTTGCCGCCGGCGGCCACGACAACGTGACCGTAGTAGTCGTTGACCTGGTTGACGATGGCGTTATGCGCGAGGCGCAGCGCGTGCGTCGCCGCAACATTACTATCGCCGCCATCCTGGCCCTCGTCTTTGTGCTGGCAGCTGGCATCTGGGCCTACACGGGTGTCACCGGCTCGTACTACCTGGGTACCTACCAGGGCAATGTCGCCGTCTGGCGCGGCATACCCGGCAAGCCGCTTGGACTCAAGCTCCACTGGCTCGAGAGCGAAACCAGCATTAAGCTGTCCGACCTGCCCGAAGACACGCAAAACCGCCTCAAGGCGGGCATTCCGCAAACAAGTGTCGACGATGCGCAGGACACGATATCCAAGTACCGCCACCAGATCGATGAAGAGCAGACCCGCCAGGTGATCGACGCGCAAACGATTCGCGACAACACCAATCAGGGATCGACCTCCGAATCAGATTCCGAGAAAACCGCCGAACAGTCCGCCGAGGCCGAAGCCTCCGATAAGAATTAGAAAGGGAGTGCCGCTTATGAGTCGCCGCAACACCGAGCTGCTCTTGCTCATCGCCTCGGCGTTCCCCGTCATCCTGCTGTATGCGATGTACGTGCTCACCGCGGGCGCTGCCATCTCCTTTGAGACGCTCGCCGTACCGATCGGCCTCTTTGCCGCCTTTGCTGCGGCCCACATTGCCGTGCGCATCTTGGCGCCCGGTGCCGACCCCGCCATCCTGCCCATTGTCTTTGTGCTTTCGGGCATCGGTATCACGTTCGTGACGCGTCTCGCACCCGCTCTCGCGATCTCACAGCTCATCATCCTGTTTGTCTCGGTGGCCCTGATGGTGGGAACGCTCGCGTTGGTTAAGAACCTCGACGTAGTCATGCGCTACAAGTACACCTTTGGCATTATCGGCATCATTCTGCTGATGCTGCCTATCTTTATCGGCACCACGATCTCGGGCTCCAAGCTGTGGATTCGCATCGCGGGCTTTACCATCCAGCCCGGCGAGTTCGCCAAAGTCTTTATCGTGCTGTTCCTGGCCGGGTACCTGGCCGAGAACCGCGAGCTGCTCTCCATCTCCAACCGCAAGATCCTAGGCTTTAAGATCCCTCGCCTGCGACTGCTGCTGCCGCTGTTTGCCGTGTGGGGCGTGTGCCTACTCGTTGTCGTCTTCGAACGCGACCTGGGTTCGGCCGTTCTGTTCTACACCATCTTCTTGCTGATGCTCTACGTTGCCACGGGGCGCTTTTCGTATGTCGTTATCGGCCTTGCGCTCTTAGCCGTCGGAGCCGTGGGCGCCTACAAGTTCCTATCGCACGTTCAGGTGCGTTTCCAGGTTTGGGTCGATCCGTTTAAGGACGCCCAGGGCCAGGGCTACCAGATCGTCCAGTCGCTCTTCTCGCTTGCCGATGGCGGCCTGGTCGGTGTTGGCATCGGCAACGGCATGGCCAACAACATCCCTGTCGTCGAGTCCGACTTTATCTTCTCGGCTATCGGCGAGGAGATGGGCCTTTTGGGCGGCGGCGCCGTGCTCATCCTGTTTATGCTCTTTGCCGTGCGTGGCCTCACCACGGCTGCCCGCGCTAAATCCGACCTCGCTGCCTTTAGCGCCACGGGCCTTACGGCCGCCATCAGCTTCCAGGCCTTTTTGATCGTTGGCGGCGTAACCCGCCTGATCCCGCTGACCGGCGTCACCCTGCCCTTTATGAGCCAGGGCGGCTCCTCGCTGCTGGCGAGCTTTATCATCGTCGCTCTCCTGCTGCGCGCCGGTGACGAGGCGACCGGACGCGAGGCCGAGCTCACCGGCACCGGCACCATGACCGCCATCACCGATGATCAGGTCGCATCTGCCGCCGCCCCGACGGGCACGCGCTTTGCCGCCTCGTCTTCCTACGGCAGCGGCAGCCATTCCGTCGGCTCGCGCATGCGCCGTCGCCTGCTCGACACGCCTGAATCCGGCGTGCTCGGCCGCGTTGCGCTCGCCAACCGTCTAACCCGTGCGGTGCTCGCCTTTACGGCGCTGTTCGCCATCCTTATCGGCAACCTCACCTATGTCCAGGTCATTAAGGCCAAGGACTATCAGGACATGCCGACCAACAACCACACCATCGCCCGCTCCAAGTACATCCAGCGCGGCTCCATCATCACGTCCGACGGCGTGACGCTGGCCGAGTCGCTGCAGCAGGAGGACGGCACCTACGTACGCTCCTACCCCAACGGTAACCTGGCAGCGCACGTGGTTGGCTACGTGAGCCAGCAGTATGGCACCACCGCCATCGAGAGCGTCATGAACGACACGCTCACCGGCTCTAAGGATTACTCCAGCTGGAACAACGCCATCGCGTCGCTCGCGGGCCAGACCCAGCCGGGCAACACCGCCAAGCTCACCATTGACTCGCGTATCCAGACGGCGGCCGAGCAGGCGCTCAAGGGCTTTAAGGGCGCTGTAGTGGTCATCGACCCGCGTACCGGCGCGGTTCTCGCATGTGCCAGCTCGCCCACCTACGACAACACCAACATCGATGCCCTGCTGCAGACGGGCGGCGGCGAGGACGGCTCCATGTACAATCGCGCCATGGACGCGCTGTACACGCCGGGCTCAACGTTTAAGGTCGTTACGCTTTCCGCGGCACTCGAGACCGGTACCGCCAGCCTTACCAGCACCTACCAGGCGCCCGGCTCCATGGACATCGGCAACGCACCGGTCACCAACTATGCCAACGAGAGCTACGGCACCATCAGCCTGCAGCAGGCCTTTGCCGTGTCCTCCAACGTCGTCTTTGGCCAGGTGGCAAACGAAGTTGGCGCAAACACGCTCGTGCAGTTTGCCAACGCCTTTGGCTACGGCCAAAAGCTCGGCCAGGACCTGACCTCCGCGGCTTCCATCATGGCCGACCCGTCGCTCATGACCGAGTGGGAGACCGCCTGGGCCGGCGCCGGCCAGCCTGTCGGCATGGACCACACGCCCGGCCCGCAGACCACCGTCATGCAAAACGCCGTGATTGCCGCCGCCATCGCTAACAGCGGCGTGGTCATGGACCCGTACTTTGTAGCCCAGGTACTCGCCCCGGACGGAACCGTGGTCAAGACCACGCAGTCCCGCTCGCTGGGTCAGGCCGTCAGCTCCGCCACGGCCGACCAGGTCAAGCAGGCCATGCTCGCCGTCGTCCAGTCCGGTACCGGCACCGATGCCCAGGTCCCCGGCGTCAAGGTCGCCGGCAAGACCGGCTCGGCCGAGACCGGCGGCACCAACGTCAACTCGATGTTCGTTGGCTTTGCACCTTACGATTCACCCACGGTCGCCATCTCGGTGGCCTTGGAGGATTACGACAAGCATGACGTCAAGGCCGCCAAGATCGCCGGTATCGTCCTGACCGCGGCGCTTGCCGCACAGGGAGCGTGATGCCCATGATCGAATCGGACACCCGAGGCGCGCCGCGGCCGAAGAGTTAGCGGCAACGCGCCACACGGCCCCAGCGGCCACATCGTAGGTACTACACACATCGTTGAGCGAATAGTTATGTTAGGAGCAGGAATGGAACAGAGGGTCCTCGGGGGAAGATACCTCCTCAAGGATAAGGTGGGAACAGGCGGCATGGCGACCGTCTACCGTGCACAGGACCAGGTCCTCGACCGCACGGTAGCCGTCAAGATCATGCTGCCACAGTATGCTGGCGACGCAACCTTCGCCGCACGCTTTAAGCAGGAGGCCCAGGCAGCAGCCGGTCTCTCCTCCCCCTATATCGTGGGCGTCTACGATTGGGGCAAGGACGGCGACACCTATTACATCGTCATGGAGTACCTGCGCGGCACCGACCTTAAGAGCGGCATCAAGAGCCACGGCGCCCTCGACCCCAAGAAGGTCGCCCAGATCGGCTCGCAGATCAGCTCTGCGCTTTCGGTCGCCCACAAGCACGAGATCATCCACCGCGACATTAAGCCGCAGAACATCATGGTGCTGCCCGACGGCAACATCAAGGTGATGGACTTTGGCATCGCGCGTGCCAAGAACAGCCACCTCACGCAAGACAACAACGTGCTGGGAACTGCCCACTACGTCAGCCCCGAGCAGACCCGCGGTCAGGACCTCGGCCCCACCTCGGATATCTACTCGCTGGGCGTCGTGATGTACGAGTGCGCCACCGGCCGCGTTCCCTTTGACGGTGACGACGCCATCTCGGTCGCACTCAAGCAGGTCAACGAGCTGCCTATTCCGCCGAGCCAGATCAACTCCGGTGTCGACGCCGACCTTGAGCGCATCATCCTCAAGTGCATGGAGAAGGACCCGGCAAACCGCTTCCAGACCGCCGACGAGCTGCGTCAGGTGCTCAACAGCTACCTGTCCGGTCGTGCCGTCAACATTTCGGAGCCCACGCGCATCATCGGTGCCCCCGGCGAGCTGGGCGCCACCAAGACCCGCGAGCTTTCCGACCAGACGCGCGCCATGGTGCGTCCCGTCTCGGGCGTGAGCGGCCAGAACACCGCCCGTAGCTCGGTTTCGGGCTCCACCGGCTCCTACGAGGTCGAAAAGCCCAAATCCAACAAGAACAAGATCATCGCCGCCGTGGTGGCAGCCGTTGCCGTCATCGGCATCGTGGTGGCCTTTGCCACAGGACTCTTTGGCGGCGAGCAGGTCACCGTGCCCGATGTGCTGGGCAAGGACCAGCAGACTGCCGTCGAGCTGATCAAGGAAGCCGGCCTCGAAGTCGGCACCATCGACCAAAGCTACAACGACGATGTCGACGAGGGCAAGGTCGCCGAGCAGACGCCCAACGGCAACACCAAGAAGGCCAAGGGCACCAAGGTGAACCTGGTAATCTCCAAGGGCCCCAAGCCCTCCGAGAAGGTTGAGGTTCCCCGGCTTGTCGGCCTGACCAAGGACCAGGCAGAAGCAGCGCTGGCAAGCGTTGGCCTGAAGGGCAACGCCTCCGAGGAGGCCAACGAGGCCGATGAGGGCCAGGTCTTTGAGCAGGGCACCGAAGCCGGTAAGGAAGTCGAGAAAGGCACGACCATCTCGTACAAGGTCTCGGGCGGCCCGGATACCACGTCCGTCCCCGACCTGACCGACATGACCGAGGCCCAGGCGCGCAACGCCCTCGATATGGCAGGCTTTGGCGTCGACGTGAGCTACCAGGAGAACGACTCAGTTACCGAGGGAACCGTGATCAGCTGGAACCCCAGCGGCAAGCAGAAGCCCGGCGCCACGATTACCGTCGTCATCGCCAAGAAGTCCGGCAAGGCCAGCGTTCCGGGCAACCTGTACGGCAAAAGCATTTCCGCTGCCGTTACCGCACTCAACAACGCCGGTTTCTATAACATCGGCTTCTGTGACCAGAATGGCAATCCCGTGAGCGGCAACGAGGATGCCACCGTTACGGGCGTCTCCCCCACCGGCAAGCAGTCCACCGACAGCACGATTACGCTGACGGTCGCACTTTCGGGCTCGGGCTCGGGCTCGGGCACGGGCGACGATTCTGGTACGACCAACTAGTCGCCACCCCACCGCTCATTACGGCTCTCGCCGCAAACATATTCGCTCACAGGCGCCCGCTTGCTCCCCCAGCAAGTGGGCGCTTCGTTTTTGACATGGCATGAACCAGAAGAACCCGGCACCGTGGTGGTACCGGGCTCGGCAAATCTCTGGTGCCCCCGGGCGGATTCGAAAACTCCCCCCGCGGGAAAAATGGTAACGCAGGTGTCGACGGCCCGAATCCGGCCCTTAGACCAGAAGAGCCCGGCACCGTGGTGGTACCGGGCTCGGCAAATCTCTGGTGCCCCCGGGCGGATTCGAACCGTCGACACCCGCTTTAGGAGAGCGGTGCTCTATCCCCTGAGCTACGGAGGCATGTTGTATTAGTGTAGCAGATTTGCGCCACTACCATGCAGCGCATAGCCGCTCTTCGAGATAGTCGTCTGCGACGTTCTTTAATGACTGGTCGTTTAAGAGCGTCGCAGACGACTACCCAACGACTAGTTGCCTTTGTGGAAGAGGTTTTTGATAACGGAGGGGATGCTCTTGGCGCCCTTGGCCGTCACATCGATAAAGTCAGGCGAACGCACGAGCTTATCCTCGTCAACGTACTTGCGGACCGCACGAAGCGTCTCTTTGTCGTCGCGCGTCGAAAACGTAAAGTGACCATTGTCCTTGGTGAAGATGGCAAAACGCGTAATCTTCTTGGTGCCGCGCAAAACCTCAGCGGCAATATAGTCGACCTCATCCCACGGGATCTGAATAAAATCCTCGGGATTGCGCTCGTTATAGTACTCAAACGCCTTATTGCCCACCATTACGTTACCGTGACTGGTAAGCCCCATCAGGCAGGTTGCCGGCGTTGCCAGATCGACCGTGCTGTTCTGAGATTGCGCCATGCGCGCCTCGCCCTCCAAATAAAACAATCGGACCGCATCCAGTGTACCCACCGGGTGCGGTCCGTTTCAATGGCTCAAAAGCCCTTGCCTAGCAATTCTCGGTCTTAAGCCGAAATGTGCTTACATGAAGCCGCAGACGCGACCGATGATGCCGATGGCGAAGAGGGCCAAGATGATGACGATCGGGCTGACCTTCTTCTTGAGGAGCTTGCAGACCAGCAGGGTCAGGCACACGGCGGCAAGGCCGGGGATGAGCTGATCGAGGTTAGCCTGAAGCGTGGTGACCTTCACCTGATCAAGGGCGTTAGCACCGATGGAGTTATACATCGTCAGTGCTTCCTTGACACCCTCAGAACCGGAGGGCAGATTAGCCCAGTCGATAAAGGCGCCAGCAGACTGCGTGACCTTGGAGACGACCGGGGTGAAGGAGATGGACACCCAGCGCTCGACCAGGGCGCCGATGATGAACATACCCAGGATAGAAGCGCCCTCGGTGACCTTGCCCATCAGACCGCCGGAGAGGTCCTTGGCGATGGAGGAGCCGACCTTGTAGCCAAACTCCTGCGTGTACCACAGGAAGGCGTAACGGATGATGTTCCACGCGAAGAAGAACAGCAGCGGACCGGCGATGCTGCCGGACAGGGCCAGGGAAGCGCCCAGAGCGCCCAGAATCGGGCGAAGGGTGAACCAGAAAGCGGGGTCGCCGACGCCGGCGAGCGGGCCCATCATACCGACCTTGACGCCCTGAATGGCGACGTCGTCAATCGGAGCACCGTTGGCACGCTCCTCCTCGAGAGCGAGGGTAACGCCAATGACGGGGGCGGAAACATAAGGGTGGGTGTTATAGAACTCCAGGTGGCGCTTAAGAGCGGCAATCTGGTCATCCTTGCTGGTGTAGAGCTTCTTGATCGCAGGGATCATTGCGAAGCACCAGCCGCCGTTCTGCATACGCTCGTAGTTCCACGAGCCCTGAAGGAACTGATGACGGAAGCAAACCTTCTTGCGGTCAGCCTTGGTGAGCTGAATCTTGTTCTCTGCCATATGTATCACTCCCCTCCTACTCGTAATCGTTCAGAATGTCGCCGAGCGGGTCGCCGGAGCCACCGCCCATGCCGCCACCCTGCTTGGCCAGATCCTTAAGGCCAAGGTAGATGAGGGCAAGGGAGATGCCGATGAGGCCAAGGGCGATCAGCGTGAGCTGAGGGATGGCAGCAAGGACAAAGCCGAGGACGAAGAACGGCCAGGTCTCCTTGGTGGCCATCATGTTGATGACCATGGCGTAACCGACGGAAGCGACCATGCCGCCGCCGACAGCCATGCCGCCGGACAGCCAGTCGGGCATAGCGTTAAGCGCGTTGGTAACAGCCTCGGCCGGGATGATGCACAGAAGTACTGCCGGGATGGCGATACGAAGGCCCTGCATGAGGATGGCAGCGTACTGCCAGCGCTCGATGCCGGCGAAGTCGCCCTTCTCGGCGCAACCGTCCATGGCGTGAGCGATAGCGGTTGCCAGGGTACGGCAGATCATGGTCAGGAACAGGCCAGCGACCGACAGCGGAACGGCGACGGCGATGGCGGCGGTAACGGCCTTGGCCGAATCGGTGGCGCCGCCGTTGAGGGCGAGCACCATGATGATCGAAGAAGCGACCGAGGCCAGAGCGGCGTCAGGCGCGACGGCGGCGCCGACGTTAGCCCAGCCAAGGGCCATCATCTGGAGCGAACCGCCCAGGAGGATGCCCTCCTGAAGGTGACCGGTTACGAGACCGATAAGCGTGCATGCCACGAGCGGCTGATGGAACTGGAACTCATCCAGAATGCCTTCCATACCGGCAAGCAACGCGACAATCGCAACAAGCAGAATAGTGATTGCAGACATGTATCGGACCCTCCTTTACTATGCTTGAGCGGCCAGTTCGGCCTTAGCTTTCTTCAACATGGCGTCGAGATCCTCGGAGGAATCCGAAGGAACCTTGCGGACCTCGAACTTGACGCCCTTGGCCTTGAGGGCCTCGAGAGTCTTAACGTCGTCATCGCCCATAGCGACGGCGTTGGTGACGACGACCTTACCCTTGGAGTGAGCCATAGAACCGATGTTGACTTCCTTGATGTCGACGCCGGCCTCGATGGCCCTGAGCAGATCCTGCGGGTTCTCGAAGAGCAGCATGGCCTTGGTGTCACCAAAGCGCGTGTCCTTGACGACCTCGGCCATCTTCTTGATGGGCACGACGTTGGCATGGACTCCCGGAGGGGCAGCCTGCTCGATCATGGTCTTGCGGAGCTCGTCGTGAGCAACGCCGTCGGAAACCACGATGATGCGGTTGGGGTTGATCTGCTTGGTCCACGTGGTGGCCACCTGACCATGAAGCAGACGGGTGTCGATACGGACGTGGGCGATCTTGATGTGCCCGTCGCCGATGACCGTTCCCGGAGGGATGGCGCCTGCAGGAGCAGCGGCGGCCGCAGCCGGCTTCTTCTCCTCGGGCTCCAGAGACTCGGGCTTGACGCGCACGCCAGCCTTAGCCTCAGTCACGAGATGTTTTGCGATCGCATGTGCAGTGTTCTTTGCGTCAAAGCGCTGCGAATATGCCTCGATGAGCATAGGCAGGTTGACACCGGTGACGATAGCCCAGGAATCGTGGCCCTCGATGAGCCCGCTGATCTGGTTGAACGGCGTACCGCCCCACAGATCAACGAGGAAGAGCACCTGCTCCTGGTCCTCGAAGGAAGCGACTGCTTCCTCGACCTTGGCACGGAAGTCGTCGGGGCCCATGCTCGGCTCGAGCGAGGCCACGGCTACAGACGGCTGATCGCCAAAGACCATCGAGCCCGTCTGCTTGATTCCAGCCGCCAAGTCACCATGGCTAGCAAGAACAATACTTACCATCACATAACCTCCTTTTTGTCTACGTATTTCCTACACGACATGAACGAAGTATACCTGTTTGGATTGTGGAATTATAGCTGAATCCGCAAAAGGTTAGATTATTTGTTTAAACGTCTAGGTTTGTTACAAGTTGATTACGTTGCTATTTTTCGACTCATTTCCCACTAAAGCGTCGCTCATCAAGTCATGTATTTTACAGATACAAGCATGCTGTTCATTGATACCGATTTTAAGCAAGTGCGAATGCGCTTGTACTGCCGCTATTTTGTTTAAACAGACATACCTTGACTATTAGCGTGACTTATGCTCTAGCGCAAGTAGTCATTGGGGACATCCCCAACGACTAGGGGCTAGGCGATGTGGAGGGGGTTGGCGGCGTCGACGGCATCGGGGGCGTCGGAGAGGCCGTCGGGGGCAGCGCCTGCCGGGTTCTCGTCGGGGGTCTCGATCTGCTTGATCATGACCTCCTGGCCCTGCAGCAGGTATGTCTCGCCGCTGCCGCAATAAGGGCAGGTCTTGCCGTGCTCGACCGTCGCGTAGTCGCGGCCGCACGCCTCGCAATGCGTCACGGCCTTGACAGGCTCCACAATAAGCTCCGCACCCTCGGTGATGGACTTTTTATCTGCCGCCCAGCGCCAAGCGTCGAGCAGCAAGTCGGGAACGACGCCCGAGACCTCGCCCAACAGCAACGTCACGCTCGAAACGCGACGCACGCCATTGGCGCGCGCCACGTTCTCAACATCGCGAATGATGTGATACACGATTCCGAGCTCGTGCACTTTTGATTCCTTCCGCCGTTCTAACGAACGGCGGTCGGCTTGACGCTGCGCGAGCCCCAGACGGACGATCTGCCTTTCAATCGTCGGGCATGGGCAAAAGCCCTATGCCCTCCTCTTTCAAGGCACCTCGCCACGCCTGGAACTCGCTCGCTGTCCAACCGCTCTCTGCGCCGTTCTCCTACTTGTTGCGTTTCTTACTTCCTACCAAATTTGATCTTGATGGCACGCTTGAGTGCGTACTTGCCCAGGCTGGGGAGCTTTTGCTCGTATTTGACCATCGTTGAGCACTCGGGGCGGTCGCGATCCAGATGGATGGCGTCGAACGCGCACTTGGTGGTGCACAGGCCGCAGCCGATGCACTTGTTGGGGTCGACGATCGAGGCACCGCAACCCAGGCAACGGGCGGTCTCGGCGCGCACCTGCTCTTCGGTAAAGGTCTCGACGTACTCGCTAAACGGCGCGGCCTTCTCGCGCTCGCGGTCCACGTGGGCAACCTCACGGCTCGCGTTGTCGTAGCTCTCAATCACGACATCGTCGCGGTCGAGCGCGGTGTAGCGGCGCTGGTTGCGGCCGATGGTGAGCGTGGACCCCGGCTGCACATAGCGATGGATGGACACGGCGGCCTCGTGGCCGGCGGCGATGGCATCGATGGCAAAACTCGGACCGGTGTAGACGTCGCCGCCCACAAAGATGTCTGGCTCGGCGGTCTGGTAGGTCTGAGGGTCGGCAAGGGCACCCTGACCGCGGCCAAGCTCCACCTTGGAGCCAGCCAGTAGGTCGCCCCACACAATGGACTGGCCAATCGACATGACGACACGGTCGGCATCGACACGACGCAGATCGTTCTCATCGTACTCGGGCGCAAAACGACCCTCGTCGTCATAAACACGCGTGCAGCGCTTAAAGGTGATGCCGCACACACGGCCGGCCTCGTCCAGGTGAACCTCCTTGGGGCCCCAACCGCAGCTGATGTGCGCACCGTCCTCGATGGCCTCGCGACGCTCCTCCTCGCTGGCGGGCATCTGGGCCTCGCTCTCCAGGCAGAACATCTCAACGTGCTCAGAGCCCAGACGGCAGGCGTTGCGGGCAACGTCGATGGCCACGTTGCCGCCGCCCACCACAATGGTGCGGCCGAACAGGGTATCGATCTTGCCGCTGTTAACCTCGCGAAGGAAGTCGACGGCCACGGTCACGTCCTCGGCATCCTCGCCCGAAATGCCGGCAAGGCGGCCGCCCTGGCAGCCAATGGCAACGTAGAAGGCCTTAAAGCCCTGCGCGCGCAGCTCGTCGAGCGTCACGTCGCGACCGACTTCCACGCCATAGCGGAACTCGGCACCCATCAGGCGAATAACCTCGACCTCGGCCTCGATAACATCCTTCTGCAGCTTAAAGCTGGGAATGCCGTAGGTGAGCATGCCGCCCGGACGCTCGTTCTTCTCGAACACGACGGGCTTGTAGCCCTTCTCGGCCAGATAGAAGGCACAAGACAGGCCGGCCGGACCGGCACCGATGATAGCGATCTTCTGATCGAAGCCGCCGGCACGCGTCGGAGTCACCACGGGCGGGACATAGCGGGTCGCTGCGTCCAGATCGCGCTGGGCGATAAACTTCTTGACTTCGTCGATTGCCACGGCGGCGTCCACACGGCCGCGGGTGCAGGCATCCTCACAGCGGCGGTTGCACACGCGGCCGCAGATAGCGGGCAGCGGGTTCTCGCGCTTGATGAGCGCCAGCGCCTCGTCATAGCGGCCCTGCGCCGCAAGCTTTAAGTAGCCCTGAACGGCAACATGCGCAGGGCAGGCCGTCTTGCAGGGAGCGGTGCCGGACTCATGCGTCTCGATGCGGTTGTCGTTGCGGTAGTTGGGCGCCCACTTGGTGTGGTCCCACTTGGTGGCATCGGGCAACTCCTGGCGCGGATACTCGGGCACCTGTCCGCCGGCCTTTTTGCTGCAGAGCTTCTGGCCCAGCTTAGCGGCGCCGGCCGGACACACCTCAACGCAGCGACCGCAGGCCACGCACTTGTCCTTCTCGACCTTGGCGACATAGGCCGAGCGCGACAGATTGGGCGTGTTGAACAGCTGCGAGGTGCGCAGGGCGTAGCACACGTTGACGTTGCAGTTGCAGATGGCGAAGATCTTGTTCTCGCCGTCAATGTTGGTGATCTGGTGCACAAAGCCGTTGTCCTCGGCCTGGCGCAAGATGTCGTAAACCTCGTCGCGCGTCACATAGTGGCCACGATCGGTCTCGACCACGTAGTCGGCCATATCGCCCACGGCGATGCACCAATCGGCCGGGTCGTCGGCGCAGCCCTCACCCATCACGCGACGGCTCGCGCGGCAGCTGCAGGTGCTGGCGGCATACTTACCCTCGTATTTGTCGAGCCAATGTTCGATATGCTCGATCGGCACCGAGGTGCTTGCGGCGTCGATGGCCTTCTCGACCGGAATGACGTGCATGCCGATACCGGCGCCTCCGGGCGGCACCATCGGCGTAGCCTTGGACAGCGGCCCCTTGGACGCCTGCTCAAAGAACTTGGCATAGACCGGATGCTCCTCGAGCTGGCTCACGCGCATGTTGAGGAACTCGGCGGAACCCGGCACCAGCATGGGCAGCACCCACTGCTTGGCGCGCTCGGGGTTTTCCCAGTTGTACTCGAGCAGACCCGTGTAGCTCATGTCGTCGAGCATCTTCTCGATATCGGCCTCGGGCATGCCGGTGAGCTTGACCATCTCGGGCAGCGTATAGGGACGACGCATCTTCATCTTGCAGAGCACTTCGGCCTGCTCGTCGGTTGCGGCCTCGGCAAACGACCAGTACTCGTAGCCCAGCAGCTCGTCGCGATGCAGCAGACGGTTGGTGCAGTGCTCGCACAGCTTGACGATTGCCTCGCGCGGATGCTCCGGCAGCGGCGGCACAAACTCCGCGCCGATATCGGGCTCGGTGTAACTAATCCCCGGTCCGTTGAGAATCATGGTTGTCCCTTCTCTTGCCGCAGCCCGACGAGGCCGCAGCGCCCCTCTTTTTTTGCAGGCCGGGCATGCCCCCATGCCGTTCACCCGCCATTGTTGACATTGTGTCAAAAATAGTATTGACGAACCGTCAACAATATTCAAGACTGTTAGGCGAACGGTCAGGCAAAAGAGGATGAAAGGCGGCAAAACATGGGCGACACGTACGCAGACATCCCTGTGGCCGACGCCACTCTTGCGTCCGATAGCGCGGCAAAGCGCCTGACGGGCGACGAACGCCGTCGCGAGATCCTCGATGCCGTGCGCACCGTAAGCTCCGAGCTGGGCGTGTCCCACCTATCGGTATCGGCCGTGACCAAACGAGCCGGCTGCACGCGTTCATTGTTCTACCACTACTTCGCCGACATGGACGCCGCCGTCACCGCCGTCATGGACGAGGCAATCGACGGTTTTATCTCCGAGCTCGAGCAGTGGAACGCCGGCCGCACCGTCGGCGATATCGAGGGCGCGCTCGACACCGTCGCCCCGCTCTTTAAGCGTCTGGTCGCCAGCGGCCACGAACTGCCGAGTACGCTCACCTCAAGCAGTGGCGCGCTCTACGGCGGCTTTTTGCACAACGTGGTCCAGCGTGTGGCGCAGTATATCTGCGACACCACCGTGGTGGATTTTGTCGCCCATCATGAGCTACGCATCGACCATGTCTACGAGACGTTCTACACCCTCATCATGGGTCTTTTGATGTATATCCGCACGCACCCCGATGTGCCCGACGAGACGGTCAAGGAAATCATCGCCTCGACACTCCACATCGAGGGCTATACCGCCAAGTATCCGGAGCGCAAGCCCCAGAACTGACGACATTTGGCCAAACTGCCCGCGATCAGAAGAGGGGCCGCGGGCGTGTGAAAGGAGAGCAGCATGCTGTTCGATGTTTGGGGTAGCGATACCCTTATCCACTGGGCCGGCTGGGCCATGGTCTTTATCGGCCTGATCGTGCTCAACGAGGTCGGCCGCCGCACCAAGCTCGGCGCGGCCATCATCTTTGGCGTGGCTCCGCTGGCCATGACCATCTACTGCGTCGCCATCGCCGTCGGCGTTTCGCAGGGTGCCGAGTGGGCGCTCACCAACCCCACCCATGTGTACCAGAACAGCTGGTTCCACTACGCCAAGGTCTACGCGGCGTTGGCCGGTTGCTGGGGCTTCATCGCCATTAAGTATCAGTGGGGCAAGATCGGCAAGGCGCACTGGTTCCGCGCGTGGCCGTTTGTGATCGTCGCCATCAACATCATGATCGCCGTCGTGTCCGACTTCGAGAGCGCCTATCATTTCTTTGTCCTGGGCGAGTCCACCTGGGTCACCTCCGAAGGTGCTACGCAGTTGGCCGGCTGGAACAACGTGTTCAACGGCATCGCCGGTATCATCAACATCTTCTGCATGACCGGTTGGTGGAGCGTCTACGCCTCCGAGGACAAGACCGACATGCTGTGGCCCGACATGACCTGGGTCTACATCATCGCCTACGACATCTGGAACTTCTGCTACACCTACAACTGCCTGCCCACCCACTCCTGGTTCTGCGGCTTTGCGCTGCTTCTGGCGCCCACTGTCGCCGCCTTTATCTGGAACAAGGGCGGCTGGATCCAGAACCGCGCCTTTACGCTGGCCATTTGGTGCATGTTTGCCCAGGTGTTCCCGTACTTCCAGGAGGAGTCCATCTTTGTGACCCACTCCACGCTCGACCCCGCCGCCGCCACCGCGGTCTCCATCGCCGCGCTGGTCGCCAACATCGCCGCGATCATCTATGTCGCCTACCGCGCCAAGAAGCTCGGCCGCAACCCCTACAAGCAGGATGTCTTTGAGGGCACCAGCGACTGGGAGAAGGCTACCGCCCGCCGCGCCAAGGTGGATTACGCTCACGCCGAGTAACATGCCCAGCACGAACGCCGCTTGAATGTGAAGCCGCCTGGCCGACTCCGCGCAATGCAACGTATTGCATGCCCCCGGAAAGCGATTTGTCCGCTTTCCGGGGGCTTTTTGTTGTTGCGCGCATCCACACACATTCAAAACCTCTCGCACAGATAAAATCAGATTTCCGATCGCCTGACAGCTCTATATGACCCTGTTTTTGGGTACATTGTTGTCCCGATATTGAGCTTGGGGGATGTATGAATGATGAGACGATGGGCCAAGAGGATGCGGCCCAAGATGCAGAAGCTTGCGCTGAGGCCTTAGAGAGCTTAGACCGGATTTCACTCGATGAGATTGCGTTTGACGATTCGGGCGTTGATGTGCAGGATGAGCCGGAAGCCGAGGCGCAGTCCGATGATCAGGATGCAGACGACGTTGAGCCTGCCGAAGATGAAGCAGGTCGCGAAGACACCGAAAGCGAGGCCGGCAATCAGCCCGAATCCGACACGGGCGAGGAAACCGTCTTGCTCGACAGCTTGCCGGCCGAGGATTCGCTGACCCGCGAGCTCCCCGGCCTAGGTTCTGCTCCTGTCGTCGATGAGACCATCGCCATGGGCGATATTCCCCTGCCGTCCGTTCCCTCGGCACGCGAAGCCGAGGTCCGCCATCGCAAGATGTCGCCCAAGCGCCGCAATCTAATGGTCGCCGGCGCTGTGGCCGTTGCGCTTGTCGCCGGCGGCGCAGGCTACGCAGCCTGGAACGGATACCGGCAAGAGCAGGCTGCCGCTGTCGCCGCCAATGCCCACACGATGATGTCGGTGCAGATTGGCGTGCATGCCGCGGGGCTCGACTGTTCCGCCGGCTCCAAGATTCCCGTACAGGTAAGTGGCCAGGATTCTGACGGATCCTCCGTGAGCGAAACACTCTATGTTGACGAGCACGGCCGCGGCATCAAACTGCTACCCGGTAACTACACGCTCTCCATTGCCGCCTCCCCCATCGCGTCCGACGGCACCGTCTATACCGTGCCGACCACCAAGGCGCAGGTCACGATCAAAAGCGACGGACAGGACCTAAGCAGCCAGGCCGCCTTTAGGCTCAAGGTGCCTTCGGCCGACACGGTGACTGACGACCAGATCGATGCCGCCGCCAAGTATGCCGAGGAGGGAGGCACGAGCTCCGCCGCGGCTGCCAAAGTGCTCCAGCAGGCGGCAACCGCGCGGCGCGACGCCGCCGTCAATGCCGTGAGCGCGCAAAAGGCACAGGCAGCCCGCGATGCCGACGCCCGCCACAAGGCAACCGACCTCTACCAACTCGATATCCCCGTCGAGTGGTACGGCAAGGTCGAGACTTGGCAAAATGGCAGCACGCTATGCATCTATCTTGCCGGCGACAGCGATACGCCGATTGTGACGCTCGTCGCGGTGCGCGAGGGCGAGAGCTTTACGCCCGATGAGGGCGATACGGTTTTGGGTGCGGCCAATCTAGGCAACGGTTATACCGTCTACGCCAGCGGCCCCGTCTATCCGTACGTGGTGCTCCAGACCATCAACGGACGGACGCAGAATCCCGTGTCAACCTACCCCATGGACACGGCCATTGAGCTTGTCGAGCTCACGACCGGTAACCGCTACACCTATAGCCAGATCAAGAACGTACTGGTCGGCAAAGACGGCAAGGCAGACGCCGCGACCAAACTTGAGACCGACTACCTCGCCCAGATTCTCCTGCCGAGCATCAAGGCCCAGGACTAGCCGACCCAAAGACAGCCGCCCAACACCCACATCCCTAACGCAGTTGCGGTGAAATAGGGACTGTTTTTGCTGGTCAAACCGCAAAACAGTCCCTATTTCACCGCAACTTATTAGTGGCCTTTTGGGTGGCACTCAGCGCCAGGGGTCGGCTTCGAACATCGGTTCGCGCTCGGGGCGTCGGTCGCTGTAGGGGTCGTAGCCGTCATCGTCCTCGTTCTCGGCACGGATGTAGGGGTCGCGCGGCTTGGGTGCCGGCTTAGGCGCAGGCTTGGGTGCGGCGGGTGCGGCATCGGTCGCCGGCGCGCTTGTCTTGTTCTCGTCTTTCATCTGCATAGCTCCTTGCATCGCATCCGTTCAACATCATCGATTGTCGCACGAAAAAGGGCGGCGGACCCGATTGGATCCGCCGCCCTTGGCGTTTTGCGATGAAAGGCGGTTTTAAAGCTGGCCCAAAATCTACTCGGCGTCGGGGACTTCGTAGGTGGCCGCCGGCGTGTTGTCGCACACGACGGTAAAGCCGCCGTCCTTGTCGACATCGACCGTCACCTGATCGCCCTCGCGCACCGTGCCGTCGATGATAGCGGCCGCGATGGCATCCACGACCTCGCGCTGGACCAGACGCTTGAGCGGACGAGCGCCAAAGACCGGGTCCAGGCCGCCCACGGCGAGCATCTGCTTGGCCGCCGGGGTGATGGCAAGCGTCATGCGCTCCTTGGCCAGGCGTGCGCGGACATCGGCGAGCTGGATGTCGACGATCTTCTCGATCTGCGCCATGCCGAGCGGATGGAACACCACGATATCGTCGATACGGTTGAGGAACTCGGGGCGGAAGGTCTGAGCCATGGCCGCATCGACCTGATGGCGCATCTCTTCCTCGTCCTTGCCCGAAAGCTCGGCAATAGCCTTGGAGCCCACGTTAGACGTCATGATGATGATCGTGTTCTTGAAGGACACCTGACGACCCTGGCCGTCGGTCAGGCGGCCGTCGTCGAGCACCTGCAGCAGCACGTTAAAGACATCCGGATGGGCCTTCTCCATCTCGTCGAGCAAGATCACGGAGTACGGACGACGGCGCACGGCCTCGGTGAACTGTCCGCCCTCGTCGTAACCCACGTATCCCGGGGGCGCACCGATCAGACGCTGGACGCTGAACTTCTCCATGTACTCGGACATGTCGATACGCACGAGCGCACGCTCGTCGTCGAACAGGCACTCGGCAAGCGCCTTGGCGAGCTCGGTCTTGCCTACACCGGTGGGGCCCAGGAAGAAGAAGCTGCCGATGGGCTTGTCCGGATCGGAGAGGCCCGCGCGGCTGCGGCGCACGGCCGCGGCCACAGCGGAGACCGCCTCATCCTGACCGATAACGCGCTTATGCAGCTCGCCCTCCAGGCCCTTGAGCTTGTCGAGCTCGCCCTGCATCATCTTGGACACGGGCACGCCGGTCCAGGCGCTCACGACCTCGGCGATCTCATCGGAGGTCACCTGCTCGTTGAGGCCCTCGCCGTCGGCCTCCTTTTGCGCCTCGAGCGCGGCCTCGGAATCCTGAATCTGCTGCTGCAAACCCGGAATCACGGAGTAGCGCAGCTCGGACGCACGGCCCAAATCTCCGTTGCGCGTCGCGCGCTCCTCTTCGCTTCTGGCCTCGTCGAGCTGGCCTTTGAGCTCCTGCACGTGGTCGATGGCGTTCTTTTGGTTGAGCCAGCCGGCCTTTTGCACGTTGAGCTTTTCCTGGACCTCGGCGATCTCCTGGCGCAGGGCCTCCAGACGCTCCTTGGAGGCGTCGTCGGTCTCCTTCATGAGCGCCTGTTCCTCGATCTGCAGCTGGGTGAGCTGACGCGTGGTGGCGTCAATCTCGACCGGCATGCTGTCGAGCTCCATGCGCAAGCGACTTGCCGCCTCATCGACCAGGTCGATGGCCTTGTCGGGCAGGAAGCGGTCGGCGATATAGCGATCGGAGAGGTCGGCAGCTGCCACGAGCGCACTATCGGTGATATGCACGCCGTGGAAGATCTCGTACTTCTCCTTGAGGCCACGCAGGATGGAGATGGTGTCCTCGACGGTGGGCTCGCTCACCATCACCGTCTGGAAACGACGGGCGAGCGCCGCGTCCTTCTCGATGTACTTGCGGTACTCGTCGAGCGTGGTCGCGCCAATCGCGTGCAGGTCGCCGCGAGCAAGCGCCGGCTTGAGGATGTTACCGGCGTCCATGGAGCCCTCGGTAGCGCCCGCGCCCACGATGGTGTGGAGCTCATCGATGAACAGGATGACCTTACCCTCGGATTTTTGTACTTCCTTGAGCACGGCCTTTAAGCGATCCTCGAACTCACCGCGATACTTGGCGCCGGCGACCAGCGCGCTCATGTCGAGCTCGATGAGGTCGCGATCGCGCAGGGTGCTCGGCACGTCGCCGGCCACGATACGCTGGGCGATACCCTCGACGATGGCCGTCTTGCCGACGCCCGGCTCGCCAATGAGCACGGGGTTGTTCTTGGTGCGGCGGGACAGGACCTGAATAGTACGACGGATCTCGTCGGTACGGCCGATGACCGGGTCGAGCTTGCCGGCGCGGGCCAGATCGCAGATGTTGCGACCGTACTGCTCCAACGCCTCAAACTGAGTCTTGTCCTCGGCAGACGTCACGCGGTCATCGCCACGCAGCTCCTCGTAGACCTGCTCGATGCGCTCCTTGGTGACGCCGGCGTCGCGCAGCACGCGACCCGCCTCGCCCTTGTCCTCGGCAAGCGCCATCAGCAGATGCTCAGTCACCACAAAGCTGTCGCCCATCTTAGTGGCCTTCTTCTCGGCCTTCTCGATGACGCGGACGAGCTCGTTGGACAGGCCCATCTGCTGGCCCTCGCCCGAAACCTTGGGCGCGCGGTCGATGGCATCCTGTGTGGAGCGCGCAAGCTGAGCCGGGTCGGCACCGATGCGCTCGATGATCACGGAGATATTGCGCTCGCCGGCGCCGAGCAGGGCGGACAGCAGGTGAATCGGTTCCACCGCGCCGGCCTGAGCGTCAGCGGCCGTGCTCATGGCGGTCTGCAACGCCTCGCGCGACGTCATTGCTAGCTTATCGATTCTCATGGAATCACCTCTCTTGGGGCGGCCGCCCTACGGGGCGGCTTCACGTTGTTCGAGAAGTATTGTTGCCAGCTTTGCGCGATCTTATACACAAATCTAAGTCTCTATATATAAGATTTTCTGAGTGATTGATGGATAGGGTACTGAGATGTCAGCCCGCCGCTGCCCAGGCGCACTACCGTCTCGATCTGTAACATCTAGCAGCCATTTTTGATCCTAGATGTTACAGATCGAGATGAAATGACCAGCAGCAACCGTTTGTCTCAATCTGTAACATCTACTCGGCAAATTAGGGTCTAACTGTTACAGATCGAGACAAACCGAAGACACCCGAATCGAAAATCTAAATCTGTAACACCAGGCCCACTTTTAGCGGCCAAGATGTTACAGATCGAGACAAACCAAGAACCACCACAAAGGTGCCCGTCCCCTTTGTGGTGGTCCAGAGAAGAATCAACCCCGATTAAAAGAGGCGACATCAAGCCCAGTCTACGTTTGGCGATCCCAAGACCCAGCGAGAACGCGGCGATGGAATCGAGAACCGACAATAGCCCGTTCGCACAGATAGAGGCGGAGGTTCAAGGTCAGAGTCCGGCTTAAACAGCTTGGCTATCGTACGCCACAACTTTCTCGTCATCGTCCCTGTCGTTTTTATAGTGCTTATAGTGAAAATAGCAAGTTTAGTGAGAATAGTATTGCGCAAAACTCGTGAACTCAATTTTTGACCCCTCGCCCAGAATGAGGGGAGGCAAATATTCCTATTAGAGATCAAATCGAAGCCCAATAGGGCCTTTTAGCCCTCTCATTCCGGGCGGTCGCTTTCTTTTGAATATTGTCGTAAGCTGGTATCATTTATCTTAATGATTGCATATTGCATGAGAGGTGCCCCACCGTGAAACGCTCCACCTATATCGGCCTGCTCGTCTTAGCGTTTGCAATTACCGCAGTCGGCGTAGGCATTATCTATCTCGCATTTCTCCCTGCCTCGGCAACACAGGCGGCGGTTGAAACTGTAAGCTACCCCATCGAAATCCTCACCGATATCGTCAAACCCGATTCAATCAACGTCGATTTCGACGGTACGCCCGCAGCGCTTGGGGTCAGTAACTATCCCCGAATCGAACTTGGAGCCACGCGCTATACCCAAGATGAGCAGCTTATCGGCAAGGCAACCAGTTTGCTCAAAGGCAAGACGTTTAAGCGATGGTACGGCGCCGCAATATATCGAGCCAAGAAAGGCCAAATGAATGGCGGGTATTATTCGACCCTTGAACTCGATGCGGCAAACGGGAGCAGACTGTGCAACGTTTCATACGACCCCGGCTACGTGGACAACGAAGGGCCGGGAGTCTATATCTCGGATGGCAACGTGATCTACGTCATGGAAGGCGACCAGACGGCAGTCGTCGATTTTATGGATCGGTGTACCGAGGATGCCTACGAACAAACTTGCGAGCCCGATCCACAGACAGCGCGCGACAGTGGCTCAGCACGCACTTGGCTATTTGACGATGAAATAACCTGGACCCCATCGAAATAAGAACCCGCCGGACAGGCACCTTTGTGGTGGTCCAAAAAGAAGCCGCCCCAATAAAAAGAAGTGGCATCAAGCAAGTCTATTTATTAGCGTCCCTCAAGACCCAACGAGAACGCAGAAATGTAGTCCGGGGCTTACCCTTTCCCGAACGCGACCCTCGCGAAGCGCGTGAGCGGGCGGGAAAGGGTAAGCCCCGGGCGGACAATTAAGTGCGTTACTCGGCAGCGGCCTTGAACTTGTTGTAGTTGATCAGGCAGCCGGCCTTGACGATGGCACGCTCCTCGGCCGTCATATCGGCGATGTAGAGCTCAATCTGCTCGACCGTACCGTCGGCGCGCACCACGTAGGCGGCGATGTCCTTTAGGTCACCATCGAGCGCGGCGCGAATACCCGGCACAAAGACGTAGTCGCCCACCTCAAAGTTGGGCTCCGCCTCCATCTGGAAGGGCACCATGCCCCAGTTCATCACGTTGGAGCGATAGCGCTTGGTGGCGTACTCGTGGACGATGTTGGCCAGGCCGCCAATTACGCGCTGGCAGCTCGCGGCCTGCTCGCGGGCAGAACCGTCACCGGGCTTCTTGGCATAGAGCATAGAGCCATACTCGGCCGCCTTGGCATCGGCCGCGACACCCGCGCCGGCCAGCGCCTCAAACACGCCGGCAAGCTCGGCATCGAGCGCCGCCAGGTCGCCTGCGGCCTCGCCGGCAACGCGGCGCTTCTCCACGGCATCGACTTCCTTGGAGCGGCCCACGTATGCCGGGTCGCGGCGGCTCAGCGTAAACTCGGCCAGGCCCAGCGGGTTGGAGCGGAAGGAGCTCGTCTCGCCCGAGGGAATGAGCTCGTCGGTCGTGGTGACCGGGTCCATGATCTTGGAGCATACCTTGAGCAGGATGTCGTCGCCGAGGGGCTCCATCGCGGGCCACGGCTTAATGTTGGGGCCTTCGACCAGCTCGTCGGCAGGCTCCGCCTTGCCAAAGCCCCAGTACACGCGCTTTTTGTACGGCGCATCGTCAAAGGTGTACTCGCAGGCCTCGTCCCAGGTGTCCTCGGGCAGGTCGGTCGCCGGCGTCAGGACGCCGCCGTTGGCAGCCGTCGCCGCAATGGAGCGGGCGTCCATCAGGGCCACGGCGCTCAGCTGACCGTTGCCCGGCTTAGAGCCCTCGCGGTTGGGGAAGTTGCGCGTAGTGTGGCGGATCGAAAGGCCGTTGTTGGCAGGCGTGTCGCCGGCGCCAAAGCACGGACCACAGAACGCCGTGCGCACGATCGCGCCGGCCTCCATAAGGTCGTAGATATAGCCGCGGCGTGTAAGCTCGAGTGCCACGGGCTGGCTCGTGGGATAGACCGACAGCGAGAACTCGCCGCAGCCGGTGTTGGCGCCCTTGAGCACGCGGGCGGCCTGGACCACGGAGTCGTAGTTGCCGCCCGAGCAGCCGGCGATAACGCCCTGCTGCACGTGCAGCTTGCCGTCGACGATCTTGTCGAGCAGACTAAAGTGCGTCTTGCCCTCGCCGATCTTGGCGGCCTCAAGCTCCACCTCATGCAGGATGTCCTCGAGGTTCTCGTTGAGCTCGTCAATCTCAAAGCCGTTGGAAGGATGGAACGGCAGCGCGATCATGGGCTTGATGCTCGACAGATCGACCTCGACGCAGCCGTCGTAGTAGGCAACATCGGCGGGCTTGAGCTCGCGGTAGTCGTCGCCGCGGCCGTGCATGACCAAAAACGCGCGCGTGTCCTCGTCGGTGGCCCAGATGCTCGACAGGCAGGTGGTCTCGGTGGTCATGACGTCGACGCCGTTGCGGTAGTCGGTCGTCATGCTCGCGATGCCGGGGCCCACGAACTCCATGACCTTGTTCTTGACGTAGCCCTTGGCAAAGACGGCGCGGATGATGGCGAGCGCCACGTCGTGCGGGCCGACGCCGGGGCGCGGGGCGCCCGTGAGGTAGATGGCGACGACGCCGGGATAGGCGACATCGTAGGTGTCGCGCAGCAGCTGCTTGGCCAGCTCGCCGCCGCCCTCGCCCACGGCCATGGTGCCCAGGGCGCCGTAGCGGGTGTGCGAGTCGGAGCCCAGAATCATCTTGCCGCAGCCGGCGAAGTTCTCACGCATAAAGGAGTGGATGACGGCGATGTGCGGCGGGACGAAGATGCCGCCGTACTTCTTGGCAGCCGAGAGGCCAAAGACGTGGTCGTCCTCGTTGATGGTGCCGCCCACGGCGCACAGGGAGTTATGGCAGTTGGTGAGCACGTAGGGCAGCGGGAACTGCTCCATGCCCGAGGCGCGCGCCGTCTGGATGATGCCGACAAAGGTGATGTCGTGGCTCGCCATGGCGTCGAAGCGAATCTTGAGTGCCTCGGGGTCGCCGGACGTATTGTGTGCCTGGAGGATCGAATACGCGATGGTGCCGCGCTTGGCATCCTCGGGCGTCTGCGTAATGCCGCGTTCGGCAGCCTCGGCCGCAGGCACAACCTCGGTGCCACCGCGCAGGTAGATGCCGTCCTCGTACAGCTTGACCATACTGTCTCCCACTCTGCCCAAAAGATTTGGGCGCATAGCATACATTCGTTTAATATCGTGCCATAGAACGGTTGCGAGTGGGTTACGAATCTGCACGTTCACTTTATCTAGGTAAAGTACAGGACGAACCCCTTGCATCGCTCTCTTGACAAGGCGTGTCCCAAAGTGCCGGCACAAAAGGAACGTCCCCAAGTGCCAACCAAAGCAACGCCGCAGGTAGAGGACGGACAGCGAGCGGGCCGCATTTGAGACAAGGTGACGTGAAACGAAAGGGCGCTGACCTTCTGGTCGCGCCCTTGAAGTTGAACGTCAGATTGTCCAAATGCGGCCCGCGCAGCGTCGAGCCGTTACGCGGTTTGGAAAAACCGCGTAACTATAGGTCTCCGCCGGCGCCCAGCAGCTTGCGCATGACTTGCTCGGGGTTAACCGAGCCGTCACGCGGAGCAAGGGCGGTGATCTTCTTCTGCATCTTGTACTCGTGCAGCTCATCCTCGAGTTGGCGTACGCGGGCGCGGAGCTTCTCGTTCTCGCGCTCGCGTTCCTCGGCGCGCTCCTTCATATCGAGGATACGCACCACACCGGCAAGGTTGATGCCCTCGTCGGTCAGTTGATTGATGAGTTCCAGACGCTCGATATCGGCACGCGAATACAGGCGCGTGTTACCGCCCGAGCGCTGAGGATTCACCAGGCCCTTGGACTCGTAGACGCGCAGAGTCTGCGGATGCATGCCGGTCAGCTCGGCCGCCACGCTGATCATGTACAGCGGTTTGTTCCTATTGTCCTCGGCCATGCTACCTGACCCCTTTCCGTCTCGTTATCGTCCATCATAAGCCCGCGGGCGCGGGCGTGCGCCACGACCGCCCTAGTACGTCGCCTTGTAACGGTTAACCTTCTCGCGATAGTCGCGCGTGTCGGCCTCGCGCAGCTTGGTCATGGCATCGCGCTCGTCATCGGATAGGTTCGTGGGGACCTGCACCTTGATCTCGACGAGCAGCGCGCCCGTACGGCCACGGTGCTTAACGTCGGGCGCTCCCATCTCCTTAAAGCGGAACTTCTTGCCCGTCTGGGTACCCGCGGGCACTTTCAAACGGACCGTCGCACCGCCGGGCGTGGGCACGTCCACCGTGCAGCCGAGCGCCGCCTCGTAGACCGAGACCGGTACCTCCATGGTCACGTCGGCGCCTTTGCGCTTAAACAGCGGGTGCTCCTCCACATGCGTGGTCACGACCAGGTCGCCGCGCTCACCACCCGCAACGCCATACTCGCCGCGACGCTTGTAGCGCAGCTTGCCGCCGTCGACCGCGCCCGCGGGCACCGAGACCGTAATGGTCTGCTGCTCGCCTGTCGAGGGAATGCGATAGGTGACCTTGTGCGTAACGCCGCGAAACGCATCCTCGGCAGTTACGTCGACAGTCAGCGACAGGTCGCCGCCCTTGCGCGCGCGGTTGCGGCCCGCGCCCGTACCGGCAGCGCCCGCAGCCCCGGCAAAGCCCGAGCCCCAATCGCTGCCCCAAGCGCCGTTGCCGCTAAAGATGCTGTCGAAGATATCGCCCCAGCCGCTGGCGCCCGCGCCGGCACCGTAGCCGCCGCCATACGCGCCGCCCGCGCCCGGCATGCCGCCAAACATGAGCATCTGGTCGTACTCTTTGCGCTTCTTCTCGTCCGAAAGCGTCTCGTAGGCCTCGCTGATCTCCTTGAACTTGGCCTCGTCGCCGCCGGCATCGGGGTGATATTTTTGCGCGAGCTTACGAAACGCGCTCTTGATCTCTTTGTCGGAGGCGCTCTTGGATACGCCCAGGATGTCATAGAAGGTTTTGCCTGCAGCCATCGTAGCTCCTCTCCTGTTACGTCCGCCGCCCATGCAGACGACGGCTCATGCTTTCATATGGCACTAGGCCAGAAAGGGCCCCGGGTGTTGCCCCGGGGCCCTTCTCAATTACTCCTCGGTGCTCTCGGCCGTATCGGCCGAAGCATCCTCGGGCGCCGCTTCGGGCTCCGGTGCGGGGCGCTTCTCGCCACCGTAGGTCACCGTCACCATCGCGGAACGCAGGATGCGATCCGCCATGCGGTAGCCCTTCTGGTACACATCGTTGACGGTCTCGTCGTACTGCGATGCGTCCTCGACGCGACCCACAGCCTGATGCTCGAGCGGATCGAACGCCTCGCCCTTGGGGTCGATGGGCTCAACGCCCTCATGCGCAAACACGTCGAGCAGCTTGGCATGCACCGCATCGACGCCATCGACGAACTGCTTAAAGTCGTCGGAAAGCTCTTGACTGCGGGCATGGTCGATCGCGCGCTCGATATCGTCAATCACCGGCAACAGCGCGGTGACAAGCTTCTCGGTCGCGCGCTCGCGCTCGGCGATACGCTCATTGGCGGTGCGGCGACGGAAGTTCTCCCAGTCGGCCTGCAGACGGGCGGTACGCTCGGTGGCGTCCTTTGCCTTGTCCTCGGCGGCCTTCTGAGCCTCTGCCGCAGCATCGAGCTCATTGCGCACGTCGGCGAGCTCTTTCTGAGCCTGCTCGAACTTGAGCTTAAAGTCGTTGTCGGCGGCTTCTTCACCGGCGCGGATAGCGGCTTCCACCATCTCGTCCTCGGTCATCGTCGCCTCCTTGTTGGAATCCTCTACCTGGTTCTCGGCAGCCTCGGCGGCCGGGGCCTCGTTGGCCTCGGTATCGTCAACGGCCTCTACGGGAATCTTCACGTCCTTCTCCTCAGAGTCAACGGGGGCGGCGCCAGCGGCGGCCGCCTCCGTGCGAGCTTTACGGGCGGACATGATTACTTGTCCTCGTCGTCCACAACCTCGTAGTCGGCGTCGACGACGTCATCGTCGGCAGGCTGGGCACCGGCGGCACCGTCGGTCTGCTGCTGAGCGTCGGCGTAGACAACCTGGGCCAGCTCGTAGGCCACAGACTGCAGGGACTCGCCGGCGGCCTTGATGGCCTCGACGTCAGAGCCCTCGAGCGCCTTCTTGGCGTCGGCAATAGCGGCCTCGGCCTTGGACTTCACGTCGGCGGAAACCTTGTCGCCCAGCTCGTTGAGGGTCTGCTCGGTGGAGTAGCACAGGCTGTCGGTCTGGTTGCGGACCTCGACCTCTTCCTTCTGCTTCTTGTCCTCCTCGGCATGAGCCTCGGCGTCCTTGACCATGCGATCGACTTCGTCGTCGGACAGAGCGGTGGAGCCGGAAATGGTGATCTGCTGCTCCTTGCCGGTGCCCTTGTCCTTAGCGGAGACCTTGACGATGCCGTTGGCGTCGATGTCGAAGGTAACCTCGATCTGCGGCACGCCGCGGCGGGCAGCCGGGATACCGGTCAGCTGGAACTTACCGAGCGACTTGTTGTCGCGGGCAAGCTCGCGCTCGCCCTGGAGCACGTTGATCTCGACGCTGGTCTGGTTGTCGGCAGCGGTGGAGTAAACCTCGGTCTTGGAGGTCGGGATCGTGGTGTTGCGGTCGATCATCTTGGTCATGATGCCGCCCATGGTCTCGACGCCCAGCGACAGCGGGGTAACGTCGAGCAGCAGGATGCCTTCGACGTCGCCGGTGAGCACGCCGCCCTGGACGGCAGCGCCGTCGGCAACGACCTCGTCGGGGTTCACGGACATGTTGGGCTGCTTGCCGGTCATGGTCTTGACGAGCTCCTGGACGGCGGGCATACGAGTGGAGCCGCCGACGAGGATGACCTCGGTCAGATCAGAGAGCTTAAGCTTGGCGTCGCGCAGGGCGTTGGTGACAGGCTGCTTGCAGCGCTCGAGCAGGTCGCGGGTGATCTTCTCGAACTCGGCGCGGGTCAGCGTGTAGTTGAGGTGCAGCGGGCCGGACTGGTTCATGGTAATGAACGGCAGGTTGATGGTGGTCTGCTGGGCGGCGGAGAGCTCCTTCTTGGCGTTCTCGGCGGCCTCCTTCAGACGCTGCAGGGCCATGGGGTCCTGGCGCAGGTCGACACCGTTCTCCTGTTGGAACTTATCGGCCATCCAGTCGATGACGCGCTGATCCCAGTCGTCGCCGCCCAGGTGGTTGTCGCCCGAGGTGGACAGAACCTCAAACACGCCGTCGGCGAGGTCGAGGATGGAGACGTCGAAGGTGCCGCCGCCCAGGTCGAAGACCAGAATGCGCTGGTCGGTGCCCTGCTTGTCCAGGCCATAGGCCAAAGCGGCAGCGGTCGGCTCGTTGACGATACGCTTGACGTTGAGGCCGGCGATCTTACCGGCATCCTTGGTGGCCTGACGCTGGGCGTCGTTGAAGTAGGCCGGGACGGTGATGACGGCGTCGGTGACGGTCTCGCCCAGATACTTCTCGGCGTCAGCCTTCATCTTGGCGAGCGTCATGGCGCTCACCTGCTCGGCGGTGTAATCCTTGCCCTCGATATCGACGACGGCACGACCACCCTGGCCCTCCTTGACCTCATACGGCACGGTCTTGATCTCGGAGGTGCACTCGGAGTACTTGCGGCCCATAAAGCGCTTGATGGAGAACACGGTGTTCTTGGGGTTGGTGACAGCCTGGTTCTTAGCGGCCTTACCCACGACGCGGTCGCCGTCAGCACGGAAGCCAACAACGGACGGGGTGGTGCGGTCGCCCTCGGCGTTCACGATAATGGTCGGAGAACCGCCCTCGAGGACGGCCATAGCGGAGTTAGTAGTACCAAGGTCGATACCAAGAATCTTGCCCATTAGAAATTCCCTCTCTCTTGTGCGTTTGCACCGACCCGGCGGTCTGCCGCGCGGCGCTTCGGCTTGTCTTTCAGGATGTAGTGTATCCCCTTATGGGCCGGAATATACAAAATCTAAGTCAATTCATATAAGATTTCTTATCTCTAAGAGTTTAGGTTCTCAAATGCGCAGGTAGATGCACTGTTTGAGTTCTCGGCAGATCTATTGAGATCTATGTAGAGATGGCTGAGGTTTGGGTCCGGAGGTGCCTGGGGCTGCCTTACGGAAAGCTCGTCCCGGTTTGAGCGTGGATTCCGGGTCGCAGTTTCCATCTGAAGGCTCAACCGGAAACTGCGACCCGGTTTTCGGCTAAATAACGGGATGCCCTTTTCGCAGGCGCGCGCAATAGCTCAATATTATGAGTCACCTTTAGCTAACATTTGTGCAGCTCAACGGCCCCACCTGCGCGTTTTTTAGTAAACCTTGGCATACTCGGCGAACGGTATGAAGATGCCGGCCAGAGGGTATTGCAAACGGTCGCTCCCGTGGTATGTTTTTGCCCGAATCAAACCGGCGCGCATCGTCTGTAGCGTCGGTCAACAGAGAGGAAACTACCATGGCTCATCCCGTAATTGATGCCGACGAGTGCATCGCTTGTGGCGTTTGCGTCGACTCCTGCCCCGCTGGCGTTCTGGAGCTCCAGGACGTCGCCACCGTCGCTGACGAGGACTCCTGCGTCGCCTGTGGCGCTTGCCAGGACGCTTGCCCCGCTGGCGCGATCACCGAGATCGTCGAGGAGTAACAACTCCCCACTTGCACACTCAAAAGTACACCGTGCACAAAAAGGAGGCCTCCGCATCGCCGCGGAGGCCTCCTTTTGCATTCGTCGTTACTAGGACAAATCGTCTTCGTAGGGCATCAGGTCTGCCAAGTAGCCTTTCTCTTTGAGCATGGTCTCGATCTCGTCGAGGGTCTGCTCGTCCTCCGCCGCGATGCGATGGAAGTGGTAACCACTCGTCACCGTCAGTAGCGGAAAGCTCTTGCCGCTCTCGATATCGTGCAGGTAGCGCTCAACATCGCGACGATTGCGAATGTCCAGGTCGGCCGTGATCTTACCGTACACGCGGTGATTGACGATCACGTTGAGCACGGCGCCTCCGGCGTCGACGATACTCGTGAGCTCATCCCCTGCCTGCTCCACGCTGTGGCGAACCTTGACCAAGCGCGTGGGCACGGCGGGGCTGCTGGGGGCCTCCTGCAGCACATAACCACGGTTGGTCGCCACGACATCATGCCCATCGGCACGTAACAGGGCAATATCCTGAACCACGACCTGACGGCTCACGCCAACTTCGCGGGCAAGTGCGCTGCCCGAAACGGGCTCCTTGGCTCCCTCGAGCACGCCCATGATGGCACGGCGACGCTCGCGGGCGTCCATTATTTACCGTCCAGCAGACGCAGGTGCTTGAGCGAAAGGTCGAGAATCGGCGCAGAGTGCGTCAATGCCCCCGAGCTAATAAAGTCAACGCCCAGGTCGGCGAGCGCGCGGATATTGTTAGCGTCCACGTTGCCCGAGCACTCGGTCTTGGCGCGGCCGGCGATAAGCTCAATCGCGGCAGCCATGTCGTCGTGGGTCATGTTGTCGAACATGATGATGTCGGCGCCGGCTTCCACGGCCTCGCGCACCATGTCCAGGTTCTCGCACTCGATCTCGACCGTCGTGGTAAACGATGCATGGGCGCGCGCCATCTCGATCGCACGCGCCACACCACCGGCGGCGTCGATATGGTTGTCCTTGAGCATGACGGCCGTCGACAGATTGTAGCGGTGGTTGCTGCCGCCACCGATCTCGACTGCGGCCTTCTCAAAGACGCGCATGCCCGGCGTGGTCTTGCGCGTGTCGACGAGCACGGTCTTGGTGCCCTCGAGCACCGCAGCCATTCTGTGCGTATAGGTAGCGATACCGCTCATGCGCTGCAGGTAGTTGAGCGCCACGCGCTCGCCCGAAAGCAGCACGCGTGCATCGCCGCGCACCTGGCCCACGTGGTCGCCGGCGTGCACCTCGTCACCGTCGGCAACATCAAACAGCACCGAACTCTGCGGATCCAGCAGCTCAAAGGTGCGGGCAAACACGTCCAAGCCGGCGATGATGCCATCGGCCTTGGCGATAAGCTCCACCGTGGCGGGGCGCGCCGCGGGGCACACGCTCGCCGTGCTCACGTCCTCAAATGTAATGTCCTCGCGCAGAGCCTGCAGAATCAGATCATCGACGACGAGTTTCATGGTAATGGGATTCATGGTCTACTCCTCCACGGCCTGCGTGCCGGCGGCACGGGCCAAATCATCGATTGCCAGGGTGTCGACGCTCAGGGCGCGATGACGGCCATCGAGCGCGGGATCGCCCGCCTGCTCCACGGCCAGCGACTCGCCGGTACGCATGTACCACGCGGCGCGACGACCCCAGACCAGCGCCTCGAGCAGGCTGTTTGATGCAAGGCGGTTCTTGCCGTGAACGCCGTTGCAAGCCGTCTCGCCCGCGGCGTAGAGCTCGGGCATCGAGGTGCGGCCGTCCTTGTCGACCCACACGCCGCCCATAAAGTAGTGCTGTGTGGGCGTAACGGGGATGGGCTCGTCCAAGATATCGCGGCCGTCCTCCAGGCAGCGTGCGCGAATGTTGGCAAAGTGCCCGGTCACCACATCGCGCTCGACGGGGGCAAAGCTCAGCCACTCGTGCTCGGTGCCGTCCTGCTTCATCTGCTCGCGAATAGCGGCGGCGACCACATCGCGCGGCTGAAGCTCGTCGGTAAAGCGCTCGCCGGCGGCGTTGAGCAAAATCGCGCCCTCGCCGCGGCAGCTCTCGCTGATCAGGAAGGTGCGGCCCGGCTGCGGCGAGAACAGTCCCGTGGGGTGGATCTGCACGTAGTCCAAGTGCTCCATCTTAATGCCATGCTCCTGAGCGATGTAGCAGGCGTCACCCGTGAGCTGCGGGTAGTTGGTCGAGTGGTCGTATACGCCGCCGATGCCGCCCGTCGCCCATAGCGTGTGACGGGCATGGATCTTAAACGGCTCGCCGGCATGCACGCCCTCGGCGGCATTTGCCAGCTCGTCGGCGGGACGAACCGAGTTGTCCTCGTCCACGGAAACGGCGACGATACCGGCACACACCGTGGCGCCGTCACGCTCGCCCGTCAGGATGTCGGTCATGGCCACGTGCTCCAAAATCTGCACGTTATCCAGCTTGCGAACGGCCTGGAGCAGCTTGGTCGTAATCTCCTTGCCGGTGATATCGGCATGGAAGGCAATGCGCGGACGGCTGTGTGCGCCCTCGCGGGTAAAGTCGAGGCTGCCATCCGCCTTGCGCTCAAAATCCACGCCCATCGCTAGCAGGTCGTTGATGACCGAACGGCTCGAACGGATCATGATGTCGACGCTCTCACGGCGGTTCTCATAATGACCGGCGTGCATGGTGTCCTCAAAGAAGGCATCGTAGTCCGAGCCTTCGGGCAGCACGCAGATGCCGCCCTGCGCGAGCATCGAATCGCACTCGTCGACAGCGCCCTTGGAGAGCATGATCACGCGCGTGCTCGTCGGCAGATTGAGAGCCGCGTACAGGCCCGCTACGCCGCAGCCGGCAATGACGACGTCGCACTCCATGTCGGGGTATTGCTTGGTTTCCACAGGAATCCTCTCCCTTGAATGTGACATAAGGGACCACCCCTCATGCCACATTGTTCTAGCGTGCTGCGTACTCGAGCATACGATCGAGCGTGAGCTTGGCCTGGTCGGCAGCCTCGTCCGACACGCCGATCTGCACTTCGCCCTCGCCCGTCTCCAGGCAGCGCACGAGCTTTTCGAGCGTGATGAGGTCCATGTTGACGCAGGTGGGCTGCACCGCGGGGAAGTAGAACCTCTTGCCGGTGCCCTGGCAGCGGCGCTCGAGCTCGTAGAGCACGCCGCGGACCGTCACGATAATGAACTCGCTCGCGTCGGACTCCTCGGCATACTTGATGATGCCGGCGGTGGAGCCGATGTAGTCGGCCTCGGCCAAGACGTCGGCCTTGCACTCAGGATGCGCCAGCACGAGCGCGTCGGGGTGGGCCTCCGTCGCGTCGACGATCTGCTCGACGGTGATGATGTGATGGCGCGGGCAGTAGCCGTTGTTGAGGATGACGTGCTTTTGCGGCACCTGCTCGGCTACAAAGCGGCCGAGATTTTGGTCGGGAATGAACAGGACATGCTGCTGCGGCAGCTCGGACACGATCTTGACGGCGTTAGAGCTGGTAACGCACACGTCGCTCCAGCTCTTGATCTCGACCGTGGAATTGACGTAGCAGACCACGGCAAGGTCGTCACCGTACTCGGCGCGGGCGGCGTCGACCGTCTCGCGCTTGACCATGTGAGCCATGGGGCAGTCCGCGCCCGGCTCGGGCAGCAGCACGGTCTTAGTGGGATTGAGCAGCTTGGCGCTCTCGCCCATAAACTCCACGCCGCACAGCACGATGGTCTGCTGCGGCAGGCTCTTGGCGAGCTTTGCCAGGTAGAAGCTGTCGCCGACGTAATCGGCTACGGCTTGGACCTCGGGCGCCACATAGTAGTGCGCCAAGATCACCGCATCACGTTGGGTTTTTAGTTGCTGAATGGCCTCGACGAGCTCTGCGGGCACCAATGCCGCGCGCTCCGTTGCCGTCGTTGCCGATGCTAGGCCGGCCGCGATATCGCGTGCAAGCTCCGATGCATCCATGTTCGCGCTCTGTGCCATCAAGGCCCCTCTCTTTTGGCGAATCTTGGGGCTTTAGTATGACACCTAGGTTTACAGCTGACAAGACAGCTGTAAACCTAGGTGTAAAGTTGAAATAAAGATTCAATCATGCGGCAGATCCATTTTCGAACTGGCAAGCTGAGGATAGCCGAGCTCTCGATAGCGCAGGAGGCATCTTTCGCCACCGCAATACCACTCGGCGCGAGTTGCGCACCATGAGGCACGAACGGGCGCTCCCCCGCGAGCGGCACGCGCCCAATGTGGCAAAATCGAACTACTAAGGGGGCCCGAATGCTCAAGATTATTGCCTGCGACGATGACGTCGCTTTTCTAGATAGACTGCACCGGATGATCGACCGTTGGTCGACTGAGACGGGCACGGCGGTCGATGTTGCGCTCGTTACGTGCGGCGAGGACCTGCTGGCGCGCCATGCCGCGTCGCGCGCCGACATCATCCTGCTCGACATGATCATGCCGCTCGTCAACGGCATGGACACCGCACGCGAATTGCGCCAGGCCGACACCGCCGTGCGCCTGGTGTTCCTTACCTCGTCGCCCGAGTTTGCACTGGAGTCCTACGAGGTCCGCGCCTTCGACTATCTGCTCAAGCCCGTGACTTACGAACGCCTGGCGCAGTTACTCGACGAACTTTCGAGCATGCGCCCGGCGGCAACCGACGAGCTCGTGATCAAAACGTCCTTTGGCTACCACGCCCTGCGCCTGTCCGACATCGAATATGCCGAGGCGCGCAATAAGCACGTGGTCTTCCATCTGCGCGACGGACGCGATATCGAGGCACTCGAGTCGTTCCGCAGCGTCGAGGACCGTTTGGCGCAAAATGCCACCTTCTTTAAATGCCACCGTAGCTACCAGGTCAACTTGCGCAACATCGACCACTTCGATCGCACGGACATCGTCATGCGCTCCGGCGTGTGCATTCCGCTGTCGCGCAGCAGCAAGCAGGGGTTCCAAGACGCCTACTTTGCGGTGCGCTTTGAGGGCGGGAGGCGCTGATGATCTCCTCGGTCGAAATGGCCCTTTGGGCAATCCACCACGCCACAACGCTACTCTTTGGCGTCTTTGCTTCGGCGGCGCTGTGCGGTATCGAAATCAATCGACGCCATGCACTCGAGTTGGTGGGGGTCGGAGCCGCAACCGGCGCTGCCTTTTCGATCGCCAATGTCGTTGGCGGAGAGCTTTTTGCCCGTCAGGTCTATCCGCTCGTCGTGCACCTGCCGCTTACCGTCTACCTGTGTGCGCGCTACCGCCTGAGCCCGCTGCTCGCGGCATTGGGCGTCACCAGCGCCTATCTGAGCTGTCAGTTCAGCAACTGGATGGGCATCGCCGCATTTGCCGCAACCGATTCGCAGATCGCGTACTATCTGGCACGCATCGCGACCACGCTCGGCGTCTTTGCCGTCCTGCTGCATTGGGCCGGCGACATTGGACCCCGCCTGGCAATTAAAAGCACCACCGAGTTGGGCATCCTTTTAATCCTGCCGCTCGTCTATTACGTCTTTGACTATGCCACCAACGTCTACACCACGCTGTTCCACTCGGGCTCGGTGGTGACGGTTGAGTTTTTGGCATTTGCGCTCTGTGCCTTCTATCTTATGTTTCTTGCCGTTTACCTGCGCGAATACGAAGAAAAGGAAACCGCCGAGCGAGAGCGCTGGATGCTCGAAACCCGCGACAGCGCCGCCATCAAAGAGCTCGAGGCTTGGCGTCAATCTGGGCGCGAGCTGTCGATTCTTCGCCACGATATGCGCCACTTCCTACGCGGCCTGGCCGCTTTAATTGAGGAGGGCCACACCGACGAGGCGCTCAAACGCATCGACGAACTCTGCGAAGCCGGCGACCGCACCGCCGTACGCCGCTTCTGCGCCAACGAGACCGTAAACATTGCGCTTTCGTCATTCAACTCGGATATCAATAGAAACGGCATTACCGCCAACCTGCGCGCCGCCGTACCCGAAACCATCCACGTAGGTGACGCCGACCTGTTTAGCGTGCTCTCAAATGCCTTGGAAAACGCTATCACCGCCGCAAGCGCCGCACCCCAAGGAAAGCGATTCGTCGACCTTGACCTGCGACTTGAGGACGGCCAGCTGTTGCTGTTAGTCTCCAACACGTTTGACCGCGCGCCGCGCATGGTCGACGGCATGCCCGTGACCCAGCATGCAGGCCACGGCTTTGGCACCAAGAGCATCAAACTTGCCGTCGAGCGCATGAACGGCAATTGCCAGTTCCGCATTAACGACGATCGGTTTGAGCTGCGCGCTGTGATGTAAGGGCGCGGGCGCGACGGATTTGCGTTCCGCGGGCGCGGCTCGCCCGCTCGGGGTCGTTTGTCGACGCGGGCTCGCTACAGCGGCGCGGCCGCCGGAGTCAGCTGCTTGATGTAGGCCCACATGCGCTGCTTAGCGGCCTTGTCGGTCAGCGCCGCCTCAAAGCCGTCGAGCGCGAGCACGCGGCGGCCCTGCACATGGGCGACCAGGCCGGGCTTGAGCATGGCGGTGTCGAAGTCATCGATCGCCACGAGCATATCGGCGTAGGTCTCGCGCATGACATCGGCCGCGCTGTTATCGAGCAACAGCACCGCCTCGGGGTCCAGAGCCTCAAGCGCCTCGCGGAACAGCTCGCACGGCAGAGTCTCGCCCACCGTGACCGCTCCGTCACCTGTGCCGGCGACGCTTGCCAGCACGCAAAAATCCTCGGGCGCGTAGCCGATGGCCCCAAGCGCCTTGCGCAACGCCGCGCCATCCGGGCCGGCGGCAAGCTCGCCACCCGAACGCTCGGCCTCGTCCAAATCGCCTTTGACCAGCACGATCGGCGAGCACGCGTTGCCCACGATGCGCACGCCACGGACCGCAAGCGATGTGAGCTCCTGCTCGGCCGCCTGGGCGATGGCTTCTTTTTTCTGGCTTTGTGACGTGGACATGCGCTCTCCAATCGTTTGCGTGCCCACCATTATATAAAAGAGCTGCCCGCGAGTGGTTGCTTTACGGGCGGCTGGGTATAAGCACGGTCGTACTGAGTTTTACGCGGCCGAGCCGCGTCGCATTATGGAGGTCACCATGGCTGACATTAATCAGATTACCCCCGAGAACTTCGATTCCATCGTTAACGACAGCCTGCCCGTGCTGGTCGATTTTTGGGCACCGTGGTGCGGGCCCTGTCGATCCCTCTCGCCCATCGTTGACGAGGTTGCCGATGAGCTGGCGGGCAAGCTTGCCGTTGCCAAATGCAACGTCGACGACAACCAGGACCTGGCCATGAAGTATGGCGTCATGAGCATCCCCACGCTGATTGTGTTTAAGAACGGCGAGGAGATTGACCGCTCAGTTGGCGCTCTGCCCAAGGCGAGGCTGCAGGCGCTGCTGGAGAAGCATCTGTAATACGCTTGTTACTTACCCGCCGTCCATGAGCGCTTTTGCACCGCTCGCCGGACTGCCGGGCGCGGCGCGTGCGACCACGGATAGTATGGTAGTTACAAACAGCCCCCAGTGAACGGGTGCGAGTCACACAGACTCGTACCCGTTTTCTTATGCAGCTGCGCATAGAGCGAGCGTAGTAAAATCTGAACCACTGAACTGCCCCATACAAAAGGAGATTTCCCATGCATGACGTTGGAATGAACATGAGCCAGCTTGCCATGAGCGTCAAGCAGGTCGACGACACCATCGAGCTCGCTCACGAGTGGAGCCATCAGCTGCTGCATGCGACCGAGAATTTTGACATGGAGCGCATCGGCGCCAAGCTCGAGGCAGCCATGGCTGCGCTGCACGAGGCCCACGACGCACTCGAGGGCTACGAAGAGGCCATCGAGGCCGACCACAACTCCGTCGGCTCCGTGAAGCTGGTGTAACGTGGCCGAACACGAGCACGGCTGCGGGTACGAGCACGAGCATCCGCACGGGGCGGACGGTGACGCGGGCTGCCACTGTAGTGGCTCCGGCTCCGAGCTGGTCCGTTTTTCGGTTACCGCACCGGACGACCTGCTGCGCCGTTTTGACGAACAGATCGCGCGCCGCGGCGACGTGGCCAACCGCTCCGAGGCCGTGCGCGACCTGATTCGCGCCTCGATCGCCAAGGAGCAGATGCGCACGCCCGACGAGCATGTTATCGGGTCGCTCACCATGATCTACGACCACCATACCGGCGACCTGACGCGCCGTCTGGACGAAGTGCAGCACGACTACACCGACGAGATCGTATCGACCATGCACGTGCATCTGGATCACCACAACTGCTTGGAGATTCTGGCGCTCAAGGGTCGCGGCGAGCGCGTCTACGAACTAGCCGACCGCCTGCTGGGCCTGCGCGGCGTTAAGCACGGCGAGCTCACGTGCGCCGCCACCAAGCAGAGCCTGGGGCTGTAGCGCACCTGTCCCTATTTGGTCGGTTTTGATGAGGGGGGTCGCATGCGACATGTGCATATTCATGTAACGGGCATTGTGCAGGGCGTTGGTATGCGGCCGTTTGTGTATCGCGAGGCCATGGCGCATGGCATTTGCGGATGGGTGCTCAACGCGGGCGACGGCGTGCATATCGAGGCGCATGCTCTGGCCGGTGCGCTCGATGCTTTTGTTGCCGCGCTTTCTGAGCATGCGCCTGCGGCAGCCCGCGTAGAGCATGTCGAGGTTGTGGACCTGGCAGCCAACGGTTGGGATGCCGCCAATGAAGAGGGTTTTCGCATCGTAGCATCGCAGGACCAGACCGCGCACACGACGCTCGTCTCGCCCGATATCGCCACCTGCGACGATTGCCTGCGCGAGCTGTTCGATCCCGCCGACCGACGCTATCACTACCCCTTTATCAACTGCACTAACTGCGGCCCACGCTTTACCATCATCCGATCGCTGCCTTATGACCGAGCGGCTACCTCGATGGACCGTTTTCCCATGTGCCCTGAGTGTGCCGCGGAGTATGCCAATCCGCTCGATCGTCGCTTTCACGCGCAGCCCGATGCCTGCTTTGATTGCGGGCCGCACATTACGTGGCGCGAAGCGAGCGTGGGCGATGAGCCGGGCGAAGCCGCCGCGCCGCTGGCCGTCGGCACCACGCGCGAGACCAGCGACGCCATTATCGACCGCTGCGTTGAGCTGCTGGCCGTTGGTGGCATCGTCGCCATCAAGGGCCTGGGCGGATTCCATCTATCCTGTGACGCCTCCAACGAGCAGGCGGTAGCCGAGCTTCGCCGCCGTAAACGCCGCAGCAACAAGCCACTTGCCGTTATGGTGCGCAGCCTTGCCGACGTTGAACGCCTGTGCCATATCAGCGACGTTGAGCGCGGCTTGCTGGCCGGCAGCATTCGCCCCATTGTGCTGCTGCGCCGACGTGCTGTTTGCGAGAGCGGCGATTCCCCCAACGCCCTCGCGCTCGCGCCGTCCGTCGCGCACGACCTTCCCGAGCTCGGTGTTATGCTCCCCTACACCCCGCTTCAACATCTGTTGCTTGCCGCGGCAGAAGCCTGCGGTATGCACGCGCTCGTCATGACCAGCGGAAACCTGAGCGAAGAGCCCATCGAGACCGACGACGACCTTGCCTGGGAACACCTCGTTGCCGCCGGCATCGCCGATGCGTTGCTCGGCAACGACCGCTCAATCCTCTCGCGCTACGACGACTCTGTAGTGCGCGTGGTCGACGGCGCCGTTATGCCCGTGCGCCGCGCTCGCGGATATGCACCCCAGCCGCTGCCGTTGCCGGCGCTCGACGGCGCTCCGTCCTGCGTGCTCGCCTGCGGGCCGCAACAAAAGGCCACGATTGCGCTCACGCGTGAAGGGGCGAACGGCGAGGCAACCTGTTTTGTGTCGCAGCATATCGGCGATGTCGAAAACGGTGGGACCTTCGATGCCTGGAACGCCGCGCGCACGCGCCTGGAAGATCTCTTTGACTTGGCGCCCGCCGCCTTGGCCTGCGATGTACACCCCAGCTATCTATCGAGCCAGTGGGCGCGCGAGCAGGCGCGAAAATGCAATCTGCCGCTCGTCGAGGTGCAGCACCATCATGCGCATATCGCGAGCGTAATGGCCGAGGCTATCGCCGCGGGCCAGCATACAACCGACGCGCGTGTCCTTGGCATCGCCTTTGACGGCACCGGCGCCGGCACCGATGGGACCATTTGGGGCGGCGAGTTTCTTGTTGCCAGCCTTGGCAGCTTTGAGCGCGCCGCGCATTTGCGCACCTGGGCGCTCCCCGGCGGGGCGGCCTCCGTGCGCGACGCCCGCCGCAACGCCTTTGCCCTGCTCAGTGAGCTCGGCCTGCTCGAGCACCCGGGGGCTGAGCGGCTCTTGGGCGGCCTAGACGAGCAAACGCGTAGCGTGACGGCAACGATGATCGAGCGCGGCATCAACAGCCCGCGCACCAGCAGCATGGGTCGCTTGTTTGATGCCGCAGCCGCGATCCTGGGCATTTGCGGCCAGGCAACCTACGAGGGCGAACCCGCCATCGAGCTCGAAGCCGCCGCCTGGCGCGCGCTCGGCAGCGAAAGCACCTGCCCCACCGGCAATATGGCCAGCTTTTCCGTAACCGAATCATCCCGTCCGGACAACTGCCATGTTCTGAACTCCAGATCGCTTTTTGAGGCGCTTTTGGAGGGAATCAGGGCCGGCGTGCCCGCCGGCAAGCTCGCGCTCGACTTCCATGTCGCCGTCGCACGCGCGTCGGCCCGCATCGCAAACGAGATCTGCGCCCGTGAAGGCCTCGACACCGTCGCGCTCTCGGGCGGCGTGTTCATGAACCGACTTTTGCTCCAGCTCCTCACCCGCGAGCTCAAAAGCATGGGTCTCACCGTCTTGGTTCCCCACTCCGTGCCCGTCAACGACGGCTGCATCGCCTACGGTCAGGCGGCGATCGCACGCGCCCACCTCGCGCAGATCGCATCGCGATAGGCTGTTTTGCCAGCCTGCGCGCCGCCGTCTCACAGGTGTAACGCGTTTGCTCGTGACTCCCACGAGCGCTACCATCAACTGATGGATAATTAGGCGCCTATCCAGCGCAAAACGTATAAAAGGGGAACATTATGTGCCTTGCCGTTCCCGGTAAAGTGGTCAAACGCGACGACGACCTCAAGGCCACCGTCGACATGATGGGCATCGAGCGCCCGGTGTCGCTGCGACTCGTGCCGACGGCACAAGTAGGCGACTATATTCTGGTGCACGCTGGATTTGGCATCCAGATCGTCGACGAGCAGGAGGCGCAGGATACGCTCGACCTGGTCAACACCATGACCGAACTGGTCGAAGAAGACCAACTGGCCAGCAACCCGGCCGAGGCGTACTAGTGGTGGCCGGACAGCCGGCTCGCTCCGGTATCGACTTTTCGGCATTTCGCGATTCCAAGCTGGCCCGCGAGCTCATCGAACGCATCCGTGAACTTGTCGGCGACCGCACCATCAACCTTATGGAAGTCTGCGGCACGCACACCGTGAGCATCGGTCGCTATGGCTTTCGCTCCATTATGCCAGCGGGACTCAAGCTGCTGAGCGGCCCAGGTTGCCCCGTCTGCGTTACCGCCAACCGCGATATCGACCATGCAATCGCGCTCGCCAACATAGACGGCGCCATCATCACCACCTTTGGCGACATGATGCGCGTGCCCGGATCGTCCACCTCGCTCGCCGCGCAAAAGGCAGCCGGACGAGACATCCGCATTGTGTATTCCCCACTCGACGCACTCGACATCGCTGAGCAAAACCCCGACCGCCCGGTCATCTTTATGGGCGTGGGCTTTGAGACCACCACTCCCACCATCGCCGCCGCCATCCTGGAGGCAGATGCACGCGGGCTGCAGAACTTCTCGGTCTACTGCGCCCATAAAACCACGCCGCCGGCGCTGCGCGCCATCGCCAACGATCCCGAGACCACTATCGACGGCTTTATCCTGCCGGGCCACGTCGCCACTATCACGGGTTTGGCGCCCTTTAACTTTTTGGTCGACGAGTTCAATACCCCGGGCGTGGTTACGGGATTTGAACCGGTCGACATCTTGCAGGGCATCTACATGCTGGTCCAGATGGTTGTTGAGGGGCGGCCCGCAATTGACAACGCCTACCGTCGTGGCGTCAATACCGACGGCAATCCCGTAGCGCGCCAGCTGGTCGAGCAGGTATTTGAGCCATGCGACGCCACGTGGCGCGGGCTGGGACCGATTGCCAATTCGGGTCTTTCCATCCGACCCGAATTCGCGCGCTTTGATGCCGGCGCCCGCTTTGACGTGCCCGTTGAGGCGACGGTCGAGCCGCGCGGGTGCCGCTGCGGCGACGTGCTGCGCGGCGCCATCACGCCGAGCGACTGCCCGCTGTTCGGCCACGCATGTACGCCCGAACACCCCGTCGGCCCCTGCATGGTGAGCTCCGAAGGTAGCTGCGCGGCGTACTACCGCTACCGCGACTATTAGGTTCCACCGTTCTAACGAATGGCGGACCGGTCGACGCTGCGCCTCACCCATATAATTCCACTCACGATTGGAGTTTTCGATATGTCCCATAGCGTTACCGATAGCACCGTCCTGCTGGGTCACGGCTCTGGCGGCCAGATGATGAAACGCATCATCGACGAGGTCTTTTTGGATGCCTTTGGGTCGCCCGAGCTGCTCGAGGGCAACGATGCCGGCGTCGCCGCGCTGCCCACGAGCGGGCGTATTGCCATGTCGACCGACAGCTTTGTGGTGACGCCGCAGTTCTTCCCCGGCGGCAATATCGGCCGACTCGCCGTGTGCGGAACCGTCAACGATGTCGCGACCTCGGGTGCCAACGTGCGCTACCTGTCGTGCGGCTTTATCCTCGAAGAGGGTTATCCCATGGACAAGCTGCGTCAGATCGTGCAAACCATGGCCGAGACGGCGCGCGAGGCGGGCGTGGCGATCATCACCGGCGACACCAAAGTGGTTGAGCGCGGCGGGGCCGACGGCGTCTACATCAATACCGCCGGCGTGGGCGAAGTGCCCGCGGGTGTGGCGCTCAGTGGCGCAAACTGCCAGCCTGGCGATGTCATCCTGGTGTCGGGCACACTCGGCGACCACGGCATCGCCATCATGAGCCAACGCGAGGGCTTGGCGTTTTCGAGCAACATCGAAAGCGATGCCGCGCCGCTCAACCACCTGATAGCCGACGTTCTGGCCGCCGCCCCCGACACGCGCTGTTTCCGCGACCCCACGCGCGGCGGCCTTGCATCCACACTCAATGAGTTTGCGCAGGCCAGCGACGTTGCGATGGAGGTCGATGAGGACGCCGTGCCCGTACGCCCCGACGTGCAGGCGGCGTGCGAGATGCTCGGATACGATGTGCTGCAGGTGGCAAACGAGGGCAAGATGGTCGCCGTGGTGCCGGCCGAGCAGGCCGATGCGGCTCTAGCCGCCATGCGTTCCGCACGCTACGGCGAGAATGCCGCGATCATCGGCCGCGTACTGCCGCTTGGATCGGACGCTCGGCCCGCCGTGCGCGTACGCACCGGCTGGGGCTCGACCCGCATCCTCGACATGCTCGTGGGAGAGCAGCTGCCCAGGATTTGCTAACGGCAACGGCTCGCGGCTGGCGCAACGCGGTTCAAGGCCGGCAAAGATATTCAGATTCCAAACGTGTCCGATACGCAGGCCCAGTATCATGGAGTGCGTTTTGTTACTCAAACGACAGGAGCACCCATGGCGGCAGCGTTTTCCCATGTGATTTTTGACCTCGACGGCACTCTCCTCAACACGCTCGAGGACCTGGCAGCCGCCGGTAACCATACCTGTGAGACGCACGGCTGGCCCACGTTTGCCGTTGACGAGTACCGCTATAAGGTGGGAAACGGCATGCTCAAGCTGGTCGAGCGCTTTATGCCCGCCGAGTATGCGGGCGACGGGCGCGCCTTTGAGCAGACGCTTGCCGAGTTTAGGGCCTATTACGGCGAGCATAAGGAGGATCACACCGCCCCCTACACCGGCACGATCGAGATGCTCGACCGCCTGCGCGCCGCGGGCATCCAGCTTGCCGTGCTCACCAACAAGGACCATGTCTCGGCCGCTCCGCTTATCGAGAAGTATTTTGGTTCCGAGCGCTTTGCGCTGGTGCAGGGCCGCGTCGATGCGTTTCCTCCCAAGCCCGAGGCGCCTGTTACGCTGCATGTGATGGAAGAGCTAGGCGCCGACCCGGCAACCACACTCTATGTGGGCGATTCCAATGTCGATGTTTTGACCGGCCACAACGCTGGCCTTAAGAGTGCGGGCGTCAGCTGGGGCTTCCGCGGCCGCGCGGAGCTGGAAGCCGCCGGCGCCGACTACGTGGTGGACACGCAGGAAGAGCTCACGGCGCTGATTCTGGGCGAGTAACGCTGGTGCTGCTCAACCCAACCGCCGCAATACCGTTGCGCGGAAAGTAGTCGTTGGGGACGTTCTTAAACGACTAGTCAAACAAGAACGTCCCCAACGACTAGTCATTTAAGAACGTCCCCAATGACTGCCATGGCAACGCCGATGTTTCGGCAATGACAGCGAGCGGGCACCAGAGCGAACAAATTGGCATGAAAAGAGGACGGCATAGACCTTCTGGTCATGCCGTCCTCTTTGAATGACAAGTTGTCGCTCTGGTGCCCGCGCAGCGTCGAGCAGTTACGGCGTTTGGTAAAACGCCGTAACAAACTACCGCGTAACTCCCCTAGCTCAGCATTGCATCCATCATCTCGGAGTTGACGGAGTCGTCGGCAGACCACTCGCCGTCGTCGTTGCAGGTGTACTTGAAGATAACCGTGGTCTTCCTGGGCTCGGTGGCCTTGGTCACATCGACCATAACCTGACCGGCCATCTTGTACAGCTCGTCATCGGAAGGAACCGTATCAAGCGCGGCGACCTTCTCCTGATACTGGGTGGAGAAGTCCTCGACGATCTTGTTCATGGACTTGCAGGTGATGGAGACCTCGGCGGTCGCGACACCCTTGTCCTCGTCGACCGTCACGTCGCCGATCTCGTAGTCAAAGCCTTCGAGATAGGTCTTGGCATACTCCTTGGGATCGATACCCAGCTGCTCGAACTCGTCGCCCGAAGCCTCCTCCAGACCAGAAAGGAACTCGTCGCCACCGTTCTTGACCTCGTCAAACTGAGTCGTGAGATCCTCGGTGATGAGTTCCTCGATCGAAGGGCCTCCACAACCGGAAAGCACGACCACGCATGCAACCAAGACGGCCATGAGGGGCGCAAGCAGCAGCTTCTTTTTCATGTTGTTCCTCCCAATGAGCGGCACTGCGCTTCCCAGACGCAGCGCACGTTGTAATAAGTAAGCCCATACTATCCACTTATTAACACCCTCGACGGCACGAAGGCGCGGTCGGTTCGTTTTAGCGTCCGAACGGTTTGCAAGCCCGCCCAACGTGCAATAAAACGCTTCCCCGCGGTGCAATAAAAAAGGTGGCCGGAAAACCCGACCACCTTTGCACATCCTTTGGATGTCGCAGTTTACTTGCGAACGACCTTAACGATGGCGTCACCGGCGGCGACAGCGGAGTCGGCCTCGACGGCGAGCTCGACATCGGCAAACTCGGCGGTGTTGGACACGGCCACGACGACACAGTCCTTGTAACCGGCGGCAGCGATCTTGGCACGGTCGATCTTGAGCATGGGCTGGCCGGCCTTCACGACGTCGTCGGCCTTGACGAAGCCCTCGAAGCCGTCGCCGTTCATGTTGACGGTATCGACGCCAACGTGCACCAGAACCTCGATGCCGCTATCGGACTGCAGGCCCACGGCGTGACCCATGGTGACGGTCACCTTGCCGTCGCAGGGAGCGTAGACCAGATCGTCCTCGGGCCACACGGCGCAGCCCTTGCCCAGGACCTCGCCGCCAAAGACGGGATCGGGCACGTCGGCCATCTTGATGACCTTGCCCTTGACGGGTGAGCACAGCACGTCGGCGCCGGCAGAAGCAGAGATGGAGGACGGAGCAGCGGCAGCCGCGGGCTCAGCCTTCTTCTTGAACATGTCAAACAGACCCATACGTTTTCTCCTCTTGATTAAGCGCAACGTTATGCGCATACCTATGGTGATTATAGTGCCAAATGGTTCAAATGCTAAGGTGGGGACTCGAATCGCGAGCCCATCCCAACGCTTTTCCCCGGTGGCACTCATATTGTCGATTAATCCTCGATAAGCCCCAGATGCACAAAGGCGTTCCAGATGCCGTCATCATCGACGTCGGTGGTCACGTAATCGGCCGCCGCCTTGCACTCGTCGCCGCCCGATCCCATGGCCACGCTCGTCGCGCACGCTTCCAACATGGGAATATCGATCTTGGCGTCACCGAAGGCCACGGTATCGGCACGGTCGGCGCCCAGGTGCTCGAGCAGCGTGTTGACGGCGTGCGCCTTGGTGATGCCGCGCACACCCATGTCACCAAAGAGCGCCGTCTCGCCCGCACCGCCCCAGGTGTGACACTCAAGATCGGGGAACTCCTCGATGCTATCCAGATGGTCCTGATAGCTCGACAGGATAAAGCTCACCTTATTGAGGTCATCGCGGTAGAGCGGCGCGCCGTAGACCATCCCGTGCATGACGTCGTCGGTCTCGAGCTCGTCGGCGCCCTCCACGCCCTTGCGACCGGCATAGGTCCTAAGCACCGGACGCGCGGCCTCGCGGAAGTTCTCACTTGCAAACAGGCCGTTGTTGCTCTCGAGATAAAACTCGAGGCCACGACCGTGCAGCCAGTCGACGATATGGCGGCACTGGTCAGCCGTGATGAGCTGGTGCATCACCACCTCGCCCGCCGACTCGACATAGGAGCCGTTGCCGCCGAGCATGCCGTCGAAGCCAATGGCCTCAAGCTCGGGCGGTACCTCGGCTTTGCTGCGACCCGTGCACATATAGGCCAGATGCCCGTTAGCGCGGGCGGTCTGGATGGCCGCCACGCAAGACGCGGGGATATTGCCCTCATAGTCGGTGATCGTGCCATCGACATCAAGGAACAAGATCTTACGAGAAGACATGGTGGGAACCCCTTATTCCAGGCCCTCGGCACCGTTGGACTTGATGATCTTCTGGTAGGCGTAGAAGCTGTCCTTGCGGCGTCGCTCGTAGGTACCGGTGCCGTCGTCGTACTTATCGACGTGAATGAAGCCGTAGCGCTTGCGCATCTCGCCCGTGCCGGCGGAAACCAGGTCGATGGGGCCCCACCAGGTGTAGGCGATCAGGTCGACGCCGTCGGCAATGGCCTCGCCCATGGCCTTGACGTGGCTGCGCAAGTAAGCGATACGATACGGGTCGTGGATGGAGCCGTCCTCCTCGACCTCATCGTAGGCGCCCATGCCATTCTCGACCACCATCAGCGGAATCTCGTAGCGGGCGTAAATCTCGTTGAGGGCGATGCGCAGACCCAGCGGATCGATCTGCCAGCCCCAGTCGGTGGACTCCAGATAGGGATTCTTGCCGCCAAAGGTCATGTTGCCCTCGGTCATCTCGTGATCCTTGTGGGTGCCCACGGTGCCGGACATGTAGTAGCTAAAGGTGTAGAAATCGACCTTGCCGTCGGCGATATCCTGCAGGTCACCGTCCTCCATCACAAGCTCGACATCGTTCTCGGCCCAGAAGCGCTTGGCATAGAACGGATACTTGCCGCGCACCTGCACGTCGGAGCAGTACCAGTTCATGGTATTCATCTCCTGCTGCGCGGCGAACACGTCGGCCGGATCGCACGTGGCGGCATAGGAGAGGATGAAGCAGTCCATGTTGCCCATCTTAAACTGCGGGTAATGCTCGTGGGCATAACGCACGACGCGGCCGCTGGCGACAAACTGGTGATGCAGCGCCTGCATACGAGCCTGCGGCGTAGTATGGACCGCCGAAGCCGGGCCCTCAAAGCCCTGAATCATGCTGGTCTCAAAGAGGTTGCCCATGTCCTGAGTGCCGCAGTTGATCTCGTTGAAGGTGAGCCAGAACTTGACCTTGTCCTGATAGCGGTCGAAGACGGTCTGGCAGTACTTCTCAAAGAAGCCGATGAGCTCGCGGCTCGCCCAGCCGTTGTATTTCTCGACCAGGTGATAGGGCATCTCGTAGTGCGACAGGGTCACGAGCGGCTCGATATTGTGAGCGCGCAGGCAGTCGAAGACGCGGTCGTAGAAGGCGAGGCCGGCCTCGTTGGGCTCGGCGTCGTCACCGTTGGGGAAGATGCGGCTCCAAGAGATGGACATGCGGAACATGGTAAAGCCCATCTCGGCGAACAGCGCGATGTCCTCCTCGTAGTGATGGTAAAAGTCGATACCGTCATGGTTGGGGTAGAAGCGGTTGGGGTCGATGTCGATCGTAATCTGGCGCGGCTCCTTGTAGCTGCCACCCAAGAAATGGTCGTCGACGGAAGGACCGCGGCCGTCCACGTTCCAAGCGCCCTCAAACTGATTGGCGGCCGTGGCGCCGCCCCAATAGAAACCCTCGGGGAATCCCATAAGTGCCTCCTCGCTCATGCGTGTTGCTGATGAAACGAGTATGCCGCCGAGTCGCTCCAGGCCAGGGCGAAGGCGCCGATTTGGACACTTCTTTTCGCAGACGCGCGCTGCAACAGCGCTGCAGCTGAAACTTTTTGACACCGAAGGAGCGAAGACGATCCGCCCCGCGCTTACCGGCGGTATGCCGCGGGGGTGCAGCCATACTTGTCGTGAAACTTACGGTAGAAGAAGCTCATGTTTTCATAGCCCACCGCATGCGCAGCCGCCCCGGCCGTGGCGCCACCGCGCAGAAGCTCGGCCGCACGTACCAGACGTCGCTCCTGCACAAGCTGCCTAAAGGTCTTGCCCACATGCCGCTTGAGGAGCGCCGTCGCATAATTAGGGCTCAAGCCAAACTCCGCCGCCATCCCCTCGAGGGAGCACGCGGCGAATTCGCGATCGATATAGCCAAGCATTCCCGTCACCAGGGCAGTGGGCCCCGCCGCGCCGTCCGCCGCGCCGCGCACCAGCTCGCGCTCGTAGCAATCCATGAGCTCGGCCAAAAACAGCTGAAACAGACGCAAGACGATCTCGGGACCGTTGGGGCTCGGGTCGTACAGCTCGCAGAGCATCTCCTGCATGTAGCGCCGAATCCGACGGCTCTCGCCGCAGTAAAAACGGACATGGCCCCGATGGTCCGTCTCACTGTTGAGCGCGTTGAACAAAAACCGCGAGAGCGCGCTCTCGCGCGAGAGGCTCGACTCGAGGCTCCGGCGCAAAAAAGAGCGTGAAACGGTCATGCTTAGCATGATGTCATCCTCACCAAGCGCCGCCACGGCATGCGGGCAGAGGGCGTCGAGCAAAAGCACCTCGTTGCGGCGCAACTCGAGCCTCTCCCCCGCCACCGTCTGCGGGCAGCGCCCGCGATACACATAGCTCATCTCCACGTAATCATGCACGTGCTCGGGAACTGCATTAAAGCGCGAGTTTTTCCTTATCGTCAGGCCACGCGGCATGCCGGGCTGGGCATAGGCAAACCCTGGCTGCCCAATTTTGCGCACTGGGCATCCGTCGATTTCGACATGCTCGGTCATAATCGACCAATCAAATGCCATGCCGTCTTTATAAGCGATCTCACTGGCGCTCAGTTCGCTGAGCCTACGCTCGAGCTCGTCGATCTCCATGGCTTGCCAATCGTTGATTTGGTCATAGTTCGTCGTGATTCAGATATTAGCAGAACGCGCCGACGCGTCCATAATCTGTGCTATGCAGCAGATCGATCGAGCCAAGGAGGATCCATGACCGCGTACTATCAGCAGGTGCTCGAGGGCACATACGACAACCACGTGCTTCCGTTTTTGTGGATGAAGGGCGAGAGCCATAAGACCATTGCCGAGTATCTGGAAAAGATCGCCGGCGCCGACATCCACGAGGTCTGTCTCGAAAGCCGCCCACACCCCGATTTTTGCGGCGAGGGCTGGTGGCGCGAATTGCGCTTTGTCATTGACGAGTGCAAGCAACTAGGCCTTAAGCTCTGGATCTTGGACGACGCGCACTTCCCCACGGGCTTTGCCAACGGCGCCGTCAAGGAGGCCGTGCCCGAGCTCCGCAAGATCGTGCTCACGCACCGCACGTTCGACATCGTGGGCCCCACGTCCGCCGCGAGCATCGCGCTCGCCAACATGCTCGACAAAACGGAGCGCTTCTACAGCGTGACATTTATGCAGGACGGCAGCCCCGTCGACGTCGCTTACCGAGTAATCGACGATGCAGACGGCAACCCCAGCCGCCTGGTCTTCGATGCGCCTGCGGGCCTCACGCAGGCATGCGTGATGTTCACGAGCGGCAAGACCTCCTACAACGAGGACTACATCAATATGGTCGACCGCGCCTCGGTGGCGCAGCTCATCGATGCTGTCTACGAGCCGCATTTTGAGCATCTGGGCGATGAGTTTGGCAAGACGATCCTGGGCTTTTTCTCCGATGAGCCCGGATTTGCCAACGAGAAGGGCACCACGGGCCCCGATGGCATCTCGGACACGCTCATCGGCAAGGCCACCGCGCCCCTACCCTGGTCGGCCGAGCTTGAGCGTCGCCTACGCGCGGCACTGGGCGAGTGCTACCTGGCCGAGCTCCCGCACCTGTGGGACCGCGAGCCGGCCGGCGCGCACGTACGCCACGTCTATATGGACATCGCGAGCACCCTCTATAAGGAGTGCTTCTGCGACCAGCTCGGCGACTGGTGCCGCGCGCACGGTGTGCAATACATCGGCCACGTTATCGAGGATAAGGACTGCCACGCGCGCCTGGGCGTGGGCGCCGGGCACTACTTCCGCGCCGTAGACGGTCAGGACATGGCGGGCGTCGACATCGTGATCAACCAGCTGGTACCCGGCATGGACCGCGGCCTTCACAGCTACGGACGCGGCGTGTGGGACCTCGAGTTCTATAACTACGTGCTGCCCAAGCTGGGCTCCTCGGCAGCACACCTCGACCCCAAAAAGCAGGGGCGCTGCATGGCCGAGGTCTTTGGCGCATTTGGATGGCACGAAGGCCTACGCGAGATGAAGTGGATCGCCGATCATTTTTTGGTGCGCGGCGTCAATTGGTTCGTGCCGCATGCCTTTAGCATGGCCGCCTTCCCCGACTGGGACTGCCCGCCGCATTTCTATGCGCATGGCCAAAACCCCCAGTTTGCACACTTTGGGCAGCTCATGAGCTACATGAACCGTACGGCAAGCCTGCTGAGCGGCGGGTGCGCAACGACCCCGGTGGCGCTTCTCTACCATGCGGACGCCGAGTGGGCAGGCGAGGCGAACTTTATGCAGCATGCCGCCTCCGAGCTTATGCGCGCGCAGGTCGACTTTGACATTGTGCCGGCAGAGGCATTTGAAGACGCAGGGCGCTATGCCGTTGAAATTGCCGCAGACGGTAGCGGCTTTAGCGTGAACGGCCAGGCATACCGCTGCCTGGTGATGCCCGGAGCCGAGTTTGTCGGCGGAGCCGTGCTCGACTTTGCCGCGCGCGCCGCAGCCGCAGGTGTTGCCGTGTACGCGCTGGATGAGTTGCCGAACAAGCGCTACGACGGTGACACTGCAGGCCGCGAGGGCTTTGCCTCCCTGGATGCAACCGCGCTCGCCGGCATCAAACTCCTGGCGACCACCGAGCTCGCAGGAACACTTGCCAATACCGGCATGCAGACCGTGGTTTGCGCCGAGCCCCAGCCCTGGCTGCGCGCACTGCGCTACGAGCGGGCGGGCGAGAGCTATCTGATGCTCGTCAACGAGCATCCCAAGCAGGGCATCTCCACTCAGGTTGCGCTTGCCGACGGCACGCCCGTCGCAGGCGCGCGCCTCGATCTGCTCAACGGCACCGAGCCCGCCGCCTTTGACGGCACGCTCGAGCTGGCTCCCTACGAGAGCTGCATCGTGGTCCTTGGGGCTACAGGTTCCGTTGCTGTGGCAACCGCCGAAGACGAAGCCACATGCGTCGACGGGCCCTGGGCGGTTGCCTTCTCTGCCCCTGGCACCGATGCCTTTGGCGAGCCTGTTGAGCTTGCAGACCTGCACGACCTTTCCTCGGCCGAGTTCCCCGGCAAGGCCGGCACATTCCGCTACCGGGCCTCCTTTGTCCTGGGCGAAGCGGCCACCCGCACCGTCATCGACCTTGGCGAGGTCTTTGAGACCGCAACCGTCACCCTCGACGGCAAATCCCTCGGCACGCGCATCTGTCCGCCTTACCGCTTTGAGGCCGGCGCGCTTTTGGCCGGTGAGCACGCGCTTGCGATCGATATCATCAACACCCTCGACCATGCCGTCCCCGACGTGTTCGGCATGACCGAGCCCTCCGAGCCCAGTGGCCTCTTGGGCCCCGTACGCGTGCTCGGGTAACGCCCCGGGCGCAAACGGTCCAACAAGGACAGCGCCCCTATGTTGAGCCCGCACAGCGTCGAGCGGTCCGTCGTTCATAGACCGGCGGACCAAAACTCCCAGCCAAGCCGAACGTTTTATTTATCGCTATGATTGGTTTATCGCGGCGCAAACGCATAGGAGCCATATGGATATCAGGCGAAAGATCACGCAGGGCAAAAGCCTCACCCCCACCGAGCAACAACTTGGGCGAACGGCCCTCGCCATGGGCGAGGATGTGCGCGGGCTTTCCATTAAGGAATTTGCCGCGTGCGCCAACGTTTCGGTCGCGAGCGTGCACCGCTTTTGCAAAAAGCTCGGCCTCGAGGGATTCAAAGACCTCAAGGTCGAGCTCATCCGCCAGGCGACCGAGGCGGGCAACCGGCGCGACGTGGACATCAACTTTCCCTTCGATGCCACCTCCACCCCTGCGCAGGTGATGGAGCGCATGGAGGGGCTCTACCAGACCACCTTGGCCGAAACGCAGGAGCTGCTCGACCCTGCACAGCTCGACCACGCCGCCAAGCTCATCATGCGCGCCGGCACCGTGGACATCTACACGGGCTCGCATAACCTGTATCCAGCGGGAATGTTCCGCGATCGCCTGCTTTCCGCCGGCAAAAGCGCGACGTGCCACGACAGCGTCGAGGCGCAGGTGCGCACGGCGCTCGCCTCGGGTCCCGACCATGTGGCAATCGTCATCTCCTACAGCGGCCTTGCCCCCAACCTCAAGGAGATCTTGCCGATCCTTAGCAGTCGACATGTCCCGGTCATCGTCATCGGCACGCCGTACTGTGCCCGCATTCACCCCGGCTTTGCCGCCTATCTCACGGTAAGCGACCACGAGAGCATGACGCACCGCATCACGCAGTTCGCCAGCCATATCGCCGTGCAATACGTACTCGATTCGCTCTATAGCAGCTACTTTGCCAAAGATTACGCCCGCTGCTCCGAGTTCCTAGAGCGCTCGTTCCCCTACACCCGCCTGCCCGGACTCAAGTAGCGACGAGCGTGGATTTTTGGACACTCAGATAACGAGCGTGGATAATCTCCCACTTTGAGCCCGCACACAGGCCAAAACCGGGAGATTATCCACGCTCATTTTGGGTCCCCTGGGAACGCATGAGGAGGGCGGATAGACAGCCGTTATTTGCGAGGCGTCAGCGACGTAAAGAGTCCGTGTTGGTTGCAGTAAAGATATATCCTGCCGCGCCCGGTAATATGGAAGCGCGGCTGCACCGATTGCTCTGGATAGAGCTTCTTAAAGCAGATGCCGTCCATAGTCGCATATGCCACAAAGCTAATGTAGTGATCCTTGGTCATGGGATGATCGAGCGTGACGTACCAATCGTCCTCGATGCGCTCGATGGAAAAGGCGTGGTCCGTGTCCGGCTCTTCGGCCTCCTGGGGAAACATCGTGGAGCCACAGCAGCTAAAGCTGCCTTCTCCGAGCGCGTGCACAACGTTTCCGCAGATAGGGCAAACGTAAAAGACGCCTTTGAGCATATTGCCTGCACGGTTGGCGTTGGCCCGAATGTCACCAGCCAAAAGCTCGGCCACGCTTATGCCGAGTCTCTGGGCCAAAGGCTCAACGAGGGAAATGTCGGGAAGGCCGCGGCCGGATTCCCACTTGCTGACGGCTTTATCGGTCACGCCAAGGCTTTCCGCCAGGGTGCGCTGGGTGAGGCCGCGCTCTTCGCGCAGCTGCTTGATGGCATGCGCTGCCAAAAAAGTATGGGAGGCATTGGTTTGCCGTGTCTGGTTCATGGGCTGTCCAATCAAATTGAAGAAATGGAGTGAACCGGTTCGACAGTCAGTATCCATTTGAAGGCCAGGCTCGACAACCTACGCTGCGTAGACATGCGCCAATCGAACGAGCGCGGATTTTTGGACGCTCATCCTGAGTAGTCATTTAAGAACGTCCCCAATGACTACTCATTTATGTCTGTCCCCAATGACTACCAAGGCAACGCCGATGTTTTGGCAACGACAGCGAAAACCCGCCAGAGCGAGCAAGGTGCCTTGAAACGAGGCGGCATTGATCTTTCGATCATGCCGCCGAAGTTGAAAGGCAGATTGCCGCTCTGGCGGGTTTGCAGCGTCGAGCCGTTACGCGGGTTGGTAAACCCGCGTAACTACTCCCGAGCTCCGTACTGCTCGTAGTAGGCGTCGATAGCGGCCTTGAGCTCGTCATCGATGACGACCTTGCCGTCGATCTCGTGGTTGTAGAGGGTCTCGACGACCTCGGCCATGGAGACGATGCTCGCGACGGGGAAACCGTACTTGGCCTCGATCTCCTTCTGAGCGGTGGTCACGCCACCCTTGCCGACCTCCATGCGGTTGAGAGACACGATGAGGCCCTTGATCTCGACACCGGCAGCCGCCTTGACTTTGGGATAGGTCTCGTCGATGGACTTACCGCTGGTGGTGACGTCCTCGACCATGACCACGCGGTCGCCGTCCTGGGGCTCGTAGCCCAGCAGGTTGCCCTTGTCGGCGCCGTGGTCCTTGGCCTCCTTGCGATCGCAGCAGTACTTGACCTCCTTGCCGTACAGCTCGTGGTAGGCAATGGCGGTCACGACGGCCAGCGGAATACCCTTGTAGGCCGGTCCAAACAGCACGTCAAAGTCGTCGCCAAAGTTATCGTGGATTGCCTGGGCGTAATACTCGCCCAGCTTCTTGAGCTGGTAGCCCGTCACGTAAGCGCCGGCGTTCATAAAGAACGGGGACTGACGGCCGCTCTTGAGCGTAAAGCTGCCGAACTTAAGGACGTCGGACTCGACCATGAACTTGATGAACTCTTGCTTGTAAGCCTCCATGCGGGCTCCTCTCGTAATCGCGTACGTGCCTTCCAGTTTAGCGCAGGCAGGGCGCGTTGCGGGCGCGCTTTGAAGCCACGGCATTCTGTAAAGGCTTTGTCAGGGGCGATGGTTTTCCGAACAATGGGGTTGACACGACAAACCCCCTCATCAAGAATACGGGCGGATTGAAACGGGTACGAGATACCCAAAGCGCGCAGCGCCCGGCCTTAAGGAGGTGTGCCATGGAAGGCAGTCATAGTCGAAAAACCTGCATGTCGCCCTCGGCACGCCGCGAGGATTCCGCACACGCATAAGCGCCAACAGCCGGCCGTCAAAACCACCACAAAGGTGCCCGTCCCCTTTGTGGCGGTTCGCAAGCTTGACGTGAGCGACATCTAGGTTTTTTGAAGCAAATACGACACGTACGCTAACTCCCTTCAACAAGGAGGACCCTATGCTGATGCTCAAAACCGCTACGGTACTCGAAGCCATCTCCAAGCGCCGCCGCACGGCGCGCCCCGCCGCTCACACCGGCATGTCCAAGAACACCGTCTTCGCCGCCACCCATAGCGCCGAGGACGCCCTCGTGCTGCTCGATGCCACGGCAGACGGCCTCACCGCCGAGCACGCCGCCGAGCGCCTGAGCGCGGTCGGCCCCAACACCATCGAGGCGCCGACCAAGACGCTCGCCCGCCGCATCGCCGACGCATTCATCGATCCCTTCGCCGGCATCCTCGCCGCGCTCGCACTGGTCTCGCTCTACATCGACGTGCTCGCCGTGCCCGAGCCGCAGCGCGACCCCTCCACGGTCATCGTCATCGGCATCATGCTGCTGGTATCGGGCGGCATGAAGTTTATCCAGGAAGCCCGCAGCGGCAATGCGGCCGAGGCCCTCAAGGACCTGGTCTCCAACACCTGCTGTGCCCTGCGTGACGGCGAGCGCATCGAGATTCCCTTCGACGAGCTCGTCCCCGGCGATGTAATCCGCCTCTCTGCCGGCGACATGGTGCCGGCCGATGCCCGCATCATCACCGCGCGCGACCTGTTTGTGATCGAGTCCGCACTCACCGGCGAGAGCGAGGCCGTCGAGAAGACCGCTGCCGCCGCGGTCGTCGAGGGTGCCGACGGCTCCGCGCTGCCGCTCTCTGCCTGCAAGAACATCGTCTTTACCGGCACCTCCGTGCAAAACGGCACCGCCATGGCGCTTGTCGTCGCCACCGGCTCGGACACCTACCTGGGCGGCATCGCCAAGATGCTCAACGGGCGCGGCGAGAAGAGCGCGTTTGACCGCGGCGTCTCGAGCGTCTCCATGCTGCTCGTACGCCTCATGCTCGTTATGGCGCCGGCCGTCTTTGCCATCAACGCTGCCACCAAGGGCAACGTCATCGACGCGCTGCTGTTCGCCACGAGCGTGGCCGTGGGCATCACGCCGCAGATGCTCCCCGTCATCGTGACCACGAGCCTGTCGCAGGGCGCCAAGGACCTCGCCCGTTGCCAGGTTATCGTCAAGGAGCTGCCGGCGATCCAAAACCTCGGCGCGATGGACGTCCTGTGCTGCGACAAGACCGGCACCCTCACCGAAGACCGCATCGTGCTCGAGCGCTACCTCAACACCGACGGCAACGAGGATGCGCGCGTGCTGCGCCATGCGTTTTTGAACAGCTTCTTCCAGACCGGCCTCAAAAACCTTATCGACCTGGCCGTCATCGACCGTGCCGATGTGACGCCCTCGGCCGCAGCACCCGATTCCATGCTGGGCCAGAGCCTGCGCGACCGCTATACCAAGGTCGACGAGGTGCCCTTCGATTTCTCGCGCCGTCGCCTGAGCGTAGTTGTCGCCGACGCCCAAGGTAAAACCCAGATGGTGACCAAGGGAGCTGCCGAGGAAATGCTCGAGATCTGCTCCTTTGTCGAGGTCGATGGTGCCGCCCAGCCGCTCACCGAAGATAAGCTCGCCCAGATTCGCAAGCAGGTCGCCGGGCTCAATGCCGAGGGCCTGCGCGTGATTGCCGTGGCGCAGAAGACCAATCCGCGCTGCGTGGGCGAGTTTGGCATCGCCGACGAGTGCGACATGGTGCTGATGGGCTTTTTGGCCTTCCTCGATCCACCCAAAGCAAGTGCCGCGGGCGCCGTCGCCACCCTCGAGGCCAAGGGCGTAGCCGTTAAGGTCCTGACCGGCGACAACGACCGTGTCGCCGCCACCGTCTGCGAGCAGATCGGCATCGACGCGAGCAACGTCTTGCTCGGCTCCGAGATCGATGCGCTCGACGACGCCGAGCTTGCCGAGCGCGCCGAGAACACCTACCTCTTCGCCAAGCTCTCGCCGCTGCAGAAGGCGCGCCTGGTGCGCGTCATGCGCGAGCTGCTCGACCACACTGTGGGCTTTATGGGCGACGGCATCAACGACGCCGCCGCCATGCGTGCGAGCGACTGCGGCATCTCGGTCGATTCGGCCGTCGACATCGCCAAGGAATCCGCCGACATCATCTTGCTCCAGAAGGACCTGGGCGTGCTCGAGCGCGGCATCATCGAAGGCCGCCGCACCTACGGCAACCTGCTCAAGTACCTCAAGACCACGGTGAGCTCCAACTTTGGCAACGTGCTATCCGTGACCGTCGCGAGCCTGTTCTTGCCATTCTTGCCCATGAGCGCTCTGCAGTTAGTGCTGCTGTCGCTGGTCTACGAGATCGTGTGCATCGCGCTGCCGTGGGACACCGTCGATGACGCCTGGACTGCCCGTCCGCGCGCCTGGGATGCCGCGTCCATTCAGGGCTTTATGCTCGAGTTGGGTCCCGTGAGCTCACTGTTTGATATCGTGACCTTCGCCGCGCTCTTCTTTGTGGTGTGCCCCGCCGCCGTGGGCGCAAGCTGGGCAGAGCTTGCCGCTGTAGGCGACGTCGCAGGCATGGCGGCCTTTACGGCGCTCTTCCAGAGCGGTTGGTTTGTCGAGTCCATGTGGTCGCAGACGCTCGTGGTCCACATGCTGCGCTCCCCGCGCCTGCCACGCCCGCGCGACCACGCCGCGCCCGCGCTGTGCCTCCTCACCGTGCTGGGCCTGGTGCTCGTCACCTGGCTGCCGGCAAGCCCCATCGCCGATGCGCTGGGTCTCATGCCGCTGCCGCCAATCTTCTTCGCGCTGCTCATCGGCATTGTCGCCGCCTACATCGCGCTCACCCAACTGGCCAAGCGCCGCTACATCGCCCGCCACGGCGAGCTGCTTTAGCACGGTGAGCCGCCACAGTAGACAGCCCAAGGGCAAAACCACCACAAAGGTGCCTGTCCACTTTATGGTGGTTTTGGTGCGCTACGAGGCATTGGTCAGGCGGCTCCAGAGTTCGTCAATATCGATTTGGTCGCCGCCGCTCAGATAACCGGTGTGAATAAAAGACTCACTATAGATATAGATGTCATGCGCGCTGTCGCCATCATCTTCGGTGTCGTAGGCCGAAATCACGTAACGGCTGCCGTCGAGCGCCTTGACCAGCCAATACACGGAATCGTCGATTGTGCACTTCTCCTGCACTATCGCCGCATCGCCGATTGCGCCGGTGAGCGCACGATCGCCCGTCGTATAGCCGCCCACCGAGAGCAAAATCGCCACGCTATCGTCTCCGCCGCCCGGCTCAAGTTCCTCGTACTCGGACTCCGAAAGCGGTATCGCGCTGTTCGCAAGTTCGTCCACGTCATCCGAAATCTTAGAAAAGGTAAAAGCGAAAAGTCCCGCGTCATCGGCGGCACCGTAGCCCACGCTCTCGCCTTGCCACTCATAGTTTTGATGCTTGAGCAGGCGCACCAGGTCGGCGCCGTCCAAGTTGATCGCAGCATAGACCGTCACGTTGGCGTTGTCGTCTACACAGGCGGCGTCCGCCGTGGTCGCCTTCTTGGCACCGCCCGCGCCGCCCAATCCGCCCGAGCAGCCAGCCAGCGCACAAGCCAGCGCACCCGCGCCTGCCACAAAGGCCGCACGGTTCATCGTCACTTCGTTCATCATGTTCGTTCCTCGCTATGGTATTGGTCACGTCGCACCTAGCCGAGTGCGCGTCCAGTCTTTTCCTGCCAAAATTCGTCTATCGTCGGAGCACCGCCGCCCTGGGTAAACCTACCGGTCTTGATAGCCTCCTCGGTAATAAGATCCAAACGGTAGTCACCGTTTTCCATCGGGCTCACCATGGCAACGTGCCGCGCCATGTTGGAACCGTATACGCATGCGATCCATGAGCCCGAAGTAATCTGCGCCCGGTCCTCGACCGGCACGGAAAAGCCCGCGATAACATCCTCGCAGCTCGAATAGCCCGAAAGTTGCAGCGTGAACATCACGGTGCTTCCGGTGCCGCCCTTGTCGAGCTTTCCGATTTCGTCCTCGCCGAGCCATTCGGTCGCGCCGTCCTTGCTGATATTGCAGACGCTGAGCACGTGTCCCGCCTCGTCCTCGTACATCTCGAGCGCGTCTTGCCAGGTATAGCCCTGCTGCGAGGCAAACTCCTGCAACTGCCAGCCCTTAAGCTCGAGGAGCGCCGCGATGCTGATGTTGCAGTGCGCATCCCAGCAATCATCCGACCACGTATCGAACGCATCCGCCGAGCCGCTGTCCGCGTCGCCGGAATCGCCCGACGTCGCGCCCGCGTCCATCTTGTCCTTTACCGGGCGGTCGTCGTTAAAACCCGTCGCATCCTGCGTCCGCTGTCCGCCGCACCCCACAAGCGTCAGCAGCGCCGTTCCCGCCGCCGCGACAAATGCCGTGCGCGAAAGTACCGTCTCCCTCATCATTGTTCCTTTCCCGTTCTTTAGCACAATGCCGAGAAACACACCCGGCATCGATTCACACATAAGCCACCCCACGCTATTGACGAGGCAGTTCCGTCCAGCAAAACCGGGTTCAAAACCATCGCGTGTACCGATCACATCGCCCGAACCGTTGACCCAGGCCTGGTCGGCCATCACCGAGACCTCGACATCGGTGCCGTCGGGTCTGGTGTAATGGTTGACCCCGCGAATGGCATCGGAATACGAGGCGGCGCCCGTCCCCACGCCCGCGCTGGAAAAATTGGCGGCGCTGGCAGCCATATCCGCGGCGTGCTGACGGTCGCTGCGATCGAACCACGCCTGCTGGTAGCTGTCGAACGCCGCCTGTTGCGAGGCATGCATCTGTTGCCAGGCTGCAAACTGCTGTTGCTGCTGGGCAATGTTCATCTGCGTGCGTTGGCGCTGCTCAAGCACCATCTGTTGCTTTTGAGCTGACGCTTCGCGTGCAATCGCCGGATTGAGCCGCAGAGTCGACGCCATTGATGCAAGCGCCGTGGAAGCCGCCTCGTCCAGGCAATCTTCTGGCGCAACCAAACAGAAGCTGTCCCTGATACGCCACTGCAGCAGGTCGGCCGCGCCCAACTCGAACGACGCTCCGTCCGGGCAACCGCCTCGACCCGTAGGCTGTTCTTGCGCGACGCCCTGTCCCGCCGCTGCCGCCGCCTGGCGCTCGCGCAGGCGCTTGCCCAAAACACCGCCGATCAGTCCACTCGAAAGGCCCGCGCCCAGCAGCGCCTCGGCCCCAGCGGCAACACCTTTGCCCATAGAACCCGCGACACCGCCGATTGAAAACATATAGCCCTCGACTTTGGCCGCCACCGCGAGCTCGGTGGGCACCGGAGCGCCCGTGAGCCGATATCGACGCATGCGGCACTCATAGACCACATCACTCGGCTCCATCGAAAAGCCCTGGATCGCAAAGTCGTTTGCCGCCTCGCGCTTTACGCGGGCACGCTCGCGCTCGATATCGACCGCCGCGCTCGATGGGTACGGTTGCTCGGCAACAACCTCTGCCCGCGCGCCCAGCCGTGCCGCACAGGCCTGAGCCAGCTCGTCGCAAGCTGCCTCCACGTGCACAAACACCTTGCGTTCGGTTTGCGTGGGGATACGCTTGGCAACGGCGCCCGCATCCACGTAGCAGAGCTCGGAGCGGTACACAATCCGCTCACCCATCGGACCCGCCGCCGTCACGCCAACCGAAATCGGGCAGTCGAAACTGCCGCTGCGCTCAAGATGCGCCTCTTCGATATGCCAGCCCCGCGGCAGCGCCACCTGCGCGAGTGCCTGGCCGCCGGAGGTATCGCATGCGGCATGAAGCTCAAGGTCACCGATGTGAGGCATATCCGTCGTGGCCGCGTCACGAGACGACGACGCGGCGCCGGCAGTCTCCACCGACGCATCGGCCGGCGCGTCCACACTCGGGTCGCCGCCTTCGTCCGCATCGTCATCGGCAGTCGCCCCATCTGTAGCCCCCACGGCGCCCGAGCAGCCCACAACGCCCTCAAGTCGGACGCCGCACCCCGGGCAAAATCGCACCGTCACGCCGGCGACCCGAGGCAGCTGCGCCCCACACGCTGGGCAGAATCTCAAGTCACTCATCCCGTACACCCCTAATTTCGTTAGCTGTTTTTGATCGCGGCAAGCTGCCGCCATAACTCATCGGCACCGTTAAGTCGGTACGCCGTCTTATCGAGCACGATGTTTTTGCCCTCAAGTTCCACCGATTGCTCCGAGCCATCCGTATAGACAAAGACGAGCGTTCGGCCGGCATCGCTCGTCCGCTCATCCACCGCATCCCCCACGGTGCAGCCATCGAGCACAGCAAAAGTCGATGCGACCAGTTCGGCATCGTCGGTCTCATAGACCGTCCGCGCCTCCCCGTCCTCGATAAGCTTGACCGCCACCGGAACGGCAGCGCAATCGTTGAGCGACACTTGCGCGGCAGTCTTTCCCTGAGCGCCATGGTCGCCGGCAACGTAAACTCGCAAGAGTGTCACCGCCGCGGCAAAGACCACCACGGCGATAAGCGCGCCCGCAATTTTATTAGACGCGCAATCCCGAGACGCCATAGGTGCACCCCCCTCCGTTCTGCTCTGCTCAGCATCACATTCATATGCCTTTGAGCACCAAAACGGCAGGTGACAAATGTCTCATATTCATATTTTTGCAGGTAAAAAACCACCACAAAGGTGCCTGTCACCTTTGTGGTGGTTAGCTAGTCTTGGGGTGTCCAGGACCAGAAGAAGTTGATGAGGGCTACGCGCGAGGAGGCACCGGTCTTTTTGTTGATCGAAGCGATGTGGCGATAGAGTGTGAAGCGCGAAAGGAAGAGTGCCGCCGCCACGTCCTGCACGCTGTCGTCCGAAACGACCAGCGCCTCCAGAACATCGCGCTCGCGCTTGGTGAGCCCAAAGGCGGCAACGAAGCCATCGAGCCGATCGTCAAACGAAAGCTCCGGCGCCTCCAGGGGCACCGTGTCGGCCTGGCCGGGCTCACAGCTCACGCCAAGATCGTCGGTGGCAAGCGCCAGCCCGCCGTGCGTCGCCTCGCCCTCACCGTCTTGTCCAAACTGTCCCAACAGCGAAATCGCGATGCCGACAAACAGCACGAGCACGACGCTCACTGCCGCCAGCACGTTTTGACTCGAGATAATCGCCACCGCCGGAGCCGTCACGAGCATCGAGCAAACGTTGTTGATAACACGGCCCATGCACGGCCACAGATACGCCCAGCGGGCATACATCGAAATCGCGGCGAACTTCGTGGTGAAGAACACCACGAAAAAGCCCGTGCCAAGGTAAAAGATAATCGTGGCGGCAAGCGTGTTGCCACCGTTGCCATCGGTGATAAGCACAAAGAACGAGAGCGTGGACAGCATGGCGGCGCACGTCATGATGATATTCATATACGAACGCCCACGCAGGTCATACAGGACGCCGGCGGCAAGGGCGCTCACAACCAGCAGCAAGCGCGGCCAGTCGCCCAGGTCGATAGCGCCAGCGGCATGCGAGGTCGTAAGGCCGGCATTGAGGGCCGCGAACACGCCGGTGAGGCAAGCGGTCGCCACCGTCAGACGCACCACGGCACCCTGAAAGGCCGCCTTTGCCTCGGGGTCATCGTGCCACCTGGCGCCACGCTCCGACGCATCGACCGATAGCTCGGCAATCTCGACCTCGAACTCGGGCGCAGGCTCATCACGCAATTTAGCGCGGCGGACACCGTGAAGCAGCCCCACCAGCGCAATCGCACAGGCAATGAGAACAGACTGCTGGGGAATGCCCGCAGGCATCACCATATGGTTGAGCACCTGCACCAAAATGCCCACAGCATAGGAAACCGCCACGGCGCGCGCCAGGCAGGGCGTCTGCGCAAAACGCCGCGCAAGATTGGCATGGGCGGTCGATCCGCAATAGCCCAGGGCGCAGCACGCCACCAGGCCGCCGGCAATTACTACCTAAAACCGCACTGCCATAATCATCAGCAGCAACGCCGATACCAACAGCACGCCCGTAATATCGCTCGTCGCATCGATCGTCTGGGGACAGCGATAGTACAGAAATGGGCGCACGAAAAAGCCAATCACGCTCGCGCCGACAACGATGCTCTCGTAGATGACGACCTCACTCGATGGCACGAACTCGACCATGCGCGCATCAAAGAGATACTCGCACGCCAAAAACGTGAAGAAGAACAGCGCTAGGCACAGAATCTCCCGCATGCCCCGGCGCAAATATGCGGTTGTGTCTCCCAGGTCCCTCATGGTAACCCCCACCCGCTTTGTTGTCCGGAACACCATTTTAATAAAGAACCAATCTCAATATCGAAGCCGAGCTCGAAATACTGTAAATTCGACCCCAGCCGTCCGCATGACGCCGCGATTTTGAGCCGCATGACCCAGAAGGGGCGCGCGGTCTCTAGCTCGGCAAGGAGTGTCCCCAACTGTCACTCATTTAAGTACGTCCCCAATGAGTGCAAGTGCCGCAAGTGCCAATCAAATGACGAGAGTGGATAATCTCCCACTTTGAGCCCGCATGCAGGCCAAAAACGGGAGATTATCCACTCTCATTCTGTGGGTAGTCATTGGGGACGTTCTTAAACGACTAGTCAAACAAGAACGTCCCCAATGATTATGTCCAATGCGCTACACCAGGCGTATGGCCTCCTGGACGGCACCGTAAAGGTTGGCGTCGTTGCCGAGCTCGGCCGCCTTTATCTGCGGCACAGGAATGCCGGCAAGGGTCCCTTCATAACTCGCGAGGGCCAGCGGCATCTGCGCACGCAGGGCATCAACGAGCTCGGGATGGCACGAGATGCCGCCTGCGATCACAAAGACCTCGGGGTCGAGCACGGCCTGCAGGTTGATGAGCTGTCCGTCAAAGGCGCGAGCGTAGCGGTCGAGTGCGCGCTGCGCCGCCATGTCACCACTCGCGATCCACTCAAAGACGCGGCGGCCGTCCACCGGAGAACCCGCAGGCAGGCCCTTCTCGGCAACGGCAGCATCGCGGAGCGCACGCCAACCGCCCGAATCGGCAAAGGAGTTTCCCATGTTCGCCGCAGTCGTGACATCGTTGCGCAAGAAGCTGAACTCGCCTGCAAAGCAGTGCGCGCCGCGCAGGACCTTGCCGTCGATGACGATACCGCCGCCGATGCCCGTGCCGATAGCGAGCACCACGCCAAAACGCGTCCCGCGCAGAGCGCCAGCCGCATACTCACCGAGTGCACAGCACTTACCGTCGTTATTGACGGCAATCGGCACCCCCAGTGCCTCGCGCATGAGCTTTCCGAGCGGACAGCCATCCATAAACGTGAGCGCACCACCGCGATGGATCGTTCCTGTGACATCTCCCTCGTAGATGCCGCCGGGCGCACTCACGCCCACGGCGCTCACGCGCTCGCGATACGGCTCGACGAGCGAGATCAGCGCCGCGACCGTCTCCTCAGCCGTGGTAAAGCCCGTCGGCAGGCTTCCGCGCTCGCGGATGGAAAAATCCTCGCCCAGCACAGCCCATTTAACGGCCGTACCGCCCACATCGATTCCAAAAAACTCCTGCATGTTCACTCCTTACAAGCGTAGCCCCGGACGCGCATCGCCGCGACCATCACAGGGGCTACCCCCCTGCGATGGTCGTGCAGCAAGTCACGCCCGGAGCCGATTATCTCTGTTTTACACCTCTAATTTGGTCAGGCGAAGCATCATATACTGCTTACTTGGGAGATCGATGCGGAACTTGCCCTCAAAGGTTCCGGGAAGCTCCTCCTCCGTCATGCCCCATGTGTCCACGACACTCACCTTGTATCGAGCGCCCGACTCGCCCTCAAACTCACGAGACCACTCATTTAAGTACGTCCCCAATGAGCGTGGCGGAATGGCTCCCCTTGGCAGCTTAAAGCCGTCATGCAGGAAGCATTCCGTCGCAGCCTAATGAAAGGGACTGGGTTGTAAATGTTGGAGAAGAGCCGTTAGCGCCCGGGGGCCAGGATCACCAGCGCGTCGTGCTCAAAGGGATGCTGAGCCACGCGCACGGTGCCGTCACCGTTATCGCGGACGGGCAGCTTGGCGATGCGCTTGTCCTCCATGTCGAGGACCGTCGCCGTCCAGCCGCGCGCGCCGTCGAGCTTAAACTTGAGCGCCGTGGTGCGCGGCAGGTACGTGACGACGCGATCGCCAACGCGCGCCACACGAATGGCCTCGCGCGCGTCATCGAGGAGCTCCTGCGCCGGAACCACGGCAAGCGCGTCGTCGGCAGCCGTGGCACCCAGGCCGGCAAGCACATGCTCAATCGCGCCAAAGTCCCACACGCCCGCAAACTGCAGGCACTCTTGCCAGCGGAACGGCATGTCGAAGCCCTCGCCCAGCACCGAGCCTTGGCTGCGCGATGTCTGCCAGTTCCAAACGCCGTGTGCGCCGTAAGTTACGCCGGCACTGGCGCCGGCAAGAATCGACGACCATACGCTCGCGCGGCAGTCCTGCGCGGTGAAGCGCCAGTACACGTTGCGCGAGGCACCCATCTGCTCGTAACAGGGCTCGGAGTTGACCATCGGCTTTTTGGGATAGTTGGCGATAAAGTCCTGCGGCAGGCGCCAGGCCTCGGGCTGGCCCTCGTAGTTGTGGCCGGGTTGGAACATGTAAAAGTCCAGGCGGTCCAGGTACTGTGCCGGAATGGTGCGGTTGCCGCGGTTGATATGCATAGTGCGCAACGCCTCGGGCGCGCGCTTGACGACTTCGTCGAGGGCATCCTCGTAATAGGCGATCGCCTCGTCACCGGCAAAGTCGGTATCGCCCGTCACCACGTAAACGGGGTCGAACTCGCCCAGGTTCTCGACGACGCGGGCAACGTGGGCACGGACCTCCTCGCGCGGCATAGCCTCGGCGCCGCAACGCTCGGCAATCTTGGCGCCCCAGGTGCCGGGCACGTAGTTGCACCACATAAGCACGAGTGCCGGACGAATGCCGTGCTCGACGGCAGCGCGGCACATGGCGGCGGCGCGATCCCAGTACGCCTGGTTGGGGCGGGACCAATCAAAATGCACGCCGTCCTCGCTGGCATAGGGCCAAATGCCCAGATCGGGGCAGCAGCGATCCCACTGCGGCAGTGTGTTGATCTGCAGCACGTTCATGCCCTGCTCGGCGCGACGGGTCAGATAGTAGTCCCAATCGGCCTCGGTAATGCTCGTAAACGCGCTCCAGCACGTATCGGCAAACCAAAAGAACGGTTTGCCCTCGCACAAAAAGCCGTCCTGGCGACCGTTAACGGTCAGCTTTCCCAAACTCATCTGCATGTCCTTTCGTCTGATAAAGGAGTTGCGAACCGGCAGATTCTTTCGCGGTAACCCCGCGCGAAAGCACCTGGCGCTTAGCAAGCCCCGGCGAGTAGGCGCCACGCGCCCTAATCAGTCTACCTTGTAAGAAGGGCCCCGTCGGGCTTGCGCCTGACGAGGCCCTGTCGTGTAGGTAAGGTCGTATGCGTCCGAATGGTTTGCCCTTAGGCCTCCATCTCGGCGAGCTCCTCCTTGGAGAAGCCAGTGGCAAAGACGACGGCAGCGGCGATGACAAAGGAGATTGCCATACCGACGATAGCCCAGACGGTGTTCATCTGGCCACCCTGCAGGTAGTTGGTGAAGACCAGGAAGTTGGAGGCGCCGCCGGCCAGGTAGTAGGTAACACCCATGAGGCCGGAGAACACAGCGCCGATGGCACCGCCGATGAACATGCCAAGCATGGTGCGACGGAAGCGCATGAGGATACCGAAGAGCGCGGGCTCGGTGACGCCGCCGGCGATGGCGGAGATGACGTAACCGATGGCGAGAGACTTCTCGTCGGGGTTCTTCATCTTGAGGAAGGCACCGAAGGCGCAGCCCCAGACGGCGGCCATAGCGCAGTTGGTGGAAACGAAGACGAAGGGATCGTAGCCGGCAGCGATGATCTGAACCTGAGCGAGCAGGATGACGGGCATGTGCATGCCGCAGACCACGAAGAGCTGCCAGAAGGCGCCGAGGATGGCCATGACGATCAGGATACCGATACCGCCAAGGTCAGCAAGGCCAAAGAGGGCGTTGGCGATGAGGCTGCCGATCTCGTTGCCGATCGGTGCAAGGACGATGAAGGCGATGGGGATGGTGACGATCATGGTGCAGAACGGCGTGAAGACCGTGGACAGCACGTCGGGCATGACCTTCTTAAAGAACTTCTCGATGAAGTAGAGGACGGGCACCGAGAGGATGATCGGCAGGACGGACTGCTGGTAGTTGGCAGCGGCGATCTGGATGCCGTAGACGGAGATGATTCCGCCACCCTCCTGAGTCGCGACACTCACGACGGACGGGGCCATGAGAGCGCCGCCGAGGAGCATGCCCAGAACCGGAGAGGCGCCGAGCTTCTTAGCGGCGGCATAGCCCAGGTAGATGGGGATAAAGGTAAACGTGGCCTCGTACAGGGTGGTGTAGAGGAACGTGTAGGTCGGATCGGTATCGGAGAGAACGCCGAGCATGGTGGGACCGAGGACCGCGGCGATGGTGCGGAACAGACCGCCGGCCATGAGCAGCGGGATCAGCTGGGTCATGGAGCCCGACAGGTAGTCGAGGATGATATTGGGCAGGTTCTTGAGCTCGAATTTCTCCTTGGGAGCATCGAGGTTCTCGTCAACGGCGACACCCTGCTTGACGCCGGACATGGCGACGAACTCGGCAAGCACCTTGGGCACGTTCTGGCCGATGATGACCTGGAGCTGGCTGCCGGCGAACTGGCAACCCAGAACACCCTTGACCTTCTTGATCTTCTCCACATCGGCCTTGCCGTTATCCTTGAGCGTCAGACGCAGGCGCGTCATGCAGTTGGTGGCGACGGTAACATTCTCCGCACCGCCCACGAGCTCGAGGACATCGGTGGCAATCTGTTTGTTATCTACTGCCATGGGACCCCTCCCCATATCATCGTGTGCCAGCCCCCTTGGGCTTAGGCACGCCTTTGGCCCGGCGACTATAACCCCTTACGGTTGCCGGACCCTTGGATACGCTTTTGTAAACAAGGTGTTTACTGAACGTTTACGGGCTTTAGTTTACACGGAGCGCCATATTTGTGGCAATTTTGCCGTCTACAGTCCGGTGAACGGTAGGAAATCGGGGGTGAACGTATTTGAATGGCGGGAAATGGTCTCTTTGACCCTCTATTGATATATAGCCATTTACGTGGGATTTTATTTTGATGAACACCTCACTGATCTGTTAACTCATCAACAGAATCCCTGCTAGAAGCTAGTAAACATATGGTTAGTAGCTCACGACGTGTTCAATTTTGCCGTTTACCGAGTTCATCTGGCTATTCTTCAATTCTAGATTACACTAAACATGTTTAGTTTGTATTGCCGCAGATGCCAGGCATTCGCGGCGTAAGGGAGGCAGCTCATGGAGCTCAAATTGTGTACCTACGCAACCGTCACCACCTTGGGCGACTTTGGCCCCTGGATCAGCAAGGTCGTACTCGACCTGCCCTGCACCGTGCGCGCCAACGACATCGACGCGAACAGCTTCCATATATATGTAGAGCGTCACGAACGCTCGGGCGAAGTTCTGATGCGCAAGGAGCGCGGCGCCGACCATGCCGCGCCCTCCGTGGGTTACATCGACATTCTGGCCGCATATCCGTGCGACGAGAACGGACGTAAGCTCGCCGTGGGCACCCATGTGGCGCTCGAGGTCGCCGAGCAGCGCCTGACCAAAAAGATCGAAGGCGGCGTCATGGGCTCTCGCATGCTCGATGACCAGCTGCGCATCACGCAGCTCACGGCTCTTCCCGGCAACGACGGCGACGATCCCACCTGCGGTCTGATCTTCGACACCTGCCGTGGCGATATCTGCCCCGCGCTCAAAGGCTGGAGCAATGCCGTACAAAAGACCGCCGTCAATGGCATCGCACTCGAGTACGGCTTCTTTGAGCCCAGCTTTAAGGCAGAGGACTCGGCATGCTTCAACCCCTTTGCGCCCGAGGCAACGGTCGTGCCCCAAAAGGCACCGCTCGTGGTGTATCTGCACGGCGCCGGCGAGGGCAAGGGCGCCACGCAAGGCGAAGGCGCCACGCGCGCCTATATCGGCAACCGCGTGACGGCCATTAGCCAGGCGCAGATCCAGCGCTACTTTGGCGGCTTTGCCTGGGTGCTCGTGCCGCAGTCGCCCACGTTTTGGATGGACAACGGCGTCGAGCAACTCGGTCGCTCCAACCAGAGCATCTACTCCTCCGTGCTCAAGGCGCTTATCGACGAGTTTGTCGCCGAGCATGCCGGCCGCATCGACACCGACCGCATCGTGGTCGCCGGTCTTTCCAACGGCGGCTTTATGACCCTGCGCCTGTGCGCCGACTACCCCGATTTCTTCGCCGCGGGCCTTCCCTGCTGCGCCCCGTGGTACAACGCCACGGACGAGGACGTGGCCGCGCTCGCCAAGACGCCGCTGTGGTTTACGCACTCCAAGGGCGACGAGCTTGTGTCACCGCAACAGACCGTGCTGCCGCTCACGGCGCGCCTGCGCGATACCGGCGCCAACGTGCACCTCACCTACTTTAGCCATGTCGAGGACCTGACCGGCGTGTATCGCGAAGCCGACGGCTCGGCCAAGAAGACGTTCAACCACGGCGTGTGGATCCACCAATTCAATGACCTGTGTTATCAAGACTTCGACGGGGGCAACGTACTCATCGACGGCGAGCCGGTGGGCTGCTGGGAGTGGTCGGCCAGGGTTTCGAGGTAACCATCCCATCGGGGGCTCTGACCTTTAGTTTTGTAAACGTCCTCGCGCATGAGCCCCGCTTATCCTGCTCCTTCGGAGCATCGGATAAGCGGGGCTCGCGCTGCGGAATGTTTACAAAACTAAAGGTCAGAGCCCCCTAAGTTAACGTTGTTCGAAACGCTGGTCGGCCGCTTCCGGCGGGCCGCCGGGTCGCGGGCGATGGGGGCGTGGGTCCCGTCTTGCCTTGCGCGTAACTGGCTGAATTGATTTTGATTGGAGCTGTTCCTATGTCCCAGAAGTTGACTCGAGTGATTGTTACCACTGATATGGAAGTCGATGATATGAACTCGCTTGTTCATTTGGCTCTGTATCTCAACTTGCTTGATGTTCAGGCTGTGGTGTATACGGCTTCGCAGTATCACTTTCTTGGGGATGGGGTTCATACGCTCGGCGAGGTGAATTCGCATTGGCGGACCAAAGGGCGGCGCTCTTATGAGTGGGCTGTTGTGCCTCATGAACCCGATCCACTAGCCGGCGAGCTTCGTGAGTATCGGCCGTTTCCCGAGCATTGGATTGAGAGCCTCTGGAGCAATGAATATGCCCAGGCTTGGCCGCAGTTGCAGGCAAATGCGGCCGCTGCCGGTGAGCCGCCGTTTCCCACGCCCGCCCAGATGATCGAGCGCACCTTTGTGGGAAATGTTGCCTTTGAGGGTGATGTGACTGAGGAAACTGAGGGGTCTCGCGTAATTGCGCAGGCGATTTTGGATGATGATCCGTGTACGTTATGGCTGCTCAGCTGGGGTGGCATGAACACCATCGTTCGCGCCCTCATGAGTATTGCCGAGCGCTATCGCGCCACGCCCGAGTGGCCCACTGTGCAGCAGCGGGTCTATCAGAAAGTGCGCGTGATGGGCGTTGCCGATGGCGTGGGGCAGGATAACTCGTGGCTCGACCATGGGCGCGAGCTCTTTCCCGAGCTCATCTTTTGGCGTACGCCCTATATGTATGGCAACTATTTCGACGCCAAAACAGCTCAGCCCGATACGCTGCCGTTGTTTAAGGCTCCTTGGCCTGAACGGAATCTCACGCAGGGCAACGGACCCCTCATGGCACGCTATATGCTCTATGGCGATGGTAAGGTCTACGAAAACGAGCCCGAGCGCTTTCAGTTTGGCAAGCATGCCCGTCTGGATTGGGGCCTAGAAGGCATGCCCGCGGTGCAGTTTGAGCGCGGCGATTTTATGGCCGAAGGCGACAGCATGACCTATATTCCGCTGCTTCCGTTTGGCCTGCGCGGTATTGACGACCGCGACTTCGATACGCTGCTGGGACGCATGTTTTTTGATGGGCATCCCGATGCGAACGCGCCCGTCGGTTTTGCCTCCATCGGCACGCCCGCAGACGACAGTCTCAATCCCTACCTGCGTGCCTATCAGGAAGACTTTGCCGCCCGCGCGCAATGGTGTGCCCATGATCCGGCCATCTGCTCGCATCCGGCGCATGTTGTCGAGGTCACTGCCGACCGCAGCGCCACAGCCGGCGAGCGCGTCAACCTTACAGCGACCATCGTCGACCCCGACGGCAAGGGCTTCGATGCACATTGGGATGTGGCCGTAGACCCATCGAGCTATGCAGGCGTCCAGGATCTGTCGATGTGGCAAGAATGCACGGAGGATGCCACTTTCATCGTGCCCGCCGACACACGACCCGGCGACCGCTTTGTGCTCACCCTCACCGTGCAGACGCGCGCCGAGCGCCCCTGCAGCCGCTACGCCCAGGTCGCCGTAACCGTGGCGTAGCAAGGGCAACGCCCACATTCGACAAAGAGTGTCCCCAGGCGCCAAACGAGCGGGGATTTTTGGACGCCCAAATGACGAGAGTGGATAATCTCCCACTTTGAGCCTGCACACAGGCCAAAAACGGGAGATTATCCACTCTCATTCTGCGGGTACTCATTGGGGACGTACTTAAATGACTAGTCAGACAAGAACGTCCAAGTGCCAAAAAGGGGCACCGTCGGAATATCCCGGCGGTGCCCCTTGCGCTGAACTGTCCCCCAGAGGAGAAAAATACCTGTAGGAAGCGTTACTCCTCGTCAAGCTCGGCCTGGTCGGCCTCGGTGATGCCAAAGAAGAAGGCGAGCACGGCGGAGACGATAAAGGCCACGGCAAAGCAGATGCCAAAGTTGATGAGGTTGCCCATGCCCGGGGTGAGGTAGCCCAGGAACACCAGGAAGTTGGAGTTAGCACCAGGCATGCCCAGCGTCACGCCCAGAATGCCGGCGAGCAGACCAGAGATGGCGCCGCCGATAACCATGCAGGGAATCATACGCTTGAAGCGCATGATGCAGCCAAACAACGCGGGCTCGGTCACGCCACCGAGGATAGCCGAGATGACATAACCAAAGGTCAGGGCCTTCTCCTCCTTGTTGCGAATGCGCAACGCGGCTCCAAACACAGCACCCCACACGGCTATCATGGCAAAGTTGGACGCAACAAAGATGAACTTGTCCTCGCCCAACGCCATAAAGGTGGCGAGAGCCGGCATGATCACGGCGATGTGCATACCGGTCAGGACAAACAGCTGCCACAGGCCGCCGACGATGGCCATGGCGATGTAGAAGCCGATACCGGTGCCCGCCATACCAAAGAGGACGGCGGAGAGCAGGTTACCGAGCTCGTTGCCGATAGGACCAAGCACGATAAGCTCGATGGGCACCATAACGACCATCGTAAAGAACGGCGTAAAGACGGTAGACAGAACGTCCGGCACAATCTTCTTAAAAAACTTCTCGACCCAGTAGAGTGCGGCGACCGAAAGCAAGATCGGCAGGACGGTCTGCTGGTAGTTCTGCAGCGGAGCGCTGATGCCATAGACCGTGAGCGAGGTCTCGCCGCTCTGGGCGAGCGCCACGATGTCGGGGCAGATGAGGATACCGCCGCAGAACATGCCGAGCTCCGGACTCGCGCCGATCTTCTTGGCCGCGCTGTAGCCCAGATAGACCGGCAGCAGGTACATGGCCGCGTCAAACAGGTAGGTGTAGAACAGCAGGTAGGTGGGATCGGTCTCGGGCACCAGGTTAAAGACCTGCGGACCGATGAGCGTGCCGATACACTTGAACAGGCCACCGGCCATCAAGATGGGGATCAGCGCCACCATGGAGCCGGACAGGTAGTTGAGGATGTTATTGCCAATAACCTTGGGCGTGAGCTTTTGCTTGGGCGCGTCGAGGTTCTCGTCGATCGCGGCGCTCTTGGCAAAGCCGCCCATCGCACACACCTCGTCATACACCTTGGGCACGTTCTGGCCAATGATGACCTGGTACTGACCGCCCGACTCCTGGGCGCCGATGACACCCTTAATCTTTTTGACCTTGTTGGTATCGGGAATACCGTTGTCCTTGAGCGTGAAGCGCAGACGCGTCATACAATGCGTCACACCCGAGACGTTCTCCTTGCCGCCGACGGCTGCAAGCACGTCCTCGGCAATCTTCTTGTTGTCGGCCATAATGACCTCCTTTTCTCGCGGGACCCGCCCGCCGGCACCTCTACGGCGCCCTCAACAACCCGTCGCCCGGCTGCCGCGATTTGTAAGGGGTATGGGGAGCTTCGCGGCGGCCTCAGGCCGGTTTACCTGCAGCGATAACCGACGCTGCTGCGGTATATCTACACCCGGGGGTGCGAGATACGATGAATGTGCATGAGCACGTATAGCTTCTCGGAGTCGCTGATCTGGCATCCAAAATGTTCCTCGATAAGGACACAGGCGTAGTCGAGAACCTCAGCCGAACGGCCCATCTCGCCGCGCACGGTTCCGTAAAGCTCCGCGCCGTCGGTGTTCATGGGCTCACCGGTACGAATGCGCCCAAACAAATAGTGGATATGGGTAGCGAAGCGTGCAAACTCAAAGCCGTGGCGGTCGACCTCGATTCCGTAGGTCTTCTCGATCCTTGCGATGATGGAGCCAATGAGACGTTCATCGTCGCGGGCCTCGGCGTCGGTTTCGGCCTCGTTCTCGGGCGCCAGACGCGCGTTGAGCAGGCACATGGCGATCCCCACGCCCTCGCTCTCTGCAAGCTCCACATTGAGGGCATCGAAGATACGCCTGAGGGCAAAAACGCCCACCTTGTACTCGATGGGATACATCTGCGCCACGTCATAGGCGAGCGGCATCTGCACGGTAATGCCGCGCTTGGCGCGCTGCAGGGCAAAAGTAATGTGGTCTGCAAGGGCGAGCACGGCGTTGTGACTGAGTTCGTAGGGGAGCTCCAGGTCGGCGGCCTGAATGATTTCGGCAGAGACCGCGAGCACGCGGGGCGATAGCTCTTCGAGAAGCGCCAGGTAATGTTCGTCCACGTTGTAGAAGGTGCGCTCGATAGCGGCGAGCGGCAGGTCGCCCGTCTCCTTGTCGATAGCGAAGGCGATGCCCTTGCCAAACGCAACGACGCTTCGACCCTTTGAGTCGGTGCACATAACTGCGTTGTTGTTGATTCGCTTGACGACCTTCACGGTTCTTCCCTTCGGCAACGGCGTTCTACGGCGGCGCATGGCGTACATGCGCGGGCGCAAATCGACGAGCCGCCCGATCATGCCTCGAAGGGAGTCGCACTCAAGCTGAGCTCTTTATAGTATTTAAGCGTCATTGAATCGCTTTAATAGCGGAATTGTAGCCGCGCCTGGCGAACGGTCGGCATTAATCGGTGAACGGTCGATCCCCTGCGCGGCCGACACCGCCTCCCGTTTAGAGGTAGCCCCAGGCAAGGAGTGTCCCCAGGTGCCGGCACAAAAGGAACGTCCCCAAGTGCCAAACGAGCAAGGATTTTTGGACGTCCAAATGACGAGAGTGGATAATCTCTCACTTTGAGCCCACAAGCAGGCCAAAAATGGGAGATTATCCACTCTCGTTCTGCGAGCACTCATTTAAGTACGTCCCCAATGAGTGCTTTCGCTTCTTTTAACAAAACGCCCGGCGGGCACAAACTGCTCGCCGGGTGTTTTGGTTAGGAGGCTATGGTTGTTGGGAAGCCTTAGGCCAGGTCCTCGCCGTTCGTCTCGATGACGTGTTTGTACCAGTCGAAGCTCTTCTTCTTGGAACGCTTGAGGGTGCCGTTGCCTGCATCGTCGCGGTCGACGTAGATGAAGCCGTAGCGCTTGGACATCTCGCCCGTGCCGGCCGAGACCAGGTCGATCGGACCCCAGGTGGTGTAGCCTAGCAGGTCAACGCCGTCCTCGGTCACCGCATCGCGCATCGCGGCGATATGCTGGCGCAGGTAGTCGATACGGTAGTCGTCGTTGATGGAGCCATCCTCCTCGACAACATCCTTAGCGCCCAGACCGTTCTCGACCACAAACAGCGGCTTCTGATAACGGTCGTACAGGTCGTTAAGGGTGATGCGGAAGCCCAGCGGATCGATGGCCCAGCCCCACTGGCTCTCCTGCAGGTAGGGATTCTTGGCGCCGGCGAAGGCATTGCCCTGGGTGCGCTCGACATCGGGGTTATCGGCACCGGCGGAGCAACGGGTGCTGTAATAGCTAAAGCTGATGAAGTCGACGGTGTTGGCGGCCAGGATCTCGCGGTCCTCATCCGTCATGCCCACATCGATGCCCAGACGCTCGAGCTTCTTGACGGCATAGGCCGGGTAGTAGCCGCGGCTCTGAACGTCGACGAAGAAATAGTTGCTCTGGTTGTCAATCTGAGCCTGGCGCACATCGCCCGGACGGCAGCTGTAGGGGTAGTAGCTACCTGCGGCAAGCATGCAACCGATCTTGACCTCAGGGTCGATCTCGTGAGCGATCTTGGTTGCCCAAGCGCTGGCGACGAGCTCGTTGTGGGCGGCCAGGTACTCGACGGCCTCCTTGTTCTCGCCCTCCTCAAAGACCAGACCGGCGCCCATAAACGGCAGGTGCAGAATCATATTGATCTCGTTGAAGGTGAGCCAATACTTGACCAGGCCCTTGTAGCGGGTGAAGAGCACCGTCGCGAGGTTCTTGTAGAAGTCGATGAGCTTGCGGTTGCGCCAGCCGCCGTACTCCTTGATGAGGTGGATCGGGCAGTCGAAGTGCGTGATGGTCACGAGCGGCTCGATGCCATACTTCTTGCACTCGCGGAACACGTCCTCGTAGAAGGCCAGACCGGCCTCGTTGGGCTCGGCCTCGTCACCGTTGGGGAAAATACGGGTCCAGGCCAGGCTCATGCGGAAGGTCTTAAAGCCCATCTCGGCAAAGAGGGCGATGTCCTCCTTGTAGTGGTGATAGAAGTCGATGGCTCCGTGCGCCGGATAATAATGGTCGGCATCGCATTCGAGCATCTTGAGGTCACCGAGGCAGACCGGGAAGCGGTCCTTGCCGTGCGGGACCACGTCCACGTTGGCCAGGCCGCGGCCATCCACGTCGTAAGCGCCCTCGCACTGGTTGGCAGCCGTCGCGCCGCCCCACAGGAAGTCATTACGGAAAGCCATGCATCAATCCTTTCACACGCTGTCTGTCGTAGTTTCAGTATCCCCGCAAACGGGGCCTCTCTCAACGACAGCGGCGCAGGCCGACACTTCTTTTCGCACGCAGGCGCCCCGCAGCCGCACCCATCTGACACTTTTTGATACCTGCCCGCCCAAACCGCCACAAAGGGGACAGACACCTTTATTGTGGCTTGGGCCCGGTTTGTCTTGATCTGTAACAGGTAGACCGCCAAAACCGGGCCTGGTGTTACAGATCGAGATCTTTCGGGCACACTCTGCAGTTTGTCTCGATCTGTAACAGGTAGAGACGATTTAGCCCGCTAGATGTTACAGATCGAGACAAACAGGAAGCCCCTAGTCGCAGGTGATGTCGAGGTTTTTGCCGACGAGGCCCACGTAGCCGCCTTCGGCTGCCTTGGGGCTGTCGGCGTGGCAGAGGACCCACTTGTCGGCCTTCCAGTAGCAGTAGCTGTCACCGGCGGCAGGCATGTCGGCTGCAGCCTCGGGGCGCGGGCCATTGGTGCCCGCCGGCAGCGCCACCATCACCTGGAAGCCGCCGTCGTCGACCATGCAGGGCGTGTAGTGGAGCGTGGTGTTGAAGACTTCGACGACCGTACCCGCCGGCACGCGGAACGCCTTAACGCACGCGGTGTCGAGCTTGGCGTCCTCGATCTCCCAGCGATGCGCCACGAGCAGGATAAAGTCGCGCGCGCCCAGGTTGAACTCACTCGCGCGGTGATACTCCAGGCAGTTGAGACGCGTATTGTGGCCGTTGCACCAGCCCAGCTGGAAGGGACGACCGCCAAACATGAGAAAGCCCAGTTTATCGGCATCCTTGACACCCTCGAGCTCCGGCGCACTTGCTACGTACTTGCTGCCCTCGGGAATGGGCGTGGCAGAAAGCGCCTCGAGCACGGGCGACGTGAGCTCGGACGAAACATTATCCCAAACGTTGCCATAGGACTTGAACTCGGGATCGGAAACAGAGTAGATATGCATGTTCACTCCTGTTCGTAAATGTGACTATACGAACATTCTAGAACAAACATGAGCGATTTTGAACGCTCATCCCGACCACTCAACAAAAAGGCGCCCCCGCACAAGCGAAGGCGCCCAATGCGCGCGTTTTGGACGATAAAGTCCTTACGCCTGCCGATAGTGCAGGTGCTTCTCGTCGATATCGGCCAGGTCGCGGTCGAGATAGCGACGCGCAAGCCAGTTTGCCATGGGGAGGTTCTGGTCCAGATAGTTACCGCACTCCTCGGGAGCGGCACCGGGGACATCGCCCTCAAAGCCGGCGACAAACTCGAACAGCTCACGCACGAGCGGCAGGATCTCCTCGCTCGTCACCTCGCCAAACACGACGAGGTAAAAGCCCGTGCGGCAGCCCATGGGACCAAAGTAGACAATGCGGCTCGACCACTCGGCATGGTTACGAAGGAACGTCGCGCCCAAATGCTCAATCGTGTGGCACTCGGCCGTGTTCATGACCGGCTCCTTACTAGGCGTGGTCAAGCGCAGGTCAAAGGTGGTGACGGCGGCGCCGGTCGCCGGATCGCGGTCGATGCGGCTCACGTACACGCCGGGCTCAAGCAGCAGATGGTCAACGGAAAAACTCGCGATACGCTCCATGGCAGTTCCTCTCGGTAGTTAAATTGGGACGGGGCTCTTTTAGCTGGTTCGAATGATCGCACCAATCATACCAGTCAAAAAAGCCCCGTCCCAAATGAGCTGCCTAGGACGGGGATCAATGAGTTTTTTATCCCCGTCCCAGAAAAATCCTTGGGCGCCGCACAGCCGCCTAGGCAGTGTAGGCGATAGTCGCGTCGACAGCATGGCGCCAGCCGGTGATCTTTTTGGCGCGCTCGTCGGCGGGCATGGCAGGCTCCACGATGCCGCGGGCCCCATAGACGTCGACGACATCGCGCGTATACATGCCCAGCGCAATGCCGCAGGCCCAGGCCGCACCCAGGCCGCTCATCTCGTCGTTGCTCGCGATACGGATAGGCGAGCCGACCAGGTCGCTCTCAAACTGCATCAGGTACGCATCGCGCGTGGGACCGCCGTCAACGCGAAGCTCGGCAAGCGCCGCGCCCGAATCCTCGACCATTGCGTCAATTACGTCAAAGATTTGATAGGCGATCGACTCGTCGGCGGCCTTCACGAACTCCGCGCGACCCGTGGTGCGCGTCATGCCAAAGACGCAGCCCTCGGCGTCACTCGCCCAGTGCGGCGCGCCCAAGCCGGTAAACGCCGGCACAAAGTAGACACGGCTCGCCGGATTGGCGGCGTAGCACAGGTCGGTAACTTCCTCGGGGTTATTGATGAGCTCCAGATCGTCGCGCAGCCACGTCTTGACGGCGCCGGCGTAGCTCACGTTGCCCTCGAGCACGTACTCGGTCACGCCGTCCATGCGCCATGCGAGCGAGCTCGAAAGCCCGTGCGAGCTGGCAACGAACTCGTCGCCGACATTCATCATGACCGAGCTGCCGGTGCCATAGGTCGCCTTGGCCATGCCGCGGCTATGGCAGCCCTGGGCAAACAAGGCGGCATGGCTGTCGCCGAGTACGCCGTGAATGGGCACGGGCGCCGGCAAAAAGCCGCCCAGGTCCGTCATGCCGAACAGGTCATCGGAATCGGTCACCTGTGGCAGGCAGGCTGCATCGACGCCAAAGGCCTGGCACACCGGCTCGCTCCAGCAGCCACGGCGCAGGTCGAAGAGCTGCGTGCGGCTGGCATTGGACCAGTCGCAGCGAAACTCCGCGCCGCCCGTGAGCGTCCAGACCACCCAGGCATCGATGGTACCCAGGCACAGCTCGCCCGCCGCGGCAGCCTCGGCAGCAGCGGGAACGTTCGCGAGGATCCAGGCCATCTTGCCCGCCGGGTAGTAGGGCGAGAGCACCAGACCCGTCGTGTCACGCACCAGCTCGGCCACACCCTCGCGCGCGGCCAGCTTGTCGCACAGCTCGCGGGCGCGGGCGCACTGCCACACCACGGCGTCGCACAGCGGCTCGCCCGTCGCGCGGTTCCAGGCAACGGTGGTCTCGCGCTGGTTGGAGATGCCGATGCCGGCGACGTCGGCCGGATCGACCCCGGTCTCCTCCACCACGGCACGCGCCACGGCCAGAACATTGGCGGCAATCTCGGCCGGATCATGGCTCACCCAGCCGGCCTCGTTGACAATCTGGCGATGCGAGCGATCGGCACGATGAATCAAATGGCCGCCCTCGTCCACCAGCAGCGCCTTGGTGCCCTGCGTGGATTGATCGATTCCGATGATGTATTTGCTCATGTACTCTCCCATTCCTTCCGCCAAATCGAAGACGACCCGACGGACAAGGAGCGAGCGGCCGTCAAGTGCCGCAGATTGCCGTAAAAGAGGAGCGCCGCGTACTCTGCGTACGCAAGCGACGGTTTGAACGGCAAGGTGCGGTGCTTGGCGGCCGCGCAGCGTCTGTTTCTACTAGTTGCCGAGGAACTCGGCGACCGTCTTGGCAATGCCTTCGCCGGTGAGGCCGTAGTGCGCAAAGACCTCGGGGCTCGTGCCGGTGATGACCGGCGCGTCGGGCAGGGAGAGGCACTTGACCGGACACGGGCAATGCTCGCCCACCACCTGCGCGACCATAGAACCCAGGCCGCCGAAGGGGCTGTGCTCCTCGACCGTCACGACGGCGCGCGTGGCACCGGCGGCCTCAATCACGGCCTCGGCGTCAAGCGGCTTGACGCAATACATATCGAGCACCGTTGCCGAGATGCCCTGCTCGGCCAGCAGGTCGGCAGCGTCCACGGCATGGCGGACCATCTCGCCGGTGGCGACGAGCGTCACATCGGTGCCGCGGCGAACCCAGGTGGCACGGTCCATCTGGAACGGACACTCGTCCTCGGTATACACGTCCTCGACCGGGTTGCGCCCCACGCGGATGTAGGCCGGCTTGTTATCGTTGACCAGGGCGCGCACGAGCTCGGCGGTCTGGAAGCGGTCGCTCGGCAGATACACGCGCATGTTGGGAATCGCGCTCATGGCGGCGATATCCTGCGCGGAGTGATGGCTCATGCCCAAGGCGCCGTAAGACACGCCGCCCGAGATGCCGATGAGCTTGACGTTGGTGTTGGAGTACGAGACGTCGACCTTGCACTGCTCATACGAGCGCGTGGTCACAAAGGACGCCGGCGAGGCGGCCCAGGCCTTCTTGCCGCACGAAGCCATGCCGGCGGCGATGCTCACCAGGTCCTGTTCGGCAATGCCGACCTCGACGGACTGCTGGGGATACTGATCGAAGAACGGCGTGAGCGACGCGGAGCCGCGGGAGTCGGAGCACAGGACGACGATGTCTTTATCGGTTGCGGCGGCCTCGAGCAGCGTGTCGCAGATAACCTTGCGGTTGGCGATCTTGTTAGCCATTGATAGCCTCCTTATGGGCAGCGAAATCGGCGATGATCTGGGCATATTCCTCATCGTTGGGCAGGCGATGATGCCAGGCGGCCTTGTCCTCCATAACCGGCGAGCCGTAGCCCTTCACCGTGTTGAGGATGATGACCGTGGGCTTACCCTTGGTCTCGGCCGCAAGCGTCAGCGCGGCGTCGATGGCCTGAATGTCGTTGCCCGGAATGGAGAGCACGTTCCAACCGAAGGCGGCCCAGCGCTCCTCCTGCGAATCCTGCTTCATGACGTCCTCGGTGCTGCCGCTGATCTGCAGGCGGTTGCGGTCCACGAGCGCGCACAGGTTATCGAGCTGGTAGTTGCCGCCGCTCATGGCGCCCTCCCAGACCGAGCCCTCGGCAAGCTCGCCGTCGCCCATGATGGTGTAGACGCGGTAGTCGCGGCCATCCATCTTGCCGGCAAGCGCCATCCCGACGGCCACGGGCAGGCCGTGACCCAGCGAGCCCGAGTTCATCTCGATGCCCTTGAGCTTGTTGTTGGGGTGGCCGATGTAGGGGCTGCCGAACTTGGAGAAGCGGGCCTTGACGTCATCGAGGTCAAGATAGCCCTCGTGGCAGAGCACCGCGTAGTAGGCCTCCATGGCGTGGCCCTTGGAGAGCACGAAGCGATCGCGGTTGGGATCGTCGACGGTCTCGGGAGAAATGTTGAGGTGGTTGGCGTAGAGGGTCATGAGGGCATCGATGACCGACATGTCGCCGCCGATGTGCCCGCCGGCGCCAGCCATGATGATATCGACGCAATCGCGGCGAAGGTCCCAACGCAGGGATTCAAGCTCTTCGATAGTTGCCATTTCTACTCTCCTCGCAGGTAAGCTTTGACGTCTTCTTCGATGGGATCGTACAGGTCGGGGACAATGCCGATGTACTTGCACGCCTCGTAGAGCACCGGCACCACGTTGGCGTGGATGGCGACACAGTGGTGGATGTAGGGACCCTCGACGATCTTGGCCTCGAGGCGCTTGAGGTTTTCGACCTCGACCCACAGGTAGGTGCCCATGCCGGCCGGGCCGTCGATGCCGCGGGCGTTGCCCAGCAGCAGCGAGTACTCGCCGTTGTCGCCGTCAAAGCGGGCAAGGGTGAGGTCGCCGTGCTTGGCCTCGGCCGTCAGCGCGCCGGGGTGATCGAAAGCCAGCGGGTAAGTGAGCTTGGGCTTGACGGCCGCGCAGCTGCAGGGCCAGGGGCCGCAGTGCTGCAGCAGCTCGCCGTTCTCGTTGTCGGGATGACGCACGGTCCAGTCGGCAAACATGCCGCGGTGACGGCCCAGGTCGGCGGCCTCGACCATCAGCGCGGTGATGGCGCCGTGGATATCGGTCTCGCATACGATAGGAATGCCCATCTCGTTGAGGATGGCGTTGGCGGCGCAGGGCATAATGCCCAGCTCGTCCTGCAGGGCGTTCCAGCACTGGATGGCACCGGCGTTGCAGCCGTACTTCTCGACCAAGCGCTTCATGGCAATGGCAAGACCGGCCACAGCGGGGACCTTATCCTCGGGGATGCAGATCTCAAAACTGTCGGCAATGTGGGCGAGCATGGCTGCCATGGCCTGCTCGTCGGCCTGGGCGTCGCGCACGGCCTGGACAAGCTCGGTCATGGGGATGGGCGAAAGCTGGATGTTGAACTTCTCGAGCAGCTCGCCCTCGTTGCACATGGTGGACCAGAAGTCGAACGGGCGAGTGGCCATCTGCAGGATGCGGGTGTGCTTGAAAGTCTTGACCACGTTGCACACGGCCAAAAAGTCCCAGACGCCGCGCTCGAACTCGGGGTCGGTCAGGCGGCAGTTGGTCATGTAGGTAAAGGGCACCTGGAAGCGGCGCAGGACCTTGCCGGTCGCGAACAGGCCGCACTGGCTGTCGCGCAGACGGGTGCCGTCGGGCTCGGGGCGCTCGTCGCGCGGACCCCACAGCAGCACGGGCAGGCCGAGCTCGCGGGCAAGGCGAGCGCAGACGTACTCGGTACCAAAGTTGGCGTGGCACAGCATAATGCCGTCGACGCCCTCGGCGCGGAACTTCTCGACGATAGGCGCGATATGGCTGTCGTCGAATAGCAGGCCCTCGTCGTTGATGTCGTCGATATCCACGATGTCGACGCCGATCTCGCGCAGGCGATCAGCCGTCAGGCCGCGATACTTGATCGCGTCCGGCGCGCTAAAGATACTGCGGCGCGTGGGCACAAAGCCGAGCTTGATCTTATCCATGTACGTCCTCCCCTAATCACATGTTCAGTAAACAGACGCATGTTTCGTTTTGTTCTGTTTACTAAATGTTTTACTCTTTTGTTTAGTAGTTTAGCGCGAAAGTCCCGTAAACGGTAGAGAAATCAGCCTAAACGGTATGTAAACAATCTGAACATACAAGGGCAACAAAAAGAGGGCCCCGAAGGACCCTCTCTATCCGCATATGTATGTACGCGAAATCAATACCGCCCTATTCCCGCGAGCACACCGCCCGCGGGGGTAATCTGGCTGCAAGGCCCGTGGTTACGCGCCCATCTTGCGATAGACGTCCACGAACTCCTTGGCAAGGATGCCAAAGCCCTCGGCACTCATAAGCTGATCCTCGGCATGGACAAGCAAAAGATCGATGCTCAGGTTCTCGCCAGCTGCAGTCTGCTGGACAAGGCCACCGTGAGCCGCGTGACCCTCGGCATAGTGCTGCTGGCCCTCGGCGATCTTCGCCTCGGCCTCTTCGAACTTGCCGTCACGAGCTAGGTGAATCGCATCGATGTAGCAGCTGCGCGCGCAACCGACGCCTGCAATGATCTGAAAGCTCTGAAGCTGAATCTCTTCTGCCGTCATACCTACAGTCCCATCAGTTCCTTGGCCTGGGCCAGAGCCTTGGCGCCGTCCATCATGCCGTAGATGGCCATGGGGATCACGCCGACCGGTACCTCGGGGCACGCGGCAGAGACCTCGTCCTTGGCATAGCCAACCTGCGGCCCAAGCAGGATGCAGTCGGCATTGCGGCCGATGGTGGCAGCCTCGCTGACGGCGTGGGCGGAGACCTCGCACTCCAAGCCCTCGGCGTCGGCAGCCTTCTTGATGTTCTTCATGATGATGCTCGTGGACATGCCACCGGCGCACATAAGAACGATGTTTTTCATTGCAGTTCCTTTCCTGTAACCCCTCACAGGGACTTATATGTTTCGGCAATCAACGCGATCGGCCGAACCTACGAACTTACGGACAATGACCTACTCGGCAGAAGCCTTTGCGGCGGCCTCCTCCTCGAGGGCCTCTTTGTCGGCCATCTTGACAAACGGGATGAACAGCAGGGCAACGGCAAGAATCGCAGCGCAGACAATGACAACCAGACCAGGACCGCCGATGAAGAAGTCGGTGATGGGCAGCGGCACGACGAACGGCATGTTGACCGTCGGGTTATACGCGTTGCCAAGACCCAGCAGCAGACCAATAGCGGCAACGGCGCATGCGACCGGCTTGAGCAGGATGTAGGGGATGAACATATAGGGGTTCATGGCGACGGGCGTACCAAAGATGATGGGCTCGGAGATGTTGAAGATGGCAGGCACCAGAGCGACCTTGGAAAGCGTCTTGTAGCGCTCGGACTTGGCCGTGAGCAGTGCAAGCTCCATGCCCAGGGCGTCAACAGAACCCACGGAGAACATAACGATGAACGGCAAATACGGAAGCGGCTGGCCGGCAAGGTATGCCTCGACGTTGGCCAGAGCGCACGTCGAAACGACCGGCATGTACACGCTCATCAGGACGCTGGGATGTACACCAAAGAAGAACAGCAGGTTGCACAGGATAAAGTAGACGACGACGGCCCACGGGCTGGAGCCCAGGAACATAACGGGCACCGCAATGGTGGAGTTGATGAGGTTAAAGACATCGCCGTAGCTCGTCAGGCCCATGCCCCACTTAAGCAGCGCGGCCGAGGTAAAGATGACGATGGCGCAGAACATCGGGGACAGCGAGTCGTTGACGAACTGCGGAACGGAATCGGGCATGGGAATGGCGATATGCTTCATAAGGAAGTTGAGCGCCTTCGGCACGATCAGCGCCACGAGCAGGGCCACGAACAGACCCGAGCTGCCCAGGTAACGGGTGGTGATGAAGGTCGAGCCGTCCTCGGCATGGCCCAGCGGGATCAGCAGGAGCAGAACGCCAATAGACGCAACCGTCGTCGTAAGGCCCTTGTTCTCAAGCACCTTGCCGTAGGAGTACGAAACCGAAGCGCACATGTAGATGGCACCGAGGTTCATGGTGACGACCAACACATCGGCAATCGTCGCCGACATGCCAGTGCCGGTAAGGAACGCCTGCAGCGGCGGGATCGGCAGTCCGTTGATGATGGAGAGCAGCGCCACGCCCAGCGTAACGGGCATGGTCGCCATCATGCCGGACATAAGGCCCTTTACGACCTTAAAGCTGCTCACTTTGTGGGCAATGGGGCCCACGTGCTTCTCGAGGAAGCCCTGCATCGAATCGAGAACGCTCATTTCGTGTTCACTGATCCTCTCTAAACGATTCATCTAGCTGTCAAGCGGGAAATTGCGGCCGACTCTTTCCCGCCTATGACCAAGGGAAATATGGTTATGCCTTGAGCTCGAGGACGAGGAGCCAATCCCCAACCTCGGGTTTGTCAGGCAGTGTGATGCTGTCCGTGACGACAGAGACGTTCTCGCCGTCACGGTATGCGCCCGTGCGGGGGTTAAACCATCGGCTTGCATAGGCAGCGCCCGTCGGCACGCCCTCGATAGCAAGCTTTCGGCGCACGGTATCGCCAAAGTACGCGACGATGCGCGAAAGGTCTCGGTTGGCGGTTGCCAGCGGAGCCTTGTTGGTAAACAGGTTGCCCGCATCGGTCGTTTCGTAGGGAGCGAGCTCCCAGAAGTGATTTTCTTCGTAGAAGGAGCGCATATAGCCCATCTGGACTGCACCCTCTCCGTCTACCGCCTGGGCCCACGTAATGCCAAAGCGGTTGAAGATCGCCATAAAGGGATCGAGCTCCTCGGGACTTTCCCACACGTTGTCCCAGATGCCCTGGGCTCCGTAGGTATAGCCAGCGCCGCCCGCCTGCATGCAGATATACGCCACGCGACGCAACATGTCTGCGGTGCACAGGCGCGTACCCATTTCCTCGAGCGTCGAGCAAAACTCGTAGAGCGCCTCGCCCTCGACGAAGGGCTTGTCGTCATGAGCTGCCAGATAGTCAAAGTAGTCGCTCGCCTTGATCAGGTAATCGCCATGACCGGCCTGGTTGAGCGTAAAGTCCATCCAAGCCTCGTCCTGGTAGTAATCGGCAAAGGGGCGCTCGTTGGTATAGTGCGCCGTAGCCAGGTGGCCATAGCCGTCGCGGGCCTCGATCTCCAAGGCGACCTCACGCCATCCGTCGATCAAAGCGGCTCGATCTTCTTTGCCATACCCGGCAACCTCGCCGGCAAGCGTCCAAACCATCGGATATGCGCCATAGCGCGCCACCAGATAGCGGGCAAGGTGCTTTTGATGCTCCACGCCATGATCGCCGCGAATAGAAAACGCCCATGCCTGGCCAAGCGCGTTGACCAAACCGGCATCGGCGACATAGGCCATGCGGCGATCAAGCTCCTGCCGGTAGAAAGCAACATTGGGCAGATCCTCTGCGCCCTTGGGCATACCGCCGTCAATCCAGTAGCGACCATCTGCGCCCATGTCAGAGCGCAAGTTGGTCTGGTAGACGGTAAATCCCTGCTTGGCACGCAGGTCGACCATGCCGCGGAACTGACTCGTCATGCCAGGGTGGTTCGACTTGTCCCAGCTCTCGCGGTAGGCAAACTCCCAGTGGGTGTCGCCGAGCCAAAAAAACGGCGTGCCATCCGAATAGGCAAATAAGTGCGGGTTGTCCGCGACGCGGATAAAGCCGTGGCGATACAGGTCGAGGTCGCCCGTGTACGGTACAGCCTCGACGCTGCCCACACGGCCATTAAGACCGGTCTGCTCGGGAGCCTCGATACCATAGTTCCAAGCGCCGAGCTCGGTCGGGGCAAACGAGACGCGGTAGGTGCGGTCGCCGTCCCAGTAGGCCTCGCGGCGGATCACCCTGCCGCTCGGACCGACAAACTCCGCCCAAATCTCAACATCCAAAAACGGGTTGTCGAACGAACAGGCGCTCTCAAACGTCAGAACGACCGGACGCCAGATCTCGGCGACAGCGTCTTGGTTCAACGACGTATCCATTACAGACCCCTCTCCGGTCTTAATACCCACTAGTTCAGTCCCCGCTCGCTCGCAGACCTTACGGCAAAGTCAACGATCGCTTGGGCGTCTTCGGCACAGACAAAGCCTTGCGACACCTCAATCGCCGTATCGCGCTCGCACAGGGCGCGGTAATTTTCGAGCGATCCGTACAGCTCCTTGAGCATCGATGCCGAGAACGACTCCATGTGGCCAAACAGCCCATCCTTGTCGCTCGTCTTATCGACCGTGCCCTGACCCGGCTCGACCAGGCTCGTGTTGGAGTAACGGGCAAACGGATGCTCGAGCAGGCAGGTGCGAAGACCGCCCTTGGTGTTGCCCAGGGCATCCTTTACGTTCTCGCCGTTTGCATCCAGCTCAATGCGCGGGCACGTTGCCGGCGCGGCGCCGGTGCGGACCCAACGGAACAGGTTGCGGAAGGCAGCGTGGAAGAGATACTGCGACGGATAGGCGTTTGCCTCGGCATGCTTGCCGACATACACCGGCAGGTGGTCGATACGCTTAAGATCCTCGTCGTCCTGGTAATAGTCGACATAGCTCCACTGCGTATCGTGGGAGGCGCCCGTCACCTCGTACAGTCGGTAATTAAAATCGGGGGCATCGCTATCGGGCATAAGCGTGCGCCAACTCTCAAAGCGACCGTTCTCGCTTTCGGTCTGAAGGGCGATGAACGGCTCCTCGACGTGCTCCACGCGCATCAGGTGATGCGCATAGTCCCGGCAGCACTCATACTGGTTGACGGGAGTGCACAGCGAATGGATGCCGCCGCCGGACAGATAGCCGTCAAACACGCGGCCGTCGCGGCGCACCTCCTCGCGATAGGCAAAGCTATTGAGGTAGCGGAACAGATAGGCGCCTGACTGGGACCATCCCGTAAGGCAGATCGCCTGGTGCGGATAATCGCGGATCGGGTTGAGGTCGGAGTCCTCGCGCAGGAGCCACGCAAGATCGGTCAGCATATCCCAAAACAGACCCGTCTCGTAGGAGATGTCCATGTCGGGAAGTGCGCCGCCGCGCTCGAGCTCGGCCGGATCATAGTCGAAGGGTCGCTCGGGAGTCGGGTTCGCCCAATTCATAAAGGCATAGCGATCGGGATTGAATTCCTTGAGCTTGGCGATGGTATTGGGCTTGCTGGTGATGCCTACATAGATGTCACCAGAGCGCACAAACTCGCCGTAGCCCAGAATCCACATGCGCTCGATTTCCATGAACGATGTGGGGTTGATAATCTCGACCACCACGTTGCCACTCGCCTGCGCCGGATCTTTGGGCGCGCGGACGACAATGCGATTGGAATAGGGGGCATCGGCGGTCATGACCTCTACGCCGCCATCTTCGTCGGCAGTGCGATACACGTTGGCGGTGCCGTCAACGCGATATTCGCGTTCGACGTAGCCATTCGCGCTCAGATGACAGTAGTGCTCGGCGCTCGAAAACGGATAGCTCTCATCCGTAACGGGCATTTCGGAAATAACGCTGATCATCTCGTCCCCCTTGCTGTTGCGTTTGTTGAGACAAACTCTACTGGGGACGCAACTTAACTTCTATCGATTCTTAAGTTGACTTACTAAATATTTAGCTTAATGAACAGCCGAGTGTTAAGCTCGTTTTAAGTTAACAACCGTTAGGAACCACCATGGCCGTTACTGCAAAACAAATTGCTGATCAGCTAGGAATCTCGGCAGCGGCCGTCTCCCTTGCACTTAACAATCGACGCGGCGTAAGCGAAAAAACACGGCAGCTGGTGCTCAGCACCGCTGAAGCCCTAGGTTACGACTTTAGCAAGATTAAGTTCGAGCGACAAAGAAGCGGAACCGTTGCCTTGGTTGCCTTTAACCGGCGCCGCATCTTTGCGAGCCCCTTTTTCGCCGACATGCTCGCCGGAGTCGAGGGCGCCCTTAGGCATGCGGGATTCTCGTTTTCGCTGGTGAACTACTCGCCATTCGAAAACATTCACCAACAGATCGCCGACATCGCCGAGGCACGATATGACGGCGTCATCATCCTCGCAACCGAGATGTACGAGTCGGATTTTTTGCCGTTTGCATCGCTGGACTGCCCTCTGCTGCTGCTGGACTCATGCATGAGCGTTGGGGTCGACACGGTCAAGATCGACAACGCTGCCAGTATGACACTTGCCGTACAGTACCTGTATTCGAAGTATGGATCGGTCCCCGGCCTGTTAACGACGCCCATTACCTTGGGCAACTTCACCGAACGACGCTTCGCCTACGAGCACGCCATCGGTCAGCTAGCCGGGTCGGAAAAATGCGGCATCATCCACGAGCTCGCCGTCGATCTAGACGAGGCCTACTCGGGCATGCTCGACATTATTGATTCGGGCGAGTCCCTTGCCCAAAGCTACGTCGCCGTCTTTGACGATGTGGCTATTGGAGCCATGAAAGCCTTCATCGGGCGCGGCTATCGCGTGCCCGATGACGTACGCATCGTCGGCTTCGACAACAACATCGGCGGCACCTACGTGCAGCCGCAGCTGACCACGCTCAACGTTCCTTCGCAGTATATGGGCGCCATCGCCGCACGACGCCTCGTCGAGATCATCGACGAGGCCGAGCATCACCCGCTCAAGATCGAGCTGGGGGCATCGCTCATCAAGCGCCGTTCTGCCTAGATTTCGCGCACGCTTTGGCGCTCGACAAAATAGGTCGATACGGCCGTCTTGCAGGTATAGCTCTTGGGATTGCGGATGTTGCCCACCAGACGGCGCACCGCGATCTCGCCCACCTCGTGTTTGGGAACATGCACCGTGGTGAGCGGCGGGTTGGAGAAGGCGCCCAGAGATAGGTCGTCAAAGCCGATGATCGAGACATCCTCGGGCACGCGAATGCCATGCTCGTTGAACGCGCGCATGGCACCCACGGCGAGCACGTCGTTTTCGGCAAAGAAAGCCGTTGGCAGATCTTCGCGCGAGGAATTGTCGAGCCACGCGCCCATGTCGCGATAAGCGCCCTCGAGCGTGGTGCCCAGCGTGACGCGCCATGTCGGGTTGGCCTCAAGGCCCGCGTCCTCGAGCGCTTGGCGATAGCCGCGCTCGCGATCCTTAAAGTTGCGGATACGAAGGTCGCCTGCCAGATAGCCGATTTGCTTGTGACCTTTCTCGATGAGGTAATCCACGGCACGCAGCACCGAATCGGTATTGGCAATGACCACGGCGTCGAAGTACTGACGATCGCTCCAGCCGTCGAGCACGATCAGATGGGCGGCAGCGTTGGCAAACAAAGCGTAGTCTTCCTCACCCAGCTCGGTGCCCATCAGCACGATAGCAGCGGACGGATCGGCGATCAGGCCCTCGACCTGCGGACGCACGGCATCCAAGTCGCTAAAGTCAAGCGAAACAAAGCTCGTGCTCATACCGTGACGACGCGCCTGGCGCTCCACGCCCTCGATGACCGCGGGATGGAAGGTGCTCTCATCCAGAATGGCGCCCGTCTTGCGCGCGAGCACAAACTGAATGCTCTCGAGCTGCGTCGACTGCTGATAGCCCAGCGACTGTGCGCACTCCAGGATGACCTTGGCGGTCTCCTCGCTTACGCTGCGCTTGCGGTTGAGCGCGTTGGACACGGTCGCAGGCGAAAAACCGGTGATGCGGCTGATCTCGCGAACACTTGCTTTGGCCATTGTTCCCCCTAGCAACGGCCGTGGCGGAACATCGGGACTCGATGGCTCGGCAAATAAACGGCCGCAAATTCAATCTAAACAGAGTAGTAAACGTTTATGAGCTAGTTTAGCCTGTTGTCAAGCGAAGTGGCGTGACTATTCCCCCAACGGGCATATTTACTCGGTAGCTAATCTGGAACGGGGCACAGAGACCGTTTAGCCCAGGACGCGGGCCATGCGCGCCTTAAACTCCACGAGGAAACGTGGGGCGTCCACGGTGAGCGCCACGAGCGCGCTCTTATCCGGATCGGACAGACGGTGCTCGTCGCAGATGGTGCGGCCGCGATACTCGCCCAGCAAGTCAACGCGCAGGTTACAGCCGAGCGCGCCCACGAGCGTGGGATCAATCGCCACGGCAACCGCCAGCGGATCGTGCAGCGCGCAGCCGCCCAGGTAGGGCGCGTTCATTTCGTACGAACCGATATAGTGCTCGACCATGCTCGCAAACGCGCAACCGGCCATAGTGCCCGAGCCCGTCCAGCCGGCAATGTCGCGACGCGTGAGCACCACGCGGTGCGTCACATCCAAGCCCACCATGGTGAGCTTGCGACCTGAACGCAGCACGGCATCGGCCGCCTCGGGATCACTTGCCATATTGGCCTCGGCGCCCGCGCTCACGTTGCCGGGCACGGTAAGCGCACCGCCCATCACGACCACGCGGCCGATGGACATCATCGCCGCCGCATCGCGCTCCAGGGCAAGCGCCAGATTGGTGAGCGGGCCGGTCGCAACGTAGACCAGATCGGGCCCATAGGTACGCGCGGCATCAATCAGGTAATCGACCGCCGCATTGCCATCGGCCGACGTCGCGCCCACCGGCTCGTACGGCGAGGCGGGCACGCTTGCGCCGCCGATGCCGTTCTTGCCGTGGATAAGCGTGGTGGACGCCGGCGGCGTGTAGGGTTCGGTTGCCTTCATGGGACGATCGGCGCCCAGGTACACCGGCACCTCGGGACGACCCAACAGGTCGAGCACCGCCAAGCAGTTGTGCGCCGACTGCTCGACGCGCACGTTGCCAAAGCACGTGGTGATGCCGACGAGCTCCACCTCGGGGCTCGCGATGGCATAGGCGAGCGCCATCGCATCATCCACGCCCATATCCAGATCAAGGATCAGCTTCTTGGTTGCCATTGTTCTACTCCGCTTCTCCGTCTACATCCAAACCGTCTAAACCAAACTTGTGCTCGACTTCCGCACGCATGGGAATTGATTGCTGAGCGCCCAGGCGCGACACCGTCACCGCCGAGGCGCGAGCACCCGCCGCCATGCACTCAAAGAGCGGCAGGCCCTCCAGACGAGCCGCCGCCAACGCGCCGATAAACGTATCGCCGCGGCCGTCGTATCGACCACCGCGCTCGAAAGCGCCGGCATGCGCAGCGGCTCACCGCCATCGCCGAGCGTAACCGAGCCGGCGCCGCCCAACGTGATGACCGCAGCCCCGGCGCCCTTGTCGAGCAGCGCATTGAGCGCGGCGACGCAACTCGCATCATCCGTGGGCAGAATGCCCGTCAGCACCTGGCACTCGGTCTCGTTGGGGCAGACCAGGTCGACCGCAGGCCACGCTCCTGCCGGCAGGTCGCAGGCGGGCGCCGGGTTAAAGATCGTATAGAACCCCAGCTCGTGAGCGCAAGAGAGCGCCGCGGCCGTTGCCATCAGATCACATTCGCCCTGGGCGATAAAGACGCTTCCGGCAGCCGGGGCAAACTCACAAACATCGCCATCGAGCTCATCGGTTACCAGACCTCGCAGCGCGTGGGCAACGTCCTCGCCCGCAAGCGCATGGTTGGCGCCCGGCGACAGCACGATGCGGTTGTCGCTCTCGCAGCGAATGATAGTCGCGGTACCGGTCTCCACGTCATCGCGACGCGCCACAAACTCAACGCCCACGCCGGCATCCTGGAGCCCTGCCACGAGCGCATCGCCAAAGGTATCGCGCCCAACAGCGCCGATCATGCACGTGCGCGCACCCATGCGCGCAGCGGCAACGGCCTGATTGGCTCCCTTACCGCCGGCGTTAGTGATAAAACCGCTGCCATCGACCGTCTCGCCCGCACGCGGCATGCGCTCGCACGCCACCGAAAGGTCCATGTTCATGCTGCCGAACACCGCAACGATGCTGTGATCCGCCATGGAAACCTCCTCGTCTTCAGGCTTTGCGCCCACCGTCGACCAACGATTGTGCACTCTCGCACCCCCTATAACTTTAGTCCACTTTGATGTGGACGCGCGCTTGAGCTTGCGCCGGCAGCAAGCATTCACAGGGGCAGGCAGCTACAATGAATACGTGCTGATTATTCTCGTCATTGGATGATGTTTTATGGAACAATTCTCGCAATCGGGCTCGCGCGGTCGACGCCGCACGGGCAACGAGCCGGCGCCGCACGAACGCGTGAAGGGCGAGCGCCGTGCCAACGAGCCGCGACGCACCGCGAACCCCCATCGCGCTTCTGCCAACAACGCGGGCCGCGCCAACACTCCCGCCGCGGAGCAGACGCCTGCTCGCCCCAAGTCCCGCTACATCCCTGCGCTCGACGGCCTGCGCACGCTTGCCGTCGTCGCGGTGGTGCTCTATCACCTCAACCTCACGTGGGCTCAGGGCGGCCTGCTTGGCGTCACGATCTTCTTTGTGCTTTCGGGCTATCTGATCACGCGCTTGCTGCTCAACGAAGTCGCTAAGACCGGCCGCATCGACCTTAAGAGCTTCTGGATTCGCCGCATCCGTCGCCTGGTCCCCGCCGTGGTAACGGTAGTGTTCGTGACCTGCGCGCTGTGCACCATCTTTAACCACGTGATGCTCACCAAGATGCGCCCCGACATCCTGCCGTCGCTGCTGTTCTTCAACAACTGGTGGCAGATTGCCCAAAACGTCTCGTACTTCAATGCTCTGGGCGATCCCTCGCCGCTTACGCACTTTTGGTCGCTCGCCATCGAGGAACAGTTCTACCTGGTTTGGCCCCCGCTGCTGCTCGCTATGGTATCCATGCACATGAGCAAGCCCAACACACGCCGCGTGGTTCTGGGCCTGGCTGCTGTCTCCGCCATCGCCATGATGGTGCTCTATAACCCCGCCGCCGATCCCAGCCGCGTGTACTACGGCACCGACACCCGCGTGTTCTCGCTGCTGCTGGGCGCTTGGATGGCCTTTATCCCCGATCGCGACCTGGCGCCGGTGCGTCTCGCTCGTCGTTTGGGGCTCAATCGCCTGGCTGGCGCCGCCAAGCACGGCAAGAACGCCGAGGGCAAGCATGACGCTACGACCGACGGCGCAGCCGAAACCGTCTCGGCACAGCCGAGCGCCCTCGTGCGCTTTTGGTCCTCGCCCGCATCCATCGATGTGTTGGGCGTCGTGGGTCTGGTTGGCCTTGCCGCCATGGTCGCGCTCACCAACGGCTACACCGCGTTCCAGTATCGCGGCGGCACGCTGTTATGCTCCATCCTCACGCTCATGGTCATCGCGGCCTGCGTGCAGCCCCAGGGAATGGTTGCCCGCGCACTGTCCGCCGAGCCGCTCGTGTGGGTTGGCAAACGCTCGTACAGCATCTACTTGTGGCACTATCCGCTACTGTTGCTCATGAACCCGGTCGCCAACATCAACGATACGCCGTGGTGGCAGTACGTTTTGCAGGTGTTGTTGGTGGTCGCCGTAGCCGAATGCTCATATCGCTTTATCGAGACGCCGTTTAGAAAGGGCGCCTTTGGGCGCACCGTATCCGAGTTCCGCGACGGCACCACCACGCCCGCCAACTGGGTGCGCGCGCATATTCCCGTGTGCGCCACTTGCGGCATCGTGCTTGTTATCGCGCTGGGCGGCCTGATCTTTGTGCCGGAGACCTCCGCACTGAGCGGTGAGGGCGCCGAAGTCCTCAACAAGGAAGTCAAAAACACCGCGCCCACCGACCAGCAGGCGGCCGACGACACCGACAAGGACAACGACGGCTTCCCCGATGGCTCCTACGACCTGTTGATGATCGGTGACTCCGTGTCGCTGCGCGCCGTTGATTCCTTTGACGGCGTGTTCCCGCACAGCCATATCGATGCCGAAAAGGGCCGCCAGTTTGATGCGGGCCGCGCGACATTTGAGGGCTATCTCCAACAGAACCTTGCCGGCAAGATCGTGGTCTTTGCACTGGGCACCAACGGCTTGGTAACCGACGACCAGATCGACGCCATCATGGCCGATGCAGGAGATAAGCGTATTGTGGTGTTTGTGAACACGCGCAGCCCGCAGCCGTGGGTTGGCTCTACCAACCAGGCCATCGCCAACGCCGCTACGCGCTACAAAAACGTGCGCGTTATCGACTGGTACGGATACAGTGCCAATCGCAACGACCTGTTCGATGGCGACGGCACGCACCTGTCGACCACTGGCGTGACTGAGTACCTCAACTTGATCCACGATGCAGTCAAGAAGGACCTGCCTGTGCATCCCGAGGACCACGTCAACGATCCGCAGCCGGCGGCCGTCAAGTCTGCCACCGACGCACTCGTCAATGCGCTCGCTCTCAAGCCGCACAAGCTGGGCACCGACAAGTAACCTGCAGCGCAAACTTCCCACATCCGGAGGGGGTGCCTGCCACGGCAGGCACCCCCTCCGGCAGTTAGGGACGTTCCTTATGTGCCGGCACCTAGGGACACTCCTGGCACAGCCGAGGAACGCCCTCCTTGCGACCAAATTCTGGGCGCCTCGCCACCCCGAACGTTGTTTCCAAGCCCACACCCGCAGCAAACAACCCAAAATCACTCTTTTCGAGCCGGCTCCAAGAGGTCGTGGACAAAAAGGGGCAAATATGAGTACTGTTACCATTTTAGTAGCAGGCAAAACCACCCAAAATGACGTCCGAGCGGCCCCTACAACCCCCTAAAGCAGCCAACCTGACTGGTTTAAGGCATATTGGAGCCGATTTTAATGAACATACTATAGGTTATGTTCATTATCTTCTTGGATGTAAATGCTATTCACTTAACAACAGTACTCATATTTGGCATTTTTTGTCCACTGCCATATAACTAACGCCCTATAGCAGGCAAAATGCAGGCCGCAGCCCATGGCCGCGGCCCGCTCGAAACCCAAAAGAGGCGCTACGCGCTGTAGCCCATCGCTTGCAGCACAAACATGACGACCGTCAGCACCGTAATCACGGCGATAGTCGCCCACGTGAGCACGTTCCACACGCGACCGTTGCGGTTTGCACCCATAATGTGACGGTCGGCGGCGATAACCACCTGGAACACCAGAACCACGGGCAGTAGCACGCCATTGATGACCTGCGAGGTCATCATAATCTGGAACAAATCGACGCCGGGCATAAGCACCAGCACGGCAGAAATACCGATGATGGCAGTAATGATGCCGCGATAGACCGGGGCCTCGTCCCAGCTGCGGTCGGCACCGCGCTCCCAGCCAAATGCCTCGCAGATAGCGCTCGACGTAACGCCCGGCAGCACGCAGGCAGCCAAAAAGCTCGCTGCGACCAGGCCCGAGGCAAACAACACCGTGGACCACTGGCCCGCGATGGGCTCCAGCGCGCGGGCGGCATCGGCGGCATCGCTAATCTGAATACCCGCCGGGAACAGCACCGTACCGGTCGTGATGATAATGAAGCCCGCAATGATATCAGCAGCGATCGAGCCGCTCACGGTATCAATACGCTGCAGCACGATGTCGTCCTCGCCCGCGTTCTTATCGACCACGTTGTTCTGCGCCAAGAAAATCATCCACGGCGCGATGGTGGTACCGATCGTTGCGACCACGAGCGACACGTAGCTGGGGTCATTTTGAATGTTGGGCACGACCAGGTCGACCGCGACCTCACCCCAGTTGGGGCCAGCCATAAACGCGGCGACGATATAGGTCACGAATACGCAGCTCACCAGCAGCAGAATCTTCTCGATGCGCTGGAAACTACCTGACATGGTAAGCATCCACACCAGCAGCGCCACCAACGGTACCGAGATGCTCGCCGGCACGCCAAAGAGAGCAAGGCCGCTGGCGATGCCCGCAAACTCCGAAATGGTCACAGCCGTGTTGGCGATCAGCAGCGCTGCCATGGCCAACACACTCTTGCGCACGCCAAAGCGCTCGCGAATGAGCGATGCCAGGCCCTTACCCGTGACGCAGCCGCAGCGCGCCGCGGTCTCCTGCGTCACGATGAGCAGCACGGTCATGATGGGAAGCATCCAGAGCATCTTGTAGCCATAGCTGGCGCCCGCACTGGAATACGTTGCAATGCCGCCGGCGTCATTGCCCGAAAGCGCCGCCAGCAGACCGGGGCCCATAGCGCCAAAGATGGCCGCGATGGTCAGCTTTTGCTTGGTACCCGACTTTTGCTTGGTATTTTGCACGCGACCACCTAACCCATGACTGACATGGCGAGCAGCACCGCGGCGATGCAATACGCCACACACGAGATCATGACGGCAATGACGTTCATGGCGGTGCCCGACGTGTTGAGGTCATGCTCGTCACGCCAGAACAGCACAATCAGGTAAATCACGGCGCTCATGTTGCCAACCAGGCAAATGATGGCAGCGATATTAAAGCACCCGGTAAAGAGTTGCTCCTCAAACATGGGCGCATCGAGGAACGCAGCGGTGCGCACCAGCTGGGCGCACAGGTAGGTCACGAGTGACAGAATCAGGCCCATGCCCGTGCTCTGGAAGAAAAACCCCAGATACGGCTTGGGCTCGTCGTCGTGACCGTCATACTCCAGGAAGTAGTTCTTGACGAACGACACCATGCGCGAGGCCGCCAGCAACACGAGTGGCATGGCGCACATGGGAAACACCACCAGATGCGCGGAGCCCAGCGCCGTCCCCAGCACTGTTGCCATGATGCACGAGGCAATGCCCCACACGACAACCCAGTACTGGCGATGCACGAACCAGCTGAGCACATTCGTCGAGTCATCGGACGCGCTGTCGCCCGAGCCGACGCCGGCGATCTGCAGGTCCTCCTGATGCTCCTCGGCGATAACGTCCATGGCGTCGTCGAAGGTCACGATACCCAGGATGTGGCGGTTCTCGTCGCAGACGGGGATGGCGACCAGGTCATACTTGGTCATCTCGTCCGTCACGTCTTCCTGGTCCTCGTCGGGCGACACATAGACCAGGTCGCGATAGGCCAGCTGGCCCAGCGTAGCGTCGTGATCGGCTACGATCAGCGTGCGCAGCGAAAGCACGCCGGTCAGCATGCCGCTCGGATCCTCGGTATAGACGTAGTAGACGCTCTCGAAGTCCTCGTCGAGCTCGCGAATCGCCTCGATGGCGTCACCGACCGTTGCCGTGGCGGGCAGGGAGACAAACTCCGAGGTCATGATGCGGCCGGCGGTGTTGTCCTCATACCCCAGCAGATTACGAATCGCCTTCTCCTCCTTGACGCCCATCAGGCGCAGGAGCTTCTCGGCCTTCTCATAATCGAGCTCATCGATCAGGTCGGCAGCGTCGTCCGGGTCCATCATGGCCAGCATCGACGATGCGTCCGTGTCGGACAGGCCCTCGAGCATCTCGGTCATAAGCTCGTCGTCATCGAACTCCGAGATGGCCTCGGCGGCCTGGGCGGTATCGAGCTGCGCAAACACCTGCGCACGTAGGCGCGGGTCGAGCTGCTCGATAATGTCGGCGATGTCGGCAGGGTGCAGCTCGCCGAGCGTCTTGTGCGACACCGAGAGTTGGATGTTTTTAGTCGAGCGGTCGAGCAGGTCCATGTAGGACCAAGCGATGATGTCCTCGCTGAGCGGCTTGCCCAGGTGCTTCATAAAGCCCTCGACGACGTGCTCGAGTGCGGGGCTGATGGCGCGTAGCAGACCGCGGGCACCGACCTCGGCACCCAGCAGGCGCAGCTGGTTTTCGCCCGACATGGAAAACTTGATGTCGTTGACGCGCACGACCTTCATGCCCTGCGTGTCGACGATCTGCTTATTGAGAACATCGCGCGCCAGCAACAGCTCGGTCGGTTGCAGGTACGAGAAGCGAATATTGGTGGCAGACGTGTTGAGATACACGCCCGTCTCGTCGATACGGTCGACCCATTTGCGCCAGCTGATCATAAACGGCGTCTTGCCGGGGCCGCGGAACGCGAGCGACGTCACGTGCGGAAAAACTTCGCCGGTAGCAATGCCAAAATCATTCACCACGCCGAGCTTTTCGCCGTCGACGTCCAAGACTGGCAATTTGAGCATCTCACTCAGATAATTCAATGGTGCTCCCCATCATTATTCCTCCGGACGCGGCCGCGCGTGCGGCGTCCGGGGGCTTCTGGATATGTATACGCATGCGCGGGCGGCACGCCGCTCGACGCTTACACCCCGTGCATGCGCAAAAAGCACCTGCATGGGGTCATCGACTGTATGGTCGAGGTTTGGATTTCACCTGTAACCTTTCTCTTGACCCTCATTAACCGCAGTAACTATAGCATCAGCACCGCCCTGCGGCATCGAATTTATGCGCTGCACATTGCAGGCATACCAAACGCTGACGCATCCGTGACATAGCCATTGGGGACGTTCTTAAACGACTACCCAATGACTACTCTGTAGTGTCATCGTCCTCGGCAAGTTGGGGGTACACGGCGTCCTTGGGCATGGTGACCTTCGTCAGCGAGATGAGCTTTTTGCTCAGCGACGTGTCCGTCTTGACCAGGTCGCTGAGCGTCACGATCTTGTAGCCGTCGGCGACAAGACCGTCGATAATCTGCGGCAGCGCCTCGAGCGTCTGCTCGGCGCATTCGTCTCTATCGGTGAGCAGCACGATATTGCCCGGCGTCATCGAATCGAGCACCGTTGAGACCTGCTCGTCGGCACCGTTGAGCAGCCAGTCGCCCGAGTCAATATTCCACGAGACCACGGCGGAGACCAGGTCCATCGCATCAATCCAGTCTTGCTCGTCAAAGGCAGCGTAGGGAGCACGCAGTAGCATCGTCTTCACCCCGGTCGCCGACTTAATCGCATCGGCGCCTTTCGTGATCTGCTCGCGTACCGTCTCACGGTCCTGACCCTTGAGCGAATCGTCGCTGTAGCTGTTGGATCCGATTTCGCACCCGGCATCGACAATCGCCTTGGCCGTGGCAGGCGAGGCCTCGGCCGCATCGCCCGAAAGGAAGAACGTCGCGGTGACGCCCTTCTCCTTGAGCACCTGCAAAATCTGCTTGGTCGCACCGCTCGGACCCTCGTCAAACGTCAGCGCCACGTACTTTTCGTTGCCCTTGGGCGCCACGCTGGCGCACGCAACGACGCAATCGGTGGCGGGCACAACCTCGCCGCGGTCCTGCGTCTTGCCCGACTGCTCACCAACCCACACCTCGGAGCGGCCCTGAACGCCCCACGTCTGCACATACTCGATAGCGCCCGTGCCCTCGACCTTGAGCTTGGGCTCGATAACCGTAGCCTGAACCTCATGCTTCTCGTAGGTGTTACGGCCATCCTTGACCGTCACCTTCTCGCCACCCTCAAGTTCGCGGCTATCCCATTTGCCCTGCTTCACGCGCTTGCCGTCCACCTTAACCGACAGCTTTTCGCCGCCACGGCGCTTGAGCACACTGTCATCGACGGCCAGCAGGTCCCCTGCGTCGTAGGTGTCAGTCAACTCCTGGTCGTCGATGAGATTCTGCAGCGTAGAGCCCACGCGCACCGCGGTCTTCTGGCCGTTGAGCTCCACGTCCACGCTGCGGTTGACATAGCCCACGACGGCAGCGATAAACAGCACGAGCGCGCAACCCACAGCGATGAGCGCATAGGGCAGACGGGACGGTCGGCGCGGCGAGCGCCCGTTGCCGATGCGCGCGCTGCGGTCGCTAAACCCGCGGCTATGGTTGAGGTACATCGCGCCGGGCTTACGGCGACGGCGGCGCTGACCGCTGGGCAGCTGCCCCAGGTCGCGGCGCGCCGTCGGACGCGCACCCGAACGCCCGTTTAAGTTGGATCCGTTTTGGCGCATGTGCCCTCCCCCATAAACACAGCAAGCCGGAGCAACAGGTCTCCGGCTTGCCTCCCATCATTTGGTACGTCGCTATTTTGTAGCTTTTGACGAGCCTCCGCTCGCCTTTTGGTATTCGTCCTTAAAGGCCTTGAACATGCCGCGCGTCTTGCCGAGCTGCTTGCCCAGCGCGCGACTGCCCTTGTCCACGGCAACCGATCCCTTGTCATCGAGCACCTTGGCGCCCTTCTTGACCTTATCGCCCACCACGACACTGGCCTCGGCAGCCTTGGCGGCCGCGCCGCCCGAATACCCGAGCGCCTTGACCTCGTCCGAGACAATCATCGCGCCGTTCTCGTAGCCGCGCAGCATCGTCGGCGGCACCTGCGTGTCACCAACCAAAACACTCGAAGCAGCACCGGCGGTCACATAGAATGCCTGCACGATGCCCGAGCGTGGCTTGAACTCAACGTCCGAGCAATAGCCCACGACGTCGCCCGATTCCGTACGCACGTCCATACCGACCCAGATGATGCAATCGTCCAGGTTGATGTCGAGGCGCTTGGCGGCGGCGGCATCGTACGTGTCCTTGACGTCATCGACCGCAATGGCGCCCTCGTAGACACCAATGGCGTCGAGCGCTACGAATCGGTCGGGACGCTCGATCATGCCCGCGATATCGGACTGGCGGACCATAAAGCCGACCACGCGCGTACCGCCCGGGGTAAAGACCGGAAAGTGAATCTTTCCGAGCTTTTTAGGGCTGCGCGGTGTGCCGTCCTTTTTGGTGCGCTTGTCCTCGGTAGGCTTGCGATAGATCTTGGCGCCGACAAAATCCCCTGCGCGCATTATGCCTCGGTCGAGGGCTCCGCGGCCTCGGTATCAGCCTCGACGGCGTTCTCGACCACGACGTCGGCGGCAGGCGTCACGTTGCCGCCCGAAATGGCGTCATTGAGCTGCTCGCGCAGCTGGTCCATGCGCTCGCGGGCCAGGTCGACCTTGGCGCGCAGGTCGTCGGTCTTGGCGTCGACCATCGGGCCAAAGTCATTCACCGCAGCACGGGCCTCCTCGGCGCTGTGCTCGTAGGTGTCGCGCATATTGTCCCAGGCGTCGTTGGCGATATCGGCAGCCATGGCGCGGGTCTCGGCGCCCGAGCGCGGGGCCAGAGCAACACCGATAATAGCGCCGGCAGCAGCACCAAAAAGTGCGCCGGAGACAAAGCTGAAAGTCTTACCCATGATCATTCCTCTCCTGCGGGCACGTCGGTGCCCACCGTTTGAATGCTGTCCATTATACCCGCAGCGCATCACTTGCCGCTCCGCTCATCTGCGTACGGCAAAGGCGCAGGTACGTGATGGTGATAAACGCGTAGGCCTACTCCTGAGGCATAGCCGGCATGGCCACCGTGGCACCCGGGTCCTCGCCGGCGCCGTCCACGAGCGGCAAGCCGCCCTCATGCGCAGGTCCTGCCGGAACCGTCGCCGCACCGCCAAAGACGGCAGCGGAGGCCTCGTGGTTCTCGGCAACCGCGCCCTCGGTATCAATCGCCACCTTGGGCTCGTCGTCAAAGTTGGGGACGCCCTGGGGCTCGGTAGGAACGGGCTCGGCGGTCGCATCGGCAACGGGCTCGGCGTCAACCGGCACATCGCCCTCGTCAGCGCCCTCGTCCTCGGCAGTATCTTCGCCGTTCGCAGCGGCGACGGCCTCGTGAGGATCCTTGCCCTCGGCCTCGGCGCGCATGCCCAGCACCAGGTTGCGCAGGCCCGCGACCGTACCTTCCACGTCGGGGGCAGGCTGGTCGGCGTGCAGGTACGCCCAGTCCATCATAAAGGTGGCCGACGACAGCGCACCGATGGCCAGTGCGTCGTCGGGGCACGAAAGCTCGACCTCAAAGACGCGCTCGTCATGCTCGCTTACGCGCGTTCGGCCGCACGAGATGCTACCGGCAAGACCGGTCTCGTTCATGAGCTCGACCGTCACGTGCTCCAGCAGGTGGCAGAGCTCGGTCTGACCCATGCAGTCCTGGAACTCGCGGCCGGAATCGCCCAGGCACAGGTGCTTGGCAATCGCCGGTACCAGGTAGTACACGCGCGCCGTGGCCTCGATGTCCTCCGAGGTCATGAGCGGCATGCCGGGGTTCACCAGCACATGCGCGCAAATCTTGTCCTCACTGACGGTGACCTTAAGGATGTTGAACAGGCCTGCCATAACTCTCCCCTACTCTTCCTTGCCCTACTCGTCGCCGTCGTGCGGATTCGCGGAACCCGCACCCGACGTCGTCGGCTCGTTTACCGAAGACTCGGAATCCTTCTTATCGGTTTCGGCCGGAGCGATCACGCGAATGAGCGAGATGCGCTGGCCACGCATCGACTGCACTTTAAACTTGTACCCCGCGACCTCAAACACCTCTCCGATGTCGGGCACCGAGTCACAAAGCTCCAAAATCCAGCCGGCGATGGTCTCATAATCATCGCTTTCCTCGAGCGGCCAACCAAGCTCAATCGCGTCATCGCACGAAAAACGCCCATCGACGAGCCACTCGCGGCGCGAAAGGCGCGTGAGGTACTTGTTGTCGGGGTCGAACTCGTCCTCGATCTCGCCCACGATCTCCTCGACGATGTCCTCGATGGTGATGATGCCGGCCGTGCCGCCGTACTCATCCACGACGACCACGATCTGGTCGTGCGAGGTCTGCATCTCGGACAGCAGCGGCAGGATGTCCTTGGTGTCGGGCACAAAGGTGGCGTCGCGCAAAAAACCGGCGATGGGCTGGTCGCCCTTGCCGTCGAGCGCGGGCTGAATCAGGTCCTTGATGTGCGCAATGCCGGCGACGTTGTCGGGATCCTCGTGATAGACGGGGATGCGGCTAAAGCCGGTCTGGCGCATGGTGGACAGCACGTCGGCCACCGTCTCGTCGTCCTCGCACATGGTGGTGTCCACGCGCGGCACCATGACCTCGCGGGCAACGGTGTCGCCTAGGTCGAAGATCTCGTGGATCATGCGCTTTTCCTCGTCGAGCAGGTCGTCCTGCTCCGAGACCATGTACTTGATCTCCTCCTCCGAGACGTTCTGGCGGTCGTCGGCGCTCTTGATGCGCAGGATGCGGGCCAGGCCATCGGAGCAAGCGCCAGTCAGCCACACAAGCGGACGGGCGATCTTCTGGAACACGGAAAGCGGGCCCACGACTTGCTTGGACACGCCCTCGGCATTGGCCAGGCCGATGCGCTTGGGGACGAGCTCGCCGATCACGATGGATACGAAGGCGACCGCGACGGTGATGATGACCGGCGCCAGGCCGCGTGCGATGGCGGAGAGCGGCGCGATGCCAAAGCTCATGAGCCACGTGGCGAGCGGGTCGGACAGACTCGTCGAGGCGACGGCGGACGAGGCGAAGCCCACGAGCGTAATGGCAACCTGGATGGTGGCGAGCAGCTGGTCGGAGTCGGCAGCCAGCTTAATGGCACGCTCGGCGCGCTTGTCGCCTTCCTCGGCCTCGTGCTCCAGCACGGCGCGCTTGGCCGTGGTGAGCGCCATCTCGGACATAGAGAAGTAGCCGTTGATGAGGGTCAAAACGAGGGTGGTGATAAGGGAGATGGTTATGTCCATCGGGAGTTTCTCGAACCTCCAAGATTCGGGACGTCGGATTAAAACGTTGACGGCGGATACGGCAATGGCGCCGGCGCCCAAACAAGGACGCGAGCGCGCAGGCGTGGTCGCTAGATTACGAAGAGGATCACCGCCATGAACTGGAAGATACTGCCGGCGAGCACCCACAAGTGAAACACACTATGCAGGTAGCGCACGTTTTTGGCGATGTAGAACGGCACGCCCACGGTGTAGCACACGCCGCCGACAGCGAGCAGAGCAAGTGCCACGGGGTTGAGCAGCGACACGAGCTCGGGCAGCTTAAAGACGACGAGCCAGCCCATCAGCAGATAGACCAGGCCGCTTACCCAATGCGGCTGGCGCTCGCGCAAAAAACACTCGAGGGCGATCCCGACGATGGCGATGGCCCATACGGCAAAAAACAGCACGGGACCACCGTCGTTTGCCAGCGTAATGAGGCAAAACGGCGTATAGCTGCCGGCAATGAGCAGATAGATACAGCTGTGGTCGATAATGCGGAACACGCGCTTGGCGCCCGCGGGCTGAATCGCATGGTAGAGCGTGGAGGCTAGGTATTCGAGGATAATGCTGACGCCATAGACAATCGCCGCGGCCATGTGGGCCGGGCCTCCGCCGCGCAGGGCAGCGAACACGATCAGGAGCACCAGGCCCGCGATACCCAGCAGACAGCCGACACCATGGGTGACGGAGTTCATGATCTCCTCACCCACCGTGTAGTGTGGAACGGCCGCGGTCTTGGGTCGCGGCTTAGAACTGTCGCTCGAATCGGACATGCCGGTTACATCCTCCAACGTAAAGAGTTCTCAACACTATATCAAAGCGTCTGGGTGCGTGCGAAATTTGCACCATACGTGACCCTTTGTTTACCCATTCTTTGCCTGTTGACGCATCAACGGTGAACGTCCATAATGCGCTTGCATTAAATGTTGATGTATTAACATCTTATAGGAAAGCTTCTTATGTCTCAAAACGCACGTTCCCATCGAAAGCTCAAGATAGCCGGCATCGTTGCGCTGGTGCTCGTTGTCGCGCTGCTGGGGTTTGCCGGCAACTTCTTGTTCGACTTTGCCCTGAATCCCCAAGCGCCCTACACCATGAAGATGATGCAGGACGGCAAGGACGCCGAAAAGGGCGAGCAGATGGACGTCGAGGAGACCGAGGCGCGGGCGTGGTTTAAGGAAAACCGCGAGAGCAGCAGCCTCACCGCGGACGACGGAACCGAGCTTGCCGCCTGGTATTTTGCTGCGTCGGAGAGCACGCACGACTACGCCGTCTGCCTGCATGGATATACCAACGAGCCCATCGGTATGGCCCGATACGTCAAGCGATTCCACGACCGCGGCATGAACGTGCTCGCACCTGCCGCCCGCGCCCACGAGCGTTCCGGCGGTGACTATATCGGCATGGGCTGGCCCGAGCGGCTCGATGTCGTTGCATGGATTGGGCGGATCGTTGCTACCGATCCCGAGGCGCGCATCCTGGTCTTTGGCGAGTCGATGGGTGCGGCGACCGCCATGAACGTCGCGGGGGAATCTCTGCCCGCAAACGTGAAATGCATTATCGAAGACTGTGGTTATACAAGTGTTTGGGACGAGTTTTCTCTGCAGCTCAAGGACGTGTTCGGCCTGCCCAGCTTTCCCTTGCTCGATGTAGCAAACTTGGTGTGCAACGTGCGCGCGGGCTACGACTTTCATAAGGCGAGCAGTGTGGAGCAACTCAAACACGCGACGGTTCCCATGCTGTTTATCCACGGCGACCAGGACACCTTTGTGCCGTACGACATGCTCGACCAAAACTACGACGCGTGCGCCAGCAAGGTCAAGCAAAAGCTCACCATCCATGGCGCCACCCACGCCAAGAGTGCGCAAGTCGACCCCGAGCTCTACTGGAATACGGTCGACGACTTCCTCGATAGGAATTTTTAGGCAAAAAGCAACGTCTGGGGTTTTGTTGCCAAAAATCGGTTTGCAGTCGGCGGTATTCGATTTTTCACCGCACTTCTGAAAAGCCGCCCGCAAGCGTTGTGCTCGTGGGCGGCTTTTGCTCAACTTACGCTACAAAGGCGCTTATTTTGTCCAATAGCTAGGCGCTACTTGACCTCGATGAGCTCATACTCGCTCGTGCCCAGGCCAATCTTCTCGGCGTGCGCGATGCACGCGCGCCAGTCGGTGTCGGGATGTGTGATGCAGAAGGGGTCCTTGGCCTGCTCGCCCTCCAGATGCTCGTGCTTATGCTCCATCTTGGCCGCGCTATCGGTGAGCTCGGTGTTGGGCAGCGGCTCGGATGCCATGACGGCATCGGCGCAGGCCTGGTCGATGGCGACCGGGTCGAAGCTCGCGAACATGCCGATATCGTTGACGATGGGCGTGTCGTTTTCGGGATGGCAATCGCAGTTGGGGCTGATGTCCATGGCGAGCGAGATGTGGAAGCTCGGGCGGCCGTCGACGACGGCCTTGGTGTACTCGGCGATCTTACAGTTGAGCACGTCGGCCGCGGCATCATAGCCGGGCTTGATGCAGTCCTGGTTGCACGCCGCAATGCAGCGTCCGCAGCCCACGCAGCGATCGTGGTCGATGGTGGCCACGTGCACCGTGCGAGTAGCGCCGCCGGCAAGCTCGCGCTCGCGGGTGCCGTCGAACGAGATAGCGTTGTGCGCGCAGATCTTTTCGCAGGCATGGCAGCCAACGCAGTGCTCGGTCGCGACGTTCGGCTTGCCGGCGGCATGCTGCTCCATCTTGCCGGCGCGGCTGCCGCCACCCATACCCAGGTTCTTCATGGCGCCGCCAAAGCCGGCCTGCTCATGACCCTTAAAGTGGGTGAGGCTGATCACGATATCGGCATCCATGAGCGCCTGACCGATCTTGGCCTCGTGCACGTACTCGCCGCCCTCGACCGGGACGAGCGCCTCGTCGGTGCCCTTGAGGCCGTCGGCGATGATGATCTGACAACCCGTGGCATACGGGGTAAAGCCGTTCTGATAGGCGGTATCGATGTGCTCGAGCGCGTTTTTGCGGCTACCCACATAGAGCGTATTGCAGTCGGTGAGGAAGGGCTTGCCGCCCAGCTCCTTCACGACATCCGCGACGGCGCGGGCGTAGTTGGGGCGCAAAAAGCTCAGGTTGCCCAGCTCGCCAAAGTGAATCTTGATGGCGACGAACTTGTTCTCGAAGTCGATCTGCTCAATGCCGGCGCGGCGAATGAGGCGCTTGAGTTTGTCGAGCTGGCTCTCGCGAGCATGCGTGCGCAGGTTGGTGAAGTACACCTTTGCCGGTGCTGCGGGTGCGGTTGCGGTCATAGATCTATCCCCTCGGTCTATATGGCGTTACAGACATAGAGGATGGTACCCGGTGAAGTGGGGTTGAAGTCAAGCGCAACACCGAGTCGTTAGGCACTCATTGGGGACAGACTTAAATGAGTGCCGTCAGGGACAGTCCCTGCCAGCCCGGCCGACGAGCCGGCAATCCGACAAAGACTGTCCCCAACGACTAGTCGTTTAAGAACGTCCCCAATTGCTACTCTTGCACCTTGAGGGCTTCGGCCAGGCCGACGCGCTTGATAGAGCGCGTGTGTAGCAGCGCCACGACCAGGTAGGTCGCAAAGCCAATGCCGACGCATGCAGCCATGGACCAAGCGGGCACGTAGATCTCGATATTGCCGTTGTAGGCGAGCAGCATCGAGCGGAAGATGGCCGTGAGCGAGCCAATAATGACCGGCTGGCTCAGCACGAGCGACGCCGCCACGCACAGCGTGATCGAGCGGATGTACAGATGCGAGATCTCGCCATCGCGATATCCAAAGACCTTCATGTAGCTGATCGACCGGGCACTATGGTCGATAACGGCCTTGGTCAGCAGGTACATAAACAGCAGGAAGATAAACACCGCGAGCCCGACCATCATTCCGATCATTTTGCTCATCATGCCAATGAACTGGTCGCCCACGGCGCGCATGTCGTCGGGCGTGGTGTCGCCGGCAAAGTAGCGCGCATCGAGGTCGAGCTCCTCATCGCTCACATAGCCGTTGAAGTAGGCGGCATCGTTGCCGAACAGCTCATTAAAGTCATCAATGCTCATATAGATATTCATGTCCGACTTTGAACCCCAGGCACAGTCCTTGCCCGCGTACTCAAGGGAATAATGCTCGCCCTCGTACTTGTCGCTGAGCGTGACCTTCTGCCCCTCGCTCCAGCCAAACTTATCGAGCAGGCCGCCGCCAAAGACGACGTGTCCGTCGCCGATGTTGAGGCCCTTCCAGTAGCGCGAGTTTGCCGAGATGCCGTAGACAGAAATCGTCTCCTCGCCATTACCATCGCCGCGGTCGTATTGCAGCTGGTAAACGGCATATTTCTCGGCCTGCGCGATTGCACCCGCGCCGTTGTCGGTCGTATTGACCGGGTGGATATCGTCGTTGTCAGTGTCGATCTTAGAGGCCTTGTCGATCAGGTCGATAGCCTCGTCGCGGTTGCAGCCGAGGGCATCGGCAAGGTCGTCGAGGCGCGCGTAGAGCGCATCCTTCTTGTCCTGGACCTTGGCAAGCGCATCCTGCGCTGCGGTCAGGCTCTCGGCAGACGGAGATGCGGTCGCGGCGTCAGCTGCTGCCTGCGCCGCATCGGCCGCGTCGTCAAGTTCGTCATCGGCATCCTGGGCGGCAGAAAGCAGCGCGCCGTCAACCGACTGCAAGCGCTCGAGTGCCGACCACTGCTCGCGCTCCTCGGCAGTGCCCTCGAGCTCCAGCGGCGCCTTGAGCGTGTACTGGTGCTCGGCGACCAGGCTCGTCTCGAGGTTGTCCGCGTAGTGCGTCATCGTGGGCAGAATCGCCAGGCCAAAGAGCAGCAGCAGCGAGGCAAACGCAATGCCCACGAAGAGCGTGGCGAAGTTGCCCAGGTTGCGCAGGAAAACGCGCAGGCGGAAGCGGGAAACAAAGCCCATGCGTTCCGGCAGCTGCAGACCGCGCTTGGTACCCGACTTACCGCTCGCCTCGTGGCGAAGGAACTGCAGCGGCGTCTTGCCCATTTTGCGGAGCAGGCCCACCAGCGTGATGAGGACGAGCGCGGCGGCGGGAACCACGGCGCACTTCACAAAGATCTCCCAGCTCCAGTACACCTGGAAGGGCGGCAGGCTGTACGAGCCGTAGTAGAGACCGCGCATGGGCTCGGTAAAGAACGCGACGCCGAGAGCGGTGCCCAAAAGTGCCGCGAGCACGCCCGCGATGGCGGGAAGTGCCAGGTAGTGCAGCACGATCTCGCGACGGCGATAGCCGCTGGCGAGCAGCGTGCCGATGATGGCACTCTCCTCCTCGATGGTGGCGTCGGTGAGCACCACAAAGACAAACGCCATGATCACGATGATGATGTCGAGCAACGTCATCCACATCATGGAGTCGCCGTCCACGTCGTCGCGCGCATAGCCAATGCCCTGGTTGGAATCGGCATCGATCAGGTCGTCCACGCGCGCATCGGCATCGGTCAGCGCCTCGACCATATCCTGCTCCGCATCGATGCGATCCGCAGTGGGGAGGTCGCGATCGGCAAAGGTAAAGGAGTAGGTGTAGGCGGGTGCGCCGCCGGCGTCCTCAAGCGCGGTAAAGCCGGCGTCGGTGACCTCGGCCACGCCGTACGTGATGGTGTTCACCGTAAAGTCCGAATTGTCGAGGAACAGCGCCTGGCTATCGGGCTGGGTCATGATGCCGCAGATGGTGTAGGTGCGACCCTCGAGCTCGACCCTATCGCCCACGGCGAGGTCGTTGTTGGTGGCGAAAACACGGTCGATGGCCACCTCGTCGTCCGCCTTGGGCTGCCTGCCCTCACAGTAGGACGCGATATCGACCTTGGTGCGGTGCGCATAGGTGCGCAGGGTGCGCTTGGTGCCGTCGTCGCCAGCCGCCTTTTTAATGATGGCGTCGATGGAGAAATTCTTGTAGAGCGTGACGCCACCGACGTCGCCGGCTGCATCCTCGGCGGCCTTGAGCTGGTCTTTGGTAGCCTCGAAGGAGGTGGTCACGCGGCCGTCCTCAATCGTGTACGCATCGCGCATATCGTCGATGAGGCAGCCGATGGAATGCGCCGCGAGCAAAAAGCCCGACGTGAGGGCGATGCTTCCGCACATGAGCAAAAAGATACCCAGGTACTTACCGATATTGCGGCGCAGCTCGCGCGGGAGTCGTTTTGCGAGAGGTGTCATGGCGCCGCCTACCAATCGAGCTCGACGGCCGTAACGGGCGACTCGTTGAGCTCGTCCTCGACGATGCGGCCGTCGCGCAGGCGCAGCACGCGGTTGGCCATGCGCGCGATGGCGGCGTTGTGGGTGACGATGATGATGGTGCAGCCGTAGGTGCGGTTGACGTCCTCCATGAGCTGCAGGATTTCCTTGGATGTCTTGTAGTCGAGCGCGCCCGTGGGCTCGTCGCACAGCAGCAGGCCCGGATTTTTGACGAGTGCACGGCCGATGGCGCAGCGCTGCTGCTGGCCGCCCGAGACCTGGCGCGGGAACTTGTTGCGGTGTTCGTAGAGGCCCAGCGAGCGCAGCAGGTCGTCAATGTTGAGCGGGTTTTTGGACAGGTGCGCCGTGACCTCGATGTTTTCCTTGATGGTGAGATCGGGCACCAGGTTGTAGAACTGGAAGACGAAGCCCAGCTCGCGGCGGCGGTACTCGCCCAGATCGGCAGGCTTGAGCGCAGTGAGGTCGCAGCCGTCCACCATGATGGAGCCGCCGTCGGCATCCTCCAGGCCGCCGATGAGATTGAGGAACGTCGATTTGCCCGAGCCCGAGGGCCCCAGCATGACGCAGATCTCGCCGCGGTTGATGGACGTGTCGATGCCGTCGAGCACCATCAGGCGTGCATCACCGTCGCCATAGTGTTTCTTGAGTCCTTTGACCTGGACATAGGCTTGCTTTGTCGCCATGCTATCCCCCGTTGTTAGCCTTCTGCTACTTTTCTAGGCTAATAGTAAACCCAGGTGAACTATTTTTAAGCGACGTGCGCGAACTATTTTCCAACCTACTCATTGGGGACAGACTTAAATGAGTGAAATCGCTCATTTAAGTCTGTCCCCAATGAGTAGTCCCCAAGTGCCGACATATTGGGACAGTCCCTGCCAGCCCTGCCGGCGAATCGGCAAAGACTGTCCCCAATGACTAGGTGGCTAGGCGTGGGATTTGGCGCGGGTGAGGGCTAGGCCTACGGCGGCGATGGCGGCGGCGAAGAGCACGGTGACGCCCAAGTCACAGACGATGTCGCCCACCACGGCAGACGTCAGGTCCGAGGCAAGCGCCTTGCCGATCGCGTCGTTCACCCAATACGTCGGCACAAAGTGCGCCACCGTCTGCACGGCCGAGCCCATGAGCGACAGCGGCATCCAGGCGCCGCCCAAAAACGTCATGAGCATGCCGAGCAGGTTGCCCACACCGTTAAGCAGCTCCTCGCGCGCACCCAGGCTCGAAAGGGCAAAGCCAACGGCCAGCGGCGTGCACGCCAGGGCAAACGTCGCCGCCAGCGCCAGGCACACACGGCCCACGCCGACCTCGGCGACCGCGCCGGCAAAGCCCACGACGCCCATCATGCTCGACACAAACCAGATGCAGACGGTGAGCACGGCGGCGGCCGCAAACACGGCAAGCGAACGCTGGCGCTCGGGGATTGGGCCGGCATCCATACGACACACGCGCTCGGGCTCATTCATGCCCGAGAACACCAATCCCACCGACACGATGACCGACGAGATGATCGCGTACGCGCCAAAGTTGAAGTACGACTCGAGCGTGGTGGCGGCAGTCGAGTCGACCTTGACCCGCTCGATCTGGACCTCCGCGCGCTTTGCAGCGGCATGCTCGGCAGCTTTGGCGACCTCGCTGTCGGAAGCAGCTGGCTCAAGCGCCGCCGCAGCGCCCGCGAGCGAGATCCAGCGCGAGGCCTCGGCAGACGAAAGCGCCGCCGCCATGGTGCCGGAACCGTAGGTCACGTCGAGCTTGGGCAGGGCCTCCCCCGCACGGGCGGCTGCAACAAGATCGTCCTCAAACCCCTCCGGGATAAAGAACACGCAATCGGCACTGCCCTTGGCGCTGTTGCTCTTGGCGAGCGCGTCCGCGAGGTCGTACGCGTCGTCGCCGATGCCCGTGACCAGGTCAAAGCGTGAACCCAGATGCTTGGTAAGCGCCCGCGAAAGATCACTGCCGTCGCGGTCGACCACGATCACATTGGCATCGTAGGGTTTGTACTCGGTGAGCTGCGACGAGTTCCAGCTCACCGAAGCCGCGATGAATACGCCCATGAGCGAGATGAACACCGTATAGATGAGCAGGTAGAACGGGTGCGCCAGCGCCATGCGAAGCGCGGTCTTAAAGGTGCTCATAGCGGCTCCTTCCAAAGATCAGCGTAGCGGCGGCGACAAACACCAGGGCCATCAGGACCAGCGCGCCGGCGCGAACAGCGAAGGGCCCCAGGTCCTCAAAGAAATACAGGCGATTGAACATGTCGCAGATGAGCTTGACGGGATTGAGCCAGCACTCGGCCGGGCAGGCGCGAGCGACGTCGTCGGCAAGCGCCATCGCCGGCTCGCCGTAGAGGCCGGCGAACAGGGCGCACGTGGTGGCAAAGCCCGTGAGGATGCCCGACTTGGATGCCTTGCCGCCCTTAACGGGAAGCGTGCCCACAAAAAGCCCCAGGCCCGTGGCGGCAAGCGCGGATGCAGCCCCGCCCAGCAGGCACAACCCCTCGCGCCCGCCAAAGTCGACGCCCACGACCAGGCGCACGTAGCCGATCGCAACCGCCATCGATGCAAAGGAAACCAGCCACGAGCCGACAAAAATGCCGGCCAGCGACGCCGTCTTGGAAAGACCGCCCACGCAGCGGCGCGCGCCAAGGCCCGACAAATTAGGCTGCAAATCGACGACGCTCAAGGCGGCAAACTCGGCAGACATCATCGCGACCAGGCCAAAAAGCGCGTAATAGTAGATGACCGTGCCATCGGGCGTGGCACGGGTCAGGCTCACGCGGCGGGTTCCGCCCTCGAGCGACAGAGCGCGCGCAACCGCCTCCGGGTCGGCGAGTGCCGCCGGGTTGTCCTGGGCAATCTGGCGCATGAGCTCGGTATTTTGCGTATACGAGCTTGCCACCGTCTCCAGGATGCTGCGATCGGTGAGCACCGACGAGGCGCGCGAGCTGTCGTAACTCGATAGCAGCGTGAGCCTGGGCGTGCCCGCGGCATCGACCATATAGATGCCCGCGACCTCGCCGGCCTTGAGCGCTTTGCGCGCGGCAGCCAAGTCTTCGTACTCGCTCACATCGAGCAGCTGGTCGTCGCCCGCCTTGGCAAGCGAAGCTGCCACGTCCTTAAAGGTCGAGGCATCCCAGGCCTCGTCCGCCACGACGGCAACCGGCACCGGGTCGACCGTGCCGTCGGAGCTGAGGTTCGCAAACATAAACATGAACATCGTGGAAAGCGCAATAGGAAAGAGAGCGCCCCAGACCCACGTGCTCGGCCGGCGCAGCAGCGTCTTGACCGTGGTGATGATGGTGTTGAACATGGCCGCCCCCTAGTCGCGCAGCTCGCGGCCGGTGATCTCGAGGAACACGTCGTTGAGGGTCGGCGGTTCGGAATAGATGCGGCCGAGCGGCACGTCATGCGAGCGCAGCGCATCGAGAATGTCCGTCAGGTTGTGCGGGCTCGCTTCGCACGAAAACGTGAGCTGTCCCGCCGTTGCCGAAAGGTCCAGAACGTGCGGCAGGCTTGCGACGGCACCGAGCGCCGCACTCGGAACCTCGCCGACCTCGATTACAATCTTCTCGCCCATCTGAATCATGCGCTTGAGCTCGTCGTTAGTGCCCTGCGCCAGCACGCGCCCACCGTCCATGATCATGATGCGGCTGCAGATCTGCTCGACTTCCTCCATGTAATGGCTGGTATACACCACCGTGGCGCCCTCGTCGCGCAGGCGGCAGATGCCCTCCAGGATGGCGTTGCGGCTTTGCGGGTCGACCGCCACCGTGGGTTCGTCAAAAAAGATGAGCTCGGGCTTGTGCGCGATGCCGCAGGCAATGTTGAGACGACGCGCCAGGCCGCCCGAGAGCTTGCCGGGGCGGAACTTGGTAAAGTCGCCCAGGCCGACAAAGTCGATCGCCTCGTCCACCAGCGCGCGGCGGCGCTTGCGGTCGTTCACGTAGAGACTGCAGAAATAGTCGATGTTCTCGCGCACGGTGAGCTCGTCGAACACCGCCACCTGCTGCGGCACCACACCGATGCGGCGCTTGAGGTCGTAGCGGGCGGGCATCATGCGCTCGCCGAACAGCTCGATGGTGCCCTTGTCGTAGGCGAGCAGCTGCAGGATGCAGTTGATGGACGTGGTCTTGCCCGAGCCGTTGGGGCCCAGCAGGCCAAAGATCTCGCCGGAAGCGATACTCAGGTTAAAGTGGTCGAGCGCAATAAGGTCGTCGTAGCGCTTAACGAGGTTTTCGACGTGGACGATGTCTGTCATGAGGCGGCCCTTCTGTTGATTGCGGCCCGGTACGATTGCATCATCGCAGGAGCTGGCGGCGCGCACCAGTGAGCTTTGTCACGAGTGCGGGGCTTGGTCGCGTGGCCTGCTGACGCGACCGCCCCGCCGCGTGGGAGGAATGTCACGCTTGCTCTGAGTGGCGCCTCCCCCGTGCGCGGCATCGCGTACAATACCCGTATGAACAGGCTATTCGACAAATCGATCGTGCTGGCGTGCTGCATCGCAGCCGCCACGGGCCTTGCTGCGGATGCTCGCCTGGTCGCGGCGTTTTGCCTTGGCGTTGTCATCGCCGCGCTGGCCGAGGTCGCGCAGGGAGAACGCATCCGTCGCGCCAGCGAGGCCGGCAGCTACGCCTACGTCATCGCGGCTGTCTTCGTGCCGCCGTTTGTGCCGTTCGCACCTCTCGCCCTCTATGACATCGCGCGGCGCGTGCGCCGTGAGCACGCCTGGATCGCGCTGGGTGTCGGCGCTGTCTTTGTCTGTGCGCTCGTCGCGGACCTTCGCGGCGGCGCGCTCACCACCCGAACGCTGTTGCTAACCGCCATCCTTTCGGTCGCCGCCACGTTGCTGTCGCTGCGCACCGCACAGCTGGAGCGCGAACAGGAACGCATGCGTCGCACCCGCGACAAGCTGCAAGAACGCGCCCTGGCACTCGAGGCACGCAACCGCGACCTCGCCGACCGCCAGGACTACGAAGTCGAGCTCGCGACGCTCGCCGAACGCGCCCGCATCGCACGCGAGATCCACGATAACGTCGGGCACCAGCTCACGCGCGCCTCACTGCAGGCCGAAGCCCTACGCGTGGTCCACGCCGACGAGCCTGGCGTCGCCGCCGATTTCTCCGACGTTAAACGCACGGTTGACGAGGCGCTCCAGCTTGTGCGCACCAGCGTCCACGCGCTCAACGACAACGCCGTCGACCTTTCCGTGCAGCTCGAACGCATTGTTGAAGGCGCGCGCTCGGACGGCGGCCCGCAGATTGAGCTTGAAGTTTTGGCCGAGCATGCACCCGCCAACGTCGCCAACTGCTTTGCGGCGGTGCTGCGCGAGGCGCTTTCCAACGCCATGCGCCACGCCCATGCCAAAACCATTACCGTGCGGTGCATGGAGCATCCGTCGTTTTACCAGTTCATCGTTACCGATGATGGCGCAGACGCGACCCCGGCGAGCAGCAGCAACGTCGCAGAAGGCATGGGGCTCGGCTCCATGCGCGAGCGCGTCGAGGCGCTTGGCGGCACCTTCACCGCCGGCCCGCGTGCCGGTGCCGGCGGCTGGCGTGTGTTTGCCACCGTTCCCAAACAGCAAGGAGATGAGGGCCGATGAGGCTCATCGTTGTCGACGACGACCGCCTAGTGGTCGATTCGCTCAAGATTATCCTGGGCGCCCAGCCGCAGATCGAGGTAGTGGGCACCGGCGCCAACGGCGACGACGCGGTCGCGCTCTACGCCGAGCACTCGCCCGACATCGCGCTGCTCGACATTCAGATGCCGGGACGCGACGGTCTATCGGCTGCTCGCGAGATCCTTGAGCACGACTCTGCGGCGCGCGTGGTGTTTCTGACGACATTCTCGGATGACGAGTACATTGTGTCGGCGCTCAAGCTGGGCGCCCGCGGTTACCTGATCAAGACCGATGTCGCCGCCATTCCGCCAGCGTTGGCACAGGTCATGGATGGCAAACGCGTGCTCGAGGGCAAGGCGATCGAAGATGTTGACTTTGACGGGATGGGCGACAAGACGGGCACGCCCCGCCGGCCCGCAGCCTTTGCCAGCCTGACCGACCGCGAGTTCGAAGTCGCCGAGCTCATCGCCCGCGGCCTCGATAACAAGGAGATTGCCGCCACGGCTTATATGGGAGAAGGCACGGTGCGCAACCACATCAGCTCGATCCTGGCCAAAATGGGCCTGCGCAACCGCACGCAGATCGCCATCGCCTACCTGCGGGGGTAATTGACCAGTGGCCGACCGCTCCGGCATAGCAAAATGGCTGCCATCGATTTAATGCCATTTCAAAACTAAGCCGGTTTACGGGGCTAAACTCAGGACCCCCATCCATACCCGCGTTTTCTGCAAAATGACGGCTCGTCTACCTGCGGTTTTATTTTCACGAATATCGGCATGGTTGGGGACTCGTGACTCAGCCCCGTAAACCGGCATAGTTTTGTTTGAACGGTCCTGCGCGAACGCACCCACCAGCCGCGTGGGGCCAAAAATGATCCGTTTTCCTCCGTCCCCGGGGGATCATTTGGCGGCGCCAACCACGAAATCGGCCCATCTACTACGTTTGACTCGATACCCCTGACCATGCCTTCGTTTTGAACAAAACCGCAGGCGTTCTACCTGCGGTTTTGTTTTCGCGTTTTTTGGCATGGTTGGGGGTAAGGGGA